>NZ_JBKIXY010000001.1:128265-2156328 GCF_047085445.1 Halobacteriovorax sp. RT-2-4
ATTAAGTTTGCGCTTTGCAATCATCAACTCGCTAAAGCTCGTTGAGATTAATGTTACTGCGTCATTGCAGACGACTGCGCACGCACCGCTCAAAATGGTGCATATTAAGTTTGCGCTTTGCAATCATCAACTCGCTAAAGCTCGTTGAGATTAATGTTGCTACGTCATTGCAGACCACTGCGCACGCACCGCTCAAAATGATTATTAATCATTTTGCAGCGGATGCGCTACCAATTCCAAACATATCCAACCATCAGCGTGAATGCAAAACCAGTCAGATCACTCACGCCTGGACCACCCTTCGTTGCTGGGGCATATTTGATTGTACGTACATCTTGAAGAGCAACTGAGTGAACAAGTGCTTCAACATTTACGTATGATTCTTTTATTTTAATTGGGAATTCAAGTCCTCCACCAAGAGCGATACCGACCCCTCCGTAAGAGTCTTCAACTTCACCGTCTTGATTTGAGATTTTTTCCTGCTCATACCAATATTCAAATCGAGCTGTTAAGTAAGGATTTGAATAAGTGATGGCGGTTCCTAAATTTGATGTATCAATATAATAGCGGTAACCAAAATAAAATCTAAGCATTGAGATATCAACAGAAGTTGGAAATTGCTGGATCCCCTGAGTTGGATACGTCAGTGTAATATTGTGTTTTGAATAAGCAAAACCTATATTCCAGGCCGATTGAAAATCAGAAAAATATTGGATTGTTAAACCAAAAGTAGGAGGTAGGTCTTCATATAACATTCCACGGTTTCCTGTCCAAGTTGTAAAACCGATTGCCATTGAGAAAGAGAAGAAGCGCCCGTACTTATAATAGCGTTCGTCTTCATAAATTTGAGATTCTTCAAGGTCTTCATTGAAATCAGAGAAGATATCTCCACCAATATTTAGGTCATCATCAGCACCGACCATTCCCTCTTGGGCAAGAGATAGGCCTTGCAGGCAAAAAAGTGTGATGAAGAAAATAATTTTATTTTTAAACATTAAATTGTCCGTATTTTATAGGTAGAAGTGAAAACCTGCTGTGATAAAGTGTTCACCCATTGTTGTCACTTCAAACTCGTCGATATTCTCAAAGCGAATACCAAATTCTGCACTAAGGCCAATGCTATCCACTCCCTGAAACGAAAACTCTGTTCCAAAGCCTAGGTCTCCTTGAAAACCTGAATCTGAATCTTGTCCCGGTGTTTTGTTATTCAAGAGAACAGCTGCACCAACAGCATAGAAAGTTAAGTATGGTTCATCAAAGATATTGCGGTAGAGGCGCACACCACCGTGCCAGCCACCATTTTCCGCCGTATTTACACCAAAAATCGCGCCATATGCGAACGTTGTACTGCGTTGAACTTTAATCGACAACGATGGGATATCATTGTTAACTGTATTAGAGAAACCAATCCCCAGACGTCCAACACGCTCTAGAGCGAAAGTGTTTAGTGAGATAATAAAAGCTGCTATTACTAGTGAAATCCTTTTCATGGTGCGTAATTTTCCTTTTTCCTAATTATGAGTAAATATATTTTAACAATACTCATGTATTTTTGACAACTTTCAATGTTCTTTATTAAAATGATAAAAATTTTTAACCAGAGGGTAATGGATGACAACACAGGTAGCGCCAAATGAAGGCCTTAATTCTGAATTAAATTCAACTGAGCTTGGAGCGTTTATCGCTCAAAACAAAGCTTTATTTCTAGGACTGATTCTATTAGTTGTAGCTGCTATTGGTGGATACGGAATCTTTTCTTACACAAAAGCACAAACAAATGAAAAGGCCGCAACTGCTTTTTATCAATTTGAGCAAGGGTCATTAAAGAAATATCAAGAAGGTGGACTTGATGCGAGTGCAATGAGTGCAGAACTTGGGCTGCTTCTAAATGACTTTGCAGGTACTTCGGCTTCTTTCGCAACTAGCTTACTTGCTGTTGATTACCTTACAAATAAAGGTGAAAACAAGATTGCATTTGAAGTTCTTACGAAGATGCAGCCGGTAAACTCTCTTCAGTCTTACTTTGTAAACTTAAGAAAGGCCGTAGTTCAAGAAGACTTAAATGATATTGATGGTGCAATTGCTTCATTAACTGAACTTAAGAATAATGAAAATAACCTAACAATGGGACGTGTAGAGTTAGACTTAGGACGTATGTACTTTCTTAAAAATGATATGGCACAGGCCAAAGCTCATTTTGAAAAAGTTCTTACATTAACTACTCAAAACGTCTACAAATCACTAGCGAAGAGCTATTTAGCAAAAATTAAGTAATTCTATGATAAAAATTCTAACGGCCACAGCAGTGGCCATTCTTCTTACTTCTTGTTCAACACTAAATGGTGTTAAGACTAAAATTTCTGCTGATAAGTTAGAAAAAAAGCCGCTAACACTTGCTTGGGCAAAGAATTTAGAGCCAAGATATGAAAGTGGAAATCTTCCAATTTCATTAGCATCTCCCTTAATCCATGATGGACAGTTATTTGCAGCTGATGGCCGTGGCCACTTTAATGCATATAATGTTGAATCAGGTAGACTCCTTTGGACTTTAAATATTAAAGGACAAATGACAAGTGCACCTATTGTTTACGAGAATCTTTTGATTTTTGGAGACAATACAGGCCGTGTTTATGCTTACGATCTAAACAAAGGTGAGTTGGCATACGAGTTTGACTTAGACGCAGGTGTTGACTCAACTCCAATTGTTCATAACGGAAGACTCTTTATCCATACAAGAAATCATAAGCTATTTAATATTGATGCCTATACTGGGAGAGTCATTTGGTCTTATAAAAGATCTGTTCCTTACTACTCAACAGTACAAAGAACATCGACTGCTTTAATTTCTGGTAACAAGGTTTATGCAGGCTTTGCTGACGGCTACTTCATTTGTTTCTCACTAGAAGAAGGACAAGTTCTTTGGGAAAGACGTATGAGTACTGGACAGAAATTTGTTGATGTCGATATGAGGCCAACAATCTTTAATTCCAAAATTATTGTAGGATCTGTTGACGATAAAATGGAAGTTATTGATCAGAAATCTGGGGTTCTTTTTAAGAAGCTAAGTTTTCAGTCTAATCGTAAAGGCGTTCTAATTGATGGTGGAAAGCTTGCTGCTTTCGGTAGTGTTAATGGTGAAGTCGTTTATATCGATTCAACTTTTAATGAAGTTAAAAGAGTTAAGGTTGATGATGTTGCAATCTCTTCTCTAGCTGCTTGGAAAGATGGACTTGTTGTAACGACAGTTGGAAAAACTGTATACTATATCGATTCTCGTGGGCAAATTTCTCAACGATTTGATCTAGGATCTGCTTATTCAGCAGTATTTGGAAATATGACACAGGACGAAGATTTTATCGCATTTATTTCATCGCGATTTCGTCTGTACACCTTCAAATAAATCCAAGACATAAACTCTAAAAATTACCTTGTGCGTGTTATTTCGACAATGTTATTATTTGCTCGTTATAACACACACAAGTTTCTAATTTCAGGGGAGAGTAATGGATTTAACATTCAAATCAAATGGTATTCTAAGTCGTGGTAAAGGTCTTACTTTTGACGATGTTTTATTAGTTCCGAGATATTCTGAAATCTCTTCTCGAAGACATACTGATTTAAAAACAAAAATTACTAAGAATCATACTATTGATATTCCAATTATTGCGGCCAATATGGACACAATTACTGGGCCAGAGATGGCCATGGAAATTGCTCGTCTTGGTGGTGTTGGAATTCTTCATCGCTTTATGTCACCTGAACAACAAGTTGAGGATGTAAAAGCGATCCAAAAATATTTTAAGGAACACTCGATTACTCTACCTATTGCTGCTTCTGTTGGTGTTAAGGAAGAGGGGATGAAAAGAGCAGATCTTTTAGCTGCACTTGGTGTTGAAATTCTTACCGTTGATATCGCTCATGGTGACTCTATTATGATGATGGAGGTTCTTGAGTATATTAAAAAGAACTATCCTCAAATTGACGTTATCGCTGGTAACGTTGCGACTCCAGATGGTGTTAAACGCATGATTGATAAGGGTGCAGATGCTGTAAAGGTTGGTATTGGACCAGGAAGTATGTGTACAACAAGAATCATCACAGGACATGGTGTTCCTCAGTTAACAGCTGTTGCAATGTGTGTTGCTGAGGCCCAAAAAGCGGGAATACCTGTTATTGCCGATGGTGGACTTAAGAACTCAGGTGACATGGTAAAGGCCCTTTGCGCTGGAGCTAGCTCATGTATGGCCGGATCTCTCTTATCTGGTGCACTTGAAACTCCAGGTGAAGTTAAGGGTGGTATGAAAGAATATCGTGGGATGGCGTCTAAGGCCGCTCAAGTTTCATGGCGTGGAGAGCTTCCTAAAGGCATGGCCGCAGAAGGTGTTGATACAATGATTCCTTGTAAGGGACCAGTTGAAAATATTATCAATGAATTAACTGGTGGTATTCGATCTGGAATGACTTACCTAGGTGTTGATAAACTTGCAAACATGAGTGAAGCAGCACTATTTATGGAAATGTCTTCATCTGGTATGGCCGAAAGTAAACCACACGGTAAACACTAATAAATTTAAAAAAGACGATAAGGTCATCGATTATGGAAAATACTATTCTTGACGATTTATTAAGTTATCCAAAACTTATTAAAAGAATTGAAGAAAGTGATAACCCTGAACAAACTAAGAAGAAGGTTGTTGCTAACTTTAATGAAATGCGAGCAGATTATTCTCCATCTTACCTAAAGTCGATGGCCAAGTTTTTCGATGCAACTCTTCCTCGTTTATACGATGGGGTGAGTTTCAATGAAAATGGAACCGACCTTAAGGCACTCTTAGAAGAGGCCAGTGTTGTTCTAGTTCCCAATCACCAATCTCACGCTGACTACATTGCTATCAATTATAAATTCTTTAAAGAATATAAACGAATGCTCTATGTTGCTGGTGGTGATAACTTAAATATTTTCCCAATTGGAAAGATTTTTAGAAAGTCAGGTTGCTTCTTCATTAGAAGAAGTTTTCAAAACGACATTCTCTACAAGTTCACAATGGAAGCGTATCTCTTTGCGTTGTTAAAGCGTAAGGAGCCCATCGAATTCTTCTTTGAAGGTGGAAGAACAAGATCTGGAAAACTTAGACCTCCAAAGTATGGGCTATATCAAATGCTACTTGAGGCCCACTCGCATCTTCCAGATGCGAAAGAAAAAGGTCTTGCCTTCGTTCCTGTAAGTATCGCACATGAATATGTACCGGAACAAAAAGCATTAGCTAAAGAGATGATGGGTGGCAAAAAGGTTAAGGAATCAACAGGGCAACTTTTTGGTCTTTTTAAACTTATGGCCTATCAGTTTGGAAAAATTCATATCTCTCTTGGAAAACCACAATATGCACATAAACTTGATGATGAGCATGAAAACAAAGTTAACGTGAGAGAGCTTGCTTTCAAGTGTTTCAGAAGTGTTGGTGACCAAATGGTAATCACACCAACGAATCTCTTGGTTTTAATCTTACTTGATGAGCCAAGTGGTGCCTTAAAGTGGAATGATATTATTTTAAAAGCACAAGCTATTTTAGAATATTGTAAGCGTTATGATATTCCTTTTACGGAAGGTCTAAAGGCAAATAAATTAGAAGATTCTATAGGTCGCGCTATGGATATTCTTATTGGTAATAATAAAGTTGATGTTATTGGACAAAGTGAAGGAACATCTCTTTTTTATGCGATTAAAAAGAATTGTCGCGGCGAACTTTTATTCTTTAAAAATACGATTGTTCATCATTTCATCATTCCTTGGACGATTTCACTAGCGTGGTTTAATGTCTTCAGCGGCGAAATTGATAATGTTGATGATCTTAAAGCATTCTTTGTTAAACAACGAGATATGCTTAAGATGGAATTCTATCTTCCAACTGTCAAAGAATACTATGCAAAGACATTACGCATTTTAAGTAACGCCGTTGGCAGAGATATTACAAATCTCCAGGATGCCATCGAATTCACAAATAAAGACCTATATGAAGTTGCTTCAAAGCTTAGCCTTTTTGCTCGAAGCCTAACTTATATTAACGAAGCTTATTTTGTATCAGCACTAACACTTGAGAGTTTTCAAAAAGATGGTGTGGATCACTTTAAGTCGGCAGACTATATGAAGCGTTTTGTTGAAGTATTTAAGGCCGAGATTCAAAGTCAGCGCATTATCCGCTTTGCGGAAAGTCAGAATGTTGAGCTTATGAAAACTGCTCTGACTTATTTTGAGCAAATTGGTGTTCTTGGTTACGAAGATAATTCTTATGTAATTGCTGATAGAACAAAACTTGATGATTTTATTGAATCAACAGAAAAGACATTGAAAGACCAACTAAAATTAAATTTTAAAGTTGTCTAAATAGGAGATCTTTTGCATTTAGAGCTATCTAAGAGAGAAAAAGAAATAAAGAAGGTTTTAATTATTACTTTCTTTTTAAATTTAATTGTCGCTCTAATTAAGATTCTTGCTGGAATCGAGTTTAATTTTATATCTCTACGTTCTTCAGGTATTGAATCTATCTTTGATGGAACTTCAAATCTCCTAGGCATCGTGACTATAGCACTTGCTTCAAAACCACGAGATCGCAGACATAATTATGGCCACCATAAATTTGAAAATATTGGGGCATTAATCATTGCTTTCATGCTTTTTGGCTCTGCAATTAAATTAGGGCTTGATTACCATGATCTTATTCTTGGTACACAAACTAAGTACGGACAATTCGGACTTGTTCCTGTTTTATCAATTCTTATTTCAATGGCAATGAGTTTTGGAGTTTCGACCTACGAAGGTAGAAAAGGGCGTGAGCTTAATTCTCAAATATTAACTGCAGATAGTAATCACACCTTTGGCGATATGATTATCAGCTTTGGTGTTCTCATATCAATTATTGCTGCATATTTTAAAATTTACATTATTGACTATATTGTCGGTGGATTGATTATTTTATATTTGATTTACCTTGGTATTCAAATAACTTTAGAAAATTTAAATGACCTTTTAGATGTAGCTCCTATATTAAAAGATAAGTACATTTCTTCACTTGAGGATATTAAATATGTTCGAGATATTCACAATTTTCGAGCACGTGGAAATTCTACGTGGATGCAAATTGATTTTCACTTGTTACTCGAACCTGACTTATCGCTGAGTCAGGCCCATGATATAGCTCACACAGTAGAAGATCGACTTAGGTTGATGCTAAAGGATTATTGTCGCGATATCGATATACTGATCCACATGGAGCCAGATGATGAAGGTCATAAGGATTAGAAGATGAGAAATAAAATAAACAAGAGAAAAGTTGGAAATATTAGACTTGCAATCGGTCCGTGGGAAGAAGATTTTACGAAATTATTTTCATCTGCTGCAAAGCTGATGGCACTAATTGTTCATGGACAGCTGATTCATTTCAAAAGTGACGAGATCTTTGTTTTTGCTGATAAAGAGCTTAAAAACTTTCGTGTTGGTGTTCCAATGATAGGTAATCTTAAAGATAAATATCTAGAAAGCTTTGATCTTCACTCTGGTGAAGTTGAGAGTACTGAGTTTGGTATCGAAAAACTAAAGGAATTCGAAAGAATTAAGAATTTATATACTGATCTTTGCTTATCTGAAGAGTATTTTATAAGAATTACGTCTCACGGCGGGCAATATCTGTCATTTTATGAGAAATATCTCATTCAATAATGTATACTGTGGGTATATTTTTTGTTATGTTTGCAATCCTAATAGCTAGATATTAGAATTGAAATTATTGAAAATAACTAATTCGCTAATAATTGGTTTATTTCCGGAGGTGATTTATTAGCAACAATTTTAAAGGTGGAAGGGTTAAAAAAGAAAGAGGCCCAAGAATTAACGAGCAAATTAGAATTTCTGAATGTCGATTAATGAGTGATGAAGAGCAGTACGGAGTTGTATCAATTGATAGAGCACGTGAGATTGCGGAAGAACTTGGTGTCGACTTAATTGAGATTGCTCCAACAGCTAAACCACCAGTTGTAAAGCTAATGGACTACGGAAAGTATAAATATGCTCTTCAAAAGAAAGCTGCAGAAGCTAAGAAGAAGCAGGCCAAGGTTCAGCTAAAAGAAATTCAACTTCGTCCAAATATTGAAGCACACGATCTTGAGACTAAACTTAAGAGAGCCTATAAGTTCTTAGAGGGTGGTGACAAGGTTAAATTTGTTATGCAATTTAGAGGTCGTGAAATGGCCTATAAGGACATGGGAAAAGAGAAATTTGAAGCGATTCTTAATGGCGTATGCGAAGAAGCTGATGGAGTTATTGAGTCTCCAATTAAGATGATGGGTAATAGAATTATCACAATCGTCGCTCCAGGAAAGAAAAAATAATAATTCTTTTATAAGTGCCTGATATTACTTCAGGCACATTCCATTTATTCTGTCTAAGTACCCGATATTTTTTCACTTATTTTAAATAATCCTTTGCATTAATAGCTTGAAGCTGTTAAAAATATGCACTTATAGTTTTGTTGTATTTTGTTGAATTCTCAACTTGCTTTCGAGTGAGTAAAATTCAAGGAGTAAAAAATGCCAAAAATGAAGACTAGAAGAGCTGTTGCTAAAAGATTTAAGCCAGTAGGTAACGGTAAGTTCAAAAGAAAAAGAGCTAACCTAAGACACATTCTTGAAAAGAAGCCAACTGATGCGAAGAAGAGAGCAGGTAAAACTGACTACGTACACGCTTCAGATGTTGCTCGTGTAAAGAGATGTCTACCTTACGCTTAATTAGCGCAAGCGATTCAAAAAAAAGATTGAGTTGGTCGAAACTTTAAATCGACAAAATTGTTTTTTTAACCTGATTTTTGGGAAAGAACGAAAGAACCATTAGCTTGGTCCCCAAACGTCAAAAAAATGGAGTAAATTATGTCTAGAGTTAGAAGAGGTTTTAAAGCAAGAGCGAGAAGAAATAAAGTCTTAAAACTAGCAAAAGGGTTTCACTTTTCTAGAAGACAAAAGTACTATCACGCTTCTGAAACAGTAAAAAGAGCATTACACTACAGATACATCGGTAGAAGACTTCTTAAAAGAGATATGAGAAGACTTTGGATCGTACGTATTTCTGCAGCTGCTAAGCTTCTTGGTACTTCTTATTCAAAGTTCATGGGACAGCTTAAGAAGAACAATGTTGAAATCAACAGAAAGATGCTTGCTGAAATCGCTGCAAGAGATTTCGACGGATTCAAAGCAATCTACGAATCAACAAAATAATTCATTAAACTATTTGATTTAATAAAACACAAACAAAACTATATAGTGCTTGGGCCTCATTTTTGAGGCCTTTGTCTTTTTGCGCTTACCCTGCAATAAATTTAACTTTCACTTTCCTCGTATGAGGAGCATCTCTGAATTCACAAAGATAAATTCCAGACCATCGGCCAATATCAAGTTCACCATTTTCAATAATCATCGTAAGGGAAGTTTGCATAAGAATTGACTTCATGTGAGAAGGTGAGTCATCAGGCCCTTCAGCTGTATGAGTGATAAAAGAGAGGCTTCTTGGGGCCAGATGTTTGAGGAAGTTTTCCATATCAACTTTTGCACTTGGGTCAAAAGCCTCGTTTATACATAGCGCAGCACTGGTGTGTTGTATTTGACACACTAGGATACCATCTTCATCACTAGGGTTGAGTTCTTCTAAGCATTGTCGCATCTGGGCCGTTATGTCGTAAAAGCCTTCACCTGATGTGTTTACTATCTGCGTTTTTATAGGCATCATTAAACTCCTAACATTTTAAATATTTAGCAGTTTATATATTATGACATTATTTTCAACGCTTCTAAAGCAATTAAGCATTAAAGATTTTTTCGACATGGGCATTGTCGCCCTGATGATCTATCAGGTTCTAAAGATCGTAAAAGGGACAAGGGCCATTCAGGTATTACTTGGTATGGTTTTTCTCGCTATCCTCTATACTCTTGGGATTAAGTACAATCTCTACACGGTAAATTGGATCCTTGAGCACTTCTTTGATTATATCTTCATTATTTTCATCGTTATCTTTCAAGACCAGCTTCGTGCTGCTCTTGCAACAGTTGGTACGGGAAGAAAGATGTTTAACTTCTTTGATCGCTCTCCTGTTAACTATGACATCGAAGAGGTAATTAAGAGTGTAACGGCCCTTTCTAAAGAGAGAACAGGTGCTCTTCTTGTCATTGAAAGAAAAAACGGTCTACAAAACTATATCGATACTGGAACAATTATCGATGCAACGATTCATTCAGACTTAATCTATTCTATCTTCCAAACAATTTCGCCTCTTCATGATGGTGCCATTATTTTAAGAGATGGAAAACTTCTGGCCGCAGGTTGTTTCTTGCCATTGTCTAAGAATATTGAAATTGATCGCCACTTCGGAACTCGCCACCGTGCAGCTCTTGGTGTTTCAGAAGTATCAGATGCCATTGTTATAATTGTAAGTGAAGAAACCGGAAAGATTAAACTGTGTATTAATGGCCAGTTCTTCTATTCTCATAACGAGAATGAGCTACGTATGATGCTTAAGAAGGCGTGGGCAGGCAAGAGACTTGATCTACAATCTCAAATCGTAGGGCAGGTATAAGATGTTAAAGAAAATTAAAAGCAATAATTTATTTGAATTAATTCAAAATCAGCTACTAACTCTACTGAGTATTATTCTTGCAATTTTTCTTTGGTTCTATGTTGTAAACTCGGAGCCAATTACAACTGAAAGAATCTATAACCTAGAAGTACTTCCAGCAACAAGTATGGATGTTACTTCAGTGTCTGCTCACGAAATTCATGTGACATTAAAGGGAGCTCGTGCATTCCTAAAAGACTTTCATGGCGATGATCACTTGAAGCTTCAAGTTGACCTTAAGAAAATGAAAGTTAATCGCACAACGAAACAAGTAAAATATTCGATTAGCGAAACGGATTTAATTGTTCCTTTTGGTGTTGAGGTTGTGGATATTAAGCCAAAGCATATAGCCATCAAGCTAGATAAATTAATTTATAAGAATGTTCCTATTAAGGTAAATTACATGAATAACTTACCTAAGGAATTAAAGCTCATTTCTTCATCTCTTAGTCGTAATCAAGTTAAGATTGAGGGAGCACGTGATATCATGAGAAATGTGGGGCAGGTGAAAACACGCCTAATTGATCTATCGGAGTTATCTGGTCAGGGGGAAGTTCCGATTCAACTTGAAGATCTTCCAGAGTTTCTTCGTTACGGTGAGAATGACACTCTTTCGTTTAAGTATGATATTAGGCCACAAAAAGCTAATCTCACGTTAAAGAATATCCCAATTTTATTTATTGCGCCTAATATGAAATTTCGTTCTCGCATAAGAAAGGTCTCTTTAGATGTACTAACTACTGGTAGAGATGATATAAAGGCAAGCGAAGTTAAGGTTTATGCAGAAATTCCTTCTGATATGGGAAGAAGTGCAGATATTCGTCTAAGGGCCGAGCTTCCTGAGGACGTTCATTTATTAAAAATTCATCCAGAAATAATTAAAGTGAGTAGATAATGACTGAAAGAAAACTATTTGGAACTGATGGAATTAGAGGTAAAGCAAATATTTATCCAATGGTTCCTGAAATTGCGACAGCACTTGGACGTGCAGTAACTTTCTATTTTCAAAAAAAGAATAAGAATAAGAAAACACCTCTAATTATCGTTGGTAAAGATACAAGACTAAGCTGTTATATGATTGAGCAAGCTTTTTCGGCAGGTGTATTATCTCAAGGTGGACGAGTGATTTTTACTGGACCTCTTCCAACTCCTGGTGTTGCTTTTGTGACAACTTCTATGAGAGCGGATGCTGGTGTTATGATTTCAGCTTCACATAATGATTACGATGATAATGGTATTAAGTTATTTGATGCCCACGGATTCAAGCTTCCAGACGAAGTTGAGTTAGAGCTTGAAGAGTTAGTTCTTAATCCTAAACTTATTCCACCAAAAGTTGGTGCCGAAATCGGTCGTGCAAAAAGACTTGAAGGTGTTGAAGGCCGCTACGTTGTTCACGTTAAGTCAGCAATTGATGAAGAGTGTGACCTAAGTGGTATGCGTGTGGTTGTGGATTGTGCAAATGGTGCTAGCTATAAAGTTGCTCCTCTTGTCATGAGTGAGTTAGGTGCAGAAGTTTTTCCATTAGGTGTAAATCCAAATGGCCAAAATATTAATTTAAATTGTGGAAGCTTACACCCTGCTCTTGCAAGTCAAGAAGTAGTAAAGCTTCGTGCAGATATGGGCTTTTGTCTTGATGGTGATGCTGATCGTATTCAAGTAATAGATAAAGACGGTGGACTTATTAAAGGTGATAAGCTGATTGGAATTTTTGCGAAGCTTTTACTTGAGCAAGGCAAGCTTAAAAAAGGTGACACTGTTGTTGGAACGATTATGTCTAACCTTGGGCTTGAGAACTACCTTAAGAAGTTAGGTCTTAAATTTCATCGTACAGCAGTTGGTGATCGCTATATTATGGAGTATATGAGAAGTGAAAATGCTCTTCTTGGTGGTGAACCATCTGGGCATATTATTTTTCTAGAGCATGCAACTACTGGAGACGGGACTCTTGCAGCTCTTAAGTCAATTGAGGCCACTTATTTCTTTAAGAAATCAATTAATGAACTGTCTCAAGAAGTAGAATTATATCCACAAGTTTTAAAGAACGTATCTGTTTCTCAAAAGAAGAAGGTTGAAGAAATGCCTACATTTGCAGCAGAACTTAAGGCCTGTGAAGAAGAATTAGGTGAAGAAGGACGTGTGATTTTCCGATACTCAGGAACTGAACCTCTAGCACGTGTTATGGTTGAAGGACGTTGTGAAGATAAGATCAATACAGTTTGTGATCGTCTTGTGAGCGCTCTTAAAAAGGAAATTGCATAATGACTGATAAAATGATTCCAAGACTTGGTGTAAATATTGACCACGTAGCAACTCTTAGACAACAAAGAGATGAAGGCTACCCAAGTGTTGCAAACGCCGCTCAAGATGTTTTAATGGCCGGTGCTGATCAAATTACTATTCACTTACGTGAAGACAGAAGACATATTCAAGATACGGACTTAACAAGTGTTATGGCCGTAACAAAGCGTTTTGAAAAACCATTAAATCTTGAAATTGGCTGTGCTAAAGAGATTGTTGAAATTGCAGCTGATTTTAAACCAGATTGGATCTGTCTTGTTCCAGAAAAAAGAGAAGAGAAGACAACAGAAGGTGGACTAGATCTTTCTGCAGCTAATTTTGATAAAGTATCACAAACTATGTCATACCTAAGAGAGCATTCTCCAAAAACAAAAATCTCTCTTTTTGTTGAAGCCTCGACAGATGTAATGAAGAAGGCCATCGAATTAAAAGCAGATGCTGTTGAAATTCATACGGGAGCTTATGCTATCGACTTCCTAAAAGAAGGAGATCTTAATCCTCATCTTAATAACTATGTTGATTGTTTTAAAGTTCTAGAGGGGACAGGTGTTGCTTTCCATGCTGGCCACGGATTAACAATGGAGAGTGTAAGACCTCTTCTTGAGCAAGGTCTTTTTGCTGAATATAATATTGGTCACTGGATTGTGTCTCAAGCTGTATTTAGTGGAATCTCTAATGTGACTAGAGATATGTTAAATTTGTTTAGAAACCATCCAGTTAAGTAAGGTATGGTTTGCCTTTGATTGCTAATTGATTTTTATCGTGGAAAATAAATATCTAAGCAATTAATTCTAAGGAGCACCTGTTGTTTGACTATCAAGATGTTAGGCATTGGAAAAAAGTATACCAAAGTGATATTTCAAATATTATTGTCGAACTAAAAGAGTCGTTAAATGAGCCATCTGTTGTGATTTTAGATGGAGCAGTTGGCGCGGGAAAGACAACATTCACTAATGTCTTCTTAGGTGAAGACAAGTCAGGTTCTCCAACATATTCCCTTATCAATGATTGCGGCGATGTTGTCCATGCAGACTTCTATCGTCTTGATTCGCCAGAAGAGATCATTCATCTTGAACTTGCAATGTACCTCGATGAGAAAAAATACTTTCTTGTTGAGTGGGGCAAGGACTATATCAGAGATATTTACCGTGAACTTTCTGATGACTTCAATTATTTTCAACTAAGCATTGAGGCCAATGACAAGAAAGATGATGAAGAAAGTGCATCTCGTAATTATTTTTTGAAGAAAATTATTTTTTAACATCTTCTAACAAGTGGGCAGAAATAACCGATTAACTCTGTTTGGCATATCTTGTCATCGCAGTTGAATAATTCCCTAACATATAGATATTATTGATATTATGTGCTCCAGCATTGTCTCCAGTAAAGAAAAAATATTTTTTTATAATAATTGATTAAATCAAGTTGACTTTAAGACTTGTGGGCTGACATAATATTTAGGAAGAAAGATTTTAACGGAATAAATCTTTCAACAGAAAGGATAGCACGGAATGCGAGTCCTAAATTAGCACACAATTTATTTGCTTTAAGTTTAAAACTATTTTTTTATTTAACATTTGGATTTATGGAGGAAGACCAATGAGACTCACTTCGAAAGGACGCTACGCAGTTAGAGCAATGCTTGACCTAACTACTCACAGCAACGGAAACCCTGTAAGACTTCAGGAAATTTCAGAAAGACAAAACATTTCACTTCACTACCTTGAGCAACTTTTCAGAAAGCTTAGAAATGGCCAAGCTGTTAAGTCAGTAAGAGGACCAGGTGGTGGTTATGTTCTTGCTCGTTCGATGGAAGAAATTACAATTAAAGATGTACTTGAATGTGTTGGTGAAAATATCAACCCAGCAAAAGACATCCTAGGAACAGAAGCAGAGCAAGCTAGCACTGTTGAATTCCACCTGTCTAAGAATTACTTTCAAAACCTTGGTTTCATTATGAGCGAATACCTAACAACTACTTCTTTAGGTGACCTTGTAAGAAAATCTGGTGAAGTTGAGTCAGAAGTTAGAGGTGAAGAAGCTTCTAATGAACAAGCTACTCAAACAGTAGAAGCAGCTACTCAAAACACTTCAAATGAAAGTGCATTTAGCGAGTACGCTTCAGGAATCAGATCAGGTTTAGGTGAAATTAATCAATAATTATCTCTACTTAGATTATAATGCTACGGCCCCCTTAGTTAAACCAGTCCAAGATTGGCTTTGCGAGGGGGCCGTCTACTTTGGTAATCCAGCTTCGATTCACCAGGTAGGAAAGAAGTCAAAATCTCTCATTAATCAAACAATCAAAAAGATTCAAGATACTTTCAATGCGACAAGCTACGATGTTTTTTTTCACTCAGGTGCCACAGAGGCAATCAATAGTGTAGTAAAAGGTTTTTGCTTTAATGCTCTAAAGCTTAAATCAAAATTCCACGTATTCTGCTTTGATGTTGATCATTCGAGTATGGTGAATCAAAGAGAACATGTAGAGCTTCTTGGTGGTACTTTTCACGTGTTAAAAACACATGGAGGTGACTTTGATAGACAAGAAGTAATACAAGCTCTAAACGAGCTTGAAGGAGAGAAGCTCATTAATTTCACTTATGTGAATAATGAGAATGGTGTCGTGTGGGATCTGGCCGATGTTTTAAAAATCAAAGATGAGACAGGCGCTTGTGTTCATGTTGATTGTGTACAAGTTGTTGGAAAAATCAAAGATTGGAATGAGCTTACCCTAGGACTTGATTACTATACTTTTTCTGGACACAAATTTGGTGCTCTTAAAGGTGTAGGCTTTACACTTGTTTCAAAGGATGCGAGTTGGACTCCACTTATTCGTGGTGGTGGTCAGCAAAAGGCAATGCGCTCAGGAACTGAGAATGCTTTTAGTGTTCATACAATTAATCTCGCTCTTGATTACAATCTGTCACACTTAAATATTGAGCGAGCTCAAAAAGTAAAAGATGAGCTTGAAGCGTGGCTTCTTGAAAAATTTGGTGAAAGAATTACTCTTATCGGTGCCAAGGCAAAGAAGAGAAATGCGACAACTATTTTCTTTAGTGTCCATGATAAGAATATTAATACTGTTATGATGGCCCTAGATATGGCCGGAATCTGTGCTTCTAGTGGTTCTGCTTGTGCATCTGGAATCATTAAACCTTCACGAGTTGCAAAGGCATATGAACTCAGTGATGAGGCAGCAACTAATGTTATTCGATTTTCTTTATCTCCATTTTCAGAAGAAGCGGCCCCGATTATTTCAAAATTAGAACCTGTTCTAACAAAATTTCTATCTTAATTCTTTATTTAAAAGATATACGAACGATGCGGCGCAGTGTGCACTTTGGGCTCTTTTGTATTTACTGTAACGAGTTCATTTTGACCTCAGTGACCTTTTTACTCCAGTAATAAGTGTCTGATTTTATTGAAATTGATGTCTTTGGATATTGTTCAAAAGTTGGCACGATCATTGCTTTATTAATAGTATCAATGGTTGGACGGCCTTGGTTCTTTAAAAAGAGTCCCAATAACACTTCTACCGGCCATGCTGAAAAACAGGAATCTGTTTTTTTCTCTTGTTCTAAAATCCTATCTTTTCTTCTTTAAAGTAAAAACCAAGGCCCAATTTTTTTCTTTAGATCGCACCTGAGTCGTTTAGAATTTTGATACAATCTTCATTGCCATTTCTTTTTGCATAGTCAAGAGCGCTTCTTCCGTGAGTGTCTTTTATCTTTAGATCTGCTCCTGCATCAATAAGAGCTTTTAGAACAGTGGGGTTACAATTTAAGCTCTTGTCCATCGCCATTGTAAAACGTCTATTGTTAAAGATGATATTTGGGTTTGCTCCTTTGTTTAGAGCTTCTATAACCAAATCCTCGCGCTCATCTGCAAGTGCGGCCATTAGGATGTGATTAGCTTCTTTGTTTTCTTTCAAGGCCGTTGGAGTTTTTCGTGCAAGAGCTGCTCTTTTGTGAACGATTTGTGATTCAATTGCGTTTATCGGGGCCGGTTCATCGTATTTGTTTTGAACAGACTGTGTGCTCTCTTTTGAGATATAAGTAGCAAGGGCCAAAAGTATTACGACGATGGGGATAACTGATTTGTTCATTTATAACTCTTCTATTGGTCCTTCTAGAGGCAGGAAAGATTGTGGTTTGGTGTAGTTTGTTATTTTCTTTGCACCAGCGAATTCTTCAATCAAAAACTCTGTCATAAGATCTTGAACTATCTTAGCATTGTACTGATCTTGTCCATTTGATTTAAAGACTTGATGAAAAAAGCCGAAGTAGATCGCTCCTGACTTTGTCGACAATTTACCTGCCAAAGACTTGGTATTCATAAGAGTGCCTGTCTTTGCAAGGATAGAGCCTAAGTTTCTTTGAGAGTTTAATCTTTTCGATAGAGTCCCAATATCAATTCCTGCAATAGGTAGGACTTGTTCAAGCTTATGGCCACTTTGATTCAAGTTATTTTCTAGTTCCTGGTAAGAGCTAATTACAATAGCGCAAGTTGCATAGTTGTCGACGCGCTTCCCATCTATTTTTGAATCCAGGCCTGATCCTGTATAAAGATAAGTATTTTCTTCAGTATCGTTAAACCCAATTCTTTTTTGAAAGTAATCATTACCAAGTTTTTCTTCAATAAGATTTTGAAGATACCACTTTGAGTATTCTTGAGCTCCATAACTTTTATAAGTTATGTCAGAGAGCCAATTGTGAGAAACTGAGTTTTGAAACTTTAGATAAGTTAGAAGCTTAGGAGATTGAACTAAGTAAGTTTTTTTGATGTCTTTAATAGGATTCGCTGCGGAATACACAACATTATCGACAGTCATTCTATAGGCCGATACTTTTAAAGGAAGACCTAGTTCTTTAAGTCTTTCTTCTTTGGTATTTTTTAAAAACTCTTTAAGTCTTGTTTTTATTTTCTTATTGTTATCAAGGTTAAAGTATTCTTTAAGCTGTTCGATGTTATATTCTTTCGAATACCAGGCTTCGCTCATACTCATATAAGGCCTTAGGGCAATTGCAAAAATAGGAGTATTAGCATCAAAGCTTATGGTGTTGAGTTTAACGATTCCATTTGCATTGAGGGCAGCGATTAAGTAGAAGATTTTTTCTTCACTAAACATTCCATCATTTGCTCCTTCAAGATGGATATTTTCTCCATCAGAAATCACTTTTGTTTCATATTGAAAATTTGGCCCTAGAGTTTCGAGTGCCATTAGTGAAGTTATGGGCTTTGTCGTTGAGGCAAGTCGGCTTTTTAAGTGTGCTGTTGTTCCAAAGATTTCACCTTGGTACATATAACAAAAACCGTGCTCATTTGGATTTAAGTTGAACTCTTTAGATAGTGATAACCATTTCTTTTCGATAGTGTCGTGATTAGCTCCAAGGACACTGGTAAAAGTTAAGAATAGTGGGAGTAAATACTTAATAATAAACATGAAGTTTAATTCTAAAGAATTAGAATAAGTCGGTCAAGAAAGGGGAGCGCTCTGTGTTATTTATCGAGCTAGAGCTTTGCTTTTAAGATAGGGAGAATATTTGAAAGTCCATGAGTGATCATCTGAATTGACATGGCCAGTAGAATTAGCCCCATAATTCGTGTTGTTACGTTTACTCCAAGCGTTCCTACTTTTTGACTAATACGATTTGCATTAATAAGAACAACATAAATAGCTAGGACACTAACAAAGATAATTGGAATACTAAGGGCCCAGTCAATTGGAGAATCTAATTTTTGCGCGTAGATAATTGTCGTTGAAATAGCTCCTGGACCTGCTAGCAGAGGAATGGCCAAGGGGACAATTCCTATCTCACGGATTTCATCATCATCAATTTCATCTTGTGTTAGCTTTGATTCAACATCTTTGGCATTGATCATGGAAGTTGCCATGGAAAAAATAAGAATCCCTCCACCAACTGTAAATGAGGCAATCGAAATTCCAAAGAAGCTAAGAATTTTTTCTCCAATAAAAAGAGAAACTACAAGTGTGACAAAAACAGCAATCGAGCAAACTCGAACCATGCTTCTTCTTTGTGTCTCAGACAAGTTTTGAGTCAATGACATAAACATTGGCAGGGCACCAATAGGATTTACAACTGAGATTAAAGCAATAAAGAAAGAGGCCATGATACTAGATTCCATTGGTTCATTATGACTACTTTCATGGATTATTCAAGTTAGTTTTTTGTTAGCGTCATCTGCAGGAGCAGATGACGCTATTCAACCCAGCGAGTCCCAGGAAGGGACGAGTCGGGTAGAGTTCTTTGCAAAGTTAAATAACTTTAAATTGAATGAATTTATATGCACAACTAGATAAGAGCGCAGCTCGCGTGATTCGGTTATGAACCTAAAAGACACCTTATTAACTCTCTTGAGCTAAAGTTTAGAGTTGTGCCTCAACCATCTAATAGTACATAAACAATGAAAATAAATAATGTTTTCTAAACATTTCGAAATGAAAAAAATTTATATTTTCTTCAAGAGTTTTTATTTTAGTTCGATAAAGAAATAACATGTTCATCTGCAGAGGTATCTATTAAATATCTAAATTTTATTTTGTCTGTCCTTTTTTTAACTTCTTGTGTTTCCCATGTCGATTTTAATTTTGATGATGATAAGCCGGCCCCTTCCTCTGGAGATGGAGTTGGAAAGGTTATTACAACATCAGATTTTTCATTCTTAATGATTAACGATACTGGATCTGGTAATGAAGTTTATCTAAGCTACGGACTAGCAGCAGACACGGTTCAAGTCCCTAATGCTAGCTTTGCTTATTCAAAGATGACTAATCCAGACACGCAGGCAACTGACTCAGTAGGAAATCACTACACATTTTCAAATGGAATGATTGTAGCTGGTTTTAATTCTCCTAATTACGACATCATTCTAATTGATAAGAGTAATAACTTTAATGTTCTGGCAACAATTCCTGGTTTTGGTGATACACAGTCTGATCCAATCTTTGTCAATCGAGTTGGAAATCAGCTGTTTTTTATCATCAAGTCTACTGCCACAACTTATGATCTTTGGGTGACTGATACGACAGTTGCTGGAACTAAGATGCTAAAAACTGTTTCAAATACTTACTATAGTACTTTAAATATCAGGGAACGAAATGTCCTCTTTAATAACAAGATGTATTTTAAAGGTGGCGACGCTGTCAATGGACCTGAGTTATGGGTTACAGATGGAACAGTTAGTGGAACGAAAATGGTTGATGATTATATTGCTGGAGCTTCTGGACTTGATCCTCGTAGGTTTAGCGTTGCTAATAATAATCTCTATATCTTTTCACAAACAAATCAGACAATTTATCAAATGGGAGCAGATGAAGTTATTTCTGAAGTTACATCTCTTCCGGCATCAATGACTTCTGCAACCTTTAATGAAGCACAGGTCGTATCTAATGATTCCTATTTCTGTTTTAAGCTGTCTGTTTCTTCAACTAAGTATCTCACTTGCATCAATACAGATACTCAAGTTGCAGAGTCTAGGCTTTATACGAGATCGGCAGATTTTCTAGGTGAGGATGGAGGAAAAATCTACTTTGCTGATGTTGTTGATGTAGACCCTACTGCAGCGACTGACTATACGGCCTATATTTATGAAACTTCTGGAGCGATATCATCACAGGCTCCGAGCCAAATTCATGAAATGTCTGTTCCTGTAGAGATTCTTAGAACGAGTCAAATTAATTATGACAATAGTAACGGGGCAATAAGTTATCTTAAGTATGATCATACTGATGATGGTGATAAACATATGTTTGTTAAAATCAAGGACTCAGTGGTTACAGAAATTGATAATATAATCTATCCATTTAGTACTGATCCAAATATTACTCAAATCAATCTCTATACGTCTTATAGTGCGTACCGATCGACTACACCAGGAACCTTTGTCTATTTGGTAAATGATGCTGCAATGATGTTAACGGTGTTGCAGTCAGACGGAACGCTGGCCGGTACACAAGTTCTTACACAGGTCGATTTGGCCGATATTATGGCCGATATTTCAGGTGGGAATGCAGCACAGGGATATGCTCGATATATCGTTGGCCTACTTGATGGGATGTCAGTTGTGCGTCCTTATGACTTTAGTGTGGATCAATACTTTAATCCGAATGCTAGTGGGTTGAATTAGATTATTGCTGTTTTATCAGTTTGTTTTATGAAATGTTTTATGCATTGTTTTATGAATTGTTTTATGAATTGTTTTATGAATTGTTTTATGAATTGTTGCTTATTTTTCACTTCGTGAAAAATGGCGCTTTTTCTATTCGATTGCTTTCCCATTCGTCAGCGCTGAGACAACAAAGCCGGGCTTGAACCCGGCTTGTTGAAGATATATTTCATTTCAGGCGACGTGCGCTATCGGCGCGTCCAATAGATTGCCTTTGGGCAATCAATGCCGCGCCTATTCATCAATAGCGTCCCAATCAAGGTCTTTCGAGATTGTGACACCAGAGATCGTTTTTTGGATTTCTTTCTTAATAAAAGGGAAGTTGATTGCTTCAAAGTTATACTCATTCAACAGGCCTTCTTCCATGACCTCATCAAATGCAATTAAAATATTCTTTGGTGAAGCATCAACAAGGTGTGTGAAGTAAAAGTCTTCTGGTAGCTCAGGGATATCGACTTTCGCTTCTTCGTGTCCTTCAAGAATGGCCTCATTCATTGCAGCTTCTGCTTGGAGGGCCATGATTTGTTTAGCAGGAGATTCTTCACTAGTATCGCGTACGATTAGAGATCCCTTGATATTGGCCGGGTTTAAATCTCTAGTGATATTCCAACTAGCAATATTAAAGAAGTCTAAGTAGAAAGTTGATTTTCCATACTTGATCTTTCTTGGAATTTGCAATTGCGTAAGGAATTTACGCGTTGATTCATCTTTTGATTTTCGAGCAAGTTTTTGGGCCAGTTTTGCGTCTTGGACACGGATAATATAGGCACCAGCTTCCTTCGTAGACTTAAATAACATATATTGGAACGCCACACTAAATAGCGTATATAATTTATGTTGACCTAAGTGGATTCGTGACGCGTCGCTTTCGACAAGGGTTTTAACAGACTCATATAGGTCTTGTTTGCTAAGTTGTGAAGACATTCAGTTTATTCCTTTTATTTTGTGCGAAAGATTTTTTAAGAATTAGGTCATTTTTTGTCAACACGTTTGTCAAAAATAAATACTTAAATATTCTTTATTTTAAGCTCAAAAAAGCCTTATAACTCGTTGACTTGAATGGGTTTTTTCTCTAATATGCAACACTGATTATTTTATCTTATGAACGTTACTTTATAAATTTGGTCATCCATTTTTATTTGGACTCAATTAAATATTAACAACCTCAAAACGGAGTTAAGAATGATTAACAACAAGCTGATGGCGAAAACGAGAAACATCGGTATTTCGGCGCACATCGACTCTGGTAAGACTACTCTTTCAGAGCGTATCCTTTTTTATTGTGACATGATCCACAAAATCGAAGATGTTCGTGGTGGTGGAGCTGGTGCAACTATGGACCACATGGAACTAGAGAAGGAAAAAGGGATTACAATTACATCTGCTGCTACGACAGCACACTGGAAAGGTATTAGCGGTAAAGGGACAACTTTTGCTGACGGTATTGAAAAAGATACTCGTATCAACCTAATCGATACTCCGGGTCACGTTGATTTCACTGTTGAGGTTGAAAGATCACTACGTGTTCTTGATGGTGCGATTCTAGTTCTTTGTTCTGTTTCAGGTGTTCAGTCTCAGTCAATCACTGTAGATAGACAGATGAAAAGATATAACGTTCCAAGAATGGCCTTCTTAAATAAGATGGACCGTATGGGAGCAAACCCATTTAATGGACGTGACGCTCTTAAGGAAAAACTAAACCATAATGCTGTTCTTATGCAAATCCCTATTGGAGCAGAAGATCAGTTCACAGGTGTTGTTGATCTAATTACTAAACAAGCAATGTACTTTGATGGTGATAACGGTGAAAACGTTAGAATCGAAGAATGTCCAGCTGATCTAGTAGATCAAATGGAAGAGCTAAGAGCTGAGATGATCGACGCTGTAGCTGAGTACGATGATGATGTTATGGAAGCATACCTAGAAGGTAATGAGCCAACAGAAGAACAACTTCACCTATGTATTAAGAAAGGTGTTCAATCACTTCAGTTAACTCCAGTATATATGGGTTCAGCATTCAAGAATAAAGGTGTACAAGCACTTCTAGAAGCTGTTGCAAGATACCTTCCTTCACCACTTACTTGTGCACTTCCAACTGCACAAGATGCTGATACTGATACTAAAGTTGAGATCATCCCTGATCCAGCTGGTGACCTACTTGCTATGGCATTCAAGATCACTGATGAGCAATTCGGTCAGCTGACTTATACAAGAATCTATAGAGGTACACTAAATAAAGGTGATACTGTTTATAATACAAGAACTGGTAAGAAAGTACGTATCGGACGTATGGTTCGTATGAACTCTAACGATAGAGAAAATATCGATACTGCTCACGCAGGTGATATCATCGCTATCGTAGGTATCGACTGTGCATCAGGGGATACATTCGTAGGTAACGACGATAACTTAAACCTTTCTCTTGAAGGTATCCACGTTCCAATCCCAGTTATCGAGCTTTCGATTTCTTGTAAGGATAAGAACGAGCAAGCGAAGATGTCTAAAGGTCTTGCTAAATTCATTAAAGAAGACCCGACATTCCACGTTTACACTGACGAAGAATCAGGTGAGACACGTATCGCTGGTATGGGTGAGCTACACCTTGAAATTTACGTAGAAAGATTAAAGCGTGAATTCGGTGCAGAAGTACAAGTTGGTGCTCCTCAAGTTAACTACCGTGAAACAATTAGAACTGAAGCTACTTTTGATTATACTCACAAGAAGCAAACAGGTGGTTCTGGTCAATTCGGTCAAGTTGTTGGTCTACTTAAGCCACTTGCTGACGAAGACAAGGATAAAGAAGATCAAGTATTTAAATTCAATAACGAAATTAAAGGTGGTTCGATTCCTAACGAATTCATCGGTGCCTGTGAAAAAGGTTTCCAAGACGTTATGGATAAAGGTCCTCTTGCTGCATTCCCAGTTATTAACTGTGAAGTATTCTTAAGAGACGGTAAGTCACACGACGTTGACTCTTCAGATATGGCATTCCGTATTGCTGCAAGACAAGCGATGAGACAAGCTATCAACAAAGCACAACCAGTTCTTATGGAACCAGTTATGAAAGTTGAAGTTACAACTCCAGATGAATTCCAAGGTTCTGTAATTGGTGACCTTTCTTCAAGAAGAGGGATGATCCAAGGTTCAGAAACTGATCCAGGTGGAGAAGTTATCATCAATGCTGAAGTACCACTTTCAGAAATGTTTGGTTACTCAAATGACCTAAGATCTATGTCTCAAGGTAAAGCATCATACACGATGGAATTTGCTCGTTACGTAGACTGTCCTTCAAACATCCAAGAGACAGTTATGAAAGAACGTAAAGAGAAACTTGCGAACGAAGATTAAGCCGATATTTAAAAATATTGATTTATATTCGAAGGGCCGTATTTATACGGCCCTTTTTTTATCTTGCGTGAATTACTTTTAGGATACTACTCGAAAGTGTTTTAGCATCAACCCAGATCTGTCCCTTCTCATCAACTTCCCAGGCCTGATCATATTTACGATAATCACCCCAGCTATTTCTAACAAGGTATTGGCATGAGTTATCTTGGGCCTTACGTTGTCCAATAACAAGGACAGAGTGATTGCTACAACTTCCATTCATAGCAGGAAGAGAGCGTTTAAAACTTTTGTTTTTTTCTGTTAAAACTTCTGCACAGATATCGACGATAACTGGTAAGTTGTTTCCTGATTCAAGACTATCACTTATGTTTTGGATAGCGTTTTGGTTAATTTCATCAACTTGAAATCGCTGTTTGAATTCTTCATCAGTTTCATGAAAACCAATGTCACTTGGAGAGTAGTCATGGTATTCAAGCTCTGGCAGATTTAAGTTTATCTTGTGGCCTTCACATAGTTTTTCAAAAACAAGTTGTTCTCTTAAGTAAAAACCTTTTTTCGAAACGGCCTGGGCCAACGTTTCATCTTCAACAATATTAAAGAATTCATCTGCTACACCACGAAGTTTTAGTTCGTTTTTTAAAGTAGAAACTTTTTCTTCAATTGATTTATTTGCATAGAATTCGTAAACAAACGGCTCCCAAAAAGTATTAGGGTCTTTGATTCCAATTGACGTAAGAAAGTTTTGATCACAGCTATATCCTTGCTTCATCTGTTTAAAGAGAATATTAATTTGTCCGACACCAAGGCCTGAGCGACCGGCCCCTCTTGATATATTCGAAAGGAGATTAACGCTACTACCATTGTCTCTTGTTGGTGATAGCTTTGTTTGTAAAGCTGTCGTGATAGGGGAAGTTATATGCCCTTTTGCTTTCATATCATTTTGAATAACAGCATCAATAAATTGTGAGCCAGCAAATGCATAACACATTTGAGAGTCTGTCTTCTTCCCATACATTTGGTCGTGTATAGGGAGGTCTTTAAAAGGAGCATTCTCTCCTTTATCAAGACGTATCTCTTGGCAATCATTTGCATAAATTGTTGTTGATAGGAGTGTTAGTGATGTGATGAATAGTTTTTTTATTTTTATCATTTGATAAATATACAGTGGAATAGTTTCTATTCTTTGTTTGATGTAGAAATTTCTAGCGTGTTAAGTAATAAGACAGAACTCATTTCAAATTTAATGTCATTTTATAAAAGCGTTTATATTATTGACTCTTTTGCGATAGTGTTCATTTTTTAGACGGCCTAAGTGATTGAATGCCTTATAATAAATTGGCACTAGCATTGCTTTATATATCCATGTGAAGAAACTTATTATCGCTCTATTCTTGGTCGCAACTAATGCATACGCAATGAATCTTACATATATTTATGGAGGCATTACACCGCATATTCAAAAGCCAACAGGGCCTAATGCAAGACCACTATGTAATGAGTTATCAGAAGGTAGTGGAGTAATTTTTAATGAATTGCACTCAGTACGATTCAACTATGCCCATGACTGGTCCACAGGACTACTTGTTGGTGAGAATTCGTACTGTGAGCCAATTTGGGGAGTAACCCAAAGCTATAACTTCTACCGCAATAGATATGTAGAGATCAATGGAACTGTAGGGTTTTATCACTTCGATGAAAATGGTTTCGATTTTAGCGAGGGTGCATACTTTGCTAATGTTGGTGACTTCTACTTTGTTCCAATCGTAGGTGCGGAAGTAAATTTTAGTCTTTACAAAGATAAGGACTTTCAAATATCTTTCATGAACCTGCTTACTCCGGTTATTACAAATCATTCTTTTGGAGTAACGTTTTTCTTCTAATTTACAATTATTTGACAGAGTTCTTATTTACAAATGTTCATTTTTGGTATAAGGTATAACTTATACTTAAGATAAGGTTGAAATTATGTTAGAAACAAGCCAATTACAAACTCTCGTGGCCGTGGCCCGTGCTGAAAGCTTCTCTCGTGCAGCTGAGGATCTCAATGTGACTCAATCTGCTATCTCTCAATCAGTTAAGAATTTAGAGACTAAAATAGGCGTTAAGGCCTTCAAGAGGACTGGTAAGAAAGTTGTTCTAACTCAAGAAGGTGAGAAGCTCTATGAGCTTGCGACTAACTTTTTAAATGATATGGATGAGACTCTTGTCCAGATTAAAGATAATAAAGATGAAATGAAGGGAAAGATTCGTATTGGGACACTTACCGGTGTTGGTAAATCCTGGCTTGCTAACGAGCTTCTAACATTTGCTGAGCAAGAGAAAGACCTTTCAATTCATATTTCTTTAGGTTTCCAAGAAGACCTAATTAAAAGTTTTGAAGAAAATAAAATCGACTTTTTAGTTCTTCCTGAAGGAGCACTACCGAAGGCCGGTGAGAAGCTACTATTAAGTGAAGAGGCCGTTACTCTTGTTTATCCGAAAGGGAATCCTTTTAATATAACTGAGCAAACTTCTCTTGATGAGCTCACTAAGATGCCTACAGTTCTTTTTGAGCAAGGTGATCGTCTTTACTATAACTGGTGTGTTGCAAAGTATGGGAAGAAGCCTAAAAAGGTAAATGTTCGCTACTCAATTAACTCACATGGAAATATGCTACAGGCCGTAAAGAGTGGCCTTGGTATCGCTGTTGTTCCTAATCACGTTTTAAAACGTTGGTACTATAGTGATGAAATCGAAACTTTAGGCAAAGCATTTGAAGTTTCTAATGACCGTTTCTACATTGTCTATCATAAGGAATCGACAGAGCTAGTACGTATTAGAAAGACAATTGAAATGCTTACTAAAGAGGTAAATCCATTTCTTTAGACTCTGCTATGAAGAAATATGACCTCTCTAATATTCCAAACTCGATACAACTTTTCATTAGAAAGAGTTGGGAAAAAGGCTTTAGGCTTTGTCTTGTCGGTGGAAATGTTAGGGACTGGTATCTTGGTAAGAAATCTACAGACTTTGATTTTGAAATCAGACATCTTGATCGCTACGAAGGGGAGAGCTGGATTCAATTTCTAACTGAAAGCTTTCCAGAGGCCAAGTATATTGGAATGGGAGTTTTTCGTATCAATCTCGGTGAGGCCGAAATCGAATTCTCGTCTGCTCGTCTTGAAGTATTTAATGAAGATATAGGTCATAAAAACTTTACTCCATTTTTCTCTAGTAATTTAAGCTATGCTGATTCATTTAAACGAAGAGATCTTAGGCTAAATGCCATTGGTGTTGAGTTTAATATCGTTAATGACGAAATTCAGTTGAACACCATAGATCCATTTGAAGGCATTAAAGATATTGAAAATAAGGTGATCAATTATATTGATTCCGATTTCTTTAATGATCCTGTAAGGCTTCTTAGAACAATTCGCTTTAGTATCAATACAGGATTTGAAATTATTGAAGATGATAACTATCGAAAGTTTGATTTGAGAAAAGTTTCTCTTCATTATCTAAAATATGAATCATCAAAGTGCATTAATTGTCAGCTTTTTGTTGAAACACTAGTGAAATTAATAAAACGTTTTAATATAAAACTACCAATTGCTCTAAAGGATCTTCCTTTGTTAGAGAATCATTATCTTGTAAATGATCTACACTCGATTGAGGAAGTTGTTTTGTATAACTATGCAGGCTTTAGTGAAGAACTTTACTCTTTCTTTGCTATTAAGAAAAACCAATACAAGAAAATTTTAAGCTTTATCACTGCTAAAGAAGAGCTTTCTAAATGTGATAGCATCGAATCTCGAATCGATTTTATCAACTCTATTTGTCGTTTAGATGATGATAGTAGACTAGAAAACTACGACTTGTTTACAAAGATAAGAAGTTATTTAAGTGAACATCGTTCGAAAGATGCTAGAAATAAGGCAATCAGCTCTTTGGCCAAAAGTGAGCTAGGCAAAAACCTCCTAAATAAATAATGCACTAGATTTCTACAGGAATTTCATGTCATAATAAAAGAAGGAAAATCCTTCTTGGGGGAGTTATGGTTGACATACATTCAATAATTGCAACTCATAAAAATAAAGAAGTTGATTCAAGTAAGATCGATACGAACTCTTATCCTATTCCTACGTTTTCTGATATCCCTGAAATATTTTTTGATGAGATTCTTGTTAACTATCGTTTAACAAGAGTTGAAATAGTTGTTTTAATGTATCTCTATCGTCGTGTTTGGGCGAAAACAAATCCATATCGTGAACATGGAATCTCTCAACTAATGTCTTTGTCTGAAATAGTTGAAAGGCTTCAAATATCTTTAGAGGAAATTCATCAATCAATTCTTAAGCTTGAAAACTTTGGATTCATTTCTACTATCAGAGTTGGCCAATATTTTGTCAGAAGATTCTTTACGAAAGAATATGACGAGTATTATGGTCAAAATTATGATGACTTTGAAGTTTAGATTTTGTGTCAAACTTATAATCCCTGTAAAACCAATATGTTGTGTACTCTTTTTTAAAACATGATATCATGTAGATAAGATTAATTTGCTGGAGCTAATTTGTGTCAAAAAAGATTGCTTATCTAGGACAGGATCTTGGTTATTGGGATGACCTAAAGAAAGTTTACGCCAAGACTTATCCTGATGAAGAAAAGAGTTTTCATCATTTTTCTTATAATGAGAAAAATATCAATCTTTGTATTTATGATCTCTTTGAGTTGGCCCCTTCAATTATCTATATCGACATAAAGAAAGAAGAAGTTTTTGGACATAATTTAGGAATGATTCTTAAAAGAATTCATTTTTTTAGATCGATACCTGTCGTTGCAATTGTTAGTAATTTAGATGAAGTTAAAAAATTAATATCAATTCATTTTGACTTCGTATTTGTTAAGGGGATTGAAGTTCACGATGTTGTACACCACCCTTATAAGCTTCGCTATCCTTCAGAAGCTGTTTCTTCAGAGTTTGCTTTAGCTAAATTAACAGCACCTATTAAATTAAAAGAGATTGCTCGTGTTGGTTTTTACGGACTAAGCACAATGCACATTGAAAGTAATAATATCGCACAAGAAGGTAAGCTTGTTGAAGTCGAGCATTCTTTAGAAAAGAATTTAATGGCGACAAATTACTTCATTGCTCGCAAGCACGGGTTTGATAATATCTATTATGGAGCAAATGGCTGGTCAGAGTTAGAGTATTTATTCGTTGATCCTGCAAAGCGTGAAGATGGAAGCTTTAGTTTTAATGTAGAAGATTTATCAGAAGATGAGCTTAATAAAAAACTAAAGATTGGTAAAACGTTTAAGTCTTGGGTTAATGATAACTCTTCATATGGGTCACAAAAGCGTACAAAGCTATTTATGGTCGATCCTCAATTACATTATTTCAAGCAAAGTGAAAAGTTAATCGATACTTATGATTTTGTTTTCCGTATCAATGAAAAATTTGATCAGGACTATACTTATGTGGGCCGTTTAAATCCAGATATAATTGTCTATTGTTATCCTGATTTTATTTCAGATGTTGAGATGGAGGATGCTAAGGATAATCAAGATGTAGAGCAGATGGCCAATGTTGCTCAAAATCTTGAAGAGTTCCACAAGAGGCAAGACGAGATTCTTAAAGATGCGATTAGCAATATTAAAAAAATAAGTGATAACAATCCTTATTTTATCGTCATAAATTGTGATCGATATGATTCAAAGGCCTTTCAAGAAAGATTTAATTATCAATTTGCTCTCGTAAATCCAACAATGATTGGTATGAATGTTCTATCTCAAATGGTACATCAGTTAGAAGAAAGACGCCTTGTTAAAGAAGAACAAGAGCTTAATACTAAAATTGCAGCATTAAGAAAGAAAGATCCAATTAAGTATGCTAAATTGAATAAGTCATACTTTGATCCACCTAAATACTTCATTAGTAAAAAGTCACCTTTAAGTCATGCTCTAATTATAAGAGACGCTAAGTTAATTGAAATTTCTGAATCAATATGTTTCTTTTCTTTAGATCAAGAACTTGTTCTAGGGAATTACTATCTAACTCATCCTTTTAATTTTGCAGTAAAAATCATTCCTCAAGATGGTAATGTTTTTATCAAGGACGGCAATACTTACAAATATAAGGGGCTGATACACGCCATTGGCGAAAAAGAAAAGATGCGTCTTCGACAATTTGTAAATGATATCTACACTCAACATAAGAAAGAGATCCGAGAAAAAGAAGCACTTGAAATGCAAGAGGCCAATGCTCGATTCTTAGAAGAACAAAGAAAGGCCGGTCTAACTGAAGAAGAGGCCGCGGCCGAGGCTGAAGCGCAGGAGCAAGCTCTTAAGGAAGAAAAGCTTAAGAATACGGCCCCTGAGAATATGGATCTTTTAAATGATCTTGATGCTGCTATCACTAAAAAATCAGGACAGTAGTCTGAGTAGTTTGTTCAACTAAGTTGCTAAACATTCTCTTCTTTTCTTACATCTTGTGATTTATTTTCCAACTGCCATTAAAATGAAAGGATATTTTCATGGAGGAAGATAATGAGAAATCTAATGCTAGCATTGATGCTATTAGTATCGTGCAATGTTCTTGCGCTAAATTCAGATACAGTAAATGAGAAATTCAATAATAGATTCTCTTTTGAAAGAGATGACTCTGGAAAGCTTATTGCTGTAAGAGACCGTACTATTCGTACACAATTCAAATTCAAGGATTACGTTGAGTATATTAAAAACTCAATCCTAAATGAACAGGCCCTGATGTCGCAAAGTGGTTTAACTGGAAATTATGAAGCAGAAGTTGAAGGTCTATTTGAAACTGGTCACAGCTTTTTAGGAAATGATTTTCAAACTCAAAAAAATGTAAAAAGAGTTGTTACATCTATGCGTGCATTTGAAGGTGTTGACTTCAATGCAATTTTTGCTGATGAAAACTTTAATAACTTAATTGAAGAGTTTGGTTCAAAGATTAAAGATGCTTTCTATTATATTGATCCAACAATAATTGCTAAGCCTGATAATGCAACTTTCTTTTATCGTAAAAATGTAACTTATAAGATTGTAAATTGGGCGCTAAATCAAGCGCGTAAGCGTTTATCAACTGTTCCAGCTCTAAATACAGCTTTTTATGTAATTACAGAGACGGAAAAGCTTTTTAGAACAAGACGCTTTTATCACCAAAACCTTCTATTACATTATCTTGAATTTGCAACTCCTGTGGAGCTTGGTCTATCTAAGGAAGAAGCTGATCTTATTTATTCTTCTATCTATGAATCAAGAATTGATTGGATTGCATTTTGGGAGTCAAATAGTGCTAAGTTAAACTGGTCAAGATATGGAACAGCAAGCTTTTATTCTCAATTTAGAACAGCTACAAATCGATTTAGATCTTATAAGTCAAAGTATTCAGAGGTTGGCGAAAGAATTAACTATGGTTTCCAAGAGGTAACACTAGATGGCGAAAGAGTTATCGTTAACTTATTCGACGGTAATCATACATTTGATAAGTCTCCAGCGATTGCTTACTCGTTTGATCGTCCTAATCGTGTAAAGAGACTTAGAAGCGTACTTACTCTTGCTAGCCTTGGCCTAAGTTTTGTACCACTTCCTGCAATTATTAAGGATAATGTTGATGGTTTTATTAAGTCATACTATAAGCAGCAACAAATCACTGAAGGAGCGCTGATTGGATACTTCGAAATGAATGATGACCAATTTATGCTTCAAGAAATTAGATCTCAATATATCAATCCATTTATGTAATAAAAAAGGGCCTCTTAGAAGGCCCTTTTTTTATGCTGCTTTATGATTTGATTTTATGACTGTTAGAATTAAAAAGATCGTTTGCACTGCAAAGAATGTTCCTAAGAAGTAGGCACCACCTTGAGAGAATCCATAAGAGTGAAGTCCTGTTGCTAGGATGTAGTTAACTCCAAACCATGCCATCATTACACTCATGAAAGCTGCTGCAACTAGTACTGAAAAGCTCTTATTTGTGATCCAATTTGTGTACTTTCCGTGAAGGATTGCCATGTAGATACAAAGTACAATTAATGACCATGTCTCTTTTGGATCCCATCCCCAGAAACGTCCCCAAGAGTAATCGGCCCATACACCACCAAGGATAATTCCTGCTGCAAGCATGATGATACCGTATTTAAGAGTCGTATAGATTAGATCGTTATAATATGTCTCATCTTCAACTTTAAAGTCTGTGAAAGCTCTTTTGAAAAGAATTGTATTTGCTAGAATCCAACTAAGAGCAAGGGCACCATAAGACATGATAATTGTCGTAACGTGTGTGCTTAGCCAGAAGTTATCTCTTAGAACGGGAACAAGTGGACTAATCGATGGTGAAACCATATTTGTCGCAAATGTAATCATCATAAGTGTACATAGGTTGTATGCAAGTCCCATGTATAGGTAAGTCTTTTCATTTTTCAGGTGACCAATGATCATCGATAGAAGTAGAGCACCATAGCCTGAAAAGATCACTGTTTCATACATATTTGTAATTGGCGCACGTCCTGAAATATAAACTCTTAATGCGATATAAACAGTTTGAACAATGATTGTAAGTGTTGATAGAGCAAGAGCTACACCAAATTTCTTGAAAAGAACTAATGCTGCCAAGCCAATTAAAGTAAGAGCGAAAGCGATTTTAGTTAGTTGTAGCTTATCGAATAAGAATTCTGTTAAATACTTCTCTCCTTTAACTTCGATATAGTCTTTCTTTGCTTTAGCAAATACATCTTTAAATGGAGTTGAAGATACTTGCGCTAGAGCGTCTACTTTTTCTTTTGTTAGAAAGTTTGTTACAGGCTCCCAGCTTATCTCATTACCCATTTTTACAGGTAACTGCCAGTTGTTCCCACTTGTTATATCTTGATAAAGAGCGATCTTGTTAAGGAGTCTATTAAGCTCCTTCTTGTAACCCGACTCAACCTTTTCTTTCTGGTAGGCCATTCTAATCGTTACATTTTCATCGATTAAGTCATCAAGTGCCATTGAACTCTTGCCGCCAAGAAGTTCCTTTGCGTTCTTGTGTTCAATCTTTGTCTCAAGCTTAAATGGAGCCTCTAGGCCAAATGCCTTAGAGCTAAGAAGACAAAATGTATCTACTGATGAGTATCCTTTTGCCTTGTACTTTCCTGTTAGGTGATGAATTACTTCCTTTGCATGTACAGTAAGCGGCTTAATTCTTCCATCTTGAAGAATTGGAAGCTTACCTAATTCATCATTACAAAAATTAACGTTTGCAAGTGTACTTGTTGCAATAAGTAAACTTAGTAGTATCTTAATCATTTCTTATCTCCTAGTTGGCCATTATCTGCTACTTCAAGACCTAATAGGTCCTTAGTTTTTCTCTTTGGGCGATAATTTAAGTAGTAATGCCATAGAGAGCCTAATACGAGTAGGATTGAGCCTAGGTATTTAATCCAGCGTCCTTGATCAAGGTTAACTGATAGGGTTGAACTATATTGTCCAGTTTCTGGGTCCTGTGAGTAAGAGGCCTGGTAAAATGTGAAGCCATCATACTTAAGGGGGTTATTCATATAGATATGATATGGAGATGTCTCTCCGTCTGTGAATAAGTTAACAAAACTCTCATAACTCGCTGGACGGTTAGTACCAGGGTCTTTATCCATCTTAAATCGAGTTAACGTAAACTCGAATGGTAGAAGAAACGATCTCTTTGTTAAGTAAACATTAGTCTTTACACCATCGATTAGAACAGAAACAGGCTTGTCATCTGTTAGCCAATATTCCTTGTCTCTAACTTGGATTTTTGCAGCTCTCGTAATACCTTTTACAAGGCCTCCGTTTTGCTGAATAGGAAGAGTTGATTGTGGAACCATTGTTGGAACAAGATTTTGTTCATTACGTACAAGTTTTAAAGTAAAGCCCATCCAAGGAAGTGACATTAGGCCTTGGCCATCAAAACTTTGGCTTACCCATTTATCTGCATCCTTATCAAAGAAAGATGCTGAATCCCCAAAAAGGAATAGGTTCGGTTTTTCTTTAAAAAGATTTTTTGAAAATACTCTAATTGGAGCATTCATTGCTGGCTTTAATTCTTGATCAAGTGCCCATGGGCTTAAGTCTGGAAGAAACGAGTAAACATTTTCTCCATCTTTAATGACAAAGAATCGTTTATTTGTTGCTGTCTCTTCTACCTTAATATTTTTCTCTTCAGCTGTGTAGCATTGAGATGTTCTTGAGTCCCATAGAATTAATCCACTATCACTTGGTGTAGAAAAGCATGGAGCAAGTGTCTTTGGTAAGTAAGTGATGCTTAGAAGTCCCATGCTTAGAGAGGCTTGAAAATCAAATGCTTCAGGGTGAAGACTTAGAGTGAAGTCTTGGGCCACGTTATCATTAGAGATGATATAGCTTGATGAATGCATATTCTCAGAGTCATTTACGCTATCTTTGGCCGGCTGCCAACGCATAACTTTATCAGCAAATGGAATGTACTCTTTAATTTCAATTTCTTTATATGTAACATCAATACTACTATCAAATGCACTATAAGGTAGGGGAAGAACAGCTCTTGTATTCTCATCTGGACGAGTGATCTCAATTACATCTTCATTTAAAACAACTTGCCTCGATGGGCTCATTGGTTGTAAGTGAATTGTCCCGTCGATACCTGCGATATATGTGACAAAAGAACCAATACCAATAATGATAAGGCCGGCGTGAATTGTATAGAATCCGTAAAGTCTCTTTTTAACTGGAAGTCTGATTAATGCCGCAAATAGAATACTTAGGCCCATGAAGAATTGGATGGCCATAAACCACCATGTCTTATAGATAAGTCTTCCTACAAAATCTGTTCCGTAATAACTTTCAACGAATGTTCCTACAATCATTGCAAGTGAAAATAGTGAGATAATAAAAACTGCGAATTTCATTGAGCCAATCGAACGCTCAAAGTACTTGTAATTGAACTTGTTACTTACCATTGCTTTTTAGCCTTTTTCCTTTGCTAAATTAAATAGCATAGTTGGTAAAGAGAGGCTATGGATTTCAAAAAGTTTTCAAAAACCTTACAAAAGTGGCGTGCTTTTTATGATCATGTACGCAATATAAACAATTGAGTAGAGAAAGAGTTGATGAGTAACATAAATGATGAATGAGTGCTTACCTAAGAACTGAATAAAGCGCATAATTTTCCATTGAGGATAGTCGATTTGATGCCATTTTAGATGAAAAAAGGTGATACCAAGCATCGAGACTGCGGCCCATGGAAAGACTGCTATATAATCTAGTGAAGCGTGACTCATTTCTGGAAATGGAATGGCATATGGAGTCATTTGAAGCACGAGAATTACCAATGCAAGTAATGCGCTAAGCCAAGGCTTTTTTCTTATAGGAGTCACTAGGATTGTTGTGAAGAAGATACAGTGTAATGTTCCAAAATAGATCCAATTTTTTGGAAACATAAAATATGTTGAGACACTGATAATTAGTGCCGCTATTCCGATCTTTGCGAGGCGAATTAGGTAGGGACGTGGGTGAATCTTTCCTGGGTGTGCCATGCACATTGAGACACCTACTGAAAACATAAAGAGAGTCACAATAAGGCGTGGAAGATAGTACCAAAACCCTGGTCTAAAAAATTCAACATCCACAAAACCAAAGACATCAAGATCATAAGTAAAGTGGAAGATAATCATTAAAATGACGGCAACACCTCTGGTCAGGTCAATTAGGTGGTATCTCTTTTTTACTGTTTGTGAATCTTGTGTCATTTCTAAATGATAGCATAATCTCTTAATTTATGGTCAAAAGTATTCAAAGCTGATAATTTGATCCATACAAAAAGGTGGATAATGACAATTTCAAATAAAGCACATGAGCTTCTTAGGGAGCTCGATCCTGCACAATTTAATCAATATATTTCTGCAAACTTCTTTGATGATAGCTTTATGGCAAATGAAGAGGATGCATTGAAGAAAAAGGCCCTACTTTATAGTGCTCTTACTATTATAAAAAAAGTTGGCCCGGCATCACTATTTGTTATGACTTTTAGAGAAGCCGAAAGTTTTCTAAGAGATAATGCTAGTGAGCATAGCTGGCCTAATGTTTTGGATTTAAAAAAGTGGTTTGAAACAATCTTGCAAGAGATTCAAAAAGAATTTTTTGAAAATGCACTTATGAATAATAAGATTGAGATTCTTAATTGGGAGAAATTGTCTTTGCAAGAGCGAATTCAGAAAATGGCCCTACTTATAGATAATGTGAATACTACATTGGAGAGTTATAATTTAGGTCAAATTGAATTATTTAGCATTGAAGAAAATGAGGTCTGTGTAGATGATGGGATAGCTTTTGGTGGCTTGCGTCAGTTACAGGCCGATAGTTTAAAAGAAATTATTTACGATGGAATCGCTAAGTATTTGAACTTTAGCTTTCAATCTCAGCGTATAAAATTAGTTGCGCAGTGATGTATAAGCAGTTAATATTAGATAGCTATACGGTAAAGAAAATTAACAAATTAGATATTATAAAAGAGGAAGTAGAATGAAGTTAACGGCCCTTGCACTTATCACACTAGGTATTTTTTCAATGAATACTGCTCACGCTCAAAGCGCGGCCAAAGGTAAGACTCTATATTCACGTTGTATTTCATGCCACGGGGATAATGGGGAAGGAAAGAAGTCGATGAACGCTCCTCGTATTGCTGGACAATACGACTGGTATATCTATTCATCACTTGTTCAGTTTAAAACTGGTGAAAGAAAGAACCCAGATATGTTACCATTTATTAAAGGTCTGAACGACTCAGACTTTAAAGATCTTGCTGCTTATATCTCTACGCTATAATTGTAGAAAGATCTCAGTTTTTTACAATATTATTTACTAGGAAGGAATCATGGTAAAGGCCATTCAATTAGGTGAACTAAGTTTTGAGTCAGTTACATCTCAAAAGAAAGTAAAAGACGTTTACGACTATAACGTTGAGGCATTTTCTGATAGTCCAGATTTCAAGTGGACATTAGATGATATTAAGAAAGAGTTGTCTGATGGTTGGCAGCTTTATTCAGTAAAGTTATCTGAGGAGATTATTGCAGCTGCTTTCGTTAAGAAAGAGGGTGACAAACTTCTTTGTAAGAATACATCGATTAAGATGCAACATAGTGGAAGTGGTTTTTCTCACAGAATCATGGACTTTTTTGAGCAAGCAGCGAGAGAGTTTGATGTGAAGGAAATTGTTCACTTCTGTTCAATTGATAATTTCAGACAGTATTCACTAAATGAAAGTCACGGTTATGAGAAGACGGCCCGTCGTCTTGGAAATAACGGACACACTACTGAGTGGATTAAGCAAATTAGTAAGTAGTAGCAGGATAATGTCTTGTGCTTAGGGGAGACTCGTAGCGAGTCTTCCCCCAACTCTTTTCGATTCTTCCCGTCTTATTATCGATAATTGCTGTAAATGATTGCGGCATCCCATTTACATCACGATTTACAATATAAATACTCTTATCTGTTATTTTTAACCTCTTTACGATTTCGAATTCACTATCTGCAAGGATAGGCAGGTTCTTTTTAACTTTCTTAATTACAGCGATGTCTTCTTTTGTGAGCTCTTTAGCAACTTCTACGAGTGAGTCTGATTCGCTCACTTCTGTATTTGGCGTTGCTGTAGAAGGGATTGATGCAATTTTTCGTGAGTGATCGCTATGGCCGTGGTGATGCTTGCGCGCTTTAAAGCGTGTCTTCTTCATACTGTCTGTAGGTGAGTATTCTTTAGAGATCGTTTTTGCATCATTTTGATATGAAGAAATAATAAATAATGCTGCTAACGAAATACTGCAAAATATTAAGAACTTTCTCATCGAGGCCTTCTTTTGATTGCGTCTATTGCTCAATCGTAAAGTTAATATTTAAAATACTAAAAGGTTCTTCACCCGCAAATTCATAGTCTTTAAAATCGTCATAGTTCGAACTACTAAGATCATGGTAACAGTCTTCACAATTTGCAAATGTCATACGTAGACGACAAGATACTTCTGTTCCTAGTGGTATATTTTTATTGATTTCAAAGAACATAATATTTGAGTCAGTAAATAGTGGCGCTCCTTGCTCGGCCTGCATTGTTTCTTGCCAGTTTGACTTTGGTGCCATGAATGGAATGTTTTGAACATTTGTGCTTGGAATTGCTTTTACGAAACAATTATTTAAGTCATTCTGAGTGCGGTCTTCACCTTGACCTAAACAGTCTTTTTCAAGAAGTCCAATATCTGACTTCATTTTCTTTAAGAATTCATGTTGGTTTAAAAGTTTTGTACTTGTTCCATCATTATAAGTAAGCATACAAACAGGCATGATTCTTCCTGTATCGTTGTAATTAGTTTCATTTATAGGGTCACAAGCTTTTCCACCTTGTGAAACAGAAGGGTAGCCATCACTTAGATTTGAGCATGGAACTCCATCTTGCATATGGGCCCAATCTGAAGCAAGGATTCGTGTTCCTGCCATGATTGAACTAGAATTGTTATAGACGCTAACAAATAGACCTACGATCTCTCCAGGTGAAACTTTACCGTTTCCATTATTATATCGTGCATCTACTGTTGTAACTTCTCCAACATCCATTTGATTTTGAATTGTTTGATACACTGAAGAGCGAATATCAAATACACTTAATGATGAGTAAGAAGAGCGTGTGTCTTTAATAAGTAGATTCTTGTTAATAAGCTCTGACTTTTTACGATTAAGAGGATTAACAGTAATATTTGTCGTTGAAACTGAGTTTAAGTTATTATTGTAAGTTCTAAAAAGTAGCAGCCCGTATGAATCAAATAGTTGTTCTAAATTGTCTTTAGAAAAATTTTGGTATGTGCATAGGTTGTATTGGCTATTTGTAATATTATAAACATTTCTAGCAAGTGATTGCGAAAAACGTCTGAAGTTAATTGGATTCACTGATTTAAGCCATTCTTTTGCATATTGTTGATCAAGGTTGATTTGGCCACTAAGACCATCTTTTGCCTGTGCTGATAGATCTCCTAATTCTCCTAATGATTCAACAAGTGCGTAGAAAACAAGTTTCTTTGCACCGTCAATATTACCTGTACAACGTGTACTAAGTTCCTTTGTTAAAGCAACAAGAAGGTGACTGATGATTTGGCCATCGACGTGAATATCGTCAACACGGCTTTCTGTGTTGTAAACGTCGTAACCTAAGTATTCAGGATAGCTTAGTCTTGAGTCTTCATCTGTTGAAATACCTGCAATGTGCATTGAATCGTCTTCTGAGATCGGGCGTGAAGCATTTGCAAATTTACCTAGTCCCCATTCACCCATGTGTTCTCTATTATTTGTGAAGTATGAGAAGTAATCTGCAATACCTTCATTTATCGAGTAGGCTTCATCGTGACCAAAGTAGCCTAATGCAGATTCTTCAAGACAAATTGGATTTGATGTATTTAAACAAAAGGCAGCGTTAAATGCTCTGTTTCTGTGGTTCATTAAACGATCAACAATAGCATGTCCAAATTCGTGATAAATGACAGAAGGGTCTTGGGCCATCTTAATATTTTGATAACCAGGAATATAACCTAATTTGATTAGGAAGTTACTAGGATCAAAACTCGCATTTTTTCTAAGGCTAGCATCTGCGTGGACAACCAGTTTTGCCTTATTAGAAGCATTCCAGTAGGCCTTGTGTAGGTCTGTGTTTGTCGGTACTGAAGTATCATATGAAACTTCATTTAAGCGGTCGTAGACATAAGTTGTCACATCACCTAGATAAGTATCGATTACTTTTGCTGTATGATAGAAAGCATTGATTTGTAAGAACTCTGTAGTCGTAACAGGAAATGCCCATTTTCTCGATTCATTTTGAAAAGCTGATACACCAGCATCTTCAGTTACTTCGAGGCAATCTCCAATAAGTGAGCACGACTTTGTTAAGTATTCATTGCTTGTAATGTAAACAGGTGAGCGAGTTATTAGCGTTGATAAATCAGTATTCTCATCAGCAGCATAATCGCTTAGAACTAGTGGGTTGGCCGTTAAGATACGGCCATAATTTGCTGATACAGTGTCTTGTGTATTATTTAATGCTGATCCACCAGATCCTTCTCTTGATGAAGATGCTTGATCGACTACACATGAAGTTGCAAGGATACTGATACACCCTAAAGTCCCTAGTGTATGAAGTATTTCTTTTCTTTTTTTAACTATACGTACCGCAAATTTCAATTAGGCCTCCCATGCCCTTGAATCAATATAATCTTTTATTCTTTTCGTCTTATTGAATCATTCCATCTGACGCTAGGTCACGATCGATCTTTTCAATAAGTCCTGGAATAAATCCTTTTTGACCGTATTGAGAACCATTGATGGCCGCACAAGCAGTTCCACTATATTTCTCACCAATACGGTTCCATTCACTTTGTAGTCCTGGAGAGCTAATTTGAGTAATAATCTTGGCCTCGTAAGCAACTCCTAAAGCGACTAACTTATCTTTTTCAAAGTCTTTTCTTTCTCTCGTAATACATTCTTCTTTTGCTGTATCGGCCTTGCTGTCACATAGTTTACCAACGTATTGGTCACGCCCAGAAGAGAGCATTTTACAAAGACCTTTTCCATCATAATCACCACTAATTTCTGATGCTCTATTCTTAAGAGACTGAATCTGTTGAGCGATAATTAGGTTCTTATCAGAAATCTCCTTAAGAGCATCTTCACTCATTTGAGTATCTTCTTTGATAAAGTTTTGAATCTCTTCTTTATACTTACTCTCATCTTCAGATAGGTTGTCTGTTAACTTGTCTGTTAGAGATGTAATAAGTTGCTCATCATTTTGTCCACTATTAGAACAAGCGCTTTGTAGCTGAGCTAGAGATTTACCACTATTTGTTGACTCTTTAGAATCTCCATCTGATGGAATACTTCCTTCCGCTGATGCACTTGCACATAACTTCTTATACTCAGAGATTTGTTCAAAAATTAGTGTACTTGATGATCCACCATTCATTGCCATTTGAAGAGGTGACTGTCCACCTGCTTGGGCCTGTAGGATTGAAGCGATCTCAGTTGCATCTGAATAAAGATCACTTGCATTATTGTCTCCAGTACAACCTGGTCCTGGACTAGAGTCCTGTAGACCTTTTAACTTGTAACAGAACTCAACCTGTTGTTGTGATGCCTCGGCAGCTTTCTCTGCACCTTCTTTCGCTGCTTTTTGAGCTGCTTGATTTCTGTCGTTAATTGCAGTGGCACAGTTCGATACGAACTCTTGCCATTTTCCTCTTTCTTCTTGAAGGCTCTGGTTAATTTTTTCAACTTGAGAAGCTAGGTGAGTATTTTGATTCTCAAACCATTTGTTAAGGTCTGCTCTCATGCTTGCACTGTTACCATTCATTCCTGCAAGAAGGTCACGCATAAAGACTTCAGGATCTTTTTCTAATAGAATACCTTTCGTTTCAGCTTCATCCATTGCTTGATCAAGGTCTTGAAGTTTTCCAAAAGTTAAACCTGAAGAAGCTGGAATACCATATGCTCTTGCCATTTCTGGTGTTAGGTTAGGGAACATATTTTTGTATGCATGATCCGAAACTTTTTGCATATGTGCTTGCATTTGCGCCATAAGTGCTTTTGCTTTATTTTCGTATTGCTGCATTTGTGCGTTGTAGACGTCTGCTTTTTGCTTAAGTTCTGCTGTTTTTGCGTTTACTAGTGTTTCTGTAAAAGTAGCACATGTATTAACATTGTCTGAACAAGCTGCGGCCTGTGTTACACAAAATGATTTACTAGAAGTTTCGTAAACATCTGGGCCACACTTGCTAAGCTCAACTGCATTTCCATTACAGTTGTAAATAAGCTCATCGATTTCGGCCATGATACTTCCACTTCCTTCAGAGGCAAGTGTTCTCTTTGTAAGAGACTGAAGTTCTTTAGCTTCTGCCTTAAGTGCTTTCGCTTCAGCACGGTATGTTTCAAGGTTTGCTACATCACCAGCTGGCTTAAGGTCACCATTGTAGATGGCCACACATTCATTTTTAATATCGCTATAGTATTCTCTAGCTGTTTTTGTCACACTTTTTCCACTGCTATTAGAAACAGTGATTCTAATATCATTATTATTAAATGAATTTGCTACGCTATCTAAAGAAGATAATGAAGTCGGATCAGAGAAGGCATTTGAAGCAGCTCTTTTAAAAGATGATAGTGTATCACCTTGGTTCCCAAGTCTAACGTTATCAAATGAGTTAACTGCTTGGTTAATTGGAGTCGAGTAGGCCGCGGCATTTTTACCTGTCATACATTCGATAATGAATTTTTCTTTGTATGAGTCTTCTGATTTTGAAGCTAAGCGATCAACTTTAATTAAAAAACTTGGATCATCAAATTTTGGAAGGTCTGCATCGCTTACACCAAGACTAGAAAGCATTGTTTGAACTTTCTTAAGTTTTGCTGTTGTATTTTGAGCAGCAAAAGTTCTTGCAGATGAGAATAGGTTAGCAAATTGAGTACCTTTGAAAAGGTCTTCTCTTAATGCTTCATCATATCCACCTGTAGCAAGTCTTTGAGCAACTTTCTTCTTATCAGACTCAATTTGATTTCTCATTGTGATAAGAGAGCTTCCTCTAAAGCGCTTTGCTTTACGGTCATCACTGCTCATTCTATCTTTTAATCCTACTAGGCCACCTTGCTTCTTGATGATTTTATTTACATCATATGCTTCTACACATGAAGCAGGCATTAATTTGTTAAAGTCAGTATTAATAAAGTCCTGACTTACGTTATTTCCACCACCATTTAGTAGGGCATGGATTTCTTTAATTTTGATTCTATTCTTCTTTTGAATTTCTGCTACTTGCTTAAGCTCTGCTTCGAATTGTTCAATCATGCGATCATACTGAGATGTCATTGAAGCAAAGTTATCTTGAATACTCTTCATACCATCTTCGATACATTGAGATCCAATGTAAGGAGGTGTGTTTCTTGGTTTTAGAAAACTTGTATATTCGTTTAAAATATTTTGTCCAAACTCTAGTGCCTGCTCTGGAATTTTTAGATTCCCACCAATATTACAAGCTCCGTTTGGTGCAAGGATTGGCTCAGGTGCAAGAGGACAATTAAATGCAGGGTGCATTCTTCTAGACTGAAGCTTTTGTTGAGCATCGGCCTTTGACTTGTTGAAAGCTTGAAGTGCTTGGATCTCTGTATTTGAAAGACGTCCTTGGTTGTACATTTGTTGAGAGATATCCCCAATCATGTTTAGACCACCAATAACCGTCTTCATACCTGAACCAGACGTGAACTCTGACCAAGACTCACCATTTTTCTTAAAAGCGAATGCGCTCATTGGAATAGATGAATGAATAAGAGTCAGTGCCATTACGCTAACTTTAACTTTTTTGAAAGAGGAACTCGTTCCTTTCTTTCCTAAGTTATTTTGCTCTTTGGCCTTCGTTAATCTTTTCACTTTACTTCCCCTGTCAATTCAATGCTTTATACTTATCGACATTTTAGTAATTTTCTTTATTTTATTAATGAATCGATGCCTGACCTAATAAATTGGTTAATAAAATGGCCAGGGGTGCAAATAAGTCGCTGATTTTATGTGATGGAACATGAGATTTCATAGTGTTAAAATACTTCTATAATTGAGAATATTTAAAATTTCAGTGCCAAAAATAGTGGCCGTTGGTTGATTTATCTATGACGTTTTATTCAAATCGCTACCTAAGAATTACTGCTACCATCATCGATTTATGCCTGTGCTTATTTATAAGTTATGCTCTACTTGGTAGTGAATTTATCTTATCCATTACAAATGCTATTTTTTCGATAAAAAATCTAAGCGCTTCACTACAGCATCTCTATGTTTATCTGATGACGTATTTTCTCTACGTTTTCTATTGCTCATTATTTTTCAGCATAACAATTGGACAATACTTTTGTGGTGTAAGGATCATTGCTAATACGGCCATGCAAAAGAGATTGGGTGCAATCATGCGCTTGATTCTCTTACCAGTACGCTTATTACTTGATGTTTTTGCAAAGGGGATTGAGTCTCCAATTAGTGTGAGGCTTACAGCATCCCGAATTACATATAAGTCAAAAGTAGTCTCTTATCTCATGGCCACAATCATCTGTGTTGTTGCAATTGGAGTAACTCCATTTAGTGCCTTAATGTATAAGCAACAATTGTTTAGCTCGCAGTTTGTTGATTTCGGCCTAAAAACTTTTGTTGAGGGTGAAATAACTGATTTTGAATCTTTTGCTGAAATTGGCTCAACATCTTTGGGATTTTCAAGTTTTACAAATTTAGATAATTCGAGATTTACAATTAGGCCTAGTTTTGAAATTAGAAAAGTTGATTCGAAAACGATTTATCGTCCACTAATTTCTATTTGGGATACGAAGCTTAATAATAAGGGAATCTTTAAAATTTCTTCTCGCTTTGATCTTTATTCGTTGGTTAAGATTGCTCGTGATAATCTGTTTCTATTTGATCTGTATTATCCCGAGTTGAGTAAAGTATTGGAGTTATCAAAAAGGGGAGATGATGAACTTTACTATTTAAGTAGTAGAGCTAGTTTGGAGTTATTTGAATTGATTTCAAATGCATTTCTCGTTAACTATAAAAGTATTCCGAGTTTACTATTAAGGGGTCATTTTCAATTCCTTCCTTATCTTCAACTTAAGTTAGAATTAGAGAAGTTACTTGAAATAACTAATGATAATTATATCGACTTTATTAAAAGTGGTGAAAATATCCTGATTAGAAAAAAAGATTATTCAGGTGAAAATATAATTTACCGTGAGACTTTTTTCAGCCTTTCACTTCTAAGGCCTGTCGTTTATAAAAGCATTTGGGACAGAAACCTTGATAATGATAAAGCGCAAACTGCTTTTGCAAATGCTCTTTTTTTTAAAGCAAGATGGGGAGAGCAAGTAAGTGAACGCTTAGCAATTTGGGTAAAAGATCAGATTTTTAATCCATTGGCAGGTTTTGATCTTATCTCTAATAATTCACAAGTCGAGATCTCGAAAAACTACTCCCGTGGACTAGAGAACTACCTAGTTGAATATTACAAGAAAGATGCAATTAGAGCGATAGAGTCTGGAAATGATAATTATATTTCTAGTGTACGTTCGGCCTTACAGCGATTTGCATTAGTTTTTCAACTAGCAATGGAAAAAAATGTAAATTCTTATTCAAAGGCAACAATAAAAGGTTTTAATGATATCTTACTTGCTCTAAAATTAAAGGATGCAAAAATGCTTTCAGAATTAAAGAGTAATTCTGAAGACAAGAAAAAAGATACGTCAAAAAATACTAAAAAGAATAAAAGTAAGCGCAAACGCAAGCGTTAAGAAGTAACAAAGGAAGTTGAGAGATGACATTATGGATGGCAGTCGTCTATGGAATTATTCAGGGGCTAACAGAATTTTTACCAGTTTCTAGCTCTGGACATCTCGCTCTACTACCTTTTATCTATGAGTTTAAAGACCCTGGTATTTTCTTTGATTTGGCCATGCACGTAGGGACTGCTCTTGCGGTTGGTATCTATTTTCATCACGATGTGAGAAGAATTGCTAAGAACTCTTTCTTATTTTTTATTCCCGGAAAAAGCTGCGATAACTTTACTAAGAACTTTATTATAGCAACTTTCTTCACGGGCTTTTTTGGCCTAATCTTAAAATCTACGGCCGAAACTTATGGCCGAAACGAAGTCTTTATTGCATTTAATTTGGCGTTCTTTGGTATTTTACTTTTTATTTCAGATCGAATCGGTAAGACGAATAAAAATATGGAAGGCTTTAGGGCATCTTCTTCAATTGTAATAGGCCTTTCGCAAGTTCTATCAATCTTTCCTGGTGTTTCTCGTTCTGGAATAACTATAACGGCAGCTCGATTTCTAGGGCTTTCAAAAGAGGATGCTTCTTCTTTTTCATTCCTTTTATCTCTTCCCTTAATCTTTGCCGCATTCTTATTAAAGTCTTACAACTTGATTGGCAATCCACAAGACGCTCAATTTGAGGTTTTAAATTGTGCTATTGGCGTTCTTGTTTCTTTTCTTGTAGGCCTTGCGACAATACATTTCTTTATGAAATTGATTAAGCGAATTCAATTCAGCTACTTTCTGATCTATCGCTTAATCTTAAGTGCTTTAGTTTTTTATCTTCTCAATTGATTCGTCGATTGAAATTCTTGGAGAATAGCCAAAATCATTTAATGCGTTATTGTGTTTAAAATAATGAGATGTTCCCATTTGAAGGGCCACAAATCTTGTCATTGCCGGTTGGCCATCGTATTTACCGATTAACTTATAGATGAACTCACAAATTGCACCAATAATGTAGACTATCCTTAATGGTACTTTCTTTGTTAAAGGAGCAACTCCTTTTGCCATAAGTAGTTCATTAATAAAGTGCCATAGATTTACTGGTCGCTCTTGACCAATAAAATAGGCTTTACCTTTATTCTTGGCCTCTCCAACTAGCTCATTAAGGGCCATTACATGCGCATAAGAGGCATTCTCGACATAGTTAATATCGACGAGATTATCTCCATGACCAATTATTTTTAATCGTCCACTCTTGGCCCTTTCAACTAGAGTAGGGATGATATTCTTGTCTCTTTCTCCGTAGATTAAATGAGGGCGAATTGCTGTTGTTAGAAGATCTTGAGTGTTTGCTGCAAGGACAAGCTTTTCCGCAATAGATTTTGTCCTGGCATATTCATTCAAATAATTTTCTGGATATTCTAAGGCTTCATCACCATTTTTTATTTCATCTTTTCCAAAGACAACACTTGGGGTACTCGTGTAGACAAGATATTTAACGCCTGCTTCTTTCATTGCTTTTAAAAGATTTTTTGTTCCTTCAATATTAATTCTTTCAAAATCTTCTTTTCTTCCCCACATCCCAACTTTTCCGGCAACGTGGAAAACAGCATCGATTTCAGACAATGCGTTTCTGATATCTTGATAATTGGTAAGATCTCCTTGGTGTGTTTTTATACCCAGCTCTTTAACTTCATCAGTTTCACGTCTAGAGAAGTTAAATACATCATGACCTGCGGCCAAAAGATCCTTTGCAATATGATAGCCTAAAAAGCCTGTTACACCTGTGACGAGTATTTTCATTTAATTACCTAAGTTTTCCCTGTTGTGCCATTTGGGCCAGTGCTTTGCGATCAATTTTTATATTATGTCTAATATCTACTGGAAATTTAGAACAGATGTAGATCTCATCTATATCTTTAGTATGACTATATTTATTTGCCATAATCTTAAGCTCTTGCTTAAGGCGTGATTTATTAAGAACTCGTCCTTTCGGTTCAATACTCAGGGCAGGACGAACACGGTTATTTTTTAAAATCCAAATCAGTGCCGATTTATTTACTTGAGGGTGCTTATTGAAAATCGCTTCCGTTGAAATAGGGTAGTATGTCGTAGCGTGGGCCTTTACCTGATGGGCCTTTCTTCCATAAAACCATACACGCCCTTGTGCATCTATCTTTCCAAGGTCTCCCATTCGGTGCCAGAATGTATCACCATCATAAATTTTAGCTTCTCTCGTTTTGTTTGGAAGCTCATGATAGGCTGCTGTCGCAGTTTTTGTACGAACAATAATTTCCCCAACAACACCTTTTGCTAATTGCTTAGTATCTTGAATGTCTTTGATAACACCATCAACATCTTTAATGATTCTAATTTCGACACCAGGACAAGGTAGGCCTATACAAGTTCCACCACCTTGTGCCGTCTCAAATTGTGTGTTCGTTAAGACTTCTCTTCCATTAAAGCAGCTCACAGGCAAACACTCAGTTGCTCCATAAGGTGTATAAGTGTCAGCATCCTCTCGTTCAAGGCGAGCGATTAGTTTTTCATGGACTTCATTTCTAACTGGCGCTCCAAACATGACGACATATTTCACCGTCTTTAGTGTTTGGTTGGTTTTCTCTAGGTAGTCCCCAACGCGCTCCCAAATTGCTGGTGAGCCAGCAATGAAAGTGGCACCATTATCATTAATATTCTTAACAAGTGCCTCAGGATTACATTTTGCAGGCTTGCTTGGGTTCATATCTGGAATGACACTCGTCATCCCCATCGACATTGTAAAAAATGAAAAGAGGGGAAAGCCTGGTACATCAACATCTTCAGGTGTTAAGCCAAAGAGTTCTTGTAAGACATCAGTTTGACGATTAAAGATCTCATGAGTGTATTCTACACCCTTAGGTCTTCCTGTTCCGCCTGATGTAAAAAGAATTGCTGCAAGATCAGAATTTTCAACTTTCTCAGTATCATATGTTAGCTGATCTTTTTCTTTTAGTGACTTGATTGTTGTTAAATGTGAAAATAGTTTACCTTCAGTCGTAAAATATTTTTTTATACTTTTGAAGCTATCCTTTTTAAACATTCTTAGGATATGAACAATATTTACTGCAATTAGGTAGTCAGGTTTTGCATCTTTTATCGCTTTAAAAAGGTTTTTAAGTCCCATTCCAGGGTCAATTAAAATTGGTATTGCTCCAATTTTAAAAAGTGCAAATGTTAGGGCAGGAAAGTCAAAAGATGGCCTTACAAATAAAAGAACCTTGTCTCCTTTTTGAATTCCTTCCTGGTTTAATGCAGCTGCATAGTGAGAGCTTAATTGATTAAATTCTTTAAATGTCAGCTCATCATAGTGATAACCACTACCAGTTTTTTTAGGGAATTTTAAACAGATTTTATCAGGCGTCTTTTGGGCCCAATTTTCGATCCTATGCGCGATATTCATTTAAGAAACCTTTTATTTCCTTAAGACAATTTTCTTTCTCATCTTCAATCACGTAGTGGCCAGCATCTTGGTATACTACATACTTGCTGTCAGGGTAAAAATCCTTCCAACGCTTTAGGAAATCCATATTAAAACAGAAGTCTTGAGCTCCCCAAAGAAACATCTTAGGGCATGTTACATTTTTCAAATTGTCTTCAATTTGAGAAAGCTTCGAATATGTTGGATGTTTACTTGATAAAGGGATATCCTTTACAAAGCGAGCTGTCGCAATACGATTTGCATAGTTATTGTAAGGATGAAGGTATCCTTCTTTAATATGCTTTGCTAAAGGCTTTGTTGTCGTCATAAAAGTTGCAGGCCAAGCGAATGCATTAAATGCACGCACCATTGGCTCTCCAATTACAGGCAGCTTACAAAGGGCAATTCTTTTTGGAATATCAAGAGATCTGAATGCTGCTGTATTTAGTAAGATTACACCAGTTACATCTTGCGGGCGTGATGTTGCAACACCCATTCCAATCGCACCACCCCAGTCATGAACAAGTAGTTTAAATTTTTTCACTCCCAATTTATCTAGGAGAGTCAATACATTGTTAATATGATTCTCTAATGTATAGTCATAATCTTGTGGCTTATCTGAAAGTCCACAACCAAAATGATCTGGAACAATACAGCGGTATGTATCTTTTAATTCATTTACAATATTTCTGTAATAGAACGACCATGTTGGGTTTCCGTGAAGCATAACAATGACTTCAGCATCTTTATTTCCTTCGTCTAGATAGTGATAATTCTTATTCTCAATTTCGATGAAGTTACTCTTATATGGATATTCTGTTTTCCAGTTCATTACCAACTTACTCCTAGTACTGAGCATGATAGCCCAGACCCAATGCCTACAAGGGCAATTTTCTTACCTTTTTCAATTCCTTCAATGTCATTCATCATTGCAAGAGTGATTGGTAGTGCGGCAGATCCGGTATTTCCCAATGTATCAAAGGTATCAAAAGTTTTATGATTAAGTAGACCAAGTTCCCCCAAGACTATTTCTTTGTGGGCCTTTCCTACTTGATGGCCAATCACAATATCAATCTCGTCTTGATTAAGTCCTGAGTCAGTAAATGTCTTTTTTGCAAGGGCCTTTCCATATTTTAGTAATTCCTCTGAATCCGTCTCCATTACTAAAGATTCTGGATTCCCATCACCTTGACATAATTTATTTGCCGCTGAATCACTACGATTTGTAATAGAAGTAATTTGCGGCGCACTTGGTGCTTCGCTTTTGTGAGCAAGGCAGTAGGCGACACCTGCTGAACCAATTGTTAAATTTGCAAAGAATTTCTTCACAGACTTTCTTGTAATTGACTCGTCTTCATTTAAAGTTTTGATAGTATTTTCTAATAGAGGAGCGCTGTTTTCACCTGAAACAATAATGGCCCTTTTAATCGCACCTGTTTCAATCATATTGGCAACCACTTCCCAAGCACTCACCATTCCAAGACAAGCATTTGAAATATCAAAGAGCATGCACTCGCTAGGCATCTCTAAATTTGAGTGTATTACTGATGCTGTTGATGGCTCAAGAAAGTCACGACATACACTTGAGTTGATAAGAAGATTTACATCTGCTTTTTTAATTCCTTTCTTAGATAATTTATCTAAGAGTTTATTTGCAGCTTCTGTTGCAATTGAACTTGGCCTAGTTGAGTTAGGCCAAAAACCACGTGATTTGATTCCCGTCATAAGCTCAAGCCTTCCTTGTGGAAGCTTTAGTCTCGTGTAAAGAGGTGAGAGCAGCTCTTCAAGTTTATCACTTGTTAGAACCTCTGGCGGTTCGATGTATGCATAGTCTTCTATTACAACATTATTATATTTCATATGGTGCCTTTTATTCCATTAATCCATGTAGGTTTGCCATGGAAATTCCACTTAGCATGGATCCGATAATCCCAAGGAAGCCTTGATCCGTTCCGCATAGATAAAGTCCTTCAACTGGAGTTCTTCCATCTCTTAGCTTATCTGTTGATCCATATACACATCCACGAAGGTGTCCAGTGTAGCGCTCAATTGTATGTGGAGTGAAAACATCTTTGAATTTCACATCAAGTGAGGCATTTGGATATATCTTTTTTAAAGTTTGAAGTGATTGCTCATAAACTTCATTTTTCATCGCAAGGTAGGCTTTGCGATCTGAGTTTACTAACTCTTTCCATTTTTCATAATTTGCCATATAGGTAAGGCGAATAACTCCCTCATTACTATCATCACTTGCAAAATTATTTGGAAAGCAGATTACGGCACTTTTATTATCGATGAATTCAGTTGGCCCGCGATACTGATAATCTTCTCTCTCGTTATAGAAAAGAATAGTATCATTCATGTCAAAGTCTTTTGGTCGCTCATCAAGACAAAGAATTGTTTCACAAAAAGTCATCGGTCCTACTGCAACCTTTTGTGCGCTTTGGCCTTGCGTGATCGCCATGGTTTCAGGGTGTCCCATGCTTGAGATGACCTTGTCACATTCAAGGATTTCACCATTTTCAAGAGTAACACTCGTTACTTTATCTGAGTTAGTGTTAATAGAAGCAACACCTGCGCGAAAACGAAGTTCTCCGCCAAGTCCTTCATACTTATCAAGTAAGAGGTTAATGATTTTTCTAACCCCACCATCAGGTCTTGCAAAACCTTCAAGGTAGATACTCTTAAACATGATAACAAATTGAGAGAAATCCATATCATCTTCCCATGCTGATCCGTAAATCAATAGCGGAGCAAAAATCATGGAAATTAGCTTTTCATTCTTAATATATTTTCTGGCAACATCTTTTGCCATATAAGTTTCATTATTTAGGGCGACTTCGTTGAAGTCTCTAATATAGGCAACAAATTGATTAAACTCATCAATTGATGCTGGGAATTTGTCTGCAATTTCTTGCGTAAGAACTGCAAAGTCATTTGTAAATGTCAGTGTTGTCTCAGGGAATATAATCTTTGATTGTTTCTGTTCAATAAGATCAAGTTCTGACCAAGGAATTCTTAGTTGTTTAAGAAGTTTTGTTAGAGGTTTTCCTCTTTCTCCTCTGGTCGCAAAATTTGTTAGGGCATGAAGGCCAACATCGAAATTTCTTTTACCGCGACGGTAGTAAGAGTTAAGCCCTCCTGAGATTGAGTGTTTTTCTAAGCACACAACTTTCTTGCCAAACATAGCAAGGCGAATGCTTGCTGCAAGTCCACTCATTCCAGCGCCAATTACAATTACATCATATTTTTGTGTCATAGTTTTTACTTTATAAATGGGCCACGGTTGTGGCCCTTATTAAATTTATTGAAATTTTGGTGTTAGGTAAGCAACACAAGAGTTCATTGAAGCTAGCTCAGGGTAATCTTCTTGAGGTACTTCAATTGAGTGTTGTTTCTTAAGTTCCATTACGATATCAAGGAAGTCCATTGAATCTAGGTCTAGTTGATCTCTTAGTGGAGTTGCATCATCGATTGAAGTTACATCGTCATCAACTGCAATGTCTGCGATAATATCAACTACGATTTGTCTTACTTGTTCTGGTGTCATATTTTTCTCCTGTGATAATTTAAAGTTAAGCCTTAGCTTCGTATTTTTTTATAATTAAAGTTGAATTAATTCCTAACATCCCAAATGAGTTGTTAAGGATATATTTAACGTCTTTCTTTAGTGGTGCTTCAAGTACAAGCTGATCCATTGCACACTCAGGATCGATTTCATCAATCTTGTGACATGGGTGTACTAGGCCATCTTCAAAACTAGGTAGGTTCCCTGCAAGCTCAAGTGCTCCGGCCGCACCCATTGCATGTCCAATTAAACCTTTGGTGCAATTTACTGCAACTTCTGGTGCATCTTTAAAAGCTTCTTTTATTCCTGCTACTTCTTGGATATCACCCATCTTTGTACCAGTTGCATGAAGGTTCACAATATCGATATCATTAATTGTGATACCTGCTTTTGCTATTGCTTTGTGGACACATTCCATCTGGCGCTCAGGATTAGGAAGAACAAAGTCTGTTGCATCACTATTTGTATGATAACCTGCAACTTCTCCGTAAATCTTAGCTCCACGAGCTAGAGCATCTTCTAATCTTTCTAAAGTGTAGACACATCCACCTTCTGAGATAACGATTCCATTTCTATTATTATCAAGTGGGCGCGAGGCACGCGTTTGATCTTCTGGAAAATCTGCTAGTGCACCTTGTGCTTTGAAAGATACATGGTTACCAAATGAGTTCGATGACTCTGAAACTCCACCAGCAAGTGCAAGATCAACTTCTCCAAGTTGAAGCATTTGAACTGCTTGAATTAGTCCCATATTTCCTGCCGCACACGCAGCTCCAATTGTATAGTGAGGTCCAGTAATTCCAAGGTTTAGTGAAACTTCCCCTGCAGGATTATTTGCAACTGTTCTTGGGTTATGGTGATGAGTCCAAAGCTCAGGCTTTTCTTCATTGTTTTTATAAAATTGGAAAAGCTCTTCTTCAGTTTCAACAGGTCCGTGCTCTGTAATACCTAAGTAAATACCAATTCTTGATTTATCAAGTGTTGCAAGATCAAGTCCAGCATCATCGAGCGCTTCTTTTGAGCAGTAGACAGAGATTCCACCGACGCGAGTTCCACGTTTTCTCATTTTTCCTTTTTGGTGCTTTCTTTCGTCAAAGTCACATTTTCCTACAGGGATCTGGCCCATAAAACGTACTTCTTCATAAGTGATTCCCGACTTTTGCTCTAAAAGAGCGCAGCGGAATTCATTTAAGCTATTTCCATTTGGTGCAGTAAGGCCTACACCCGTGATGACAACACGAGATAAGTTCATTCATTAACTCCATTATTACTATGTTTTTCATTTTCTATTTTTGAAACAATATTAAGGAAAGAGTTCCTTAAACCAGATGTGATCCCTGACTTTATTTGATTAATATCTGTCAGTGAGTTCTTCAGCACTTTAGTGACCATTGGAAACTTTTCAATGGCCATATAAGGATTATCAAGCTCCTTGCTAATAGAGATGATAAATTCACTTAGAGACCTAGCAAATCGAGTCGTTGTTAGGATGTTAGTTAAGCGCTTCTTTCTTTTTTCATCGTGAACAAATTTAAGAGATTCTTGTGTGATATTTTCAAATTCTTCGATTATTTCGAGCTCACGCTTCTTTACGATATTTGAGACAATATTGATGGCATCATCATTGGCCTCATGTATCTTCATACGTTTAATTTCTGGGTGATCATGAGTGATGATCATTTTATAAGTCGCAAGAGTCTTTAGAGCACTAGAGACTGCAGGCTGAGATAAGCCTAAGATTTTTTCAATTTCATCAGAAGCTAGTGGCCTAGATGAATAGACAAGTACACCAAAGATGGCACCTTCAATTCTTTTAAAGCCAACTTTTGAAAAAAATGCTTCATAATGAGGTAAGTACTCAAGTAGCTTCTTTTCAACAATCTCAATGTCCATATCAACAGCTTCTTTCATCTTGAAATAACCTTTATATTTTAAAAATAAAATATAAGTAATATTGTCTAAGTGGTCAATCTTAAAAGGATCCTAAATCTTTATTGGTGTGCACAGTGTCTTTATTTTGCGATGCAAGGTGCATCTTGGACCTGATATTTCTAACAGTTTCTTAAAGCACCAGTAAATAATCCAGTTTAGGGCCAATGTGGTACTAAAAACATCAACTTTATGAGACAAAAGTTGGCATGAATCTTGAACTAGTTTCATTATTCTAATTTTAAAATCACGAAGATTTTATTAATGACTGGCCTTGCTGAATAGCAGAGGTATCAATTTTTTTGAGGGAGAGTATAAATGAAAAAATTATTAGCGGTTGCAGCACTTGGTACGTTACTTGTTTCTTGCGGTGGGAGCGGAGGCTCAAGTTCATCGTCTACTTATGGAAGATACACTTCTCCATATGTGACAGCACAAGGTTTTGTATCGGCACTTAATAGTGTTGATCCTTATTACTATGACCTAAACACTCTTGAGAAGGATCAGTATGATTCTCTTAGAGAAGATTTCTTTGTTTATTTCGATGCTAAGTATAATGAGTTCGTAGCAGTTGATATTACATACCTAAGAACACTTGCATATTGGGATTACTATTCGAATAACCAAGGTTTAGCTGATGAGTTCCGTGACATTCAATCAGATGATGCTTGGGACTATGGAATCATCGGTGATGGATGGGGTGATAACTATGAAATCGTTGATTATGTAGGATCTGATGTATTTGGTGATCCAGTATTCCAAGGTTTTGATACTGGTTACTACTATGAAGATGAAGAAGAGACAATGGATACAGGTCTTATGGCCGCAAATGATGAAGAGCTACAGATGTTCAATAAAGCATCTCTATACTCTCAGGCCTTCAAGCTTCCTGCTGATAAGGCACTTTCTCTAGTAACGATGGAAAAAGAAGTTAAAAAGATGCTTGATAATGCAAAAGATGGTGAGCTACTTGAGCAAGATCAACAAGCAATCGCAAACAATATCAAGCACTTCACAGGTAAATCAATCGAAGAGTTTATGGCAGCTAAAAATGATCTAAATGCACGTGAACAAATCATTGATGATGTAGCTGGACACCTAGGAACAACGACTCAAAATATCGAAGACGTAATTCTTCCAGAGCTACTTTCAATTGAATTATAAGTAATTGAAATTATATCCAAATACCACACATTTAAGAGGGCCTGAATAGGCCCTTTTATTTTGAACTTGTACATCGCTTAAACAGCACTTGTAGATCTTTCAAAAGATCGGTCTCATGCGCCAAATATTGTTATTTTATAACGTAATGAAAATATTAAATTTAAGTATATTGATTTTACTGATCTCGATCTTAACGGCCAAAGTTTACGCCGCCGATGGACTTGTTGCCATTAATGGTGAATCACTTCCAGCAGGTGATCTTTATAGTATAGAATATGGGCCAATTGATTCAGAACAAGCATATGAGCTTCAGGCCGAAGGAGTTGATCTTTCAACTCTATCTCCCGTTTTATCTAATCTTTGGAATGGCGCCAATAATTTCTCCGATTACAAAGATGATCTCAACTTACCAATTAACGACTTTGAAACTTTGAATTTTTCTGGTGTGATTAGCTCTCCTGCGGGAGTTTTGAGGTTTAATGCACAAAATGGAGAAGGAAATTTTCAGGTACATTTATCTAAAACACTTCATACGATTCTTCTTAGAAAGAATATGCTTAGAAGATTAGGTTATGTTGTTCCAGCTTCGAAGTATCTTAAAAATATAAGAATTAACTTCAAAGATGAAAAGCAAAAAGATTACTTCAAAGATGTTGAGCTAGTAATTAAGTTGGGTGCTTCTTATAAAAACTGGCTAGTTGAAGAGGGAAGTGATTTTCTTGTTTTAAAAGATATCTTTGTAAGGCAGCCTAAAGAAGACGATTTCTATGATGTTGCTCTTACATCAATTAATGACACAAAAGACTTAAGAACACTAAGAAGTCTTATCGTGGTTTATTCACTTCTAAATCTTGAAGAATCGATTAATAAGTATTCTTTTAATTTTCTAAAAATAAAAAATGATCACTTACTTTTTGAGTATCCTAGTTCAACTGATTTCAGTGCTACTTATGATGATGTAAAATGGATTTCGCGATTAATCGGTGATCTTAATCGCCACGAGATTACCCAAGTCGTAAAGCAGTCACACTATCCGGCCGTCGTTGAAAAACTATTAATTGAAAAGATTATTGGCCGTCGTAATAACCTTATATCAACACTTAAATTAAATGCACCACTTATTGAATATAGTAAGGATATTAAAGACCCTCTTGTTAAAGATGGATTTCTAATTCCACATGAATTTGAAGGTTACGCTGGCCAGTTTAGCTTCGGTGCTAGTAAGTCGCCAATGGATGATATTCCGGCCTTTCTCTTTTCTGAAGCGCAAAGTAGTACATTCAAATGGATTACGGGCAAAATTAGTGAAGGACTTAGCGCATTTGATCTATCAAAGGCCAAGGTTAAGTGGTTACAAGAAGATTTCCTTGCAAATAAAGACTACGCTATTGATTATTTTGCGGAACATGGAGAGTTTCCACCTCTACCTTTCTCATCTTGGAAGTCTCCAGTTGTTAGAGGAAATATTATATTTGGCCGAGACATCGTTGTTGGTCAAAGCCTTGGTACGGACAACTTTGTTCAGCTTGCTGACACAATTGGCTTCACAACAAACCTTGGCCTATTTATTGGCCTAGAAAGATTTATTTCTCAAACAACAGGTGGGTCAGTTTTTCCAAATATTGGGATCAATACAAGTTACACGCATGTAAGGCCAGTTCAAGACCTAAGAGTGGCCGTAAAGACTCCATATAAGAATATGCTAGTTGGTAAGACACTTCGTAATATTGAAGAAAAGCTTAAGCAGTCAATCAATATCTCAGACCTTGATAATGAAACGAGAAGAGAGGATCTTCACGCAATTTATAATGAAATTTCTCAGCAATTTGGTGTTGGTGAGTCCATTATTATTTCGACTTCAGTTGTACCTGATGTAACTCTTTCTCTAAATGCTCCTTTATTTGGAGTTGCAAACGGTTATGGTTCAATCAGTACAAAATATAAGGAACTTTCAAGAATTCATATTACAAGAAAGTCAAAGTACAAGTTTCAAGTCTACTATGATGAGGCCAATGTTAGTGAGGTTAGGGCACGTGGTGGCCTTTCATATTTAATTCCAATTATTATGAGTGAAGCGGCCGCAATTAAGTCAAAGCTTGATTTAAAGTTTTATGAAATCAATATGGACCCTGAACAAGAAGATTTAGAATTTTCTAAAAATGCGGTTAAGTTCCTTTCTATTCTAAGAGATCGTTCTAATGAAGCAATGGGGCCAGAAGATATTCAAGTGTACAATCATTCAAAGGATTCTACTTTTAACCTAAATCTACTTTTCTTTGTTTCACGTACTTTAAAGTCTATTACAGAGCTTTTTGTGAAAATTAAGGATCAAGTCAATATTAAGTTAATATCATCGACTTATGGTGAAATGGATGGGATCGCTGCTGGAAAATTCTTAAAGAATATTGCCTCTTATCATCTAAAGAAATTTATTAATAATTTAGAAGTAAGCTTTGATAAGAGCTATATCCCTATGATTGAAGAGGCCAAGCACTACTATCAAAATCCAGGTAAAGAGCTTTTTGGGGCCGCAACGACTTATGAAACTAAGTTTGAATCTAAACTAAGTGATATAAATGCCAAGGCAAGCTTTGATAACATGAATGAGCTTTATCTTCACTATCGTAAAACTCATGAGAAGGCGATCATGAAGGAGAAGACAATTAAGAAGTATCTTAAAAAAGAGAATGAAGCTTTTAATCTTGATTTCTATACGCCTTCAGATGCGAATGATGCTGGTGATATGCACTTTGTTCGTCTTGAGAGTAAAATTCACTTCTTTGATAAGTCAGTTAAAAAAATTCTCTCAATTACTTCAAGAGATTTAGATAAGATTTCTCAAAAAATGAAAGTCAGAAATTGTTTTAGAGGTGGAAATCGAGACAATGATAACTCCGGGCGAACGATATCTGAAAAGCTACGTTGTGGCGACCTTGATCCAATTAAGAGTAAGCTCTATTGGTGTAATAAGTATTTAAATAAGGCAAAGACTGAAAAAGGCCTTAAGTGTCTAGCTCATGTTGGTCACTACTTTGCTAAATACGTTGATGCAAGAACTTTACTCGAATTTTTCGGTGAAGATAATATGTATATTGAATCTCAACTTTCTGGCTACCGTGTTGGAAGTGAGCTAATGACTAAGCCTATTGTTGGAAATTCGTATGGGAAGATTAATTCTCGAAATTTTGGTGGGCCAATTAATAAATTAGTTACTGTCCTTGGAATGATTAAGGCCGAAGTTTTAGGCCTTTGGTATAGGGAGACACTAAAATGATAATAAGAAATATAATGCTCCTTTTTATCATGTTATATGCTCTATCTAGTCAGAAGGCTTTTGCAGTAGATCTTTCTGGGAGACAGTGGAATATCAAAAATACTGGTCAGTCTTATATTAGGAAAATTTCTGAGCTTGGATTTGAAAATATAGAGGGTATAAAAGGTGTTGATGTAAATTACTTTACAGAGAAGCAATTAGCTTCATTTGGTTCTAAGAAAATTATCGTAGCGGTTATAGATACTGGTGTAGACGTTGATCATCCTGAGCTAAAAGACAATATTTGGAATTATCCAAGCTGTATCGGTAAGAGTGATGAAGAGAAAAAGGCACTACCATGTCGTGGCTACAATGTTCTTGATGGAAATGGAAATGTTTCAGATGATATTGGACATGGTACTTTTGTGGCCGGGCTATTGGCCGCTAAAAAAGATGGGATCGGCGTTGACGGACTCCTTCCTGAAAATATTGAAATTATGCCAATTAAAGCGATTACTAACTTTAGAGGCTTTACGCATGAGGGAAGTGTTGTTTCTAGCTATATTGCAAAGGCCATTGCCTTTGCCGTTAATAATGGTGCACAAGTTCTCAATCTATCACTTGGTATTCCTAAAGTCATTGAAACTCCACAGATAGTAAGTGCCATTGAATATGCACTTAAGAAAAACGTTATAATTGTAGCTTCAGCAGGAAATAATAATAAGAGAAGAAATATATTTCCATGTAATTATAATGGTGTTGTTTGTGTTGGAGGTTATGATATTCAGGGACAAAAAGTATCCTCGTCAAATTATGGACAAACTGTAGATATATTTGCTCCTGGAGAGAAGCTTGTTGGGACGATTCCATCTAGTATGGAGTCGACTGTACTACGTGTCGGAAATTATGATATTAAAACTGGTACATCATTTTCTATTGCTCATGTCACGGCCCTCGCTGCAGCAGCAAAGCTTAAAGAAGTTAAGACTAATAGTTATGAGTTTCTTGCAAGGCTTAAAGCAACTTCAAGAACTCTAGAGACATCAGAATTGAATTCTCCTGATTATCAACGTTTTCATAATTCATTTAATGAGATTTCTAATACTTTTCTTTCTCCTTTATTTCTAACAAAGAATATCGATAGTATTTCAGTTTCATTTGATAAGAATAAAAAGCCTTTCGCTAAAATGAGTTTTGATATTCATTCAAATCAAATTTTAGAAAATGTGGATATTTGTTTGTCCTCAATTGTCTTTGATCCCACAAGAAGTTGTAAAAAGAATAACTTAAATAAAGGCCTTAATCGAATAGAGTTAAGTTCTTATTTAAGTGGCCTAGATATTGAGAGCTGGCAAAATCTTCATTTGGAGCTCATTCATGATGGAGTATCTCTTTCTTCAAAATCTTTTGAAGCTCAATTCTTCATTCCACTACCTATTGTTGAAAGTAAGAAGATTTCTAAAATTGCAGCAGGTGCTCTTTTAAGAATCGCTCCAAATATTAAGAGTTCCCAACTTCAAAAAGTTATCGAGTTCAATGCTAGCAAGAGTGAACAGGACTATTTTGTTTTAAATAGTCGCTCATTAAAAAGCATATTCTATCTATCTGAAGAGAATAAATCATTTGAGCCTTTTCAAATCAATTTCTCGCAAGACATAAAAGTTATTAGTGTCATGAAAGTCGATATGAATGTTGATGGTAAATTAGATATTCTAGTTTATGGAACTTCTGCTAATAATAGAGAGTATATTCTTGAGTCATTTGACTCAAGAGGTAGGCCGTTATTTGGCAAATATTCAAGCTGGAGCTTAAACGCGACTCAATTTGGTGGGCTTGATTTTAATCGTGGTAGGCCATATTTCAATTTTATCAAGGCCCAAACTAAAGAGTTGGGAACAGTCTTGGTTCCGCTTGTAAGTAAGGTATTTGAATTACCACAAATTGATAATAATGCAGATCCAATTGATTTTATGAATAATATCCAAAAGAAAAGGCCATATTACCTTTTACCTTCTCTTGAAGAGGAAAAATTGAAACTGCAGATTCGAACTCTAGAATCATATAAATTTGATTCTAAATTAAGAAAGATGCTTGATCTTCCATTCTTCAAAAAACTACAATTCGTATCTTATCTTGAACAAGATAAATCCTCTCAAAATAGTGGGCGAGTTAGGCTTGTTTACGCCGTTGGAGAAGTTACATTTAATGAATATTATGAAATCGTATTTGATGATATCGACTCTTTTACAATTGATAAAAAGGGAAGATCTCTCCAGATTCATCAATCTAATATTGCAACAATAAGATCGACGGCCAATGGTGATTTTATTGATGAGTATCTTATTACACGCCAGCAGGAGTTGAATAAACTCTCATTTAAGCTCTCTGATGGGGGAAGAACTCTTCGTTTCCAAAGTGACTGGAATGATCCTTTAGCTTCAATTCTGGCCGTCTATAAAGAAGATGAAGCCTACTCTGTTTACATTGAAGGTCGTTATCATATTCATTTAGTTGTTACTGATGGTAAAAAAATTATTAGAACTTCGAAAACGGCCATAAACCGTGAATCAAGTTTTCCGGGGGGGAATTTTTCTCAGCTCTTTCAAATGGGCCAAATCAGTCCGACTCAAGGTGCTATCTATACTGATATGCAAAGACTTTTCGGTGATAATATTCGTTTGATTACAAGTGAAGATCAGAGTTTAAGTAGGATGCTAAAATATAATTATGCAGTACCTTCTCAATGTGCACTGATAGGGCACACACAAGTTGAAAAGTATATGCAAATAAGGCTTCATTGCCTTGGCCCTGGTAATTTGTCATCTGTACTCATTTCAAATGGTGCAATTAATTAGTGAAAGGAAAGAAGAGTGTCGATAATGTAAAGATTTGATGCTCTTCACTGTTGCCATTTTCGCAGTCAAACTCTTCTGTAAATTCATCGATAAACTGCATGATCTTTTTCTTAGCATTTGAAAGCTCAGACTTTTTCACATTGATTAGAAAGTGTTCTAAGACCCTTTGTTCTTTTGGAAGGTAATAGCTGTCACTTGATAGTTCACAAATCTCTTTATGAAGAGGTAAGAACTGTGACATATCAAGTTTGTATTGTGGGGTATAATCTTTGTTCAGATAGATTTTAGAATTTTCTATATTGATGATTTTTGCACTCTTCATTTGTTTGATGATTTGTGCGTAATCTTCATGACCTTTATAGATTAATTTTTTAGAATTAAGATCTTTAATCGTATTAAAATCACTCCATTTAAGCATTTCTCTTAAAAGGGCCATTTCCCATTTAAATTCAACCTGTCGATCAGATCTTGTTACATCAGAAGTACGTTTTTCTACTATGGCCTTAAAGGTTTCTTCATCTCCTTTAGAATTCTTTTTAGCATCAACTAAGGTTTGAAAGAATTCGGCCTCTTTCTTATTGAGTTCAAGATTCTTAATGAGCATGGCCGTAATTTGTGGCCCTGGATGCCTTTGGCCTTTTATAATCATGGTTAGGCCTGAGACACTTGATATTCCAAGCTCCTTGGCCCAACGGCCAAATGTATACTTTTTATCGACTGCTTTACGACTTAGATAGATATCTTCTAAGTATTGACGATAATCAATATAGCTAAATAGGTCTATACCCCTAATTTCCATGGTTTACGTATCGACATCTCTTAGAAAACATTTAGTAAGTACCTAAATATATTACACACATACTTGATGAAAATGCTTGAATATAGGATAAATATCCCCATCATACATAAGGGACTGAAATGCTAAAATCAATTTTACTATCTATTCTTATCTCATTTAATACTTTCGCACTTATTTCAAGTGAGAACCCTTTCATGTACAAAGGAAATCAAATTGATATTGATTTTAAAACTGGATGGGGTGCTAAGACTGGTTGGGGTGCTGATGAAATTGAAGATATTGTAATCGATGTAATTAAAAGAGATTACAAGAAAGTATGTTTAGATGGACAGAAGTCAGCTTTATCGATTGCCGAAGATGAGCTGAAATTTAATATTTACTCTCTTAATAACTTCGATCAAGAAAGTCCTAGTGATAGTACAATTTATCTTTCTGTTTTTGTTTCAATGAAAAGTCGTTATATGTTCTCAGGTGTATTTGACAATTATCTTGTTAAAGTAGATTACGATGAGAATCTTGATCAGATTTTTATTAGTTATAGAAATGAAAACGGCGAAAATAATTCAATTAAATGCTTCTAGCTCTTTGAGCTAGAGGCGAAAGCTTATTCCAGCACCGATTGTCACACCACCTACAGATGAAACAGTCTCTGTGACAAGAGTATCCATTGAACTAGTATATAAAGTCGATATCCCGGCCTGTCCGTAGAAGCCAATTCTTGAGTACGGAGCAATCCTTATACGGCCACCAATATTATAACCATAGGCCATACCTGTTGCTTTTTCACCGAAGTTCTCTTGTTCAAAATCACCGGTTAAGATTGCACCAAAGTAGCCTTCTGCTACAAAGCTATTTCGATTAATGAAGCGATATTGGTACTGTAGTTCTCCGAGAATGCTGTTGATTGAGCTATAAGTTGCGGAGGCAAAAAGATAGCCAAGAGAAATTTTAAAGCCATGGCGATGTTTTGGGTCTCTGTATTCAATCGCAAGATTTATACGATTAAAAGCAGGTGAAGTCTCGTTGGCATATTGTGCTTGAAAGCTATCCCAGTCAGTTCCAACTTCAAGTCTAGAATAGTCTAGCGAGAAGAAGCTATTTTCTCTTAATCTTTGAGCATCATTAGTGAAAATCGTTTTTACATCGTGGTCTGTTAATTCTGGAACGTGCTCGAGTTTAGTGCCATCTATTGAGTAACTAATATCATTAGTTCTCACATATGCAATCTTTCCTGATACAACTAGTGGTACAATCGTGCCTTGTTTTAAGTCATTGTCACCAACTTTGATTTTACGGCCACTTCGAATGTAGCCAATTGGTGCCGATAAATTTACATCAGCATAAACAATTGTTTGGCGTGATTTTGTCACAGCAAAACGATAGGCGAGAGAACTTAATTGAGTAAGAGAAAAAATTAACACTAAAAGTTTTTTCATATATCTATTATAATCAAAATAGAATTTTTGACTACATTAGTTTAGGATTATTTATGAGATTTCCAGGTAAGAGAAGATCAAAGCATTATTTCCCAGTAAGTGCTAAAGGTCGACTTTCTTTTGAAACAGATTTTAACCGCAAAGAAAATGTTTATATTGTTGGTATCGATCAACTGCTTGTTGATATCGAAGTCGACGCTTCATTTGAGCTTCTCGAAGAATTTAAGCTTAAGGCCGGAGAGTCTTATGTTCTATCAGATAAGGACGTGGAAGACTTGTATCAGCGCTCTTACGAAGAGGGAAGAATACTTGGCCAGTATGCTGGTGGAGCCGTTGGTAATACATTACATAATTACTCGGTATTATCGGACGACCAATCTTTTGCTCTTGGAACAATTTGTGAAACGATTAAAGTAGGTGACTACGCCTTTAAATATATTTGTAGCACTTCTTCAAAAGTAGACTTTAGCTATCTTCAGCCATGTGCAGGTAAGATGGCGAGGGCAATGTGTCTTATTACTCCAGATAAGGAGCGAACTTTTGCAATTGGTAAGGGGATTATGAATCAACTTACTGAAGAGTTTATTCCTGATGATCTTATTAAAAATTCTAGTGCATTACTTGTGACGGCTTTTTTATTAAGAGATCGCAATGCGCCTCTATTCAAGGCCACTCTTAAGGCCGTAAATATTGCTAAGGAAAATAATGTACCTGTCGTTTTTGCTCTTGGAACAAGCTCTCTTATTGAAAGTGATACACACTTTTTCAAAGAATTCATTAGAGAGAATGTAAATGTTCTAGCGATGAACCGTGATGAGGCCCAGGCCCTTCTTGATATTGATGATCCACTTCTAATAGGAGAATCAATTTTAGATTATACTGATCTTGCTCTAATCACAGATGGGGAAAGAGGGCTTTATATTGCCTCTTGGGCCTGTCAGACAAGGGCCCGTGAAACAAAAGATAAGCTACATTCTAAGTCGATTGAAAATTATAACCAATTCGAATATTCACGTTCTCAGTTAAAAGTTGATTGCCAAGAGCCTATGAAAATTTACTCTCATATTAATCCTTTTATGGGAGGGCCTGAGAATATTGAAAATACTAATGGTGCAGGGGATGCTGCTTTATCGGCCATTCTTCACGATATTGCGGCCAATGTTTATCACCAAAAGCTGCTTCCTCATTCAATTAAGCATGACGGGAAATACCTAACTTATTCTTCGATTCACCAACTTTGTAAGTATGCTAACCGAACAAGTTATGAAGTTTTGAAACAGAAGTCTCCTAGACTTTCTCATAACCTACCTGTTAAGGAACAAAGTCTAGAAGAGAGCTACTGGGATATGTAAGAAAATTTTCAAGGAAAGAGGTTTTCTCGTAAAACCTCTGGATTCTTTGTAATCGGTCTGCCAACCACAAGATAGTTAGCACCCGCCTTTATGGCCGCCTCTGGTGTCATGACTCTAACCTGATCGTCATGGTCTCCATCAAGTCTAATTCCCGGACATACTTTAGAAAAGTTGAGATTACTTTCATTTTCAAAGAAATTAACAATCTCAAGATCAAGACCTGAGCATACAATCCCTCTAACACTTGAGGCCTTAACTTCCTGGAGTAAGTTTATAAGCGCATCTTTGTGACATCTTCCCCAGATATTTTGAATATCATCTTGATCGTGAGAGGTTAGGATTGTTACCGCCAAAATCTCACAACCTGGAATTACTTTTGAAATACTTTCTTGAGCAAGACTTAGCATCGCGGCGCCTCCCGTTGCATGAACAGTGAGAAAGCGAATATCTAATCCCTCAAGAGCATTGCATGCTTTAGCAACAGTTGTTGGAATGTCATGTAGCTTTAGATCAAGAAATATTTGTACTTTAAATTTTTCCTTTATTTCCTTAACTAGCTCTCGTCCGTAGCGGAGAAATAACTCAAGGCCAATTTTTACATTTTTTATTTGTGGATACTTAGACAAGAGATCTAAGACCTCTTGTCTATTCATTCCATCAAGGGCAACAAAGGTTTTATTCATTCGTCATCTCCTGAAGGCTAACCGGTGTTGCCTGAGCTTTGTTGGCCGAAATAATGGCCTTACAGACAGCATTGATATTTTCAATTCTCGTAAAACAAGGGATTGCATATTGAATGGCCGTGTTTCTAATGAATTCACCATCTGATTTTGAGCGTCCTTGATTTAGAGGCGTATTTAAAACCATCGCAAGATCTTCATTCTTAATGGCCTCTAGCATTCCAATATTACTCCCATCATCTGAAAGTTTATCTACTAGTGTTGCCTTGATTCCACATTCATCACTTAAGAATGAGTAAGTTCCCTTTGTGGCAAAGAATTTAAAACCTAGAGAATTTAGCTCTTTTATATTTTGAATCAATTGCTCATCATCTTTTCTCGCAAGAGATAGGAGAACAGACTTCTTAGTTAGAAGATCTGGGTAATTTCCAAGATAAGACTTAATCATGGCGATATCCCCATTCTTATCAATCCCTAAAGTTTCACCAGTTGATCTCATTTTTGGACCAAGAATAATTGAGTCTTGTACGAAACGGTCAAATGGAAAAGTCGATTGTTTAATAATCTTATAATCACTTTTGAAATTGTGATGGTTTTTAATCTCTTTGCCTAGAAGTGCTCTTGTTGCGATGGCCGCAAGGTTTACATCATAGGCCTTTGATAGAAATGGGATTGTTCTTGAACCTCTTGGGTTGGCCTCGATACAGTAGATCTCGTCATTTTTAAGGGCAAATTGGAAATTAATTGGTCCCGTTATCTCCATTGTATTGGCCATATCAGTGGCAAGTTTTCTCATTTTATCCACTATTTCATCTCTGGCCTTTACAGGAGGAGAGATCATTCCTGAATCCCCTGAGTGAACACCTGCATATTCAATATGCTCACAAATAGTAAAAACAGTATTTCCATTTTTGTCTCGAATAAGATCGACATCATACTCAAGAGCATTCGAAATATAATTTTCAACTTGGAAAGTGATAGTGTTTTCGTGAAGGGATTTTAGAATTTCTTCTGGAAGGTTTTCAATGTCCTGTGGCCCTTCAAAGATAAACATACTTTCACCACCAATTACATAACTAGGCCTTATAATAACTGGATAACCGATTTCTGTAATTGTACTGATAAGGTTTTTATAACCTCTAACTTCTCTTGATGTTGTATGTGCAAGATCGATCTCTTTGGTTAGAAGATCAAAGCGCTTACGGTCCTCAACTGTATCGAGAAGTTCAAGACTTGGGCCTAGAAAATTAAATTCTTGGTGTTTTGTTCTAAAAGGTGCCTCAAGATGAGCACGTATGTTTATTCCTGTCTGCCCACTAAATGATGTAATAACATGAGTAGGGTTTTCAAAAGTTAGAATCTCATAAAGATCTTCTGAAAATAGTGGGCTCAGGTAGAGTCTGTCTGAGCTATCATAATCAGTTGAAACTGTTTCAGGATTAGAGTTAAGAAGAATTGATTTAATACCTTGCTCTTTAAGCTCTTTAGCACTTTTTACACATGAATAATCAAACTCAATACCTTGTCCGATTCGGTTTGGCCCTGAGCCAAAGATTGCACAACTCTCTTCGCTAATTCTTTGAACATCATTAAATTGTGTATAAGTCGAGTAGAAGTATGGTGTTAGGGCATTAAATTCCCCCGAACATGTATCAACGGCCTTAAAGACTGGCCTTATTCCAGCTTCAATTCTTTTGTCGAGAATTTGCTCCTGGCTTTTTCCAGAAAGAAGGGCCAGGTACTTATCTGAGAAACCGAATTTCTTTAATTCATAGAGTTCGTCTTGGTTGTTGATTATTTGTGAATCTTCTTTTAACTGCAATTCCTTATCTAAGAAGCAAACCATTTGATCGATAAACCAAGGAGTAATCGCACTTACTTCATGAATCTTTTGTGGCGATATCCCAAATCTTAGCGCTTCTAAAACAGTAAGTAGTGATAATTCTCTTTGATTCTTTAATCGCTCTAGTAAGTAGTCTTGTGTTATCGGATATGGTGTCGTCTTAAGCTGCTCAAGACTTGGAATCTCAAGTCCTTGCTCTGTTGCTCTTAAAGCTTTCATAAAAGCTTCATTGAAACTTCCTCCAAGAGCTAAAACTTCTCCAACTGATCTCATTTGGGGACCGAGGATTTGAGAGCTTGAAGGGAACTTATTAAATGGGAAGATTGGAATCTTAATCGCCACATAGTCTAGCGTAGGCTCGAATGCAACAGGTGAGATACGTGTAATATCGTTAAGAATTTCAAATAGTGTTAAACCTACAGCAAGTCCGGCCGAAATTTTTGCAATTGGATATCCTGTTGCCTTTGAGGCAAGTGCCGATGAGCGTGAAACGCGAGGATTCATTTCGATAACAACGATATCATTTTCATCTTTTGGATTAACTGCAAATTGTACGTTGGCGCCACCTGCAACAACATTCATATGCTTGGCAATGTTTAGCGACATTGTTCTTAATTGCTGATAGCAGTGATCTGAAATCGTTTGTGCGGGTGCAACAGTAATTGAGTCTCCTGTGTGAATTCCACAAGGGTCGATATTCTCAATTGAGCAAATGACAACACCACAGCGGTTCTTATCAACCATAACTTCAAGCTCAAGCTCTTTCCAGCCCAGTAATGACTTCTCCATAGTGATTGGGAATTTAATATCACTTGAAGAAAGAGTTTGTGCCAGTTCTTCTAAATTGTGAACAAGTGCCGCTCCTTTACCTCCAAGGGCAAAGTCTCTTCTTATAATCAGTGGAAACTTCACTTGGTCATCAGCTAACTCTAGTGCGTGATTAAAACTTTTTGCACTAAATCTCTTTCCAGATTTGTAGCCAAGCTTATCCAGCTCTTTTGCAAAGAGCTCACGATCTTCAGTTTTTTCAATAGTATCAATATTGGCCCCTAAGAGCGCAACTGCGTGATCTTTTAGGAAGTTTTCCTTCTCTAGATCAATACACATATTTAGTGCTGTTTGGCCTCCCATTGTGGAAAGAACAGCGTCAACCTTTTCTTTTAGTATGATTTTTTTAATCGTCTCTTTGGTAATTGGCTCGATATAAGTACGATGACTCATATCCTTATCTGTCATGATTGTTGCAGGGTTTGAATTAAGAAGTACTACTTCAAAACCTAGCTCTCTTAATGACTTAAGGGCCTGTGTCCCACTGTAGTCAAACTCTGAAGCTTGTCCAATTTTAATAGGGCCTGAACCAATTAATAGGATCTTCTTATATGGTGAGTTGAGTTCTCCTTCGTGATACTCAGGAATATCCGTGATTTCTTCAGGAGTAATTTCCTGTGCTCCATTTTGGAGATACTCCTTGATCTCACTAAAGAATATGGACGCATCTTTTGGGCCAGGGTTTGATTCTGGGTGAAATTGTACACTTCTAACTCTTGAGTCATAACTTCTGAGTCCTTCAAGAGAGCGATCAAATAGTGAAGTGTACTCACAAAATAACTTAAGCCCAAATTGATTTTCCAATCTCTTGCTCTCAAAAGATTCTTTTTCAATTGCATAACCATGATTTTGACTTGTGATAAGAAGTTCTTGGTTATAATGAGAATAGACAGGGTGATTAGCGCCTCTTTGTCCGAAAGGAAGCTTGATTGTTTCCATTTCACATGCCAGACCTATTAGTTGGTGGCCTAGGCAAATTCCACGAATTGGAATATCTGTTTTAAGTAAATCTCTTACAGTATTGATTTCTTCTTTATAAAGCTTAGGGTCTCCTGGGCCATTAGATAAGAAGACCATCCTTGGTCTATATTCCTCAACTTCATGTGCTGGCGTATTATGTGGTACAACCACAAGAGGGTAACCTAAATCTTTTATATAATTTACGATGGCCTTTTTAATTCCGTAGTCGATAACGACAATTGGATTATCTCCATCTCTAATAACTTTCTTCACTTTAGATGAAACTTTTGAAAGCTCATTGCACTCTAGGTTGTAATCTGAAAAATTTGGCGCTTGCTCTGTTGTCGTTATTAGGCAGCGATGATCTTTTGATTTACATGAAAGATATTTTGTTAGCGCCCTTGTATCGACATCACTTATAAGTGGTAAGTCACAATTTTCTAAAAATTTATTATAAGAGAAGTTTCTTGCAATTAGGCTTGTGGCATAAGGTTTTGTGGAGTTTAGGCCTTGAGAGACTTCTTCATTGAATTCATAATTTCCTACGTGAGCAGTTGTATAAATAATATGTTGACCTAGAAAAGATGGATCAGTTGCTGTTTCTTGATACCCACTCATTCCTGTTGTAAATGCGGCCTCTCCAAAGATGCCATCTTTTAGACGAGTGTCATTTTTGTCGAGATTAATATAGGCTTTAAAAATTGTTTGGTCAGGAAAATGAAGGAAAATAGGAGTCGTTTTAAGAGATTTTTGAAAGAGTAATTCTTGGGATTGAGATAGGAGTGCGTGCCTATCAAACTTTGCTTTCGTCATTTTCCGTTAGTCCTTTTAGTGCTGAGATATGATTATAACGAGCACCAATTTTAGTGTCGCCATTAGTTATCATGGCCTCAATAATTGCCATTCGAATATAGATAGAGTTTTCAACTTGCTTATGGGCCATCCAGAGGTCTGAGTTAACGATTTCACTGTCAACTTCAATTCCGATATTTGCAGGGCCTGGGTGAAAAATTGGTGCGGTCTTTCCAATACTTAAAAGACGCTCCACATTGATTCCCCATTGAAGGTTATATGTCGACATATCAAAGCTCTTCTCATGTCGCTCATTTTGAATTCTAAGAAGATAAATCGCATCACTATTCTTAAGCGTCTCATCAAGATCATCACTTATTTTAATTAGTTTATTATCTGGCAGTTGGGCAGGCATAAACTCTTTTGGTCCACACAGTGTGATCTCGATGCCAAATAGTGGAAGTAAATCCATAAGTGAATGAGTTACTCTTGAATGAGTGCAGTCTCCAACAATACAAACTTTCTTACCAGCAAGCTCGCCTTTGAAATATTCTTTTAGCGTGAATAAGTCGAGAAGGGCCTGGGTTGGGTGCTGATTTGTTCCATCTCCACCATTAATTATCTTAATTGGCGGGTAATCCTTAAATTGCTCCAGTAGCTTTGTCTCTGTTGTACGAACAATACAAATATCAATACCTTGATAGAAGAGAGTTAATAGAGTTTGTTCGAGAGATTCGCCTTTTTTGAGAGAAGATTTCTCAGCATCGAAATTAATATGAATACCTTCAAGTTTCTTGATGGCCATTTCAAATGATAATTTTGTTCGTGTTGAATTCTCAAGAAAAGATGTTGCGACTGAAATTTTTCTTTTAAGGGGAAGTCTTGCCGGGGAACCTAATTTAAGTTCCTGGGCGCGGTGGAGGAGTTGCTCAACTTGCTCGCGGTTTAAATCTTCTATTCCTTCCAGAATAGATGGAAATCCAATCATGACATTCCAGTAGTGTTGAGATACATTTATTGAAGAAAGAATAATAAAGAGATACTCACTTGGCCACAAAAAAAAACATATTTTTTTGCAGCTTAACGAGTTAAGGAAATTAAGTGTCTACGAGCTCTGGCAATAACCAATTCATTAATAATTTCAAAGAAATTCATAACCGTACACAACTTGAAGCTTTGAAAAACGAGATCAAAGGTAATCTTTTTGAGTTTCTCGTTGCCAAGGAAATTTCCGTTTTAAATAAAATAGAAGCAAATTTTCTTAAAAATATTGATCAAGAGCTAATGAGAATGATGCGCGAATATGAAAGTTGGTTAAGGCTTCATGCGCGTACTCTTTTGGATGAACTTCCAAAACTTGCTAGAGAGATGGCCAGGGCTATAAATGTAAATATAAAAGGTGATATTACCAATATTACAGTTGTTGGAAAGTTAAGTGATCATCTGATAAAGTCACAACTCCATGAAGCAGATATTGTTGCTCAAGTGAAAATTGATGATGAAGTGCGAATTATTCCTATTAGCTTAAAGTTAGTTAAGAGTGGGGCCAATATCACAACTAAATCGGCCGGAGCTAAAAGTATTTTCCAAAAGTATTTCAAGTCTTACTCAGATATTGATTTTACTCAACATACATTGAATGAATATATCGATCAGGAATTTTCTCGCTTTAATAGAAAGCTCTATGAACGCTATGATCTTGAGTACAGTGGACGTTTTGATTCGCAATGGGAGATGACCCAACTTCCTGGGGAGCTTGAAGGAGAGGACCGCGAGGATCTATTTGAACTGTATCGAAGCTTAATCAAACATTATCACGATATATTTTCAGGATTACTGGAAAAGGATAAAGATAAATTTATTTCGTCGCTATTGCCACTTATGGGCCTAGGCAATAAAGATGTTGTTCAAGGGATATGTTTTTATAAACACAATAGTTATAAATTAGATTTTTGCCACGTTGTCAATTATGCCCAGGCCGCTAAAATCTCTATCTGTGAACTTAATCCGGAGATCTCTTCATTTAATATTGAGATTGAAAACGATAAACTACAGATTCGTGTAAAACCTATGAATAAGTTTACAGCGCCATCGTACAAGATTAATTGTTCGATGAAATTTGACTACAAAAAGGATTAATATGTTTGATATTGTATTATGTCAGAGAGACTTTCAAGAAATTAAAGAATGCTTTGGTGACTCTGGAAAATTTGAAATTCATGAATTCTCTGGCGACTCCCAATTACGAGCATACTTGAATGATAATAAAGCAGTACTCTTAATTACGACAAAAAGTAGTGTGAAACCTGATCTTTTTAATCTTTTTGAAATGCCAAAAAAAGGTAATTGCGAATACTACTACCTTTCTAAGTTAAATCTCGATAGAGATGAGCTTGAGGCCTGTGAAAAATTCTTTCCAGATGTGAGAGATATCTCTGTTTGTGCTGATTATTATAGTGCTAGTGGTGTTTTTTATATCGATCAAATTGATCCAGTGGGAATGCCAAATTTTTCAAAAGAAATTATGCCTGTTCTAAAGCGCTACTTTAAAGATAGCGATTATAAAGAGGCGCTCTTTCTAGATCGTGATGGAGTATTAAATATCGACCATTCTTATGTTCATAAAATTGAAGAACTCGAATTAGTCTCAGGGGCCTACGAGTTTCTACTAGATGATTACAATAAGACTAGGCTTAAGATTGTTCTGACAAATCAGTCAGGTGTATCAAAAGGTATGTTTGAGTATACTGATGTTGAAAAATTTAATAGTGCATTAAATGAATCACTTCATCATTTAATTGATGCTTTCTATATTGCTCCATTTGAGTTTCTAAAGGGTGTTGGTCAGTATAAGTACCATTCTCTTTTAAGAAAACCTCACCCTGGGATGCTGCTAGAAGCTTGTTTTGACTTTGCTGTTGATTTGAAAAAATCATATATGGTAGGGGATAAACAAAGTGATCAACTCAACTTTCCTCTTCTCGAAACGATTCATCTAAAGAATCGCTATCCTTTAGAAGGTGTGAAATATTTGGCAAATAATTTTGCGGAAGTATTAAAATTTGCCAAGACGTTGCCAAATAAGACAAATTGAGTCAAAATAGCAGCTATGTAAAAGGAATTACATATGAAAATAATAGACTCTATGGGCCTAGCTAGATTTAATAATTTAAGTACTCTCTTTGCCCTATTTTTAACATTTATAACTTCTGCAACTTTTGCTCGACCTCTAATGAATACTGAGCTCGAGTTATCACGTCAGTTAGACTCTCTTAAAGAAAAAAGTAAAGAGTATATCTCTGTTATTAGTTCTCGCACTAATCTTGAAGAGCTTCCTATATCTAAGTATCTTTCTTTCGTTATCTTAAAAAATGGTTGTGCACCTTTTGAGCAAACAATCGAAGAGATTCAATTACAGGATGAGTCTTTTCCTGATCAGAGTGAAGGATTACTTGAAAAGCTAAACTTATGTCGTAAGTCAACTCGTGCGCTTAAGGAATTTGATGTAAGTGGCCTGGATGCAAGTGTCATTGAACGCTTAAGTGAGGAATAATAAGCTCATCACATGGCCTCTACTCCAATTAAATTCTACTATATCCATTCAACTAATCCCTATGTCAATTTAGCATTTGAAGATTATTTGTTTCGTAAACATCAGCTTGATAATAGTCATGAGCAAATTCTCATTCTTTGGAAGAGTGCTCCAAGTATTGTGATGGGGAAATTTCAAAATCCATGGATTGAGTGTCAGGTAAAAAAAATAAGAGAGCTTGGGATTAATCTTGTTAGAAGACAAAGTGGTGGGGGCTGTGTTTATCATGACCTAGGTAATTTAAACTACTCCTTCATTTGCCCTAAGTCTGCTTACGATAAATCTAAGAACGCTTCCATTATTGTATCAGGACTTAAGTCTTTGGGCATTGATGCTTTTGAAAATCATCGTCATGATCTTAGGCTTATACATAATGAAGTGGATTATAAAATATCAGGTTGTGCCTTTAAAGAAACAAAACATAGTGCCCTTCATCATGGAACGCTTTTAATTGATGCTAACCTTAATCAGTTAAATGATCTTCTGCGCTCGAAACTTACGGCCGAAGCGGCCATGGGAGTTAAGTCTGTTCCTTCACAGGTGATAAATCTGAAGCAAGTAAATGCTGATATTAATGAGTCAGTTATTGTTTCTGCCATTAAGAAGTCTTTTGAGTTCAATTATAATACCCAGAGCGAGGCCTTTGAATTAGCTGAACAAGATATTTGTATGATCGATTCCCTGATGGAAAAGATTCAGTCAAATATGAGTTGGGACTGGGTTTACGGTGCAACTCCTAAGTTTTCATTCAAGGTCGCAGACTACTTGGTAACAGCTAAGTACGCTAAAGTTATTGCTTGTAATCCAGAAAATCCTTCTTTAATTGATCTAATCGTCGACAAGGATTATTATTTATCAAGACCAGATTTTAAACTTACTCAGCAGCAAAGCGAATTTATTAAGGAATGTCACCGTATTCTCTTTGTTTAGCTTATCGGAGAAGAAATGAGAGAGACTATTCATATTATTCCAGGTGAGGCCATCATCAATGAAGGCGAGGAAAGTAGTTGTATGTACCTCTTAAAAGAAGGCACGCTGGCCGTCTATAAAGATGTTGAAGGTGAACAGAAACAGATAGGAACGATTTATAGTGGTGAATTTGTCGGTGAAGTAAGTTTTCTTGATAAGAGAACTCGTTGTGCCACTGTTAAGGCCATTACTGATTGTGAGCTTGAGATTTTTGATGCACAAAAATTCAATGAGTTTATCGAGTCGAGGCCTAAATGGTTACAGAGTATGATGAAGACCTTGGCCGATCGCCTTCGTTCAACTAATGAAAAGATAAAAGTTTAAAAGGATAGTGATATGAGTAGCCCAACTAATTTATTCATTAATGCTAATCAATATCTTATTCGTGAAGGTGATGAGAGTACAGAAATCTATATCCTCGAAGAGGGAACTCTTGGGGTCTATAAAGTTAGAAATGACCAAGAGGTTAAGATTGGAACGATCTTTCCTGGAGAGTTAGTTGGTGAGATGAGTTTCTTTGATCGAGGGCCACGTTGTGCCACGATCAAGGCACTGACAAACTCAAGGCTAATAGTCATCCCTTCAGTTAAATTTGAAGCTTATTTAAGTAAGCAACCTAAGTGGTTTAGAGATTTATTAGAAACTTTAATTGATCGAATCCGAAAAGCATCAAGTCGTATTAGGCCAGAAGTTTAGCTATTTTTGAGTCTTCTAAAATCATAAAGATTTTCATCAGTGATTTCATTATTGTCACATGAAAGGTGGTGTAGCTTCTCTATTGTTGCAAGGACTCGTGGCACTTGCTCAAATTTGTTGTTATCGATATTTAAGCGTCTAAGTTCTTTGAGCCACTCAAACTCATTAGGAAGAGTTGTAAGTTGATTGTTTTGTAGCTCAAGGCTTTCAAGCTTGCTTTGTTCCACGCACCAATTAGGAAGTATTGTAAGATTGCAATTTGCTAATTGGAGTATTTTTAAGTTTTTAAGATGACTTCCTGCTAGCTCTTGTAAGTTGCATACACCCTTGAGCTTTAAGATCTCAAGCTCTTGAGCATTACTCAGTGTAAGTTTGCACTGAGCTTGGGCGTAGATATATAGCTTTCTTAAAGACGATAGTTTTGCACAGTCGATTATGATGTGACACGAGTGCTTAAGTGAGAATTCGAGATTTTCTACGGATAAGTAATTATCAATATTTTTGCTGGCCTCAAAGAGGTCATGCTTCTTACTTAGCTTTAGTAACATAACTACTATTGTAGCATAGCTAAAAAAATTAGAGGTATTGAATAAATTTATTATTCTTATCGACTAAGATCTGTTTTGGTCTAATATCTTTTTGGTCAGTCATTTGAAAACCAATAATGATAACTTCGTGGCCCACATTTATAAGATGAGCGGCAGCACCATTTAGACAAATCTCTCCTGAACCACGTTCGCCTTTGATAACATAAGTTTCTAAGCGCGCTCCATTCGTATTAGAGACGATAAGAACTTTTTGTCCTGGCCATAAATCGACAAGCTCAAGCAACTCTTCATCAATCGTAATTGAACCGATGTAATTTAAGTCGGCCTGTGTAACCACGGCCTTGTGAATTTTTGATTGTAACATTTCACGCATAAGAGCTTTTTATCAAATTAGTCTTGGCCCGCCAATGAAAAATTAAGGTTTTGTTAACTAGTTCACCTATAAAATTTCTAACAATCACAATACTTATTGTTTTGAATCTGGCCCTGGAATACCTAGGAAGTACAAGATAGATGTCATTGGTCCGTGACTCATGTGATTTTGAGCATTTTTACGCACGATGTCTTTTGCATGGAAGGCGATTCCTAGGCCGGCCTGCGCTAGCATTGGAAGATCATTTGCACCGTCCCCAATAGCAACAACTTGTTCAAGCGAAATATTTTCTTGTTGAGCAATAAGGTTAACAAGAACGGCCTTCTGGTCAGCGTTAATAATTGTTCCTTTTACACGTCCAGTGAGCTCGCCACCCTCAATTTCAAGTTCATTAGCAAACGCATAATCGAGGTCTAATTTCTCTTTTAGGTAATTAGCAAAGTAAGTGAAGCCACCAGAGATGACAGCAACTTTGTATCCATATTTCTTTACTGTGCGAATAAAGTCTTCAACACCATCTGTAAGAGGCAGATTTAAAGAAATATCTTGTAGTGTCTTCTCGCTTAAGCCTTTTAAATGTGAGACGCGTTCAATGAGAGATTGATTAAAATCAATCTCACCATTCATTGCTCTTTCTGTGATTTCTGAAACCTTGGCCCCTATTCCGTGCACCTTTGCAAGCTCATCAATGACTTCGGCCTGAATTAGTGTTGAGTCCATATCAAAGACGATAAGTCTTTTTGAGCGTCTAAAGACGTCATCACGGATGAAAGCAATATCTGTATGATGACGATTGCTTATATTAAGTAGATCGGACTTTACCTTATTTAAGCCAACTTTCTCAGGTACGTCAGTTAGAACCTCAAGAGAGTTAAAGCCTTCTTTTGATACATTATCAATTCGGTAAATGTTAATATCGTTATGTGCTAAGCATTGGGCAACATCAGCGATAAAATTTGCAGAGATCTTCTTTGGCGCAACACAATTTAAGATAAAGCTATTATAAGGAGTTTTATAAGTTGTCTCTGCACTTACAATCGAATACTCAAGTTTAAGTCCCATTTCATGGGCCGTGAAAAGTAGTTCTTTAAGAACATTTTGATTTTCACCTTTCTTCTCACTCATCTTAATAACAAAAGATAGCGACAATAAGTTATGTGTAATTGCTTGGTTGATATCAGTTATATCAGTATTGTTCTCACTGATAACTTTCATGAGGCCAGCTGTAATACCTGGACGGTCTTGTCCTGATACGGTGATAATGATTTCTTTTATTCCGTTTTCTAAGCTATTTGGCATGGCTGATCCTTCTATTTATTTTTGCTTTCGCTCTTTTCTTACTTCTGAAATCTTCTTAAATAAGCCAAAGGTATAAACTAGGGCCGAGAAAACAGAAAAAACGAACGAAAGGTAAATAAGTATTGTCCCTACTAATGGGAATGAGAAACCAAATGGTTTATCCCAGGCCATAAGCATTGGAATGGCCATCATTTGAAATGTTGTCTTCCATTTTCCAAGTTGGTTAACACTTACTTTTAGGCCTTTTTCCATCGCAAGTAGACGAAGCGCTGTCATATACATTTCACGCACAACTAAAACAATGACAACAATCACGTTGACGCGATCGAGGGCCTGTAAAAGAATAAGAGATGAGACAACAAGGAACTTATCTGCAATTGGATCAAGAAATGAGCCAAACACAGTAACGATATTTCTTTTGCGAGCTATATAGCCATCTAGAAAGTCTGTGAATGATGCGAGGACAAATGTCCATGCCGCAATATAGCCAAGTGTTTTAACAGTGGCCTTAAAAATATTTTCTTCGAATAAACAGAGGTAAAGGGTCAGGCAAATAACGGGGATGAGTGCAACTCGGAAAATTGTAAGGCGATTGGGGAGATTATCGATTTCCCATTCACTGAGAATTTCCTTTTGCGAGACAGTATTATGTGAGTTTTGCATTTTATTTTCCGACATATTTACTCAATGAAGATTTTTCCTATTTATTAAACTTTAAACCTTCGGCCCATAAACGTCTATAATAATTAACATAAATTACTTAAATCGAATAAAAGGATAACTCGAGCTATGAAAAAGCATCTCAATCTTATTAAAACAGGTCACCAATCTATTGAAAAGCGTGTGTTTCCACGTTTTCCTTTTAGTTACTTAGTTTTTAAAAGAGAAGATAATTCGAAAAATTATCAAGTTCGAGATATTTCATATGGTGGAATGAGTCTAACACTTAGTGATGGTGATTTAGGCGCGCAGATGGAAGATAAATTCTCTGGAGAGATTCACTGGTATGACCAAAAAGTAAAAGTAAAATGTATTGTAAGAAGAGTTGAAAAAGACAATCTTGGAATTGAGTTCATTAAAGATGATATCTTTGACAAGACGCTTTTAAACTTTCTATCAGTTGCTAATGTTTCAAAAAATCTTAGACCAATTCACGAATATGATGAGCAGCTTGAGCTTCCTGTGGGACTTAAGACTTGGCTTCGTTGTGACGGGCCATTTGAGATTTTCATATGGCACCACAGAGATGGTGAAATTTCAAAAATTCAAATCCTTATGATGGACTCTATTCTAGAGTGGACTGATGGCGAAGGGATTCAGACAGGAAAAGTTCTTAATGTTAGAAGCTCTGACAAGCCATTAACGCACGAAGAAGAATTTGAATTCCTTATTGATACTCCAGTCGATCAGGATCGTTTAGACTTTGCACGTGAACTTGTTGCCCACGTTCCAAAGAGTCTTATTTCCGAAGGTGATCTTGAGTTTCTAACGCGAAAAGTTATTGGTTAATATAACCTTAAGCGCTTAATCGTTAGTTTAATTCATTTATTTCAAAACGAAGCTTTTCAATTGAGGTTTATCTCCTTAAAATAATGCTAAATGTTTTGAATTAAAAGGATTGATAATGAATAGAAACCTCGCTTTAGAATTTGTAAGAGTTACTGAAATGGCCGCTATTAGCTCAGCTAGGCTAATGGGACGTGGTGATGAAAAGGCCGCAGACCAAGCAGCAGTTGATGCCATGAGAACAATGCTAGACTCTGTTGAGTGTAATGCAACTGTTGTTATTGGTGAAGGTGAGCGCGATGAGGCACCGATGCTCTACATTGGCGAAAAGGTTGGTTCGGGCAATGGCCCAGAGCTTGATATTGCTCTAGATCCTTTAGAGGGAACGACAGTATGTGCAAATGGTGGTTGGAACTCAATCGCAGTAATGGCCATTGCTGAAAAAGGTAATTTCCTAAATGCTCCTGATACTTATATGGAAAAAATCGCTGTAGGTCCTGAAGGAAAAGGTCTTATCAATATTGATGATACTCCTGCCGAGAACTTAAAAAGACTTGCTGAGGCAAAGAAGTGTCGTATTCAAGATCTTACTGCTGTTATTTTAGATCGCCCTCGCCACGAAGAATTAATTAGACAGGTAAGAGACGCTGGTGCTCGTATCCAATTAATTGGTGACGGTGATGTTTCTGCTGCAATTGCTTGTAGTGAACCAGATAGTGGTATCGATATCCTTTTTGGGACAGGTGGTGCACCTGAAGGTGTAATCGCTGCAGCGGCCCTTCGTTGTATTGGTGGAGATTTTCAAGGAAGACTTAAGCCAAGAAATGATGAAGAAATCGCTCGTGCTAAAACAATGGGAATTGATGATATCAATAAGATCTACACAATCGATGAGCTGGCTTCTGGAAATGTAATGTTCTGTGCAACAGGTGTTACAGATGGAAGTTTTTTAAATGGTGTAAAATTCAAGTCATGGGGTGCGATTACTGAATCAATCGTTATGAGAAGTCAGTCGGGAACGATTAGAAGAATCGTTGCTGAACATAGATTTGATACAAAACCACGCTACTAATTTTTTAAATAATAATTACAAGGAAGTTGATTATGGCAAAGGCAAGCCGCACTGAAGTTTTTGATATTGATATTAATAAACTATATGACGTTATTGTTGACTTTGAATCTTACCCAGACTTTGTTCTTGGTGTGAATGAAATTAAAGTTCATGATATGACTGAAGCAAGTGGTGTTGTTGAATACTCAATCGATATGATTAAAAAATTAAATTACCAACTTGATATGGAAATGAGCCGTCCTAATAAGGTTGCTTGGACATTCAAGAAAGGTGATTTATTTAAAGTTAACGACGGTGGATGGGATTTAAAAGATCTTGGTGAAGGTAAAACTGAAGTAACATATAGTTTAGAGATCGAAGTCAAAGGATTTATCCCAGGCGCTAAGATGATCGTAAATAAGCTTACTGAAACATCACTGCCTTCTATGATGAAAAGCTTCTACGAGCGCGCAAAGAACTAGTGAGTCGATTATGAGCGAGTCTAAGAAAACAGATAAGTCAGATGGAATTTTAGGTGATACGATAAAGAAAGTTGTCTCAATTGGCATTGGGGCAGCTTTTATGACAGAAGAATCTGTAAAGAAGGTTCTAGATGATCTGCCTTTGCCAAAAGATATTGTATCTGGACTTATGACAAACGCTAAAAAGACAAAAGAGGATTTTGTCATTTCTGTTCGAGAAGAACTTCGTAGTTACCTAAAGAATGTTGATCCTAAAACAATTGTAGAATCAATACTTGAGGATTATGAAGTTACTGTAAGTTTTAAGAAGAAAGAGAAAAAATCTGAAAAATGATTTCTGAAAATTATCAAAAAATTCTTACTCAAGTTGGTGACAAGAATAAACTCTTGGCGGTAACCAAGTATAGTGAGTTTGAAGATATCATAACTGTTTACGAATTAGGACATAGAGACTTTGGTGAGAATCGTATTGAGTCACTTATGCCTAAGGCCCAAAAGGCACATGAATTAGGTTTTCATGATATTAGATGGCACTTCATTGGTCATATCCAATCAAATAAAATTTCAAAAATTTGTCAGGTTCCAAATTTAAAATGTATTCAATCTCTTGATAGCTTAAAGCATATGCGCCTTTTCAATGAAAAGCTTCAGTCTCCTTGCGAGTTTTATATTCAAGTTAACACTAGTGGTGAAGAACAAAAAGGCGGCCTTTGGGATCTTGACTCTGTTAGAAATTTTATCGACGAGGCCAAAGAACTTAGCAATATTCATATCGTGGGCCTTATGACCATGGCCGCTGCTAATGGAGCTGCTCCTCGTGATAGCTTTAAAAAGTTAGTAGAAATTCGTGATGCTGTCGATAAAGAGCTAAAGCTTTCAATGGGAATGAGCGGTGATATGGCCGATGCTCTTGCATTAGGCAGTGATTGTATTCGTGTAGGAAGTGCTATTTTTAAGGCATAATTATTGTATCCTTACTATCTAATTTCTCAAAATCCCTTTCTAACTATATGTAATTGCATTGTGTATTAGTCGTGGCTTATAATTGTCATTATTGACTTTAATTTATGCGCACTGTAATAAATTTTTATCTACTAAAATAAATCGACATCGAAAATGGAGAGTCATTATGAGTACTGCAAATAATAATGAAAGAAGAGTTCCAGAATTAAGCCTTACTTCTTACACTGAAGGCTCGACTGCTGATCAGATTAAATTTGTCGACGACTTAATGTACGGCCTAAAAGAATACGGTTTTATCATTCTAGATAATCACACTGTTGATCAAAATAAAGTTGATGAAGCATATGATATGGTAAAGAAATTCTTCTCTCTACCTGTGGAAACTAAGCTTAATTACCAAGGACAAAACGGTGGTCAACGTGGCTACACTCCATTTGGAATGGAGCACGCAAAAGATAGCAAGCACCCAGACCTAAAAGAGTTTTGGCACGTTGGGCGTGAGCTTGCAGCGACTTCACAATACAAAGGGGTTTATCCTGAAAATATTTGGCCTGCAGAAGTTCCTGGCTTTAAAGAAAAATTTCTTTCTCTCTATGAATCTATGGATGCTACTGCAAATGTTCTTTTAGAAGCAATTGGAAAAGGGCTAGACGTACCACAAGGCTTCTTTGCAGATATGGTTAATGATGGAAATTCAATTCTAAGAACGATTCACTACCCGCCAACAACTGGTCACGATACAACAAACTCAATTAGGGCCGGTGCACACGAGGATATCAACCTTATCACAATGCTTGTTGGTGCAACTTCATCAGGTTTACAGCTTTTAGATCGTGATGGAACTTGGCTAGATGTAGATTCTAAACCAGGACAACTTGTTGTTGATTCTGGAGATATGATGGCAAGGCTAACGAATAATGTACTTCCTGCAACTACTCACAGAGTAATCAACCCAGACAATTCTGGTGAAGAAAGATACTCTATGCCATACTTTGTGCACCCGCACTCAAAAGCATCTCTAGCTTGTTTAGAAAGCTGTGTAGGTGAAGGCAAGAAGTGGGAAGATATCACTGCTGGAGACTTCCTAAATCAAAGACTAAGAGAAATTGGTCTAATTAAGTAATTTTAATAAATACTGGGGAACCAGAACAACAACACTACGAATAATAAGAATGTAAAGGCCTCGCAATAGTGAGGCCTTTTTTTATTTGTTGAATAAATGTCTATTTGTCTAAATTCTGAACACTTTCTAAACTCTAAATGCTTATAATTTAATCAAAATGGGTGGCACTTTTTTTGCATATTAATTGCCATGCAAAACCTAAAGAAATCGACTTTAATCAAGTTCGTCACTATTCTTGTATTCAATTTCATGATCCTAGCATCTGCTTCAACGCAATTTAATCGTGAAGTTTTATCAATGAAGAGGGCATCTTCTAAGATTCTTGTTCGCTTAAGAAATATGGCCAAAATCCATAATTCAGAATATCAGCGAAATGGATATACAGAAGCCTATTACCAATATGAGAATATTCATTCTGCTATTAGAAAGTTTCACAAGAGAGTTTTAAAGAAGGGCCAACTAGGCACAGATAAAGAAGGTGAGTACACAGATGAGCTTGCCTATAAAGAAACACTCGAGTTCATTCAATACTTAGATAAGCTTATCCCAACATTTTCTAAGACAAAGGGATACGAGAAGCTCCCATCTTCTCGTAAGATTCTTATCTCTCAAATTTCAGCATCAGTGCTTAATTTAGCAGAAATGTTAAAAGAAGAAGATATTTATATTCAAATTTCAAAACCACTTAGAGAGGTTGCAAGGGTATATCAAAAGCAGGAAGAATTCCTTAAGCAAAAAGAAGAATTACTAGGTGACTTCTATAATGCACAAGATGAATTAGAGATTTCACTAACAAGAATGATTGATCATCTTTCACTGTTTATTAAAAGGAATCATGGGCCAAGAAAAGAATATCGTCGTCCATATACTGCCGAATCCTATGACTATATCAAATATAAGAAGATCTTAAAGGAAGTAGAAGAGCTTCTCGAAGACTTTGATATCAATGATGGAGCACAGTTTGCAAAGCTTACACAGTTAGTGTCACAGACTAGACAGCTAGTAAATCTTACAAAGACAAATACAAAAAATGCGCGTGTACTTTTATCTCGTGTATATAAGACGTTCAACTTATTTTCTTTAGAAGCTAAAAGCTTAAATAAGAGATTAGTAGTGATTGAGCTTGATCCAACGCTTGGTCTTAAAGAGATGGAGTTTAAGTATTATCGTGCTACCCAAGTATGCTCACTACTTGGCGGGCCAGGAAATATTCTCCTTAGAAGATCACTAGAAAGTGATATCGATCTTTTTGAAGACTTTAGTCCTCGAACTTCAGGGGCCATCAAGCTTGTCGAGTTTTTAAAGTTTAATGATCGAAGTCTAGAGTTTAGACACGCTGAGATCATTACAGAAATAGAGCGTGATACGCGTATAAATACGATGGGATTTTACCCTCTTAGCTTTAATTGGGGAAAGGAAGAGGAAGATAAAATGCCTCCTTTTCTCGAGATAAAGAAGGGATATCGCAAGTGTCATTCTGATGGCTGCGATACTTATGATGATTATCGCACAAATTTTGCATGGCTTCGAGTTAATGAAAAGAGTGCAAAGAAGATGACTCGTACGAAAGAGAAGGCATTAAAGAAAGTTGAAAATAAAGAGGATTATTCAAAGCTAGGTGTTTGTTCTGACTTTGTGAATTGGGCATTTGGAAATGTCATAACTTCAAATTGGAACCAGATTCCAATAGTTAGAAATCTTATTCAGATTATTTATCCTCCAGAAGGATTGCAGACACCAGATAATCTTTATGACTCTTACAAGACTGATGTTATTTGTGAAGTGGAAAGAAGAAAACTTAAGTATCCACATTATATCAATGCCCACCATTTAAAGGATCAGGTATTGAGAGACTTAAATTCGCAAAACCCTGCGATAAGCACTCATGCGAAGAATACGTTAAATGAATTAATTAAGAAAAATATAATGGATAACGAATTAAATTTGAACTATGACGTTATTAATTTTGAAACAAAGTAAGAATAAAAACGAAAAAGGAGAGAAGAGAATGAACAACAAAAAACAAAAACTTCTAGTTGCCGCGTTCTTGATGACGCAAGCACCTGCTGTTATCGCGGGTTATTACAATTCTTCAATCGAAGGGATTTCTTTAGATGGTATTTATACACCGGAGAACCTAAGTAATATTTCTAAAACTGTTTGTAAGAAAGTTTATGATGATCCAAATATGGATAAAGAACACACTCAAATGTGTGAGCGTGGAGTTCAGTCTGCTCAACGCATGGCCGCTGTATATGCCGCTGGAGAAGGGACACATTTAGGTTGTGTTGATGGTTATCAACAAGGTCTATATCGTGGGTTTAATGTGACTTCAAACCCGTCGGTTGATATCTTAAGAGACGAACAACGTGCTCTTAAAGGTGTGACAATTGAAAACGCTGTAGCACTTGGTAAAGATAAGGCCGCAAAGGATTCACGTTATTCAACAGAATCTGAAATCATCTCACGTTTTAGAGATAATGTAAGAGATGATGCTTCTCAAACTGTAACAGCTCCATCAAAAGATTACTCTAATGTTCTTAAAGTTCCACGTTTTGAAGGTTTTGATGATGGTTATGCAAGAGATGGAAAAGGTGGATCATTTAGTGATGTAATTAACGCTGGGTGGGTTTCTTCTTCATCTGCAATCTCTAAGAGAATTCACGCTCGTGCTGTTGCTAGACAATTTGGTCTTAGATCAAGTTTAGCAGATAAGTGTTCTTCAACACCTATTCTATTCGATAAAGGTCTACACACTGTTTCAATGTGGGATCTATTCTCTGCATACGGAGAGTATAACTTCAAAGACTATGGTTGGAAGTCAACAACTCGCGCATGGAATAAGTTTCAAGCATCTGATGAACAAGAAGCAATTGCTTATCGTAATATCCAAGATGTTAAAGAAGCATATCAGCAAAGAATTGGTTATCACCAAAAAAGTGTAGCTGTTGAAATCGATGAGATCGGTGCTGATGGACAGCCAACAGGACGCAAAGTAGTAAAAAGAGATGCAAACGGAAATATCGTTTATAAGCAAGTTGATGACTTAAATCGTCCAATCTTTGAAACTCGCTACCGTACTGTTTCTGGAAAGTCTGCTAAAGACCTAAAGGCCGTATATGCTGACGCATTTGCTGAGTCTTATAGAAATCTTGCAAAAGAGCACTTTGGTAAGGCCTTCGTATCAACACATACAATGGCACGCAACCTTGGAGAAGATTCTGGGAAGGCCGTAGGTCTAATCGTTGCACGTGATCTTGCCAAGCAACAAGCTTATGATGAAGTTTACAAGGCACAGTCGGCAACTTCATTTGCTAAAGAATACGAAAACCTATTTGTAGCTTCTTGGAATAAGAATTTCGATTACTTTGTAAATAACCCAATGGTTGAGATCACTGGTTTCGATCTTTCTGGTGACGGAAATGGAATCTTTACAAGAGGTGAGTCACTTAAGTCTGTATTAGGTTTAAGAAACTTAGGTCTTAAGTCTGGAAATATTAAAGTTTCTCTTGATTCAGCTTCATTTGAATCAGGTTCAAGTCGCTCAGAGTACGTAACTGCTCCAGCTTCATTGAACTTTACTCACACTTCAGCAAAAGCTCAAGGTAAGCTTTCAAATAACCTAAATGTATTTGATTCAGCAAGACTTACAGTAAGTATTGATGGAAGCGATATCAAGAAGGTTTACGAACTTAAGAGTACAGATAGCAAAACTATCGAAATCTTAGATGTAGCACCAGTTTACCATGCACAAACTCAGATTAACTCTGTAGTAGCTGGGGACGCAACAGTATACGTAACTGTTAAAAACCCTTCAAACTCAGAAACTTCAGCCTCTGTTGATATCTCTGTAGCAATGAATGATGGTAAGACTTATACAGCTACAACAACAGCTCTAAAAGCAGGTGAGTCAAAGAGAGTTCCTGTTCGTGTTACAGGAGTTGATCCATTATTCATTATCAATAATGGGCTTTCTGGTAAGGTAACATCAAAAGTTGGTGGAAGAATCATGAATACACGTAGTGCTTCTTTTGATAATGTGAACTTTGATAAGTCTGTTGCGGATTACTTCAACTCAATCCTTACAAACTCAACAACTAACTACGGTGATGATGGGTATAAAGAAGATAGAGTTGAAACTTTAATCTCTATCATCTTAACTGCTACTGAAAGAGAAATTAAAACTGATTGGGATAACAACGCAAAAGTTGCTAATACAATGATCGGTGCTCTACAGAAAGAATACAAGGCATCTTCAGCTGCTGGTAAGCTTAATGAAGAAGCAAAAGAAACATATAAAGTACTAGCTCAAGAACTAGAAGCTTTATATGACTCGACTTTTGGATACAAAGATTACATCAATCAATTAAAAGTATTCAACGGTGATCTTGAGACTCGTTCAAAGAAAGATCGTAAGAAAGACTAATTCATAGTCCATTAAATAAGAAAGGCCCGCATCTTGCGGGCCTCTTTATTTTCAATAATTTAATTTTTAATTATTGTGCTTCAACTACAGCTTGACCTGGTTTGAACCAACATAGTGGTCTTAGTCCAGTTGTGAAGTTTTCAGTTCTGTTACAAGTACCGATGTTTGCATCGTTTTGATCTACATCTGTGTAAGCGTCAACAGTACATAGAGCACCTTGGTAGTAAGTATCTAGACGACACTGTGGTGCTGGGTGGTTGTCATTAGTTTTAGAAACTACAGCTGGATCTGGAGTGTCAAACTTAAGCTCAGAAGTCATGCTTCTTAGTGCTCTGAAAAGGTTAGCTAGTGACATACCTGCCATTGAACCTCTTAGACACATTGCATATTCGTTTTCGTTAACAAAGTTTTTCTCACAGTTCTTAACTGCTACAGCTGGAACTTCAACTTCGCTCATGATTGAAGCGTTATCATCGTTTTCCATGAACTTTCTTAGACACTTAGAAGTAGCGAAGTAATCAGCTTGACCTTCGTTTGAAGCCCATGAAGATCCCCACCAGCTAGCTTTCTTAGGTGCTCCACCTAGGTGGTGACCAAGCTCGTGACATACAACAGTTGCAAATCCGTCTCTTGTGATTGTTTCGTGTCTTGCAAGACCACCAAACATACTAACACGCCAAGTGTTACCAATTTGCTGAGCGTATGCGTTAACAGTTCCATCTTCCCATTTTCTTTCGATTTCTAAAGTTTTACCTTTAGCAGCGATAATCGGTGCATAGATCGCTTCAATCTTATCAATGATTGAGTTGAACTCACCTTCTGAAATTGTGTTGATACTTTTAACATTTGAAGGAATCCATAGGTTGTTGTCTTCTACGATTCCTGTTGTTCCGTGCTCGTCACATGCGAAAGAAAAAGTCGATACACATGCAAGTAGTAGAGCTAAAATTCCTTTTTTCAAATCAGTCCTCCCTGAAAAGTATATTATTGATTTGCCAATTCTTTTTTCTGGTTTAGCGTAGATATGATTTTTCTGAATTTTTTACACTATGTAAAAGTCTTTTTTTGATTTGGGCCTTAATGTAAGATTTTGTTGGTTTCTAGATGCTGTGCTGCATTGTGAATGTGTTAAAGTTTTTCACCACTCTTTGGTTAAGTCATTAAAATTATGATAAAGTTTTAGCATTATGAAGAAGATAATTTGTATCACTTTTTTTCTACTTTCAGTTGTAAGTTATGGCCAAACTAATGATCCACTGGTTGATCAAATCACACAAATGCGTGATGAGATGTTTAAGCAGATGCAAGCAGGGGATAGCTTTGATGCCGAGATTCAAAAGATGTTTGAGCGAATGCAGAAGTTAGGCCAGATCAAAGGGCTTCCTGATCGCTTCAATCGTCATGTGAATATGGTGGAATACTTTTGGCAGGATGCTGACACTCTCGTTATCAAAATTTCTAAAGATGATGAAGTCAATGTCGAAGTGAAAGAAAACATCATAGTTATTAGTGGTCAAAAGGTCATTAAATCGCCAAATGGTATTTCAAAATCATCTTTTTCACAGAGTATCCCATTAAGAGCTAATCTTGACTCGACTTCAGTTAAGATGAGTATGAAGGATGGTAATATCGTCATGGACTTTAGGCCTTTAAAGAAATCTAAGCAGCGATAATTTCTCCATTTAAATTTTCGAGAATTGCGTAGAGCTTATGATTGAAGTCCTGGGCGTTAAATGGCTTTGTCAGAACTTCTTCTACATTTATCTTTGAAGCATCATGAATCTTGTCGACATCGATATCTCCCGAAATGAGCATGATATGTGGATATTTCTCACGTTGCTTTTCTTCGAGGTGATAGAGTCGTTCAATATATTGTAATACTTCTTGGCCACCCATTTCTGGGAGATTTAAGTCGATGACAATGAGATCATAATTATCATTTTTAATCATCTGACAGGCATCGACTCCATTTGAGGCCATTGATACATTTGCAAAATAGCCACTGCTTGCAATTAGTGACTTAAGGGATTCTGATATTGTTCTTTTGTCGTCAATGATGAGAGCTTTCATAGGTGATTTCCTTATCAGTTACAAATGCAGCGTTGATTCAAAATTATAAACAATATGAGCTTATTTTAATTCGTCACATTATTTTTTATAACTAAATTAATCTATAATATTTGTTAATGTTACTAAACTACTGAAATAACGAGCAAAGTAGTCGGCTAAATTTGAGCAGACGACTAAAGTATCCACTATAAGATACCGATAAATAATTTATGAAAAGCTTCGTTGTGACGTTATTGACATTGATTATTACATCCTTTGCCTTTGGCATCCAGGAGACTTACTTTCATAAGAAAGAGGAATTTGAGATTCCTAAGAGAGATCTGTCGATTATCGCTACAGATAAAGGTTTTTTTCCTTCAAAGGTTACGGCCTTCGTTGGTGAGAAGTTAAACCTTTATGTTACATCAGCGACAAAACAGCCTAGTTGTCTAATATTAAAAGAGCACGAAGTATATGTTGAGGCCAAGACTGGTGAAGTTAGGGAAGCTTCAGTTTTTCTTGATACGCCTGGACGCTTCAAATTTTACTGCCCGTCAGGACAAATCAGTGGAATTTTAACTGTTATTGAACATCCACGAGAGAAGGCAAAAAAAGACGAGCAAAAAAGAGAAATCGCATCTCGTGAAAGTGAGCGAGTGCGTGTTTGGCGTCCAAAAGACGACTGATTTATATTTAGAGATTGATTGTGAGGGATTATGTCTTCGGTATTTAACGATGCGATTAAGAATTTACTTTATCCAATAGGCGACCTTTTGGAAGATGAAGGTGTTTCCGAAGTTATGATTAATGGGCCCCATGAAATTTTTGTTGAAAAGAAAGGTCTCGTTTTTAAAGTTCCAAATCAATTCGAAGATGAATCATCACTTATCTCTGCAATGCGTGCCATTGCTCAATCGGTAAATCGAACAATTGATGAAGATAACCCGCGCCTAGATGCGCGTCTGCCAGATGGTTCACGTATTCACGTGGTACTACCTCCGATGGCAAAGAATGGAACGACGGTGGCCATTCGTAAATTTTCTAAGGAAAGTCTAACTCTTAAGGACCTTATCTCATTTGGTTCTATGTCTGATGTGGCCGCAAGGTTTCTGGATATATGCGTGTATCTTGGAAAGAATGTTCTTGTATCTGGTGGTACGGGTTCTGGGAAGACGACGATGCTAAACGTTTTAGGGGGAAGAATTCCTAAAACACAACGTCTCATCATTATTGAGGATGCGGCAGAACTACAAGTTGATGCCGAACACGTCGTAAATTTTGAAACGAGAAAGGCGGATGAGTTAAAGGGGATTGAGGAAGTTTCAATTCGTGATCTCGTTATTTCTGCCATGAGGCTTCGCCCTGATAGAATTATTGTTGGGGAGGTTCGTGGAGATGAGGCCCTGGATCTTGTTCAAGTTATGAATACTGGTCACGATGGTTCAATGGGAACTGTTCACGCCAACAACCCAATCGATGCCTGTACTCGTCTTGAGACACTTTGCCTTATGGGTGATACAAAAATTCCACCAGATGCTGTTAGGAAAATGGTTGGGAGTGCTCTGCAAATTGTTGTTCAGTGTAGTCGTTATCATGATGGGGGACGTCGTACGTCGCATATTTCAGAAGTATTAGGTGTCGATAATAATGGGAATTATATTGTTCGCGATATCTTTCGCTGGGTTCAAACTGGTAAGGATCCGCAAACTGGTAAGTATATAGGAGAGATGGTGCCGTGTAATTATGTACCAACTTTCTTTGAAGATATTGTTGTCCATAAGCTACCATTTCCAAAATCTAATTTCCTTGCCCCAGATTGGGTGAAGGATATGGTTAAGAAAAAGGTCGCTTAATTATTAGATATCAACTTCGATACCATCCTCATAGATTTCAACGATAAATCGGTTCTGATCTAGCTCTTTAGTCTTGTCGACGATTTCCTTGATATCATCCACTTCAAGTTCTGGTTCAAGCTCCATATCAGCGCTAAAAACCTTGATGATAGCGATGCTCATCTTAAAATCACTTAAGTCATTGAATTCAGATAGGGGGAATGTTACCTTGTAACCCCCTGAAAACTTGTCAATATCCACGTCTATTTTCATATAATTAATTGTAATTACATTAGAGTAAAAAGCAATAAAATTTAAACTACGTAGATTCCTGTAGTGCTGTCTAAAATTTGGTGCATAGAAAATGAACATGGCATTACTATTTTTCAACTAGGCCCAATAAAGTCATTTCTGCTGATATTATTGAAGGCGTCAAATAGCTTAATTTTATTTTTGAGGGAAAAATTAAATGAGAAATAGAACTACTTCATTCATCAAATCAACTCTTGTGATGACAGCGATTGCTCTATCTGCAAATATTTTTGCACTAGAAACAATTCAAGATGATATTGATTCTATTCGCTTTCAGCTTAAGTCTGAGCAGATCTACACTCTTAAAAATTATGGGCAGGGACAATATAAAGAACTTGCTTTTACTCGAATTGAAAAACCAAATCTTAAAGTTGGCCTAAATAAGAAATCTGCAACAGAAACACTAGAAGTTGCAATTGATGAATCTCTTTTAGTTGAAAAGAATTCTCTTGTTCACATAAAGTTAGAAAAAAATAACTTAGTAAATATTGAATCTGCCAATGATAAGGCGGCGGTTTTAACAAAGCTTAAAAATAACGGACTTGGCCTTGATAAAAATCAGGCGGCAAAAATACTAAAGAAAGATATTATTGCAAATCTTAATCGTGTTATTGCAAAAATTGGATTTCGCGATAATACAAAAGTTAGTTATGAGATTAAAAACCTTGCATTTAACTGTCCTTCACTAAAAGGGCGTATCACAAATTGTCGTGGTAAATATGATGTTATTGCTACATTAAAGAATGAAAAGAAGAAGACTTCAAATCTTTCAGAGATCCTTATTAACTCTACTAAGAATTTGAATAATTTTGGTTCTGAAATTGATATTAATGCATATATTGGGGAACTTCGTTCAATCAATAAGCAGCTTAATAAATTATCGGAAGGTAAGCCTAAGGGTGTTGATCTAAAGAAGCTTTACGCTCTTAAAAAAGATGTTCAATCAGAAATTCTTGATTCGTACCAGTACACTGCGATTGCAACATCAAGTGCAAGGGACTTCCTAACAAAGCTTAATTCAAAGCTTAACTAAAACTAGCTGACGCTTTGTTTTAAACTCACAAATAAATTAATTATTTCATTTAATACATCATTATGAAGCTGGCCAAAACTAGCTTCATATTTTTTTGCTTGAGAATCAAATTCAGCTCGATTCTCTTTATTTTTAACTTCTAGCTTTAACTGATCCTTATTGAAAATTAGCTTAATATCAAGATTGTAAATCATGACTCTAAGAATAGGGGATTGCTCCCATTGTCCAAAAAACACCTTGTAACTTAAAATTGTATTTCTATGATCAATACGGGCCAGTGACTTTTTTAGCGTTAGTAGAGTTACTTTTAGCCACTCAAGTGATTTGTCTTCGTTTAGTCCTGTCTTTGGTGGGATTGATTTTAAGTTCTCAATTGAACCATCGATCATGGCCTTAACGGCATATTGTTCAAATTTCTTTGCATCAAAATTTTCGACTTCGTTTTGATATTCGATAAATTCTTTATCCACTAAATTGAGAATGTTCATTTGATCAAAGTGCAAAAGTAAATTATGGTCATTGCTCTCAACGTGAAGATAGATATCATGAAGATTTTTTCGATCATCACGCAAAGGTGTCTTTTCAAAAACATTATGGGCCAAGCAAATTCTCACCGGACTTTGTAGCGACTCTTGCATAGACTTTAAGAGCTTGTCTCTGCTATCATCATTAGATAGACGGTTTTTATTAATTCTAGTGAAAAAGTTTACGAATTTATTTTTAATACCCATAAGGGATAAAATAACGACTTTTTTAGGGATGTCTAGCATTTAAGGTGAAATATTGAAGATAGGTATTTTTGATTCTGGCATTGGTGGACTTAGCGTGTTGCGTGAAGTCGCAAAACTTATGGATCGTTGCGAAATTTATTACTTTGCAGATCGCCTGAATGCACCATATGGCAATAAGACAAAAGAAGAAGTATTTACTTTTTGTCAGAGTATTGTCGAAGACTTTATCTCTCATGGAATTGATACCATTTTAATTGCATGTAACTCTGCTACGGCCATGGCCATTAATGAATTACGCACTAATTACCCAAGTATTCGCTTTTTTGGGATTGAACCATTTATTAATGTCATTAACCTGCGCCCAGAGCTTAAAAAGCAAAAGGGAGTGGTTTTAACAACTAAGATTACTGCAGATTCTATGCGTTTTCAGAGCTTGAAAGAGCGCTATGATCCAAAAGAACACTTGGTTTACCGCGTATCAAAGAATTTAGCTAAAATTATTGAAGACAGTTTTGATAGTGGAAGGCTCAATGAAGATGAGATTTCTAAAGAGATAGTTGATTCAATTTTTCCTTCAGGCCAGAAAGAGAGTTATGATTATATAATTTTAGGTTGTACTCACTATCCTTTCGTCAAAGAGCTATTTAAGGCCAATGTTGGGGCCCAAAGTATTTCTCCTTGTTATCATGTGGCCAAGCATATGGCAGATCAATGTGTCATAAACGAAGATGCTCAAATCGTCGATTTCTTCTATTATCGTGATAGTCGAAGCCCAGATTTATGGCGCAAAGTTAAAAAGCAAAATTTAGAAGGTTTTCCCTTTTTCTAAGTGACGATCCTTAAAAGCGTAAGTTAAAATATGGCAAATTTTAAACTAACGAAGGATTGGTATATGTCTAAAATTAAATCTATTACTCCACGTCAAATCTTAGACTCACGAGGAAACCCAACTGTTGAAGTTGATTTAGTAACTGAAAATGGTTTTATGGCCCGTGCAGCAGTTCCTTCTGGGGCATCAACTGGCTCTAAGGAAGCGCTTGAGTTAAGAGACGGTGACAAGTCTTACTACCTTGGAAAATCTGTTAGAAAGGCAATTTCAAATATCAATGAATATATCGCGCCAAAAATTATCGGAATGGATGTTTTTGACTTAAGAGCTGTTGATCAAGCAATGCTTGATGTTGATGGAACAGAAAATAAAGAAAAGTTAGGAGCTAATGCTATTCTTGCTGTTTCAATGTGTGTTGCTCGTGCAGGTGCTCTTGAAAAAGGAAAGTCTCTTTATGCTTATTTAAGAGAAGATCTAGGTGTTCCTGTGGCAAGTGATAAGTATCGCTTACCAACTCCTATGATGAATATTATCAATGGTGGGGAGCACGCTTCAAATAATCTTGATATTCAAGAATTTATGATTATTCCTCATATGGAAAAGTCATTTAGTGAAAACCTAAGAGCTGGTGTTGAAACTTTTCACGCTCTAAAAGGTGTTTTAACAGAAAAAGGATATTCAACAAATGTTGGTGATGAAGGTGGGTTTGCACCATCTCTTAAGTCACACGAAGAGGCCCTTGATCTAATTCTCAGCGCTATTGAGAAGGCCGGTTATAAACCAGGTCAAGATATCTCGATCAGCCTTGATGCAGCTGCTTCAGAGTTCTATAAAGATGGAAGCTACAAAATGCAAGGTAAGAGCTATTCAAGTGAGGATATGGTTGAATATTACTCAAATTTAGTTTCAAAATATCCGATATATTCAATTGAAGACGGGCTTGATGAAGCTGACTATTCTGGTTGGGTAAAACTAACTGAAAAGTTAGGGGATAAATGCTTACTAGTTGGAGATGACTTATTTGTAACAAATAAGAAGATCCTAGCTGAAGGTATTGAGAAAAAGCAGGCAAACTCAATCTTAGTTAAGATTAATCAAATTGGTTCTCTAAGTGAAACATTTGATACGTTAAAGCTAGCTTTTGAAAATAACTTTAGAGCAATTATCTCTCACCGCTCAGGAGAAACAAGTGATGCCTTCATTGCTGATCTTGCTGTAGCAACTTCGAGTGGACTTATTAAAACAGGTTCTGCTTCAAGAAGTGATCGTCTTGCAAAATACAATCAACTACTAAGAATTGAAGAGGCCCTTGGTAGTGAAGCAAAGTACGACGGATTAATCTAAGTCAAAATATAAAGGCCTCGTTTTAAGAGGCCTTTTTTTATGTCTAAAAATATACCTAAGTCAGATAACGAAGCACTACATTTTCTCCATGATCTTCTCAATCACACACATGGCCTGAAGCTCTATTTAGAGTCTCGTCATGGTCAGATGGAGCAAGCAAGTCTTAATCTTATTTATAATGAAGTGCAGGCCTTAGAAAATCAAATATCATCCCAATTTAAGCGTTTAAAGGATACAGATTCATATAGTGTCGAAAGTCTTATTGATACTTGTAAGAGACAATTTGAAATTTATCAATTAAAGGTCGACTTAAAAGTTTCAATTTTTCAAAGTGATCTGGCCCCTATTGAATTTTCTTGTGATGGACAAATTTTTGAACGCCTAATAAAAAATATCTCAAAAAACTTATATCTTTGGTCGAGTCCCAAAAGTATGATTGAGTGTCGCATCAGTGAAGTTGATGAGAAGATTCAACTAACTTTCTCAAATGAAATTAATGAGCACACAGACTTAGAACAACAATCAAATGGCATTGGCCTACTCTCAATGAAGCGTCTTGCTAGTGAAAATGGCATTACATTTCAAAGTTACTTAGAGAAAGAGAAATGGATAACGATAATCCTGATTAATAAAATCGGACATATTAAACAAAATATCGCCTGCTAGGTAAAAGAATTCTATCTATATTAAAAAGTAATAAAGAAGGTTATTCTATATAACATATGGAATTTATAAAGATCTTTATTTCGTTAACGATTTTGTTTGCCTCTGGCCTACAGGCCTTAGCAAACCCTCGAATCTATCAATCAGACGCTACTGCACTAAATAAAGGTGCATCCAAAGTTAAGATTGAAGGCAGCTTTTCTTCGACTCTTTCTCAAGTTGACAGTGAGGGTAATGAAGTGGTTTACAATGATGATGTAAGCTACAATTTACTTGATGCAAATATTGATTATCAATATGCCATCATGCCTAAGTTTCAACTTCTTGCTGGCCTTAAAGGACGATATGTAAGTAGTGGTGATACTCTTGAGACGCAAACGACAGCTGGGCTTGAGTCTTTTTATGTCGGAGCATTCTATGCTTTTGATAAAATGCATGGAAAAGATTTTGCTGTAAACGCACTTTATCGCTTCAGGCCTTATACTGTTGATACGTATTCTGGTTCAGCGCCAAGTGATGAATTAATTTTAGGTGACGGTGGAAATGATCTTGAGCTCAATTTCCTAGCTAAATTTGAATCAACAAAGTGGACATCATACGACTTCAAGGTTGGTTACCGTATTCCTGGGGCCCCTATTTCTTCAGAGATCATTTTTGATGCAAGACTTGTAAAGCATTATGTTGATTGGGCCTTTTGGCTTTCTGCAAATGGTGTCTACTCATTGGGTGGTGATGAATACACTGATAATCCGAACGCAAAGCCTGTTGTTGCTAGTGGTTACACTTCAAGGTGGAATTCGATTAATCGCCAATTCCTAAACTTAGACGTTAGTGCTCAAACTCTATTTGGAAAGAAGTATCTTGCTTATGCAACAGTTGGTGCAAAGGTTGTTGGAACTTCAACTGATAAAGACTTTTATACAACTCTAGGTCTTACTTGGACTACTGGTGGTGTAACTGCTCAGCAGAAATTTGAAGAGAGTTTTAAAGAGTACTCTGTCGAGGCCAATGTTATTAAGGTTTCTCCTAGGGGAGTTTTCATTAAGATTGATCATGGCTCTCTTGACGATATTCAAGTTGGAAATATTGTTGATATTTATAAAACAGACTACTTCGGCGGAAATATATTAGTTGCTCAAGGCAAGGTTTATGAAGTTTCAAGTGCTTCATCAATTATAAAAGTTGTGGCACGTTACCGTAAGGTGCCAATAGAAAAAGGCTTTGCTGCCAGGATTAAGTAGCTGAAATGAGGAAATATTTAGTAATTGATATAATTGTAAGTTAAGCTAAAATATTGAATATAAACATAAAAAGGATATTATCGATGATGAAGCAAATTCTAATTGCTTTCTACCTACTGGCCACATCAGCTGTAATTGCAAAACCTTATACTTCTAACTTTCTTGAGTTCGAACTACCAAATGGTTGGGAGTGTTCTATTGAGGGAAGTGAGTATGTTTGTCAGTCGACAAATGATAGAAGAAAGAAAGAGGCCATCATTATTTTCGCGGCCAAGCACCGTGGTAAACAAGATGACTTAATTCAATACAAGGCCTATTTAGAGCAGGCCAAAACATTTAAGCTACCTGGTGGAAAAACACAAATTTCAGAACCTTCATACACGAGAATGAAGAAGATTCAAGGTCAAGGTCATACTTGGGTTGATTCACTTCACTTATCAAGTGAGGTTCCTGGCTTTTATACTCGTTATCTTGCGACTGTAAAAGGAGAGTTAGGTGTAGCTGTAACGTTCTCAGTTGCAAAGGAACACTACCAAACTTATAAGCCAATTTTTGATAAGATCATTGAGACGATGCAGGTATTTTCTCGCATTAAGAATGATGCTGATGGGCTTAAGCTCGCTGGTAATAAAGGTGAAGCAGTTCCGGGTGCTTCAGGTGACTTCTTAGATAACGAAGCAGGTCTTAATGATATTGGCGTTGGTGGCCAAAGACAAAAAGGTAAAGGTGCCGGTGGTGATGATATGACTCTTTATCTGATCCTTGCGCTTGTTGTTGGTGCTGGAATCTTTATCGCTAAGAACCGCAAGAAGAAAGGTACTAAGAAAAAGAAAGGTAAGAAGAAAAAGAAATAAATTTATAAAATAAAGCCTCTCTTATGAGAGGCTTTTTTTATTCTGAATCAAGACAAGCTTGAATCGCTTTATTGAATGATATATTTGTCGAAACGCTTGTTCCAAGATTTGTTGTGTTACTATAGTGATTGATTGAGCAGCCACCATGTGAGTGAACACCAACAATTTTTCCCGATTTTAGATTAATAATACTTGAGCCAGAATTACCACCAGTCGTATCAACCTTATGGCGAATTAGGCCAGTTCTTCCAATACTCTCTATATAACCGATGCCGTTTTGTTGAGCAAAAGATCTTTCTGCTTCAGTATCGACTCCGTAGCCAGTAATACTTATAAGTGATTTACTTGCTGCAACAGAGTAATCTAATTCATAAAAGCCTTGAACATCTCCAGCATACTTTTGTGTCGTCTCATTTGGTAGTATTTTCATAACGGCCCAGTCATTTCCTGGTCCAGCATCACTAAGAGTAATTGAGCTTTGATCTACTTTATATGTGTCTTCTTTAGATGAGTAGTTTATGCCATTTTTGTCAGATTCAGGCGTATTGAATTCGATGATATTAAAGTACTTCTTGCAGTGGCCTACTGATAGGGCGCAACTTTTTGAAATCATCGTGACTGTACAGGCATCAGTTGCAGTTTCATTACGAAGAGCTCTACCTACCTTGGGTTCATTTGAAGGAATTCGATCATCATTGCCACATATTGACTTTTCTAAGGCAAATATTGAAGGCGTGATAAGTAATATAAAAATAGGTAATAATCTATTCATGGAAATCCTTGTTGTTGCGTGATGCGTTAATTTAAAGGATTTCTGAATTGTTATCAATGCTTAGTGTAGAGTTTATAGAGATAAAAAGGCCTCTGACTTAGCAGAGGCCTAATATTGTAGTCAATAGAATTAGTTTTCTTTATTCACTTGCTAGGCAGTTTTCAACGGCCGCTTTAAACTCTGCATGTAGTTGAAGAACAGTTCCAGCATTCGCATTTGATTCATCACTTCCGTAGCATCCACCGTGAGAGTGTACTCCAACGATTTCACCTGTTTCAAGGTTAAGTACGCTTGAGCCAGAGTTTCCACCCATTGTATCAACTCTGTGGTTTAAAATTGCAGCACGATGCTGTCCATAATAGTCACCACCGATTTCAGTTAATGGGCCAATATTATTTTGTTGAGCAAACTTTCTTTCAAATTCGTTATCGTTTCCATAACCTGTGATTGAAAGAATTGTCCCAACTGCAGGAATATCTTTAGCGATAGGGTAGAAGCCTTGTGCTTGACCAGGTAGTAGACCTGTCGTTCTATGAGGCTTGATTTTGAAAACGGCCCAGTCATCTCCTTGGCCATTGCTCTTATATTTAATAGTCGCTTTATCAGCTTCGTAAATATCTTTAGGGTCTGGGTGTGCAATTCCTCTTCTTGTTGAAGCAGGAGTGTTGAATTCAATAACATTGAATGTTGCAGCACAGTGACCTACTGAGATAGCACATGAGTTTGATACAAGTGTTACTGTACAACCTGCTTTATCTCTTGCTCTTTCAAGTGAGCGACCAACTTTTGGATCATTTGAAGGTACTCGATCATCCATTCCGCAAATTGTCTTATCCGTGGCAAAAATTGAAAATGGTAAAATCGCTAGTAGAAATATTTTTTTCACTCTTCTCTCCTTAGTTCGTGAAGAAATATATTAGGTCGTCAAAAAGTAAACGACAAATATGTATTTGAGATAGTAAGAAGTTGTTAGAAAGTTAAGATTTGAATATTTTTTTAAGAAGATTTGAATAAGTCTCTTTATTCATAAAGTGTATATTATGAGAAGCATCATCTATTATATAGCTATGAAATTTCACGTGATCAGATTGTGTGTAGGCGTTAGAGTATGCCTTGTACTTTGTATCTAGAGCGCCGCAGAGGTAATGATATGTGATGCCTTGTGGTAATTCGTTAAGATCTCTTAAGTCCCTTTGCATAGCAACAGAAAGTTGTGGTGATACCTTAGACCAGGCTTGAGCGTACTTTACATATTCTTTCTCTTTGCGAGTAAGCATTTCATCTATGCCAAGACAATCGTTCATTCCTTTAAAGACGCCTTGATCATACCAATTTCGGAAGAATGTTTTTTCATTCTTTCCATCAAAAAGGCCAGAGTCATGTGCGAGACGTTTTTGTCTTTCTTCTTCATTTCCTAGAAATCCTGGAGCGCCGCTTTCATTTATAAAATTCTTAATATTAGTAAGATCTGCTAATTCATTGTCTCGAAGAATCTCGTTAAAGATTCGCCCGGACATCGAATATGTAATGAAATGTACATTCTTATCTCTATCAATTTTCTTAAGAGAAGAAATTAATTGTTGCTTAAATGTTTTAAGAGAATTTAATTTGTAATTCTTTCCGTGTCCCGGTAGGTCGAGATAGATAAGTAGGTAGTCCTTTGCCAGGCCATTTGTGGCCTCTTCTAGCTCTAGTGCATTTCCCATAAAACCGTGAGAAATGAAAATAAGATCACCATTAGGGTTTCCTTGAACGCTGATTGCAATTTCTTCATCAAATTTTAAAAAGAGTTTATTAGTGAGCTCTTTTATTTTTTCTCGATTTATTTTCACCGCCACTTGCACGTCTTTGAGGTCCATGGCCTTAAATAGTAGGTGTGGTCTCTCAAAAGAGATAAGCTCTCGCTCAATAGTCTCTTGCGCATCTTTTAATGAAATGTCATCGCAATAAGTAATGGCAATAAGATTTTCATACCTTTCGTTTTTTAAGGGTGACACATAAATATTCTTGAAGAATTTAGAAAGTTTCTCTTCAATGATTTCAGGATTTATATTCTCTGCAGCTTTTTGGAAAACGAAATCACTTCGCCCTTTGATTGTGTAATTACCGTCTTGATCAACTTCGATCAGGTCATTAGTATAATACTTCTGATTGAAGTCTTGGCCGTGTAGGTAGCCAAGAGCGATGCTCTTTCCCTCTAGAACACATTTAGCATCGATAATGCTAATTTTGCCATCCATGGGTTTGCCACATGTGCTTAGAAGTTTTATGTCTCTTGTAAAGGGGGTTGCCAGAAACTGCGCACAAGACTCACTTGCCCCAAATGAGTTTGATAAATAAATCCCTTCTTGTGTTGCTTTATTTATCAATGCTGTTGCCACTTTTGATCCACCAAGAACGACACCCTTCATTTGACTCATTCTCGAAATCATTTGAGGATCATCGATTAATCTTGCTAGTTGAAGTTGAACCAGAGAGCAGATTGTAATTTGTGTATTGAGTATTAAATCATTTTCTAATTGTGCGGCGTTAACAATAGTAAGTGAGCTGGCCGCAATAAGGCTGCGCCAAGCAATCATGATTCCACCGATGTGAAAAAGTGGAAGTGATAAGGCCCAGTTGTCATTAGGGGTTATATGATAATGTTCTACGGTTGCTTGTGCACTATTTAAAAGTGACTCAAGACTTAGTCTTACACCTTTAGGACGGCCCGTGGAGCCAGAGGTGTAAATGACACTTGCGCATGATTTTTCGTTTAGAATTCCCTCAAGCTTTGCATTTATTAAACTATCGAGCTCATAGTCTTTGGGCGAAGCTTCTAATCTTCTTGCATCAACTAGGATTGGAGTTATTCCATGCTCGATTAAGCGAAAGTATTCAATGAGAAAGCAAATATTATTGTCTGGATGCCAGGATAAAACTTTGTAGCTTAAGTTTTTACCATCGGCCTTTGATGCTTCGTCTAGTTCTTGTATTTGAGATTTTAATTCTTCATAGCTAAGAACACACTTACCATCTTGATAGATAAATGGCCCCGAGGCATTAGCAATGAGTTTTGATATAAAACCAATTTTATTCATAACTTCGCATTAGACCAACAACAACACCTGCGATTCGAAAGTCATTTTCTGCTGTGATGACAAAAGGTGAGAGGCGATCATTTGCAGGATGCAACTCAACTGAGTTTTTCTTTTTAAAGAAGTTTTTAACTGTGGCCTCATTATCAACAAGAGCGATGACTGTTTGGCCTTGGTTAGCATTTTCTTGCGCACGACAAACGAGAATATCTCCCTCGTGAATACCGTCGTTAATCATAGAGTCACCTTGTACATTTAGTGCAAAGTATCTTCCTGGCCTTGAGACCATATGACTTGGTACGAGAGTGTGCTCACTTGGGTTTTCGATGGCCTCAATTGGATTTCCTGCTGCAACATCACCAAGAAGGGGAATCTCGCTAAATTGTGGACTCATATTTGTTAAGGACGCTAGTTGTTGATCAACATTAGATGTTGTTTGCTCCACATCCAGTAACTTAATTCCACGACGAGCATTCCAGTCAACTTCGATTTTTCCGGCCTCTTGCAAATAGTGCATATATTTATTTACGGAACCGAATGACTTAAGGCCAAAATGCTCTTTAATTTCTTTTTGCGTAGGAGCATAGCCCTCGGCCAGGTAGTAATTCTTTATATAGAGATAAACTTGGTTTTGTTTCTTTGTTAATGCCATAACAATATGTTATGCGTAAGATATGCGTAAGTCAACATAAGTTTTGTTCACATACTTTGTGAATATTTTTCACGGTTTTTGTGAAAAAAACTTACAATCAAAAATCATCTCTTTCTTGAATTGACGTAGGGCCTTGAAATAGCTACTTATAGGTCATCAAATTAAAGGGAGGGTCCATGAAATCGTTTACAAGTTTAAGTCGTTTGGCAGTTATCGCTACATTACTATTTAGTACGAATGCATTCTCTCTAGATGCTAGAGCGCTGAATAAAGCGAAGTTTGAAAAGCTCGATGCAAGAGATCAAGAACAGTATCTTGAGATTGTTGATCGTGAAGTAACTGAAGTTTATCCTCGTTATGGACTTGTTTATAACAAGTTAACAAATGAGAAGAGTGGCGCAGGACTTGGTGAAGTCTTTATGACAGTTGATAAGATTTTGGCCCTTGGGCAAAAGATTTGGAAGATTGTCGATGCAGGAAAACCTGTTAGTAGCACAAAGTTTACAAAACCAATCAGTATCATCCCAAATATGGAAGATGTTAATGGAACATTCTCTTCAATGTCTCACTGGAGAGCTCCAATTGTTCGCTCATTCAAAGTTGCTTACCGCAATGGATTTGGCTCTGAGGTTATCTCATTCGTTTATACAGTTGTATTTCAATACGGTGGAAAGTTTGAAGGCAAGGGATCTTATATTACTGGCCTTTTTGTAAGTGCAAGTAACGTAAGTGTTTCTTGGGGATTTAACTTCTCAGCTTCAAGTGAGATTATGTCAATTGCAAATCAGGGAAGCATGGATTCACCAGTTGCTTCAGCAGTAGTTAATATTAACTACAAGGCATCATCAGTTTTGAAATCGATTGATGAAACAGATATCTTCTACGTAAATGGAGATGGCCTACTACAAAGAATGAATTAAGAATTAAAATAGAAAAGGCTTCCATCGGAAGCCTTTTTTTATAGTTTGTTTGCCTCTTTTAAAGCATCTGTTAGCATTGATTTGAAACGATCCAGCCTTTCTTCTTGCTGGTTCTTATACTTCTTAGAAGATGCCCTTTCCGCGCTTAAATCACGCCCTTCAATCGCTGGTGCAATAATTTCTTTAATTATATATTCTCGAGCACGAGCACCAGTTCTTGTTTTAGTAATTTTATACCATTTGAAATCTTTCTTATCGATAATATTTAGGAGGTCTCCTGCGTTTATCGTAAACTCTCTAAAGAAACCTCTTAGGCCACGTGAGCGATTTCTCATGCGATTAAGCTCAGTTTGAACAAGAGCATACGAAAGTTGATCGCCAAATGATCCATCTTTTGTATCACTTGTAAGTGCTTGAGCAAGTAACTTTCTAAGATTAGTATCCTCTGCAATATTATCAATTGCACCTTCTTCAACTTTTTTAAGAATATATTCTTTAAGCTTGCGCCCTTGTGGTGTTCTCATAATATCTGTTAGCAGACGATTGTTTGTAATATCTTCAATCTTTTCGATAACAAGATTATCTGGCCCATTATAAGAAGCTAGCTCTTTTTTAAAGACTTCATTTAAATTCATTCCCAGTTGTGAAGTGATGAGGTTTTCAAGCAGTTCACTTTCCATGAGGGCCTGGGTATTTTGTGCTGTTGAAGACGAAGGATTATCAAGGCCATGCCTTTGCATTGCAATTGTTGTGTTGTGAATTGCCTGATCGCAGATAGCAGTATTATTTTCGCATGAATACTTAAGTGTAGATCCTACTAGCTCAAGAGTTGAAATAAGTTGTGCATTCGGCATTCCCTCAGAAGATGACGAATCTTGTTTGTGACCAGTTTCTTGAGCTTTTGCAGGAATGGTGAGGAGGATATCCATGACCTTTCCTAGTTGCTCTGGGTTTTGTCTTCCATAGACTTGAATGAAACGATTCTTAACTTCATCTTTTGCTTGTGCTTCAAGTTTAGTAACACAAGAGTTCATATTTTGAGTGGCCTCTTCTAGATCAGGGTTTCTAGGCCCATCAATACAACGTTCAAATTCGCGGTATGCTTGTGATTTCGTGAAGTCCTGTAATGTTGCATTTGGATTTGCAAACTTATTAAGATCAGAAAGGAGAGTCTTTGCAATTGATTTGGCGATATTTCCAATTTCACTGCTAAGGCAATCTTTTGCGTTATCCTGTGCTTTTATATCATCACTTACCGAGTCAAGACACTTCATTAAATTTCTTGAAGATGTTTGAGTTAGAGATGCTACTTTGTTTGGTTCGTTGCTAAAAAGTGGTGCAATCGTTTCTTTTATAATCTTTGGAGCAAGTGAACGGTAAGCATCCTTAACAGTCACTGACATACAAATACTCGCTGCCGTTGTTGCGTTTATTTCACTGTTTCTTTCTTTATCTGCAAGTGTCTTATCAAGACAATTGTTAAGTTGGGTACTGATTTTCTCTTTTGCTGCTTCAAATTCAGCTTTTGTAAATTTCGACTTAAAATCCTCTAGAGTCTTTTCAATTGCTCCAGGAGCAACTCTTTTAATAAGTAGAGGAGTTAGGGTGTCGACGTTGCTATCAAGATTATCAGGAGTACTATTAGTTATGTGATTCTCGATAAATCTATTGAGGGAATTAACCTCGTTTGTTGGTAAGTTAAACTCTTTTACCTGAGCATGTGCCATTTCTTTTGCAATTAAACCAATGACACTTCTTTGGGTTTTAAATGTACAGGCCGAAATAATATTGTTCATTTCATCTTGATATGAGCCTAATGATGTGTGTTTTGAAAGATCGCTTTCTAGGCAACCTTTCATTGTATTCTTTACTCTTGATAGCTCTTGCTCTGATATTGCCGCTTCAACTACTGTGTCAGTAATACCTTTGTCACTTGTTGCTTTATAAATACTATCTTTTAGAATTGATCCTGAAAGGGAAGTGATGGCCCCTGTTAAGCACTGGTTAATAAGATTTTCATCAATGTTTTTTGTCAGGTCTCGATATATTTCTCTTTTTGCTCGTTCAATACAAATTTCATAATCTCCAATAATTCTTTGAGAAAGACGAACTCTTTGGGCCTCGTCGATATTAAGAGCATCAAATTGTTTATCAAACTCAAGTGCTAAAATTGACTTTGCAGCTTGTGCTGTTGCCATGGCCGTAATAAATGCTGAACATTCATTTCCGTCAGTTGTATTCTTTGCATTCATACAGGCCGGTAGATGCTTCGTTTTAATTTCTTCAATTAAAAGATTTTTTTCATTTTGAGATAGGCTTTCAGATATCTTTGGATTAGTTAAGATTGCAATTTCTACTACATCGTAAGTTGCACTCATCTTAAGACTATCAATACATTCACCAATTGTTTTTGTGAATTGTTCGGTACTCATTTTAGCAAGCACAAGATATTCTTGTGGTGTTTGACCCTTTTCATTAACAATAGGTGCATAACGACAGTTATTTGACTTCCTTAGTATATCTCCAACAATAGCGTTGTTTTGTGATTTTCCTGTGTAGCCTTTAATTGCATCATTAACACGTCCAGCACGAGTACGATGATAACTTTCTAGGATTCCTGTATAGACACAACCTTTAACGACTGATGTTGTGTCGATGATCTTTTCAAACTTATTAAAGTTTTCACTCACACACTTCATATATGCGTTTGTTGACTTTGATTTAAGTGTCGGTATGCCATCTTCTGGTGTGAAATTAAGGCCAATTTGTTTTTCTAATTCTTTCTCACCTATAGCTAGTGCAATATTATTTGTGAATATATTTGAACATTCGATGACTTGATCTTTTCTGACGGCCTTATTAAGACACTTATCTAAGTCTTTAAGGTAAGGTGTAACAAAGGCCATCTTTTCTTGTTCACTAGAAAAAGTCTTCATGTCATCAAGTAGTAAATTGACAACTTCTTTTGAGTAAGCGCTTGCTAGCTCCCTTATTTTATCGAAATTACCAATATCCTTCTTGTTAACATCATCAAATATTTCTTTAATTCTTGCCTCTGTTAAGTTTTCAGAAATTGCACCAATATTCTTAAATGTTGTATACAGAAATTCTTCTTTATCAAATGGGTTAATGCTTCCAAAGAAGTTAAAGACACCAATAGCACCTCTTTCAATGACTCCCATTGTTTTGTCTCCAAAGTCAGGGGATTCCATATTTGAGTAGCTAAGCCTTGCTGTAAGTGACTTACGATGACACTCTTTTTCAAGATCACGAAATTCATTTGTAAGCTCTTGCCTTTCTTTTGCAATAGAAGTTTTTTCGTATCCATTTAGCTTAGAGATGATTTCGTTTAATTGTTCATTTAATTCAATGGCAGGAGTAATAAGGTTTGCAATACACTCTGCTGCATTATTACAAACGATAACTGCCGATTCTTCACTATAAGTTGTGTCCTCAAGAGTTGCTAAAAAATCAGACTCAAGCTCATACTGTTCTTTCAGTTTATTCATAGGGATAAACTGTCCATCACTAGAGATTATCCCAGCAAGGATCTCTTCTTGATTCGTTTGATTTTGGCAAATAATAGGTGAAGCGCTATATGACTTCGAAAGTTTAAGCTTTTTAATATCACTTATAAGATGTGTTGATCTTACATCAACTTCTTTTGATGCTGCTTTAATTTTACAATTAGAAAGTTTTTCGTCGCTATGATGCTTTGTTGGAAAGTAGGCGATGGGTGTGTCTAGCTTTAGGGTTTTATGAGCAGCATCTCTTTGATTGTATCTGACAGCGGGAATTCGATAGCTAATGCTATCGTTATGACAAGATACATAATAGCGAGTTAATTGTAGGGCCCTTGGATTAGATGTACGTGTACAACTTTGTTCATATACTATCGTATTTCGATCGAGGATAGTTGCACTACATATCGGAGTTGCACTTTGTGCATCTGATTTAATATTGCCACGTTTTAAAACACAGGCCGACAGATCGTCTGAAGCATAGACTTGAAAGGTCGTAGATATAAATATGAATAAAATAATAATAAAACGATACATTTCATTGATCTTTTCGGAATGTTTAGATTAATACTTGAGGGAAATGTTGAGGTATTAAAAAAGACTTGGGCCAGAGATTGAGTCTAAGTAGCTGATAATCCCTTTTGCTGAGTATTTTGCATAGAGGTGATGAAACCAATCATCTAAAACAAGAGAGGCTTCAGTAGTGTTCGTAAGAAAGCCGGCCTCTAAGAGAATAGAAGGTCTTTTTGATAATGCTAGTACATAGAAAAGGCCCGGTTTTAGGCCTCGGTCTTTCATCTTATAATTCTTTGTTAGAAGCTTTCCTAATTCATCGTGAACTTTAGTCCCAAGCTTTTTAGATTCTGGTGCAACACGCTCAACGACAAGATCAGTTAGAATATTGTTGATGATGACCTGTTTTCCTTCAAGATCTCGGTTTTCTACCGCTTCAATTTTTGCGATCGCAGCATCTTGGTGATTGTTTAAGTAGTATGTTTCAAAGCCACTTGAGCTATTGTCTTCGGCCGCATTTAAGTGGATTGAAATAAAAATATCGGCCTTAATAATGTCGGCCATATCTGCTCTTTTTTGTAGAGAGACTGTTTTATCAATTGTTCTTGTTAAATAAGCGCGGTGCCTCTTTGTTTCATTGATATACTTTTTCAATTTAACAGCAATTTTTAGTGTGACATCTTTTTCACAAACAACGTTTAGCTTCTTTTTTCTCCACACTTTTGCCTTGGCCCCACAGTCTTCACCGCCATGACCAGGGTCAATCAGTACAGTCGCTGCAAACGTCTGTGATACGAGTAAGATGGAACAAATAAGAAGTAAGTTTTTAATCATGTATAGTTATTATATGGATATCCCTCTAGCAGTGCAAATGGATTTTATAAAGCTTATGAATCTTTTGATCATGAAAGTCCTCAGGGATGCTCCATCTTGTCATATCCTTGACTTCAAAGCTCTGTTGTACTTGCTCACTAAGTTTAAAGCTACGTAAGTTATTTGAAAAATAGAGGACGCCACTATCTTCAAGAAGTTTTGAACAGTGCTCAATTAAAAGCTCGTGGTCTTTTTGCACATCAAATACAACATCCATTTTTTTAGATTTTGACATTGATGGTGGATCAAGGATGATGACATCGTATTTCTTGTCCTGCTTTAAAGCTTCATCTTTTAGGTATTTTAAAACATCTTCTCTAATGAAAGTATGTTTATTGATATCTAATTCATTAAGTTTAAAGTTTTCTTTTGCCCAATCAAGATACGTATTAGACATATCAACACTTGTTACAGTTGCTCCAGCATATGCACTTGCAACAGATAAGCTTCCTGTATAGCAAAAAAGGTTTAATACTTTTTTATTTTGAAAATCTTCTTTTGCTAATAATTGCCTTAGTGGCCTATGATCGAGAAAGAGGCCTGTATCAATATACTTATTTAAAACTAGTTTAAATTTTAAATTACCTTCTTGAGAAATAAGGGGAGTTTCACCTTTAGATTTTTCATATTGAAAATCCTGTCCTTGTACCTTTCTTTCTTTTATGAAAATGGCATCATCGTTAAGTTCAGTGTGTTCCTTAATGGCCTCAACCAATAGGGGAAGATGGTTCTTATCAGCGTCAATCTTATCAATGCTTCTTTTATAAATAACACAGTAATTGGCGTGAATATCAACAATGAAAGGAAAGTCAGGAATGTCTCTGTCATAGAGGCGAAATGAATCAATATTATTTCTCTTGGCCCATTTCTTTTTATGTCGATAAAGTTTTTTGATGCGGCCATTGATTGCACTCATGATTTTTCCTTCTGTAAATTCAAGCAGCTGATATCACAAAGATTATGCTTAAATTTTAATATTTTGCAAGTACCTGACTAAAGTATGCGACTAAGGTTTCCGTTAAGTAAGACGATATTACGAAAGCTTATCAATTTTAACATATATACAATTGATTCACATTCTATTTCGTGAGGAGAGTTTAATGAAATTTATGGGTAGAAGTATGCTTGCGCTGTATGCGTTTGTAGCAATTTCTGGAAGTACTTATGCAAGTATCTTTACTTTTGGCGAGCTTTTATTGAAGCCGGTCTCAATCAAATCTAAAATTGTGAAAGAAGGGGTCTCTGGCGCTTCTGTTACAAGCCTCAAAGATTCGATTAATAATAGTGTCGCTTCGCTTTCGCATGGACATGCAAGTTTGAGTGATGCCCTTGTTGAGCTAAGGCCAAATACGACAAAAGAAGATGCTGCAAAAATAGGTCGTATTCTAGCTGCATTAAAAATGAATCACGATACCGTAACAGGGCAAGAGTTTAAGGATATTGTAAATGATCTTGCTTATATTGCATCTGTTTATGGTGAAGACTCTAGTAAGATTTTAAATTGTTCATATTGTAAATCGGATCAATTAGCTAGTCTTGGATTCAAGTCAAATATTACTGTTGTTGCTGATCCAGTTTTAAAAAAACAAGTTTCACGACTTCCAAAAAGTTCTACATCTATTTCTCGCTACATTAGCAAGATGTCTCGAAAGGGCAATGCTAAAGATGTCACTCGTTACCTCGATGCAGGTGAGCGTAAGACTCTAGCGTTATTCTTAAGTTTTAATGATCGAGGAGCAAAGAAAGAATACAAGCAGTTCTATGATGCTGTTTCAAAATACAATGCTGACAAGGCTGGAAATGTGACTCTTGCTGGACCTACTGCAAAGGCATCTTTCTGGAAAATTATTGATGGTAAGTTTTCGCCACAAAGAGCAGCGAAACTAGCTAAGGCCATTAATGAAGCAGCTAAGAAGCCAGTTTCTAAAAGAGAAGATGAGTTTTATAAGCAACTTTATAAAGTTAGCGATAAGACTCCTGAAACAGCAAATAGTATTGAAGAGCTAAAAGCTAAAAAGTGTTTTTTCAAATAATTAAATAAATAATAAAAAATGAAGGTATAGCGTATGAGTGATACTAATAGAAAATTTAAAGATCTTTATTTGCCAGTTGTTGGAACTGTTGCAATTGGGACAGCTGCTTTTTTTGGGGTATCCCAACTTAAGCATGGTGATTATCGAAATCCATCTTCTGATGGAAGTTTCAAAACTGCTTATGAAGCATGGGCCGATCTTCAGTATTCTGGAGCATCATATAGTGCCAAGGCGCTTTTAGTAGATGATAAAACTCTTCCAGGCATGCTTGGAGGGGTAACTTACGGTGCCGAAAAAGAAGCGTCTTCTTCTCTATTAACAAGAGTCATGTCTCCTTCGACGGCAATTATTAAAAAGAATATTGATACTCTTTCAGATGCAAATAAAGAGCTTTTCTTTCGCGATTTCTTAGAAAATTATGCAAAGGATTCTAATGGATATCGTACTTATAAAGACGTTACGACAGGTCGAAAGATTGATCTCGCAAGAGACGTTGTAGACGCCGAAGGAAACCCTAAGGTTATTGACTTAACTGAGCTTAAGGCAACTGATATTAAAACAGCTGACTTAGCAACTTTAGAAAAAGTTTTCTACAATCTATTTGAGCAGATGGAAGATCGATCAATGACTTTCATTAAGCCGACTGTTAGGCGTAAGTTTTTTACTGGAAACCTTCCTGGTCTTCCAAAGATTGTTCAACCAGAAGGTGGTGGTTGGTATAGCAAACCACATAAATTTCTTGGTAACAAGCAAGACTACCGCGAGTGGAAGCCTAACTTTGGTAAGGCCGAAAGATTTCTTACAGATGCCCATGGCCACGGTGGTGGTAATGGTGGTTGGGAGATTAACTTTAAGGCCCAAAATACTTATGGTGAATTCGAAGAAATGGTTGCATGGTTTAGGGAATCTCTTTCTCAAGTTGTGCGCGATCCTTTAACTGGTAAGAATAAAGTTCAACTCTTTCAAGCTCCTGGTCACCAGAGACTTGTTTTTAGAAAGCACCCTGATCTCGATGAAGCAAAGCTTTCAGAGTTCTACCGTACGATTCAGTCTTATATTGTATTAAATGGTATTAAAGGTAACTCTGGAATTGAATTTGCCAATTATAAGAATGTTCAAACAGAATCAAACCTTACTAATCTTTATCATGGTGGACGTGGTGTAATTAGGCCAGACGATCAGTGGAAGCCATGGATTGAAAAGACTGGTGGTTTAGGTATAGAGTTTAGGGCCGGAACAAAGAACCTTGCGCCTGCAAGATTTTATCAAACGACACTGGCCGCTCGTATTGGGGCCAATGACTTTAGTGGCATTGCAAGTATTTCAGACTATAACTTAAATAGCCCTGCATTTAGAGAGCCTGAAAGTATTGCAGCGCGATTTGGTATTGAACTGAGTGTTGTCGAACAGGCAATCGCTAATATGCAAAAGGCAGGAATTAAGGCCGACTACCGTGTGATGTTCTGGGGCTGGACAGAACCAGAGGTTGCATTCATTGGGGATACAAAGCGCGAGATCATTAAAAATCTTGTTAAAGATTATACACAGAAGGTCGCTCTACTTGATCCGAATATGTCTCAAGACAAATTAAAGCAAGAAATTCGTGAAATGAATCGTACATGGGTTTCAGCTTCTAAGTTAATTGATGATCTTGAAGCCTATATGCGTCCTAAGAAAATGGACTATAATGCATTAACAATGGACTTTAAGGCCAACGTCGATGCTCCTAATAGAGTTGCAAATCCAGTCGATGTTAATAAGATTGATCTTGGTATCGAGTACTCTGGTAAGTTCCCATTAAGACTTAAGTCGATTACTTCTAAAGATCGTCTTGAAGATGGTAAGCGCGCTTGGGTACAAACTGTTATTGATCTGTCATCACAAGAGCGTGAAGCAATTATTAAAAGAGTTGCTCAAGATCTTTATGAAGAAATTGGTGGAGAAGAAGGTGAGGCACCTGTTAAATTAGAAGTTGATGGACACGGGCACGGACTTGATGTTGCCTATGCAATTCGCGATTCTAAAGGCCGAAAATGGCAAGTTGAATGGGATGGTATTGGCCGCTCATATACTCCTTCTGGTGAGATCATTGCAGATTCTCCACGTGGGGGAACGATTGAGCTAATTACGCCAAAGTTTACTCCTACTATTGAAGAGGTATCGTCGGTATATAAAGCTTTTGAGAAGAATAATGTTCTTCCATCATTAATGGCCGGTGGTGGTCACGTCAATATTGACCTTGCTGCATTTGATGGTAACCCTAAGGCCCTTGCAAGATTCTTAACAATCTTCCACGAGCATAGAGGGATCATTTCATTAATGTTCCAGCATATTAATCGTACACACACTTCAGAGCCTGTCGTTGTAAGTGATACACTTAAGAATGCACTTAAGGACTTTAATGGATCTGAAGAAGAACTTAAAAAGCTTCTTTATAATGAAAGGTACTTTAATACTCGCTTTGGACGTAAGACTCGTTATATCCAACTTGATGTTTCAGCTTACTTTCAGGATGTTATCCCTGAAGAGTTTGTAACAGATGACTTTGATATCTCTAATCCTACAACAGATTGGAGAAGAACTTTTAGAGTCGATCCAAAAATTAGAAAAGGTGAGTTTAGAATGTTCAATGCTCCTCGTGATGCGGCCGAATCAGCAATGCAGATTCAGCTTGTAAGAGCAATGCTTGATAAGGCCATCAATAGTACGACTGCCTTATCTGGTGAAATTGATAATACGACTCACGTTGATTATGTTAAGAAACCAGATATGGTTGAAGATGATCTTAAAAAGTTATGTGATGATTTAGGACTTGATGTTAACCAATTCCGTACAGCTGCAATGGAAGGTTTATCTATTTCTCAACTAGAGTCAGATAAAATCTTCTTTAGAAGTATTGATGAGAAAATGGCAATCCATCCTCATCAACCTGGTTGGGGAAAAGCTGTTGATGCAAGAAGTAGCGATGAAGCTCTTAACTCTACTGGACGTCAGTGGACTCCAGGGCCAGCTGATGAGTTAAATACAATGGATAATGAGCACCGTATCCGTGCAGCTCTTGCTGCCCAAGAGATGAGACAAGATATTGTTCCAGCTCGTGAGCTACCTGGAGAGTTTGTGAGAACAAATAGTTGTGAAGAATTATTAAACGAAATTTTATAGAAAAGAAAAGGGCCTCATCAGAGGCCCTTTTTTTTATATTAATTTTTAAGCTTGTAAATCCTGAATATAATCCATAAAGACTTGATGGCGAATTGGCTTATAAAGAATGTCATGTGCGCCTAGTTCTTTTACTTCATCAAGAGACACTTCTTGGTGGGCCGTTACAAAAATAAATTTCTTGAAATCTAGTCCTTCTAAAATAAGGTTTTTTAAGAAGTCGATTCCATTCATTTTTGGCATGCGAATATCAGAGAAAATATAATCGAATTTTCCATTCTTAACTTTCTCAAGCGCCTCTTCACCATTGTACGCAACTTCATAATCTAATCCGATGCGATCAAACATGTATTGATAGAGCTCTACTAATTCAACTTCATCTTCCACAAATAAAAACTTCAAATTAAAAATCCTGTTGTGCCGTGCTGTGTTGTCTTAAAGACACTTCATCATAGTTAATTTTTATTTGTTTATCAAGCAATTTAGTTTGATTAGCTTAACTATTTGAAATCATTTGTCTTGAAAAACTCTACATCAGCATACTTTTCCGTTGCAAGCTTAAGGTCCCATTCCGTGCGGTAAATAAAGCAAGGGCGGTCCTTAATATCAAAAGCGATATTTGCACTATAGCGCGAAATAAACTCGTCTTTAATTTTCTCGCTTGGAAATTTTATCCATCTAATACCGTTGTAAGGGAAGCCTTCGTATTCTCCCTTAACATTATATTCGTCTTCTAGGCGACGTTGGACAACTTCAAATTGCAGGGCACCAACTGCACCAAGAATTTTCTCTGTTGAGTTATGGCGTCTAAACAACTGAACAGAACCTTCTTCAGATAGTTGCTGTAGACCTTTATCAAGCTGCTTTCCTTTCATTGGGTCTTTTAAGAGAACTCTCTTAAATAGTTCCGGGGCAAAGCTTGGAATCCCTGTAAACTGCATGATTTCACCTTCTGTAAAAGTGTCTCCAATTTGCAGCTTTCCAGAATCGTGGATACCAATGATATCTCCTGGAATTGCATATTCAGTAATTTCTCGATCTTGCGCTTGAAAGATTAGCGGTGTTGCTATTTTTAATTCTTTTCCTGTTCTTGCTAATGTAACTTTTTGGCCGCGTGTAAACTTTCCTGAACAAACGCGGATGAAAGCGACGCGATCTCGGTGCTTCTTATCCATGTTTGCCTGAATCTTAAATACAAAACCACTAAATTTAGATTCACTTGGCTCTACAATACGTGTTTCACCTTTTTCTAGTGGTGCAGTGATTACTTCACGCTTTCCTGGACCTGGCGCAAATTTTGAGAATGTATCTAAAACTTCTTTTACACCAAAGTTATTAAGAGCAGATCCAAAGTACATTGGAGTCATGATACCTGCTAAAAACTCTTCTTCGTCGAATTCAGGCATTAGTTCACTAATCATTTCAAGATCGTTTTCTAACTTCTCTAATAATTCTTCGCCAACAAAGTCGACAATGTGCTGAGCTCTTAAGTCGCTTGCATCAATGATATTTGGACTAAATGGATCTTGAGCATCTTTAAAACTCATAATTGTTTTCTTCTTAAGATCGTATACACCTTTGAAGTCAACACCTGAGCCAATTGGCCAAGTCATTGGCACACACTGAATAGAACAAGTCTTTTCAACATCATCAATTAGTTCAAATGGGTCAAGAGAATCGCGGTCAAATTTATTACAGAAAGACACAATTGGTGTATCTCGCATTCGACATACTTCCATTAGCTTCTTTGTTTGAGTCTCAACACCTTTGGCCGAGTCAATCATCATTAGAACACTCTCTACAGCAGTTAGCGTACGATAAGTATCCTCGGAGAAATCCTTGTGACCAGGAGTGTCGAGAAGGTGCATGGCACGTTCATTATATGGAAATGACATAACTGATGAAGTGATTGAGATACCACGTTCTTTTTCCATCTCCATCCAGTCTGATTTTGCGTAGTTACCTTGCTTACTCTTTACCATACCTACGCTGCGTACAACTTGACCAAACCATAAAAGTTTTTCTGTCATTGTTGTTTTCCCCGCATCTGGGTGAGAAATAATTGCAAAGGTCGCTCTTTTTAAATCTTCCATTTAATTCGTATCCTAATTTTATAATTTTATGATGCGACACTGTAACACAGTGTGAATAAATTGAATAGCTTACTTCAAATCTTATTTATTTTTTAAATTTACTTAATTGAGTGTCTTGGGCATACTCTTAGTCAATAATTTCTTTATAGAAAAGTTAACAAAATTAACAATTTAAGGAGAACTGATGAAAGGTTTTAAATCTTTAATTGGTCTTATTTGTGTTGGTGCTATTTCAGTTAGTGCCCAGGCCGCAAAAAAGCCAAATTTTTTAATTATCTGGGGAGATGATATTGGTGTTGAAAATATCTCTGCCTACAGTCACGGTATTATGGGTTATAAAACTCCAAACATCGATCGAATTGCTAAAGAAGGGATGATGTTTACAGATTACTATGCTGAACAATCTTGTACAGCTGGTCGTTCAGCATTCATCACAGGACAAGCAACTCTTAGAACAGGTCTTTCAAAAGTTGGGCTTCCTGGTGCTAAGGCTGGACTTCAAGATCGCGATATCACAATTGCAGAGGTATTAAAGACTCAAGGATATGTTACGGGTCAGTTCGGAAAGAACCACCTAGGTGATAGAGATGAGCATCTACCGACAAAACACGGTTTTGATGAATTCTATGGAAACCTATATCACTTAAATGCTGAGGAAGAGCCAGAAGATCCAGACTATCCAAAAGACAAGGCGTTTCATAAGAAATTTGGTCCTCGTGGAGTTCTTCACTCATTTGCCGATGGAAAAGTAAAAGATACTGGTCCACTGACAAAGAAGAGAATGGAAACAGTTGATGAAGATATTGTTAATCGTTCAATTAAATTCATGACTGATGCTGTTAAGAAAAAGAAGCCTTTCTTTGTATGGGTAAATACAACTGGAATGCATTACCGTACACACCCTCGTCCAGAGGCCAAAGGACTTTCAGGTCAAGGTGACTACAACGATGTATTCGTACAACACGATATGTATGTAGGTCGTCTTCTTGATTCTTTAGAGAAGAATAAGATCAAAGATAATACTTTTGTTATGTACTCAACTGACAATGGTGTTCACTTCAATACATGGCCAGATGCTGGTATTACAAAATTTAGATCTGAAAAGAATACGAACTGGGAAGGTGCTTACCGTGTTCCTGCTCTCGTTATGTTTCCTGGGAAGATTAAAGCTGGTCAAATCTCAAATGAAATTGTTTCTACACTTGATTGGATGCCGACGATCACAAAGTGGGCAGGATACTCTGATATCAATAAGAAATTTCTTAAGGGAACTCGTATTGGTAAAAAGAAGGTTAAACTTCACTTAGATGGGTTTGATCTTACAAAATATCTTGAAGGTAAGGAAAAGAAGTCTCCTCGTAATGAGTTCATTTACTTAGATGATCAGGGTGTTCCTGTTGCCGTTCGTATGGGAGATTGGAAAGTTGTTTTCTCTGAACAAAGAGCAAAGACAATGGCACTATGGGCCGAACCATTTGTTGATCTTCGTGTTTCAAAGGTATTCAATCTTCGTCGTGACCCTTATGAAAGAGCAGACCAAAACTCGAATACATACTGGGACTGGATGCAGTACAAAGCGGCTTACGTTTACATGGCCATGGATGTTACATCGAAGTTTCTTGAAACATTCAAGCAGTACCCACCAAGTCAAGCTGCTGACTCATGGAGTATGAAGGATATTACAAGAAATATTCTCCAGCAAAATAAAAAGAAATAACTTACTTTGATATGGCGGACCTAGTGTTCGCCATATTTATATTTGGAATGATTATGTCTGTTTTAAATGAAATTCAAAATATTCAAGAACAATTAAATAATCGAATCATTGGTCAAGAAGAGATCATTGAAAAGATCATTCTTGCAGTTCTATGTAATGGAAATGTTCTTCTTGAAGGTAATCCTGGAACAGGTAAAACGACAACGGTAAAACACCTGGCCGGACTGATTGGTGCCGATTTAGGTCGTATTCAATTTACTCCAGATTTACTCCCATCAGATGTTGTTGGTTCTGAGTTATATTTGACTGATGAAAGTGGTAAGGGCCGTATTGAATTTAGTAAAGGACCTGTTTTTAACAATCTTCTTTTGGCAGATGAAATTAACCGTGCCCCCTCAAAAGTACAATCAGCTCTTCTTGAGGCCATGGAAGAAAGGCAAGTTACAGTAAATGGTGTTACTCATAAATTACCTAAACTTTTTATGGTTTTAGCAACTCAAAACCCAATTGAACAAGATGGTACATATCCGCTTCCTGAAGCACAATTAGATCGCTTTATTTTTAAGTTAATTCTCAATTATCCTAATAAGGATAATGAAATGAAAATTATGCAATTAATTCGAGATAATTATAATGCTCCACAGATCAAGAGTGTCTCAAGTGAAGAGATCATTTTTGAGGCGAGAAATGAAATTCAAAAGATTACTTCTTCGGACGCAATTGATCAGTATATTGTTGATATTGTCGATGCAACAAGAAGTAGCGATAAGCTCCCTGATGATACACGTAAGTATATAACAATGGGACTTAGTACTCGTACGACCCTCTCGCTAGATATTGCTGCTAAGGCCAAGGCCTGGCTTTGTGGCAGCGAATTTGTTACTCCCGATCACGTGCGTTCAATAATGAAGCCAGTTCTAAGGCATCGATTATATATTAGTTATGAGGCCATCGCTGATGGAGTCTCGGCCGATAATATAATTGATCAAATAATAGACTCAGTAGCTGTATTGTAAAAACAATGATTCAAGAGAATACGATTTACATATCTAAGAACTATCTAATGGAGCTTAAAGCTAAGATGGTTCATTTTCGTACATTCATTGATCGTCCGATTAGGAACAAGTATGTAGGAAGGTTCGCATCTAAAGTAAAAGGCCAAGGCCTAATTTTTGAAGAGATGGATAATTATCGTCTAGGAGACGATATCAGAAATATGAACTGGAAACTTACACAGAAACTTTCTAGGCCTGTTGTTAAGAGATATACCGAAGATAAAGAAAGACCGGTCTACTTAGTTGTTGATCAAAGCTCAACCATGTTCTTTGGTTCAACAAGTAAAATGAAGTCTGTAGTGGCCTGTGAGTTAGCAAGTATCTCATATTGGAGTGTTGTAAATAACCAAGACCCAGTCGGGGCCTTTGTTATTTCTAATGATGGACATAGCTTTATAAAAGCATCAAAGTCACAAGCAAGATCTGTTGCTATATTAAGTGAGTTAGAGAGCGCAAATCGTAAACTCGATGTAAGTAGTTTGACTAATAAGATGGATGTGGTTGAAGAAGCCTTAAAGCGTCTTAGACATGAAGTTAGACAGAATTCTCTCATTATATTTATTTCCGATTTTTTGGATTTTAATGAAGGTGCTTTTACACAATTGAAGTTGTTGGCCAATAAGAATGAGTTAGTTTTAGCTCATATTGTTGATCAAAATGAAACAAGGCTTCCAGAGGTTAGTAATTTTGTCATTTCAAATAGTATTGATGAACTAACTATTAACTCGAAAGGGGAGAAGTTACAAAATGCTTATAAAGAAAATTGGGATAAGCATATTGATAGACTTTATGGCCTATGTCGGAAATTATCGTTTCCTATATTTGAAATAAATACTCATGAGAATATTTTTACTCAGTTAAAACAGAGGCGTTTTCATGAGTAAGGCCCTCGAAACAATTAAGCATGAGTATTTTGGGAATCTATCGATTAAAGGAATACAAGAAGTTTCTGTTGAAGTTAGTAGTGTCTCATTGTTGCCACAAACTTGGGGATGGGCCCTACTGCTCATTATAATAATTAGTTTTGTTCTCTACTATATTTATCAACGTATTCTTTATCTGAAAAAGTATGGCCCCTATCTCAGAATCTATAAGGGCCTTACTAATAAGGATAAAGTTGAAGATATTTATCTCTTATATAAAAAAGTTTTCAAATTAAGGTTTAAAAAGCAAATTAATGATCGATTCTTAGTTGATAATGGACTTGGAGAGTATTCTCAACTTGAGCAAGATGAGCTTAATGAATATATCTATTCAGCTAAAAATATAGATGTTGAAGATGAAATCATTTTAAAAAAGAAAATGCTTTTAGATATTGGAGTTATTTTAGGGAGGTATCGTGATTAGTTTCGAGCATCCTATTTTCTTTCTGATTGTGTTATTGCCAATATTTGTTCATTTCCTTTTTAAGCCTTTTAGGATGCGACAAACTTCTATTAGAGCATCATTTTACAATATCGTTGCTGAAAGTATGCAAACAGCAGCAGGTGCTGAAAATATTAGAAAACGTAAACATATTCAAAACTCCTTATTAATAATTTCATGGGTTTTGTTTTGTGTCGCTCTTTCTAAGCCTGTCATGAGTGGTAAAGAAATAATAAAAAATATTTCTTCAAAGAGCTTCTATATCGCATTGGATTTGTCTGGCTCGATGAGCTATCAAGATACCCAAACTGGTGAGACAAGACTTGATGTTGCGAAGAAGAATATCACAAAATTTATTAACGAAAGAAGTGATGACTTTCTAGGACTTATTGTCTTTGGAGACTCTGCTTACCTTCAGGCCCCATTATCAAATGATAAAAAATCACTTGTGTCACTTGTTGAGCAATCTAGTGTCGGGATGGCCGGTCTTAGTACCAGGTTAGGAGACGCCATTGGACTCGGAATTAAGCGATTTCGAGATACTAAGGTTAAAGAACGTGTTTTCATCTTATTAACTGATGGCAATGATACAGGTAGTGAAGTTCGTCCTATTGATGCTGCTCAAATAGCTAAAAATGAGAATATTAGAATTTATGTTTTGGGGTATGGAGATCCTACTACTGTAGGTGAGAATAGCCTTGATACAAATACACTCAAACAGATCGCCACGTTAACTAATGGCCGATTTTACTTACCCAAGAATGAGAAAGAGCTTGAAGAGGCATTTAAAGAAATCAACTCTATTGAAGTTCAGCAAATGACAAGATTAACATATCGGCCAAAGTACGACCTCTTTTATTACCCAATTATTATAATTTTATTATTATATCTCTTTGCCATTGTTATCGTGATATCTAGTCGACGCTTTAGACATAGGAGTGTGCAATGAGTGAAATCTTGGCGCTAGCTAAAGCATTTATTATACGCTTTTATACTAATATTGCTGCCTTCCACTTCATTAGGCCATGGTGGCTGCTTTTGCTTATTATTGTAGCTCTATTTGCTGTACTTTATTTACGAAGTAAGAAGATGGGGGAGCTTGGACAATATTTTGGCCGTGATATTTTAAATGCTCTTGTTGTAAAACAACGAGGAGAATACCTTAAAGATCCACAGTTATGGGCGCTAGCATTAGCTTTTATGCTTATTCTTGCCGCTAGTGGACCTAGTTTTGAAAAGGTAAGGACATCCTTTGATGAGAATGAATCTAAAACAATACTTGTCTTTAATCTTTCTGAATCAATGGAGTCAATTGATATATCACCATCGCGTATTGAAAGAGCAAAATTAAAAATTATCGATCTATTAAAAGTTACTCAAGGCTCTTATTACTCTCTTGTTGTTACATCTGGTAACTCATATCAAATTCTTCCCTTTACAAGAGATTTTAATATCTTAAATAATTTCATTACAGCACTTGATACCTCTCTTGTAACAGGTGAACTCTTGCGCTTATCAAGTCTTGAGAAAGTAGTGGCATCTTCCTTTTCAAAAGATGGCCAGGGGCAAAACTTAATTTTTATCTCTGATCAAGTTGATGATGAATCGATTCCAATTATGGCCCGTGGTCTTGAATCCAATGATGTTAACTTAATTGTGTATGGTGTAGGCCGACCAGAAGTTGAATTAGATAGCAATACTTTTAATCCTACTTTACTGCAGAAGTTTGCTTCAGTAGGAAATGGTAATTATATAGAGTTCTCTAATGATAATAGTGATATTGCTCAAGTGAGTGCTTATTTAACAAAGTATTACCCCCTAGATAGCGATAGTGATCTTCCTTGGCATGATCTTGGTTATTATCTACTCTTTCTATGCATTGCCCCTTTTGTTATGTACTTTAGGCGTGGTTGGGTGGCCGTTATTCATTGTTTTATTATTTTTGTTTGCTTCTCTCCAAAGACTGTAAAAGCAAATATAATATTGGATCCATTCTTAACTTCAAATCAACAAGGCCATTTATTTTTTAAGCTCGGTTATTTTAAGAAGGCCGCTAAAGAATATGATGATCAGTATAGTAAGGCCCTCTCTTATTATTTGGCTGAGGACTTTAAGAATGCTCAGCTATATTTTTCAAGCCTTGATTCTCCTGCTGCGAGATTTGCAAATGCAAATTGCATTGCACATATGGGTTATTACTTATCAGCACAATTAGAATACGAAAAGATTATTAAGAGTGGTGGCCCTTATGCAAAGAAGGCAATGCAAAATGTTGAGATTATGAAAAAACTTGTTGCTGAGATTGATGCAACTAGTTTGGCCCAAAGGGCCGAAGGGGACGAGAAGACAAAACTCTACCGTGAGAAATTTAAGATATCTCGCGGGGCCAAGGTATTAGAGACAAATACAAAAGATTCAAGGGAATCAAAAGATGCTCTAAATGTCGATTTATGGATGAATAAAGTTCATTCACCTCTGCGAGAGTTTTTGGCCCGTAAAATTCAAATCATAGATCAGCAAATAGAAACTAAAAAATCTGATAATGATGAGGTTGATAATGAATAGATCAATATTTTATTTCCTCTCATTTTTTATACTGGTTTTTCATCGTCATTCTTATGCATTAAATGGAATAAAAAGTTATTTGAACTCAGGCGAGATTGAGTTCTCGTTTGTAAGAGCAGGTGAAGGGAAGATTGTTCCAAAACAATTAGTTGTTTTCGATCTTTTTACAAAATATCAAAAAGGCTTAGAGGTTGATGTTAGAGTTCTCGATATCAACTTTTCCAAAGGACTAGCAACTCAGCAAAGCACTCGCGAGTACTTCCTTCAGTCTTCTGGCAATTTTTTATTGAAATCTCAGAGTATTCAAGTCTTTCCAAGTTATAGTGGTAACCTTCTTGTTGAAGGCGTTAGACTTGCCGTTACTGTTCGTAATAAATCGACAGGTGTAAAAGGCCGTGAAGAAATCTTTTTGCCTGGCCCATCTTTTGAGGTTGAAGATGTGGGAGCTAATTATGATTTTGTTGCCTCGGGAGTTGAGGAAAGCCTCACTCAAATTAGTGAACAAAATGAAGACTCAGATGCTCTTGTTTTTGAATACAAAATTGAAGCGAGTCAGACAAGTGTGGCGCTTTTACCTCAAATGCGTTTTAAGAGGCAAGATGATGTCTCGTTTTATTATGAAGTACTTGAAAAGGATGATCGTTTTGATCGTGGAGAAGCGAAATCTATTATAAGAGAAAAGATAACTGTCGTCTTTAATCGTGCTGGTAGCGTTAAGCTTGAGCCCACAAGGATTCGTTATTTTGATATAGATAATGATGAAATTCAAAATAGTGAACTACAAAATATAATAATACACTTGGGAGGATTTTACTTCTCTACTAAGACTAAACTCTTAATCTGTGTCATCGCTTTAGTTCTTGTGTTTGTTTTTTATCTCTATCGACTAAATCGAGAATCACTCGCATATTTTTATAATAATTTAAAAGAAGAGTATAATAATCGACGTGTTTTCAAACAGATTATAAAAAAGCGAGATGCAGTTGGACTAATCAACTACTTATATCGATTTGCGCATGATGCTAATGAGCTTACTCTGATGTCATTTTTTGAAAATTATGGTATTGATGATTCTGCTATATCTAATATTTCTAATGAAGAGGCCATTGTCGGTATTGAAAAACTATTTGCCGATCTTTTTTTAGAATCTAAGCAGTCTGAAGATTATTGGCCACACTTCGAAAGATTATCGCTTAAGAGAGATCTCAAAATGGCATCACTTAAGTATGGTAATCACATAAGTGAGCTTAACTAGTGCAAATTATACTTAATATCATCTTCTTTGTTCTCGTTCTTATTGCTGCTCCTTCGTGTTTTAATAAAAAACTAGAAGTTACAAAATTTGATCCCACAAAAATTTCTTATGAACAATTAAAGAGTAATAATGATCCATCAACATGTTTTCAGTGTCACGAGGATGTCGCATCTCAGTGGAGCAGCTCAGATCATTTTCATTCAATGAATAAGGGGACTAAGGAATTTGTAAAAGGTGATTTTAATAATAAAGTTTTTGAAGCAAATAGAACAAAGTATCTATTTGTCGAGAAACAAGGTCAGTTTTATATTTCTATCAACGGCCTCGATTATAAAGTTCTTTATACATTTGGACATTATCCACTTCAGCAATATGTTGTTGATACTGGAAAAGATGGTAAATTCCAAGTACCTCCAATTGCTTGGGATATCGAAGCTAAGAGGTGGTTTAATACTTTAAGTGAAGTTCAAGTAAATCATCCACACCTTAGTGATTCACTAAAGTGGGATAATAGAGTTAATAATTGGAATAATCGCTGTGCAAGCTGCCACTCTTCAGGCTTAGATAAGTCTTATGATTTTAAAACTGATTCATATAAGACTAAGTCTTTAAGTGAAAATGTCTCATGCTTTTCTTGTCACGGTGATGCTAGTACACACCTTAAGTGGGCCAGTATGCCTTTAGAAGATAGAGACTCTAATCTGACAAACAAAGGCTTTTGGCGTAATTCAACAAATGGTTATAAAGAGATTATTCCTGCAAAAGATGGTGGTGTGCATACGTATATTACAGAACATGATGCAAACACGACTTGTCTTACTTGTCACAGTTTAAGAGAAGACATGAGTGATCATGCTGACTTTGCTGCTGACTTCTTTAATCAATTCTCTCTGACGATTGTAAATGATAATCAGTACCATATTGATGGCCAGCAGAAAGAAGAAGCTTTTGTAGGTGGCTCTTTTCTCCAATCAAAAATGTTCCATAATGGTGTTAAATGTATTAATTGCCACAATCCTCATAGTGGTAAACTTAAAAAAGAAGGAAATGCTCTTTGTTTACAGTGTCACGATCTTTCTTATGATAAAAAGGCCCATCATGGACATGAAATCGCAAGTGCAAGTTGTGTCGACTGTCACATGCCTAAAAAGGCCTTTATGGGAATTGATATGAGGGCCGATCATAAATTTGTCATTCCTAGGCCTGATTATTCTCTTTCCTATGGTGTACCTAATAGTTGTACTTCTTGTCATAGCGATATTTCAAAAGAGAAGATGAACTCGATGTTCCAAACTAAGTTTCCAAATCTTAAAACAAGAGATGAGCTCCTTGAGATAATTGGTGAAATGAAGAAGGGGAATTTTAAAAATAAAAATCGACTACTGTCGTATATCAATAATGTTGACATGCCAGAGATGAAAAGGGCCGCGGCCATTGTTCTTCTAAGAGAGTTTCCTAGCATGAAGAAAGTCGATTACGAGAAGTTATTAAGTAGTGATTCAATTTTGATAAAAAAAGCGACATTGGAATTGTTGTTAAACTTTCCAGATATTTCACAGCTTCAGACGGCCATTATCGATTTAGCAAAAAAAGGACCTAAGCTTCTATCTTTCTCAGCGGTTTATGTTCTAGCAACTCATGGCCTTAATTTTGAAAAGGCTCCAGGCATTGATCTTAGGCCTCAGCTTGATTCTCTACTAACTATGTTAGAGCTTCATAGTGATGCTCCTGATAATATTCTTAAACTGGCAACTTTGTCTCGCTTTGGCCTATTTCCTAAAACACCTGCACAACTTCTTGAGGCTTCCATAAAGAAGTATCCATATTTTATTGCGGCCTATATCAATTTGGCCGATCTTCATCGCTCAATTGGTAATGAAGCACAGACGGTACAAATCTTAACGCAGGCATTGAATAAAAACCCACAGGATGGCAGTGTTTTAACTGCACTAGGTATGCATTACACGCGACTAGGAGATTATCCTAAGGCCCTTGATTATTTTAAATCTGCGAGTGACTTGAATAAAGATAATGCTTATTTTAGCTACCTCTATATACTTACCTATAAGCAGGTTTTTGGTGCTGAGCAGGCGCTTGGTGAAGCTAAGAAATACGAATCTCGCTATGAGGCATCATTCCTTTTTAACCAATTACTTTTTGCTTTAAGTGTAGAGCTTCAGGATGTTGAGAATACGAAGTTCTATAGTAAGAAAATAAATCGTTTTAGACAGTGATTTTGAAACAAATATTACTGTGAAAAGTCGTGATTCTCTTACATTTTTAAGAATTTTTAATGAAGGCCATTAGGTCAACAAACTACTGTTGTAATATTTACATGTGCAAAAATGATAGGTTGTAACATCTCAAATCACGTCGTATAAACCACTCATTAATGTAGCAGGGATTGATGAATAAACATATCGATAAAGTTGTGTTGTTGTTCTTTGTTCCCCAAATTCGTGTTAATTTTCGTGTTGTTGTTATTCTCGAATTATTCGTATGTTTTTCAATTTCTGCTACACCTAATATATATAAAGGCCTGCATTGCAGGCCTTTTTTTTCTTATTGTTTTAATTCTTTGTGCTTGTCTTGAATCATTTTAACAATTTCTAGTGTGTCTTTCGTGCGTAACATCTTAGGTGAAATCTCGTCACTTGGAAGCTCCCAAAGTTTATCTAGGGTACGGTAGAACTTAAGGTTCTTATTTGCCCATACCTCATCAACTTTACTAACAGCAGTGAAGTGAGGTGCTGTGTGTAGTACTTCTGGAGAATCAGAAAGAACATTTTTGATTGCTACTAGAACATCAGTAAAATCATCTAGCTCTTTCTTTGTGAAAGATTCAGTTGGTTCAATCATAAGACCAAATACTTCTGGGAAAGCAACTGTTGGTGCGTGAAGCCCGAAGTCTAGGAATAACTTTCCAACTTTTGCAATAATCTGATTTTTAAGAGTTCCTGACTTTTCGATATGAGCAAACATATCGTCACTTAGTGTAATAATAAATTCGTGCATACGTGGTGTTTCATCCGCTCCATGTGGCAGCATTGGATAAACATCCTTAAGCTTTTGGAAAAGATAGCGTGCGCTTAATACTGCAATTTGTGACATTGTCACAACACCGTCTTGACCTAGGGCCTTTAGATAAGTGTAGGCACGTACTTTGTGAGCAACGTTTCCATCGTGGCGGTGGAAGTCTCCAATACATTTTGGAGCACGTACTTTCTTGTATGAACCATCAGCTAATTTCTCAATTTGAGTTCCTGGAATATAGTCAACAAGTTTGCTACTTACAGCAACGATAGCGTCTCCTGGTCCACCTCCACCGTGTGGTATAGTCCAAGTTTTATGAAGGTTGTTGTGGCAAGCATCCACTCCTAATTTCTCAAGAGAAACAATCCCTGCAATAGCGTTCATATTCGCACCGTCCATATAGACTAGGCCGTCAACAGAGTGAATAAGATCCGCTACTTCTTTAAAGTTCTCTTCAAAGATACCTGCTGTATTAGGATTTGTTACCATGATACCAGCAATGCGCTCGCCATCTGTTTTGATAATCTCTTTTAGTTGCTCAAGATCAATTTGACCTCTTTCATTAGCATCTAAAGTAATGATACCAACTTGTTTCCCGTCAACTTTAGCTGGGACAAAACCAGCTACTGCGGCAGTCGCTGGATTAGTTCCGTGGGCAGAGCGTGGGATAAGAATTACATTCTTAGTTTCAGCGTTACCTCTATCTGCATGATAGGCCTGGAACATCTTGATACCAACAAGTTCTCCCTGTGCACCGGCCACTGCTTGAGTAACAAGTCCTGGAAGTCCTGTTATCGCCTTAAAATCTTCTTGGATATTGTAAAGTAGCTCAAGTGTTCCTTGAGTATACTTATCATCTAGGTCTGGGTGTGCCATTGTAAAGCCAGCAAGCCCTGCTGCCCAGTCATTCACATATGGATTGTATTTCATTGTACATGAACCAAGAGGGTAGATGGCATCATCTGGAGAAACGTTTAAGCTTCCACACTTGTCGTAAAATGCTTTTACTTCTTCTGTTGTGAAAGTTGCAATCCCTGGCGCATCTTCTCTTATATATGTTTGAGGGATTTCCGGCATGAAGAATTCTGATTCACTTTGCGCTGAAAAATTTGCATTAAAAGCAGCAATTAATTTATCGAGATCTTCTTGAGTGTGCTGGTCACCAAAAGAGACTTTTAATAGGTTTCCTTCTAGATTGTGGCGGCCACTAATATCTTTACCAGCAACTAGATCTTCAGTTGAGGCAAGCATGTCACTTACTTTCTTATCTAGCTTTAGAACAACTTCATTAAAGTAAGGAGCATCAAAGGCAAGCTCCACACCATCTAGGTGTAGAATATTTGAAAGGAAGTATTGAGTGTTTTGTCTTGAAGTTGCAAGCTTATCTGATAAACCTTCATCACCAAGTGCTAAAAGTGCAGCACCTGCAATTGTTGCTACAAATGACTGGTTTGAGCAGATATTACTTGTGGCCTTCTCACGACGGATATGTTGTTCACGAGTTGATAGTACCATCGCAAGACATTCTTGATTATTCATATCAACTGCATTACCTACGTAGCGTCCAGCAGTTTGGCGAATTTGATTCTTATTTGCGTCGTTAAAACGAATTCCAAAGATACCTAAACCTGGTCCACCATAGTTTGCGTCTAGGCAAAGGTGTTGACCTTCACCAACGATCATTGTTGCACCGGCCTTGTCACTACCGTATTCACTTGGCTTCTTTAAACCACCCTTAGCAAGTAGCATTGGATCGATAATAGCAATTGAGAATACTTCGTTGTCACGACATAGGTCAGTTAAGGCATCAACATCTTCTAGTAGACCAAGTGAGTTTACTTGGCCAAATGCAAATGCAGCAATTTCTTTATTTGTTTCAAGTAACTCTTTTACTTTATCGAAGTCTGTTAGACCGCTTTCTTTATTAATTGGTGCCCATAGGATTTCCAGATCAGTATGTGCAGCATTTGTTTCAAGTACACTTCTATCTTGAGGATAGATTGCTTCACTTACTAATACTTTTGTTCTCTTGCGTGCAAGACGTACTCCTGTCTTTAGTGCTTCAAATAAACAAGTTGATCTTTCGTATAAAGACGCATTAACCGCTTCATAACCAGTTAGTGCTGTAATTGCACTTGAGTAGATCCAAAGAGTGTTTAGTGTTCCTTGTGATCTTTCTGGTTGGTAAGGAGTGTATGCTGTTGTTAGTCCTCTAATATTGCAAACATATGGAACGATCTCATGAATTTTAAACTGTGGAAGTCCATCACCTAAGAAGTTTGTAGGGATTTTATTCTTTTTTGATAGTTCATCAAGATTAGTAACGAGATCATCATAAGATAGTCCTTCTTTTAAAGGAATTTTTGATGAGAATTTTACATCGTCTTTAATATGAGAGAATAATTCTTCTAGTGTCGTTAGACCTAGTTCGTTTAACATCTGTTTAATTTCTTCATCACTTGCACTGATATAATTCTTTGCAAGTTCACGATTAAGATCACCAGAGTTTACTTTTAAATTTCTTGGGTCAAAACCAAGTTTCTCAATAGTTGAGTTTGATACGTCTTGTGTGTGTGACATCTGTTCTCCGTGTGTGTTATATCTAGATAAATTAATTCTAAAGTATGTATTTACGAAAAGTATATATAGCATAGAAAAAACTGGCCATCTACTTGATTTTAATATGAATGAGACTTCACTAATGACTAATATTGATATTGTAATTGACTGCGCGCAAGAAGAAGATTTAAAAATAGAATCTCTGAATCAAGCGCTGCGCAACTATTTGCAGAAGCTCTCTTCTTATAAATTGACTTATCAATTGCACATGACAGGTGAATCCTTACAAGGGGTTTATTTAGTTTGGAAAGATAATGAATTGTGCTTATTTGATCCGGCCCGAGATTCTTCATTGAAGCTTGATTGGGCAACAGACTTACAAACTCATTTAAAAAGGAATTATGCTGTAACAAAAGAGCCTCTTTTTCGTGCCCTAAAACTGAAAGGTGGTGACATCGAGCATAATAAAGTTGTTGATGCAACCCTAGGTACAGGTAAAGACGCTTGCTTACTTTTAAGCTTTGGCTGTCATCTCGATTGTTTTGAAAGAAATCCCTATGTTTTTGGACTTGCTCTTTGGGCGTATGAGAAGGCCATAAGTTTTGAAAATGAAAAGATTTCTAATATTTTCAAAAAATATATGAGCATCAGCTATGGTCAAGCAACTTTGGCCGATACGGGAAGTGATTTTAAGCGATGCTTTTACGATCCCATGTATGAAATGACAAAATCCAAGGCCAAGAGTGCGCTTAGTCGCAAGGAAATGGAAGTCTTTAAGGACTTAGTAGGTAAAGATACTGATCAGGATCTATACCTATGGTCTTTGTGTACCAAATTTCCTTTAGTTTGCTTAAAGAGGCCAATTAAAGCAAATGAGGTACAAATTCCTACTGATTGTAAGCATCAAAGAGTCGTCTACAGCGGTAAATCGACACGTTATGAGCGCTACTTTCTTCCTTAATATTCTTAAGAAAACATAGTCTTTTAATAAAGTTATTGTTATTATTTCAAGCGTTTAGTAACTCAAACTCAAATTAAAGGAATTTCATGGATATCGTTATTTCTCCAGCGAAGAAACTTAATTTTGATCACTCAGATATCACTGTTGCTCAAGATGTAAATCTAGAGAAACCTACGTTCATAAAAGAGGCCACTGAGCTTGCTACTAAGATGGCAAATTTTGAAAGTGAAGATTTATCTAAAATGATGAAGGTTTCAAAGGCCTTGGCCGATTTGAATGTTGATCGTTTTAATAATTTTAAGAAAACAAATGATCTTGGCGCTGCAATTTTTAGTTTTGCAGGAGATACATATCAAGGCCTAAATGCGGGTGAGCTTAAAAAGAGTGAGTTAAACTATGCTCAAAAACACTTAAAGATTCTTTCTGGCCTCTATGGTGTTCTTGCTCCATTTGATGAGTTACGTGCTTATCGTTTAGAGATGGGAACTCGTATTAATGGCCAAGGTCTAACAAATCTTTATAATTTTTGGGGCGAAAAAATTGTTGAGAAAATTAATGAAGATGCAAAAGCGAATAAGTCTAAGTATCTTGTTAACCTCGCTTCAGAGGAATACTTCAAGAGTGTTAAAAAAGACAAACTCGTTCCTGAACTTGTTAATGTGCGCTTCTTAGATTTTAAGAATGGCCAATATAAGGTTATTTCTTTCAATGCTAAAAGAGCACGCGGTATGATGGCACGCTTTATTATTGAAAATAAAATTAAGGATATTGAAGGCCTTAAAAACTTTGATGTTGCTGGTTACAAGTATGCTGACTTTGATGAAGTAAATAATGAACTTATTTTTAAAAGAAAAGAGTCTTAAATATAAAGGATTAAGTATGAAGAAGTATGATGTGTACGGAATGGGAAATGCCCTTGTTGATATGGAATTTAAAGTTTCTGATGAATTCCTAAACGACCACCTAATTGAAAAAGGCCTAATGACTCTTGTTGAAAAAGAAAGACAAGATCACCTTCTTAACTCTCTTAGAGGAAGTAATGTTGGTCATTCTCGTGCTTGTGGGGGATCTGCTGCAAATACGATTATTGGTGCTACTCAACTTGGTGCTAAAACTTTCTACTCATGTAAAGTTGCACAAGATGAAACAGGAGAGTTCTATAAGAATGACCTGCTTGCAAATGGTGTTAAGTCTAATATTGAACAAGGTCTATATGATGGTGAAACAGGTAAGTGTCTTGTCATGATCTCTGAAGATGCAGAAAGAACTATGAATACTTTTCTTGGAACGACTGCAACATATTCAGATGAACAACTTGATCTTGCCGCTCTAGGCGACAGTAAGTGGCTTTATATGGAAGGTTATCTTGTAACTGGTGCGGCGGGAATTGCTGCCTGTCAAACGGCCAGAGATTTTGCAAGAAAGAATGATGTTAAAGTTGCATTAACATTTTCTGATCCTGGTATTGTAGGCTTCTTTAAAGATGGCTTCAAGCAAATGATTGGTGATGATAAGTTGGATCTTCTTTTCTGTAACGAGGAAGAAGCAAAATCATTTACTGGAATGGATTCAGTTGAGAAAGCATTTGAAGCGCTAAAGAATATTTCACATTCTTTTGCAATTACTGCTGGCTCAAAAGGAGCTTTCCTTTATAATGGTTCAGAGCAAATTAATGTTTCAGCTCCAAAGGTTTCTGCTGTTGATACTAACGGTGCAGGAGACTTATTTGCAGGTGCATTCCTTTACGGGATTACTAATGGACTAGACTTTAGCGCTGCAGGAACACTTGCATGTGCGTGTTCTGCAAAGCTTGTAACACAATACGGGCCAAGATTAGAAAAAGAACAAACACATTCTATTTTAAAAGAAGTTTTATAAGAAGGTATTTAAATGACACAATTAAAGCGCATCGAACTTAAGCAATTATTTGATCAGGCATCTGACTTTATCGGCTCTGTTGTAACTGTTAAAGGATGGGTACGTTCGGTAAGAAAATCAAAAGCATTTTCTTTTATTGTTTTAAATGACGGATCTTCTCAGGATCTACTACAAATTGTAGCTGATGGTGGTATCGAAAATTATGAGGCCCTTTCGACTATGTTAACTGGTACTTGTGTATCAATTACTGGAAAGGTTGTTGAGTCTCAAGGTAAGGGGCAGACAATTGAGATGCAGGCGACAACTGGTACAGTAATTGGTGCAGTTGATGATTCTTATCCTCTACAAAAGAAAGGTACTTCACTTGAACACTTAAGAGATATTGCTCACTTAAGAGTTAGAACAAATCTATTTGGAGCAGTTTTTCGTGTTCGTCACGCACTTGCTATGGCAACTCACAAGTTCTTTGATGATAAAGGTTTCTTCTACCTAAACTCACCAATTATCACTGCAGTTGACGGTGAAGGTGCTGGAGAAATGTTTAATGTTTCAACGCTTGATAAGCACAATCCTCCAAAAACGGATAAGGGTGAAGTTGACTTCGCTAAAGATTACTTTGGTAAAGATGTTTCACTATGTGTAACTGGACAACTAGAAGGTGAGTGTCACGCATTAGGACTTGGAAAGGTTTATACTTTTGGTCCAACGTTTAGATCTGAAAATTCAAATACTAAGCGCCACCTTGCGGAATTCTGGATGATTGAGCCAGAAGTTGCATTTGCTGACCTTGAAGATGTGGCCGAACTTGCTGCTGATTATATTAAGTATATGATCGAGTATGCCTTTACGCATTGTCGTAAAGAACTTGAATTCCTTTATTCAATGCCATTTACTGATGTTGATAAGAATCATTTTGAAACACTAGCGGCAGTTCGCGATAGTGAGTTTAAGAAAATTACTTATACTGAAGCAATTGAAATTCTATCTGCTTCAGGTGCAAAATTTGAATTCCCGACAAATTGGGGAGAAGAGCTTCAAACTGAGCACGAGAAATATTTAACAGATGTACACTTTAAATCACCTGTTATTGTTACGGATTATCCAAAAGATTGTAAGGCCTTCTATATGAAGCAAAACGATGATGGGAAAACAGTTCGTGCGATGGACGTTTTAGTTCCAGGTATTGGTGAGCTTATTGGTGGATCTCAACGTGAGGAAGATCTTGATAAACTTACAAAGCGTATGGATGAGATGGGAATGGAGAAAGAAGGTTACTGGTGGTACCTAGAGCTTCGTAAATTTGGCTCAGCTCCTCACTCTGGATTTGGACTTGGTTTCGAGCGTGCAATTATGTACATCACAGGTATGAGCAATATCCGTGACGTTATTGCATTTCCAAGAACTCCAGGAAATTGTGACTTCTAAGAATCGCGAAACGATTATATTTTTTCCGGGGCTTAATCAGGCCCCGGCATCTTTCATCTTTTCAAACCCAAATGTTAAATTTATCTCACTTTCTTTCAACAAGAATTCTCGTCCTGATATTGAAAAGGATTTAGAGCGAATTAGAAAAGTATTTAAGGAAAACGGGCGATCTAGTATCGTTGCTCATTCTTTGGCGGCCTTACTTATTGAGTGGTTAATTCAAAATGAGAATCTTGATATAAGAAATTGTAAAATTACTTACGTCGCCCCTGCGTTTTACCCACGTAATTTGCTTACTAAATTTGTTAAGGCATCAGCAAGGGGAGCGCTATCTCGTCTTCCTATTCCATCACTTGCGCCACTCAAGACTCGAGTTCGTTCCTATGTCGAACTTGGGGTTTACGCAGAGATTTTGGCCTTAAATGAGGGAGTTCTACTAAAGAAGATTAACGCTTCTGTTATAGTTGATAAGAGAGATGAGATGCTTAATGTAAAATACTTGAAAGCTATCTCTGGGCTTGAAATAGTGAGGGAAAATCATTTCCCTCACCATCGTTGTTATACATCTTTAAAAAGAATTATTGATTAGATTTTGTTTCCGTATTCTTTGGTTTATCACCAGAAGGCTTACGGAAGTTTCCGCTTTTTGATTTATTGCGGTTCCTATTGCGATTGCGATTCTTGTTTTGTGACTTATTTTGGCCATCTTCAGATTGTGCATTTTTATCCTGAGGCCTTCTGTTTCTAGGCCTATCATCACTATCTTTGTCACCTTTTTCATTTCTATTTGTTGGGCGACGCTTTGGACGATTGTTATTATGGCGCTTCTTTTCAATTTTTTGCTTTGGAATATTGTCCGATTCATCTTCAGTTGAATCTAATGGAATCTTCTCAATATCCTCGTCGTCACTATTATTTGATTCTTCTTCATCATCAAATAACTCGTGCGCATCTTCTTCAATATCATCGCTATCACTATCGTTATTTAGGCTCTTAAGGAAGGCCTGCTTTCTTAGACGTAGCTCTTCTTCTAACTCCTCAATTCCAATAATTGTCGAAGTTTCTTTTGTGATTGATCTAAATTCAGTAGGGAAGCTCCATTCTTTAGGTGGACGACAACGTTTTTTATCAAATTGATTCTTATAATAGCGACGGATATATCCTCTATCAGTTAACATTTCAAATTGTTCTAATAGAATATGAAGCTTTAAAACCTTTCCGATATCACCATTCTTAGTGCGGATATAAGATCCTTCTCCTGGAAGGAATTCTCTCTTATTTGTGTAAACATCATCTTCGTATTTGATACAACACTTAACTTGTCCACAAACACCATTAATTTTTGAAGGAATTAGGGCAAGGTTTTGATTCTTTGCCATTTTTATGGATACGTTTCCGTAGTTTGTTAAGAAGTACGAACAACAAGTTTGAAGTCCACAAGCTCCTGTTGCACCAAGTGCCGCGGCACGATCTCTTACTGAGATTTGGCGAAGCTCGATCCTCATCTTAATCTCTGACACAAGGTCTTTTACAAGATTTCTAAAGTCTACACGCTCTGGAGCAGTGAAGTAGAATACGGCCTTTTTTCCAAATTGAATAAACTCAACGTGTGTTAAGTTCATATTTAGATTGTACTTTTCAATGAGGCGAAGGCAGATGATTTCGGCCTCGTTTTCTTTTTTCAAATAACTCTTTTGTTCGTCGATATCTTCCTGAGTTGCAACTTTTGAAATTGAACGAATAGGGAGCATCGACTTATCGAATGTGACTTCGTATGGGAAAGAGTTGATATAACCAACAGTCATTCCTCTGTCACTCATCGCTATTACTTTTTGTCCGTATGTGAATTTTCTCTTACCTAGTAAGAAAGGCTGACTTTTAGCATTTCCTGGGAAGCGAACTCTTACCATTGTAAGTGTTTGACCTTCTTCGAATTTACCATCTTGCTCTTTAGCAAGTTTATCATCATGCTTGTTGAATTTATTTACTTTCTTCTTACCACCTGACTTATCATTGTCATGTGATTCAGATATATCTTGCTGATCTTGGTTCGTCATTTTGTCCCATCAATTTTTTTTGAGTAGCTTCAATTGTCGTATTATTGGTAGCTTATGTCTAGCCAAATTGCATTAAATCACAAGTTGAAGTAGACGTGCTAGTCGTGATTTAGATGAACCATTAAATGGAATTTCAAAAGTTGAGGCCTTTGTCGCATCTAGACAGCTTTGAGCATCATCGAAGCTATAGTTATTGCTCTGATTCATATGTGAGGCCACTAAGTGATGTATATTTGCTTCTCTGCTTGGTTCTTCTTTAATTAGGTCTCTTAACTCATCTAGTTGAAGATTGTTTGGCCTGATCGTTGATAGAGTTTTGGCCAACGCTTCATCCTCACATTCTTTTGTGATGAAATCAGAAAAGCTCATATTCGTTCTACGCTCAATACTACTATGATCGTGAGAGACAATGTTGATTTTGATTGTTCTTGAATCAATTGTAGGAAGAGTCTTTTCATCATTTGATTTGATAAAGACGAAAATATGGCCTTCTGGTGGCTCTTCAAGTGTTTTGAGTAGCTTATTTGCTAGTATTTGAGTGATCTTTTGCGATTGTTTAAAAATCGTAAATGAATATTTAAGTTTCGAAGGTTTGAAACGGATGAAATTGAAGAATTCCTCAATACTGTCATCGCTAACTTTATAGGACTTCTGGTCTGTTGAGACAAAGAGAATATCCTCATGTCCACGCTCGAGAACTTCTTTGGCGTGAGCTGGCTCCCAACCATTCTCATAGCAAAGAATATTTATTAGAAATTTATTGGCCCATTCTTGCAGAATTTCGTCTTTGGACGAAACTTCACGGTGACCACCTGTATGAAGAGTGTAGAAGTGGGCCAATTTTTGCTCTTTGTAGCGAGCAAAAAGCGCTTCAAATGGAATATCTTTAACTTTTGAAGAATTATCCATTAATAATCGTTTCAATCTCTTCAATTAGTTTCTGAGTGACTGATTCAAGCTGTGCACTTCCATCGATTGTTGCAATACGATTAGGAAAGATCTGTGCACAATAATCATATCCTTCAATCAGGTCTTGATGAAAACTATTGTCACGTGACTCAAAGTAGTCCTTTGGCATATTTCTTAAACGTTGTCTCTCTAGTGATTTTTCTAAATCAATTCTTAGGTAGAATGTTTTATGAGGGACAATATTTAATGGAAAGCTTGAGTGAATATTTAAGATATACTCTGGCCCTAGTTTTCTTGCCACTCCTTGATACGCAATCGAGCTATCTAGGAATCTGTCACAAATTACTACTGTATTTGGTGAATCGAGCTCTTTCAAAATCAGTGCATGTAGATTTTGTGCACGAGCACTCGCAAATAAATGTGCTTCTGCTGCAGGGTGAATATCTGTATTAGAAGTTAAAATGGCCTGTCTTAATTTTTCACCGAAAGCAGTTCCGCCTGGTTCGCGAATAACGATAACGTTAAAGCCTTTATCTTCAAGGTAATCCTTGATTTTTACAATTTGTGTCGATTTTCCTGAGCCTTCAATTCCTTCAAAGCTGAAGAAGAATGATCCAGGGAAGGCCGCTTGGCGAAATACATTAGTTAGTTGCGTGATATCTTTAGTGTGTTCCATAACTTAAAAGTAACATAAACAATCAATTATTGACTACTTATTCTTTCAATTTTTATGGAGACAACCTATTAGAATTGTTCACCTTCTATAGCATCTTCAGGTGTGAATTCATCACTAAGTCCTGGTGATTCATCCGGGTTTGCACCGGCCGCAGGCGAGCGATCTAGATACTCATCAACGATTTCTCGTGCCGCATCAAGCTCGTCATAATTATTTAGCTCTTGCTCTGGTGGATCAAATGTCTCTTTTGAGATTCTCTCTCGTACAGGATCTAACTCTAGTGCTTCATTGGCATCATCGAAGATAACCTCTGGTGGAAGATCAGCAGGGTCCATTACTGCATCATTCATCTGCCTTGATTCAGATAGAAAGTCAGCGTTTCCAATTGAATCGTTACCTTTTGTAATTTGACGCCTATTTTGCGCTCTCTTCTTAAAGGCGCTCGGAGCTTCTCTTCTTTTTGAAGTTTTAGTCACTGTCTTTGCTGAAGGCTTCTTTTGCACCTGTGCTGCAGGAGTTCTCTTTGTTTGTGTTCTGGCCGTTTTCTTCGTTTTTGCAACAGGAACATCAGGCGTTCCAGACATCTTGCTAAATACAAAGAAGATAGCAAATACAAATACAAAACTTGCAGCAAATGCTCCTAAACGAAACATTGTCGCTGGGTCTGATTTTTCTTTTTGTTCAAAATCGTCAATTGATGCTTTATTTGGGTTTAGCTTTTGATTTCCAATATAAGCAAGATCGTAAATGAATTCACGATCTTCAGAGTCTTGCTTAGATAGCTCAATTGCTTTGTCTGCGTCTAAGATTGAGTTCTTAAAGATATGACCTTGAGGCGATTCTGGTAAACTTTCGTTTGAGCGGCTGCGACGATCAAATACTTCAAATTCATGAATAGTTCCCCAACTTTGTCCGTTATCGACAGAAATAAAGTCAGTGTAGAGTAGTTCTAGAGAATCAAGCATTGCCATAATTTCACTACTCTTATATGGCCCGTCTTTCTTATTGCTTCTTAGTATAAAGAATTGGTCGTCTTCATCAACTTGAAACTCTTTAATGATCTCTGGCCTTCTTCTTTGAAATAGAGGATGGGCCGTAATGACAGACCATTGTTCTTCCAACATGCTTTTTACGAAGACCTTTTGGTTAAATAATGAGTATTCTTCAATAAATTCCTTTAGATCTTCTTGCCAAAATGGCCCAAGTTCTTTGCCACCATCTTTGATAAAGTAGACTTCATTAGGCTCATAGAGTCCTCCTGAAATTTGTTCTTTCGTAAGTAGGTATTCAGTAACTTTTTTCTTTGTACTAGTGGCCATAAATCCTCAAACCCTGATTAGATTAATCACTTTCTATTAGGTTTATCGGAAATTTTTGCCTGTAGTTTAATAAAGACTTAAAAAAACAAAGCCGACTATTAAAGTCGGCTTCGTAAGTATTTAAAATGGAGTAGTTAATTAAAAAACTGGGAAAAATGCTGATACGATTAAAGAAGCATTCTTTAGTGTACCATCAACGAAATCTGGGTCTTCACCTCTGAAGTCAACTGGCTCAAGAGCAAGTGCTGCAGATAGAGAACAGATTGGGAATGAGTAACCAATTTCTGGTGAAAGTGAAAGAGTTTCAGACTCTGTAGCACCAGTTTTTCTCTTTGTACGGTAGTACTCAATCGATAGAGCTGTATACCACTTATCATTGATATAATAAGTTGGAGCTACGGCAGCATAGTAGTTCTCTAGAAACTTAGATGAACCAGTATTTCTGATATAATTTTCATAGAACGCATATGTTCCAATCTTGAAGTTATCAGTGATTTTCTTACCACCAATTAGGTAAAGTCTATTCTTTACATCGTACCCTGAACCATTTCTAGTTGCTGCTGGGTAGTAGTAAATTCTGTTTTGTAGGTATAGATCAAAACCGTTCTTTTCATCAGTTAGGATATTCTTAACGTAAAGACGTGCTTGAGTTGCACCGTATTGTTGGTGAACTGTACGGCTTCCGTCTGCATTCTCTTGTCTCTTAGTAAAGTCTGTTTGCCAGTATGGAACAAGCTTAACTGCGAATGTCTTATTGATATTGTAACCAAGGTATAAGTAGTTGTAGAAACTGTAACCATTGATCGATTGTTTAAAGTTGTTAGAACCTTCAACTAGGTATTGCATATTAAAAGGTGAGTCTTTTAATTTTTGGTACCATGAAGTTCCTGTTGAAGCTTCTGAAGTTGTTGCAGAATCTGTTGAAGATGCTGCTGTTGAAGTTGATGAGCTTGACGATGGCACAGATACTGATGACGTTGATGTCGCCGCCATAGAACTTACTGCCACGAATGCAATGATTGCTCCCTTTAAAATTCCCATTTTTTCTCCCTCTTTCTTTTATAGACTGTAGATATTGGAATTTTTTTTATTGAATTGCAACAAATGATTGTAATTTAGTGAATTAATATTTCAGTTTGTAAGAACATGTCAGAAAAATATGTTGATTTAATTACTTTGGTGTCAAATGGACCTTATTTTGGCTTCTATATTAGAAAAAACCTCATTATAATATACCTATGTTATTGATTTTTCTTATTCAGGCAATTGTAAGAATTGCGCTCTATCCATTATTTTTTGTGCTTTATCTATTAAAAGTGGGACCTTTCTATGCTCGAGTCTCTTTTGAAAGAAAGAATTATCGAGATGAAGGTTGTAGGCCCTTTGCTCGATTTGGAAAAAAAGCACACTGTGTCTTTCACTTCTCAAGTGAAGGAGAGTTTGAGCAGATTAGACCTTTGGCCGACGAGCTTATCTCCTTGGGCAAGAATGTTGAGCTAATTTTCACATCTCCAAGTGTTGAGCATAAGGTTATTGATTACTATCAGGCCAATAGAGAAAATATTCGTTATTTACGTTTGCCTCTGATGATTTATTTCCCGCTTCTTTCACGCCAGAATATCATTGCTTGGTCGAGCGCAAAGAAAATGATGATGGTTCGTTATGACTTTTTTCCAGAGCTACTTTATCTTGGCTCTAAAATGAAAGAATTTATTCTTTTTTCAGCAACTGTTAAAAGCTCACGTATAAAGACCACAGATATTAGTGAATTACGCTTACCTGGCCTTAAAAAGTATATCTATTCAATGTTTAGTAAGATTATTTGTGCAACTAATGAAGACTATATGATTATCGGTAAAGATATTAGCGCTGATAAACTAGAGCACCCAATTGAGCTTAGAATGTTGCAAATTGATTCTCGTCAGCACTTCTTTCGAAGACATTCTTTATATGAGGACTTGAATAAGCTCTTATCTTTGGCCGAATATGAAAAGAGAATCTGCTTGGCCCAGACTTGGCCTGTTGAAATGGATGCTTTTTCTGATCAAGAATTTTGCAAGCTGATAGGAGCAGGTGAGTTATTTGTCTTTATGGCCCCGCATGTACTCAAAGAAGATAATATTGAAAATTTAAAAGTGCTTATATTAAAGCATTGCCCTGATTTATCAATTCATATGCTGACAAAAGAAATCATTGAAAATAATCAAATAGACTCATTTATCTCAAATTATAAGCAAAGACCTGGACTCATTATATCTACTCTTAGAGGCATATTATGTGAGATCTATCCTTATTTCCGAACTGTCTTTGTAGGCGGAGGACATGGGAAGGGGATTCACTCTGTACTAGAACCCTTTGTTGCTGGGGCAAATATATTTTGTGGGCCAAATGTAAAGCGCTCGACAGAGTACGATACTATTGTAAAGTCTGGGGTTGGCGTTGGTGTGATTAATAATATGAATGATGCCTATTCAATTATAAAAAGCACTAGCACCAATAAGATGGCCAATGAGTTGATTTCTGATATGATTAAAGAAAGTGAAATGGCCAAACGCAAACTTATCGCATTATTAACGAATTAAAAAAATATAATATATGAATAAAAAAATAGATACTCTCGTCATTGGAAATAATATAGCTAGTTTTTTAACAGCAACTCAAATTCTTAAAAGTGGATTTGGTGCAATCTATTTGAGGGATAAAAGAATTAAGGCAAGTGATCCTTATTTTAAGTTCTTTGGGCCTTTAGATTTAGCATTTATTGAAGCTTGGGCCAGTGATCTCGAATTAGATTCGACAATCTTTGATAAGGATTCATTTGTTCACGCTCCTTTTTATTTAAAATATAAGAGCGAACAAACGCTTTGTGCAGGACTTAGTCCTTATTTAAACTTCTCTCAGATTTGTCGTCATTTTCCTGAGCTTTATAATGAGTTTATCAATCGTTTAAGAATTGAAGAAATTGATCAAGAGAAGTTTGACCAAGATTTCATGTCTTCTGTTAAGCGCCTTGGAGAGTCTTTGTGTCGTTATAAAACATTCCATCAGGTGACAGTTAATACTCTAAGATCTGCTCTTCCAAATTATATTCATGATATTTATGAAATTTTTAAAAAACATTTAAGACTTAATAAAGACCTTCAACGATTTGCTAGTTGCTTTCGCTGTGTTTATACAAAGACATTAGAGCTAACATTTTCAGATCTTGAAACAATATACTTCTTTATCCTTATGTTATCTCCTCGCTTTAGGTTTCAGTGGCAACTTGAAAAAGAAGAGCAGGCCACAAAGACTATTGAATGTTTAGGAGGAAGTAGCTTTGAGGATATCGTTGAAGAATTTAGCTTTTCTAGCAGAAGACCTTGGGCGGCACAATTGTCGTCTTTTTCAGGGGTCGTCGCGCCTCAAAAGATCGCAATTTTTAGCTCTAATTTAGACAAATTAAATATCGCTCATAATATCACTGACCTCTATCGCTGTGTGAAGCTGGATTATGCCTTGGCCGATAAGCTAATCAGTGCTGATTACTACTACTTTAATGAAAGTTCATTTGGTGGTGATATCGTCTTTATCAGGAAAGAAATAAGCTTGGATGGTACTTGTCAGATTAAAATGTTTAAACAATTTGATGACTGCTTAAAGTATGATTTCTGCGAAAAAGAACTTCATCAATTTCTTTTAGATAACCAGATAATTGATAAAAATGACACTCTTTTAAAAGGTAAACTGACAAATGAAACTTGCATGCTTCGTAATCACAGTGTGATTAATTCTGGCTCAAGGATTAATCTTAAGTTTAGAATGGGTCAAGCTGGTAAGTTCGAGTCTGCAAAAGGCGTCTTCTACCATGGGCCACTAAAGAAGAATAACTTAGGTATCACGCAAACATTATTAGAGGCACGTGACTTTAAAACCTTTATTTAAGTATAGGTATAATGAAGAGAAGCTACACTACAACCATTCTAAAATCACAAAGCGGTCAAACCGCAGTTGAGTATCTTCTACTTCTAGTGGCCGTCGTCTCTATTCTCTTTGCGGTCTTTCAAACTCTTGATGCTCGCTTCAAGGCCGACCCTGAAGCATGCCAACAAGGTAGTATAAATCCTCTTTGTTTTCTTAAAACTATCGGAATTGATGGCTCCAATGAGGTCGATCCTAAGAAATTTCGCACATTCAGGCTTCGTTAGACAGTTCTAACTATCTAATTTTAAAGAACTTTTTCCGTTTTCATGAAATTATTTCATCAGCGTTCGCTTTTGAACAGATTAATCTCGCAATGTGTTATAAGAAACTGTAACTCTATTTAAAAGAGACAGGGAGAACATCATGAAAACAACAATGATTAACTCGGCCGTATTGGCCGCACTTCTAATTTCAAGTGCAGCCTCATATGGACAACAAGACGATCCATTATTAAGTGAAACAGATCAAGTTGTTCATACTGACGAAATCAATATCGACGGGTTCTACAAAAAGAAAAAGAAACCATCACAAGCTGACAAAATCCAAAAGCTACGTCGTGAGCTAGAGGAGAAACACGAGCAGATGATGAGAAAGAATGTTGAGGATATGCGTCTACAAGAAGAAAAGCGTATCGCTGACAAGATCCAAAAGGCACTTGAGGGACAACTTAAGGCAATGGATGAAATAAATAATCAACAAGCAGCACCTGCAAGAGTACAAGCGGTCGCTCCTGTTGTAGCAGAACCAGTACTTCCAGAACTTAGCAATAAACTAACAATTGAGACTGGATATAAGAGTATTACTGGTGAGCAAAAAGAATGGACAGCAGGGATCAATTTCCAAGCTTCTGTTGAAACTGTTATTTCTGAAAGAGTTTCAATCGGAATTAGCGCTGGATTTATGAACCTTACTATTCAAGGTAATGAGCTTAGTAACTACAACAACTATGGTTACTACAATTATAATAACTATAATGCTTATAACTCTTATTCTCAAAATGATGAGATTTCATATAATGAGTTTAACTTTGGTGGATATGGTAAATTTTATTTCTCACGTTCAGCTAAGATTAAACCATACTTAAGTGTTGGAACTGGAATTCACTTTGGATCTTTTGAAATCCAAAACCCAGTTGATACTTTTAACGAGACTAAGCAATCGATGAAGTATGTATCAGGTAGTGCATCTCTTGGAGCAGAAGTTAATTTTGCTAAAGAATTTAGCGCACAAGTTGGCCTAACTTACGAAAAGAATATTTTTAGACTTGGTGAAGAAGCACAATACAATGGTTCAACTAACCAGAAGGCATTAGTTGACCAAGCTAGAAATATTGAAAATGCTGACACATTTACTTTAGGTGTTGGACTTTCATACCTGTTCTAAACAATTGTTTAAAAAACCCATGTTCTCATAAAAAGGCTCCACTCAGGGGCCTTTTTACTTTTCATTGCCACTGATTATCCTTACAATATTAAGCAAGTAAAATAATTTGAAGAAAGGAATCATCAATGAAACCAGTCTACATTGTCGAGGCAGTGAGAACTCCTCATGCAAAAGCCGGAACTATAATTAAAGATATTCAAGCCCCTTATTTAGGTGCTTACCTTGTTCGCCATATTATGGATGGAACTTCAATCGGTGACGATGAAGTTGATGAGGTTATTTTTGGAAACACAGGTACTCCTGCAAAGTATCCAAACGTAGGACGTGTTATTGCACTAGAGGCAGGCCTTCATAAGAAGACTTCTGGTTACTCTGTTCACAGAAATTGTGCTTCAGGACTTGAGGCCGCTTCTCAAGCTTTCATTAAAGTAGCAAGTGGACGTTGTGATGTCGTTGTTGCTGGTGGTGTAGAGTCAATGTCAAATATGCCACTTATTTATGGGAAGCAAATGACTGAGCTTTTTGCTTCACTTATGAAAGCAAAAACAACTGGTGATAAATTAAAAGTTCTTTCAACTTTTAAACCTGCATACCTTTCTCCAATTATTGCAATTGAACAAGGTTTAACGGATCCTTTTTGTGGCCTAAATATGGGACAAACTGCAGAGCTACTTGCACGTGAACTTGGGATCACTCGTGAAGAGCAAGATATCTATGCAAATGAGTCTCACCATAAAGCTATTAAGGCCATTGAAGAAGGTCGTTTTGCTGATGAGATCGTGCCACTGATCTATGGTTCAAAATTAGATAAATTACTTATGAATGATCATGGGCCACGTAAAGAATCTTCTGTTGAAGGTCTTGCAAAAATGAAACCTTACTTTGATCGTAAGTCAGGAACTGTTACAGTTGGAAATAGCTGTCCAATTACAGATGGTGGATCAGCGATTCTTTTCTGTTCTGAAGAGGCCGTAAAAAAATATAACCTAGAGCCACTTGCAAGAGTTGTTGATTATCACTTCCATGGACTAGAGCCTGAGCGTATGGGAATGGGACCACTTCATGCAATGGATGGTGTCTTTAGAAGATCTAATATGAATCTTGAGCAAATGGATCTAATTGAAATTAACGAAGCCTTTGCTGCACAAATTATTGCTGTTAAGAAGGCATTTACTGATAAGAAAGTTGCTGACTTCTTTGGTATTGATAAATTATGGGGTGAGATTCCTGCTGAGAAACTAAATGTTAACGGTGGTGCTATCGCTCTTGGACACCCAGTAGGGTCAACTGGATCACGCTTAATTGTAACTCTTGCTCATGAGCTAAAGAAGAGAAAAGCAGGATTTGGTGTTGCTTCACTTTGTATCGGTGGTGGTCAAGGTGGTGCCATGATTATCGAGAACTTACAAAAGTAATTAATTTAGAAAATATAGGATATAGCAATGACATATAAGAGAATCAGTTTTGAAATCAAGGACAAGAAAGCATATATCGGCTTTGGTTATAATGACAAAGCTTCGATGACTGTTTTCGATGAAGAAACATTAAAAGAGCTTCAAGATATCGTTGAAGATCTTCATACAAAAGAAAAAGAGCTAGATGGAGCAATCTTCTTTTCACACAAAGACAGATGTTTCATGGCAGGCGCAGATATTAAATTATTCGATACCATGCATACTGCAGCAGATGGACAAGCAGGAGCTGAAGCAGGTCAGACAATCTTTAATCGCATTGAAGACTTGAAGATGCCTACTGTTGCTTGTATCCACGGTGTGTGTCTTGGTGGCGGACTTGAATTTGCTCTTTCTTGTAAATCAAGAATTGTAAGTGATGACAAGGCAACAGGTCTTGGCCTTCCTGAAGTTAAGCTTGGCCTAATTCCTGGATTTGGTGGGACTTTTCGTCTACCTAAAGCAGTAGGGCTTCCAACTGCTCTTGATATGATCCTTTCGGGAAAAACTCTTAATGCTAAAAAAGCAAAGAGATCTGGACTTGTTGACGAGGTATACGCAAAAGAGCGTCTTGTTGATCTTGCACCAAACCATTTCAAGAAGAAAGTTGATAAGCGTGGATTCATGGATAAAATGCAAGACGCTGCAACTGATAATGTATTCACAAAGAAGATTATTTTTCAAAAGGCACGTGAATCAGTTTTAAAGAAAACTAAAGGTTTCTACCAAGCTCCTCTAAAAATTCTTGATGTGATGGAAGCTGGAGTAATGAAAGGTCGCACATCTTACTTAACTTCTGAAGCTCAGGCTTTTGGAGAGTTATGTATTGGTGAACAATCAAAGAACCTTCGCCATATCTTCTTCCTAATGGAAGGGTCTAAGAAAATGGACGATGCCAAGGGCGTTGGAAGAAAGCTTCGTCGTGGTGCTTGTCTTGGTGCTGGTACAATGGGTGGTGGTATCGCTTGGCTTATGGCAAAGAATGATATGTTTCCAATCATGAAAGACCTAAATCAGGTAGGACTTGAGCTCGGTCTTAAACAAGCTTCAAGTAACTTTGCTGGTGCAGTAAAAAGAAAGCGTATGTCTCACGATGATTTTGAGCGCAAAATGAGATCTATCAGTGCTCAAACAGATTACCGTGGATTTGAACACACAGACCTTGTGATTGAGGCCGTTGTTGAAAATATGGATATTAAAAAGAAGGTCTTTGCTGAAACTGAAACTAAAGTTCGTAAAGACACGATCCTTACTTCAAACACTTCATCTCTTTCAGTTCAAGAGATGGCAAGTGCGCTTGAAGATAACTCAAGATTTGCAGGTCTACACTTCTTTAACCCTGTTCACATGATGCCACTTGTAGAAATTATTAAACACGATGGTGTCTCTGATGAAACGATTGAGTCACTTTATGATTGGGTAGTAAAAGTTAAGAAGACTCCAGTTGTTGTTAACGATGGCCCAGGATTCCTTGTTAACCGAATTCTTATGCCATATATGAATGAAGCAGGCTTCTTATTAGAAGAAGGTGTTTCAATCAAAGATATCGATGATGCTTGTCTAAACTTTGGTATGCCAATGGGCCCATTTAGACTTCTTGATGAAGTTGGAATTGATGTTGGTGATAAAGTTTCTAAAATTATTTATGACGGACTAGGGGAGCGTCAAGCTTCAAATGGTATTGGAAAGCAAATGCTTGAAAAAGAATTCTTTGGAAAGAAAAATGCTAAGGGATTCTATCTATACGATGAAAAAGGTAAGCCAACTGGTCCTAACCAGGAAGCTTGGAATATGCTTCCAAAAGCGTCTAAGAAGCTGAGTGAAACAGAGATTCAAATGAGAATCTTTCTTCCAATGATTAATGAAGCTGCTACAACACTTGAAGATAAAATCGTTGCAAAAGCAAAAGACGTTGATTTAGGTCTAATCTTTGGTATCGGTTTCCCTCCGTTTAGAGGAGGTCTTCTAAGATATGCAGACACTCAAGGGATCGCTCGTTTAAGAGATGAAATGCTTAAGTTTTCTGAAAGTGTAAGTAAGGCCAGGTTCACTCCATGCGCACTTATTAATAAGCTTGCTGATGAAAACTCAACTTTTTACGAGTTATAGTTTAAATGTTTCTAAGTTTTTTTAGATTTTTTCTAAATTACTTATTTAAAGCTAAGACTCGCCAAAGGCTACTTATTATGGCCTTGGCGAGTCTTATCATATCAAGCTTTTCACTCCTAAGTGTTCAGTCAGTTCTTAAAGGACTTCAAACCAATCGCATCGAGCGTGGAAAGCAAACTCTTGGCCGATACATTATTGATCTTCCAAAAGATCTCGACTTTGAAAAAACAAAGTCTTACTTAGATGATAATAAATTAAGATATTCATTTGAGTATGAAATAGAGGGCCTTATTCGTCTTGAAGGCTACTTAGCACCTGTTATTTTTCATGGTGTTGCAAGTGAGACTTCTACGATTTTACCTAAGGCCATTGATCATTGGCCTGCAAGAGAAGAAATCCTCTTATCACCTTATTTAGGTCGAAAGATTTATGCAGGACTTGATGATAAGATTCAATTTATTTCTCCGGCCCATACAGATGTTTTCTTTGGTGAGCTTCCTCGTTTTAAGTCACTGATGATTGAAAATTTCACTGATTCAATGGACCCAGATATCGACGAACTTCACGCCTGGGGACATGCTTATAGTGCATTTTCAATCGCAAAGTCACGTCGTTATAATAAACTGAGGGTTTATAGTGTTTTGGGTGCCGCTGAAGCAGGAGAGCTCAAGCAGTATTTAACTTCAAAAGGTGCAAGCTTTAAAACATGGGAACAGTTAAATCAGAATCTTGTTTATGCTCTGGCGCTAGAAAATAATGTGGTTCTCTTTTTATTTTTAGCAACGATTGTTCTTGTTACATTTTCGATTATCTCAGGGCTTTCAATTTTCTATGCAAGAGTTAGAAATGACTTTGCTTCTTTTTGGATCCTTGGAATGAGTATGGATCAGATTAAGAAGTATGGGGGACTTAATATTGCCATTATTACAGTTTGTGCAATTGCTTTAGGTAATCTTCTGAGTTTTATTGTATTAAAGCTATTAGCGCAGTTTTCTCCTGTTATCATGCCGGCCATGTTTGTTGATCGTTCACTTCCAGTACGCTTTACTGGATCGTCGTTCGTCTTCTCATTTCTAGTGCCAGTGATTATTACAGTAATCTTCACTCTTTTTTCCAATTGGAGATTTTTCAAGGATAATGGGAATTTCATTAGTTTTGTCAAAAAAGTAGGAACTTAATGTTTAAACATTTTCTTCTATTATTTATTTTATTAAGTTTTTCTGGATGTACAGGTATGAGTAAAGTTGCCTCTGTGTTTATGTCTTCACTCGGGGCCCACCCGAATAAGAATGAGTTAAGAAGCTTTGAAAAGTCGGAAAACTTTGATGCCTCTAAGCAAATCTTTATAAACCGCAGACCTAATATTACTAAAGAGCAACCCATTCAAAAAGATGGTTTTGGTTTTTCTAAGTTTATTGAATTCTTAGGAAAGGGCGGAGGGCGCTATCCTGAAAAATCTTTGCCTTCTATAAAGCCTGATATGGAGAAGTTCTTAGAAAAGTCAGATCACGTTAAATCGATTTGGTTTGGACACTCAACGATTCTTTTAAATGTCGATTCAAAGATTGTTCTAATTGATCCAATCTTTTCAGGTTCTTCTTCTCCGGTACCTTTATTCGTTAAGCGCTTTGCACCTCCTGTTCTTAGCTTAGAAGAACTTCCAGAAATTGATTATATTATTATCTCTCATGATCACTACGATCATCTTGATATGACAACGATGAAATTCTTTGCCAAAAAGAAAGACGTCAAAATTATTACGCCTCTTGGAGTCGGTTCACATCTTAAAAGATGGGGAATAGATGACTCTCGTATTACTGAACTTGATTGGTGGCAAGATGTGGATTTTGAAGGCATAAAATTTACTGCAACTCCCGCTCAGCATTTCTCTGGGCGTGACCAGGCCCATGAGAATACGACTCTGTGGGCATCGTGGGTTGTAAAGACTCAAAATAATAATCTCTACTTTAGTGGTGATACTGGCTACGATATTCATTTTAAAGAAATTGGAGCTCGTCTAGGGCCATTTGATGTAGCGTTCATGGAATCAGGTCAATATAACCCAGATTGGTTTGCGGTTCACTTGCTTCCTGAAGAATGGCCAAAGGCCTATGCCGATATCAACGCTAAGTACTATTTCCCAATTCATTGGGGTGCATTTTCACTTTCATTTCATACATGGGATGATCCGATCTTAAAGTTAGATGAATATGCTCAGCAAGGTGTTCTTAAGCTAATGGCACCAAAGTTAGGAGAAATTGTCTCTTTTGATGAACAAGAATATGTTACAAAGAAGTGGTGGTAATCCAAATAGTAGGAGGCCTTTTGAAGTTTCTTATCTTAATCGTATCTTTCTTTCTCTTAAGTTGTAGCTCGACTACTTATCATAAAACAGTGGACTATGTTGATATTGATCGCTTCATGGGGGATTGGTTCGTACTAGCGGCAAGAGGTACATTTCTAGAAGAAGGCCAACATAATTCAGTTGAGACTTATACGTGGAATGAAAAAGAGAAGCGTATCGACGTTAACTTTGTTTTTAATAAAGACTCTCTAGATGGAGAACAAAAAGTCCTCACACAAAAGGCCTGGATCGAGGATACAAAAACCAATGCCCATTGGAAGATTCAGCTTTTTTGGCCTCTTAAATTTGATTACCTTGTCGTTGCTCTTGATCCAAAGTACGAGTGGGTGGCCATCGGCGTCCCTGATGAAAAGTACCTGTGGATCATGTCTAGAAAATACAGCAATGACTATGCTTCTAAAACAGTTGCTAAGGGCATCAAGCAATTAGATGAGCTTGGTTACAACACAAGCGAACTCATCCTTATCCCGCACCGATAAAATTTCAGATAGTTAGATTCGTTTATTTTTTGATCATATGTATATTTATTTCAATTTTTCACACTATTTCTCTTTATACTGTATTGTGAACTTGTTTAGTTAAGAAAGTAAATTCAAGAAATTATAGTAATGGAGATTATTTATGAAAAAATTATTACTCGTTCTACTATCACTGACTGCATTTTCAGCTTATTCGGCTACATACTCAGGTCAAAATGAAATGGATAAGGCCCTCGTTGGAAATGAGAATGTTGAAGTTACGCAAATCGTAGCTGGTGAGAAATACAATCTTAAGATGAATTATGCTGGTCAGCTTGCTGTTGATACAACTTGTGAAAAAGATCGTGTTGAAAATGGATCTATCGTTTTCAGCTGTATGATCTATGAAGAAGAAAACCACAAAGTTGATCTAGTTTTTTGGAAGCAAATGGGTATTCAGGATATGATCACAATCGATCTTAACACTGGAATGGGATTAAGAGTAAATTTAGAAAGAATTGATTAATAACAGAGAGGTCAGAAAATGAAGAATATTTTAAAACTAGTTTTTGCTTTAATGGTTATTTCTAACATTAATGCAAGTTCGAATGATTGCCATTATTTCTTAGTTCTTTCAGATGTTGATGGACGAACTGATGTAACACAGAAAGTTATGAAAGTTTATGAAGATAAAGGTTATACTTTCACAAAAATCAGTAACTTAAATGAATTACCACAAGAAGGTAGTGTGAGTTATATGACAATTTTCTCTGATGTACATCACTACAGAGGAGCTTATACAAGTGTTAAGCTAAAGGATCTTGTTATAAATGATGGAGAGATTGTTCAAGAGGTAGAGTCTTCTTACAAGCTTACTAAGAAGCCACTATTTGGTTCTTGGACAAAGAGTCTTTTAAGATCTGTTAAGAGAAAAGTTTCTTCGTGTAAATAATTTTTAAAAGTTATATATCTGATTATAAAAGGGCCCATACCGGGCCCTTTTGTTTTTATTAAGTTAGTTTTTTATTGCTTCAGATACAATTATAGTTGCCTCCAATAGTCTGGCCTATGAGCAGACAATGGCGCACCTACTTTACTTTAAATCCTGCAAGCGCCGCAAATGCATTATTCTTTAAAGGTGCATCGTTTTGCTTTGGCATCTTAGGCTTTCCACCACCGCGTGGTTTACTCTGGCGAGGTCCACCTGAAGGGCGCTCATAAGTTTTTGCTTCTTCTGCACCATCTGATTTAAGAGATAGGGCAATACGCTTTCTATCCATATCAACATCAAGAACAACTGCTGAAACCTCTTGTCCAACTTTAAGAACATCAAGAGCATTATCAACAAAGTGGTCTGCCATTTGTGAAACGTGGACAAGGCCGTTTTCTTTGATACCGATATCAACGAAGGCACCAAATTGAGTGATGTTTTTTACGATACCTGGGTATCGCTCACCAATTTTAATATCTTTAATTTCACGTGCATCTTTTCTAAATTCCGTCGTCTTGAATTCTGTACGTGGATCTTGAGAAGGAGCTGTTAGTGATTTGTAGATATCATTAACTGTGAACTCGCCAAGCTTTGCAATTAGGTCCTTATCTGATTTAAGTTGGTTTGCAACAGCATTATCTGTTGTTAACTGCTCAAGTGTGAAGCCTTTCGATTGTGCCCAGTTCTCTAGCATTTCATAGTTTTCTGGGTGGATGAATGTTGCATCTAGCGGGTTTGCACCATTGTAGACACGTAGGAATCCTGCGGCCTGTTGGAATACCTTATCTGTAAAACGTGAAACTTTTAAGATTTCACTTCTATCTGAGAATAGACCGTTCTTATCTCTGTGCTTAACAATATTGCCCGCAACAGTCGGTCCAATACCAGAGATAAAAGAAAGTAGAGGAGCTGAAGCAGTGTTAATATCAACACCAACAAAGTTTACACAGCTTTCTACGACACCATCTAGTGACTTCTTAAGTCTGATTTGGTTTACATCGTGCTGATACTGGCCAACACCGATTGATTTTGGGTCTATCTTTACAAGTTCAGCAAGTGGATCTTGGAAACGACGTCCGATTGAAATTGCACCTCTTACTGTTGCATCTTTATCAGGGAATTCTTTCTTTGCAATTGCAGATGCGGAATAAATTGAAGCACCATCTTCTGAGATCATTGTTGCTTTAACTTTTCCATCTTTAACTGCTGTGACGTTATCTTCAACAAATTGAAGAGTCTCACGTCCAAAAGTTCCGTTTCCAATAGCGATATACTCAACATTGAATTGCTCAATCATGGCATTTAGAATTGTTGCTGACTCACGAACCTGATTTCTTGGTGGGTGAGGGTAAACAACAGTATCAACAACAAACTTACCTGTGTTATCGACAACAACTGTCTTACATCCCGTTACAACACCTGGGTCAAGTGCAAGAACCGTCTTAGGTCCTAGGTATGGTTGAAGAAGTAGGTTTTTAAGGTTTACACCAAAAACGTCAATTGCAGATTCATCTGAAAGCTTCTTAAGCTCACCCTTGATTTCTAAATCAAGTGAAGAGTGAATATAGTTTTTGTAGGCCTTTGAAGCACAGTCAACTAGTGCTTTGTAGCTTGTAACACCAGTGTCAGCAAAGTGTTTTGAAAGAATCATATTATTTGCGTATTCTTCATCAAATACGATTTCTACTTTTAGAATTTTTTCTGTTTGTGCACGACGGATTGCTAGGAATCTGTGGGCCGCTTTTGGATCACGAAGATCCGCTACTTTTTGTTCATACTCAAAATAGTCTTTGTATTTTTGCCAGTCTTTGATTTCCTCATAACCTTTTCTTGGTGATGACTTAATCATTGCCTGTGCCCAGTAATCATTTCGAAGAGTCTCTTTCAGCTCTGTATCGTGTGCGATTTCTTCAATGATGATATCGCATGCTCCTTTTAATACATCTTCAAAAGTTGCAACTTTCTTATCTTTATTAATGAATTTTAAGGCCTCTTTTGCAAGCTCTGGCATAGGAAGCTTCGAAGTCTTCATTAGGATTGCAAATGGCTCAAGCCCAGCTTCTTTAGCAATTTGTGCTTTTGTTTTTCTCTTTGACTTAAATGGCGCGTAGATATCTTCAAGTTGGTTGATATTTGTCGCTGCTTTAATCTTCTTTTCAATCTCAGGTGTCATCATCTCTTGTTTTGTGATGGCCTCAAGGATGAAAGCACGGCGTTTTTCACGCTCAATATATTCGTCGTATTTTTCTTGGATTAGACGGATTTGTTCTTCATCTAAACCACCTGTTTTATCTTTACGGTAACGTGTGATGAATGGGACAGTACAGTCTTCAACAAGTAACATGGCAAGTACGGCCATGATTTGTTTCGCTGTGATATCTGTGTTGTCTACACAAAATAGGACGGCATTTTGATCGATGATATCCATTGGGTTTTTTGCTGCTTTTTCTGTCGTCTCTGACATAATTCATACTCCATTAACTAAATTTGAATTAAAATTGTATAGTTATTGAATTTGGAATGACAATGGAAAACTTGAGTAAATTCGACTGGTTAACTTAAAAATATTGATGTAAGAAGTTATTATGACAAATGAATTCGATTATTTAGTAGTTGGTGATGGCATTGCTGGCCGCGCCATTTTATATTTCTTAACAAAAAAATATCCAACGGCACGAATCGCTCAAGTATATGATGACGAGGCGTTTCCAGCTTGTTCGAGACGCACGACAAGCGTTGTATCATTTGGATTATTTGAAGAAGGGATTTCGAAGCTTGGAAATATTCTCTTTCATGCTCATGAATTCTTAAAAGACTTCGTTGAAATAAATAGGCCATCTGGAGTTTATAGCTGCAAACAATTCTATCTTCCTCCAAATATTAAAGAGGATCCTCTAAAGTTTAAGCAATTTGAGGCCCGTTATGGTGCAGACTTTATTGAGTTTAAGAATCAGCAGACTGTTGCTAAAGATGCATATGTTATCAATCCTGATGAATTCCTTAATTTCTTTAAAACTGATGTCGAACAAATTAGGGCAAGAGTTAGTGGCGTTAATAAAGGCGAGCTCAAGACTAATATTGGAAGCTTCAATGCTCAAAAAATTATTTTAGCAACAAGTGCCTACACGTCATTAATCTTTAAAGATAAGAGTTTACCAGAGGGCAAGCCTGTTAAAGGCACTTACTTTACTTGGGATATCGATTTAAACGAAGAATCCTTTGTGATTTCTCGTGGTCACTTTAATCTTATTTATCGTGCTCAGGATAATCTTCTACTATTTGGTGCAAATTCAATTGAGGGGCTTTCTCATCTTCATTCTCCTAAAGAAGTGTATGAGAAACTAGAAATCTTTCAAGGCTTATTTCCTGAATTTAAAAATCTTGAAAAACCAATGATTCACACAGGAATTCGTCATAAAGGTAAGAGACGCACACCTTTTTGTGGTGAAGTTTGCGAAGGTGTCTACGCTCTAAACGCTCTATATAAGAACGGTTGGAGCGCTGGAGTTTCTCTAGCAAAAGAATTAGTGGATAGGCTCTAAGTTTTCTGAACGGTTTGCTCTAATTTCTTCTAGAACATAATCCCACATCTGTGCTCTAAGTTTAAGTGAATCAAGAGCTACTTGCGTTGCTTGTTCTTCTTTTTCAGCAGTGTCACAAAGCTGTGAAAGAAGTTTTCCCGCAAGGTCACCATGCTCGTCACCATCAAGTTCAATATGACGAACAAGGTAGTGTTTAAAATATGGAGCATCAATATTCTTTTCTTCTAAAACATTCACAAATGGTTGAAACAGATCAGGGATCAGGTTTTCTCTTCCATAAAAGAATGCTGAAGCAACGGCACTTGGATGGGCGTTAGTGACAAGGTTTAGGTTAAATGCCGTAAATTTTGCGATCTCTTGAGGGAGCTCATCAAATGAGAAATCACTAAAGAAGTTTTCAATTGGCGTTGTATCAGCACCAACTTCCTTCATCGCATTTAAGTACATTGTGAAGTGATCAATATGGCCACCGTTTAGATCTTCATCACTTTCTTCACCTAAAACAATCTCGTTAATGAAACGAACGCACTCTTTGTCATACTTTGAAGGCATCCATGGCGTTGACACACATGTCACTTCACGTTGAAGGCCTTTTAATAGAGACATGAAATCCCATACTGCAAAGATGTGCCACTTCATAAGAATTTTCACATCATCAATATCGTTGATATTTGAATAAAGTGGGTGAGCGCATAGCTCGTTGTGGGCGTTTTGAATTGCTATATTGACCGTTTTCATATGCGGCCAATATAGCGTAATTTACTTAACTCTTAAAGTGCGAATTAACCCTTTAGCTTTAGTTGTGAAATAAGTGGTGGAAATCAGGCCTACTTAATGAGCGGCGTCTTCTTGGGCCATTGCGTCGACCACCTTGCATTTGAAGCTTTTGATTATACTTCTTGTCTTCAATATATTTTATGTACTTATCTAAGTCTTCTTTTCGGTAACTCTCAAGTTCTTGAAACATTTCATTAAAAGAGAGGATTCCTCCTGCTTCTTTCTCCGCCTTTGCAATCCTTTCGTAGAGCTTCTCACCAACTTGGTCTAGAACAACAAAGAGATCAATCTGTTTTGAACCTAGATTGAGTGGAAATTTCTCTTCTAAGTTTACACCTGCTACAAATTTAATAATACCGCGACTGATAACTGAACGACGTGCAAGCCAAGCAAAATCATTACCTAGTTTTGTTCCAAAGCTAGGATCAAATTCATATCTTTCCTTTTCCATCCATTCAAAAATCTTTGAAAGAATCGCATCTTTGTAACGTGTATCCTTAAGTTTATCTGGGTTTCTCCATTCGGCAACGAGATCAAAGCGTGAATCAAATTGAATTTCGCCAGGGCCGAATGTTTTAAACTTTGCGATATTTTCACTTGTCACTTGGAGACCAAAGTCTTGTAGAAATGAAAGTAGGGCCGGGTTAAAGCTCGTTTTAAACTCTGGGATATCCATAGCTGTTCCAGAAAGCTTTTCACTGGCAACTTTGTAACCATGATAAATAACTTCAGAGCAAAAGATTTGCGAGTCATCGTTATAGTCCATGGCAAAGTCGTATGGGATATTTTTATCGTGTTTCTTAGTAAATTTAGAGAAACGCTCATGCATCTCTTTGGCCGCTAAATGCGCTAATTTAGCGTCTTTGTGACGAAAGACAACAGTTCTAGAATTTGCCTGATCAAGGTGTACTTGAAAGGGAGCAACAACATTACCCACTTCGATATGGGCCTCTGACGTGAAAAGCTCGCCTGTCTTCTTGTCTTTATATACTAATGTTAAGTGTGAAAATTGATGATCATCATCGCCGATTCGAGCAATAGCGGCACTTGAGTAGGCATTCCCGCGTGATAGAATAATATCTCCTGATTTGAGATCTCTCGGGCCTGAAAAACTATATTCAGGATTAACCATAAAGTGAATAGGAGAGTCGCCATCAAAATTTAATGTGCTAAATTGGCGCGGTACTTTTCCCTTAGGCCTTGAGGCATAGTAGGACTCGATAAAGTAGTCCTCAAGATAGCGTAGGGCCCTAAAAATATCTTTTACACCCTTAAGACATTGCTTTTCATCTTGATCAAGTTCCTTAGTACTATTGAGATCTTTTAATTTCTCCTTGAGATCAAGGCGAATATTAAAGGATGCATTCACGAAATCTTGCATTTGATACTGCGAGAATTCAGAAAAATCGATATCTGTTGATTTAATGGAAAAGAGGCGATTGTAGTAATGTTCAGTCTTTGTCGCACATTCTGCAGGAGATTTTACGCCCTTGGATACCTGTTCGTGCATCTCGTGCATGAGGGATTCAAACTTTGAGCTCTTTAATGAACTTGGCATTCGATAAGACTTCTGATTACAAGATACTAGCAAGGTAGAGACGATAATCGCTCCGGCGATCCCTGTAAGTTTCTGATTTTTCATTGTTTTCCCCCACAATTCTGAAAAATATAAATAGCTAAATAATCAAAATTGAACATGACTCAATAAATTTTTATCGGATTTTACCTTTTAAAACTTAAGTATTATTATCGGGTATAGAGAGATTTATTTATGACAAGCAATAAAAGTGAAGAAGTACATTATCGAATTTTAAATGCAGTAACCAAATTAGAAGTTGCTAAGGGACACCTTAACTGGAAAATCGCCGAGGTGGCCAAAGAGGCAGATGTTACTCGCTCACTCATCTATTATTATTTAGGTAAGGAAAAGGATGTAATCCTTAAGGAAGCGGTTAAGTATATGATTGCTCGTATCTTTAACCTATCTCAGGAAAACTCTGTTGGAATTCGTGAGCGTATTAAAATAGTTAGAAAGCAAATCATTCAAATGCCATATCTGTTAGCACTTTATATGATCAATAAGGGTGCTGGTAATGAGTTGTCTGATATTATTGTGGAAGCCGAGGCCGAGTTATTTGAACTTCTAAAGAAGAAATATCCTAACGTTGATCCTCGTGAGCACTTAAAAATTTATCTTATGGAATTAGGGGTATGTCTTTACCGCGATGTGGATGATGATACTCTTGATTATATCTTTTCCAAATATGACAGCTTTGAAGCAAAGTAATTAAAATAGAAAAAGGCCTCTTAAGAGGCCTTTTTTATTTCTAGCAAAAATCAATTGATGCGTGATTGTACTGATCTGGTGGAAGTTCACACTTGTCTTCTGAGAAGTTGTGGTCTCCGCCGTTTTTAATTGGGTCATACTTCTCAACCGTACCTGGAATTGCTTGGTCATCGATTAAGTCGTGGTTGCTATCAAATGCTTCTTTATAACTCTTGTACACATCTAGCATATAAACATCTGGTGACTGAGTCTTTCTTTCTTTGATGTTAAACATCGAGCTTGAAGCTTTTGCTAGGAAGTCAGTAAACTTATAAAGTGTCTTTCTTCCTCTAAACATCATTGTGTATTGGTTTTCAGTCATTCCAAGTCTATCTCTTAAGATTGAGTTGAATTGGAAACCTTCACCTGTAAAGTACCATGTTTCTTCTAGTCTTTCTTTTCCTGCACTTGGTTTACATACTTTGTAACGAATCGGATTGTTAACAGTGTTGTAAACTAATCTACCACCAAGTCCGTGATTTGATGGATACTTATCAGAGATCCATTCTGCTTTAAACTTTGATGTTCCTTCGATCATAAAACACTGGTGTGTTCTTGCTTCAAAGTTTAGTGTAATTGCTTCAGCGTATAGATCAATTGATTGTCCGCTGTCACTTCTGTTATTATCACCATTTGAACGATCTAGTGACCATGCCGTTGACCAGTCGTATCCTGCTGATACACCAACTCCACCGCTTACTGGTAACTTTTCTCCAAATGGAAGTTTGAAGTCAAGTTTTGCACCAACACCTGTTTTATATCCGTGAGAGAATCCAACTCTTCTGTTTTCAGTAAAGTAAGTTCCGCTACCAGTTGATTTAGAGATTCTAATAGTATTCGAGTGGCTAACTCTTGGTTTTGAAAGAATCTCTTGTACGTGACTTACTGGTGTAATCATCATGAATTCCCATGGAGACTCAATACACTTTTTCATATTGTAGTCTGAGTAAGATTTCCAGATTAGACCTGTTTTTTCTTGGCTAAAGAATGTCCCACATAGCTTAGCAAGTGTTGCTGAGTCGTATTGGTCTTCGTATAGCTTAGAGATTTCAGTCGTCGTAAGCTTATTTTCTTCAATAAGTTTTTTGTTCAGTCCAGTGTGATCAACTTTAATTGTCTCATCAAAAAGCTCGTGCTTCTTAAGTTCGTCAGAGAAGATCGCCTCAGAACTTTTGTTGTAACGAGGAGCTAGTTTAGCTGCAATGATATCTTTCTTTGTCACACCTTTTACATCGTTTGATAGCTTTTCTAGGTAGTTCTCAAGTTGTACCATTTCATTCATTTTCTTATCAATTTTTGTATTTGTAAAATCTTGCTCTTCAAACTTATCCGTCACTTGAAGTTGAGTGTGAAGGATTGAGTGAAAAGACTTTGATGATGCGTGGAATGTACCTGCTGCCCAAGCTGGACGAGGTGCATTTCTTGGATCATCTCCTTCTCTTAAGATCGGTGAAAGTTTAATTGCCGCATAAGTTCTCGTGTGGATATATGGCATGTCCACAAACTTGATTGGCATATCAATTCTTGCCTTTAGTAAATTGTTTTCTACTTCTACTTCACGTGAAGCAACTGAGATAAGTTTAAACTTGTGCTTGTTCTCATTTGTTAAATCAATATCACCCTGTAGTGGCGCTAGGAAGTATACTTCTAGCTTAAGCTTTCCTTGGTAGAAAGGCTCAATTGGGTTCATGTGGTGTACGTAGTTACCGTAGTTAACTTTTGGGTACATCTTAACAATGAATGACTTCTCAATTACTAGATCAAGGTTCTTGTTAAGGTGGAAACCATTATTATTATCGTGTCCAAGGAAGCTATAGTTAACTTCATCAACAAATAGTCTTGCTCTTTGGTTGTTATTATCTTTTTCACACTTTCCAGTTCTTGAAACTTCAGCAAAAATCCAACCGTTATTTGACCATGGGTAAAGACATAGTCCACGTGTTACTTTTGCATTTTGAAGTGTTTCATTTTGAACTTCAATTTCTAGGTTAAATGGAATACGACGAGTGTTTGTGTATCTTTCGTGCTCAAGGTAGAACTTGATTTCACCACAACCTGACTCATCTAATTGACCGTCAGTAATGTCATACATTTCAGTTACTGCATGCTCTTCACCGTTTTCTTGTTTTTCAAGGTTGATTAGTCTTGCTTTAACAAATTCGTTTGATAGTGAGCTACCATTTGCCTTAAGGTTTAAACATCCATTTACAACAACTTTTTGATCAATAATTAAATTATCATTTCTTGGATCAACTTGACCAAAACCTTTAGGAGTGATTTTTACGTTCTTAACATTGATGATCTCGTCTGCACTTAGACGGTTCTTGTTAAGAGAAGTTTTCATCACATAGTTATTTCTGTGAATAATGCTATTTGTATACTGATTCATCGATAGTTTTAGGTCGTATGAAATATTAGCACTTGTTGCAAGAGTTACTACTCTTTCACCCATTGGAAGGTAAGTGTTTGGAAGAGAATAGTCCATAGTAATTGGCTCATCCCAAAAGATACAGCTATTGTCATCAGCAGTTCTTTCTACAGTTTGAAAGTTTTCACCAGATACGTAGAAAGTTTGGTACTGTAAGCTCTTTCCAAGTTTTGAACTTAGACATGCTTTTACATGAAACGTCTTACCATAAGCGATTCTTGACTTCATCGATGCCTTATCTTCTGTTACTCCTTCTACTGTGAAGCGTGAAACAGACACAAGAGCACTTTCATTTGCAGAAGCCTTAAGCTGTCTTGCAAGTTGCTGTCTTTCGTCGTTGGAAGTGTCACTTCCACAACTAACAAGCGTTGTTAGTGCAAGCATTGAGATGCTTAGGAGAGTGATGTTCTTCATGTTCTTACAAAATGTCATATTCTTTCCTTAGGGAGATTGTATAAACTTGTTCGTCACTGTAACCATCAATTAAGTACGCTGAGTCAAGGTTTCCAAGTACAGTGCGATTAATATAATTAAATTCTGTGCTAAATCCTTTTTGTGTTTCTAATTCAAATCCTACGGCATATCCTTTGTAGTCATTTGAAAAGATTCCACCACGGTAGAAAGCTGGTGCAGTATCTGCTTGGTTTTCAAATGCTAGGGCAGAAAGAGTAATTTTCTTGTCACCCATATTTGTTTTGAAATCTGCTCTGTATGAGTAACCAGTGTTCTTATCATCTGGAACTACTGATTCAGTGTTTTTAATATATGAGCCTGAAAGCTTAAGAGAGTTATCTCCTAAAGCAATTTCAATTCCTGCATTAGCAAAGATTCCTGTAAAGTCATAAAGGTATAGACTTTGATCAATTGGTGTACCGATGCTTACAGAGTTCCCCCAGTAGTAGTCTTTGTTAGCAAGATCACCTGAAAGTTTCTTGTAGCGGTAACTACCTACAGCACCACCAATGCGTAAAGCTTTTGTAAGGTAGCTAATGTCTGCTGACTCAGAGAAGAATTGTGGATCACCTGAATCATCAATATTAAAAGTTTCTCTTAAAATTGCATTTTGTGGCTTAGCTTGTGTTGCTTGAAGACGAAGGTAGAAGTTTCCAACCTTAGTTGCAATCACTTCTCTTGCACCAATAAACGATGTTCCACCGTTAATGAATGGAGAGATATATTGACGCTTAGTTGAGTTATCAAGAGCACCTGCACTGATCTTTACAAAACTAAGTGGCCTAAAATCAAAATAACCATAGTCATAAGTGAACTTTGGCTTGTAAGTTTTAACTCTTTCTGCTTCTTGTGAAGAAGAGTTACCTGATTGATAGCTAAAACCACCACTGAAGTTAAAGTCGATATTTTCAACAACCTCTGCTTCAAGCTCTAGGTTCATCTTTGTCTGATAAACACTTCCTTTATCAGTTCTTGAATCAAGAGCACCATAATCCGCCCCAAGCTCTAGCCCTACATTTTTGAATCCTGCTGTCTTTAGAGTAGAGCTAAGCCCTTCTGTAAAGATTTTTGCCGATTCGTTCTGTGCGAAAGCTTGTGCCTGGCTTAGTAAGGCCAGTAAAATTAAATGTTTAGTTACGTTTTTCGCTTTAATCATGTCATTCCTATTTGTTTTGATACTAGAATAGATGCATGAATGATGCCATGTGTAATGAAACAAGTTCACGGGTGTAAAAAGTTTAAACTGCTGAAATGTGGTGTAAGATACTAAATTTATTTGGTTGATTGAGTGTTAAGAACTTGCTCAGTGCCTATTATTTATACATGTACGAGATTGAGCGGGATCATTTATAAGGATGGTTTATAGAGCTAAGACTGTTTAAAGATTTGGCCTTAGCTCTTATTGAAGTGTTTTCTATAAGGAACCAGTGATATTTCTAAGGGTATCTCTTAAGGCATTGCTGTCACCGTTAAAATTATTTAGGGCATCAATAAATATCTGAATATTTAAATTGACGACGTCACCGTTTGAGACAGTTAAATTACCCGAAAACTTTATAGTGATTCGATCGCTGGTAATGAAATTTCCATTGTCATTATTTAATTCAACAGAGTTGCCTGAAGAGCAGTGATTTTCTAAATCAAACTCGACTCTTTTATATGTTCCCGCAGGTACAGTGACGCTTCCCAGGAAAGTTCCACTTGTATTTATTATTTTTTCGCCCAGGTCAAAATCGATATTATCTAGGTCATTAGTAGGATCGGCCGAGTCACTGTCGTCTAATTTAAAGCGTAGTCTTTTAAAGCAAAAACTTAAATTGTTTACACCGGCCATGGCCTTAGGGATTAGTATGTCCATAGGTGTCCAAGCGATAGGGTTGTAAGAAGAGAGTTCAATTGTAACTTTTGCTGGGTTTCCAGTTGTCGTACCTCCTTGGCCACAGTTTGATAAAGGCAGCAATAGTAAAATGAAAGTTATGGTTTTAAGTATTGTTTTCATTATAATCCTTTCTATCTTGTAACGGGGATAGTTGATAAAATAAAGTGGTAGACGTGCTCTTTGCTTTGGTCCTCGTTACCAAGTTTTTTAATTTCGTTGAGTGTATTGTTAAGTAATTCTGTCGCTTTATGAAAGTCATCTTTTGATAAAGCAACAGTATGACCAAGAATACATCGTTTGTGTGATTCAACTTCATAAATTGAATCAACAGTAATTCCCATCATTTCGTCGTGAAACTTTGAAAGAGATAGTTTATAGATACCGCCTACGCAATCGAGTTCCTTATCTATCTTTGCAAGACCATTACTGATTTCAACAAAACCATTTCTAACAAGAAAGTCCATCGCCAATTTGATCGATTTTAGTGGTATTTTTTTAGGAAGTTTCTTTTGTATATAACGAGCGTCCCACTTAAATCCTTCTGTTGCTACTAGCTCTCTAATAACGACATTGTACCAGTCTGATAAATATTTAAAGCTTTCAAGACTCTTTGCATGGCCATCTTGATAAGCATAATTCCTCTTCATCTTTTGATAAGCTTTATACTTATCTGAGATGTTGTTTGAGTCATTCAATATGATCAAATTCAATAAGTAATTTTCTTGTTGTTTGTTAAAGTTTAATACTGAAGCAATATTTTGAGCTAATTCGTTACTTAGTTTTCTTTTCGCTTTTAATACCATTGAGAGGTTTGCGGCCGTCGTTTCTGCTTGAGATGCAATAGAGCGCAGGGAGATGTTGTTCACTTGTTTTTGGTACTTGAACATATGAGAAAGAAACTCCCTATAGTCATGATATTCAAAAATGTCTATTTGGGGTTTCTTTCTCATATCTTACTCTCTTTAATTAATCTTAAAATGTCCCACTGGCACCTTCTGCTACATCTTTCAATGTACTAACTCCATTATAAGAGTTAAGGGCCGAAGCTAAGTTTTGCGGACCAAGAACCATCACCGCGCCATCATTAGCAGTAAAAGTCCCTGAAAATTTTATCGTAATTCGATCAGTTGTGCTATAAGAACCATTGTCGTTTACAAGATCGATACTTTTTCCACCAGCACAGTCCGACTCAAGATCAAACTCAATTCTCTTGTATGTTTTACCTATTGGTAGCTCAAGTGTGCCTAAGTCGACAACGCCACCATCAATGCTAATCTCTCCAATATTGAAATCAACATTATCTTCGCCAAGAGTTGCAGCATCAGTATCGTCGAGTTTAAAACGAACCCTTTTAAAACATAGAGTCAGTGAACCAATAGCTGCATAAGCTTTTGGGAAAAACATATCTAAGAATGTGCTTTGAGCGACACTATAAGATCCCATTTGCATATTTACTCGTGCTTTTTGGGCCGCAATAAGATCGCTTTCTTCAACACAAGATACATTTAATAAAAGTAGAGTTGTTAGTGATGAAAATTGTAATGCTTTTTTTAGTGTGTTTTTCATATATCCCTCCTTTATTAGGATGACTAAATTATTCCACTATTTTTGCACTGAGTCAATATGATGCCTTAAATTTGTTAACAAAATATTTAAAAAAGCCTGTATTTATAATGATTTATCGTTGTATTTTATTTTGGTGTCCATGTATTTGTTAACATGAGCGTTGTGCGTAAGTAGGTATATTTACATGACGATAAAAATCTGAATGTAAGAGGGAAAATGTTAAGAAGTCAGCTTAATCAAATCGAGTTAAGTTACATGATGTCTTAATGAAAGATGCACGTTGTAAGTTTAAATTTAATTGATATAGAGTGAAGGGAAAATGGTGCGAAAGGGCAGATTTGAACTGCCGACCTACGGGATATGAATCCGTCGCTCTAACCAACTGAGCTACATTCGCACATTTCGATTGATTAGGATATTAATGACTTGCGCCTCGTATGTCAATATTATAATTTATCAAAAAGTTAAATTTTGTGAAAATAATGGCGATGAATCTAAAACCTAAACAAAAAAAATCACATTCGCTTGGAGCTAAGATGATTTCTCATTTTAAGAAATTCAACGTTGATATGGGCCTTGATCTATCTCGACCTATGGCCGTTGCATGTAGTGGTGGCGTTGATTCTATGGTTTTGGCGCATCTACTGGTTCAAGCAGGGGCCAAGAAACTTAGACTTCTACATATTGATCATGGCACAAGAAAAGAGATTGAAGACGAAGTTGAGCTGATATCAAGTTTTGCTAACAGACATGGCCTCGAATTTAAGACATATAAGGTTGAACACTTATCTTTAAAGACAAGGAATTTCGAATCTATTGCACGCCAAAAAAGGTATCAACTATTATTGTCGAATCTAGCAGTGGGAGAGTTACTTCTTACTGGTCATCATCTTGATGACTGCTTTGAATGGTCACTTATGCAGCAGTTTAAATCTTCGGCAAAGCAGATTGATTTAGGTATGCCGTATCGTAATGGCAATATTTATAGGCCACTTTTTGCATTCTCTAAGAAACAGATTCTCATGTATGCTAAATTGGCCAAGCTAGAGTGGCTTGAAGATGCCTCTAATAAAGACTTACGCTACGAACGCAACTTTATAAGAAGTCTTGTTGCAAATCAGATTGCTCCACGCTTTCCTGGACACCTTAAACACTATTGTAATCGCATGAATAAGCTGAAAATGATTAAAAAAGAGCTTAGTCGTGCACAAGACTTCAAGGTTATTCAGCGTCAGTGGGGGATCGTGATTTCATATAATGGTGAAATTAGTGAGGGCATTGAGCAGGCGATTCTTTCACAATCTCATTCATCAAAAGGGCGAACTCATTCACAGTTTAATAAGCTACGCTCTCTTGTAAAGTCTTCGAGTATTGGGCCATTAAGCTTTAGCGGAGGGCTACGAGTATTTAATTTTAAAAATCATTTGGCCGTGGTCAAGAAAGGTCATAAGATTAATTTTAGCATTAATCATTCGCAGATTCCTGAAGGCGTTCCATTTCTATCAAATAACACTAATACTAAGCATTCGCTTAAGATTTGTCCGATAGCTGATAGGGATGGGAACCTAAACAAGTTCTTTTCTGAAATTAGTCTTCCAGTTCATTATTCATGGCGTAAAAGCGGTAAAGTTTTAGTTTGGCTTTAAATTACTAGGCTTGACACTCACTAAAATGATACCATTTTAATAACTATAAGGTTACAATATAGCTTTATATTTTATTAAGAATTGTAATTAGTTAGTGAATATTTGATTAATAGTTAATTTGAAAATTAATTAAAAAGGATTTTAATGAAAGGACAAAACAAAACACTCCTCCTATGGATTATCTTAATCCTTATGTTTGCGGCCATCGCTAAAATTTCTTCTGAAAGCCGCCAGGCATACAAGCCTGTGACATACCCGGACTTTGTTAGTGCAATTAAAGGCAAACATGTTGATAAAGTTGTTCTAAAGGGTAAGGACAAGATCTTAGGAAAGTTTAAGGACGGCTATGAGAATGGAGCTTGGTTTGAAGCGACAGGAACGACAGGTGCCGAAACTTTTAAAATTTTAGAAACTCACGGAATCTATCCAGAGTACGAAGCGGAAGAGAAACAAAACGTTATCACAACTTTCTTGCTGCACTGGGGACCGATGATTTTCCTATTCCTCATTGTTATTTTCTTCCTTCGCCAACTTCAATCAGGTGGTGGCAAGGCAATGAGTTTTGGAAAGTCTAAAGCACGTATGCTTTCTCCACACGATAAGAAAGTTACATTTTCTGATGTATCAGGTGTAGAAGAAGCAAAAGAAGAACTAGAAGAGGTTGTAGACTTTCTTAAGGATCCAAAGAAATACACTAATCTTGGTGGTAAGATCCCTAAAGGTGTAATCCTTGTAGGTCCTCCTGGTACAGGTAAAACTCTTCTTGCAAGAGCTGTTGCTGGTGAAGCAGGTGTTCCATTCTTTTCTATTTCAGGTTCAGACTTCGTTGAAATGTTTGTCGGTGTTGGTGCATCTCGTGTACGTGACCTATTTGAACAAGGTAAGAAGAATGCTCCTTGTATTATCTTCATTGATGAGATCGATGCTGTTGGACGCCACCGTGGACACGGTATGGGTGGTGGACACGATGAGCGTGAACAAACACTAAACCAACTTCTTGTTGAAATGGATGGTTTTGAATCAAATGAAGGTGTTATTCTTATTGCGGCAACAAACAGAATTGACGTACTTGATAAGGCCCTTCTTAGACCTGGTCGTTTTGATAGACGTGTAACTGTTGGACCTCCAGATGTTCGCGGACGTCTTGGAATCCTAAAGGTTCATACAAAGAAAACTCCACTTGATACAGCTGTTGATCTTGAAGTAATTGCAAAGGGGACTCCTGGATTCACAGGTGCAGACCTTGCAAACCTTGTTAACGAAGCTGCTTTATTTGCTGCTCGTTACGGTAAGAAGGTTCTTCAAATGATCGATTTCGAACAAGCAAAAGATAAGGTTCTAATGGGGCCTGAAAGAAAGTCGATGGTACTTTCTGATCTAGAAAAGAAAGTAACTGCATACCACGAAGCAGGACACACTCTTGTTGGTATGAATCTTCCAAAGACTGATCCTATCCATAAGGTTTCTATTATGCCTCGTGGAGGAGCTTTAGGTGTGACGCAAACTCTTCCAAACGAAGACATGCACAACTTAACACTAGAGAAAGCTGAAAACTTCATTGCTTTCTTAATGGGTGGACGTGTTGCTGAAGAAATCGTTTTTAACGAAATCTCAAATGGTGCTTCAAATGATATCGAAAGAGCAACTCAACTTGCTTCTAGTATGGTTTGTTCATGGGGGATGAGTTCTAAAATGGGACCACGTAACTTCCATCAACCAGGTAATTCTCCATTTGGTTCAACTGCACCAAGTGAAGGTGTAGGGTACTCTGAAGAGACAGCACGTGAAATCGATACAGAAATCACACGTTTCTTAGATGAGAACTATAAAGTTGCTAAAAAGATTTTAACTGATCACCGTGATGCGCTTGATAGAATTGCTGAAGGACTAATTGTTTGGGAAACTCTTGATTCAAAACAAATTCAGTCTTTAATCGATGGTGAAGATATTGGTGTTCCTTTAGTTGAAGAGGTTAATAACCAACAAGCACCTTCTCAAAAAGCAGCAGGTGAGTCGACAATTTCTAAACCAATTGACGATCCAAAATTAGCATAATCTAAAATGACTAAAATATCTTTTTTAGGGGTAGTTAACACTACCCCTAATTCATTCTCTGATGGCCACTTAAATCTCGATCAAGACTATCAAATCAAACAATTAGAAAAGTTTAAAAACGCCAATTACGGTATCGATATTGGTGCTGAAAGTAGCGCTCCTTTTAATGATCCTGTCTCCTTACAAGAAGAATGGGCCAGGCTTGATTCGTATATGTTCCAGCACCTTAAGTATCTAAATGAATTTAAAACGATTTCAATTGATACCTATAAGCCTGAAACAATGAGGCTGTTCTTAGACAAGTATGCTATAGAGTTTGAACGTATTATCTGGAATGATGTTTCTGGTGTTATCGACGATAAATGTATAAAGCTTTTAAATGATTATCCAACGATTGAGTACGTCCTTTGTCACACTCTCGTTCCTGGCCGCGATAAGACTCTTGAGCATATGAATTACTTGGATCCTAAGCTCAATGCTAACTCTCTAAAGACTTTTTTCAAGCAGGCAATGGATAAGCTTCAAAGCTCAGGCATAGCTTCTGAACGAATCATTTTAGATCCTTGTTTTGGCTTTTCAAAAACCACAGATCAAAATCTAAATCTATTAGATGAGTTACATGAGATTCAAACAATATCTAAGCGTTGGCTCATTGGTATTTCTAAGAAGTCTTTCTTGCGTCATCTTATTAGCTTAGAGCGCCCAGAGATTCGAGATGATAAACAGGCCTTACTGGCCGCGAGTGAAGGTCCGCACTGGATGTATCTTGGCCAGTTTGCACGTGATTTCAACGAGGTAGATGATCTTATTTTCCGTGTTCACGAGGTTGGAAAAATTACAAAAATTACGTAAATACTCGTGTTTATCAGCTTTTTGGCCTATATATATGAACATTATTTTATAAAGGGCCAAAATGAACAAATTAAAAGTATTATTTTCTATTACTTCACTTTTTATTTCATTCAATGCTTTTGCATATCTTACGCCAAGTATTTCAGATTTAATTGATAATATTGATAAGGCCATTTATGGTGATCTTGATATCGTTGATGTCAATGCAGGAACGTTAATGCATTCTCCTGTTGCAAAGATAAATGCTCACTCGAGTGCTATTGTTGTTAATCGTTGGAGTTTAAACGAAGTAATTAGCGGTAGGCTATTTTCTATAACCGGTTCTGATTTCACAAAGAATGCACGTCTTTGTGAGGGGGAAGAGAAGTTTCTTGACCAGAAAGCGTATGGAAAGTGTAGTGCTGTTCTTGTTGGGCCAAAGCAGGTTCTAACGGCCGCACATTGCATTCAAAATGTTCAAATCGCTTGTGATCGTAAAAGCTTTATCTTTGATGCACGTGAGGATCTTGGAAGTAGTAATGCAACTCAATACTTTGTGAAATCTCAGGTATATAACTGCAAGAAGATTCTTGCTTATAACCAAAGTCGCGATAAGACATTTGATTACGCACTAATTGAGTTAGATCGTACAGTTGAAGGTGGTAGAAAGCCTGTGGAAGTAGAAGAAACTAAACTAGAAGTTTCAGATGAAGTCTATATGATTGGTCATCCAAACGGTTTCTTATCAAAGTATTCTTATAATGGTTTTGTCAGAGATATTGATCCTTTATTTTATATCACCAATCTAGACGCTTTTGGTGGCAATAGCGGTGGGCCAGTATTTTCAAAAGAAAGTAATAAGATGGTTGGCCTTCTTATTCGTGGCCATGATGATTTTGAGTGGGATACTAAAGCTAAATGTAACCGCGTTGTTCACTGCCAAGAAGATGGTTGTGATGGGGAATACGTATTAAAAATCAATGCCATTATTGACGATATCGAAAAGGCCCGTAATAATTAAGAGATGAAATTAGGTCACATCGTTTTATTTAGCTCAAATGCTCATTTAACTTCCACTTTTTTAAGTGAAGTTTTTGATCTTGAAGTTGAAGGAGCGTCTGACTCAGTTGTTGTCTTTAACGATGAGTTACGATTTCTCGTGGTTGAACGTCCTAAACTTGCCCAAGTTGGTAATAATATCGTTTTTGATTTTGTTGTTGATAATTACGATGAGTTAATTGAGCTACAAAAGAAGGTTGAGTTTGTAAACTATCGACTAGAAAGCTCTGGTGAAAACCTTAATATTCTCTCTAATGAAAAGATACCTGAAATACTTGTGCATGAAGGTGTGCAATTCTTCTTTATAACTGATCCAGACAATCGTCGTTGGAAAGTTACCTTAATTGAGTCCAATTAAATCAAGCCTAATTTTTTTAAGCTAATTTAAATTTTATTTAAGTCACAATTCTGACACCTTTTTCTTCGCAATTTGGCCCTAGCGTGTGTCATTTTGACAGGTAAATGCTGGGATGTAGCTGATATCGTAAGATGAACAATTGGCACGGTTTGTGCTTAGTATATAGTAGTTGCCTCAGGCAGGATGCCACAGGCCTTTCTTTATATAAGATATATAAGATCAAAGAACTCAAGGATTGAGTATGCGACTTTTAGTACTTGCTTTGGCCGCCTTCAGTGCGGCCAATATTTCGGCCGATTTTATCATTAAATACAAAGATGGAAGTGTCGAAAAATCAAAAATTAATCCAAGCTCACAATTTTCTTCATTCGCTTTAAGTGACGACGTTGAATACGTGGAAGAAGATTTAAGGCTCTTTGCTAATGGTGGTGAGTACAACGACACTTACTATCCTAGTCAGTGGCATTTCACAAATTACCTCGACAATACTTTCTATCATGCACGAGAGTATGCAACTTCTGAAACAGATACGAGAGTTAATGTAGCAGTTATTGATACGGGGATAACAGACCATTTTGATCTGAATACAAATGTTGTAGGTGGATATGATTTTATATCCGACTCTGATAATTCAAGAGATGGCGATGGCCGTGATGCAAATCCAAATGATGAAGGGGATTATGGCTCTGCTACTACTGCATGTAATTCTGGTACAAATGCCTCAACGTGGCACGGTACACACGTAGCAGGAATTATTGGTGCAAGTTCTAATAATAGTTATGGTGTCGTTGGGGCCGCCAAAAACGTTAATTTAGTGCCACTTCGTGTTTTAGGTGCATGCGGTGGTCTTACTTCAGATATTGCTGATGCTCTGAGATGGGCAGCTGGCGGTAGTGTTTCCGGAGCCCCGGCCAATCCTTATCCTGCCCGTGTTGTAAATATGTCTTTAGGTGCACGTGGTAGTTGTAGTCGTTACATGCAAGAATCAATTGATTTTGCGCGCTCTAAAGGTGTTGTTGTTGTGGTTGCAACTGGAAATTCAAACGCAGACGCTTCTTTCTATACTCCATCAAATTGCCGTGGAGTTTTAAGAGTAGGTGCCGTTGCAACAACACGTGCTCGCTCTTCCTATTCAAATTATGGCCGTATTGTCGATATTGCTGCTCCAGGGGATAGTATTTTATCGACTGTTAATAGTGGACAATCAACGCAAGGAACTGCTGTCTTTTCAAGAATGAATGGAACTTCAATGGCCGCTGGCCTTATATCAGCAACTGCCGCAATGATCTTTCAAGCAAATCCTTCTTTATATCCAGATCAGGTTAGAGATATCATCACAAAAACAGCTGTTGATTATTATTGCGATCGCAGCTCTTGTGCAAAAGGTGCTGTTGATGCATACGAGGCAGTATCTCTAGCATTTTCGACAACTCCTAATGCAAGTTTCCGTTATAACGATCCCGTTCTAGTAGGTGGAACAGCTGCTTTAAACGATAGCTATAGTAGTGGCAAAAGTGGTGGAGGAGCCTGCGGAACGATTGAAGATGTTAATAATAGTGGCAGCGGTGGAAATATGCTAGCTGGACTTCTTTTGATTATTGCAATTGTCGTAGCTCATCGTATTAAACTTATGAGGCCTTAACGGGACTGCATTCGACTTCAATATTATTGTCGACTATTTTACAACTATCAACTTTATAAATTTGAGCTCTCGAAGAGTGACCATCTAATTTAATAATGGCATTCCTTGGAATCTCTTCCTTTGTTAAAAGCTTTAAGTGTTTATGATCTTTTTCAACGACACGATAACCTTGAACAACATCACTTATTTCAAATACCTCTATAATATCTCGACCGAGTCTATTTTCATCATTGATTATTTTATTAATCTGGTTAATCACGACATCAAAGCCTTGTTGTTTGAGTACAAAGAGATCGATACCTTTGCGTGCGGCCTCTTCTATTACTTGGCTGTCATTTTCATTTGTTACTAAGATAAAACTCATTTCTTTATCGAGTAATGAGATCTCATCGTACAATTCAATTCCATCCATCTGTGGCATCATATAGTCGCAAATAATATAAAGCTTCTCTCCGCGATTAAGCTTAATTGTTTGTATATCTTCAATGGCCTTAAATGGATTAGTGTGAAAACGAACATGTGAGTTAAATGTGTTCTCGAGGCTAGTGGCAAGGAGCTTGGCAGTTTCGTAGCAGTCGTCAATAACCATGATATGCTTTTTCATAGGAACAGTATAATTGACTTAAGTGCTACCATAGGGATAAGTCGTCTAAATTTAGCTTAATTTAGATTAAGTAAGACGTTATTTAAACAGTCTGTAGGCCTATTAAGACCTACAGTGATACCTCTTGAATTTTGTAACCTTCACCGTAAACACTTCTGATGATAAAGTTAGAATTTTTGATCTTCTTTCTAATTGAACTTATATAAGTATCAATCATGCGATCGTTAACCTTATGATTATCAGGAGCGATATGATTGAGAATTTTCTCTCTCGCCAAAACGTTTTGCTCATTTTTTAGAAGTAGATGAATTATTTTGAACTCTGAAGATGTAAAATGAATTCTTTCTCCACGTATTTTAACTTCTTGAGATGGGATATTAAGAGCAATGTCGCGGTAATTAATCACTTCAAGTGCATTCTCATTGTTAACAGACTTAAGAGTTGTGCTAATAATGCTTTTAACTTCTGAAGGCTCAAATGGTTTACTGATAAAGTTTATGCCACCAAGTTGATAACCAGTTACTCTTGTATTCACATTATTCTTTGAAGAAATGAAAACAATTGGTGTATCTTTAAGTTCATCATTCATTTTTAATTGCGAGCAAATTTCAAATCCAGATTCATTTTGTAATAGTATATCTAAGAGGATTAGGTCTGGCTTTTCTTGCCAGGCCGTCGCAATGGCCTCATCCTGATTACTTGCTTCAACGATATTATAATTACTTTCTAGTAGCGCCCTAAGCAGGTCTCTGATTTCTTGATCGTCATCGATTATTAATATTTTTTTCATGAATAACTCCTTTATATTCATGAATATAATGTATAAATATATCAAAAAATCTTCAGCTTAATTTAGGTAAACCTTATATAAAATTCTTAAACACTTGTTTTTAAATCTTCGTTATTTGCAAAGCTTTGAATATTATCAAAAATGAGCTTGGCCATATCAGAACGTGCAACATCATTTGCTGAACCAATATGTGGAAGAATGAAGATATTGGATAGTTCTCTTAAAGGAGAGTTACTACTTAGTGGCTCGTTACAAACAACGTCAAGTCCTGCCTGTGCTTCTTCATTATTTTTAAAGAAGTCATACATTGCATTTTCATTTATAATTTCACCTCTTGCCGTATTAATTAGAATTAAATCTTTCTTCATTAATTTAAAGGCATCGTGACTTAAAAGCTCATGTGTTGACTGAGTATATGGACAATGAATAGAGATGATATCACTTTCTTTTAAAAGTGTTTGAAGATCAACATAAGTTGCATTGCACTCATTTTCAATTTGATCTTTCTTGCTTGGGCCAGTGTAGAGAATCTTTTGGTTAAATGCGCCCTTACACATTTTTGCAAATTGAGTCCCAATTCTTCCTGCTCCAATAATTCCATGTTTTAAATCAAATAAAGATTTTCCAATAAAGCCTGCTGGCTCCCATGTTTGCCATTCTTTATTAATTACATTTTGTCTTGCTGCTTCAATTTTTCGTGCACTACAAAGCATCAGTGCCATCGCAAGCTCTGCCGTGGCCTTTGTGAGAACATTTGGCGTGTTTGTGACAGCAATATTATTTTTTCTACAGTAATCAATATCTATATTATTAAAACCAACTGCATATTGAGAGATGAGTTTAAGTTTTGGAAGTTTTTCTAAAGTTTGTGCATCAAATTTATTGCTCAGCATTGAGATAATAACATCACATTCCTTTGCATTTTCGACTATGTCATCTTGAGTGATTGTTCCATGTTTTAAACGATCCCAAATTTTAACTGTATGGCCTTGTTCTTTTAAATCTTGGAATAGGGGACCTTTGATGACATCTGTCGCAAATATCGTTAAATGACGCATGACTTCCTCTGCTGTATTTGAGTTCTTTATACTATATAGTATTTGTTCTATGTAAGACGTTGTAAGCTATCTTCATTTTACATATGCAATCTACATTTTAAAATAGATAATAGAGCTTAAATTTAATCAAAATATATTTCATTGGAGGAAATTTTGAAAATATTAGCAAATATATTAGCAGTAGCACTTTTATCAAGTGCGACAAGTGCTGCAACAATCGCAATTATTGATTCTGGTACAGATATGATGCATGAGCAGATTGCTCCAAAAGCATGGATTAATGAACTAGAAATTCCTGGTAACGATCGAGATGAGGACCGTAATGGTTATCAAGATGATGTCTACGGTTGGAACTTTGCAGAAAGTAATAATCAAGTTATCGACTATAAGTACCTTGGTACTTTAAATGATGACATGGTTAAGTTCTTTGAGCTTCAAGAGAAGTCAATGAGAGGAACAATTACTGAAGAAGAGGTTACTTGGATAAGAACGATTGTAAAAGACGAAGACTTCATTAAGAGAATGACTGTGTATGGAAACTTTATGCACGGAACACACGTCGCTGGTATCTCTGCTGAAAAATCTGATGATGCTAAAATTCTTGCAGTTAAGCTTATTCCAACAGAGGTTAAGCTTCCTGGTCAAAAAATTGCTGTTAATTCATTCTTAGGTGGATTTGTTGAAAAACTAATTAAGGCAGGAATTGATCAACTTGCAAAAGCACAGACTTCAACATTTAACGAAATTGCTTACTATATCGCAGACCACGGAGCACGTGTTGCGAATGGCTCTTTTGGTACAGGTTACCCACAAGCAAAGATGATTGTTGAAACTGTAATGAAGACTTTTTCAAAGAAAGAACCAAATCCAGAAACAGTTGATATGTATGCAAAGTACTTTCTAAGTGCTCTTGTTAAAAACTCTCAATCAATGCTTCAGGCAGCTCCAAATACATTATTCGTTTTTGCAGCAGGTAATGATGGCCTTGATAATGATGTTTTCCCAACTTCACCAACAAATATTCAAGGTGATAATGAAATCTCTGTAGCTGCAACAATTGACTACGATCAACTAGCTCCATTTTCTAACTACGGTGCGAAGATGGTTGATGTTGCTGCTCCTGGTGTAGGAATTCTTTCTAGTGCTCCAGGAAATAAATACATTAAAGTATCAGGAACATCTCAAGCAGCTCCATATGTTGCTGGTGTTGCAGGTAAGGTATTTGATATCAATCCTGAACTGACGCCGCTACAAGTAAAGAGAATTATTCTTGAAACAGTTGATGTAAAAGGCTTCCTTGCTGGAAAAGTAAAAACATCAGGTGTTGTGAACTCTGAGCGTGCACATCGTGCTGCTGTTTTATCTCTAACAGTTTCAGTTGATAATGCAATTGCATCAGCGAAAAATGAAGTTTTAGATATGGAGTCACCTCGTCTTGAAAAAGGTGTAAAGAAGCCTATTTATATTGAAGGCTCAATTCTTCCACTTCCATCTAACTTTGTTATGTCAAAGTAATTAATAAAAAAGGCCGCTTTAAGCGGCCTTTCTTTTTCTTATAATGTTTCTTTTAATTCTTGTATTGTTCCTCTTTTGGCCGTTCCAAAATCCGGAGTCTTTCCCTTTTGCTCAAGTTCTTTTTTCTTAAGTCCTTTCATGTAGACGACAAGACTTAATTGATTTTTACGAGTAGGGTCTTCTATTTGATTGATGAATGTTTGTACTAAATCAAAGCCATACATTGCAGGCTTGCCCATCACAAGGTTTACATCCCATTCAATTCCTTGCTTGTCTTCATTAGGATTTGTTTCATAAGAGTATTGAATAAGTTCCGTACAAACGAAACGAGAATACGAATTTCCATTGAATGAATAATCATACTTCTTTCCAATACTTTTAAATGTACGCTCTAGTGCAAGCGCCTTATCTTTCTTTGTTAGGTTAGGTCGAAGAATAACCAAATTATCCCAGGCCATTGATGGACCTAGTTCCATAAAAACAACACCTGGCTTTAGTCCTTCAAGTGTTACATATGGCCTACCCTGTTTTTCACTATCTTCATATTCTTTCATAGACTCAGGATATTTCTCTTTTAAATACGACATATAGTCCTGGCATTTCATGAATTCGCTAACGCACCTTTTTGCAAAAACTTCATTTGTTTCTATATCGTCTTTAAAGTAATTATTAAATTTAGAATACTTTCCAATAAACATTAGGCCATGGGTCCAGTTACCTTTAAATACGAGATTAGATAACTTTCCATATCGTTGGATTGCACCAACGTCTCCTGGTTCAAATTCTGCCTCAGAAATTTTCTTAAGCTCATCTACCTTTATTGCATGCTTTATAGGCAGGGCAATATAGCTAAAACTTTTTAAAATAAATTCTTTGATATTGTAGAAGATTGTATAGCGGCCAGCATTCCAACTTGTTTCTCTAAGTAAGCTTTTAAATGAAGTTAGCTCTTGGCGAGCTTCTTCAATATCATTTTCAATATCTTCAACAAGAAGCTTTAGGCCCTTATCGTTACCTGCAAGCTTTAACACTTCATCGTCGAGATTGTGAAAATCTGTGATTGTCGCAGCTTTAATGTATCTCAGTTGATAGCGATTATAAGGAGCTGAGATATGATTTCTGCCTGTCTGATTATTTACACGATTGGAGTCGCTTAATTGACGTTTTGTTTCTTTGAAATCTGCTTCAAAATGTTTCGACTCGTAATTTATATCTTCAAAGTCATCTGAAAAGACTGAGATAAAGTTTTCACCTGACATCATCATGTAGTTCATAAGTGACAGCATTGCTTTGTACTTGGAAGTACGAATTCTTATAAGCTCTAGTGCCTTGGCGTTATTTTTCTTTCTTATATGATGAGTGATTTTTTCTACTGCTTCATCATGTACATGTAGTAAGTAGTCGAGTTGTTCGTAGGCCGCTATTAATTCCAGTCTCTCGTGGTAGCGAACAATATAACGTGGAGTAAAAGTCGTTTGATAGGCAATGTCTTTTGTCTCATAAACGAAGTCCATCAAAGCAGCTTGAAGCTGCTTATCATATGAGGCCGCAGACTTTTGAAAGTCTAAACTATTATATTCTTTTGCCTTAATTGTTAAAGGCAGTGACGAGGCAATTAGTAGCGATATAAATAGAGTTTTCATTCTCTCTTTATAGCAAATTTATTTGAATAGCAGCTTTGGCCTGTAAAGCTTACAGACCAAGTATTAATAGGTTAGTCACTTACCATTCGTGATGACATTGTGGCGGTAAAGCCCATTAATCCAGTTACTTACATCACTTTTGTAGTTATTTGAGAACCTGCGATCACTTAAGCCTCCTGGTAAGACTGTGTAGACGTCTGCTTGATTGTGGTCAGTAACCATTTTCCATGAAGGTACAAAAGAAGTCGTCCTACCATGGGCCTCATAGACTGCCCCTTGGGTAATGGTCGATCGGTTGCCTGGTATTTCAACATTATCAATATCAAAGCCTAGGAAAGCAGGGAGTTTTCCATCAAATAAAATATGCTTCATCTTATAACGATTCTTATCTCCCCAGCGCATATTCTTTGGTGCTTGGAGTTGACTTTTTTCTAGTGCTTTTTGAATATAGTGTTCTTTTTCTTTTTTATCTTTAAACCAAATATGGTCAATATCATTTGTTAGGAAAATACGATCAAATAAACCGTAGAAGTCAGCGATAATTGACGTTTCATCCATACAATAAGTTGTGACTTGTTCTCCTAGAAGGTGATCACTAAAGAAGTCTTTAAGTAGGGTGCGATAGAAATCTTCAAATAAAGTTGCTTCACAATTGTCGACATCATAGTTGCGCTTCCAATTTATTAGGCGTTGGCCTATCTCATTCTTTTCAAAGACTGAATGAAAAACGTTAATATAAAGATCTGCTTGTCTTGAGAATGTGTCAGATTGCATCTTTTTAAACATTTCAACGTTATGATCTTTGTTGCCAATCAATAGCTCTTCAATTCTATCTTTTCGATAAGATGCCATCGGCGCATTGATGGCCGTTGGGAATTGCTCATGCTGAATTCGATTATTAGCAGTTGCAATTATTTTAATATCAGGGTTTTTGTAATGATATAGCTGATTGCCTTCATGATAACCTTGCCAGATATTTTGCTTAAAATAACCTTCAACAGGGTATAGGCCAGAATGGGCCCTCTTTGGAAGTACTCCAGATTGATGGTAACCAATATTTCCGCTTGAATCTGATAATAGCCAATTACAGCTAATGGCCACATTAGAAACACATGCGAATAAATCATCGACATTTTTTGCGTAGAGAAGATCTATGATGGCCTTTAGTGTTTTTGCGCCACCTCTTTTTCGACATGACCACGCCATCGATAAGTAGTGTCCATCAGTTATGCTCTCTAGCTCACTATTGACTTCAAGAAAGCCAGCATGAGTTTCACGCATATATATTTCAACATCTTCTTTCTTCTTTCTTTTAATGAGATCTCTTCTTATTTTGAAATCAAATAGGTTTGATTCAAAACGATACTTATTATCACGGACCTCTTCAATGAAGTGATCTACCATATCCATGAAGCCGTATGTGAAAGAAAAGGCCGTATCATCACTTCTTCCCATAACAAATCCTGGTACACCAGGCATAGAAATACCAAAAAAGTTACCAACATTTTTTATATTGGCCTTTATTTCATACCAAATTGCAGGAAGTCGATTACATTCTAAATGCGGGTCACAGGCATGTATTGCATGTCCCTGCATATTTGAAACCCAGTTATTTGAAGCTTGAATCTTTGGAATGTTTTTTAAAAATTTATAACTTTCAGGAATAAGTGGATTGTAGATTCTAACTTTATTAACAAGATTAACTTCACTATCTGTAATTGTATCAAGAGCACCTTTGGCCAGTGACTTAATTCTTTCGACCTGTGTTTGTTGATCGTTTTTGTCGTCTAATTTTTGCGCATTCTGTAGTAATTGAATAATTAATTTCTCTAGATCCTGTTGCCCTTGGGCCAGTCCTAGAAAGCTCATTGCTTTAATTGTTAGGATTGTATCACTTATTGTCCACGCACTTGGTTTGTGGCCAAGAATTTTGAATTCAAAGGGATAAGCTTCGTGAATGGCCTTATTTATCCCATCTACATAGTGTGTTAATAAGCTATTTGTTTCTTCATCAATATTTTGTACTTCTTCTTTAGCATAGTGATTAATACCCAACTCACGCATATACTTATCAATTGCAAAAGTTTCCTCACTATCTTTAATGCACTCACACAAACGACCTTGTGCGATTAGACGCAACATCTCCATTTGCATTAAACGATCTTTGCCGTGATAGTAACCTTGAGCGAAGAGAAAAGAGTTGACGCTCTCGCATGAAATCTGTCTAGTGACATTATCTAAAACATCTGAGGTATAATCTAAATTAGGTTTTTCCATATATTAATAATGACACGTTTAGCGTTTCCTAAAAAGGAATTTTTTAGGATATAATATGTAAAATTACATTCAAGGATTATTTTATGACGACAATTGATCAAGGCGTAGATCACTCGAAGATTCCAGATTTAGAACACAGAAATTTTAGAAATGATGACTTTTGGAAACAAATTCCTGCTTGGGAAAATGTTACTAGAGGCGAGTTCTCAGATCATATGTGGCAACTTAAGAATTCGATTCGAAAAATTGACCAAGTTAAAAAAGTTCTTGGTGATAAAATTTCAGATGAGTTTTTTGAAGACCTAAAGCAAGGTCAACATATAACTCCAATGAATATTCGTATCACTCCATATGTATTTGCATTAATTGATTGGGATGACCCTGTAAACTGTCCTTTAAGAAAGCAATTCCTTCCTATTGGATCTCAATTCCTAGAAGATCACCCAATGCATATGGCCGACTCTTTAAGTGAAGATGTCGACTCACCAGTTCCAATGCTAACTCACCGCTATCCAGATAAGGTCCTTTTTCTACCTCTAACAATTTGTCCAGTTTACTGTGCTTATTGTACACGCTCTCGTGTTATTGGTGGCTCTACTGAGACAGTTGAAAAAGAATCATATGGTGCAAATCAGAAGCATTGGGATAATGTATTTGCATACCTTGCAGCTCACCCAAAAGTTGAGGATGTTGTTATCTCTGGAGGGGATGCATTCATGCTTAACCCTAAGCAGATTCAATACATTGGTGAAAACTTATTAAAGATACCTCATATCCGTCGTATTCGTTATGCTACGAAAGGGATTGCAATTTTTCCACAAAAGATCTTAACAGATGATGCGTGGATGGAAGCGCTTATTAAGGTTAATAATCTTGCCAAGGGTTTTGGAAAACAAATGGTGATCCATACTCACTTTTCTTCTCCACTTGAAATTACGAAATGGTCTCAAATGGCCATGGATCGTCTTTTTAGCGAAGGTATCCTTGTTCGTAACCAGGCCGTACTTCAAGAGGGTGTAAATAATCATGTTGATACGATGGTTCTATTAACTCGTAAGCTTGGTTATATGAATATACAGCCATACTATGTTTATATGCACGATATGGTTCCTGGTTGTGAGCACTTCAGAACAACTCTTGCAGAAGGTGAAGAGCTAGAAAAGGCCGTTCGTGGTACGACTGCTGGTTTCAATACTCCTACTTTTGTATGTGACCTTCCTGGAGGTGGTGGAAAACGCCATGTTGCTTCTTATGAGTACTATGATCAAGAAAATGGAATCTCTGTTTGGCGAGCACCTTATGTTAAGCCAGATAAGTTATTCACTTATTTTGATCCGATTCATAAATTAGCACCAGATGCTAGGGATCGATGGAAAGATGCGGCCACTCGTAAGGCCATGATTGACGAAGCAATCGCTAAAGCTAAGTAAAAGCTAAGTATCTAATATTACACTTGTGTGTGGCATTAAGTTGGCACACGCAAGTTGTTGATTTTCCGAATTTTGTACCTAAAATTAAAGATTTATATTCTGCTTGAGTAAATTACTCATTATTCCGATAAAATATATATAAATTTAATCTTAAGGGAATTAAGAGGGAAATATGTTTCGTCTCATAATATTATTCACATTCACTACCTTGTTCAATTTTCATACCTATGCTTCAAATGAAATGGCCAAGCTTGCTACTGAAGAAGCGAAAAAGCTAGAGGCAATTGTTGGCAAGGGAAAAGAAATCGATAAGAAAGCTTTAAAAGCTTATATGAAAGAAAACCTTGATGGCACTAGTGATGAATATATTCAATTTCTCATTGATAAAGTAAAGAAAAAGCCCGTAAACACTCGTGCTAGAGAATTATCTCTTCTAATTTATACAGAAGCAAAATTTATTCCAAAAGGTGGCCCATGTTATTCACCAACTAATCAATGTGTGAAAGGTACAGTATGTGGACTTCCTCTTTATTCAAATTCAAAACATGTTTATGAGAAGTGTCTGGTTTCAAAAAAAGAAAATCAAGCTTGTTCTCCTTTAGAAGACTTTTGTGAGTCTGGCTCATGCAAGAAGATGAAGCGTCTAACAAATATTAATACATGTAGTATTGAAAAAGACTCTTGTTCAAAAGATAGCGAATGTTGTTCAAATTCATGTGATAAGACTCGAAAAGTATGTCGTGCAAATTATAAGTGCTCAAGTTGTTTCAGTGTTGGTCAACGACCTGATAAAGGCGGTGAGTGTTGTGAGTCTCTATTTAAAAACTCAAATGGAGTTTGTGCTCCAATTCTACCAACATTCTCAAAGCTGATGAATTTATTAATTCCTAGTGCCCATGCCTTTGGCAATGCAGGTGATTCATCAGAGATTCAATCTAAGGTCTCTACACTTAAGTCAAAATTGAGTGCTTTACTATCAAATAATCAGGTCACAAGCTCTAGAGCTAGTACATATATGGCAACTGTTGATAGTGAGTACAATTCATGTTTATCAAAACCTGAAAGAGTATATGATAATGATGCTCCAACTCGTTACCCTCGTAAGGAATGTTTTGAGCAGCTATACGTTGGTGTCTCAACAGAGTACTCTCATCAACAACAAGTTGCTGCAAAAACAAGTGAGGCCACTAAATTACTAGATCACTTTAAAGAAGAGACGCAGGCAAATCCAAAGCATCCTCAAAACTCAAGTGATGCCTTTAATAAATTTGCGGCCCCATATCAAAATGCTATTGTTTCTTGTGCCAATAAGGGTGCTCCTCTCGGTTCAGACCATAGCACTCGTATGAAACTTGTTAATCAATGTATTGATAACGCTAAGATTACTATTAATGATGGAGTCGTAGAGGCAAATTATATTTCAATGATGACTGGGAAGGAGACAACTGACCCTGACTACACTCTTTATAATGGCCATCAAAATGCTTCACCTCTATTTGAAGATGTTTACGTCTCAGATATGAAGTCTTGTCGTGTAAATCTATTTGGTGACTTTTTATCTGCTCAGTCAAATGACTACTTTGAAGTTATGATGATGATGTATGCAATGGACTATACTACTGGTGGTAAGGACGAAGGTGACTTCTTTCATATTAAGTCTCAGTACAATACATATCGTCCTGCTAGTGGAAGTTATACTGGAACAGACAACCAACCGTATAATTGGAATATTCAAACGAATTCAATGCGTGGATTTAATTTTTCTCGCTTCGATCCCTCTATCGTAGGACGTGGTAAACCGCTGTGGGATGAATTTGATTACACTGTGGGTGAAGAGGCCTTAAAAGAGATCACAAATTATATTGAAGATTTACCAAAGAATGAAAAGAAAATATTCCTTCACTTATTCTATAACGGAAAGCTTACACCAGAAGCACGTAATAATATTGTAAATTACTACATGAAAGACGATGCAAAGTTTCTTGAAACTTTTGATGGCAATGATCCTAAGTCTGGTGCTGGACGCTATAATATTCGCGATGTGGTTCGTTTTGAGGCCATTAAGTATAAGCACTCTCAATTTAAACTCTATTCTGTTTTAAAGAAAAGATCTCTTGAGATGATGTGTCGTTGTGTTGATACTGTAGGGCCGATGAGTCCAGAAGACTGGCTTCAGCCAGATGTTGAGGCCAATTACCTTGCTAATTGTAATGGGTTAGGAAAGTATGACACTTACGTTTTAAATAATGAAAAAGAAGTTTGTGATGAGACTGGTGGAAACTGTAAGAAGGTTTCTGATAAAGACTATATGCAAACAATCACAGAAAAAGAAAAGCAAGGTGTTGAGGCCCTTGGTGGTGAGTCCGCTGTTGAAGAAAACTCTCTAGGAAATGCTGTTGTTAAAAATGATGGATATTCTCTTAGAGATAGAGAACAAGACTATTTTGTGCAAACCCTAGATCAAGTAACTGCTTGTATTGGAAGTGGTGAGTGTACAAAATCTTCTCGTTACGGAGAGTTTGTTCAAAATGGTAAGGTTACTTTTACAGATGCAAGAAAAGAGACAGCAAAGGGCCATGGTATGGACTTTACTCTCTTTTTACGTGATATGGCCCTGATGAAGATTAAGGCCATTGAAGATGCAACTCTACAAAATATTAGCGCTGGTACGGCCCTTTTTGAATACACTGTGCAGTGGCTTAAGGAATACAATTGGAATTACATCAAATACAATGGAAAGAGGTACACTCTTGGTAAGAAGTGTCTCTATCCTGTATGTTGGATTATGAAGTTAATGAAGTTCTTTGGACTCCATAAGAATAGTCTTATTGGAAATCTCGTAAATATCACAACAGGTGGGATACTATTTGGTAGTGACTACGATGTTGATCTTGACCCTGAAAGAGGGCCAGAAAATATTTGTGGACCAAGAACCAGCTCGACTTGGAAGATTGCACGCGTTCCAGTCGGCCGAAAATACAAGATTAAATGTATGAGTTTTCACTCCCAGAATAATGATGTCTGTAATAAGGAACTTGCTGCAGGTGCTTGTACGAGAAATACTTATGCTAAAAAAGAGGGAAGTGTTGCACTTAAACTACTAGATCCGTTCTTACCAGATATGTCGAGCCTGTATTCGACAAATTATACTTCACGCACAAAGATTCCATTTAATGCTGGAAAGAATGATATCCACAATTACTATGTGTTTAATGATCGAATCACAAATTTCTATCGTGACCATGCAAGAGGCTATTTCTTATCGACTCTTGTTTCAGAAGATAATGGTGATGAAAAAGAAACTGAAGACCGTAGAAGAATGGCCGATGAATTTGCCCAATATGCTTATCGTTACCATTTTTATGCACCAAAGGTGAGTCGTCTTGACTACTATATAACACCTGGTCTTATTCCGTACTTTGAAATGTTAATTGCAAAACTTAATAATTTCATGGGACAAACACTAGCAAACCTTTCTGGAACGGCAGCATATGCTTTAAAAATGCATAATTACTATCATACTGTTAACGACGGTATTAATGCTTCCACTAATGTTGAGCGCAAGCAAACACACCGTGGTATTCCAGACGTTCAATTAAATAATGGATTTGGCCAGTTTACAAATTGGTTAGGTGGTTTTAGTACTGCAGGCGTTAAATTTGCTGATGCACTTAAGGGTGAAAAAACTCTTGATTCGACAGTTAGTGGAAAACTTCAAACAGGTGGAAATTCAACTAACTCAGCTATTTCTCGTTTAAGTAATGGTATTAGAAAGCAGCTTGATCGCAATGCTAAGAGACGTAAAGATACACAACTAATGAAAGACACCCTTGCAAAACGTGGTAAGAGTGGTGAATTTGCTTCTCTTCAAAGAATTGCAGATAAAAGAAGTGCTGAGCATAACTCAAACCTTTCTTCACTTACAGATTCTTTCCTTAATTCAACTCTAGGAAGTTCAGCGGCATCTCGTATTAAAAATCGTATGGCCAATCAGGGCCGTGGTGATGGAAGTTTATCTGGTGAAGGTTATACTCAAGGGGAAATCAATCCAGATGCACTCTCTTCAAACTCTAAGAACGCACGCGCAGCAAAAGGATATGGAGCTGGAAGTGGTGGCGATGGCCTAAATGGTTCAGGTGGCGCTGGTACGGATGGTATCGGAGCTGATGGATCAATTGCTGCAATTTCATTTGATAACCTTGATGAGACTGACGGACTTTTTGATATGGATGATGGTGCGATGGTTATGCTTGGTGATCAAAAGATGACTGCAGGCCAACTTAAAAATTATATTTCAAATATTAAAGATAAGCGCCAGCGCCAAAACCTTTTTCAAAGAGATGATAAGGAGTGGGAGCGTGAAGGTGTAACCCTATTTGAACTGATTTCTCAACGCTATCAAGAATCTGCATTTCCAAAAATGCTCAAATAAAAAAGGCCGCGATAAGCGGCCTTCTTTTTTAATCTTTCAGTATTATGATCCTGCAATCATTAAATCTTTGAAAAGAATTTTTGGTGTAAAGAATGAGTGGTCACTCGATTCTTCAAGCTTGTCACCAATTAGCTCAATTTCACTTAGCATTTTAAAGAAGTTACCACTAACTGTTACATCTTTAAAATAACCTTCAATTTCACCGTTATTCCATACACGCCCACTTACACCAAGTGAGAATTCACCACTAATTGGTCTAATCCCACTGTGAAGGCCCTGAGCTGTTAGGATTTCGACATAACGTCTAGAATTAAATTCGTCTTTTGTATTTGTACCAGCTTCAATGATGAAGTTTGAAGTCGTTGCTCCTAGTGCAGACTTCGCTCCACGAGTGGCACAGAAGTTATTGGCAAGACCTAGCTCTTTTGCTGTGGCACTATTGTGTAGAAACTGGGCAAGTTTACCATTTTCTAAAAGAGTATTTACTTGTTTCTTTTTTCCCTCTCCATCAAATGGACAAACACTATAACCACCAACGTAGAAAGGGTCGTCTTTAAATGTTAGGCGAGAGTCAGCAACTAATTCTCCTAGCTTGTCACGCCATGGATTTGACTTATCGATGGCCGAACGTGCACTAAATAGAAGCATAAAGCTTGAGAGAATATTATCAAATAAATCAATTTCAAAATTTACGTCATAGTCACCAGTTTTAATTTGTTTAGCATCGATGAAATTATTAGCTACTTCTAGCGATCCATTGATGACCTTATCATAGTCAAGATCCCTAAAGTCTCTCTTGGTATCTGCTAGGTAGTGCATAGCATTTTTATCTCCCTTTTTAACAAGGGCCGAGGTATATGCTGTGTATGCCTTTGATTGATGAGTACAAAGAACACCTTTTGAGTTACCAATGGCAAAGTTTGAAACACCTTCTGCAATCCCGTTATAAGGAGCACTTTGGCAATTTTCATCACGACGCCTTACTTCTGATTCTAGATAGAGAGACTTTTCAATCATCTCATTTGCATCTGGTGTGTGAGCGATATTCACACTAGGATTAGCGTCATCGACAGAGATTCCTTCTTCGATTATTTGGTACTCATCTATTTTTGAGAACTTTGAGTTTTGAGAAGCATTGTATAAGGTTGTGCGAATCGCTTCGTCACTTAAGTCCTCTGTAAAACTTAGTCCGATTCTTTGATCCTTTACAACTCGTACTCCAAGAGCTCCAGTATTTGACTTCTTATATTCACTTAATTCACCTTGTTCGGCCTTAAGTGAAAATGACTCAGATCCTGAGATGATAACGTCAACGTTATCGATTCCCATATCCTTTGCCATATTAAGGGTGCGGTTAATATAGTCTTTTTGTAGCTCTGTTTTATTCTTACTCATTATTTACCTCCACCCACAAGAATTTCATCAACTTTAAGGGCAGGTTGTCCAACTGTTGTGTTTACTCCACCTGAAATTGAACCACAAACACCGGCCGCAAAATCAAGATTATCTGAAACCATTGATATTTGCTTTAAAGCATCTGGGCCTGTTCCAATTAGAGTGGCCCCTTTTACAGGATCTCCAATTTTTCCATTCTTAATTTCGTAACCTTCGATAACAGAGAAGTTAAATTCACCTGTACCAGGACTTACTGAACCACCACCCATTTGAGCACAGTAGATACCGTGATCAATTGAAGCGATCATATCTTCAAACTTATCCTTACCCGCTTCAATATAAGTATTTCTCATACGTGAAGTTGGTGCATATTTATAGTTTTCACGACGTCCAGAACCAGTACGCTCAAAACCAGTCTTCATTGAACCCATCTTATCAACCATAAAGCTTGTAAGCTTACCGTCTTTAATAAGTTGAGTCTTTTGTGTCTTCATTCCTTCATCATCGATATTGATTGAACCCCAGTAGTTTTGATTAGTACCATCATCAACGGCACTAACTACACTAGAGGCAATCATTTGATCCATCTTATCCCAGAAAACAGAAGCTTTTTTAGCAACTGAAGTAGTTTCTAGTAAGTGACCACAAGCTTCGTGGAAGATAACGCCACCAAAACCATTATCAATTACTACTGGCATTTTTCCGGCCGGGCATGGCTTTGCCTTAAGCTTAGTTAAAACTTCTTTTGCCAGTTTTTCCGAAATATACTTAGGGTCTTGACCTTGAATGAACTCCCACCCAAGCATCGCTCCTGGTGAATAACCAGCACTATCTTGAATCGTTCCGTCAGATGCAATACAAGACGCTCTAAGGCGTACATAGTTTCTCTCATCTGTGACGTGAAGTCCTTCAGAGTTGAAAATTTCAACCTCTTGGAAGCGTTGACTTGTTCCAATTGGAACTTGTGTGATCTTATCTGTTGTCCCACGAGTCAGGCGATCAATTTCAAGTAGAAGTGGAATTTTTTGATCAAGAGAAATATTGTTTTTAAGTCCAGTTTGAACAAAGTGATTTTGAATTGGTTTCTCAAAATTAAAATTTGTTGCAGTAACGAGAGGATCACGAAGATCTTTTGCACTTAAAGATGAAACAATATCGAGCAGTTCTTCTTTATTTGTTGAATTTGTATAACCGTAGAGAACTTTTGTTCCATAAAATAAACGGATACCAATTCCGAAGTTAATTCCGTTTTCAATATTTTCAACATTCGAACTCTTAATGCTGATTGATTCAAACGTTTGGCGATCGACAAAAATTTCTGCAAAGTCAGCGCCGCGAAGAAGTGCGTAGTCGATAACTTCCTTTGCAATTGTACTATCTAACATCATTGTGTTTCCTCCAAAATATTAGAATATCTTAACAAAGAATGGGGGTGATTAAAAGGCAACAAGCGTTTTTGAGTTGAATTTAAGCTGCTTCTGGTTCGTTTTTTTCCTGATCCTTAAGCTTTTGCTGAACACGTTTCACGCTTGGGCTGTGACGCTCTGAACGATCTGTGGAACGGCGAGTTGTTAAACTTGTGATACTAACGAGTAGGTCATTATGACGAGTTGTGATTTCATCAAATTGATCTTTATCAAGTCTATAAAGCTCACAATAACCAATGGCGCGAACATTAGCGTTTCGCTTGGTGTCGTGTAAAAGAGCACTCTCTCCAAAGAACTGGCCTTCGTGAAGAGTTGCAACAACATTTCCATCACTCAGGATAACCTCAACACTTCCGTGACCAATAAGGTACATTTCGTGTCCAGTTTCACCAATATTGATTATTGTTTGGCCTGGGCCATAGTATTTTTGCTCAAGGGCCGCGGCCACTTCTTTTAAGCAACTTGAACTTAGTGTTTTAAAGATAGGTAGATTACGAATAAGTTTTATATTCATATAAACTGTAAGCTCTCCTTGAAGTGCTTGAGGCAGTTCATTAATAATCTTATTATCATTTTCAGTTAATCTTTTTGTGACAAGGTGATTGTAGTAACTATAAACATTTTGCTGAAGACGTTCAGGAACGTTGTAATGCTTCATAAAACTAACTAGATCATGCATTTTTTCACGGTTTTGCTGCTTATAGCGCTCACCATCTTGGACCATCTTGTTGACTGTACCAATAACAAAACCGTAGACACCAACGCCTAAGATCATAATAACCATGGTAAAGAGGCGCCCTTCATTAGTTGTTGGCGTAATATCTCCATACCCAATCGTTGTCAGTGTCGTTACTGTCCAATACATGGCAGTGATATAGTGAGTTGCACGATCTTGTACAAGAGACTGGTCAATAGGAGTGATCATAATCCAGCACAGACTAATCCAGTGTACAGCAACCATAAAGAGTGTAAGTACAGCTGTGAATTTAATCATCTTAGGAACAAAGGCCAGATTTGAAACCATCTCAAAGAGACGTGCAATTCGCACTAGGCGAAAGAGCCTAAAATAAGTAAAGGCATGAAAGCCAAATGCGTAACTTAAAATATCATAGGGTATAGAGGCGATTAAATCGATCCCTATTAGTGCATACCACTTATTCTTATGGGCCTTAGACGTAAAGCTCATATTCTGCGATCTCTTCTTACGAATTCTAATAATCAAGTCACAAACAAATAGCGAGGATACTGCAAAGTCACAAAAGAGTTGCCACTGTTGAATTTTAGTTTGAAAGATAAATGAAAACGGCGCTTCGATGGCCGTAAAGATAACTGCTGCAAAAATGATCGCATTCCATAAAATTTCTTTTCTTGTAATGTGTTTATTGTTGATCATTTTGCTCTTTTTAAATGAAAATCGTTAACAGTTCCTTATTAAATAGTCGGTTATTTATTATATTTCTTTAGGCCTTTCTGGTTTATTACTTTGAATTGTTAATTTTTTGTAAACAATAATTCGTCTTATTGACCAAATTTACGATTAATCTCTATCATATTGAGAATATTATTTTTTAGGAGTTAATCTAAAATGCTAAGAATTGGTTTATTTTTACTTACAAACATATTGGTCGTTGCCACAATCGGTATCGTTCTTAATTTACTTGGTATCCGCGGCTATATGACAGAAGCGGGGATGAATTATAATTCCCTGATCATCATCTGTGCTGTTTGGGGACTTGGTGGGTCTTTTATATCTTTGGCCCTCTCTAAATTCATGGCAAAAATGGCCTATCGCATGACAGAGATCTCTCCAAATGATCCTAATTATGGATGGGTTGCTCAAGCAGTTCATCAATATGCACGCGCTAGTGGAATTAAGAATCCAGAAGTTTATATTTATAACTCAAATGAAGTAAATGCTTTTGCTACAGGGCCAAGCCGTAATAATTCAATGGTTGCGGTTTCTGCAGGTCTGCTTCATACAATGAGTCGTGATGAGGCAGAAGGTGTCATTGGTCACGAAGTCGCTCACATTGCAAATGGTGATATGGTGACAATGGCACTTGTTCAAGGTGTGGTAAACGCTTTTGTCATGATCTTATCGCGAATTGGGGCCATGGTTATCTCAAATGCACTTCGCTCTGATGACGAAGAGGGACCAGGACTTGGGCCTTTTGCCCATATGGCGCTTGTCTTTGTTCTCGATATTATTTTTGGCCTACTTGCTATGCCTATTACGATGTGGTTTTCACGCTTTCGTGAATATAGAGCAGATGCAGGAAGCGCGAAATTAGCTGGCCGTGAGAAAATGGTTGCAGCTCTTCAAAAACTTCAGCAGAGTACAAAAATGGTTGATAACTCAGATCCAAATCTTACAGCTTTTAAGATTTCGAGTGGGCCATCTTTTGCTGAGCTTTTTAGCTCTCACCCAAGCCTTGATAAGCGTATTCGCGCACTACAGACAGGCCTTTAAGATTCCTTTAACGTAAAATTCGTAAAAGCTTCTAATATACTCATGCCCCTTTTCACATTTGAACTTGGGGCATGATTAATGACAATACCATCACATGGTGCAATGATAGGGGAGATAACTTCTTCTAAGCTTTCAAGTTTATCAAAGTGATAGACACTCATGATCTTTTCACCCTTCTTAAACTTTTCTCCAGGAGCTTTGTGATACTCAATAAAGCCTGCACTTGGTGAAAAGAAGCCCTTGTAATTCTTTAATTCGCAGAAGTATTGTGTATTCTCTTTTGTGTTGATTTGCTCAGAAGCAATAACACCTCTCTTTACAAGGTAATTGTAAATATTGATTGCATCTATTTGGCCGGCCTTAGAATCAATAACTTCCTCACTGCCTAACTCTAGTGTGTAGGATTCAAAAGCATTTTGACTTTGATGAACCTCATGAAACTTTACCCATGGAAAAAAGCACGCCTCATCCATTGCTCCTCCAAACTCAGGAGGTATAACGAGATGGAAAGGGAAATTAAAGTCGGCCATTTTCTCTTTAAGATAATCTGGCCCGTAGATATAGCGACAACCAACACCTGCTGTGTGAAGATCGAGGACTATATCCGCATCACTTGCTAATTCTTGAAGAGTAATAAAGAGCTGCTTATTTTCATCGATTCCATAGGCCTTGTGATAACTTCTATATTCAGAAAATTTACTTTTAAGAAGTTCCTTATAAGCCTGCTTATTTTCACAGGCCTTAATTTCTTCTTCACTTATGAATCCTTGTCCCTCTTTTTGAGCAAAGAGGTTTAGATACATTCGATTCCAATTATCTCCTGTAATAGGGTTAAAGCGTCCATAAGTATATGTTCCCATCTTTACCGATGTCGCATATGGGTTTGCATTAGGAATCATCCTAATTCTTGCATTTATCTCTTCGTCTTCTAAAAGGTTTAAGAGTTTGAATATTGCCATATTCCCTTGTAGCTCAGCTCCATGAACATTTGCTTGGATATAGATTGTTGGCACATTCTCATCAATTTTATCAGGTATTAAATCGTAGATATGAATTTGGTACTGGGCGTGGTTTGTTTCATCAATTGCAATTGTGCTTTTTTCTAGTTTCCAATTAGACATGCTCAACTCCCTAGTGCCTCATTTATAAGTCACTAAATTTTCGAAATTTGACAGATAACCATCTAATTATACATGAAAACCCGTAAGTTGTTTGAATTAATCAAAATTTAAATAATAATTAAGTAATTTCTGATGGCCAGACGATAAGGTAGCGATGATAAAAATAAGTCGACTTTTATATTCAGCTTTTCTAGTTCTAGCAGTAGTTCTATCAACAACTGCAAGTGCTAAGGTAGGTCAACGTATTTATACGCTTGATTTAACTAAACCAGAGTATAAGAACTTTATCACGCTTCAGTACTATCATAATTCAATTGTTGATTTTCATGAAAAAATTGAAAATGCAAGAAAGTATAAAAATCGTTATACATTCCAATTCTTAATTGAAGAAGCATACGCCGCTTCAAGTGAGTGCTTCCTTGCGGGACACAAGTCTACACTAGTAAATGGTAAGTGTCAGATCCCAAAAAGTATCTCATGTGAGACCAGTTTCTTTGGTAATAAAATTTTAAAGCTTAGATGTAATCCTCTACTATTTGGCCCAGGTCAAGATGGGCGTGGCGCTTGTGTTAATGCTCGTCAAAAGGGAAGTAGTAGCTCTAACTTTGGTACAAGAGCATGTAAGAATTCTGCAAGCGAATATACCACTCCTCAAATTGTGAAAGAATTATTAGACGATGAAAAGAAGATGCAGGCCTTTGATGATCTTGCTTCACAAGTTGAAGAGTTTTGTCGTGATAATATGGCCGATGCTTCTTGTTTAGAACAAAAAGATAGAATTGCTAAGATTAAAGAAAGTGTTGCTAAGGCAAAAGAGAATCAAGAAGGTATTGAAAAGGGTGTTGGCCTAGGGCTTTCTAAAGGCGTCGGTATCCTTTCACGTTGTGAAAAAGATTACCGTGCACAAGCTGAAGATAATACTCTTGGAACTTTCTTTATGAGTTCAAGAAATATTGGTGATACTCTTGTTCAAGTTGCTTGTAGTAATGACCAAGTAGTACAAAGTGTGAGTAGTTCTGAATTAAATACTCTTTCTGAGGATTTTGGACGAATTAAGAGACACTCTTCTATTAAATCTCTTCTAGATGATAGTTTAAAAATTGGAAGTGAACTTTCAATGAAGAATTATATTCTTCATAAACTTAAGTCTGATGGTGCTAGTGAGAATAATCTTGATCGTGCAATTGATAAAATTTTAAAGGAATCTCCAAGTTTCGCACAGGAGCCTTTTTTAGGTATTCTAAATAGTGCAAAAGATGAATTTAAAAAGGCCATCGCTGATGGAAAAATCAAAAAGACTAATAAGGGAGAGTTAAGATCAAAAGTTAATGATCTACTTGATGGAATCAATAATCAATGTGATAAAATTAAGACAAAATTTCCATGTGTAACTTCATCTCAGGTAGGAAACTACTACATGGGTGATACACCATATTGTACAACTGTAAGAAGTTCTCGAGCGTATAAAGACTTTATCGCGACGGAACAGAATAATTATGTTTCTAATTTAATGAGTTTTTCTAATGAAAACCCTGATTTTAGAAAGTATTACGCAACAAATGAATTTCGTTCGAAATTTCATGCACCATCAAATGACTTTGCAAAGGACTGTGCGGAGAAAACTTCTTTATTTGGGACAAGTAAGCCAGCAAGTGCAATTTCTACAAGTGATTTTGCAGATCTAGATAAGACTGTAAGTGAAAATATGCTTGAAGACTTAGAAGATCTTGAAGACAAGATTCCATCTTCGTCAAAAGATATTAACGATATGGATGACGATTTAAAGGATCTTCTAAAGTATAGGCCATATCTTGTTGCGCAAGCATTCAAGAACAATCGTGCAATTCCAGGCCTACAAGATATGCAAGCATCATTCCTATGCAGTCAGATGCGCGATATTTATGCCAATGATGAAACTTGGAAGCTAGCAAATATCACAATGGCCGGGGCAGGGATGGCACTATCTGGCGCCCTTGTCATGACAGGAATCGGAAGCCCAGTGGGGATTGCACTTGCTTCAGCGAGTTCTGCACTAATTGTTGGTGAGGCGGCCGTAGGTGTAAGAGAAATTAATGATGCTAATAAACAGCTTGATACAACTGATACAAAACACTCTCTTGGCCTTTCTTCAACTGAAGAAAATATTGAGGCCATTGCAGCTGCTGAGTCTCAAAAACTTAGTGGTCAGATTGCCGTTGGTTTATCACTTGTTAGTGTTGCAACCGATGGTGTAGCTGTAGCAAGATATGGTGCTGAGGCCCTGAGTGCAACAAGAGCTGGCCGAAGTGCAGGTTCTACGACTGGTGCAGCTGTCGCTAAAACAGCTAAAGGTACACAGGTCGCGACAACAACGACAAATGTATCTCCTGCACCAATTGGAATCTTAAATACTAAAACATTGCTGAACGCACCAAAGTCTCAATCTGTTATTGCACTACCTCCACCTAAGGTTCTTGGACTTCCGGCACCAACGACGACGAGTAAGGCCGTTGCTGTTGTTGATGATCAGTCACAAGTTCCAGCGATGCTAAGAAGACTTGAAAACCAATCTGGTGGTAAGTTAACTAATGCAAGATTCTTATCTGATAAGGTTATTCCAGAGGTGAGAAGCTATATTAATGGATTTGATGAAGCCGCTAACCCAAATGTTGTTTTCTATACGCGTTTAGGAAAGCGTATGGAAACATTAAAAGAAGGAAAGCTACTTGAGGATGGAAGTGGTCTAATTATCAATAAAGGTTCTGATAATTATCAGGCCATCATTGATTCAGGACTAGGAACAGTAACTGATAAAGGTGTTGTCCTTAAGTTTGGTATTGATATTGATAATATTAAAATTCTTTCTGATGCTAAGACTGCTCAAGGTCAGGCCATGAGAGCAGAGAGACACTTTGTTTTTAAAGAAACTCAGCTTCCGCAAATGAATGGAGCTGTTCGTAGTCTTGATGATGTTAAGGATGGAATCTATGATTTTTCTGGTTTAAGTGACCTTCAAAAGGCCACGACTTACCAAAATATTGAAAGTAAAATTACTCGAGGCGAGCGCCTAAGTGATATGGACTTACTTGCTTTGGCCTATCGTAAAGATGTTGCTAAAGGTGGTGAGCAAAGAGCACAGGGGATTCTTGACCTTGTTACATCAAGAGATCCATCTATCATTGATAAGTTAATTAGTGGCCCAAGTGCTGCTTCAACTGCTCGTCGTGAAGTTCTAAGACAGGCGGTAAGCTCAGGTAAGCCTACGACGCCGCAAATAGCATCAACTACCTCAAATGCTCTTATTACAAGACCAGCTCGCGCTCCACATGGGACTCCGCAAGGAGCAATTGCTGGAGAGAAGGCCCTCGGACTTCCTGCTCCGACTCAAGCTAATCTTCCTGTTCCAACAAATCCGGGAAGCCTAATAAAGGAAACAGGACAACGTATTGTTGATAAGGCCAGACAATTGGCCCATACAATTGCCAGAACAGATGATAAGATAGAGCTAATTAAGGCCGCTAATAAAAAAGCAAGTGATGCAAAGACAGCTAGTGACACTAAGACAGCTGTTAATGATGGAATTACAATTGAGGGTGAGTTTACAGATATTACGAATCAGGTAAATGCACCTAGATTAACTTCTGGTTCTAATGGATCAGTGAGACCTGGATTACTTGCAAACCCAGGTGTTAGACTTGCCGGTGTTCACGCTGCTCAAGGCTCAAGTGCGATTGAAGCGACTATTGCTACAGTAGTTGAGGAATATTTAGGTGGCGGTGCGGATACTCAGCACGAGCTAGATATTAATGAGCCAGATCCACCAGCAGCAACAGAGCCTACTGATGAAGCTCAACCTGAACCTCCAGCAGCACCGGCAAGTACAGATGCAGATATTAATATTGATTTCAATGGTTCCAAACCTGCTATTTCTGTAACTTTTGAAGCGACAAAGGTTAGTGCTTGTAAGCTTAAAAAGACATATTTTGAAGAAGATGAAGATGGTAATCGCAAAGAGAAAGTTAGCACACTTAATTCTTCACTAGAGAATGGTAAAGAATATGAGTTATCGTCTTATGACTATGCCTATATTGTCTCTGTTGAGTGTAAGGCCACAGAAGGTGACTTTAAATTAGTTACAACTGAAAACTTCAGTGATCCAAAACTATTTATTACAGGGTTAAATGAAGGTAAGGCAGAGTATGTCGTAAATGAGTGTGATGGAGAAAGTTGTGCTTCTGAAAGCTCTAATGGCCCAGGTAGAGGAGTTCCAAGACTTACTCCTGCGCAGCTTAGACAAATGGCCCCGCCTAATATTCAACTGGAAAATATTCCAATTTTAAATACTTTATAATTTGGTAGATTATTCAACCCAATCGGCACTTGTTTTAATTGTTCTAGGAATCATAACGTCTCCTTTGTATGAAACAACTTCCGCCGGTAGATTATGACAAAGAAAAAATGGCATACTCTCAGTAAAGCCATAAGCGCCACATTGAGTGAAAACTAGCCAATCTCCGTAGTCACAATCTTGTGGTAATTCAAAGACCCCAAGCTTGTCCAGAGATGTGCACAAAGGACCGTGAACGTGAAATTCCTTAGTTTCTTTGGCCTTTTTATCTTCATTTAAAACACGGCAAGGAAAGGCCTGATCCGTAAGGGCCGGTCGTGCGATATGATTGATTCCGCCGTCAAGTACAAGAATCTCTTGGCCACGTACATTTTTTCGATCAATGACTTGGCTTAAATATAACCCGCATTCACCAACGGCAAAGCGTCCTAGTTCCATCCAAATTTTCTTAAGATTATGCTTCGCTTTCAAGCGCATAAGGGCAGCATTAATATCTTTAAAATCTATTCGCGCGTCTTGATTTTGATATGGAATACCAAGGCCACCACCAAGATCAATGACCTCTGGAGTGATATTCATCTTGCTAGCAAGAGTATTGATGCGCTCACAGGTTTTATCCCAAATCTCTTCAAGTCTTTTGGGATCAAGAATATTTCCCCATTGAAAAACATGAAAGCCAATGGCCTCTATATTTTCGTATTCATTTAAATCGATTGATGACCACGTGTCCTCATCAAGTCCAAAGGCCGTAATTTCATCTCCACCAAGAACAGACTTTTCTTGAGTGTCCCATTCAAGTTGTACCCTTAAAAGGGCACGGGCCTTAATCCCTAGCTCCTTAGCTTGTTCATTTAACCACTTTAGTTGATAGATACTTTCAACAACGACACAGTTAATTTCATGCTCGAGTAGAGTTCTAATATAGCCACGAGACTTACTTGGGCCAGTAGAGATAATGTCACAAGACTTCACACCACTGGCCACAACTTGGGTAAGCTCTCCCTTGGAAGCAACATCGACGCCGATTCCAAGGTTTCTGATAAGTTTTAAAATCGAAGACAGGGGATTGGCCTTACAAGCATAGTAAAGCTTTATACTTTCATCCTTATTGTCTGTGATATAGCGCAGATGCTCTTCAAGGGCATCTAAATCATAGAAATAAAATGATGAATCTAATCTCTTTGTTAACTTCGTTAAAACTTTTTCCATTAAAAATTTGCCTTATCTTAAAAATGCTTCTAGCTCAAGTGAGGCATCTGATTTTTCATCACGGTATTTAACAATCATGGCACAGTTCATTGAAAGGCCCATATCTCTTGCCCATGAAAGCTTCTCGTTAACAGGTCTTGTTCCTGGAACGACAATTGCGCCTTCTGGAATTGGCTCACCTGGTTCAAGTCTTCTTTCATTAACACAATCATATACCGGAACACCTTTTGATAAGATAACCCCTGGAGCAATAACAGCGCGTTTTAAAACTTGAATTCCTTCAACGATAACTGCACCGGCACCGATAAAAGCATCATCTTCAATGATTACAGGAGCAAGGCCAATTGGCTCAAGAACGCCACCAATTTGTACTCCTGCACTTAGGTGAACATTTTTACCAATCTGTGCACATGAGCCGACAAGAGCGTGAGAATCGACCATTGTTCCTTCATCAACATAAGCTCCGATATTTATATATGCAGGAGGCATGATAATAACACCACTAGAAACATACGCTCCACGACGTACACTTGATCCGCCTGGAACCATACGAACACCACGGTCTACACTAAATTTTTGTGCTGGAATATTGTGTTTGTCGACAAAGCCTGGCCAGCCAAATTCAGATTGTTCAACATTTTTTCCAGCTTTAAAAACCTCAAGGATCATTTGTTTTACTTCAGTGTTCGCAACCCACTTACCATCAACTTTAGAAGCTGATCTTAAAGTTCCACTCTCAAGTCCTAAAAGGATTTCATCTACAGTCATTGTCATTATGCTTTTCTCCATTCATTAATTTTCTTATTTGCATTTAAAACATTAGCTTCTAATTTCATATCTTTGATTGAAAGTGGCGGTCGAAGACTTGCATCTTTAATTTGCCCATTCTCTTTCATAAGCCATTTTGCAGGAACTGGATTTGAAGCAACAAACATTGCGTTGCTCGATTCGACCCACATTTTAGTTTCTTCTTCACTTAATTCGCCACCTAAGCAAGCAACCGTGTATGCATGAGTTTGGGCCGGCCATGGATTTGAAGCGACTGAAACGAGACCTTTGGCTCCTAGAGGTGTAAATTCTGGAAGCATTCCATCATCACCACTATAGACTCGACCTAACTCACCAGCTGCTTCGACATATTTTGCAAATTTCTCAGGGCTTCCACTTGCTTCTTTAATTGCCCAAAATTGCTTATGCTTATTAAGGCGTTTTACGGCCTCAAATGAGAGCTCAATTCCAGCACGAGAAGGAACATTGTAAAGCATTACAGGTTTGTTTGAAACATCCATTAGGGCCTTAAACCATTCATACTGTCCTTCTGCTCCTGGCTTTGCATATAAAGGAGTAACCATCAAATAAGCATCGATTGCTAGGCCATCAAGGTATGATACCCATTCACATGTTTCAGTTAAGTTGATACCGCCAACCCCACACATTAATGGAACTTTTAAACCAAGATCAATAACGAAGTTTAGAATATTTTTTCTTTCTTCAAGATTTAGATTTAAGGCCTCACCTGTAGAGCCTAAGATTAGAATCCCATTTCCTGCTTTTTCTTGTTCTCTTAAAATAGACTCAAGTGAGTCCAGATCAATCGTTAAATCTGCGTTAAGGGGAGTGATTACTGCCGTCCAAAGGGGCGTTGAATTTATATAGTCGTGATTTGCCATTTATATAGCTCCTTAAATTAGTTTCTTTCTTAGCTATTTCTAATTACTTGTAGTGCAATATCGCTAAAGTCGTGTAAACCAGGCGCAAGATTACTTACGCGTTCACAGGCCCAAAGAGCACCTGCTGCAAAAATTTTTCGATCCTTAGCTTCGTGTTTAATTGTAATATATTCATTCGGAGTATCAATCTTTAATTCATGAATTCCAATAACATCTCCAATGCGCTCACTTGTAATAGTTGAGTCTTTTTCTAACCATTCTTGCCATGAAAGGGCAGTGCCACTTGGAGCGTCCATTTTTTTTGTATGATGTACTTCATGGATTTCATATTTTAGATCACTGGCAGGAAAGAGTGCTTGGGCCTTGGCCGCAATACAGATCATTTCTTTTGCTAGATTCATCCCAAGACTAAAATTAGTTGCTTTAATCCATGGTGACTTAATTTGACTAATTAATTGCGCAGTCCAAGTGAAACCAGTAGAACCAGTTACTACGCAGATTCCTGACTCGCTTAATAATTCGAAATAGTGCTCTAAAAATACATCACCATTCAAAAAAGAGAGGACTATATCAAATCTATTAAGATCATCTTTCTTTAAAGGATTTTTTGAATCAAAAACTTCTAATTGAATATGTGAATATTCTGGTGATTCACAAAGCTCAATTACTTTTGAGCCAGTTTTTCCTTTTCCTAAAAGTGCAATTTTCATTAAATGAATTCCTTATGTAATCTTTGAATCGTTTGATCAGCATCATTCTTACCTACTAAGAAACAAAAATTATGCTTACTTGCACCCAAGCAAATCATACGAACATTAATTCCTTCAACAGCATTAAAAATTCGTGCTGCTAAATTTGGTGTGTGATTGATTTCATTTCCAATTAGACTTACTAATGTTAAGTCCTTTTCCACTTTTACGCTACAAAGCTCAGATAAACGATCAATAATCTTCTTATTTAATAAAGCACTATCGTCTAATGTCAGTGCTACAGAAATCTCTGATGTCGTAATGGAATCAATACTGACTTTAAATTCATTAAAGATCTTAAAAATTTCAAATAGAAATCCGTGTGCTTGAAGCATTTTAGGTGTTGATAATGTGACAAGGCTTTGTTCACGTCTTAGCGCCATCGCACGAATTAGTGGCGCTGACTCAGTATCATTCTTAATCCACGTTCCAGGCTCATTTGGCTCATAGCTCGATCCAACAAAGACCTTAATTCCAGCACGTAATGCCGGAGTTAAGGTCGTTGGATGAAGTATTTTTGCACCAAAAGTTGCCAACTCGGCCGCTTCAGAAAACGTTATTTCATTAAGAAGCTTTGCTTCTTTCACTATTCTTGGATCTGTTGTGGCAATACCAGCAACATCTGTCCAGATCTGTAATGTGTCAGCACCCATGGCCTCAGCAACAAGGGCCGCTGAATAATCAGAACCACCACGACCTAAAGTTGTCGTAAGCCCATCACTCGTTGCACCAATGAATCCTTGCGATACATAGACAATATCGCCATATTTTGCATTCACAAGAAACTGGTCAGCACGAGCTTTTGTCGCTTCAATATCCGGAGCTGCCTTTGTAAAATTATCATCCGTTACAAGAACTTGTCTGATATCGAATAATTCAACTTTCTTATTTGATGCTAACTGTTCATTGATGCGTGCTAGAACTTCACTGAAGACAAGGGAAGAAAGTCGCTCACCAAGGCTTACAAGTGAATCATAGGCGCGATCCGAACACTCTCTTAGCAGTAGCATTCCTTTGGCAATCATCGTTACTTCAGATAGAAGTACTGTTACATCATCTTTTAAACTTTCAGAAGCCTGCATTTCTTGAAGGATTTGGCGGTGCTTGTCTTCGATTTCATGAATAAGCTCATTAACTCGTTCTTCGTCACCAGCAGGTGCCTTTTTAGAAATTTCGACAAGTAGGTTTGTGACACCATAGACAGCTGAGACAACGACCATATTAGCGCCTTTATTAACACTAATTTGAGCACTACGAGTCATGGCCTCGAGATTTGCCATCGACGAGCCACCAAATTTCGCTACAATAACTTCATTTGTTTGAGTTGACATAAGTCTCCAAAGTAAAAACGTTTAAAGTTTTAAAATTAAGTTAATTGTATGTAGGAGAATAAAGAAATGCAAAAAAACATCTAGCCAAAAGAATAAGCTAACATTTGCATTTGAAGCTCTCCACATAACTAAATCCTAATTTCGTTAATTAAAATTTACTATATGACAGTCCTAAGGCTTCTCCCTTAGTAACCAATAAGATAAGTTGCACACTCTGATCTTATTTCGGCAATGAACCCATTGTGTTGACTGATAACGGACTAATATAGTTGTGCATCCTTATCAACACGCTCTGAACACTGCGCCTCTTCAATTGAAATTAATTGTAGTGGATAGACACATTGATGTCTATACTTTTATAATTTTAGGCGTAATTATATGAAAAGGCCTTTGCCTGTGGAGATCAAAATGAAAAAAGTTGGAATTATTGGTTGGCGTGGAATGGTAGGATCTGTTCTTTTAGAGAGAATGGAAAGCGAAGGTGACTTTGCTAAGATCGATCCGTACTTCTTTTCAACTTCTCAAGCAGGACAAAGTGGTCCACTTATTTACAATGCGACTCATACTTTAAAAGATGCAAATAATATTTCAGAACTTGCAGATATGGATATCATCATTTCTTGCCAAGGTGGAGACTACACAAAGCAAGTGCGCCCAGAGCTTGAAAAAGTTAATTGGCCAGGATTTTGGATTGATGCTGCTTCAGCAAAGAGAATGGATGATGATTCTTTAATTATTCTTGATCCAGTAAATCGCGACATTATTGATAAGGCCCTGAATGATGGGATTAAAAATTTCGTAGGTGGTAACTGTACAGTAAGTCTAATGCTTATGGGAATTGGTAGCCTTTTTCAAGAAGGTCTTGTTGAGTGGATGAGTACAATGTCTTATCAAGCGGCTTCTGGTGGTGGTGCTCGTCATATGAAAGAACTTTTAACACAGATGGGAGTTATCGGAAATATGGCAACGCCATTGATGGATGGACCGATTCTACAACTTGATCAAGATATTTCAAATCTTTTGAAAAGTAATGAGCTTGATAGTGACTGCTTTGGTGTTCCATTAGCGCTAAATCTAATCCCTTGGATTGATAGCGCTGTTGAAGATGGCCAAACACGTGAAGAATGGAAAGCATTTAGTGAAACAAATAAAATTTTAGGTCGTACACAAAACCCTATACCAATTGATGGAACGTGTGTAAGAGTTGGAGCTCTTCGCTCACACTCTCAAGCATTAACTGTAAAATTAAATAAGTCTGTTGATCTTAAAACGATTGAAGAGATGATTAAAAACTTTTCTGAATACACTGAGTTTGTTGAAAATACACCTGAAGCAACACGTGAAAAACTAAATCCACGCTATGTTTCAGGAACTCTTAAAACAACAGTGGGACGTGTACGTAAGATGAAAATGGGTGATGATTACTTGAATATTTTTACAAGTGGTGATCAACTTCTTTGGGGAGCAGCAGAGCCATTAAGAAGAATGCTTAATATCGTGCTATAGTAATTATATGGAATTAGATTTTGATAAATTAGTTAATGATTTTTATGAAAATGGTTTTTGTATTGTTGAAGGCCTTTTTGACTATAAAGAAATAAAACGCATCAAACGCTCATTTGATAACCTTTATGAGGCGTCACAAACGATCAATGAGACGCAAATGCTAAAGCTTGCTCAATTTGTTTTTGATAAGAGCGCTCTTAATCGCATTGTCTGGTGTGGTGGATATGATGAGCACTTACTTGATATTGGTGCTGATAAAAGAATTTTAAATATTGTTAGTAAGATTCTAGAATCAAATGAAATGGTTCAACTCATTAATCAGGCCCACTTCAAGTTACCAGGACAAATTGTAGAGTTTAAGTGGCATCAAGATAGTGAACACCGTCGCTACGGCACTGAACTCTGGGAAGATGTTGATGGGCGAGGAAGTTATGTACAAACTGTAATGGCCATTGATGATATGAATTCTTTAAATGGACCACTTAAGTTTATTCCTAAGTCACACTTACAAGGTCATCTTAATTACAAAGAAGATCCAAGTATTATCGACGAATTACTAGATAAGCTTCCGTCTATCGACTTACAGCTTAAAGCTGGAGATGTTGCCTTCTTTGGCCCGTATACTTTTCACTCGTCATCTCTTAATAAAACAGATTCACCAAGAAGAGTTCTCATCAACGGATATGCACAGCCGGGAGCTAATAAGAGAGAGTATCCAGGTGCTGGATACGGCAGACATTTGACTCTTTAAATATTTAACTTTAATTCACGATTCTTAAGTCCATTGCTATTTTCCTTGCGCTATATTGTGACTAAGCACACAATAAAACAAGGAAATAGCTATGAGCAAATCAAGTTATAAGAAGTATCTTCTTCCTAGTTTAGGGGTGACTCTTGCCATTACATGGATTTTCACCGTTACCTATCTTATTCAATCTAATACACCTGAGAGTTCTCAAACACATTTAACGCGATCAGAACTTGATAAGATTTATTATGGGCAATCAACAGAAGCAGAGCGCTCGATTGCATCAGTTCCAGTTAAAGATGATCCGTTATTAAAAGAGGCCTATTCCTTAGGACTAAATGCTTACCTTTGGGGATCAACTCTTGTAAGAATGGAGAATATTGCTCGTACATATACTGATGTCGTCCAAAAACAATCTGAGACAAGTTATCGCGCACCCTTAAATGAATTTGGTCACTCAAGACGCTTACCTGGCCCTACTGATACTGATATGCCAACGGCCAATCAAGACACTCTTTATTCCAGCGCAATTTTGGACCTTAATCAATCAGCGATAGTCCTATCGACACCTGAAGTAAAAGATCGATACTTTGTTATTGATGTTTTCGATATGTGGCACAACCTTATCAAATATGTTGGAACTAGACAGACAGGTACGAGTGCTCAAAAGTATTTAATCGTCCCACCAAACTCTAAAGAAATGTACCAGAAGCAAAAAGGAGTGGAAGGTCTAACAATTATTGAATCTCCAACTTCTAAGGTTTGGTTATGGGGAAGAACCCAGATACTGAAGTCAGATGATATGGAAAAAGAATTAAATGATGTACACAAAATCCAAGACCAATACAAACTAACAGAATTAGATGAATATCTTGGTAAGAAAAATCGTGTCCGCATTTATCCTCTGTCAAAACGTGTTGGAAGTGATAGTGACCCTTTACGTTTTTTTGAAGAATTAGGAGAGTATTTAAAAACTAATCCTGTTAGTGAAAAGGAGAAGGCATTATTTGGGCAATTTAAGAAAATTGGTCTAACTAAAGAAGGATTTAAAAAAGAGATGCTCTCTCAGCAAGTACAAGATGTTCTAATACAAGCTTTAAATGATGGGCCCCAAGTGGTTGCTGCGCAAATAAGAAATCCAGCAAATACAAAATTCATTAATGGATGGAGCTATGTCTTTGATCTAGATAATTTTGGTGATGACTATGCTTTAAGATCAATGGTCTCTCATCCGTACCTAGGCGGGCAAGGGGCCAAGGAAGCTCTATATCCTTTGGCCGAAGTAGACTCTAAAGGAAATAAGCTAAGCGGTTCTAAGATGTATCGTATTCGTTTTGATCGTGAGCCAAAGGTTGGAGCATTTTGGTCTGTCACTGTTTACGATAGTGTAAGTAAAATGCTTATCGAAAATGATCTCAAACGCTACTCATTAAACAATAGTAGTAATTTAACAAAGAATTCTGATGGTAGTTTTGAGCTATACTTTTCTAACCAAGTTCCAAAAGATGAAAAGAAGAAAGCGAACTGGCTGGCCACACCGAAAGGAAACTTCTACGTTATTATGCGTTTATATATTCCGTCTCAAGAGATTTTAGACTTAAAGTGGAAGGTTCCAGGGATCGAGCAAATTGAGCCGAAGGTAATTTCAATGAAATAGGTGAAAATGTGGCAAAAAATGATTTTTCCAAATTTCGAAATATAATTCTCTCAGTCATGGCCGTCATTTTATGGGTGGCCATGATTTCATATCTTTATATTGAGCATGAAAATCGTAGCCGTATTCCTGCTTCAATGAAAGATAATGACTCAAAACAAAGACCTCATCGGCTCTATCGCAATTAGCTGACTTAGTTTTTGACACCTATGTAGATTTTTTGAAGACAATGAAAATAGGGCCATGCTTTTGCTATATTTTAGCTATGCGATTCCTATTACTTCTCATTCTTTTTTCAATTTTCAGTGTGAATTATTCATATTCTCAGGACTATGGACTTCTTGATGTGAAAGGATCAATTTATTCAAAAAGAAATGTCGACAATTATTTAAGGCCATTTCAAACAGATGGCTGCTCATCGATCTCCCCACAAGGTACTTTTAATGCTCCTAAATTATGGCAACATTGCTGTATTGAACACGATATAAGCTATTGGATGGGTGGCCCATTAATGGATAAAATTAAGGCCGATGAAGATTTAAAAAGCTGTGTATCTGATGTATTTTCAAGTATTTTTGGCAAGGCGATGCAAGTTGCTGTCTATATTGGTGGGAACCCAACTTTTCATACAGGTTATGCTTGGGGCTATGGTTGGAATCATATTCGAGGCTATCATGAATTATCGAGTTCTGATCGCTACGAGATTTCTAAAAAAATGCCACAAGATCCTTTAAATCAAGAAATCGTCGAGCTAGGTTTTGATAAAGAAACAATTCCTTTAAAAAATGACAATATCTGCTTAGAAGAAATTAATGACTTTCTTGAGAAACGCATTAAAGCAAAAGTTGATATTAAAGTTATCGAAGAAATTGATACATTCTTTTCGAAAGGATTCTTCATTGAAGCAAATAACTGTAAAGGTACCTTAAGAGCAATTATGAGACATGGTGTTGATCATAATGACTGTCGAGATATTCCTTATGAAAACAAATGGGAAAGAACGGTACGTTCACTTGAGGCAACTGGAGAGTGTGCTGAGATTTATGGAACCCAGCACTCTTTAAGAAATTAATAGTATCGAATTATGCTTTCTTAACAATATACTTTGCGAAATACTCATCTAATTTATGCTTAACTTTTGGTGCCAACCAAATTGTCGCAACCATATTTGGAATGGCCATTAGAGCAAAACCAATATCCATCGCATTTACCATATCATCAGGTGCCGAGATCGCTCCCATAAGAACGGTTGATGAATAGAAAAGTGCAAAAGTTAATCTTGCCCCAAGAATGGGGATACCCCCAAAAAGAAAATCCCAACATTTTTCACAATAGTTTGATGCACCTATTACTGTTGAAAGTGAAAAGAGAATGATTGAAAGTCCTAGTAAATGTGATCCTGCAACTCCAAAGTTTTTAACAAAGGCCATTTGAGTCATTAGAACTCCATTGGACTCTTGAAGCTCTTGTGGTGTCAGAGAGCTTAGAATTACAATTGAAGTCATCGTACATACAATGATTGTATCAATAAAAGGGCCAATCATCGCAACAAGACCTTCCGCAACGGGCTCACTTGTCTTAGCATTTCCGTGGGCCATTGGAGCAGAGCCGACACCTGCCTCATTAGAGTAAGTCGCTCTTTTAATTCCAGTCTTAAAAATGTGAACAACGGCCAGTCCAGATGCTCCACCAACTGCAGCTCGTCCATTAATGGCCTCATTAAAAATAAGAACAAAAACATCAAGAACACTTGATAGATTCATAAAAATAATAGCAATGGCACAACCAACATATAAAAGGCACATTGTTGGAACAATTTTTGAAGTTGCTTCTCCAATTCTTCTAACTCCACCCATGAGAATATAAACCATCAAGGATGCAGTGATAAAACCAGAAATGTATGTAGGTATACTGTAATTTGATTCGATGAAGGTTGCCATTTGATTTGTATTGAATACACCGAGTGAACCGATTAAGCCTGCTACAGCAAAGAAATAAGCTAGGAAGTGCATATACTTAGGTAGGGCCTCTAAGATTGTATACATTGGGCCCCCTTGAATTTCTCCATGGTGGTCATTCTTTCGATACATAACCGCAAGAGTACATTCAAAGAATTTTGTATTCATCCCAATTAGAGCACCAACCCACATCCAAAAAATAGCACCTGGGCCACCTTGCGAAATAGCAACGGCAACACCAGCAACATTTCCCATTCCAACAGTTGAGGCCAAAGCATTTGTTAGTGCCTTAAAGTGGGAAATTTGCCCCTTACTCTCATCATCGTGTTCATGGTGAAATTTACCTACGATAAGCTTTATGGCGTGAAAGAAACCTGCTAGCATTTTGAAACGTGAAACGGCCACAAGATAGAGACCTCCGCCAACGAGTAAGATTACCAAAGGTAGTCCCCAGACAATATCGACGGTTTGCGCAAGAAATGCAGAAATATTCATAAAGGTCCTTTAAAATGCGGGTAATAAAACTTATTTAAAATTTTTCCACACAATAACGTAAATGGCCAATTTGTTTACGGCCTATAACGAGTTTACAAATTTAACTATGAATGAGCTTCTAAATTCTATAATCGTTGTGTGATGAAATTACTTTTGGCCCTTACAATATTAGCAATCCTCTTATCTTGCCATGGGCAAGAAGCTAACATTGTTGTTAGCTCTCATAAAATGATTTACGGACAAGATAATCGCCAAGAGCTTGACTCTAAGAGTTTTCATTCAGTCTCAGATGCAACTGCCGCAATTATACACAAAAACAACTTGAAACAATTTGTGAGCATACAAGAACGCTCAAACTTGTGTTCTAATGAACGATTTTCCAAGCAAAATTCTATTGGTGAATGTAGTGCATTTCTAATTTCAAAGAATAAAATGATGACAGCAGGTCACTGTGTATTTTTAAACGATAAAGATCAATATAATTTTTGTGAAGATTTTGTCTTTGTCTTTGATTACACAAATGACAATTCAAACTTTAAGAAAGTATACGAGTGCAAAAAGGTATCTCATGTACTCTTTGACGAGGAAGAAGAGGCCGATGTGGCAATTATTGAACTGAAAGAAATTGTAAAAGATATTAAGCCTTTAAAATTATCGACAAATTTTAAAGAAGGCGAAGAGCTTTTAACTGTTGGAAGTCCTCTTGGAGCACCTTTAAAAATTGTAGATCATGCCAAGGTTGAATACGATAATGGCCAGACAATGGAATACAACCTCGATGTATTTGGAGGAAACTCAGGATCGGCGATTTATAGTATTGAGCAACAAGCTGTTATTGGTATCCATACATTTGGATCTGCTTGGTCGCTAATTGAAGATACGCATAAGGGTTGTATGCGCCACAATAGCTGCGAGCAAAGTCCACAAGATCCCTCATGTACTGGCACAGGTGGCCTTGCAGGAGGGATGCCTATTCGTGAAATACCATCTTATTTTCTTAATGATCTAAATTAATAAAGTTGGCACTCTAGTTGCATCATATATCTCTAAGAAATCATTGAGAGAGGTATATGGTGTTAAAATCTAAGTTTTTACTAGTTATTCTTTTGACAGTGACTATTTTTTCGACACAAGTGCAGGCCAAGCCTATGCACAGTGGTCCAATTAATTCTCGCGCCGATGAAGAATGGGGTAATGAAGAAGCATTAGTTTCACTTAAATGGCCTCTTAAATTTCTTCGCTATGATCTTCAGGACTTACTCGTTGGAGATGGTAAAGGTAGCTTTAAAGAGATCTCCAAGATTGACCTTGATCCCATCAATAGAACTTTTCACCTTGATGCCACCGTAAATATTCCAGACTCGATGCTTTTATCGATGGAAGATAAGGCCGGCGATAAGCTCTTAAATGAACACTCAATCTCTCTTGTTCTTGGCTTTCCTCCATATGTGCGTGGACAATATGTTGAGTTAACAATAGAGAAATTTGTCTTAGATGACGTTGATTATACAAATGGTATGCATATTGTAACTAATGTAACTGCGGCGCTTTTAAGAAATCGAAGCTTACTCAATTACTTCATGGCCGATGATAAGGCCCCTACAGATTATTCAGATGAAGACCTTTCTAAAACAATTAAAGATTTATTTGATAATGAAGATATCGTTTTAAAGGACAACCGAGTTCGTCTGCGTTTCAACTTTATGAAACTCTCCGGCCTAACACGTTACCGCGATCTCGAAAATCTTCAAGTTTGGTATATTGGCCCAAAGAAATTAAAAGGAACAAAGCAAGGGGCTTCATTTCTAATTGAAGGTGGAATTGGAAATCCTTCTCTTAGTTATATCAAAGGAATGAAAGAAGAAGGAAAGGTTGCTGCTGATGAGCTTAAAAAACTTCGTGAAGCGGAATATAAGACATATGGTTTTAGCGCTGATACTGAGCTAAGACTCTCCAAAATGCACTCAAGACTCCTAGAAGAGACAGGAATTTATAATTGGAATGATCGCGAAAGAATGATTATTAACGAAATTCTAAAAACGTCTATTACAAAAGCAAGAAAGGCCCTAAGCCTAAAAGACCTATATTTTATTGATGAGCCACAACTGGCAAATATCAAATTCTTTGAGCAAGCAGGCGAGTTTTTAAGAGTCTCTATTGCTGATTTAAAGCTTAGACATGCAGTTGATTGGGAAACTCGAAATGGAGGCCGAAAAGGCTCAGAGATGCCTTTTGTAAGCTCTCGCATCTCACAAAATGCGGTTTCACAATTCACAAATTTCTTTCGTGACTTCAAACTAATTGATAAGGAGCCACTATTTAAAGAATTGAATGTTGTGCTAGCTCCACATCTTCCTGGAATCATCTTAAGAGGACGTGTAAATCTTGAGCTAAACTCGCTATTTGAGATGGGCCTTGAAGGTGAAGGAATTGATTTTAACAATCCAGATATTCGCCTTGATAGTAAGACTTATGGTAACTCTGTTCCATTTGAAATTTCTTTATATACATATATGAGAGATAAGGGTGTTTTAGAGCTAGATATTAAAGATGCGACACTTGGTAGTGGAAAAAATAGCGTTCTTCTAACTCCTAAAACTGACAAAGGATACTTTCTTGAAGAGTTCACAAAGCTTGCAACAGCAAATATTTTAAAGACGTACCTAATTAGTGATCCTCTTGCGACAAAAGAAGATGAAGTTGTAGTTGATGAGGCAGAAGTAAAAAGAAAGCTTATCGAAAAACTTGAAAACTTCAAAAATAACTTTCAACTTGCACAAACTGTTAAGACAGAAGAAGAAATCATAGCGGTTAAAAAGCTTGATCTTCAAAGTCCATTTAATTCCATCCCTGAGGAGATGACAGAAGAAAACTTAGTTGAGTTCTTCAATAATATCCTTGGAATTGATCGCCGTACAGGTAGACTTCAGATCAATCTTGATCCGACTATTTTAAGTGAAAAGATTCTCTATGCTCAAAATAATGTACAAGTTTGGAATATAGAGCCAATCTTCGATAAATTAATGGATAAGACCTATATCGATCTAGCAATTGGTCACGGTGTAAGAACAAAAGACTTCTTATCAAATATTTATAATCGTCCAGAAAAGAAAGATAGCCTAAATTTTGTAGGTACTTCTGGTGATTTTAATAATGAAGGACCTACTGATTACTCATTTAAGATAAATCTTAGAGAATTCGAATCAATGGTTAACTCAATTCTTACGGCCTCTATTGCTCCTCAAGTAAAGGATGCAAAGGCACAGCTTGCCAAGCTTGAAGAAGGCAGTGTTAACGTCCTTGAAGACCTAACAGTAAGGTCACAAGGTGATAACCAGCTATACTTATCAATTGCCCTAAATCAAGTTGAAAAGAAGAAGCGCTGGTTTGGAGCAAGAATTGTTAACAATATCTTTGGCAACGAAGACAAGAATTATGTTATTGAGAATAATCGCTCATCAATAAGTGCAAGAATTAAGCTGCATGCTGTGCCTTTAAAAGACTATAAGAGTGATCTACTTGCAAAGAATCAGGATGAAATCTTTTTAGGAAATACTCTTCTAAAGATTGAATTAGAATCAATTGGTCGCACGGCAAAGAATCCTGGACTATTCGGATCGGTTTTAAACGCCATGATAGGGGATGTTAACCTTAAAAATGGCATCGTAGGCTCTAACCTTAAAAAGCTAGTCCTTAAGATTGCAGGGCCAATGCTAAACCCTACAGATGAGAGAAATGGTAATGCAACTCTAGCGGGATTTGCACTCAATAATTACTTAAAAGTATTTACGACTAAAAAAGATATCTTATTACAGCTTAATCCACGTCTTGCAGGCCCAGTATGGGATCTACTACTTGTCCAAGACCAGGACTTTAAGGGACGCAAGATTGGAATTGGTGTGGATTATCCAAGTGAGACAATTAACTTTGACTTTAAGATGGTCTTTAACCCATCGACAGTTGATAAGCATGAGCTTTATTTAATTATGAAGGAAGCAAGTGAGATTTCCCAATCAGTAAAAGATGGTAAGATTAAATCGACTGCAGACTTCTTAAAAGTTTATGATCGTCTTTTCTATAATAGTGACATCACAAAGCTTTCACTTAAGCATCGACTGATTAAAGTAATTGATAGCTACAATGCGCTTTCTGTTTTAAATGAAGAAGAGACTCATGCTGATAATTACTCAACAACTGGAGCAGAGCTTATGCAAATTGCCACAGCGGCAAAGGTTTTAAGAGATGCCTTAACAAGAGTAAGTGATCTTAAGCAACCAAAAGGTATTAGCACATATGCTAATAATGCACATAGAGTTTTAGCTGAGCTTGATGAAAGATTTATTGGGCCTTATTATCGACTTTATAATAAGCGCTACAAAGAGAACAATCTTAAGATCATAAATGCACAGATTACGGATTGGACGCTTTACATCCTTCCTGATGCACTCTTTGCACAGAAGGCCTTTGAGTTTCTTGACTAGATTTCACAAAAATCTAGCGAGTTGACTCTCCAAGAATATAATTTAGACCTAGAAAAATACTTTCGCGATAGCCTCTTTTAGTTAAGGGGCTATCTTCTACCGCTCCGGAATACTTCGTATACGAATAGAAGCTATTTAAAACGTATTTCTTTCCAATAGGGTAATTAACAATAAGCCTAGCACTTAGCTGATGAGAGGCCCCTGGAGTGTATTCAGGACGATCTGCACGAGCTTCAGCACTTGAGACACCAAAATAGTAGCGACTCCAATTGTCGCTATACTGAGAGTATGTGATACCTGGAATAAGAACGATCTTTTCACCCTTCCAAGGCTCAATTGGGAATGCCTTAGAGACTGAAACATAGTATTTGCTAGCTTCAGAGCGGCCACTAATATCGTGCGTATAACTAAATCTCGTCATAAACCACTTAGATGGCAGAATAAAGGTTAGCCCTAAATCAAGGGAGCGATCTCGCTCACGAAGTCCGTCATTATATGTACCAGCTTCGGCCTCGACTTTGTTAAAGTCTGGAGTAAGAGTTAGGCTTGTGAGAGGAAACAAGCGAAAGCTTGCTGCAATCCCACGAAATGAAAATCTCTTATAATTGTAGTTAATTGAGGGAACAACTGGGATATCGAATTGATCCCCAACTTTATAGAGAGAAGACGAGAAACTTGTTCCTAAACCAACTTGATTTGTTGGCGGCGGTCTCTTATCTCTTTGTCTTTCTAACTCGTTGATCCTCTCGGTTCTACCATTAGAAAAAACAGGGGCCGAAATAATAACGGCCCCTAATGTGATTATTTTGAAAAATAATTTTTTACGACTTGGCAAACGTACTCGCATTCTTCTTCCGTGATATAGGCGAAACATGGCAGGTTTAAAACTGCTTTACTAATATAATCAGCATTTCCGTGATCAATTGATCCAACACTATGGGCAGGAGCACCTTCTTGCTTGCTCATTGCACCTGGATAAATTGTTCCGAAACCTACATTTGCTTCTTTTAAAGCAGCTGATAGCCCATCTCTAAGCTCTGGCTCAATTAAAGCAACACTACAGTACCCATTTTCTCCTACGTGAGCTGGAACGTCTTGAATCTTAAGAGGAAGCCCCTGAAGATTCTTGCGATAGTATTCAACAGCTTTACGTCTTGAATCTAGTCTTGCATCGATATGCTCAAGAGATAGGTTTAGAAATAGTGATTCATAAGCACCAATTCTTGAGTTCCAACCAATTAGGCCGTGGCTATAGTGACTTGTACGTCCGTGGTTAATTAGAGTCTTACAAGTGTTAATTAGCGTTTCATCGTTTGAGAAGATTGCACCTGCATCCCCAGAAGCTCCAAGAACTTTTGCTGGATAAAAGCTTGTCGTTGAGATCTTAGCTGTTCCTAGAATCGACTCTCCATTGATTGTCGTTCCAAAACACTGAGCACCGTCTTCAATAAGCATTACGCCATTATCTTCAGCGATCTTTCTGATTTCCATTGTATCTGGACATGCCCAACCATATAGGTGAACAAGAATAGCTGCCTTAGGATTGAATTTTTCAACGGCCTCTTTAAAAGTATCTTTATCCCAGTGTAGAGTTTCACGGCTAACATCAACAGTTGCAGGGTTTGCACCTACGTTAACAACTGCCTCAAAAGTCGCCCAGAAAGTCATATCTGGAACTAATACAACGTCGTTTTTTTCAACGCCACTTGCTCTTAGAGCAATCTGGATTGCATCGGTACCGTTGGCACAACCAACTGCGTATTTTGCACCAGTCTTAGCTGCTAGCTTCTCCTCAAGCATATTAACCTGAGGTCCACCAATAAATTGTGTCTTATCAAAAAGTGTTTCAACGCCTGAAAGGAATTCATCACGAAACCCGTCTTCAAAGCGATTTAATGTAATAAATGGTACGCCGTTAACTGACATATTTCCTCGCATTTTTAAGTAATTACAAACATTATAGGGGAAAGAATATGACTTAGGAATAGCGAATATTATTAAATTTGGGTCAAAAATAGGGGATTTCAAAGGCGATTTCAAGCTGAGTTTTCAAGGCCTTACGGCCCAACTTTAATCAACAAAATCTATACACCACTATATATAGATTTCAACATCACTCATTGCGTTCAGATTATCTGTTATATAAATAAAATGAAAACAATCTCATTAGCTATTATTTCTCTAATATCAACTAATATCATGGCCTCTAGTGCGATCACGACGGAAAGTGAGTTTCGTGAAGTCATTGAGAGCGTCCTAAGTATCTACGACCAGAAGTTACCACAAGGCAATCAGCGCCAAGTTGATATTAACTGGGAATCTAAGACATTAAATGCGTCAGTTGGTTACAAGAGAAATTCAGAATCTGTGCGCTTTAGCTTTCACGGAGAGTTTGTTCGAAAAAACCAATTAACAAAAGATGCTTTTGCTCTTGTTGCTTGTCATGAAGTTGGCCATATCATTGGTGGTTATCCGAAGGTTATGCCGACCCAAAAGTATTCAAGTGAGGCGCAGTCTGATTACTTTGCTACTAATGAATGTTTAAAGAAATACTTTGCTTTAAATAACTCTGATAGCTTTGAGCTAAATGGTATTAGCGCTGAGAATCTTTTAGAGTGCAAGCAAGATAAATCATGCCTAAGAGGCCTTGGTGCCATTAAAGATGCTTCAGTCATTTATCCTGGAAGTAATATCAACGCTAAGTCAGATCATGTCTCAAAAGTGACAATCTTTAATGATTACCCACAAAGTCAGTGCCGTGTGGACACGCTAAAAGCAGGCCTTTTAAATCAGCCAAGGCCAAATTGTTGGTTTAAGTCTTATCAAGCTGAGCGCTATGAATATCAGTATGACTATGAATATGAAGAGGCCCAAGGTGTCGCAGAGATTACTGAAGTAACAGCAACAGATTTCGGTTGTCATATTCGTACGAAATACCCCGATGTATGGATGGGAAGTTACTTAAACCCTCTGTCAGAAAGCGAATTATTACTTAGAGGCGTGCGCTACGTAGGTACTAATTGCAAGTATCAAGTAGGGGATACACTTAGTGGTGCCATGACCCTATTTCGTGGGAATTTATACCTAAATCTAAATCCAACGGATAAGTAAATCTTAAGTTTTCTTAACTATTAAGATCGCCCCCATTTGCATAATAATTGTTAAATATTATTTACAGTTGGGGGACAAATGAAGATTTTAACTAAAATCTCTATTGCATTAACATTAATTTCAGCAGTATCAACAATCGCAGCAACCGTAGACTTTGGGACAACGAATCACATTGCATTCCGTTGCCAAGTAGATATCTTTGAGAAGGTTGTTAATCCAGTCTCATACCGTGCCTATGCCGGAAGACTTATTAATTCAGTATTTCACGAACAGTACAATAATATCACAGGCCCAGACCTAAAAATGCTTATGGATTATGGCAATGGGCGCGCACTTTTTTCTAATGTAATTATTGGTGGAAATGGCTATTTCAAATGGTCTGTTGTGGAAACCGATGATCATGCAATTGATATATTAGATGCAAAATGGCCTATTTCGGCCCGTGTTCTATACAGTCCGAGACACTTTGATCGTGCCAAAAATGGAAAAGCAATAGGAGAGTCAAACGACCATCTCTATCGCGTTGAATGTTTTGAAGTAAAACAAGCACCTGGTGACGACGATATCGTTATTGGTGTCTAAAATAGTGATTGAAAAATCCCCTTCTTTTATGAAATAATTTTTGCTTACTTATTGTTTTATAAAAGAAGGATTTTTCATGAAACTTTCCCTGGTCATTTTAGCAGCTATTTTTAGCTGTTACTCATACGGCTTAAATTTTCAAAATACACAGCAAAATACCTATGAAGCTGCGACTTTAATTGGTGGTGTTGGCATCAAATGCGACAACGGCTCAAATCAGGCCGTAAAGGCGTTTGGATGTAAAACGCGACATCTATATCCCGTAAGATTTGAAGACTTCATTGTGGGGCAAAATCTAGAGGCCGATAAAATCGTCGTGTCATACACGGACGAAAAAGGCCGAAATAAATCGAAAACTCTCCGTTACGATATGACTAGTCAGCGCACGAAAACTTCAGTCAATCTATGGGCCAAAAACCTTCGAAAAAAACCTGTGCTACACACGGGCAAAAATATCATAAAAATGAGCGCATATTTCAAAGGCCGTTTAGTTGAAGAAAAAACACACGAAATCTTTGTTGAAGATCTAGGTCAAATTTCATGTGGATCACAGATGTTTATCTCACGTGATATGTCAGATTGTTTCTCAGCGGCCAGAGCATGTGAGAAGCTATATCAACTGACAAATTTCTGTCGTTAAAGCTTGTTAAAATTTGCCTAGATGTATGAGGCGATATTTCAAGATATAATCATTAACATAAGTTATAATATGGACTTACCCCATATAACGAATATTATGTGGGGTAAAATATTTTCCCCTTTTGTCACTATACCTATCTAATTAGATCTAAAATTACGCTTTAATTTTGGCATAAAAAAATACAACAACCCTTACCACAGAATCTCTATAACTGAACTCTTAGGCCTTGCCTATGTTGTTTGCTTGACTTCTTATTTTGCATAATTGTTATAACTATAAATGTTAGCCCAACCAAAATGCTAAATATCATTTCAATGTACTCACCAGTTTTTGGATTAGATGGCCTTATTAGATAAATACCTGAGACCGTATTGTTTATTCCGTGTAAAACAGCACAAACCCAAATTGAATTAGACTTTATTTTAAACCACCCCAGGGCAAAGCTCATAAAAATAATAATTAAAGGGAAAGTAATAAAGGTAGTCAGAAAAACGTTCTCTGCACCATTTACACCTCCTAGGTTTGCAGGAATATGCCAATATGCCCAAATCAATCCAACGAGAAGCGTTCCCTTTAAAAAGCCGTACTTAGTAGTTAAAGTATCTTGTAAATACCCTCTCCATCCAATCTCTTCTCCAAGAGTGGCCATAATTGTTGTTGGAATAGTTCCAATTAGAATTGTTATAAATAGATTCAAAGCAAGGAATGAATATGACTGCTCACCTGTCCCTAGCATTAAACCAATTTTTTTAACTTCAGCTATTCTGGAAAAATCGGGACTCAAAACAAAGCTTTCGCTATTCCATGCCCCTAAATCAAGCATATAAAAACTTAACTGTGACAGGATGTATGGCGTCAGTGCAACGATAGGCGTGAGTGCCATATATTTAAAAGAAAAAACTCTTAGATTTTTAATAACGTCTTTAGCTTCTTCACCAAGTCCCAGTAGGCCAATCGCAGGAGTCCACATCGCAATAATTAGGAATAAACTATTCTTGTAATAAAGAAATAATCCCTGACAAAGAAAACCACTAATAAAAGTAATTAACAAAAATTTAAAAAGCTTCTTATCTTTAATCATAGAACCTGAGTAACCATATTGCATCGAACAAACCCTTTCTTCAGATTCTCTTTCAATCTTGTTGTACTAACTAAATCTGTTACTGAAGAATTATCTTCAGCATATTTAACTGCACAGCGGGTAACTTTCTCACCTTGTGATTTACAAAGAGCTGCAGTATCAAAAAATTGAGTAATAAGTTTTCCAAATGATGATTCGTTAGAGATATTTCCGACACACTTCACTGTTTCATAATCATACTCATGGCATAACATTAGATTGTAATTAAAACCGTAAGTCGAAAGAAGTGAGCTCGTCGTAACTGCACATTCAATAGTTTCACCTGAATACTTCTTACAAGTCGTTAAGTTGTCCTTAAATGAATTAGGTATCCATATTGAGTTATTATCAGATAAATCTAATGAGCAGTTTATATCTTCTTGACTCTCGCTTGCGCAGTAGCTTACAGCTTCTTTGATATTTAAATTTGAAACTTTTTTATTCAGGTCTTTCCCACACTCTAGTTGATCACGTGTGTAATTTAAGCATAATTCAATACCCGCTTTAATATCTCGTGGTGATAGATCTACCCCACACATTATATTTTCAATATCTAGTGAATATTCTCGGCAAAGATTAAGCGCCTTTACTTGGGAAAGTTTCGTGTTACTTGCTGTGTTTTTAAGGATCTCAATTGAGCAATCAAATTGTTCCTGTGTTACCTCGTTTACACTTGAACAACTGTCTTGTGCTACGATACGCATCGAAAACAGTAATGAAATTGTAACTATAGAAAATTGCATAATTTTCATGAAAAACTCTCCTAATGATAAACATTTAGAGAGTGATACTATTTTTATTGAAGTAGATAAATACGACCTATAATAATTACTTTCCTTTGATAGTGAATTTCATCCATTTTTTATCAGGAACTCCACCATTTATGATTGTTTGAAAGTCTTCGAGTCTAGAGTTTGTGATCTTTGCACCAAGATTAATCGAAGGTAACTCTGAGCTAACGATACCAAATACTTCATAATCATGAGAATTTTGGTTGTATCTAAGAAGTGGCCCTCCAGATTGACCTAAATAAGTATCACACTCAAACTTAATACTACTTCTATTAAAGAAACGATTTTTAACCTTACAATCTTTTTGAAAGTACTGAGTTCCTATTATTAGATCACCAGGATAACCAATTGTCAGAATTTCATCAGTCTTTTTTGTGGGTCCATCAGCTGTCATCTGAAATTCACCAAGTAGCCTACCAGCAGATTCACCCCGAGAATTCTTTTTGATTTTTATGATCGCAATATCAGTATTAGGATCTACTGTTTCTAAATCTTCTTCGAAATATTCCTTTAGAATATAGGCTTGAGTAACAATGAAGCCACCTTCGGGCGTACTTTCACTCGTTAGCTGCCCAGGATAAAAAATAGTATCTGTCTTAATGTATATTTTCAGACTCATAATACAATGAGCGGCCGTAATAACATAATCATCTGCAATGAGAGAACCTGTACAAGTAGAAGTACTAATAGAATTCCTTAAGGGAATTGTTGAAACTAACTGGCCAACTCTATTGCTTAAACTGCGGGGGAGATTATTTGCACTTATTCTTCTGTCATCCTTACCTATAACACTATTACCTGCAATAATTTGATTATTAGTGTTAATGCTATCTTTTCCACAGCTAGTACTTAGAATAGCAAGCATGAGTAATGGTAGAATTTTTAACAACTTAGACATATAACTTCCTCAATTTTGTTAAATAATAGCGTATTACTTGATTACAATGATATCTATTGAAGCTTTTACTGGTACTGTTAAATTAATATACGACCACTCCCCTTACCAAGAGCGCTTTATTAGTGATAAAAAAAGCAGAGAAAAATCTCTGCCTTAACTATATCTTTTTAAATTTTATTTCTTACTATTTACACACATCAATCGAACGATATTTCTCGTAGTCTGAATAAGCATCGCCATAACTCGAGTAGCATTTTGCATTTAGCGCATTCTTCTTGATTGAACCATCGGCCGATAATGTAAAAGCAATAATTCGGTACTCATCACAAGTGTATTTACCTTCAACGGCATTCATATCATTACCTTCAAAAATTCCACAATTTAATGGAAATTGGTTAAGCGCCTGACTTGCAACAACGTTAAGTGCACAAAATGTCGAAATTAAGATTAATAATTTTTTCAAGTGGGACTCCTATTAACTAAAATTACAATATTTTATTTACTATGCCAGAAATTCTCATCCCAAAGGTCTTATTTGTAATGTTTTTAGCTATGTCCATAAAGTTAACGGCTTGTCTCCCCTACAAATTCTTAAATTCAATGGCAGTATATCCATTGAAGTCTATATTCATTACGTATTGGTTTCGTGTGACATATTCGCGGTAATCATCACAGTCATCATAGATTTCAAATTCTACTTCATTTAATTGTGCAATCAACTTCAGTGATTCATTTAATCTGTTAGTGATGAAATCATAAGCTTTTTGCGCTAGCGAAGGCTCCATAAATTTCGACTGAAAGAAGACCTTTTCATCATTAACTTGTGCCCAAAATACGATATTTGAAACATTAGTGTAGACGCTCTTGATCTGCAGGCTTTCACGATAGACTTTGGCCGTTGTGAGATACCCTGGTCTAATTGAAACTATATACTCATTATAACCAAAACAGCCTGATGCATATGCATTCGTAAAAGTTATTAAATTTACAATAAATAAAGCGGCCAAAACCTTCATAAACTCTCCTATTAGTTATAAGTTGAAGTATTTATAGTTGAAACCACTCAATAGATATAATATATAATAAACATAATTATCATTCTTAATATGAATAATAGGAAGTCTTATGGAATTAGGTCATTTAAAGCATTTCTACTACGTCGCAAAGTACGGAGGCTTCACAAAGGCGTCTAAGAAGCTCTACGTCCAGCAACCATCGATTAGTAAAACAGTAGCCCTATTAGAAGATCAGCTTGGTGTGAAACTCTTAAACCGTGAAAAGAGAAAGACGACCCTCACTGATATTGGCCAAGAGATCTATGCCAAATGTGACCTTATTTTTAAAACAGTTGAAGATATCGAAAATATCGTAAGTGACGGAAAATTTGAATGCTCAGGCCCTTTAAAGTTTTGTGCTAGTGAGCCGATTTCTGCATACTTTGTTCCTCGAATCTTAAAAGAATTCCTTAGTGAATATCCGCAGGTACAACCAGCGTGTTTTACAAGTTTCTCATCTGATTTATTTAATAAGATTGAAGACGGAGAGTTTGAATTTGGACTCTTTTTTCATACGCCAGAGATGGCCAAATACGCCCACAAACTTGAATTAGAGGAAGTTGCATCAATTCCCTATGATTTAGTTATTAAGGCCTCTGAGCATAAGAATTTGGACGTTATACGATCATTCATTGGCTCACGTGAAGTAGATGATGTGACAACGAAGAAATACCCGACAATTTCTAAGATGAATAAGGATTATAAGAACGTTAAGATTACTATCTCATCAAATAGCTTAACGTCACACAAGGAAATGGTCTTACAAGGCCTTGGGGTTTCAATCCTTCCGTCAATTATGGTTGAAAAAGAAATCAAGGCAAAAGAGCTTAAAAGATTATATCCAAAGGGGACATTTCACTTCCCTCTTAAGCTTGTCACAAAGAAGAATCACTTTCTTTCACGAAATGCACAGGCGTGGATTAAGTGCTTAAAAGAGCAATTATCAATCATTTAAACAGCTTGAAATAACTTGGTAGCCAGCAAGAATGATATCAAGTCTCCAGGCCGATGCTCTGACAATTTTTATAACCTGCTTCTTATCTTCTTTGCTAAGCTCACAGTAGCCTGCACTCAGATAACAAGGAACGTGGTGAGAGATGGCAGTTTTCTTAAACTCTCGACAACTAGACTTAGAAGAAATGTCATTCATGCCCGAGATTAGGCAGGCCTTAACATCCTGAATCCATTTCTTACCCTCTTCAGAAAACTTCTCAACCCTAGAATCGAATTTGTTGCAATATTTTTGCCCGAAGGCCAAGGGATAACCACGTTTTCCACATACTCGCTCTTTTTCTATACAGCTGTAATATGCACAGTCGTCACTTAGATCAGCACAATCATTTGCAGCAAACGAATGCGTGGCCAAAAGAATGGAGAAAAAGGTGAAAATGATAGATTTCATAAGCAATAAGTAGCAAACTTCTCGTTGCTTAGTAAACTTAATGAAAAGTTTATATTCTCTTTACAAGATGGCCTATGCAAAAAAGATAGCTAGAGCAAAGGCAACTAACAAACTAATGACGATTGCTTCAAAGAAGTAGTTCTTCTTTGTCTCCGGTGCCTTAAACTCACCTGTTAAACGAAAGTGTGAGTCGTTGATATTGTTTATCACGTATTGAATTTCCCCTAGAGGTGTAATTCCTGTGAAGTCATAAAGAACTTCTCGGTTTTCACAAATGGCCGTGTATGGAACTCCACGAACACCAAAGTGATCCGCAATCTCAGGACTCTCCATGGTATTTACTTCATATACATTCACGTCTGGATTATTCTCATTTAAGGCATCAAAGACAGGTGCCATTGTTTTACATGGGCCACAAGTGTCAGAATAAAACTTGATAACGAAAACGCCTCTTTCACTAGATACAACAGATTCAAAGTTTTCATTATTTATTCTTTTTATATTCATAAAAGCACCACCCTGATAAATTCAATCTTACTATAACCATTCACATTAAAATTTACAACAAACTTAATTGGATATAACAATTTGTATTCAGGTGGCGTCTACCTTCTATTTACAGTAGAATAGTATTTTTAACCTACATAAAGAAAAGGCATATATTATGAGAGGGACTTTCTTCTTAAAACCATTAGAGTTGAATTTAGAGCTTGCTGGCGAGAGCTGGCCCCAGGGCGATCAGATTAATGGAGAGCTTACAATTAAGGCCCATGGTGAAGCCGATCTATCAAAAATAGGCATCCACCTGTGTGAAGTGAATATAAAGAAGTTTAAGGCCAAAGACGAATCGGCATTTAAAGTTATTGAAACTGTTAAAGCCGACGGTGAGCAGACAAGATTTAACTTTAAACTAGCAGAAAATTGTCTTATTACAGAAAAAGCAACTTCTCTTTATGTTATCTGTGGAGATATTGATACACCATTTGAGTGTGGCCATCTTCAACTTGAAGTCCTTCCAAATAAGAATATTTTGAGCTTCATTGAAATCTTTGAAAATTTTCTTAAATTCAAATTTAAGCCACTTAAAAATAAGGCCGGAATGATTCAAGCAAAAATCACTCCACCAGATATTAAAGACTGGACAAGTATTCAGACGATGAATCTAGGAATGTCTTGTATTGATAATATTCTTTCACTCGATTTCGCTTTTAAAGTGAAGAAGATGTCATACGAAGGCGGCGCTGTGGAGACGAAAGAAGTTAAGATTAACAATAAAGTTGAATTTAAACCTAAGGATTACATCCTTTTTGAAAGTACACTAAATCAAGATTTCATTACTGGAGAGTTAAACAAAGTTCTGGATGAGGTAAGGTTTAAGCCGGTTGTCTAATAAATGAAATATGGCCACTGATGTGGCCCTTTTTTATTTCGAAGAAACCTTCATACAGTTCTTACTTTCATAATTCTTTTTAACGGCTATAATCTGACCTCTAACACTAGCAAGTTCAAAGGCTTCAACGCCATCGCCTTTTCCTATGCCTCCAAACATGAGTGCCTGGCTATAGCTATCATCAACCCTTCTTCGTTGAGCATCAACAAGAACCTTCTCATGCTGCTTTAATCCGCCATACTCACTTACAAGCATCTTGCAATCAAAGTTTGCGTATTTTTGTGGTGAAACATAACTTGCTTTTACATGCTCTGGTTCAGTCGACATATTTGCACAGCTTGTAAGCAGAAAAAATAGAACGATCTTTTTCATAACTCTCCCTATTGAATTCTTTTGTTTTATATCGGTGTAAATTCACCAATTAGTGAACGATTTCAACACCTTAAGAATTATTCGAGAATTACTTGGTAAGCATACGAATTTATTATTTTGTGATTTGTACCCTTGCTTACTCTTTACATAGTTCAACTAACTATAGAGAATTAGAACAACACAATTACACAAGATTTATGAGACAATTACTATTACCTATTTTAATATCACTACTTATTCAGCAAGCTCTTTACGCATGTGAAATAAGTGTAGAAAACTTTAGCTTCGACTATGTCGAAGATGTTTCACTTACTAGTGATGAATGTCGCCTTATTAATAATAGAGTCATTCAGCTAAAGCAGGAATTTCAACTAACAAATAAAGCCCAAAAACAAAATCAAGAAAAGTATATCAGCAACTCCGAAACCATCAGCCTTCAGATTCAACAACTTCGAATTAATGGCCAGGTTTACGGACAAGTCTTGATCGGTAAGTTTTTACTCTAGGGCGCCCCTTTTATTCTTTTAATAGAACTTCTTTATCCTTTAAAGTAATCCCATAGCTTCACAGCAGGCACAGAGTTTACCGCTACGAGAAGAATACTTGAAACAGATAAGAGCGTTCCAATTAATAACCAAATCGTTGAAACAAGAAAAACACGAATAGGTTTAAATTCAATTTTCTTTGTTAAGTAGTGATATGAAAGGATCAATAAAATAGTCCCATATGATAGGAGCATCACATAATATAATTTTTTTGCGAAGTACATATTTAGCCCCATAGAGACGCATGGGAAAAGAGCAAAAACCAAGTGGTAGAAAATCTCAGTATTTTTAAAACTTGTATCAATACGTTCTAATAACTTGCAAAATAAGAAGAGAACAAATAAGGCAAATATTACAGAAGAAAGGTTAATCCACAAATTAAATGCGACTGCAAAGAAAATATAAGCTAAATTTGCGACAAAGCTTCTCTCGCTAATTATTGCTTGTGTTACCATAAATGTGCCTGGACTTGCGCCAGCAGCAAATATTAATAGCCCAATAAAACTGAAGAAGAACTTCTTTTTCTTATACATGTCTCTAAATAAGCTTCTTATCATACGCAACCTTTAGACTGCGCTCGACTAGATTGTTCACAACCTCACCAGACGGGTTAATTTGAAACGGCATAGCGAAAGCGAAGAACAGCTGAAAATAAGTTTCGAGTCCGTCGGCAACACTAAAGCGATCAATTTCATTTCCCTTAGCATCTTCAACGATTGTAGTGGCCCTAAGCCATGTGGTTTCCTTAGCCGGTATAACTGTTAAAGTCATAGCAGATAAGAATGAAGCAGGACCGGCTTCTTGATAGACCTCTATTGTGATCTTAAGCCTGCGACTTTCCTTTCTATTCTTACAACTTTTTAAACTACAGATTTCAAAGTCCTTAAGCTCGACCGGATTAAGTCCTAGCGAAACACCAAGAGGCTTCGAACTACGTTTCCCATCAGCATTGCCATTATAATAGCGTGGGATGACCAAAATCTTTGCATAGCGACTCTTATCGCGTTTATAGCGGGCCTCATTTTCAGCGCTCAGCTTCTTTGTTGCACAAGATAGTGATGAAAATAATATGATTAAAAGTAGCAGCTTAGACTTCATTTCTTTGTCCCTTTTTCTTATATTCATCCATGTCAGTTATGATCGTATCAATTAAAACCTTCTTGTAGAGTTTAAACTCTGGACCTTCATAGATTTTGATAATTTTCTCTATGTCTTCATCTTTGATATTTTTGATGACAAGAAAGTAATATGGTAACGAAATTTCTCTTGAAACCTTCATCATGCTAGAGAAGTTGATCTTTAGAAATGTTTTTGTTTCGTATTTAGGAATTTTGTCGGTCATTCTTTTTAAAACTTCATCGGCAACACTAAAAGAAAGCTCTAGTTCAAGAATTTTTTTGGCATATGCAATTTTCTTCTTGTTTGCTTTTTGGTCAAATTTCTTGAAGCTGTTAACAATCTCATTCGTATTCACGCTATTATAGAAGTTTCGTTTATGATCATAATTCTTCCAAGCGGGGTAATCACTTAGCTTATAAGCGAAACTATAAGTCTCATCCCTTTTCGTTTTTGACTTGAGATTTTGCTTATACTTTGCATATAACTTATCGGCATCCAAAGTACTATAATATAAATAGGCCGGATTATTTTTAAGCTCGGGGTATTTTGATACAGGGATTTGAGAATACTGATATTTCACATTGGCCAACATTCTAAAATATTCAATAGAAAAAGATCGATAAGCTGTTACATTGATAAGTCTTTCGTGATCTAAAACTTCAAGTGGCCTACGAGACGGATTTGAGCATGAGCTAAGTCCTAAGATAATAATCGCAACAAATACAAATAATCTTGTATATTTCAAGAACTCCCCCTTAAGAAAACAATAACTTAATCTTAACCTCGTTTAGAGCTCTAGAGTATCAATTCATAATGATAATAAGACTGCTTTAGCTTCTTTTAAAGTTACCAAGCTAAGTAACTGGAATATTTTATTGGCCTTAAATCTTGTAATACAGGAGAGTTATCTTTGATTGCTTCTAAAGCGGAAAAAGGTGCCAATTTTCTAAGTTTCGCTCATGGGATAAGCCCAATCTTTCGCTCTAGGCTTCTGTCATGTTGAAAAAACTTAACTTGGCTACGATAGAAGTCCACCACAGTTTTCTCCATTTCTGGATACACACTCTCCGCTAAGAAGCTTTCTAACTCTTGGGACTTGATCTGCATATCAGGCTTGTCTTGCACATACTTAAAGAGAATTGCGTCTTTGCCTTTCTTGTAGCTAAAATCAAACTTAATATTTTCTGCTGGTTGCAAACTCTTATTACCATCCATGTGAAGTCTAAGTAGGATTGAAAAAATCCAATAACCATTTTCAGCAAGCTTTACGGCCCCGTGAGGTGTATAGGAGACGTCCTCATCAATAGGTGAAAAATATTCTCCTTCATCTTCTTCACTAAACTGAATGGTTGGAACGAGCTTAATAAGATCGTACTCACTCTCTGCAATACCCAAATGACTTTTAAAACCTTTAAACAAAGTTGCTGCAAAATTTGAGGCATCATCATGGGTTTTAAAGAAGAGCTCTCGAGATTTCTTATATTCGCTACATAGATCCAAGTATGACATGAAGGGTTTATCGGGATCGTTTAAACATCTAAGTACTTAAATATTCTTAAAAAAGTGTAAAGCTTACACACTTTTTGAAAACGTCACCTGATGTAAATGAGAGAAATTCAGCTATCGATTATCTTGTCCTCACAGAAAAACAATCAAACAAACAAAACATGATTATAAAAACGAGGAGAAAATTATGAAAAAATTATTATTAGCACTAGCATTAGTATCAACACTTTCAGCATCTGTTTCAGCTAATTGTGTAGGAATTTATGAAAACACTACAATCCAGCACAATGAGAAAGCTTCTAAGAATGTCTTAGCAGTTATGGGCAGTGAGTATAAAGATATGTTCGAATTTCTATTGGCAAGTGGAGATGCATACTCAATTATTGTATCGCCACTTGCTGCAGTATTGGTATCACCAATTGTTCTTTATAAGTCGATTCATTACAAAGGGACGTATAAATTCTATAAGAGATTTGTGTCGACGATGAACGAAAATAGTGAAGATCATAAGAAAGACTTTAAAAAATTTAAACGCTCAGTTGCAAAACGTTTTAAAATTTCGAATGAAGAATTCCTTGATGTATTAAAGGATCTAAATGACAGCAGGTCACTTTGTGAAGGGTATAAGAGAAATACAGTTTTAACAGAAGAAGGTATAGCGTACCTTGAGTCAAGAGGCTATAAGACATTTCTTCAAGCAGCTCTAAACGGAAAAAGAGATCCTGTAACATTTAGAGAATTACAATCAAATCCAAGATACTTCACAGTTGTTTACGGCGGAGTAATTGATGCATATGATTTTAAAAAGATCGTAAGAGCAGAAATTGAAGCTCGCGGTTACGAAAAATAATTAATAAATTAAAGGCCTCGACTTCAGTTCGAGGCTCTTTACAAATTATACAAAAAGTATAGACGTACCTAATTAGAGCTTTATACCAATAAACCAATTTGTATCACCTCCGCCTTTAAAACCAACACCATCGAGATCAAAACCTGGGTTTTGATAGTGTGAAACCCCAAAGGTTAAATAGTAATACGGATTGAAGATAGAGTAATCTGCTTTATATAATAAATAGTCGATAGAAATTTTGATTAGCCCACCTACTTTTGTTGTAGATTTATCGGACTCCTCCTTAGATATAAAGTTTGATACAAATGTCGGGGAAATTTCAACATTCGCATTCAGTTTAGATTCTAAGAATTGAGCTCTAAATGAATACCCATATGATAGTACATTCTGATGTAAGTCGTATTCTTGATTAAATTTTAATTTTTTAGTTTTTAAAAAAGATAATCCAATCAATAAGGCATGAGAGTACTTAGCATTTTCATGTGAAGTATAGAAAAAAGAATAATGCTGAGTTTTATCGCTGTTACTTATAGCTTTGTATGAGCTACTTCTTAGAAAGGATTGTCCAAATGAAAATTCATATAAACCAATTTTTTTCTTAGGATTTATTTTTCCTCTATTTTCATCTAAGTGTCTTTTTACATCTGAGGTCCTATAATTAGGATATTTCCTTGAAAGTTCCGACCAGCACAGGTAATTATTTTGATAATATATTTTTCTGGTGTTTTGCTGATTTTCACATATAAGATAATCAATTTCTTCTAGGCGAGCGCTATCAGGATTTTCTATTTTGTATATTTGAGCAAAGGCCGTAGAAATATTTAATCGTCCTGACTTTTTTAAATCTAAAACTCTATTATAACTAATCTCTTCTTCACTGGCCCCTCTCTTTGGCGGTAGAGAGCAAGAAGCACACACTAAAAGTAGTGCAATTAAAACTAATCTCATCAACTATCCTTTTCTAAGTAATTCACTATATTTGCAATTTCATTAATCTTTTCTTTTCGACGCTTATTATACAAAAAAGTCATACGCGGGTCTGAGTGCCTCGCATACGTTGCCTGATCCTCAAGGCTTGCTCCGTTCTCATAGAGATTACCAATGCCTGTAGCACGTGATGAGTGGGGAGATATCTTATGCTTAATCCCAGCAAGCTTTGCGTATTTTTGAAAGATCTGATCGATGGTATTTCGATTAAGAGGTTTAAGTTCCTGAGACTTACGGCCAGAGGTAAACAAAGGCTCATTTTCAAGAAATTCACGGCGAACTCTAAAGACTTCCATATAGTGTTTAATGTCACTGAAGGTTTCATCAGAGATGTAGACCTTTTGTTTCTTGCCACCCTTACTTCGTACATGAAGGTAATTGCCAATATTATCACTAGCAAAGTCCCCTACTTTTAGCGCAATTAATTCCGACTTTCTAAGTAAGGTATAGAACATCACACGTAGAATCGTATAGTGAAGGACACCACTTAGATTATAGCTACCATCGCGGTTGTTTTGATTAACACTCTCAAAGAGGTCCATAACTTCAGGTGCACTAAGATCATTGGTTTTAACTTCCATGACAACTTTAGGGCGAAAGACTCCAGTTGCTGGATTCTTATAGCAAAGCTCTTTTTCAACTAAGAAGTCAAAGAAGCGCTTTATGGACGACAGATGTCTTGCCACCGTGGCATCTTTTAGTTCTTCGTTTTTTAGAAGATGGTCTCGGTAGGCCGAGATATGCCTCTGGGAAACATCAGATAGGTTTGAGAAGGTCTCAAATCCTTTTAGAAACGTTAGAAACTTTTTTAAGTCTCGTCTATAGGCATCTCTAGTATGAGCAGAATTAGACTTGGTTAGAAAGTCTTCAAAGATATCGTTAATTTTTGCATTCGATCTAGCAGGCCTTATGGCCCTTGACCTAGAATAGCTTACTCCAACCATTACTGAAACGATCCTTTATCAACTGTATGCTTATAACTCTTAGACCATGACTCTAGTGCTTCTAGAAGGTTTTCCTTAGGCGAGATAACCCATGTATTAATTTGGGCCAATTCTTTCTTTGTAAAGGCCTCTAAAAGGTCATCTTCATCAAACATATATTCGAAGTGAAGTCTCTTAAAAATATGGCGTCCTTTAAGGACACGCTCTTGGTAGTGCTGGGCCTGTGAGATACGGCCATGTTTCTTATTAGAGATTAAAAGCTCTGTATCATCAATGATTAGATCAAAAAGGTTTCTAAGCTTTGTTAGGAGTCTCTTCTTACGAATAAGCTCCTTATCATATTGCTCAACTAATGCCTTTAGAATTGTCCCAAGTCCTGGTTTCTTTCTTGTAATCTTTGAGGCCACAAGATCGTAGGCCCAAGAAATATACTTAGACTTAATCATGAGAGTCTTATGGATAACTTCATCATTATTATGCTTTTGGGCACATTCACTCTGATTGCTTCCACTAGATAGAACAATCATATCGTATTCATCATATGTCGGTTTTGTATTATCGATTAAAGGTGTCGATGCTTGAGACGTCCTTCCAGACAGAGATCTAAGCTGTTTCATAAGCGCTCCTTGCTTATTTTAATTTTATCATTCACATGGGTCATATATCAATTTTTCCCCACGTCGATTTCTATTTTTTTATATCTAGGCATAACTCCAATTATGCCTAGATATATTATATGTTACTTTAAACCTAGAAACATGTCATGTTTTTGAGATCAAAATTTGTCACGGTAAATATTTTTAAGCGACATTAAAATTATAGCAATAGACACTATTGTTACGATGCAATCTTGTCTTTAGTCGATTTAGTTAGTGCTTTTCTTTTTTTCTTCCTTCTTTTTCTACGCCTTTCTTTTTCGGCCATGATCCTTTTGTGTCTTTTATGTAACACTAGAATTAAAAGTAATACGCAAATCAAAGAAAATTCTTTTTTGTAATGTAAAATAATATTTATTACCAAATTTAGATTTTGATTATCACCATCACCGAGAACTGATGCGATATTTCGTCTTTGCTTTTCTTGCTCTATACGTTCTGGAGTAAACATAGCAAATCGATCACGATATTGTTGTGTAAGACTTTTTTGTGCATCAGATTTTGATAACTTTGATAGTGTACCTAGTACATTATTTCCATATTGAATTGCGGCTTTATCAAAGCTCATGAAGGCATAGTTATAAACAACACTTAGAATAAAGTTTACTGACTCGTAATCCTCCTTAACTTCCTTAACTTTAAAGAGCATTTTCATTTTTTTGTAGAAAACCGAGATTTCTTCTTTTTGATTATTTTTAGCGAAGTAATGAGCAGCAGTGGCCATCAAATATGTTTGATAAACAGGATCATTCTCTTCTGGATTCATCTCTTGTGAAAACTCTAATAACTCCTTATCCTTCTTTAGAGCTATTAAAGTATCTACCATCTGTTTATTAAAAGCATTTACATAGTAAGTATATTCAGGGTTCTTGAAAGCGAGGTTTAAATTCTCATATGCCTCATTATATCTTTTAAGTTTATTTAATGACTTGATCAGACCAAGGTATGCTTTACCAGTTTGCCTAATTTTCAAGCTTTTTTTGTACTGAGTAATTGCCAATTCATACTTCTTCTCTCTTCTTAGATGCGCTCCATAGTCAATGTGAGCATAAGTATACGCATCAACTCCATATCCGTTCTGTTTTATCTCATAGGCCTTCTTTCCCCACTTTATAGCATTTTCAAAGTCCTTTTCATCAGCATAGCTATACTTCATACTTATAGCGCATCTCTGGTAGTTGGGTCTTAGGCTTAAACATTGTTTAAGCTTCTCTCTAGCAAGTTCAAACTTTTTCAAGTAAACGTAATTAATACCAATATCACTATAGGCTTTATAAAGCTTTTCATATCGAACTTCATCGACAATGCTCTTTTCGAAGTAGTCAATCGACTTCTGATAATCCTTCTTATCCTTATAAATCTTTCCGATGAGTGCATAGAACTTATTCCTATCTTTCGGATACTTTTCAATCATCTGTTTAGCAACAGGTATCATATCTGCTTTTGGTGTTAAACGATGTGTTAACCAAATCTTCTCAACAATTGCATCAGTATAATCAGGATCAATCTTAATGGCCTTGCTAATAAGGGCGTCGGCATATCTAATTTTTGCTACATCAGCTGGCCCTCGAACAACAGAAAATGATTCATTTATTTTAGCTGCATGATAAAAGGCCTCCTTATTATTTGGATCATCATTTATGATACCCATTAACAATTCTAATTCCTTAAACCCACCACCATCTTTTTCAGCTATTTTACTTTTAACGTATTTTAAACGTTCATCGACATTCATTTTTGCAACTTCAACGAGATCACTTTTTTTAATTTCTCTATTCATTGATGTAAACTTGGCAATATCTCCAAAGAAGCAATTATCTATTTCAGTATTAAGCTTATTGTGTTCTTCACTTTTAATATCAGCTCTGCTGATCACATTTTTTTTAACTGTATAACTTTCAAAAAGACTAAGAGTATTGTTTTTATAATTAATCTTGCTTTCGTAATCGATCCATTTCGATCTAATTAAACAGTTAGACTTGTTGAATTCTCCGAGTTTTGCATTATTTATTGTAATATTTCTTTCAAATGAAATTTTTGGCCCAAGATACCGTGCAAAACTATGCTTACTCCAAAATGCCTTAGATAATGTCGTCAGTGGCTTCGCTTCCTTAGTGCTAATAGGGACACCATCCTTATCACTATCAGTTAACACATCTTTATATGAAAAACTTGCTTCTACATCTTTATTGAAACTATACTTATCGACATCTAGGCCTTTAAAATCAATCTCATTTACTGTATCGATATCACGCATAATACCGACAAGAAATTTATTCACCAAAGTGTCTCCACCTTGTTTTTTTATCTCACTAAGTAGAAGTTTATTTGAACCAGTAAACTTAACTTTTCCATTTACAGCAAAGTTTAGGTCATCAAAAAGGTCGTAGTTCTTATCAATACTAATAAGATTATCCTTGCCATTAATCTCAGGAATACTGTGAATAACATCTTTTTTGTCCCAAAGAACTAGTGCTTTTCTGTCTGCGATATCATCACGAATAGATAGGCCGAAAGAGCTAGGGTTAGTTGGATCAACCCAATAAGATTGACCTTTATGCTTTATGTGAACTATTGCATGGTTAAATGCACTACTTCTTGGAAGAGTCATGTCTATATATTCACTGTGACCGCTGGCACCACGCTTTACAAAAGCTGTATGTGCTTCGTAACCTAATTCTCGTAATATTTTAATGACACTAATTGAGAAGTCTTTACAGTCACCGTAGCCAGAAGAAGCGATATCTTTGAGTGATCGTGGTACATATCCACTCCCAATAGCACGCCAATCACCAATGTAATTGAATTTCTTAGCAATTTCGGCAAGAATATAATCAACTTGTTTTTCCAGTCCATTAATCTTACTTGCGTTATCCTTTATTAATTTTAGATTTTTTGGTAACTCATCTTTTAAACGATCCTCATACTTTTTATAATAAATTTGAGAATACTTAGACCAATTATCAATAGAGCTTAAGACCACCCAATGAACATCCTTATATTCCATAATTGCACCATACTCGTTAACTGGAACTGTAAGTAATGGTTTCAACTGAACAATCTTTACTTTGTAGATCCCGTCTAATTCAGTCGTTTCAACTAATACAGAGTCTGAAGGATCATTTTCTTTAATGTGAATGGGAACCTGTGAGCTTATTTCAACAACTGAGTTTTGTTCTAATATATTCATTCCATAGGTAAATACATTATCGAAAAAGTTACGAGGAATTTTTGTTTGTTTTGTATAAACAACCTTTAGCTTTGAATTCACCTGAAGATTAGGAATAGGAATAGCATAGTAGAAATTAGAATTTAGGCCATCATTTGATTGTGATGCAGGTGTTCTTTGTGCCTTAGAGAGGTCTACTGAAACCTCTTTGCCCTTGTTCGTAACAGTAATAGAATGAACATCAAGATTTACACTTAGTTTATTATATGGAAGTTTAAATATTTTAAAATTTTCGATCCCATGAGTATTTAAGATCTCATAAACAAGAGTATGTTTCTCTTTTTGATGACCTGAGCTTTTAATATTGTAATCTGAGTGACTATCAAGGATCTGATAACTTAAATCTTTTTTTATGGCATATCTAGCAAATGAGCTAAACCCAAAACATGATATAAATACAATAATAACTATGTAAACTCTGAGTTTCAAACCGTCACCTCTCTGTAATTACTACTACTTATCGGTGAAACAACAATAATCATTAAAAATATTTTATATTTAGGGAAACAATAGAAAAACTAGATAAGTTCATGATTTTAGCGACACTCACCATAAATAAGATACTTACTAAAGGCCGCATACTTTTCTCCCATAGCTAAGCAGCGATCAACTGCAACTGGACAAGACATGGGTATTTGGTCCATGGCCTTCTTGATATTTTTACGCATAAATTTCGATGTATAGGAATTACAATTTATCCCTTCATCCATTCCTTCATCAACAAAATCGGCCATATCGATATCACGAGTTGCTTTAAATTTCCCGTCTATACATTTTATCACACCGGTTCCAGTGAGGTCTTCATTAGTAAGAGGATCAATTCCTTTACCAAAGAGTTTCTGATAAAAGCGCATCCCTTGAAAGTTAGCGACAAGATCACCATTTGAAACAATGCCATTAAAGAATCCTCCCCACATGATATTTTCTGCATTCTTACCATAGTGAATTATCTCTTTAATTGATAGGCCATGTTCTAACTTTCGATAATAGAGGTAGCCGACATTAAATAGATGGCTAAATTTGTCACTTCCAACTAGAGCATCATTTACTTTTAGTAATGGAGAGTAAGGAGTTAGATTCAAAATTGGTTTATAGATAAGTGGAATATAGCGAAAGATGGACTCACTCTTTTTTGTCTTTACCAGATATTCTTTTCCAATTCTTCCCTTGTCGATATAGCGTTGAAGTGGAGCGCTGACAAAGAAACCTTTAAAACTTGCAACTAATTTCTTTTTAACTTTTCGACGTATTGTATATTCGCTACATGATTGTCCAAATATCTCATCCGCATGATTTGCTTCAGCAACCGCCGATCTAATTTTTCCATTAACGTACTTATTAACTTCATCTAAAGCATCATCCTTAACAAGGGCCTTATCGCGATGTGTGAAGCTATCAACTTCCAAGGCATATGAACTAAAATTGAAACAAATAAATACAATAAGAAATTTCATGAAACGATGCTAGCCCACAGGTAACAATCAAAATATTTAAAAAATCTTAATTTTCTAACTGCGTATATTATTAAATGTCCTTGCCCTCTGTCGTAACTGAAAGTACTCCTGACTCAAAAGGATCATTTATATTAATAAAGTAATAGCATTTCGAATTATCTATCATGAAACCATTAGGTGTTTTAGAAGACATTTGCATACGCCAACCTCTAGCAAGAATTGGTACATCCACCTTTATCAGCGCACCTTTAGTGTCATAGTAGAAATTAACCATAGTCATTTTTAAAAAAGATGGGTCATCTCTAAGCTCACTACCGTGTAAGATATTAAATGTATAAACCATACCAGAAGATTGCTTGGCCTTTAGCACATAGGCATGCTCAGGTATTGCAAAGTAATAAAAAGCTCGCTCAAAATCCTTGATACACATATCTTGTTGGCCAAAACGATTTTCAATCATACCAAGGTTATCTCGGGCCTCAATTCCCCTATCACGCCAATTCTGATCGAGGCGTTCATAATCACTTAGTTCCTCTGAACTAGGCTTTCGCTCATCATCTTTCTTATTACTAGAACAAGAGAAAGCCGAGACTAAGATAAAGCAAATTATAAATATAAGGAGAGTGAGATACTTAATCATAAGAAGCTCATCGGGCATAAGTGTATTTAAACAACCATCAAAGTACTTTTTTAAGAATATTTAACTTATGAAATAGGCCCTTAAAGCTATCGGTATTCCTACTAGGTTCCGCTCGTTGCTTAGAAGCTAGGCCTTGTTCAAAACAAAACTGATTATTGATCTTTGCCGCAACACCAATTTTTCCAATCTTCTTTTGTAAGAAAGTCTTTGAGGTATTTTTTGGATATTGAATTTCATCCCAAGATTTCTTTAACGGCATAAGTTTGTAAATATCTAACTGAAATTCTTTTTGCGTGTACATTAACTCTCTATAGAAACAGCGTAAAATCTTGACTGACATGATATTACTTTGCTTATCATCGCTAGTGTATAGGTTCTCAATTGCGGCAACAACCTTATGAAGTGAATCGGTCATCGTTTTCTTAGCTTCAGCAGAAATTTGTAATGTTGATATGGCCTTATTAAGATCAGCAATTGGCCTTTGCGCATATCCATCAAAGAGACTCTTATCAAGTAATTGAGAATCAACATATTCTTTATACTTTCCAAAGCCAATGGCCGCGATAATTGTCGTGACAAATATTAGTATTAAAATTACCAGAATTTTCTTTTGTGACATTAGTAAAAATCATCCTCTTTTAAGCTATTTCGTATTTCCTGTAGCTCAAGAGTGTGTCCTGTCCCGAGACCGAGGTGATCATTTAAGTAGAGATCATCAATCACAATACTTAACGAATCTTTAACACTAGATGCATAATAGTCGTTATACATATCAGTATCTTTCATTCTCTTATTTAAATTATCCTTTATCGCAGATATATTATTTTTAAGTAGCTCTAAGGTTTTTACAGGATCTTGCTTAATATAGGCTTCATGAAATACTGAAGCAACAATTCGAGCTGAAGGGTAGGCCGCATAATCAGCAGAACTCTCTGCTTCAATTTTATCAATCAGTTCATTGGCCATTTCATTATCATACATTTTTGGCCCCCAATCAGAGACAATTAAAGTCGATAAGTGCAATCCTATCGGATTAAAATATTCACCTTGAGCACGAGCAAGAAGCGCTTGTGCTTCAATGCTTCCTGGATTTTCCTTTATATAGTTTATTGTGGCACGCATTCCATTACTTGATAGGTAAGCATGTTTTGAATAATCTAAGAAATCTCTTACATAACGAACGTCACCTTCATTATTATAATCTCCCTTACATACTCGACAAGCAGCTTCAACTCGTGCCTTTTCATCGTCACTATTATAAGACAAGCAACAGTCCTCACAAGCGTAAGAAAACTCAAATCCCTCGCCATGAGAATAGCCTAGGTTATGAAGTTGCTCATGGAAGAGAGTTTTTCTAAGTTCATTTCTTTCTGCATCACCTTCAGGAGTAAACTCTAGAGATGTGGGTTGACCAGGATTGATGGCCATATAAGGGTGTTTAACTTTCCCACCATATGCGTCCTGTGTTTTTTCTGAAACAGAAGCATAGGCCAGAGTTCCTTCCCAGTACTTCATGTCATCGGCACGATCTGTACACATTACAGTAACTTCATTTTTACTTAGAAGTTGTTCTAAATCATATGCAATGCGAGTTGAACCCACGGGATTTTTAATATCTTTTCCTAGCTCTTTTAAACATGCAATACCGTCATGAATAGAGCTCTTTAAGAAGTTTGGAAAATCCTGTCCCCATTTAGAAAGACAAGCATTTTCAATGCGATAACCAAAATCAGTAGGTAGGAATCCATCATCAAAGCTTGCACTGACTTTATTAACAAGAGCAGATAGCTCGCCAATTACAGACTTCGATTGTGGTAAATGGCATTCTTGTTTCTGAATTAAGCTTTGGGTGTTTTTATAATTTATTTCAAAGACGCCATCAAAATCCTTATCAACCTCAATTGTTGCCTGAAATTGAGAATCATTTAGTTTTCGATAACTAACCCTACGATCAATTTTCCCATCACCGTTGGTATCTTGTAATGTTTGTTTGTATATCTCTTTTAGGTTGAACTTCGTGATAAACTCAAATTTTCCATCGCCATTTCGATCTTCTTGAATTTCAACAATTTTCTTTCCAAGACTTATTTCGATGCGATCGATCTTACCATCTTTATTGATATCAACTTTCTTATGGCGTAATTTTTGAGCTGCATAAGTATTAAAAAATAAGGAAAGGACTATAATAAATCTCATTCCTAAATTTTAACATAAATTGGATTTATCGACGTATAAATTCTAAAGAAATTTCACGATCACTACTGAAAACAAATTTTTGCTTTGGTTTTACTTGCGCTAAATCACATGCTGGCCTGATATGATAACTTCTTAATATATGGGCAAGAATGAGCTTTACTTCAATACTTGCCATTTCACGCCCTAGACAAGTACGTGTTCCTGTTGAGTAAGGAATATATGCTTTCTTCTGCTCACTTGTTAAATGATTAAAACGCTTTGGATTAAATTTATCGTGATCTTCACCCCAAATTTCTTGATTATTGAGGATTTTACCCAGAAGTGAAAAGACGATTGTCCCTTTCTTAACTTTGAATGTAATATCTTCGCTTGTTAACTCTTCATCTTCTGCTGCTTCTCTAAACAAGATAGGGAAGGCCGGCCTTAAGCGAAGGGTTTCTGCAACATAATTTTCCAAGAATTCATTTTTAATTATTGAATTTGAATCGTTAAGATCTAGTGTAGCTAACTCTTGATATAATTCATTTTGTAATTCTTGATTTTGAGCTAGAAAGTAAAGGGCCCATGTTAAAGAGACCGCTGTTGATTCAAAAGAAGCTCCTACTAGGCCATATATTTGACCGATAATTGCTTCAGTATCTAGGCCTTGATTTTTTAAGTGAGTAATTAATGTATAACTAGTTGTTCCTTTCTCAACTTTTTCACGAACAAATTGTTTTCCTTCCTTAATAAATTTAGAAAATCGTAGGTTGCTAAGCGTTGGTAAGTATTTCCACATTGGGCCATAGTTCATTCGCTTAGTAAGTTCAGCAATAAGAAATTTTTGAAAGTAATAGAAACTATCGCTATCTGCATTTGAATTTGTAATTTCCTCTTTATTAATTTGAAAATTATGTTCAATAAAGAACTCACTTGTGATGGCCAAAGCAATTTTCCCCATCAATACTTCAACATCATCAACAATTGAATGATCATCAAATAGTGGAAGTGACTTTTCAAGTCGCTTGCTTGTAATATCATATAGGTTTTCTAATACCTTAGGTGTAAAGAAATGGACTAACTCCCCTCTTAAATCCTGCCACGTTTTCCCATCGGCATCAAGAATTGAGGGCCTCCCTTTATTGATGTGTTTAATCTCATTAAGGGTACTTCCTTTTAAAAAAGTATTTCTTTTTTTAACAATTACTTCTTTATAGAGATCATAATTTCCGATTACCACAATATCTTTATGAAAAATTTTAAAACGATATGAATCTCCAAGCACCTTGCTTTTCTCATTAAGCTGATCAAATAGACACTTTTTGAAGTCTAACTCTCCAATACTGCCGATTACAGGTAATGTTTTTAAGCTTGGAATTGTACTCATATTAACCTTCTTTTATAGTCCTAAAATATCGCCAATTCGATCAAAGATTCCTCTTGCAGTATCAGCAACAGGCTTCTTTAGGCCGTATTCAACTGTTCTTGGAGAAGTAACAAATCCAAGTGCCTCATATTCTCTTGCATCTAGTTCAACAAGAGAGTCTTTAATACAAGATTTTTCAACTTCATCTATTTTAAGTGTGCCTGTTTTTAAGTAATTCTCAACACAATTTTTCTCTTCTTTCGTATTAATTGCAGCAGTAAGAAGAACAGCTGAAACTGTTGGTGCAGGATATTTCATATCAAGCTCACCTTTTCCAACATAGTTTCTAAGAACAGATAATCCGTAATTGGCCCCCTCTTCATCATCCAACTCATAAGCAGAACAGGCAGCAATACTAGCAACCTTAAAAGACGAATAACTTGTTGAGTAGCTAACACAAGTAAACTGTTGCTTTGAAGAAATTTGATTACAATATTCAACGACTTTATCATCAATATTAAAGTCTTCTTTTAAGTAATCCACACAAGCAGGCGAAGCATCAAGTAGTCCGGCCTTTACTTTTTGAATAATAAGTTCCTTCTTATTGACACCTATACACTCAACATCTGCATCAACAGAACAATAGGCCATATCACCTGCGATATAACAGTCTGAATTACTAAAATCTATTTTTTCATTATTGTCACAAATTCTTTTTATACTGAAAGTAGCATTGGCCTTTGCTTGTTTCGTTGCCGCCAGTTTTGCCTTAGTTTCAGCAAAAAGTTTTCCTTCAACTTTTGATTCACCTTGTGAGCGAAGACTTAGATCTGCACGATCACCATATTCATGCAGGCGAATCTCTTGGTACTCAACACTATCCATTGCCTGATCAGCAATTGAGATCGCTCCATGGGCCATAGAATTTAGCAAGAAGAATGCAAGTAGTGATAGTGTTTTTTTCATAAGTCATTACCTTTAAAAATTGTACACCTATAGGCCAGCTGTCCAAAAATGAAACAGGCATAGTCCTCTAAAGTGCTAAATTCTTTAACAAATTAAGTATTCAAGGTAATAAGTTGCAAGGGATGGGCCAATTTAGAAATTTGTTTCGTAACCGCTTTCTTTAAACTCTAATTCACGCCATACACTTTTCCAGTCATCCTTAAGTAGAGTTGACGGCGTAAGTCTTGCTTGATTAGGTGTATCTTCTTTGAGCTCGATTTTCTCAAGGCCAGAGATGAGAAACATTTTATCTTTATCGAATTCAATATAAAAATCAGATTGGAATAAATGTCCCTTTAATGTCTTTCCCTTTAGGAGTACGAGGAGATAATCACTTGTTTTACATTTCTTATCAAGACGATATAGAAGTTCGCTTTTTGCGTTGTAATAGGTTTTGCGCAAGTCCCCCAAGTTTAAGCGCTTCTTACCAATCATAGGAAAAGCGATATTCTCTTTAAGTAGATAAGAAACTGTAGTCGGGGTATCTGGATAGTTAGAATAATATTCTTTAAAGCATTCTTTGTTAAAGAAGCTACCTCTGGTTGTAGCAGCAAGTTGAGACCTTACTTCATAGACCTGGTCAACAATGTGATCGTTGGAATAAGTTGAATATTCATAGAAATCGACAACGACTTCGCCTGCTATTACAGGAGTCGAAATAGTTATCAAAATAAATATTAACTTAGCAAAATATCTCACAATACTGTTTGTTTACCATAAAAATATAGTGTTTCAATAAACACTTAAGGTTTTTGTAAAATATCTAAGACCATGGCCTTGATTATACGCATTTGTTGGCCATCTTTCAGGTGATAATTTGCTCCTGAATGTCCCCACCAGTCCCAACAACCGTGTGGATTTCTTCCAGGAATTACTGATTTCTTTGCTTGAGGAAAAAGAACAACAACATCAAGCTTATCAGCAGCTTCTTTTATTCCAGTATCATTAATATAACTCATGCCAATATGGTCTACAGTTTGCTTACAGCCATGAAAAGCTACATGCAGGTCACACTTTCTGTCACCTTTACAACGCGAAGGAATATAGAGATATGCCTTGTCTTGTAATAGTGGCGTGAATGCTCCAACATCAAAAGCTGTAAAGTGCTTGGCCTGATCAACTTCAACTGTTTTTCCTTTGAAAGTAAAACGCCTTTGCTTCTTTTCAGGATAGAGCGCACTAAGCGACTTCAAAGCACCATTGTAATTACAATTTCCAATATAAGGAACTTCTGAAAGCTCACACTCAACTCCTTTATTTTCAGTAGGATAAGTATGGCCAGCTGCTAATGTACCTTCGTACTCGAGATTTTTAACACCAAAGAAAGCATACAAGTCTCTAAGTTCTTCACTTACGCTAGAAACGACTGTTTTATCGTTTTGCCCAGAAAAAATATAAACCTTATCATCTTTTAAATTTGTCGTAGGATCAATAAGGCCCATCATGGCCAATCCACTGGCAAATACATACGACTGATAAGCACTGCCCCAGGAACCATTTCCCTTCATACATGTATTTGTCGCCAAGGCCACAGAGCCCTTTGCGCAGTAATAAGGGCCTGCTGCAAATATAGCTGCACCTTCTACTAGGTTGCTATTGGCAATGTGAAACTGATGAGCAAAGAAGCCTCCTGAGGAGATCCCTGATACAGTAATTTTCTCACTCAGGTTAAGAGCGAATACATTTGAAACTAAGATTATATAAATAGCTAAGATTATTTTCATTTTTGCTTTATAGAACAAAATCTATCGAATTTAAATGAGCATGAAATAAGTAAAGGGGGGCCTCCTCACAAAGCCCCCAATTATGCTAGAACAATCAGCAAACCCCTAAGAATTCTTGATTATTCCACAACAATAAAGTTGAATTCACATACGTATTTTCCGCCACCGAACATACCTTTTTTGTAGAAATCAACATCTCCAAAAACATATCCGATAGTTGTATTGATGATTCTGTTTCTCATTTTCATACACTCAGTATATGACTTATCGTAGTTATTAGTGATTTTCTGTTTAATTTGCTTCTTAGATAGTACTTGCTCGTAACTATCAAGAGTTGTTCTGATTTCACAAATGTGATGGCTACCACTTTTTCTAGTGATAAATTCAAATTCAATACCTTCAACTTTGATATCTTTGATTTCATCATACTCAACTTCTGCGTCAAGACATGCTTTCTTGGCCTGCTCCTCTGTGTCATAACGATCTATTTCGATGCTTGATGATTGAAGCTTTGCAAAAGATGATAAAGAAAATACTGCACATAAAATTAAAAGTAGGTGTTTCATAAGTTTCCCCTCTGTTTTTCAATTGTTAAAAAATAATGTTTTTTCTTGAGAAACTTATAGCCAATGAGACTACTCAGGTCAGTTTAAGAAAGGTAAAGTTAAAAGTGAAAATGTATAAACTCTCTTAACTTTACATTATCTCTGGAATTTTGTTGGTAATTTCGGATATTTAGCTAATTCGTCGTTGAAAACCTAGTACCAAAAGGGAAAAACCGAAGATGACAAGCCCCATAACTTTATAAATACGAGTTGGATCAAAAGAGACATTTAACTTAACCTTCTTGGGTGTATGTGGGCTTAGTGGATCTAGAGAAATTAACCAGCCACTTATATTAGCTTTTGAATTCTTCAAGTTTAAAATGTATTTTTGATCTGAAATTGAAAGTTCATAACTACTTTCATTATTTTGTTTTGAGATTTTGTCTAAACGAATATCAAAAGGAAGTTTAAATTCCTTATTATGAAATTTAAGATCATAGAATCTTCCTTCACTATCAATAATCTCTCTCGTTTCACCTAATTTCATTTGATAAATTTTTTGAGTATTTCCCTTCTCATAAAACTTAAGAATGTCACTATCATGCTTTTTAAAATTACTGCTATAGCGATATTCTAGTTTTAGGCCAGTATCCTCTAGAAATTTATTTAAGCGGTACTTATAACTATCACCAACAACTTCTAACTTAACTTTTTGCATTTTGCATTCATTACCTAAAGAATAAAAACCATCTTCTTTAAGAGCATATTTATTAGTTAAACAGTATTCTTTTTTGAGCAATGATATTGACTTTCTTCTTGTGTACACTGAACAAGCAGGGTTCACATTTGATAAATTTTCCAAGCAATTGAGCATTGATTGATTAAAGAGAACAATCTCCAAATTACCATCCTTCATACTAGTTGGATGATCAAGACGACTTGAAGAAAGATAAATCAACTCACTATTAACTCCCGAAAGGTAGCGAGACTCCTTCAAAACGACAGCACTATTATCTCCTGTACTTTTAAAATTTGCGTGAAATTTTTCGCTATAAGGTAGGTATGAAATTAGATAAACCGGACCAAAATCGAGATTAAGGCCTTGAGGTCTTACTGAAAAATTTAGATCAATATATAAAGTTTTTCCGCTAGATCGCTCTCTTAATTGAGCTTGATACTGATCGAGCATAGCAGTTTTAACTTCCGACTTCTCTAAGAGTTCTATATGACCCTTAACTGATGTGAAAGTTGAGACTATCGTCGAGACACAAATAGTAATTAAACCAATATGTGTTAAATGAATACCTAGTAACCTAGTTCTTATTGGAAACTTTTTAAGAAAACTTACGACTAATGATAATGTTACAAGTGAAAGTAAGAAGATAAAAAATGGGCCATTAAAAATTAGGGAATTTGAAATCTTCGGGCCATATAAATAATCGACAACCGCACCTATGACCAAATAAAGGACAAAAATGATGACTAAAGTGATAGCACTATAAACACTACTAAAAGAATGATTTAGTTTTGATAAGACTTGTCTCATGACAATAGAATAACTTGGGTCAAAATATCTGTCTACGTGCTAAAAAAGCGCTAAAAGACGTAAAGCACTTCATTAACCAACCGATAATATAAGGTATGAGAAGAGCTATTATAATTACACTTTTACTACTATTTAATTTCACGGGCCAAGCTAATAAAAATCAAGATTTAGAATGGGAACATGACTTCAGTTTTGACAACATTCAGGTCTGGAAGAATTCTCATAAGAGACTAACAGTCGAGGATAAGAATTCATCGAATAAAATTGAGAATTATAATAAAGAAAAAATAAGAAAATACTTAGATCAAAGAAATAAAATACTCAAGTATAGCGATTTCTCACAATTTAAAACAGAGTCCTTAGACTTCACGAAAAAGAAAAACTATATTCAAGTCTATAAGCTTGGTAGCTATAAAAACTCAAGATCCAAAACAATCTACTTAGCTGAGATACATCGTCTTTATAAAAATCGCACGATTATCACAATGCTAAGCTCTGAAAAAAAGATATCAAAATCAGATATAAAAGACTTAAATGAAAAATTCAAATTTGTTACGGAGCAAAGATAATGAGAAAACTTTGTACCGTACTTACTCTAATTATAAATATGTCAATTCACGCATTTGTCCCAATGAGTAATTATGAATTGGATCTTAGTGTTGCACAGACTCAATGCTTAGAAATTGGAAACCTTAATATTCTTGATGAGGCAAATTCACAACAATTATGTGAAATTGTTGTAAACTCACCTGCCTGCGAAGATGTTGAAGCAATAGATAAAAGAAAATGTGATCCGGGCCTTATAGTCGAGAGCAATGTTGCTGTTGATTTTATCTCTTGCCTACAGGGTCTTTGGGGTTCTGCGGTTGAGTTTATGAAGTTCATTGGTTCAGTCGTCGATTATATTATTGATGATGAGTATCGTGGAGAAAAGAATGAAGAGCTCCTTAATACCCTTCAAAGCGCCAAACACATGCTCGCTATGGAATGGTCGCGCTCACTAAGTGAAACTGATGGTATAGGGCCTTTGCATTATATCAATGCAGCAAAGCACTTCTCAAAAACAATGGGAACAATTATTTTTAATATGCTCCAAGATGCTTATTATTCGACGCAAGCAAACTACGCTTGTCTTTCACCAGCGGCAAGAACAAAAGCAATATGTCAATTTGCGGGTTCTTATGTTATTCCACCAACAATTGTGATAGCAAAGGTTGCGAAATTTCTATTAAAGTCAAAAACTGGTATAAATCGCTATACTCGCGAAGACTTTGCAAAAGAAGAACTCGAAAATAATATTCACGAGAAAAAAGATATTGATGATGAAGATGTCGTTGAAACAAAAGGGCCTTATTCAGAAGAATCAAGCTTTTTAGCAAGACTCGATTTATCACTGGCCAAAAGAGCGTTTGAAAAACCTGAGCAGATCACAGAGATTTCAAATGCGCAGACAGAAGGAATATTAAAGGTAATCAATAAAATTGAGCTTCCACATCGAATAGATATTATTGAAATTCAAGGAAAGAAAACAAAACGAATTGTTCTTTATGAAGGTGATCTTGTAGCAGCAAAATCAGATGCGGCCAAAGAACTACTTGCATACATGAAACAAACGGGAAGAAGTCAGATCGTTATCTCACCTCAAGAGATGTATCAAAGAAGTAGTGCTCTTCTTGCATCAGATAAAACAACATTCGTCTCAGGTACTGGTCTTGCAAATATCCTACGCCTTAATGAGAAGAATAGTCTGAATCAGAACAGGGCCTCTGCAGCAATTGAGGCAACGATGATTGATTCATCAGATGAAAACATAATTAGACTTGCAAAAGAGTTAAATGATCAAGGCTTCTCAGTTCGTGTTATAGAAAGAAAGGCCGTTAATAAAGAGACGAATCAGAATGTAACTAAAAAGGCCCTACAATTTAATAAATTTGCTGCAGATCAAGACAACCCAGCAGTAATTAGACTAAATAGATTCAGAAATGAAGATTTCAGACAAAAGATAGTCTTTTATCCAGATGACCTAAAGAAAGCGCAAGGCTCTTCAAATAGAGGAACTAGAACTGTCTCATTTAATTTTTCAAACTTAAGAGAGCTAATTAATGGAGGCCATGCTAATACTCTACCTCATGAGTTTAGACATGCTAAGTTTGAATATAATCGCTCAATCGGAAAAGAATCAGCTTACGATCTACGTGTTCAACACTTAAAACCAGACGGCAAGCTTCATGATGGAAGAACTTATACAAATTATTTTTCAATGGAAGAGCTTTATAACCACGCACAAGATATTCAAAGTGTGACAAGAAAGATTCAGAAAGACCCTCAAATAGGTTTCACACTAGAAAAGGTCGCTGCAAAGGCAGATACGATAATCAATATTGCGAAAGGATTCAAAGTACAAAACGACTCTCTTAACTTGAACTTAATGTCGAGAATTCTTCCCTCGCAACTTAGTAGGCCTATTAGAGATCAGGGCACGTATAAGATAAATGTTGGGAGTGATAGTTATGTTAAAATAATAAAAGATAATAATAACTATTTCTCGATTGTTTTAAAAGATGATGATGTCGAACACACGGTACCAATGACATCAGAAAACTCAAAAAATGTGCTTAGAAACTTCATCAGAAATGCAGATAATGCAGCTCAAACAAATGATATGAATACTATTGCGAGTGAATTAAAAACTGTTCTAAGAGATGTGGTTGCTAAAAACAATGAAAGAAGAAATCTCATTCGTTCAATTGAGCCAAGAGCAAAGGCATTAAAAGAAGCAGTTAAAAATACTGATTACTCTAACAAAAGCTTAGAAGAAATTAGAGAGCTGTCACGCCAGCTCTCGCAAGCTACAAAAGGTCGTGTTAATTAGACTTTGTTTTTAACACGGCCTTGTAAAAGGCTTCAGGATCAACGATCCCACCACTTTCACATGGAAGCCTTCCGCTTTTTGGAATATAGGCAGTTGATAGAAGCAGCTCTTTTAATTTTAAAGGAGAAAGCTCTGGATTAATTTTGTGTCCTTTTAACAGTACGTTTGTCACAAAAGGAGCGGCCATAGAAGTTCCATTTAATGGAATTGTTCCACCACCTGACTGAGCAGAGACAACACCTTGCCCCGGGGCGAAGATTTGTACTTTCTTGTTTCCAAACTTTGAAAAGCTAGCAGGTTTATATGTGTCCATCTTCTCCTTTTCAAGTGTTGCCGTATTTAGTGCTCCAACTTTAATCATATTATTGTAATCATAGCTTGCTGGGTAATTGTCGTTTCCTTTTAAATCGAGATCAAGATTTCCACGAGCGTTCCCTGCTGCCACAACAAAGATAGTCTCTGGATTTTCAACGAATGTATTTTCTAGATAATAGAATGATTCACGTGGTGCCGACATTGGCGCACCAGGATAACCAATAGCAAAGCTCATATTAACAAATTTAACATTCTTCTCTTTAATATATTCTGCAGCTTTCTCTAAGTGATCAGAGATGGCCACATCTCCAGCAAAACCAACAAGGCCGTACATATCTAAATCTTTTAAAGCAAGGGCCGCTACGTGGGTTCCATGAGAAACAGGATATGGAGTATGAATAAGGGAATGCGTTTCACGAATATTGTTATTGTCTAACAGGAGGCTTAGGCCAGCATCATCTTGTCTTTGCCAACCCCAAGAATCATCGACTCTCCCATTTCCATCATTATCAATACCATCACCTACTAAATCAAATGGCGAGTTATATAATTTATGAGTTAATGAAGGGTGCATAATATCAAAGCCTGTATCAATAATAACAACAGGCTCACGAGTCTTGTCTTCAAAGATACTTAATCTACGCTCGTATTCTTCATTTGAAAGATTAAATTTCTTAAGCTGATCACTAACATTAAAAGGTGCAACTTCATTATACTGGCCGATCAATTCCCCAGATGGTGTGAATGCCTTAAACTCTGAAACGAGATTAGCAAGAGGCGCTTTCATATTATAAACAACTTCGTAGTATTTTGAGACCTCGCCATCTTTACCAAGAACATCAATTCGATAAGGCTTTACAACAAAGAAGTCATCATCATTAGTTTCATCGTAACGGTAATGTTTAATTCCAATTTGCTTATATGAGCTTTGTGAGATTACCCATTGTTTTAAAATTGTAGGATCTTCGGCATCACCTTTCATAAGAATCTTTTCTTTTATTTTGTCTGAGACAATGCCATTTTCATCAATAACGTAGACACTTTTTAAGCGCTCTCCATTGTCAAAATATTCAAACTCAGCATGATATGTATAGATACCATCAGAACTCCAGGAGTCATTTGTTAGCATACGCCCTTGTTCATCGTATGTGCTAGCTCCCGTTTTTGAGCCCGTCTTTAAATATGTTTCAAAAGAAGACGTCAGTTTATTATTTTCACATTGGTAGGTCGTTTTCCAATTTCCATCGATTACGATTTTATTCGTTGGACAAGGAGCGGCCATAAGTGAAAGTTGAGATAAAATAAGAGTTGTTGCTGTTGTGATATATTTCATGCCACGGTTTTTACCACACATAGACACACCGCAAACAATGCTTGAATAGATTACATGAAAAATTTTTAAGACCATATAGTTTCAATGAGTTAAATGTCTTTTTAATACCCCATCACCTATATTTCTGATCACTTTATATGGACGGATTCTGGCCTCTTCGCTAGTATGGCGCTCATGAACGAAATAGAGTTAGAGAAATTTATCAATACACCAGGGGCAGATCACCGCTCGCACCTTAATCGTCTTAAAAGAATTCAGGGACAACTTGAATCCCTCATAAATCTGGTTGAAGATGGAAAGTATTGTATCAATATCGTTCACCGCTCAAAAACAATTCGCGGCGCCCTTCGAGGTTTTGAAAGTTCAGTCATGGAAAATCACTTAAGAGGTTGTGTTGCAAAAGCGATCCAATCACAAGATACGAAACTGATTGATGAAAAAATTGATCAACTTTGTACAATTATCAGAAAGGACTAACCAATCTGAAATTCTGTAAAATTTGAGACTGGCAGCTCTTCAATAATTGTCACATTCGTAACCTTGGCCGTCTCTGGGCCGACCTTTAAAAATTCTTCAAGATTGGTTATATCGTCTAATTCGCCACTGGCCATAACCTCAACGCTTCCATCTTTGAGATTTTTTACATAACCAGTAATTGTAGGTGTATGTTTAAGAACATACTCGTATGTACTTCTTCGAAACCAAACACCCTGAACGACGCCTTCAACGCGGTATCTTCTGTTAATCATAAATCCATCCTAGCATGTTCATACATCTTGAAGATGTAATTTTTCTTAATTTATATGTTAAGATATTACCATGTGTTTTTCGATACAAGCGCAAACAAACTTGAAAGTGCTTTCACAAAAGCTTAATACTCCTTTAAACACGAAGGCTTATGAGTCATTTCGTCTGTTGCAAGAATTAGAAGCTTCTCTTGATCCGCAAGAAATAAAGAAAATACTGGGCCTAAAGAGAAAACCAAGTAGTGATATCTTTAAGTCAGCTGATAAAGAAGGGCGAATTTTTCCAAATTATTTTGCGAATGTTATGACGCAAGAATACGAAGAGAGAAGCATTTCACCAATGCGCTACCGTGTTCGCCCAAGAGGATCGCAAGAAGAAATTCCGACCAAATTCAATGTCTTTAATGCCAGACTTGATTCACTCGAAAAGAGACAAACATGGGCACCACTTTTTATGAAAAACCATGGAGTCATTGCCTTTGAAGCATTTTACGAATGGGTTGAAAGAAACGGCAAGAAAACTCTTATTAAATTTCTTCCACAAGATGGAAAGCTCATTCTTGCACCTTGTTTGTGGGATGAGTGGACATCAAATGATAAGCAAATAAGCTTTAAATCATTTGCTATCATAACAACTGATCCACCAAAGGAAATTGAGGAGATGGGACATGATCGCTGCCCTATCTTTTTAAAAGAAGAGTATTTAAACGACTGGCTTAACCCAAAAGGCTTAAGCAAAAATGATACATATGAGATTCTTACCCATCCGTACCAAGAGCATTATGATTACGAATGGGCCTAATGATTTTATTTTAAGAAATTGAAATAACTTCGTATTCACGAGTAATATCACCCGTTTCAACATCAAAGAAATCTCCAACTTCCATCCCTAAGGCCTCATTTCCAATGGGAGAGAAAACTGAAATAACAAGAAGTGGTGTTCCATCAAGATTTAGCATTGTTCCACCTGCAGTTGGTGTGATGAAGTAATGCCTTGTCTGATCATTGAATTTAAGTTCAACAAGTGAGCCTAGTGCGATTTTATCTCCCTTAGGAAGATCTTCAGAAAGCTCTTTAATCATGTTGATATCGATTTCTAGCTCATCAACACGCTTCTTTTGAGCCCCTGCAAGATAGCCTGCTTCAATAGCGCGAGTATCGTACTTACCTTCTTGGGCCATATCAGGCTCTTGAGACATCACTCGAGTCGTCTCAAATGCAGCTTTGGCCTTTGTCAGTTCTGTTTCTAAATTTTCAATAAGTGTAGAGATGATAGATTCTTTATTCATAATAAATAATTTCGCTAGATTACCTTTAAGAAATGGTTGTATTATTTTCAACAATATACCTCAAAATCCCCTTTTGTACTATAAATTGGGCATATGAAAATCTTGCTTACCTTGCTATGTGCACTATTAACTTTTTCGGCCCTTGCTACAACTAGTGAGAGAAATCCTCATGAGTATCAGATTCTTGCTCATGAAGACCTTGGTTCAGAAGTAAAAGAACAAGATTTTTACTTTGTCGTTGTTGAAGCCTTGAGGCTGTATCAAGACGAAGCGATAAAACAAAAGCGTGGTATTTCAGTGAAAACCCTCGACTGGCAAACTCCGTATTTTAGTGCTTGGGCCTTATACGATGACAAGGCAAATCACTTTAATATTAATTTCTGGGGAGGCTTTGCTCGCATGCCTAATATGACAAAAAGAGCATACGCCTTTACTGCCTGTCATGAGATAGGACATGTTCTTGGAAAAGCACCGCGTATGGAAAATAAGCATTTTTCACAAATGAGTACAGAAGGACAATCGGACTTCTTTGCAGCAGCAAGTTGTTATAAGAAATTTGTCATTAATAATCCAAACTACTTTGACTCTCCAATAGAGCTTGACCCATATGCGGCCTCATTGTGTCTAGAGAAGTTTTCTTCTGATAATTTTAACCAAGAGCTTTGTTTTGAGACAATGCAGGTTGCTCAAGACTTCCCTAAGGCCATTGCTCATATGAGTTCTGACCCAAATAAGCACGCTAAAATAACGAACTCAGATCCTACGACTGTTACCAAGACTCTTGATAGCTATCCAACATTACAGTGCCGTATGGATATCATCAAAAACGGGGCACTTCTTGAATTTAGCGGGGACGAAATATCAATAAAAAACCTCGAATCGCGCTTGCCATGTTGGTTTGCAAATTCAGCTACTTCCCATATCCATTGACATAAAATAGCTCTAACGAGTTAAGAGAAAGTTTGCCGTATCTATATAATTTCTTAACTTCTGATATAATTTCAATATGCACGAACGTAACGGCGAACTCTATTCTAAGTTTGAAGAAATCATCAACTCAACAACACACAGCTTGGGTATCATCCTAGGAATAGTTGGAACAATTATGATGGTTTTGAAGGCCAAGTCTGGCATTCACACTTTCGCCTATACTGTATTTGGACTTTCAATCACTTTCCTTTATACAATGTCCACTCTCTATCATGGGACGGCCCATAAGAAGCTTAAGAATATTTTTCGTAAAATGGATCATATTGGCATCTATCTTTTGATTGCCGGCTCATATACGCCATTTCTTATGCTGGCCATTAAAGGTGAAACAGGAATGTGGATGATGATCAATATTTGGGCCTTGGCCTTTATTGGGATTCTGATTAAGCTTTTTGCCTTTAATCGTTCTGAAGTTCTTACGATAATTCTGTGTCTGATTATGGGTTGGATGGTTCTTGCTATTCGCACAGAAATGATCGCAAATCTAAGCTTTGATTGCCTCAAATGGATTGTCATTGGTGGCGCCTGCTATATGACAGGAGTTCTCTTCTACCTGCGTGAAAGTCTATACTTGGGTCATGCAATTTGGCATATTTGTGTCCTTTTAGGCACTACTTCTCACTTTTACGCAGTGTATGCATACGTCTAATCTTTCATAAACTTCAATAGATTTTTACTATGAGCTGACATAGATTCTTTATTGGATTCGTATAATTATTATTGTTATACTTTAGAAAATAAAGGAGAACGTATGAACACGATTAACCAATTAAAACTAATTCAAGCTGATGCACAAGTATACTTTATGAAACTTCACAACATTCACTGGAATGTAACAGGAATGATGTTTCAACCAATTCACGCGCTAACTGAAGCTCTATACAACGAATTTGCGATCGTTTTTGATGACCTTGCAGAAAGACAATTACAACTTCATCAGAAACCTGTTTTAACGATGTCAGGCGCACTCGAAATAAGCCGCATAAAAGAGACGAATGAGTCATCTTTTACAAGTACGCAAGCGCTAGAGCTAATACTAAAAGACAATCAATACTTCCTAGAAGCCTTCAAAGAGTTATCGGCAACAGCTGGTGATGAAAACGATGCTACAACAGTCGCTTATGCAGACGAAAAAGTTGCTTGGCTAGAGAAAGAAAATTGGCAATTAAGAGCAATGCTAGAATAGTCTAAAATATCCACTAAAGCCGAAAGTCACCCTTTCGGCTTTTTTTTATTCTTTCCACTATCACCTTAAAAGCTTCAATCATATGATCCTTAACCTCAGATCCCTCAAGAACCTCTAGAGCGTGTGCTATGGCCTCATATGTACACAGAAAATTCTCACCAGGAGACTTTCTTAATTCGTAGATACTGTGTCCCACATCAATTAAGTGATATTTAGGCATACGCCCAAGTACTTCTTCACGCTTGTGAAATTTCTTGGCCTTTGACCAAGAACCGTCAGGCACAACAAGACAAGTCTGCTTACCTTCTTCGGCCTTATAATCCTGCAAAGGAAGTGAGTCTTGTGTTGGAAAAAGATAGATATAATCAAAGGTATCAAAGTCGAAAAGCTGGGGCCCAAAAGGCTCATGAACATTTCCTCTTTCGAAAATTTCACATTTCTTAAGTACCTTGGTCGCGAAATAGGCCGTATTACTCGTCAGCCATCTCTCAGTATAATGCATAGGGATGATGACTTTAGTTTGGTTAGCAAACGGTTTAAGCACGTCACAAAAGCACCAATGAGTATTGATGCGACAATTTGGACAGCGGGAATCTCTTGTATCTCGGCGTGACTTTGACATAGGTTTGATTTATCATAATTAGTGCATTTATTCGATTTTAAAATAAAGGAAAGGTAAAAAATGAATTATTTTAGTGATGAAAGTGAATGGAAGTGGATGCTTAGAAACGCAATTGATTGGAAAACTATTATTCCAATGTACTATCCTAACTTCCCTACTGAAGACGGCTTTAATAATGAAGAAGAAATCCTAAGCTTTATGGAAGAGCTTCTTACTCAAACAGGTAGCTGGGCAGCTGATGCAGTCTATGCCAGAGCAGAAGCCATTGATCAAAATGGTGCTGGAGAAGTTAAAGATGGTAGAACGATTCCTGGCCCAGAATTAAATGCATTCTATCAAGAGGCAACTGAGCTGGGAGCATTTGGAGTAAGTCTTCCTACTGATTTTGGAGGAATGGGACTTCCTGCTGTTGCACTAATGGTTTTACTTGAACAACTATCACGAGCGTGTAACTCTCAATGTACACAGCTTGCTTTCTTTACTTCAATCGCAGATATGGTTCACCGTTTTTGTGACCACGAAACAGCACAAAGAATTGTTCCTAAAATTATCTCAGGAGAACTTTCAGGATCAATGAATTTAACAGAGCCTGGCTGTGGTTCAGATCTTGGTATGATTAAAACTTCCGCAACTCCAGTTGGAGATGGCACATATAAGCTAAATGGTTCGAAGATATTTATCACTAATGGTGGTGGCGGTATTGGCTTTGTATTGGCCAGAGTAAAAGGTGCACCAGAAGGACTTTCAGGTTTATCACTCTTTCTATGTGAGCAAGATGAGCCAGGTGTTGAAGGCCCTAATTTTATCGTTGCCAAAAACGAACATAAGATGGGAATGCATGGATCATTTACTTGTGAAATCGTTTATGAAAATTCTATTGCTCGCCTAATTGGTGAAGAAGGTCAAGGATTCAAGTATATGCTTCACCTCATGAATGAAGCTCGTATCGCTGTAGGTATGCAGGCACTTGGTGGAATTGAAGGCTGTATTGGCTATGCTAGAAAATATGCTGATGAACGTATGCAATTTGATAAGCCAATTTCAGAATTACCACTTATGAAAAGAAATCTTGAAGACTTTGAAACTGAAAGAGATGCAATTAGAGCACTACTTGTTGATACGATTTCTTCATATGATATTTTTCAAAAGTTAGATCTAAAAAAGAAAATAACAGGAGAGCTTACAAGCGAAGAAGAAGCTCAATTTAAGAATGCTTCTATTTGGACAAGAAAACGCACTCCTCTTGTTAAGTACTATTCATGTGAAGCTTATACATACCTCTCAACTAAGGCCATTCAAGTTCTTGGTGGTTATGGATTTATGGAAGAGTATCCTATGAGTCGCTATCACCGTGATTCGTTTGGTCCACTTCTATACGAAGGAACAAGTCAAATTCAAGCGCTCATGGCCCTTAAAGACATGATTAAATATATTGCAAAGAACCCTGACAAATACTTTAAGAATCTCTTTATTAAGCACCCTGCATTTAGTTGGGTTAGTGCGGAAAGCAAAGAACAAAAAGAGCTTACTTCTACACAATATACTTTTAAGAAAAGTCTTGTGAAATTAATCATCAAATGTCTCAAGCCAGATAGCCTTTCAGATCTTGCAAACCCAAAGGCATGGATGAATGAAGAAAATGTCGACAAACTAATGATCCACGCTGAAACGATCTGCCAAGGACTTTCATATCTTGAAACATTAAGAGTTCTTGCAAATCACGCTTCAATCGATAAACAGAGATATGATTTATTCTCTCGCTACTTAAGACTTGTTACACCAAGACTAACAGCAATTTATAATGATTGGGATTTAAGATAATGAATGAAGCCTCTTATTAAAAGTGAGAGGCTTCTTATTTTAAAGTATATTCTTCAATATTTTGATAATCATACTTAACATTGTTATTTGAGCATTGTGTTTCATATTCAATTTTTTCGATCATTGCATTTCGAGAAGCAGCTGAATTGGCTTCAATTGTATAAGTATACTTTTGCGACAAGACCTTTTCGTTTGCAGATCGATCAGTAACGATACTTCTTACAAAGATATTTGAATTTGGAAATGAATAAACAATTCCAATTCCTGCAAAATTTGCGTAAACCTGGTTAGGATTTCCATTATTGAAGAAGGCCTGACAAAATAATTGCATAAATCCATCTTCATCTGTTTGCACTTGAGTCTCTAAGAGCTCACCAGGTACATCGAAGGCACCAGATACAACTTGTAGGCTTATTTTATTATTATAAACAGCATCAATACTTGCCCTTACATTTCTAACACTCGGGTTAGCACTACAAGAACCTTTTCTAACTTCAAACTTAACAGTCTCGATATCATCAGTACTTGCTAAATTCATACGCATTGCTCTTAAACGAGAACAAGCAGAGCGAGCATTAGATAAAGAAAGTTCATCTAAAGATGGCTGAACTTCAACTATACTACCAACTTGAGAACTAGAAATAGGTGCAGGACCACCACCGTACTCACCACATGACGACATCACAAATGTGCCGGTGATGGCCAATAAAATATGAAAGAATTTAGATTTTAAAACCGTCTTCATCAACTAACTATTCGGATTCGGTTAACTAAACTTAAATTTCCATGGCCGTGAAATAGCTCAAGTGTTAAATTTTACCTATGAAATTCAAAACAAAATTAGGCGAATACCAAGCAGTAGAAACCGCTGATGGACATCTAACACTACACAGTGGCCTCTATGATGAGAATTGTCATTCAACTGCTGGTGCCTATGAAGAAACCCTCCATAACTACGTCTATGGCTGCAGCGTCATTGACCGAGCAAACAACTCACCTATAACGGTTTTAGAGATTGGCCTTGGGGTAGGCCTAGGAGTTCTTGCAACATTCAATGAAGCAAAAAACTGTCAAAATAAGATCAAATTTATCTCAACAGAAATTGACCCTGAACTAGCTCAATGGGTTTGTCGACAACATGGTTTTTCAAATGGCGAAATTTCAAATGATAAAATCAAGTTTAATATAGACGATAAATTTGAAGTTGAAATTCTAATTGGTGATGCCAGAGAAACTATAAAGAAACTTATCCTAGAAGAAATTAAAGTGGATTGTATTTTTCAAGATGCTTTTTCGCCTACAAAAAATCCTTCTTTATGGACAAAAGAATGGTTCAGGAATCTGCGTAGCTTATGTAATAATAATTCCGTAATGACAACATATAGCGCATCAGTCAAAATTAGAAAGGCCATGCTCGAAGCAGATTTTCACGTTACCAATATGAAAGGTTTTGGCAATAAACGAACGGCCACTCGTGCTTTTACTGACGGCCTATTCAAAGACGAGAAATTAGAGGGAGAGCTCAGTCGATCAAAGACTCCCCCTTTTTCAGATAAGGATTTAAATGAAATTTGATATGTTTAACTTAAAAGATAATGTGATTTGTAAGCTCTTCAACATTGAATACCCTATCATTCAAGGTGGGATGGTTTGGGTCTCTGGCTCAAAATTAGCGGCAGCAGTAAGCAATGCCGGAGGCTTAGGCCTTATTGGTGCAGGTTCAATGAAACCGGATCTTTTAAGGGAGCATTTAAGAAAAGCTAAATCACTTTTAGATGATGGTAAGCATATTGGAGTCAATGTCCCTCTTCTCTATCGTCTTGCAGAGGAACAAATCCAAACTTGTCTTGATGAAGGCATTAAAATCTTTTTTACATCAGCAGGCTCACCTAAGAAATATACAAAGTTTTTAAAAGATCAGGGATGTACAGTTGTCCATGTCACTTCAAGTCCTGCCCTTGCAAAAAAATGTGAAGATGCGGGCGTTGATGCAGTTGTCGCAGAGGGCTTTGAGGCCGGTGGCCACAATGGACGAGACGAAATTACAACAATGTGTCTTATCCCACAAGTTTGTGACACAATTAATATTCCTGTTATTGCGGCCGGTGGCATCTTTGATGAGCGCACAATTGCCGCAGGCCTTTGTCTTGGAGCAAGCGGTGTCCAACTTGGAACTCGCTTTCTTATGACCAAAGAAAGTAGCGCCCACCAAAATTATAAAGATCTTATTTTAAAAGCAGGCCCTGGAGACACTCGCCTTCAGATGAAACCATACGTTCCCGTAAGACTTTTAAAAAATAAATTTGCCATGGAGTCACTTAAACTAGAACTCGAATGTGCATCAGTTGAAAAGCTCGTTGAACATTTAGGAAAAGGCCGCGCCAAGCTTGGAATGCTTGATGGCGATATTGATGAAGGTGAATTAGAAGTTGGCCAGGCCTCGGGGGCCATTGACGATCTTCCAAGTGTGGACGAGGTTATGTTAAAACTATCATCGGTTTTTAATTAATTACCAACCTTTATAATCTTGAAATTGGCCGGCCCTATAACGACGATCTAATTCTTTATAGAAGATTTTCATATATTGAAAATCTTCTACTTTTATACGAGCATCCATAAGCTCTGTATAAGTTAATTGCGTAAAGCGCTTTGCCTTGGTTAGATCATTATCGAAGTATTCACGATACAACTCGAATTGATATGGAAATAAATCAACTCCTTTAAAACCAGAGCAATATTTAAAATATGCAGTAAATTTAAAACGATCATACTCAGGACTTTTAAACCTATTTCTAAGACTAGAAAAGAAATTATTATAATAATTTTTTCTTTGTGGAGTATTAAAGTAGAGCGCTAACAATTTTCGTTTTAAATAATAATCATCAAACTTAAGATTATTATCAATACAAAACTCTAAATTATTATAGAGCTGAATCTCACGTTCAACCTGAGTATGGTACATATTCTCTAATTCAAATATTCTTTCAAAGGTCCTCAAATACAAAGAAGCTATCTTCCTCTCCTCTTCAGTATCATTCTTTAAATTTGCCATTACATAATCAAACACATCGTCTCTAATTCCATCACCATTTTTATCAACTCCTCTAAGCGTATCACTTAGATCCTGCTTTAATAGTACATGTATTGGTGGAGTTGATCTCATTTTCTCAATGATCCCATAGAGTAATAAACCTATCGCATTGGCCTGAGTAGCAAAAATGAAACAAACCAAAATTTTTAACATTAAACTATTAGTTATTTTTTTCATTTATGAAATCCGTTATTGTACCATTATCATGTTATGTCCACGATCTTTATCAGAATAAAATATTGCTGTGACAAAAGTTTTAGTCCAGGATTCAGATGTAGGGTATTGCAAATTAAACATCCTATACCTAGGATATACTCTAACAACAATATCTTCGATACCATCATTATTGATATCACCATAGGAAGTAACGAATACTCTCCTGTCACATATAACATAGTCATCACTTAAAGAAGATTTTTCACATTCGTAAAAAATATAATCTAGTTCCTCACTCCCATGTTTTTTTGTATAGATTACTGCCTTATTTGAATCCTCAAGCTTGATACCAATCTCTGAATTATCTTTATTATAAAGTGTAATCTTCTTCTTATCTTTAAGAGCATACTCTTTTTCATACTCACCTGCATTTAACTGAGCTAGGTTATACAGAGTTTGAATTTCTGAAACTTTGAGAAGATATACACATGAATCTGTAGAAATATTATTTACGAGTGATTTATAGGAAATTAAATCTGTGGCCACAACATGATCACCCTTTGGCTCAACAGATGCAATGAATAAATCAATAGGTTTTAAACGATCATCAAGGCATGCCAAATCAAATGGTTTTTTTAAATCATTTTCATTATCTAAAGGACGAAAACTATATTTCTTATTTCTTGTAGAGACTATATCCACCACCTCTTTATTGAGACTAAACCTAATTTTATCATTTCTTAGAATCTTTCTATTTTTTATAAAAGTAGATAATTTAGCATAAGCATCGCTAACACTTTTCTCATAGACACGGGATTGTTTCATTATCTTGCCAAGTGTTACATCTTGATTCCGGTTATATTTAAATTCTTTATTGAATCTTTTCTTGTATTCATCTTCAAGATTCAAAAATTCTTTATAAATAAAGTTCGAAAATTCATAATATTTTTCGAAGCGAACAAAATCACCACAAGACTTTAGAAACTGAGAAATCAAAATAGGTAATTCTTCATCTTCAATTTTTCTTTGCTGAATTCTTTGAGAAGGAATCATGCCACTAGAAAGAGCGAAGAATGCATTATATAAACGATTCTCCCATGCGTACTCAATAGCTGTAACTCCACTTGCTAGTTTCGTTAATGAATTAATACCAAAATTATTATAATCCTTAATATTTGGATTCTTTAAAGCGGCTTTGATAATCTTATCATTAAGATCTGTGTTTTTAATTTTAGCAATAAATGGAGCAAGCTCATAAAGATATTCACCGATATCCTTGCGATTAGAAAACTCCAGGATATAAAGAAGAGGTATGACATCTTCTCCATTAGAGTTTTCAAATCTCTCTACAAATGAATATCCTGATTTATATAAATCACTAATGCTATTTTTATCTAAGTAAAAGCTAGTCTTATAAGTATTCGTAACAAGCATTAGAGACTCATTAACACTAAAACCAGCTTTAGCAAGTGCCTTAGCTTTATCAAACAACGTCTGATCTTCTTTGATCATGGTAAAGATATTATTGTATTTATTTTTTCTTTTGAATGGTTCTATATTCATCAAATCAGTCATGTATGACTTTCTTGCCTTATCGCTAAATTTATATTTCGATAAAATTGGAAAAAAGTAGTCATCATACATTGATGCCTTTAATAATGTATCATTTCCAACAACGTTCGTTATTTCATCGACATTTCCATTATAAAAATAACTTAAACGTAACGCCAAAAACTTTAAAAAGTCTGAATTGTAATGATTAAATAGTATTTTTAAATTTTCGAAATTATGACTACGAACCGCTTCTAAAACATATGCAAAAGAAGAAGAATAGTGATTTACATCCTGCTTATTTCTATAGCTTACGAAATTACTTTTGTAAGCTATAAGACGAGAATACAATGCAAAAAAATATTCATCTGAGGGTATTTTTATATTTGTAAAAGTGACTTCGCCAACTTTCAACTCAGGCTTGTCTATTATAAGTTTTTCAAATAATTTCTTATTTGTTTCCAACCTTTCTTTTAATAACTTTTGGCTTTCTTTGTTTCTGACAAGCTTCAAAACGTCCTTATCTTCACAAAGAAAAAATTCGTCGGCATATAAACCGTATGTCACCTTACATGTATATACTATTTCTTCTTTTTTTATATAAATAGATTTGTATGCAAAAACTGAGTAACTACACAATAAGAAGACAACAAAGTATTTCATAATATTTTTTTTCAATTAAAACTTCCCAATTATTAATTTATCTATTTATCGACAAATAAAACCTGTTCATTAAACATATATTACTGTTTGATAATCTATATTTGTGGCGCCGCTCTGATCCTGACTATTTTTAACAGTTACTTTGTGTCACCTGTTCAATCTTTTTTTTAGATAATAACCATCTAATATTGTTATGTTTTTTGGCATGGCCCTTGCTTTATATAAAGCAAGGAGGTGAAAAAAAGTCCTAACACTAGGCACACACAACACACGCACATTACACAGACATTTTGACGGAGGAAAACGCAATGAATGCAATCGCGATGAATGGATTATCGTTTGGTTTCTATCGTGAATTGGCCATGACACTAGTATGGTATATTGGCTCACTCTCGTTGATGTTATCGCTATTTGTTTTTGTTATCAGACCAAAATTTGGTCTAGCGCAAGCGCAGCAAGCTGAATTTAGAACACAGATGGAGATTGCAAAATTTATTCACACAAGAAAGTCCCAAGTAGCATTTGGGAATGAAAAAAACTGGAAGTATCTACGTAAGCAAGTCTTTCGTATCCAAGGCACAAAGTGTCTAAAGTGTGGAATCGAGCACGACAATATGCACATTGATCATATAAAACCTAAATCGATTCACCCACACTTAGAGTTTATGATTGATAACCTTCAGGTTCTTTGTCCAAGTTGTAACCGTGAAAAGTCGAATAAAGAAGAAGTCGACTATCGCAAGGGACATCATTTAATGGCATTAGTAAATACCATTAAGGAGAATAAGTTATTAAGAGAAAGGTATACTTATGACTTTGACAAGCTAACGGGCCTTACTAAAGAAAAAATGCAATTTGAATTAGCAGCATAATCAAATGAAAGAAGGGAGCACAGGCTCCCTTTTCAATTATAGATATTCGATTTTAGTTACTGAAAATAAAAAGACGTCCTCTTCAGTTTCGACCATTGTCTCTACTGAGGAAATTGAAGGCCTACGGCCCTTATAGTACACATCGATCATACCAGCGTTTGTAATCGCATAATCAAGTTTTGAATATTTAAAAAGTTGAGTTACAAGTCCACCAGACCCACTTAAGTAATAATTTGTATACGCAGATGATCTTGTATAGTCGTAGCCAAGATCATGAGAAACATTCTTAATAAGAAAGTTATCACCTTCTCCAACATTGCAATTGAAAACATTCAAACTATTGTTCCATTCAAGAACTTGTGTAACTTCACATTCAGCTGAAATAACTATTTCATTTGTCAGCATATTTGTAATTTCAAAGTCAAATTGAAATCTTGCCGTAGACTTGGCACTTGCATTCGAACTAATAAAAATAAATGATAAAAGTAGCGTCAAAATTATTCTATTCATAAAAACTCCCTAATGAAAATTTAAAGATAGGTTATAAATTTTGAAATGAATAGAATATATTCAGGATATGAAAGTTAGAAAAACTCTCCCCGATTTTGTCACAAGAGTAACAAATTCAGACACAATTAAATAAAATCAGTCATTTATATCATCACTACCAGGATTAAATAGATTGAAATTGAGCACTAAAGTAACAACATCTTCATCAGTATCTTCAGAAACTATCTTTTTAAAATCTTCAAAAAATCTCAAGTAAAGAGCAATGATTTGTTGTCTTGCAGATTGGCTTGCATTAAAAACCATAGAACCGTAAGCATCTTTTTCTGACTTATCCTTTATATTTGCGATAGCCTTTTCAAGCCAGAACTTACGAATATCATTCATTTGCTGACGGCTACCTCGATCACTAATTTTAATTTTTCCAGCACGATAGATTCCATCGACTTTTTCAATCAATTTATTATTTTCACAAATAACTAGAATATCATTAACTTCTTTTATACTAAGGCCTGTGGCCTTTGCTAGAAACGAATCCTGATGAAAGCTAAGTTTTTTATATGCAGGTAAATCCAAACAAATAAGAACAATTCCAATATTTGGGTTATCAAAATAGTGCTTAGTAATCTCAAGGCGCATCTTATTATAATTATCAAGGAGTGGAATTGACTTGTGTGAAGTTAATTCGAAGACAAGGGCCATCGATTCCATCTCATCAAGTCCAAATACGATTTGTAAGAAATCATTTAAACACAGTCCTGTCTCGCCACTTTTTAAACGTCTTAATTTTGATGTAGTAATGCCACATGAGCTAGAGATGTCATTTAAGGATTTATTACTAAAAATAAAATCAAGTAATTTAGATGGCTCTTGTAAGGTATCTTGATAACGTAAATAGGACAAAAGAATATTTTTAAGATCAATCTTAAATATGTCACACAAAGATAAAAAGTCTTCCCATGAAGTCTTTGAATGACCTTTTTCCCAACGATGGACAATATTAGAGCTGGCGCCTAATTTCTGATTAACCCATTCTTGGCTTTTGTCACCACGAATTGATCTTATTAACTGTTGTGATAATTCATCAAAATCAAAATCTGTCGTAATACTCATAATCTCTTATCGACAAATTTCATTCATATTTAAGTGAAATATTGGATAAAAAAATGCTAGGGCCTAAGCTCTAGCATTTCCTTTATAACGTCTTATATGAAGGATAGATATCTTCGTAAGAGTTTACACCGTGATTACTATCGCGTTTAAAGATATCCTTACGCTTTAGATCCTTAACATTTTCATAGCCAGCAGCTGCGACAATTTCTCTAACGGCCTCAACTGTTGCGTGGTGAAAGTTTGCAACACGCTTACCTTTTTGATCCACATTAAGACCTTTAACGAGATCAGGGTTTTGCGTTGTGATACCAACTGGACACTTATTTGAATTACAAGTAAGAGCTTGAATGCAGCCAATTGCAAGCATCATTGAGCGCGCGCCATAACATGCATCAGCACCAAGTGCGATGGCCTTTACAATGTCAAAAGCTGTAAAAATCTTTCCAGCGGCAATGACTTTGATTTCATCCTTTAGGCCGTATTCAGTTAAAATATTAACGACAGCTGTTAGACCTTCAATTAAAGGTGTTCCAATTGAGTCAGAAAACTCTAAAGGGGCAGCACCTGTTCCTCCCTCGGCACCATCAACTGCTATATAATCAGGATAGTTTCCAAGCTCTTTAAAGGCCTCAACCATTTCGACAAACTCGTCTCTACGCCCAAAACATAATTTAATACCTACTGGCTTGCCTCCACTTAACTCCCTTAAGCGTTGAATGAAAGCAACCATCTCTGTCGCATCTCTAAACTCTTTGTGAGATGGAGGTGAGTCAACCTCAGTGCCCTGTTTAACTCCACGAATACGTGCAATTTCAGCAGTATTCTTTCTGGCCGGTAAAATCCCTCCATGCCCAGGCTTTGCACCTTGAGAAAGTTTTAACTCAATCATCTTCACCTGATCCAATGTGGCCTTCTCTTTAAAGCTCTTATCACAAAAGCCACCTTCTGGAGTTCGTGCCCCGAAGTAGCCTGTTCCAATTTGCCAAATAAGATCACCTCCACCCTTTAGATGATAGTCACTAATTCCACCTTCTCCTGTATTGTGAGCAAAGTTATTAAGCTTTGCACCAAGGTTTAATGCTTCAACTGCACGCGAACTTAGAGAACCAAAACTCATTGCAGAAATATTGAATATTGAAAGATTGTATTTCTGATCACAATGCTTGCTCCCAACCACGACTCTGAGATCTTTTTGGACTTCATAAAATTCTTTAGGATACATTGAATGATTGATCCATTCATAACCTGTTTCATAAACGTCTTTTTGAGTTCCAAAAGGTTTTGTACTAAGTGCTAGCTTTGCTCTTTGATAGATAACGTTTCTAGTTGTTCGTGGGATGGGTGTTCCATCTTCATCTGATTCAATAAAGTATTGATAGATCTTAGGCCTTAGATCTTCCATAACATAACGAAAGCGTCCAACAACAGGATAGTTGCTCTTTAGTGTATGCTCACTTTGCACCAAATCGTAAAATCCCAGTAAATAGATTGGGACTAAGATTAAGTACTGATAGTAGAAGAACTCATTAAAAAAGACTCCAGCAAATATCGTTGCCACGTTTGTAATAAGAAAAAACAACCAAAATAATTTACGTGGACTAACCCCGCGACCAAGATAGGCCATAGATACCTCATTCGTAGTGAACAAATTATGTTTTAATTTGTCAGTTTTTACTATTTATGACTTACTTATCGTCAACATTTACATTTGTTTTACAATGAAATTGCTCGTGAATTGTTAAGATTAGTTAAACACAAACACGAGAGACACCTATGTGCAAAAAGACTTATTCATTAAAAAATCTAAATAAAACAAATACACTCTTTCTTTTAATCACACCACTAATTGCTATTGCAGGAACAATTGCATGGCTTAAAATTGATGGTTTTGATTGGAGAATTTTAGCGTTATCGTTAATTTTCTATATCGCAACGGGGCTAGGAATAACGGCCGGATATCACCGACTATTTGCTCACAGGTCCTACCAAGCGAGTTGGCCAGTAAGACTTTTACTACTGATATTTGGAGCTGCGGCAGTACAAAACTCTGCACTTAAATGGTGTAATGACCACAGAGTTCACCATGGAAAAGTAGATACCGAACTGGATCCATACAATATCAATGAAGGATTTTTCTACGCTCATATGGGCTGGATTCTACTTTTAGAAGATCAAAATGAGTACAAGTACTCTAAAGACCTTCTAAAGGATCCAATGGTTATGTTTCAACATAAATTCTATCTTGGCTTCGTTGCACTTTTTAGCTTTGCCCTGCCAGCACTCATTGGATACCTATGGGTAGGATCTTGGCTAGGTGGCCTATTTGTGGCCGGTGTTGCTAGAATTGTTTTTGTTCACCATTGTACATTCTTTATCAATTCACTATGTCACGTTGTTGGGACTCGCCCTTACGATAAAGGACAAACAGCACGTGATAGCTGGATTATGGCGCTTTTCACATATGGTGAAGGTTATCATAATTTCCACCACACATTTCAAACTGACTACAGAAATGGAATTAAATGGTATCACTTTGATCCAACAAAGTGGCTCATTCGATCTTTAAACTTCGTAGGGCTTACGTGGAATCTTAAGAGGACACGTCCTGAGTTAATTCAAGCCAAAATTCAAGCCTAAACGAAGCTTATATACCTGTTAAAGGCACACCAGAATAGAAATGGTGTGCCTTTTTTTTCCTCCACCATACCCCAGATAAAAACCTTGCTAAAATTGATATATGTTCGATTTAAAGCAAGAAGATATTGGTCATGACTTTATTCTCGATGAAGAGTTTTTTGAAAACTTTACTTCATCTCATACAAGAAAATCTTATCTAAATGATATTAACCAATTCTTATGCTGGATTAGTGATTACTATAAGCTTAATGACTACGATTCAATTGAGCGTATACATATCATCAAATTTAGAAATTACCTCTCTGAATTTGGAGGTCACAATCAAAACCCTTCAACACCAAAGACGATCAATCGAAAGCTTGCGAGTTTAAGTGCATTCTTTAAGTATCTCGTCGAGAAAAATCTACTTAAGGCCAATCCTGTCTCAAGTGTTAGAAGACCAAGAAGTGAAGTTAAATCCCCTACTAATGCCCTTAACAAGCAACAGGTTTTAGAGCTATTTTATCATATGGGACAAAATGAAAAGAGCAAGTATCTTCACTTAGCACTCTTTACAACGTTCTTTACAACGGGACTTAGAAAGAGTGAAATTTTAAATCTACGTTTTAAAGATTATCAAATACAAGGCGCTAATAAGATTCTTCAATATCGTGCAAAAGGTGGAAAGCTTGGTAAGAAAGTTTTGAATCCTATCGCGATAAAGGCCCTTGATGAATATATTGAATGGATGAATGAGAATGAACGAGACACAGCAGAAAATGACTGGCTTTTTCAACCAACTAGAAATCCAAGTGATCCAACAAATTTAAACAAACCTATAAACCCGAGAACAATTAATGAGCTTTTAGACAAGTATGCTCTTAAAGCAGGTATCGGATTTAAAATTACTCCCCATTCGGCCAGGGCCACTTTTATCGGAGAGCTCCTGGAAATTGGTGTCGATATCTACACAATTGCAATTGAAGTAGGTCACGCATCAGTGAAAACAACAGGTGAATACGATAAGAGAAGAAACAAAATTAAAGAATCTCCTACACTAAAATTAAACTGGGAATAAGTTAGTTTTTTTATTTCGCACCCCATTGTTCGTATATTTTAACAAGATATAGTAGTGTCAAAAATATTACGGCCACAATATATGGTATAAGCACATCGTGTCAAAGACTCCCCTTGCTAATAAAAATTAGATGACAGAATTTTTAAGACAGTATTTTTTTTCTAAAAATAAGACTTGAAAAAGTGCCGAAACCCCTTGTTTAATGGGTCTAGAAAGACACATCAACCTGATCAAGTATAAAAATTAGCGGCCCTTAAAAAAAAAGAAATATCTATTGAGTCTTGTGTATTGAAATAGAAAGTAGGCAGTCATACACTGAATAAGAACAACACAACACGATCTTATTAAATAACATTTAAGAGATTTTATATTTTTTTTACTAAATATAAGTTGCATGTATTTAGCACACACACGCTATTGCAAAAGTTAAGGAGGAACTTGTGACTTCACCAATTCTAGCACAGAATGACGATAGATTCGTCCTTTTCCCAATCGAATACAATTCAATCTGGGAAATGTACAAAAGACACATGGCAGTTTTCTGGACTGCTGAAGAAATCGACTTGGCCCAAGATATTACTGACTGGGAAAAGTTAAATGACAATGAGAGACACTTCATTACTCACGTACTTGCATTTTTTGCAGCAAGTGATGGGATTGTTAATGAAAACCTAGCTGTACGTTTCTACAATGATGTACAAAACCCTGAAGCTAGATGTTTCTATGGTTTTCAAATTGCAATGGAAAACATTCACTCTGAAACTTACTCTCTACTAATTGATACATATGTAAAAGACGCTAAAGAAAAAGATCGTCTTTTCCACGCTGTTGATCACTTTGAGCCAGTTAAGAAAAAAGCTGACTGGGCAATGAAGTGGTTATACTCAAAAAATACATTTGCTGAAAGATTAGTTGCATTTGCTGCCATCGAAGGAATCTTCTTCTCTGGTTCATTTTGTGCAATCTTCTGGCTAAAGAAAAGAGGCCTAATGCCAGGTCTATGTACTTCTAACGAGTTTATTTCTCGTGACGAAGGTCTACACTGTGAATTTGCAGTTCTTCTACACTCACTACTTGATAAAGAAGAACAATGTAGCAAAGAAAAGATCAAAGAGATCCTTACTGAAGCAGTTGAAATTGAAAAAGAATTCATCACTGATGCAATTCCAGTTTCTCTAATTGGTATGAATGCAGACCTGATGAAGCAATATATTGAATTTGTAGCTGATTTCTGGATGCAACAATTTGGTCTAGAGACTCACTATGGTGCAGCGAACCCATTTGACTGGATGGAGCTAATTTCTCTTGAAGGTAAAACAAACTTCTTTGAGAAGAGAGTTTCTGAATACCAAAGACCAGGTATTCTTTCTGAAAAATCAGAAAACACATTCACACTAGACGCGGAGTTTTAAGAAATGTACGTACAGACAAGAAGTGGCGAGAGAGAGCCAATTAAATTCGATAAAATTACAGACAGAATCAATACACTTGCCTTTGGACTAGAAGGTAATGTTGATGCAACAATGATTACTCAAAAAGTAATCGAAGGTATCTACGACGGTATTACAACAACTGAACTAGATGGACTTGCGGCCGAAACAGCTGCATACCTTGCAACAAAGCACCCAGACTATAACGTACTTGCTGGACGTGTTGCAGTTTCTAACCTTCACAAAGAAACAAAAGGTTGTTTCTCTGAGAACGTTAAGGAAATGTACCACTATGTTAACAAGGCAACTGGTGAGCACGCTCCTCTTGTTTCAAAAGAACTATATGAAACAGTAATGGCAAATGCTGAATTACTAGATAAGACAATCGTTGATAAGCGTGACTTCAACTACGACTACTTTGGATTCAAAACTCTTGAGAAGTCTTACCTTCTTAGAATGGATGGTAAAATTGTTGAAAGACCAGGCCAAATGCTACTTAGAGTTTCTGTTGGTATCCACATGAATGACATGGATGCTGCAATTGAAACATACAACCTAATGAGCCAGAAGTTCTTTACTCACGCAACTCCGACTCTATTTAACTCGGGAACAACTAAGCCACAGCTTTCTTCTTGTTTCCTACTAACAATGAAAGATGATTCAATTGATGGAATCTACGACACTCTTAAGCAAACTGCACTGATTTCTCAGTCTGCTGGTGGTATCGGTCTATCAATCCACAATATTCGCGCAAAAGGTTCATTCATCAAGGGAACTAATGGTACGTCGAACGGAATCGTTCCAATGCTAAAAGTTTTCAATGATACTGCTCGCTACGTAGATCAAGGTGGTGGAAAGCGTAAAGGTTCATTTGCAATTTATCTTGAGCCATGGCACGCAGATATCTTCGAATTCCTAGAAATGAAGAAGAACACTGGTAAGGATGAGCAAAGAGCGCGTGACCTTTTCTACGCACTTTGGACGCCAGACTTATTCATGAAGCGTGTTGAAGAAGATGGACAGTGGTCACTATTTTGCCCACATGAGTGTCCAGGTCTAGCTGAATGTTATGGTGCAGAATTTGAAGCTCTTTACACTCGCTACGAGGCAGAAGGTAAAGCTAAGAAAACAATCCGTGCACAAGACCTTTGGTTTGCAGTACTTGAATCACAAACAGAGACTGGTTCTCCGTACATGCTTTACAAAGATGCAGCTAACGAAAAATCAAACCAAAAGAACCTAGGTACAATCAAGTCGTCAAACCTTTGTACTGAAATTCTTGAATATACAGCACCTGATGAAGTTGCTGTTTGTAACCTTGCTTCAGTTGCTCTTAACAAATTCGTTAAGACTGACAAAGATGGAAATGTAACATACGACCACAAACACCTTTATGAAGTTGTTTACCGTATGACGAAGAACCTTAACAGAATCATCGACATCAACTACTACCCAGTAATTGAAGCGAAGAATTCTAACATGAGACACCGTCCAATCGGTCTTGGTGTTCAAGGTCTTCAAGATACTTTCTTTATGATGAGACTACCATTTGAGTCTGAAGCTGCACTTCAGCTTAATAATGACATCTTTGAGACAATCTACTTTGCAGCTGTAACTGCTTCAAAAGATGATGCAATCATTGATGGGCCATACTCAACTTACGAAGGTTCTCCAATGTCACAAGGTCAATTCCAATTTGACATGTGGGGACATACTGCTCACTCAGGAAACTGGGACTGGGATGGACTAAAAGCAGAAGTTGCAAAGCACGGTGTAAGAAACTCTCTTCTAGTTGCTCCAATGCCAACGGCATCAACTTCACAAATCCTTGGTAACAACGAGTGTTTTGAGCCAATCACTTCAAATATCTACGTAAGACGTGTTCTTTCTGGAGAATTTGCAGTTGTTAATAAATTCTTAGTTCGCGACCTAATTGATCGTGGCCTATGGGATGATACTTTAAGAAATGAAATCATTGCTAACAATGGTTCAATTCAATCAATTGAAAGAATCCCAGAGGATTTAAAAGCTCTATACAAAACTGTTTGGGAAGTTAAGCAAAAAGCAGTTATTGATATGTCTGCTGGACGTGGCCCTTATATTGACCAAGGTCAGTCACTTAATATCCACCTTGAAAACCCTAACTTCGGGAAACTTTCTTCAATGCACTTTTACGCTTGGAAGAAAGGGCTTAAGACAGGTATGTACTACCTACGTTCACGTGCTGCAGTTAACGCTGTTCAGTTCACAGTAAAGAATGAAGGTAAGAAAACTCCTGAGCAACTTGAGCAAGAAGCGGCAGCAATGGTTTGTTCAATCGACAATCCAGAAGATTGCCAAATGTGTGGAAGCTAGAAGTTACTTTAAAATTAAATTTGATCCAACTCCGGTTGAATCGAAGTGCTAGAAAGAGGGGCCAAGGGATTTGGCCCCTCACTACATTTAGAGCGATAATATGAAAATTGAAACAAATCAAAAACAAGATAACGCAAAATTTTGGCAAGAGGGATGGGATAAAGGCTTCACAGGCTTTCATCAGAGTGAATACAATCAGGCCATGATTGATTACTTCGGCGATCTTGATCTAAATGGTAAAACTGTACTCATCCCCTTATGTGGTAAATCACTAGATATGATCTATCTTGCAAATAAGGGGGCAAAAGTAATTGGCGTTGAAGTCGTTAAAGATCCTGTTGAACAGTTTTTTAACGAGAATGAAATTGAGTTTAAAAATAATGATCAAGTCTATTCTTCTAAAGATGGAAAGATCGAAATTCATAACAAGGATTTCTTCAAGATCGAAGACTTAGGTAAAATTGATTTTCTCTACGACCGAGCTTCAAATGTAGCACTTCCAAAGTGCATGAGAGAAGAGAAGTACTACCCTACAATCAAGAGACTAATCCAAGAAGAGACCAAAATTCTATTGATTACAATGGATCACGATGGATCTCGTGACTTTGGTCCTCCTTATGCAATAAATAAAGAAGAAACAAAAGAGCACTACCCATTGATTGAGCTGACTAATGAAGATAGTTCTAAGGCAATGGAGCGATTCCAAGAAGAAGGAATCAAGAAAGTAAGACGCTATATTTGGGCCAACTAAAAAAGCGGGCCCAAAGTATAAGCTAAATTAGTAATCGTAGCTTGCAAGAAGTTTTAGACAGTCAGTTTCTGGAGATTCAAACTCAGCTCCGTCTGACTCAATACACTCTTCTAGCCTTCCTTTAAGTTCAATCGACATCTCTTGACGTTCTTCTTCTGTCACAACACCATCAGCAATAATGTGTCCAGCTTCTTCAAACTCATCAGTTGTTAATGCATCATTAATTGATTCAGTCGTCGTAACAAATGGTGAAATAGTTAAAATAGTTGAAAGCTCTCTCTCAGAAACACCATCTGAATGAGCATTTAGACTTAAAAGTGTCATAACGATTAGTGCGATATTTTTCATAAACTCTCCTTTATAAACGTTTTCGTTTGTTGATATCTTTAATTAATTCTTTCGTTGTTTTTATATTCAAAGCGACTTCTTTAATTCGCTCAATTCTTTGCATAAAGTGAATACGATAGAATTGATCAATTCTATTTGTGACATCATTTGCCTTAGGCTTCTTTCCTTGTCTTAAGAGTAAATTGCTCTTTCGATACCAATCCTTATACTCGCTAGCAAGAGCTTCAAATTCATTGGCAATAGATGCGTTCTCATTTTTTGAAGCAAGCTCGAGTAAATTCATATTTTCTGTCGAAAAAGCCATTGTTTCTAGAAACACAAATGCATGTAAAACTGAGGTATCATTAGAATCTTGACGAGAATGACGATGATGAAACATCTGCGCTTTAGCGGCCCTTAAACTAGGTTCAAGTAAGAGATAATCTTCAAAGCTTTTAACATCAAGTAATGCAAGACTCTCTAAAACCTTTTTCGATTTCTCTTTTAAAGTACGACTCTTTTTAGTACTTACATATCCACTCTCTTGTAATTCTTCTAAAAGACCCTTTGGAGTAGAAATATTTGAGCGCAATTTAGTGTGGCCAAAAGCTGCTCTTATGAGCTTGTATGATTCTGTCGCGCAATTTGCAGAAAAGAACTTGTAGCGTCCCATATCTTTGTTCTTATATAGATTAAGCGCATGAGAGATAAATCGTCTCTTATCACGTCCTGTTACATTCAAGTCGTATTGGTAGAGGTCTCTAAATTCTTCATAATTATATTTTTGTTTAACTTGGGCAAGTGACATGAAATCAATCTTTGCAGCATAACCACCAAAGATACCTTTGAAAAAACCGGGAGATAAATCATCAACATCGGCCGCAACACCAAGAACAAATTCGACCTGATCTCTTGTTGGACAATTCTCTATATCTAGCTTACATGCAGAAACATAGAACATACTGTGGCCAAAGCGGCTCATTGCACTCTTTCCATTAGAGGCCATAAGGTATGAAATCTTAGTTATACGATTCGTATAAAAACTAATTTCAACAAGGCCCATTTGATTAAAAATAAATGTTGAAAAATGATTATCACACTTACTTGATGTGGGCCTTATACCTGTAACATCGGCCATGAATTCATAAATAGCAAAACGCTCACATTTAAAATTTTCATCGAGATAAAAACTTTCTAAGACTGAAGAAAACTCTTTAGCTGGTGATTTGAAATCTGATTCTAGATTAAGAGACTTGTAAATAACTTGCCTCTTTCTTACGCCCCCATGATGAATCGTACGTATACTTCTTTTCCAATTTGTCAGTGAAAGGAATTGATCCCTATGGGCCTCACTTAACTTACGAAACTCTAGTTCTCCAGCAATAGCTGGCACTATCATTAGGCACATGATGAGTGTCGTAAATAATTTGGAAGTTAGACGTAATTTCATAATTACTATAATTACGCTAAATTAAGGCCATTCAGTTAAGAAATGAAAGAATGTTAGAGGCCGTCTACTCTCTAGACGGCCATTAAATATATGAAATTATAGAATTTTTAGTTCGCGTTAGCGCTTGCTTGAACAAAACTATAGTAGAAAACCGCATTTGGATCATTAGAGACTTTCTTTAGCTCAATTCTCATCTCATCAACTGTCTCTTGATCCACACGTCCTTCTTTTACAAGTTGAGGGGCAGCAGATAATAGCAGCTCACACCAGTAATCGATGAATTCCTTTCTCTTATCGGGACGTCGATTATCAAGGTGCCACGTCTTTGATTCGACCTTAATATTTCTAAAACCTTGTTGCATAAGAAGGTTTCCAAGTTTAGCACCAATAAACGGGTCACCGCCCATATCGTATTGATAGTCATTAAAGGCCTGCCAATACTTCCAAGTATTTGGAGAATATGGATCAAGAAGAAAACTAGAATTCATAACTTCAGTAATATAAATACGCCCGCCAGGTCTAAGAACTCTTCTTGCTTCTGAGAGAACCTTTGCTGGTTCAGGCACATGCTCAAGAATCCAACACAGAAATGCTCCATCAAACTTACGTGAATCAAAAGTTAAATTTGTTGCATCCATCTGATGCAGTTCAAAACGATCCTTAAAAGCACCATTAAGAGTGCTCCCGAGAAACTCTTTTGCAGAGGCAAGCTGATGTTCACTGCGGTCGACGCAAGTAATGTGCATATCAGGAAATCTTCTTAAAAGTATTTCCGTTTGAGCACCAACGCCACATCCAATCTCAATTAATTCCTTTACCCTCGAAAGATTTACATCCTTATAAACAGTTTGTTCTGCAAAACGGGCCTGAGCACGTAAGCGATCCTGTTCAGTTTGGTCAAAACCATGAAGATATGGAAACTCGCTAGGATTTACATTATTATTTTCATTATTATCAGACATAGATTACCTCAATAAAGTTTGGGTTATTATATCATGAATGGCCCAAGCGTGATAGATTTGCTAAGTTATGAGAAATCGTTTTCGGAGTAAATTATGCAGTTAATATTAGGAAGTTCATCACAGTTTCGCCAAGCACAATTAAAACAGCTAGGCCTAGAATTCACATGTATTTCACCAAATATTGATGAAGAGGCCATAAAAACACAAGGCCTTACTCCACTTGAGGTTTCTCGTGAATTATCTCTACAAAAAGCACAAGAGGTTCTCAAAACTAATCCTGAATCAATTATCATCGGTGGAGACCAAGTCCTAAACTTCAATGGAGAGATTTTTAATAAGCCAGAAACACCAGAAAATGCTTTTAATCACTTAAAGCGCCTACAGGGTAGTACGCATGAGCTCATTACAAGCATTGCTGTCATCTCAAAAGAAAAGCAAGTGATTGAGACTGTCGTCTCTAAAATGAAGATGAAACCATTAACAGATGAACAGATCAAGCGCTATATCGAAATTGATGAGCCACTATGGAGCTGTGGTGCTTATAAACTTGAAACACTTGGAATCGCGCTTTTTGATGAAGTCGAATGTCCAGATCACTCTTCAATAATCGGGCTACCACTTATATCACTCTCAAAAATCTTAGAAGATTTCGGTATCAAGGTTCTATAAATAACTGAAAAAACTAGTAAAACAAATATCTGACTAAATAACTCCCTCTATATTGCCGATGAATAATTGGTATTGATAAATATGAGGGAGTTATCATGATGAGAAAGAGTGCAATAGTTGCTCTTATGGCAACCAGCTTATTCGTTTCGAGTTGTACGAAAGACTATGCAGACATAAATAGAAAAATATCATCAGTAAGTCTCTACGGCCCAGAGGTCGAAACCTATTATGATCATGAAGAATTAGAAAATTATCAAAATAGAATCGAAGAAATTCTAGTCTGGCGCCACAACGCTATTGATTTCATTATCGACATACAAGAACAGAAAGTCTTAAAGAGTAGTCAAATCACTACAATGCACGAAGAAGGAACTGAAACCTACAAACGATTTAGAGATTCGGTATGGCCAAAAATTGATGAAACCAAATGGATTGTTGATCGCTATAACGAAGTAATTATCACAACAGATCGTCCATCAGAAATTTTAAAGAAGAAAAAGAAAGTAAGAACGAATCATAATCAAAAAAGAGATGCCCACGAAAATTATCGTTGGCAGAAATACAAAGAGATTACAATTAACCCAACTGATGAATTAGGTAAGGCCCTTATCTATGACATGAAGATGTCTATCGCTACAGCTCTTGTTATGTACGATAATTACATGATTGTACTTTCACAAATACAAGAGATGAAAAAGATTCGCCACCTCATTAACTACGATAATGCTGAATTAAAAAATCAACTAGCAAAGATTACTTTTAGCTACAACAAATATGACAATTACAATCGCGTTGAACGAGGCTTAGAACAATACCAAAACCTTCTAAAGTTCTATGCTGAAAATAATATTGCAACAGACCGTGCTAATTACTACCTAGATTCTCTCATTCAATCATCTATTAGTTTTGATAAATTAAATAAGGAATTTAAAAAAGGAATTCTTGGCAGAAAGATTTCGATGATCTGGCGCTATATTGGCGACTACTTTAAAGAGAGTAAAAATAATGCCACCCATGTTATTTCAAAAGGTTTTGGAAACACTGCAGGTCTTGTTCAAACAAGACGTGGAAAGCTTTATGATCCATCTCCAGAAAAAATTCAGGAGCTTGAGGCACAACTACAACCTCTTGATGTTTTACTAGAAAAGACACCATTTAGACTTACAGATAAATTCATTCCTGGTCACTGGGGACACGTTGCCATTTGGACTGGAAATAAGGCCCAGCTTCAAGAATTAGGAATATGGGATCATCCTGAGGTCGTCCCTTTCCACGATGAGATCGAAAATAAAGGAAAGCGAATTATTGAAGCACTTAGACCAGGTGTTCAGTACAATACTCTTCATCACTTTATGGACATTGATGACCTAGCTGCTGTTCGCTACCAAAGAGAGTTAACTCGTGAGCAAAAACAGGATTACTTAATCAATGCTTTCAAACAAGTTGGTAAGGTCTATGACTTTAACTTTGATGTTGAGACTGATGAGAGAATTGTTTGTTCAGAACTTGCTTACGTCACATTTGATGATATGGAATGGCCTGTGGCCAAGGCCGCTGGGCGCTATACAATCTCACCTGATAACGTTGGTGAAAAAGTTGGAGATGATAAATCATTTACAACAGTTCTACTGATTCACGACGGAAAAGAAGTAGCAAAGGATCTCAATGGAAACTTTGCTCAACTTATGAAAGATAGTACTTTAATTAAATAGATTACAATCGATTTAAAACAGAGAATTTCCAAGCTGGGGAATTCTCTGTTTTTTCAAAGAATACCTCTTCACTTACACTAAATTCACTTCGGTCAAACTCAGGAAAGAACACATCGGCTTCTCCTTCAAAATCAACTTCAGTTAAATAGATTCTATCAACCATTGGTAGGTAATATTCGTAAATGAATGAGCCACCAATAACCACGGCCTCTTCTACTCCAGCAGCTTTTAAATTATCTAAGACTTCTAGTGGATTAGAAAAAACTTCGCAACCTTCTATCGTTAAAGAAGGATCACGAGAGACGACAATATTGCGTCTTTTTGGCAGAGGCCTGCCGATTGAATCATAGGTTTTTCTTCCCATAATAATCGGCTTGCCACTTGTTATTTTTTTAAAATTTTTAAGGTCCTCGCTAATATGCCAAAGCAGATCATTGCCCTTGCCTATTTCACGATTCTTCCCTATTCCAACAATTAACGAAAGGATCAAACTGAAACCTCTCCTGCAATATGTGGATGGGCCTCATAGCCTTCAAGCTTGAAGTCTTCATAAGTAAATTCAAAAATAGATGTGATCTCTGGATTTACCCACATCTTTGGAAGTGGATGTGGCTCACGCGTTAGCTGAAGCTTTGCTTGATCCAGGTGATTTAAGTAAAGGTGAGCGTCACCCATTGTGTGAACAAAATCACCAAGCTTAAGACCTGTAACTTGCGCTAGCATCATTGTGAATAATGCGTATGAAGCGATATTAAATGGAACACCTAAGAAGATATCTGCAGATCTTTGATAAAGCTGACAAGATAATTTCATATCAGGTGAAACATAGAATTGAATAAATGAGTGACACGGTGGAAGTGCCATATTATCAACATCGGCCGGATTCCATGCAGTTAAAATATGACGACGAGAAAATGGATTTTCACGTAAACCTTTTACAAGATTTGCAACTTGGTCAACTTCGTCTCCATTTGGAGTTTTCCAGTGACGCCATTGGTATCCATAAACAGGTCCAAGATCACCGTTTTCATCTGCCCATTCATCCCAGATGCGAACTTTATTTTCTTTAAGATATGCAATATTTGTATCACCTTTTAGAAACCAAAGAAGTTCATGAATGATTGAACGAAGGTGACATTTCTTAGTAGTAACTAAAGGAAATCCTTCTTCTAAATTATAACGAGCTTGATAACCAAAAACTGAAATTGTTCCCGTACCTGTGCGATCTTCTTTCTTTTGACCGTTTTCAAGCACGTGTTTCATAAGATCTAAGTATTGTCTCATCCGTGTGTCTCCCAAGGTTGTGTGTGTTTTCTCTAAACTCAATTATAACGAAATAAGCACGATTTTAATAGCTTGCAACTCGTCAAAAAGGCCCATAAAATATTACAAATAAGGAAATATATTATGATAAAAATAGGATTAGAGCGTCTAAGAGATGACGCAAGTTTACAAAATAAAATTACAGGAAATATTGCATTACTTTGTCACAGCGCAAGCGTCGATACAAACTTCAAGGTTGCCCCAATTATTTTCAAGGAAATTTTTGGAGATCGATTCAAAAAATTATTTGGCCCTCAACACGGCTTCGTTAGTGACGTACAAGACAATATGGTTGAGACTGATCACTACACTCACCCATTCTTTGGTGTGCCAGTTTACTCACTTTATAGTGAAACAAGAAAGCCGACTTCTGAGATGCTTGAAGGTATTGATACTTTTGTTGTGGATCTTCAAGACGTTGGAACACGTGTCTACACTTATATTACAACAGTTACATATCTACTTGAAGAATGTTCAAAGCACGGTATTAAGGTCGTTATCCTTGATCGTCCTAATCCTGTGGGACTTGAAAAGATAGAAGGAAATATATTAGAAACTGAGTATAAGTCATTTGTAGGTGCACTAGAAATTCCACAACGCCATGGACTTTCAATGGGAGAATACGCACTCTTGGCCAAAAAGAAGCTAGGTATTAACGTTGAACTTGATATTATCGAAGTTGAAGGGCTAACAAGAGCAATGTTTTGGAAAGACACAGGACTTGCCTGGGTTAATCCATCTCCAAACCTACCAACACCTGAAGGATCACTTACATTTTGCGGAACCGTTCTTTATGAAGGAACAAACTTAAGTGAAGGACGAGGTACAACTCGCTCCCTTGAAGTTGTTGGCCACCCAGCAATAGAAGCCTACTCTTTTGTAGACTCACTTAAAGAGACACTTAATGAAATTGATAACGGAAGCTTTATTCTACGTCCGGTAAACTTCATGCCGACTTTTAATAAACATGCAGGAAATGCATGTGGCGGAGTTCACATTCACGTGACGAATGAAAAAGAATTCAATTCATGGCAAGTTTCTCAATATCTTTGTCGTGAGTTTAAGCGCGCCCTAGGAGACAAATTCCAGTGGGATGCTAAAGACTATGAATATGCGTTTGGCAAGCTGGCCATTGATCTTATTAACGGAAGTGAATTTGTCAAAGACTGGGTAGAGCGTCTAGGTAGCATGAGTGAACTTCGTGAGTTTGAAATTAAAAATCATAAAGAGTACTTAGAAGAAATTGAATCAATAAAAATTTATAAATAAAAATGGCCTCTTTCGAGGCCTTTTTTATTAATTATAAGTTTTCATCTGACCAGACTTAAAACGTGTAATATAATCATCCGCTTTCGCTTTAAGAAGATTTGAGAAACAAACCATTCCGATAATATTAGGAAACGCGATTGAAAGAAGCATTAAGTCTGCAAAGTCTAGTACGTGACCAATTTCAAGAACAGGACCTAATATAATAATAAATACGTAACAAAGACGATAGAACTTCACACTTTTAAAACCAATCCATTTTTCAAATAGAAATAAAGTTGCTCTCTCACCATAATAAGACCAAGAGATAACTGTCGAGTAAGCAAAAACACAAATGGCCATTAATAAACAATAAGGTGCCCAATCACCAAGAGTCGCAAAAGCATATGCCGTCATCTCTACACCTTTACCTGCAACACTAGGTTCAATGTGAGCGTTAGTAACAAGAAGAGTTAGGGCAGTAATTGTACAAACAATATGAGTATCAATAACTGGCCCAATCATCGCAACAACACCTTCTCTAACAGGCTCACTTGTTTTGGCCGCAGAGTGGGCAATGGCAGCTGATCCAAGCCCCGCCTCATTTGAAAAAGATGCTCTTTGAATCCCTACAAGCATAACAGCGAAAGCACCGCCAAAAACAGCGTCAGGTGTCATTGCCTCTCTAAAGATCATCGAAAACATATGAGGAATATTACTATAATTTGAAAGAATAATTGCGAGACAAGTAAAAACATAGAATGCGCACATTATTGGAACTAGCTTTGAAGTAACCGTTCCGATTTTTTTGATCCCACCAATAAGAACAACACCTGCTAAGAATGCAAGGATAATCCCTACGATCCACGGTGAAGTACCAGGGTGCTGATCGGCAATAATTTTGAAAGTTTGGTTTGCTTGAAATAAGTTACCACCACCAAATGATGCTCCAATAGTCATTATGGCATAAAAGATACCTAGGAACTTCCCTACCCAAATGAGCTTAGTTTTCTTAAACATTTCAGTTAAGTAAACCATTGGCCCACCTAACATATCTCCATTTGAAGTCTTATGCTTAAACATTTGACCAAATGTAGAAGAAGCAAATTTCATCGACATCCCAAAAAAGGCGATAATCCATAGCCAAAGCACAACTCCTGGACCACCTTTACCAATGGCAAGAGCAACACCTGCAATATTACCAAGACCAACAGTTGCTGAAAGTGCGGATGTTAGCGCTTGGAAGTGAGTAATATCCCCTTCATCCTCAGGGTTGTCATACTTTCCACGAATTACATCAATGGCGTGCTTAAAAAGTCGAATATTAATAAATCCAAGTCTTAGCGTGAAGAAAACACCACCAAAGACCATGACGAACAAGATTAATGGCATATCAATAATTGGAATATTCCAAAAAAGAAATGGATAGTATTTTCCATTTATGACACCAAAAATATTATTCACTTTATCTTGTAGATCAAGCTCGCTTTGAGCGTAGTCTTGGGCGTAGGTACTTAGGGTGATGATAGAAAAAATAATCCCCATCAACGTGCGAGACATTGCGATTTTAATCATTAAACAATCCTTTGTTTTAGTTTACTCTCTCAAAATTCGTATGCGTTTTTTATTGTGTCACAGTAAATTTTATAGAAACTTTATTGATCTTGTCACCTTTTTTATTTTCGGGCCCATTAAAATCGTGTATTCTTATTTCTTATAAAGATTTAAAAGGAGTAAAAAGTGAGTAAGTTACCAACGCTTGAAGAAGCGATTGAAATCGTAAAACCACTTGTTAAGTATTCAACAATTGATAATCAAAAACATATCGATCTAACAGTTGCTACGGCCGATAAGAGATTTATTAGCCAACAGGCGCTAATGGTTATTAAGACTTCAATCGAAGCAGGCCAAGCAGATGAAAAAGAAGTGAACGCTCGCCTAGGGCTTTAATCTTCAAATCAGTGCAGATTCTTGTCTAAGTCATGAGAAAGACCTACAGGAATCTGCGAAACTGAACCCACTCGCTTATTTTCTATACACCCTTGTAAGCCTTACACCAAACAAAGAATCCCAACCGCTTAAGTGCTAAAATAAACCTATGAAAGCACTACTACTAGCTCTATTCATTTCAACTCATACACTAGCGGCCATTCCACTAAGTGGAGATGATGAGAGATCAATTAACAATATCTCTAAGATGGCCATGCAGAATGTGCAGCTTAAAGAGATGACAAAAAAGCTAAATCTAGCAATTTTTGAATATGCAAAAGTTAGAGACCTAGCTGATCAGGACTACGCTTTAGAGTTAAATAATATTGCATCTGAGTTAACTCATTTAAATGACCACACAAGTGAGCTTTCACCAGAGTATTTAAAAGCATTAGAAGAAGATATTGAATATATCCATCAAGATTTAATCGAGATGAGATAACCCCTCCCCCCAAAGAAAAAATAAGACAAAAAAAGACCGAATTAATTCGGTCTTTTTTTTAATCAGCTCTTAAAAATTTTTGATAAATTAATCGATAGTCTTTACCAGAGTGATCACTAATGAAGATTTCACTTTGTTCGATGGCCATCCCGTAATAACGAGAGTCCTTATTGATATCGAAACGATACTGATAAGAACGATAAAGGTAGTATTTAGAGTCGTTGTGCTTTGTATAGATACCTACATCAAATCGATCATCAGAAATGACATTATAAACGTAATACTGAGATCCAACTAATTGCTGAACTTTCGGTGGCGCACCGACATTATTGAGCGTGTAATCACATAGTGACGCCATATAGAGATTATTTTCTGTTGGAATTTTAGTGATAAAATTCTTAACAACACCCTTCGTCCCCTTGAAAGTTGGAGTTGTATTGTAGTCATTAGGCACTTCAATATAAACACCGATATTTGAAATATCTCTTATCGTTGGGTCCCCATAAACTTTTTGACGACGAGAAAATATAAAGTCTTCTGAAAATACACCACGTAAAATATTATCGTGATACTCTTCAAGTCCTTCACACATTCTAGTTAATCGAGTTAAACTAACTTCACTTAAGGCCACATTCGATATCTGCAACGCCTCACCCGCACGGATTACACCACGATCATTTTGTTCATCCTTTCCATAATCTTCACAAGAAGATAAAGTTAAAACAAAAAATATAGGCCATAGTAAAACGACAAAAAGGCTCTTAAACATCAAATTCTCCAATAAAATAGATCGTTATATTATTCTAACGAATAAAAAGAAATTGAGTTCTGTTAATTTCTTACAATTAATCAATCGATAATGCGATAGTCGGCTTCAATCACATCTTTATCACTAGCTGGGCCTGTACCAGATTGATTTTGACCTGAGCGATAAGAGGTATGCTCATGTTGTTGGTATTTTTGAGTCGTCGGCTTAGAACCAGACAAAACGCCAGTGTTTCTAAGAATCTTTCTTATCTGAATAAAGATAAAATAAAAAATGGCGGCCTTAATTAATGCTGCAAACATGCTTAAAATCTAGCATAAAAGTAGCAAAAATATCATTAAAAATCTTAACTACGTGAAATTATTTTGTTATAGTGTGAGCGATTTCGAAATTATTATTTAAGCAGTAGGTATCATATGACAGAAAAACTGAATCTAGTTCACTGGGCCGACATGACGGCAGACCGCATCATTCGTCAACACGGCGACAAAAACGACTATGTAGTCGCAAGTGGGATCACACCATCTGGTGTTGTTCACTTTGGTAACTTTAGAGAAGTAATCACAACTGACCTTGTTGCTCGAGGCCTTCGTGCTCGCGGCAAGAATGTTCGCTTTATTTTCTCATGGGATGATTACGATACATTTAGAAAGATCCCAGCAAATCTACCAAAACAAGACGAATTAGCTCAGTACTTATTCCAACCAATCGTTGATACTCCAGACCCATTTGGAGAGCACGAAAGTTATGCCGCTCACCACGAGCATAATTTCGAAGAGCAACTTAAGAAAGTTGGAGTTGAAGTAGAACCAATCTATCAAGCAAAGAAATACCGCGCTGGTGATTATAAAGACCAAATCAAACTTGCACTTAATAAGAGGTTTGAAATTCGTGATATTTTAAACCAACACAGAAAAGAGCCGTATGGTGATGATTACTATCCAGTATCTGTCTACTGTGAAAAATATAAAACAGATAAGACGACAATCCTTTCATGGGATGGCGAGAGTAAGTTGCGTTATAAGCACAATGAGCACGACTATGAAGGTGAAATCGATATCAACACAACAAGTCTAGTGAAACTACCATGGCGTGTCGACTGGCCAATGAGATGGGCATTTGAAAAAGTTGACTTTGAACCAGGTGGTAAGGACCACTCTTCTCAAGGTGGATCTTTCACAACGGCCAAAGACATTGTAAAAATCTTTGATTGGGAAGCACCAATTTACCTTCAATACGATTTCGTATCAATTAAAGGTCTTGGTGGCAAAATGAGTTCATCAAAAGGTAACCTTGTTACAGTTAATGATATTCTAAAAGTATATGAGCCAGAAATGGTTCGTTGGATTTTTGCTTCTTATAAGACCAATGTAGATTTTGCGATCTCATTTGATTTAGATGTACTAAAAACTTATGAGGACTTTGATCGTCAAGAGCGTCTAGCTTATGGGCTTGAGCCAGGAAATGAGAAGAAAGTTGCAATGGCAAAGAGAGTTATTGAACTTTCTCAAATTGGAGAGCATCCAACAGAGTGCCCATTCCAACCATCTTTTAGACACCTTTGTAACGTTCTTCAAATTAATGATGGAAATATTGAAGCTGCACGTGCCTACTATGCTGATCAAATCAAAACTGAAAGAGACGAGAGACGCTTTAGAGAAAGAAGTACTTGTGCTCTTCATTGGCTACAAGAGAATGCTCCAGAAGAATTTAAATTTGCTATCAATAAAGAAGCAGTTGAAATGGAGCTAGAAAGTAATGTTCGTTCATACTTAGATAAACTTGTTTCACTATGTGAATCTGAATGGGATTCTATTGCAGACGATAAAGAATTCAATGATAAAATGTATGAGATTATGCACGAGCTAGAACTTAAGCCAGCAGATATCTTTGCACCGATCTATCAAAAACTAATTTCACGTGAAAAAGGCCCTAAGCTTGCTGGTTTCATCCGTACAATCGGGAAAGAGCGTGTAATTAAACTTCTTAAGTAAGAATACTTAAAAAATCTTTTTAAATACTAGGCCATCCTTAGCGATGGCCTTTATTTCAATTGGGTACTCTCTAAATTGTTTTAATCTTTTGGCCACTTCAAGGTCATTCTTTGATAATAAGCATAGTTTAAACTTTTTGCGATCAATATAGCATGAGCTTAAATGAGTATGTGCTATTTCGGCCTTTATAATCGCAAGGCCACACTTTCTGGCCTCACTCTCAAGTTCAAGCATTGTATTCATTATCGTTTTATAGTCAGAGACACTACGAGAAGAGCCTTTAAATATCTTTGACTCGAGAATGATATTTCCTTCCAGATGAAAGCGAATCTGCATCACTTCCCTTTTAATTACTCCGTATAGTGCATATGAGTGTCTTAATAATTTCTTGTCCCAACGAGTAGCGCCACAAACCATTTGATCATTACAGTATACCTGCTGCCCCACAGTTTTTAGATTGACGTACTCATTACTTAAGGCGTGAATTTTAACTCTTTCAAAGAAGCTCATTTCCATAAATAAGTTTTCGGTGAAGTTATAAATCAATGTGAATAAATCTTAAATATTGGTCACAATGGGAAAAATAGTGGCATTAGGGGCCCAAAAATCTTGATTTTTTGTAAAAACTCCTCGATTTAAATGTCATTTTTTGTGAAAAATCTCAGAATTTCTTACAATGGGCCTAAATATTGCGCCTCTAAATTATTGAAATTGTCACACTTCTTCTTTGTTCATAAAACATAATTAACAAAATAAAAAAAAACGAGAGGGGTTTTATTTATGAAAAAATTTTTAGTTGCTGCTGCTTTATTCGTTACATCTGCAATGGCCATGGCCGAAACTTGTCATGTTGATATGGTTGCCAGAAATGGTCGCTCAATCGATAAATTCTCATCTTATGATTATGATTTTGAAGCCGCTTGCCGCCAGGCCCTTAGGCAATGTACACGCGAACAAGATAGAAGATCATATGATCCAGTTGTTTCAAGAGCGACTTGTAATGTAACTTCAAGAAGGCCAGTTCCACCACCACACCAGAGAAAAGAAGTTTGTTCATTCAACTTAGTTAACACACAAAACGGAAGAGTTGTTGATACATTTACAGCTCAAGCAAATAACGAGCACCAAGCTTGTCGTAAAGCAGATGATAAATGTTTTGATGCAAGATACACGAAGCAAAACCCATGGAAATTCTCATGTGAAAAAATCCGTGGAGGTTCAAGACCAACACCAAGACCAAACCCAACTGTAACAAGATTTTGTACAGTAGATAGAATCGCAAATGGATCAATATCAGGACGTGTCGTACAAACTTATACGTCAAGTGCAACTGCAATGTCAGCATACGAAGCTGAAAGCCGTGCTTGTCAAAAAGCAACAAGTGACTGTGCAATGGATGCCAGATATAGCCAACGTCGTGATACTTGTATGAGAAGATACTAATTATCCAATTTTTATAGAAAATCTAATACTCCATTAGATTTTGGTTGTAGCAGAGGGCGCCTTTTCCAGGGCGCCCTCTTTGCGTTTTGGGCGTAATTTGATATGATGCCAATCATAAAAGTGAGGTATCAAATGACAAATAATGTCTATAGTAATCGTCGTAAACAACTTCTAAATATGATGGATGATGGAATTGCCATTATCGCTTCAGCTAAATATGCACATAAAAGTAATGATACGGAATTTCCATTTCGCCAAAACTCAAACTTTCGTTATCTAACTGGATTAACGGAAGCAGATAGTGCACTAATTCTTTCTAAAAAGAATGGTGTTGAAAAACAAATTATCTTCGTTCGTCCAAAAGATGAAATTGCTGAGATGTGGGCCGGAAAAAGACTTGGGCCACATAAAGCAAGTGAACTTTTAGGAACAGATGAAGGTCACTCAATTGAAGATCTTGATAAGAAATTAGAAGAACTTCTTCCTGGACACAAAAGCCTATACGTTCACCTAAGTGAGCGCACAGATATCGCTGACAAAGCTAGAAAAATTGCGGCCTCTTTATTTAGCAAAAAAAGAGCACAACAAGAATTGCCACCAGAGACATTTAAGAATGTTGGGCATTTAATTGAGAAAATGAGATTCATCAAAGATGAAACTGAAATCGCACAAATGAGAGAAGCCATGATTGTTACAGATCGCGCCCATCGTGCGGCAATGGCCCTTGCAAACCCAGGTGTTTCAGAGCAGGAAGTAAACGCCCTGATGACTTACCTTTTCATGAAAGGACCAACTCAAGGAAGTGCTTACGATAATATTATTGCAGGTGGAAATAATGCTAACTGCCTTCACTATATTAAAAACGATGAAATTCTAAATGCAGGAGATCTGCTTTTAATTGATGCTGGTAGTGAGTTAAATGGTTATGCGACAGATATCACTAGAACTTTCCCTGTAAGTGGAAAGTATACTGGAATTCAAAAAGAAGTTTATAATATTGTTTTAGAATCACAATTAGCGGCCATTGAATTATCAAAGCCAGGCAACAACGCTACAATTCTTCATAACAAAGTTAGTGAGATTCTAACTCAAGGACTAATTGATCTTAAGGTTCTTGAAGGAAGTGTTAGCTCAAATATTGAACAATCGAATCACAGAAAGTTCTTCCCACACGGAACAGGACACTGGTTAGGTCTCGATGTTCACGATCAAAACCCATACCTAGTTGATGGAACAAGTGATCCGATGCCATTTACTAAAGGCTGTATCTTCACTATTGAGCCAGGACTTTACTTCTCAAATGAATTCACAAATATTCCAGAAGAACTAAAAGGAATTGGAATTAGAATTGAAGACAATATTCTAATTACAGATAATGGACATGAGAACCTATCTCACATGATCCCTAAAACTGTTGAAGAAGTTGAAGAAGCTTGTGCAAAAGATGTAAAGGACTTCCTACTGTAATGAAAACGACAAATCTTCTTTTAGTTACACTATTTATTTTCTTAGGTGCTTCATGTGCTACTAATGATAGACGAGATGATGAAATTCATCTCGTTCATTGGAATATTAAAGAACTAGACAACACAAAACTTAGTAAAAAAAATGATCAGCTAACAAGTGTTAAGAATATTCTGGAAAAGCTAGACTTTGATGCCATTAGTGTAAATGAGATCCAATACGATCTACCAAATGGAAAAAACCTAGAAAAACTTTTAGGACAATTAAAAGAAGATACGAGTGAATTTGCCTTTAGCTTCACTCAGGCCAACACAGGAAATAAAGCAAAGAAAGTTAATGGCAAGTATTCAAAAGATAGAAAGAATGCCGATCAAGTTAACTACGGCCTATTTCCTGGACAGTACTCAACTGGTTTTGCCTCAAAGCATCCAATCAAAGAGGAAATTATTGTAAAAGATCTTCAGTGGAAAGAGTTTAACCCGGCCGCTGACTTTTCAAAATTTCGTGATGGTGCAGGAAAAAAACTGCCTAAAGAAATGGAGCTTTTTGATAAGAGCTTCACTCACCTAGTTGTTGAAGTGGCCGATCAAGATGTACACATCATTCTTCTTCACACTGTTCCAAGTTATCACTTTGGAAACCGCCAAACTCCAAACTATGAAAGAAATCGCGATCAACTGCGATTTCTAGAGTGGTATGTAACGGGAGCAACAAACTTCAATGTAAAACTTCCAAAGAAGTATGCACACTTAAAACCAATTCATAAAGAAGATCGAGTCATCATCATGGGTGATTTCAACACTTCAATCTATATGAATAATCCAGGTTCTGTTGTTCTTAGAAGATTATTTAATCACCTAAATCCTTGGCTTAAAAACCCAGGGCCAACAAATGAAAGACAAACATTTGCAGCTAACCGCAACCCTCTAACACTAGACTATATTGCTTACAGAGGCTTAAAGCTTATCGATTCAGGTATTTATAATCCTGAAACACTTGTGAATAAAGGCAATGTATTTTGCACGCCACCAAGTCAGCTGCCAAAGTATATGGTTAAAGGATTAGATAAGCGTGTAAGTTGTATCGATGACGATGCAATTGAGCTTAAGAAGGCAAGCGACCACTTCCCTATCTGGGCAACGTTTAGACTTTAAAAGAAAGGCCAAGCTAAAGCTTGGCCTTAAATATTTTGTGAGTAATATAATTATCAAACATTAGACAGTTAAGTATCTTAAACCTGGCGATTTAGAATAAAGCCACCAATAAGCTCAAGAGGCTTGATCGTTTCAGCTAAGCGCTCTTCATTGAACCCACGAGAAATTAATTCTGTGCGAATTTCGTGAAGGATATCATTAGCTTCATCAACAAGTGCTGTTGCTTCATTTTTAATATTAGAAACATTTTCTGAGATTTCTTCGAGATTAACGATATCCTTAAGCTCGCCACCTTTTTGATACTCATCCATCTTAAGAGGATTTGCCGCAAGATAGTCATAGACAACTGAGTTAACTAAATTCTGCTCTAGATCAAGGTGAGCATCCTTTAGGCTTTCTCCATCACTGAAATCAAGTGTGTCATCTACCATCTGGAAAGCAATTCCGATTAGGTGGCCAAAGCGTGCAGCTTTAGATGCAAGCTCTTCATCCTCTACACCAAGGTAAGCTCCAGACCAACAGCACCACCCCATAACAGAGGCCGTTTTGTGAAAAGCAATTTTTTCAATAATTTCTTTCGAGTACTTACGAGAATCGAGAGCATCAGACTGAACCCATTCACCAATTGCAAGATCTTGAATTACCTGAGACATGCTTTGAAGAACTTTGATTGAGCCAATTTTAGAAAGGCTTAAGATAACGTCTGCTAGCAGATAATCTCCAGCAAGAACGGCCTTCTTATTTGATGCCTCAACATTAATTGAAGGATTCCCACGCCTTTGCGTTGCGCCATCAATAACATCATCATGAGCAAGTGAAGCAGCATGAACCATTTCAATTGCACGAGCACATATTGCGACATCCTCTTTTTCGTGCGCATTAAAAAAATCTGCCATTAGATATGTCAGCATAGGACGCAGGCGTTTTCCACCAGATAAAACAGTTTTAGCAAGAACTTCCTTAATTGCTTTAAGGCAGTTTTCGGACTTAATTTCTAGGTCAATATTGACCGCTTTCTCTAAAATTTGTGGAGGGATGCTTTCAAAAAATTCGTTCATAGTTTTTTCCGTTTTAATAGTAATACCACTTGTCGAAAGGGGCCGTAAATGATTAATATAACGCAAATACTATTGATAAACACTGCACTGCAGAAGGACTGATTAAATATGAGCAATAAAGAGCTTGCGACAAGAAAAACAAAGTCATTTGAAATCTTTGATAAAATTGCCGGAACATACGATTTACTAAATCACATCCTTTCATTTGGTATCGATATCTACTGGCGCAAGGTGGTTATTGCCAACCTTCCAAAGAGAGAAAAACTTCAGTGTCTAGATCTTGCTTGTGGAACTGGAGATTTAACAATTGCACTTGCTCGTGCAAAAAATGTTGAAAGCGTAACAGGTATCGACTTATCAAAAGGTATGATCGAAATTGGAAAGAAGAAAATTGTTGCTAAGAAATTAGATAAAAAAGCCAAAATGCATATTGGCGACGGTGTTGAAATCCCAGCGGCCGATGAAACATTTGATGTAACAAGTGTAAGCTTTGGTATTAGAAATTTCCCAGACTTCAAAAAATCATTACAAAATATGTACAGAGTGATTCGTCCAGGTGGAAGAAGCTTTGTTTTAGAATTTTCTATTCCAAAGAACTTTCTTTTTCGTGGGATCTACTTCTTCTACTTTAGATACTTACTTCCATTTGTTGGAAACCTAATCTCTAAGCATAAAGATGCTTATACCTATCTAAATCAAACTGTAGAAGATTTTCCATATGGACAAGAGTTTGCAGACGAGATGACAAAAGCAGGTTTTAAAAACGTTAGATTTATTACTCTTACATTTGGGATCGCCACTCTTTACATTGGAGAGAAGTAATTGCGTTTATCTGCTAACAACCTCCAAATTGATATCATCAACGCCCTGATTAAACTTGATTGTTCAAGTGAAGATTTAATCAAAGGTAGTGAATATAGTCTTGTAAAGTTTGAGGCCGGGTTTAATAATATCTCATCTATTATTGACCTCTTTCAAACTTCAAAAAAGTTTTACTTTCTAAACAAAGACAAAGATACAGAGTTTCTGGCCCTTGGTTCTTGGCGTGACTTTAGCTCCCTTTACCACTACGAAGATATTGAGAGGCTAATTGAGTCTCATGATTTTCTTAAAATTTGTGGTGCTCAAAGATTTAAAGCTGAAGCAGATTCGCTTGAGTGGCATGGACTTGAAGACTGCTCGTACTTTGTTCCTAAGGTCTTAATCGAAACGACACCTCAGGGTGTTGATATCAATGTAATTCTTCCAAACTCATTCTTTGCGGATGAGCAAAATAAGAAAGAGGCCCTTCATGAATTGGCCATTACCCTTGATCCAAATCCTAGGCATATGCATAGTGATTACAATCATATTACAAAGAATATTTCTGAGACTAGTAAGAATCAGTGGAGTAAAATAGTTGAAGCCGCAGTTTCTAAGATTAATCGTTCACAAATTTCTAAGATAGTTCTTTCTAGAAAACTTAAGGTTTCATTTAAGAACCCTATCAGTTCATATGAACAATTTAAGACACTAAAAGAAAACAATAGCTACAATAGCTATAATATCTTATTTCAATTTTCAGCACACCAATGCTTCTACAGTGTAACACCAGAGACTCTATTTAAGCTTGATGGCAGAAAAGTTCTGATCGACAGTATTGCAGGAACGACGAAAAGAGGCGCCAATAAGCAAGAAGATGACACGCTAGAGGCAAATCTACTATCTAATACAAAAGAGCTTGAAGAACACAGACATGTTTCAAGTTATATTGAAGAGACGCTAGCTAATTTGGCGAGTGATATTGAAATTACTAAAAAAGAACAAATTCTAAAACTTAAATATATTCAGCATATTCATACGAAGTACGAAGCGACTTTGAATGATAGTGCTAAACGCAGTGATCTAATCACTAAACTGCACCCTACTCCTGCAGTTGCGGGGCTTCCAAAGCCACTTGCAATTAATCTTATTAGTGAACTAGAAACTAATTCTCGCGGGCTCTACGCTGCCCCAATTGGTTATTTTTCAAAAGACAAAACTGAGCTTGCAGTTGGTCTAAGGTGTGCACTTGTGGATAAAACAGACCTACATATTTATGCTGGCTGTGGAATCGTTAAAGATTCTTCGGCGGAAAAAGAATGGAATGAAACCACAAACAAAATGAAAAACTTCACTGAAGTTATCAAGGCCAAATCATGGACAAATTTCCAGTAACTGAAAATCTTTCAAGACTTTGGGCATCAATCATTGTTGATGAATTAGCAAAGAATTCAATCACGCAATTCTACGCGGCTCCAGGAATGAGAAATGCACCAGTTCTTGCCGCTGCTCACTATCATGAGCTTGTTGACACATATTCATACTTTGATGAAAGAGCACTAAGCTACAGGGCCCTAGGGCGATCTAAAGTCTCAGACTCAATTCCCCTGCTTACATGTACATCGGGAACGGCCATGGCCAATTTTGCGCCGGCAATTATCGAGGCAAATAAATCAGGGCTACCATTAATAATATTAACAGCTGATAGACCTAGTGAATTAGTTAAAACGGATTCAAACCAAACAATAGATCAATTAAGTGTTATTGCTGATCACACTTGTTATAATTTAAGTCTTGAGGCACCAAATGAAGCGCTAAGTGCTACGAGACTTAGAACGCTAATTTCAACGGCCATAGGACGCGCAAAAATCAATAAGAGGCCTGTACACATTAACCTTCCTCTTAGAGAGCCACTTGACTCAACACCAATGCCTATTTCAAAAGAGTATCTTGAAAAAGCGCTAGAGAGTTTTAATAATAACGGTGCCAAGGTGATCTCAAGTGCTTATCAGACTTACCAAATGGAGTTTGAACTAGGACAAAAACTAGTTGAGGCAAAGAATGTCTTACTCGTTATTGGAAAACTTGATGGAAAAAAAGATCTTGAGCATTACCAAGACGCGCTAATGAAAATCAAGGTGCCAAAGTATCTTGATATCACAAGTGGACTAAAGTACCAGTTCTGTCTCGAAGACTATCTGACACCAAACTTTGATCATCCAGAGGTTTTGGATGTTTATGAACAAAGTCCACCGGAGATTATCATTCATATCGGTGGCCGCTTAGTTTCAAAGCATTATTATAATTTCTTAGAAAGAAATAAGTGTGAACTTATCCATGTAACAAATGTGGATTTTGATCACGACCCAGGATTTTCAAACACATATAAAATTATTTGTGATCCACTTTCGTTTTTAAATGGACTCGTAAAACTTGAACTGAATCAAGCACCACCAGTTATGTGGCATGATTTCGTGGAAAGAAAGAGGGCCGTTATCGAAGAAGAAGAGCTGACTCAACCTTTTATCTCTAAGAATATTATTGAAAATATTGATGAAAACTATGATCTTCTTGTAGGTAATTCAACAATTGTCAGAAGCTTTGATAACTTTGTATCAAGTAATTACAGATCAAATGTAAATGTCTTCACTAACCGTGGCGTTAGTGGGATTGAAGGGTTTGTTGCAACATTAGTTGGACTAAGTGATGAGAATGATAAACCAAAACTACTAGTTCTTGGCGACATTTCATTCAAGCATGATCTAAACTCTCTATATATGCTAGAAGAAGCTGCCAAGGCCGGAAAAAACCTAAGTGTTATTATTATTAATAACTTTCAAGGCGATATTTTTAATCTTCTACCTATTGCTAAAGAGAAGGAGTTTCTTCCTCTTTTAACGACTCCACACAACGATCGCTTTGATCGCTTAATAAAAGCATTTGATGGCCTATCATATGAGTGCTGTGAAACGAAAGATGACTTCAATAAACTTGTGGCAAAGGCCCTAAGTTCTAAAGGGGTCAATATTATAGAGGCCATAACAAATAATGAGTCAAATATGGCACTCTTTAAAAAATTAAAAACAGTAAAAAGGTAAAAGAATGAGTCAACTTGTAAAAGGCTTTATCATTGCAGCAAGGCCAAAGACATTACCAGCGGGAGCTTCACCAGTAATACTAGCGACAGCACATGCCTTTTTTGACCAAGGCGAGATTAGCTGGATTATTTTTGTTATTACTCTGCTTTGTACATTACTTTTACAAATCTCATCAAATCTAATCAATGACTACTATGACACTCAGACTGGTGTTGATACGCAAGAGCGCCTCGGTCCAGAACGTGTCACAAACACCGGCCTAATAGAGCCGCAAACAGTTAAAAAATTCTTTATTGGAACGTTGGCCTTAGCATTTCTTCTCGGAATCTTTCTGATGAATGTTGGGGGTATGCCCATTGTTATTCTAGGTCTGGCCTCAATCGCTGGTGCATATCATTACACAGGAGGGCCATTTCCTCTGTCACACTATGGAATGGGAGAACTACTTGCTCTTATCTTCTTCGGAAATATTGCAGTTTGTGGAACTTACTACCTTCAGACTTCAACGATTAACGACGCAGTCATACTGCTAAGTCTTTTTCCTGGCCTTTTAAGTGCTGCTATCATGGCCATTAATAATGCACGTGATATTGAAAGTGATGCTATTGCAAAAAAGATGACTCTTGGTGTTCTACTGAATCGTGCACTCAAAAAGAAAGCGTCAAGCTGGCTTCCATTATTTTTTGTTGCTCAAGCCTTTTTCATTCTATGTGCCCACTCATACCTAGTTCTAAATCAAGGACAATCACTTGCTTTTATGATGGTGTTTCTAATTATAACTCTCATTTTTTTAAAGACATGGACTTTCTTAATTAAAAATGGGCCATCTCCAGCTTATAACGATAGTCTTGCTCGTACAGGTAAGTATCTATTTATTACATCACTTATCTATAGTGGAATCTTGTGGCTAAGCTAATTCTTAGACCTATATACAAAGAAGTTCACAATATGCGCTTAGCACTTAAGGCGCGAGCAAAAGAGTATAAGAAAATCGATTACTTTGAAGTTGAAGTATATATTGAAGAGGAAGTATTCACTTCTTATATTACTCAGTTTGCTTTCTTTTATGAAAACCAAGAACTTGAGCATGAGTACGAAATTGACTATCCTCTCGAGCAATTTCTAAATGGGAACTTATTTGAAGCACCTCTTATTGATGCCAAAGATATTCCAAATAACGTTATTCTTGCTTTTGAGTATGCCCTCATAAAATATTATCGTAAGAAAAACTTCAAGCAAGACAATCACGAAGATTACTTTAGTAAAAATAATAGCGTCAAAATCAATTTACTATTTCAGAAAGGATTAGACTTAAAGTTTGGCACCTCTGATATTTTAAAATATAAAATTTCGACTAACTCTAATACCCATGAAGTTATCACAGACCTTAATTCACTTGCAGCAAAAGGAGTTAAGTTACGTCTTGATGGCAATAGATCCCTTGATAGCTCAGTCTTAGAAAGTATTCTCTATAACCTCGATTCAAATACAATTGATGCCATCGAATATATTGAAGAACCATTTAGTGACCTTGGGCTTTGGGCCCAAAGTTTATGGAGTGATAAGATCACTCTAGCTCTTGATGAAAGCTTTGAATTTCAATTTAGGGACTCTATACCAGAGGAAGTAAGTCATTTAGTTCTAAAGTTTGGTGTCAACATAAGTGTCTTTGAATTCTTCCAGTTAAGACGTGATAAAAGAAATTGGCAAATTATCGTCACAAGTGGCTTTGAGTGTCCTAAATTATTTAACTTTATTATTCATCTTGCAGCTTTAGAAAATAATGCCGCAGGCCTTTCTACGTTCAACTTCTACGAAAATGGGTTAAAATTATTCAAAGAATTTCAACCTCAAAAGAGTTTGCTAATTGCAAGGCCTCTTTAATCTTTGTGTTGAAGATTATTAACAAATTTTAAGGAGAAGTTATGTTTAAAGTACTTGGTCTAACTGCATTGTTAGTTATGGGATCTTGTTCATCATTCAAAACTGGTGAGTCATGTGATCGCTCACAAAAGAGTTGTTGCGCTAAGAAAAAAAAAGACTGCAAAGACTCGAAAAAATGTGATGGAAAATCATGTGATCGCAAAGACAAGAAGGGCAAAAAGGCCCATAAGTCACACTCTTAATAATCGATTCTATCGATCATGTAATAGAGGGCCTGCACATTTTGCAGGCCTTTTTTTTATCCTAATTCGAGTTATAATATTTGCAGGAAAAAGGAGTTTTTCATGAAAAAAATTATCTCTCTACTTGCCCTGTCTACACTAGTTTTATTTAGCGCCTCGTGCTCTTCGAACTCAACTCGTGATGTCGCTTCTGAGCGAAAAGACTGTAAGGAAACATCAGTTCCTGACTACGAACAATATTACGAGAATTACGAAGACTGCAATAAGCTTTAAAAAACAGCAAAGGCAAAATTATATTGTAAGTAATTCACACTTAACACAATTCTGTTTTTACAGTTTGTCACTTAATTGATACATCTCTCTTATTAAATCGCCAATTTATATGTCATTTTGATAAGAGAGAGTAGACAATGTTTAAAAAATCCCTACTAGTTTCACTATTACTACTTAGTAGTATTACTGCCCAAGCTTACGACTTCAATGTTCGTGCCTTCATGGTTTTAGACCTAATGACACTTGAGAAGATCGGTGGCAACAGCACTCGTGCTGAAATGGGTTATGGTACTGCTGATATTAAAGTTTACTTTAACCACGAGCAGTGGAGTGCAAAGTTCAAACTTGATATTGATGCAACTGAAGAAGCTGGGACAACTGTTGATCTAATGGAAGAGGCCCTACTTACTTACCGTTTCAATAGTAATTGGAAACTAACAGGTGGTAAGGGTAAAGTTCCTTTCTATACAATGCACTTTGGTATCACTGAAAGAAACCTAATGGACGGTGGATACCTTACGCAAACATACTCTGGGATGAGAGCTGGATACTTTAAAAGAAAGTATCTTCTAACTCTACGCTACGGTGGATGGAGACAAGGTCAAATTCACGATGTGACTTTCTTTGGTTCAAACCAACAAGTAAGACGTGACAGAGACAATCAATCAATTCCATACCTTGGTGGAGATCCGACGTCTGAGCTTTCTTATGATACAGAAAGAACTTTTAACACAAACTTTCAAAGAGGTTTTGCTTATAAAGGTCGCTATATCCCTTCTCAAAATCATGAGATCATCGTAGGTGCTTTCACTTACTGGCGCGATATCGATCCAGAAGCAGATCACGGTTATTCTGTAGCATACCAATATGAAAATAATAGCTGGGCATTTTGGACAGAAGGTCTTTTTGGTTACTTCTCAAAGCATCCAAACGATCGCTACGCAACTCTTAAGCAAGAGACTTACAATGCTCAAGCTGGCTTCCTTTATAAGATCGATGACAAGTGGGCCGCGGGGATTAACGCTGAGTACTCATTTGTTTACGATCTAGCACACGATGCTTCAGACTACCCTACGGGAACTGATGGGTTTGGACAGTCGAGATATAACGATGGAAATGTAAGTAGAACAACGATCTACAAACTTGATATCGGTGCTCAGTACAAGCTATCAAAGAAAGTACAACTTAATGGTGGTTTCCTTGTTGAGCGCCAACTAAGAGAAGAAACAAATACATCAACAGATGGTAACGCGGACGAGACGAACGGATACGCAATTAACTTCTCACTAAGTACTTGGCTTTAGGCCCAGTACTTAGAGCTTAAAAGTTTTACTTATTTAAGTTATCTTAACTAACAATCAATACGATACATCTCCTAAAATGAATTAATTTAGGAGGTGTTTCGTGGCCATCGAACAATTTATCATAATTTTATTTATTGGTGCTATCTCAGGCTGGCTGGCCGGAAGTCTCTATCGCGGAGAAACCTTTGGCCTTGTGGGCAATATCATCGTGGGTATCATGGGCTCCTTCGTAGGAAGCTTCACATTCCATCTGGTTGGCTTTGCAGGCTATGGCCTTATTGGAAGTATCGTTATTTCCACCATCGGCGCTATCGTCTTTCTAGCGACTCTCCAGCTTTTGCAAAAACTATGAACAAAAGTTAATGCGAACAAGGTAATTATCTGTAGACTAATCGCAGGCCTGTGACTAAAATACGCCACATGGGCCTAATGTTTATATTTCCAGTATCAAAAGAAGAAAAAGATCGTATCACAATCAATGAAGAGGGTTTAACTCTTAAAACCTATGGACTACCAATGGTTTTCTGGGGCTATCTTCTAGCAGCGGCAACAGTTGTCTTTGCAATGTTCATTGGTGTTAAAGGTCCAATGGTTAAGCTTTACAACACAGGTGATAGTATCAATCAGGCACTTGTAATTGCAGTTGCGGCCACTCTATTTCTAATCCCATTTATTACGCTATGTTTTTATATGTATGAGAAATTCATCGTTAAGCAAGATGATAAGCTTGTACTAAAGCATAGACTGTTCTTTATTCCAATTTATAAGAAGACTTATAAACTAGAATCAAAGGATGCCTTTTCAATCGATCACTTTATGGACTCTCCAAATGTGGCAAAAATGAAGCAAGATCCTACAATGCGTGGATTTGAAAACAAAGGTTACTTCCAGCTTTTTGCAAAGCTTGAAGATGGAAAGTATATTTTTGTTGATCGCTCAAATAGAAAAGCAGACCTGAAAAAGATTCAGGCCCTGCTGTCGGAATTTTAATTTTTAATCGTCTTTAGAATTTTTATCGTCTTCTTCTTTGTAGTTTTGACGAATTGTTTTAGGACGGCGTCCGCCACCTAGGCGCTTTTCTTTAGAGTTGTCGCGTCCATCACGCTCCCAGTGGTTTTTCCATTCCTCTTTCTTAGAGTTCTTTTCTTCCCACTTAGCTTGACGCTCAGTCATTACTTTCTCAACTTCATCTTTCTTTCTAACTTTAAAGTTTCCAGATTGCTTAAGCTTTGAAAGTTTATCATTAACAACTTTTTTATTCTTAGCTTCGCGCTTTGCCTCAACACCAGCTTTAGAGTGTCCAGACATATCCACAGTAACTTCACCATTTACGATTGTCTGACATGACATACGCTCTTTAGTGATGTGAAAAACATTACCGATAAGCTTTTTTTCAACTTCTGTTGGTTCATTAAGATTATCTGCACCGGCCATTACACGAACGATACAATCTGTACAAGTTCCGTGTCCGCCACAACTAGAGTTAACATAAACTCCATTCTTTTTTAGATGCTCTAATAGAGACATCTCATCATCAACATAGATTGTCTCATTTGATGGAGTAAGAGTAACTTTGAACATTTTAAGCCTTCATTATTTTTATTGAGTTAGATAAAGAAGGATTAAACCGTCTTCTTAATCTTATTCTCAATGGTTTCTAAAATTTTTCCTTTAAGAGGCTTTAGCATAAAAGATAGGTCAAGATCAACCAGACAGTAAGATTCTTCAAACTTTAGCTTCAATTCAAAGCCTTTTCCTTTAGCTTGCATGGAAAAATTACCATCATCAGTCGTCACATCAGCTTTTACATTGAATTTTGCGACGTATTCAGGTGTTACGGCCTGCTTACCTAGATTGTAGGCTTCTTCTTGAGATGAAGCTTGGCTATAGTTTACTTTTAAACTCATTACAATAATCCTTATTTTACTACTTTGTCCCTGTTGAGCCGAAACCTCCAGCTCCTCTTTCAGTATCAGATAACTCATCCACGGCCGAAATTCTGGCCTGCCAAACCGGGGCCATAACCATCTGAGCAATTCGCTCACCATGCTTAATGATGAAATCCTCTTTTCCAAAATTTCCAAGAATGATCTTAACTTCTCCGCGGTAATCACAATCGATTGTCCCAGGTGAGTTAACAACAAGTAGGTCAGTCTTAAATGATAGTCCCGAACGTGGCCTAATTTGAACTTCATACCCGTGAGGGATCTCAAAACTAAGTCCTGTTGGAACTAAGACACGAGCACCTGGAGCAATCACAAGGCTATCTTTGTTCTCAAGATGAGCACGAAGATCCGCACCTGCAGCTCCAGTTGTTTCATATTGTGGAAGATCGAAGCTAGAGTCGTAATGCTCTAGCTTCTTTACTTTTAAATCAACTACTCTATCGATCATAAAAATCCTGATCTAACTAACTAGTCTTTTTTCTCACCACGAGGCTTTCTGTCACCTCTTGGCTTTCTGTCATCACGACGAGGGCGACGATCACCTCTATCACCATCTCTTGATTCACGTGGCTCGCGCTTTGGTGCATCTTTTTGAGCTTCTGCTTCAGTTTTACCATCACGACGAGTTAGTGCTTCAACAGCTTTGATTGAAAGCTTTGCACGTCCCATTTTATCAATTTCAAGAACCTTGATCTTAACTTCTTGACCTTCTTCTAGGTAGTCAGCTGCATCAGTGATTCTATCTTCAGCGATTTCAGAGATGTGAACAAGTCCACCAACACCAGCAGCGATATCAACAAATGCACCGTAGTCTTTAAGAGAAGCAACTTTTGCTTCGTAAACTTTACCAACTTCTGGTCCATTAAGTTGTAGGCCAACAAGTGCCATACACTCATCAATCATCTCTTGATTAGTTGAGATGAATTTAGTTGTTCCATCTTCATCAATCTCGATAGTAAGTTCGAAATCTTCTTGAAGCTTCTTAATATTCTTCCCACCAGGACCAATAAGGCCACCGATTTGGTCTTGCTTAATTTGCATAGACTTCATTACAGGAACACCCTCTTTAAGAGTCTTTCTTTCAACAGAAATAGTCTTTGCCATCTCTTCTAGGATGTGAAGACGTCCTTCTCTTGCTTGTGCCATTGCACTTTCAACGATCTCTTTAGTAAGACCTGTAATTTTGATATCCATTTGAATTGCAGTAATACCTTCAGTAGTACCAGCAACTTTAAAGTCCATATCACCTAGGTGATCTTCGTCACCAAGGATATCTGTAAGAATCTTGAATCTTTCACCATCAGTTACTAGACCCATAGCGATCCCTGCAACAGGAGCAGTTAGAGGAACACCAGCATCCATAAGTGCCATTGAACCTGAACATACAGAACCCATTGAAGAAGAACCGTTAGACTCTAAAACCTCACATACAAGACGAGTTGTATATGGGAAGTCTGTTGGGATAACTGCTTTAAGAGCACGCTCAGCTAGGTTTCCGTGACCTTGCTCACGACGTCCAACACCACGTACACCACGTGCCTCACCTACTGAATATGGAGGGAAGTTATAGTGTAGATAGAATTGATCTTCTGAAGTACCAATAATACGGTCACTCATTTGAGCACCTTTGCTACCACCTAGAGTAACAGCGGCCATAACCTGAGTCTCTCCACGTGTGAATAGAGATGATCCGTGTGGAACTTTAAGTACATCAATCTCAGTTTCGATTTCACGTACTTCAGCAAGTCCACGACCAGCAATACGCTTATCTTCATTTAAGATATCTCCACGAAGCATTTCATACATTAGTTCATCTACACCTTTGTATGCTTCTTTTCCGAATGCATCGTTTTCAGTTAGACCAAAAGCTTCTGGTGCGTCTGCCATTGCAGCTTTAACTTGAGCCTCAATAGCTTTAACAGCTTTTTGTCTTTCTAGCTTATCAGTAATCTTAAGCGCCTCACGAGCTGTTGCTGTGTAGTCTGCTCTGATTTTTTCAAGCATAGTATTGTTTGCAGCTGCTGATACGAATTCACGTTTAGCTCTACCAACTTCTTTTTGAATATCTTTAAGGAATGCAACAAAGCCTTCGATTTCTTTTTGACCAAAAAAGATTGCATCTAGAACATCTTGCTCAGGAGCGACTTTCGCTTCCCCTTCAACCATAAGGATTGCATTGTCACTTGCTGCAACAACGATTTCCATATCAGACTCTGCCCACTTGTCATGGTCAGGGTTGATAACAAATTCACCACCGATACGACCAACTTTACAAGTACCAATTGGACCTTCAAATGGGATATCAGAAATAGTTAGAGCTGCTGATGCACCAAGTGCAGCAAGAACCTCTGGGTCACCTTCTGGTGAGTAAGAGATTACAGTTGCAGAAATAACTGTATCAAACATATATCCGTGTGGGAAAAGAGGTCTTAGTGGCCTATCAATTAGACGAGCATTTAAAGTCTCACCAACTGAAGGACGACCTTCTCTTTTTAAGAATCCACCAAGGAACTTCCCTGCTGAATAGAATTTTTCTGTGTATTCAACTAGAAGTGGGAAAAAGTCTTGTCCGTCTTTTACTTCTGTTGCAGATGTAGCAGTAACTAGAACTTGTGTACCACCACTAGATACGATAACTGATGCGTCAGCTTGTTTTGCCATACGACCAGTTTCAATTGTAACTTCCTTACCACCAAAGTTGTAAGTAAACTCTCGTTTGTTGTTTAACATAAATAACTCCATTTATATTTTTGAATGTCTATATTTAGAAATGTGTTAGTTGGAATGTATGTGAGAAGAAATCCAAAGAATATGAAAATCTAAAACCACTGAGATCAGCGTGTTTTTAAATTTTAATATCCCTTAAATCTCAAACTCTCCTCTTAACCATTTCCGTACTAAAATTTTAACTGCTTAAATAAAAAAAAGGAAGCATAAAGCTTCCTTTCTTTTGCCTTGATATATAAAGCTTACTTTCTTAGACCAAGTTTCTTAATTAGTGCTTTGTAGTTTTCTTCGTTGTTTGTAGCAACATACTTAAGAAGACGACGACGACGTCCAATCATCTTAAGAAGACCACGGTTTGAAGAATAGTCGTGAATGTGTGCACCAAAGTGTGTCTTAAGGTTGTTGATTCTTGTTGTAAGAATTGCAACTTGAACCGCTGCACAACCACTGTCTTTTTCACCTGCACCAAATTCTTTACCAAATTCTGCTACGATGCTTGCTGTTTCTGCATTTGAAATCATATTTTTCTCCTAAAACTTACCCAAAACCGAGCAAGGAAGTTATTTTCCAGGCCAAGAAAGGGGCGCTATAATTTTGAGCATACTAACGTATTATTTCACTCATGTAAACCTTTAAATTCTCGAGCAAACGGGCCTCAATTTGGCGAATTCGCTCACGAGAAACCCCATAATCATCTGCGATGGCCTGTAGAGAGCGCGGAGCATCATTTAGAAGCCTTTCGCGAAAGATTTCCTGGTCACGAGGCTTTAGGCCTTGGATAAAATGATCCAGATTATCTTGTAATAATTTCAAGGATTGTTGGAACTCGATATCTTCGGCAAAATCACCAGAATCAGGCAGTAGGTCTCCCATGGTCGAAGACGACTCTCCAACCGGAGTATCAATACTAACTTCAGAGCCACCTTCACCCAGGCGCATATCCATCAGGGCCACGGCCTTTTCACTAACATCAAGGTTCTGGGCAATAGTCTTATGATCAGGCTTAATCCCTTGGGCCTCGAGACGCTCTTTTTCACGCATCAGGTTATAAAACAACTTCTTTTGTTCATTTGTTGAACCAAGTTTAACTAACTTAAAGTTATCGAGAATAAATTTTAGAATGTAAGATTTAATCCACCAAGAAGCATAATATGAAAGCTTTGCGCCTTTATCTGGTTCAAATAATGAGACGGCCTTCATAAGGCCAATATTCCCTTCTTGAATCAAATCCATCACATTGGCGTGAGCACTTCGGTACTCCATAGCGATTTTGACAACTAGGCGAAGATTAGAAACAACGAGTTTCTTTGCCAAATCAATATCACCTGATTCACGAAATTGCTTAACCAGCAGCTTCTCTTGTTCAGGAGAAAGTAGCTCATAACGTGAGATATCTTTTAGATATTGGTTTAATTTATTATCTAGTTTTGAAGGAACAGGAAGATTTGAGGCCAGGGCCGGAAGAGTCTCTTGAATGAGCTCAACTTCTTCATCTATCGTAAGTTTTTTAGGACTGATATCAACATACTCGAGATCATCCTCGATTACTTCGACATCATTATCAAAAAGATCAGAATCCTCAACTGATGGGAGAACCTCAACATCATAATTAGGATCTGACTGATTGTTATTCTTATTATTGTTATTAATTTTTGCCATTAAGGCTATTTATCATTTTTTGGCTTCCGAGGCCATAGAATCGATATTATTTAGAGTTTCTAAAGACTTAATTTCACTTAAATCTCTACTTGATAGATCAGATACAATTCTTTTATTTCGTATTGCAACAAGAGCAAATGGTGCAATTCTAATATTTACGCCAATCTTTAGTTGTCTATTATCTTCACCCTTTGGTAGCTCAATCATATCAATTATATCAAATTGTCTAAAAAGCTCATCTGTTATTATTTGCGTTAAATCAGCATTTACTGAAAACTGCATCAGCGTATCTTTAATATCCTTGTAATCATTTTCGACATAAAGGGCCAAACGCTCCTTTAACTTCTTGATCGACTTATCATCGTTTCCAACATGAGCGATTTTGTATTGCTCATAAATCCATTTGATATCAGTACGAGGAATATTAATATCAAAATGTAGGCCTAACATATTATTGATGTCACTTGCCTTATCAAACTCTCCATGCAGAACATTGAAATTAATCTGAGGAAAGCTTTTATGATAAACAAAGTAGTTATTTACTTCTTTATCAACTTGCATAACTAGGGCCTCTTCGTAAGAGAGCTTTTTAGAATTTGATTTCAGATAATCTGATGCCCAAAAATCCCATAGGCCATCATTTGACAATGAAATATAGTCCTTAATTGTTTTTGAATCATGAGTCCATACATTAAAATCAGGTATGCGAGTAACAAGGGCCAAGAACTGACCAATTAAGCGCGGCCTCTCTTCTTTAAACTCATCAAGAGCACTCACCAACTCAGGACTAACTTCTGTCGAATATTTAGGAGAAGAGAAACGAAATTTTTCACAATACGCTAGTTTGAAATCAAAATTTAAATTGGCAGAACCAACTGGTCGGATGATTCCATTTTGAATTTTTGTGATTTCTTTTGGACGACAAATTTGATTGCGACAAAGCGCCCCTTTTTTGTCAGACAATTTATCATCATAGCTATAAGTATCTAGGCCACTTAATTCACGGATGATAAAACTCATAACAGCGGAAGAAGAAAGAAATTTTGAAAGCTCTCTAGGATACTCAACTTGACCTCCCCAAGAGCATGCGTGTGAAAAAATCCCTGTCGTATAATAAAGTTCATTAACAAGAATTTCATTTTCACTTTGTAGCTTATTAAGTTTATCTGTAAATAATTTCTTTCTTTGATCTATTGGCAAGAATATTTCGCCTTCGTCTTTGAAGTAATTATCGAAATGATACTTTATAAGACGATGTCCCATTAAAGTTATATTTTGCGAACACTTTGAGATGAGAGATCTTACTAAATTATCATATTGCTCGCTATCAAATTGAAGTTTCTTGGCATAAGTCGCTATTGCATGCATCGAATACGTCATCATCTTATACTGAAGAGTTGCCATGATAGTGCGATAAAACTCGTCTCTTTCAAGGCCATTTTTAAAGTATAATTTTGCGCTATTTTCACGACAAAAATAATCAAGTTTCTCATCTTCAAGATAAAATTTTCTATAATCATTTAAGAGATCAAAGTTTTCTTTTGAATTTTTAACGCGAGATTGTTCGATTGATTTACTCAGATTATCAAAAATCATATCCCCTTGTTTGTTTAAAACAAGGCTATCGGCAGCTTGTGAATAAAGAGACAGCAGACCAAATAAGCTCACAAAAACAATGCGCATATAATTTAAGAATTTTGCGAAAACATCCATGTAAAATCCATTTAAAGTTTCCCTTAAGTTATCGGAATTATTCCCGAAAGGTTTAATAGGAAATTTAAAAGAATTAAAATATGAAAATAATTTCACTAAAGGCCATTCTTATACTCATTAGCTTATCATTACTAAGTGAAATGATTCGTGCCCAATCGTATTCTTCGATTATTTCCAGACAAGCAAAAAGAGAACTTGATCCTCCATACAATATTTATCATGAGATTGAGGCCGCCTACTTTAACGAAGGCCTACAACTTGATGATCGTAAAGACTTTCTCGATCAATTACGCGTGGCCAAGTCACTTTTAATAGACGGCCATTCCAACGATGCCATATTGGTATTAGAAAAGTTACTTGCAAAGACTAATAGTTATAAGAAAGAACTCCTTATTAAACGCTTCCTTGTTCTAGCATACTTTTCAGATGCTAGAGCAAAGGAGACAAGAGATACGCTTGCCTCTCTTCAAGATAATGCATCATGGTTTTATCAAAACTGTACACTAAGAATGGTTAGTGCCCTTTCTATGCCAAAGGAAATGGATTCAAAGGTTGAAGAAATATACAATAATTGCATTATTAGAGTACATAATAAAAACCCTTATCAAGATAATACATGGCTTAACTTGGTTTTAGAAAAACGCTTGAAAGGATATGTGAGATCAACACAAATACGAGATCTCATGGCCAGCAATAACTTAGATATCATTAAGACAGTTCTAAGATATGGAATCTTTTTTAAAGAACATGAGAGAGTGTTAAAGCATTATGGAAAAATCCCTGTTGATTTCTATGCTGATCCAATGCTTAGAACTTTAGTTGCAGTAAACCTTTATAATGCAGGAAAATATGATCAGGCTTTAAAACTTGCGCAATCAATAGATAATACGAATACAAACAAGATTAAAGGCCATATGGAAGTTCATAAAGGTGACATTAAAACGGCCTATTCACACTATATCTCTAACTTGATTTTAAAACCTGAATCAATTGTGAATAACAAGTTATTACTAGCTGCCGCATGGCTTAGTGGTAACTTTAGAAACGCAAGGGTTGCCCTATCAAAGATACCCGTATCAGACTCTTTATCGAGAGAGAAAGAGTTATTGAGAATAAATATTCTTATTAAAGAAGGTAAATTTAAGGAGGCCGTCTATCTGATGAATAATCTTGATATTCGTTACAACAAAAGACTTCCTTATGAAGCAGCTATTTTAAGTACATATTTAAAACTGTTAAATAACGATCAAAATTGGGTACAATTGAGTGATAAATCGTGTCTGAATAAGAATATCATCAGTTGTTGGTTACACATGCAATCGAAGCTTTGGAATAACTTTACAACTGAAGTCATAAGAAAAGACCAAAAAATGGAATCTAAAACAATACAGGACCGACTTGAGGCGATGATAGCACCTGTCTCAGATAAGAAATTCGAAGAGCCTGTCTTAATTTATCAAAAAGATATTTACGAGCTTGATCTAGCTCAGTACCCAAAACTTGGGCACTGATAAAAATCTTTTCTTAAAAAGAATAGCGATAGCCAATATTTAATACCGCTCCACTCATATCAACATCACTATCATTTCCACCACCAGAAATTGAATATGAATGGGCCAGATAATCAAATTCCGCAAAAATGAAACTAGCACGATTTAGCCAGTAATCGGCCTTAGCTCCAAAATAGAAACCAATCCCACTATCAACATCAAATCCATCATCAGCATTAGCAAGATTATACTTAGCACCGGCGCGTGCAAAAAGATCTAATTTATCTAGATTAATTACTTTTAGACCAAACTCCCCGATAAAATTAGTTAGAGTTGCACTTACGATACTTGAACTAGCACTAAGTACGATAGGCTCCTCATCAATTGACAGTTGTCCGCTAAGATAGAAAATATGGCCGAATTGATAATCAAGACCTAAATTCATTTGATAAAAACGTTCGATATTATTTGAAAAAGCAGAGGTTTCAAAATTTTCATTTAATAGTCTAAATTTTGCAAATGGCCTAAAACTTCCATTACCAATCAACGCTAAACTTAGCTCAATACCACGCTTACTCAGTTCAAAATCACCAGAACCATAACCGTAAGTATAACCTTGGTTAACGAGTGAAAGGCCAATGATATTTGAAGAAAATCTTTCTGCCGTAGTCATTTTCTTTCCACTTACATTTTTATAACTGGCCAATAAGAGATTTGACTTTAAAAGATTATTTAATTGATTTTGCTTCTCAATTGACTCATGAGTATTGTTGACCACAACAAAGCCACGATTTGGATCAAGAGTCAGATTTTTAGGTGCAATAAAGTTTCCATTTGAACCATTAATGCGGCCAATTTCACGGGCCTCATATACTCGGTATTCTTCGTTAAAAGTGGCATCTTTTTCAGGTGGAATATAAATTCCAGAAACTAAATCAATAAGGCCACCTGCCTTTGGCGCGTATCTTCTTTGATTAGCAGAGTACTGCCCGCGGTATGAACTAATTTGTTCTGCAGGCTTCATTAAGTTAGAAACTAAAGGATATGGTGCAATATTAAAATCATCACTATCAGTATCTTCAGAATAAACTGTCATATCAAGAAGTCTATTACTGTATAATCTTGATAATTGCAGAGGATTGATTTTTACAGGCATAGACACTGGTCTAGAATCGTGAAAAGTAGCACTATACTGTCCTCTAGCAACAGTTGAGACGTCCTTTAAGTTATCCCCAAAGAGGACTTCATTAATTTCCATGCTAAAGTTTTGGAGTTCATTATTTGTGCGAAACTTAAACTTGATCTTTTGCTCTTTAACGCTTCTTCTAAAAACAAGTCTTTCACCTGCACTAAATTTATGAGAACGATTAACTCTTTTCATATTGGCCTTACCTGTAAAAGTAAGAGCACCTGTTACGTTATTATAGATATTGTAGAGGATAAGAGAGTCAGAGTTTTCAAGTCCTACAAGTGCGCTATTAGTGCGCACAAAGACGCGATCAAATCGCCCCTCTCTTACTTTTCGCTGCTTTTTTGCCATGATTCTAACAAGGCCTGCATGAAGCGAAATAAAGTCACCTTCTGTCGCATTAATTAGTTCAATAGTAACCTTCGAATTTGGCCCTATAAAAATAGTATCACCGCGATCATTAACAAGGCGGGCATATGAATTATCTTCAGTAATGATAAGAGTGTCTTGAGAAAGTCCTATCTCTTGGGAAATTTTTGTTGCGTCAATTTGGCGTGAGCCATTCTTGCTAACGAGTGAAATATCACCACGTCCAGAATTTAACTTTATCGCTGCAAAGGTTTGAATTGAAAAGATTAACGATAAAACGAAGAGGGTACTTTTTGAAAGCATGAATATTCCTAAATTGACTTAAATTCTTATATCTAAAGATACTTCAATTTTACTTGAAAGTAATTTTAGGTCAATAAGCAATATAGATTACTCGTTAGTTATCTTCTTTAAACTCAATCCCATCAAAAAGATAAACAATGGACTTATCTTCAACGATAGTAGTGATTGAGACAGGTCTCTTCCAAACCTTGTAGATATTGGCCATTGTATCCTGGGCCTGCCCAACGTCAAGGTCTACTCCCTGGTGTACATGACGAAGAAGAAGCTCACCACGATTCTTATAATTTGCCGATTCCACTTCAATAATTGGTGTACCAAAATTTGTTAATTGATTAAGAAGCTTTGACTTAATTTCTTTGAAGTCACGCGTTTCAATTTCATTGCGTCCTGTACGCGAGTTATACTTATACGTAAAAAGCTGCATACGATTACAGAATTCTTCAGTAAAGAACTCATCAATGAAAGTAATATCATTATGAGTGCGTCTTACTTCGAAGATTTTCTCACGTCCCATATTTGTTTCAATATGCCAATTTTCTTTTTTATGAAGGTCTGTGCAATCTTGATACTCTTTTCCAAATTTTCCAGTATCCCAACGGTATTCAATGTCACGCATAAGCTCAATGCCGATTTTATATGGATTAATATTTTGCTTACTCATGGCCATTACACCAGAATGAATATCAGCAAAGTCGATAATTTCAGAACTATTTAAGGCCTTCTTAGTAAGAATCTTAGAGTGCCAGTAAGATGCCCACCCCTCATTCATAATTTTAGTCATTCTCTGTGGAAGAAAGTAATAAGCTTCCTCTCTTAGAATTCCAATGATATCCGCTTGCCAGTCTTCAATTGGAGCGTGATCAATTAGAAATTTCATAATATCACGTGTTCCACGAATTTCTTCATCAAGAAGCTCTAGTGGTGTTTTCTTAACTTCCACCTTATCGCTATCAAGGCCTGAGCGCGCCATTTTAGAATTCATAAATGACTTAAGAACTTGCGAGCGGTCATCCTTAAATTCAAATTCATCATCAGCAGATGTTCTTTGCTTCTCTTCACTTTGGAAAAGCACATTAACATCAAGTAGGTTTTCAAATGATAAGACTGTATCAATAAATTCTTCGACACGGTCTTGGCCATATTTATCCATATAACGACGAACTTTCGTTCCATGATTGGCCATAACATCCATCATGCGACGATCTGTTCCTCTAAACCAAGCATTATTCTTAAAGAAGTCAGCATGCCCATAAACGTGGGCCATAACAAGTTTCTGATCAACATAGCGATTAGAGCTTAAAAGATATGCATAGCAAGGGTCAGTATTGATTACAAGTTCGTATATTTTTTGAAAACCATAACGGTTTCCTTTAGCAAGACGATCATACTCGAGCCCGAATCTCCAGTGCGGGTAGCGAGAAGGAAAACCTCCATTTGCTGCTAAAATACAAACTGTATCGTAGTCACAAACTTCAAAAACAACAGGATAGAAATCAAGGCCATATTCTACTGCATAGCTATGAACCTCATCTCTTAATCTTGCAAGTTCTCCACTTAGTGGTTTAGTTCTTTCCATACTACTTATTACTGGAGTCACGCCTTACTTACCTTTTCCTAGAAAGTCTTTAATTGAATCTAGGATTGCTTCTTTATTTTTAATTTTACTCAAAATAACATCTTCGTGTTTTTCACCGAATTCTTTGGCGAGGTCCTTATAAAACTGACCTGAACCATAACGAGACTCTACTTGTCCGTAGAAGAATGCATTTGAGTTTGGAATAATTGAATTCTTTAAAATATCAAGACAAACCTTAGTGTCCTCTGCAGACCAGTTATCACCATCCGAAAAATGGAAAGGATAAATATTCCACTCATCTGAATTATAATCGCTAGCAATCATATCCTTACAAAGTTTAAGTGCCGATGAAATAAGAGTCCCACCACTTTCACGAGTTCTAAAGAATGTTTCTTCATCAACTTCTTTTGCCGTTGCATCATGAATGATATAGCGAATTTCAATATCTTTATACTGCGACTTAAGCCAGAGATTGATCCAAAAAGATTCAGTGCGAACAATTTCTTTTTGTTCATCCCCCATTGATCCTGAAACATCCATCATGTAGATTACAACTGCAGAGTTTTCAAATTCTATCTTTGAATCACTTGCGCGGTAGCGCATATCACTTTTGATTGGAACAACGACAGGATTCTTTGGATCATATGTCCCCATTGCGATTTGTCGCTTTAGGGCCTCTTTAAAAGATCTCTTGTAGTGCTTAAGTGAATCTGGTCCAACTGTACCGATACTTGTGTAGCGATCAACAGTTGACTGCATATTCTTCTTACCTTTAGGCTCGATCTTAGGAAGTGCTAGCTCATTTCCAAGAATTGAAGCAAGCTCATCTAAGCTCATTTCAACATCGAGGGCCTTATCACCTTCCTGCTCACCAGCTTCACCTGGCTCCCCTTGACCTTCTTGCGGTTCACCTTGTCCATCGACTGGATCACCTGGCTGGCCATCACCCTGTCCTGTTCCTCCTTGGCTTTTATCACCAAAGCGAAATTGAGGAGTGTTGATTGAAGGCATTGGTACTTTAAATTGCCCATTGCCCTTTGGAATTGGCATCTCACCGCCAGCAATATACTTTCTTAGATTATCACGCACCTTTCCTTTAATAATTTTTCGAAAACGTGCGTGGTCTCTTTTAATCGGGTGATCCATTAACTCTCCAGTTGTGGAGGTGCTAAGTCCTAAGACTTAGCACTGTCTCCTTTTGCAAATATACTAGCGACGTAATTAAGAGCGTCAGTTGCTGAAATTTCACAGTAACCATAGTTCTTAATTAGACGAGACTTGATAACATCAATCTTCTCTTGTGTTTCTTTATCAACAACATTAGAGATGATTGTTGTAAGTTTAATCGCATCTTTTTGATCTTCAAAAAGCTTAAGCTCAAGTGCACGATGTAGTCTTTCATTCATTTTGTAATCGAATTGTTTACCTTCGATTGCAAGAGCACCGATGTAGTTCATGATCTCACGTCTGAAGTCATCCTTGCGAGATTCAGCAATGTCGATCTTCTCTTCAATGCTTCTCATGAAACGCTCATCCGCTTCTTCAAGTTTACCTGTGTACTTGTTGCGAACCTTCTCTTTTTGAGTGTAGGCCTTAACGTTATCAATATAATTTGCACATAGAGTCTCAATTGCAGTTTCATCAAGAGAGATAGCTTTTTGAACATCATTTTTAACAATGTCTGTATACTCTTGGCGAACGATTGCTAGCATCTCACGATACTTATCTACTGCCTCTGGATTATTTGCCATAGAATTTTTAAGTCCAGACTCAAGTTCGTTGAAAACCATAAATGGGTTTAGTGAACCAGTGTGTCCATACTTAACAAGAGCGTTAGAAATTTTATCTTGGATATAACGAGGAGAAATACCTTCTAAACCTTCTCTTACCGCTTCTTTACGAAGCTCTTTTACGTTGTCTTCATTATACCCAGTAAGAGTCTTACCGTTATAAAGCTTAAGTTTTTGAACAAGAGTAAGGTCTGCTTTCTTTGGCTCTTCCATTCTTGTTAAAACTGCCCACATTGCTGCCATATCTAAAGTATGTGGAGCGATGTGAACATGAGGGATTTTTTCAGCATTAAAATCACGCTGATAAATTCTCACTTCATTATCAAGACGAGTAATATAAGGAATATCAATTTTTACAGTACGGTCACGTAGAGCTTCCATAAATTCGTTATTTTGGAGCTTTCTAAATTCAGGCTCATTTGTGTGACCAAGAATGACAAGGTCAATATCTGTTTGAGCAAATTTCTTTGGCTTAATTGACTGTTCCTGAGACGCTCCTAGTAAGTCATAAAGGAAAGCAACATCAAGCTTTAACATTTCGATGAATTCGATAATACCACGGTTCGCGATATTGAATTCCCCATCGAAGTTAAAGGCGCGAGGATCTGAATCAGATCCGTATTGAGCGATTTTTCTATAGTTGATATCACCTGTTAGTTCAGTTGAATCTTGGTTTTTCTCATCTTTAGGTTGGAAAGTACCAATACCTAGACGATCCTTTTCAGAAAGAATAAGTCTCTTAACACGGATGTGATTTTCCATAACTTTCATGAAGTCACCGTCATATTTAATCATGTACTCATTTAAGATATAACGGTCAGCAGGACAAACTTCTCCGCGAATTTTAATTTTTTGTTCTTTATTACCCTTATTCATTGCTTCAATGAATTCTTTTCTTACTTCATGTGGAATTAGCTTTAATGGGTCTTCATGCATTGGAGATGGAAAAACTTTTTGACCACCAAGAATGTCTGATTCTTCTTCGTCATACCATTCGAAAGTATAAAGAGCTCCCTCATCTGTTCTTGAGTAGTGTTCAAGACCTTTTTTAAGATTTCTTGCAATTGATGATTTAGCAGAACCTACTGGACCGTGAAGTAGTAATACCCTTTTTTCAGTTCCGTAACCAAGAGCAGCGGCCTTGAAAAAGTTTACTAATTTCATTAAGTGTACATCAATCCCAAAAACGGCATCTTTACCATTTCCAATTGGATCATCAAAGAAGTGATATCTAGTAATTTCTTTTTTATATTCTAGGTATGTGCTCGTTCCAAAAGTCATGATCATATCAAAAATTCTTTGGAATGAATTGCGTGCGATTCGAGGATCTTCAGATACAAGATCTACATATTCTTGAAAACTTCCTGTCCAGTGTAAGTGAGCAAAGTCTTCAACTTTGTAGTTCTCACTCATAAAGTCTTTCATATTCATTTTAGTCATATTTTCTCCATCCATGATTTGCATTCTCTGCAAGCTAAATTCCTAAATATATTATAACGTGAAAAACTAAGTAAGATCAAAGGTAAGTATAAAAAAAATATGTAGTGACTTTTTGACACCGTAAAACAATCAAGTAATCACTAAATTTACTAGGCAAATTCTTGGCAAAATTGAAGTCAAACAAAAGCATTTGACTAAAATCTGTATCCATTTGAAAATATAAGAATTACAGATTAAGAATTGTTGAGGGATTACAAGGGTGAACATGGAAATTATTTGTGCCGGCGTATCAGATATTGGCCGCAAGAGAGAAACCAATCAGGACTCTATTTACGTTGGAAATTCAAGTAAACTCTATATTGTAGCAGATGGCATGGGTGGACACTCTGGAGGTGAACTCGCTTCTACAATGGCAATTAAATATATTGCAGAGAAAGTTAAAGAACTAAAAGCTGCCAGCACTGATATCTCAGAAGTACTTAAAGATTCTGTTCACTTTGCAAATGAAAAAATCAAAAACTATGCGGATGAAGAACCATCGCTAAAAGGAATGGGAACAACTGTTGTTGGAATTCTTTTTGGAAAAGATAAAGCAAGTATTGCAAATGTTGGAGACTCTCGTGCTTATGTCATTACTCAAGGTCAAATTTTTCAACTAACAAAAGATCATTCAGTTATTCAAGAAAAAATAAATTTTGGAATTTATACCCGCGATCAAGCAGCAAATGATCCGAATAAGAATTACTTGTCTCGAACGGTTGGTTTTGAATCAGGAATTGAAGTCGACCTTTATGATTACAAACCTAGTAAAGGTGATATTTTTCTACTCTGCTCTGACGGACTTCATGGAAAGCTAAGCGATGAAGATATTCTTTTCATCATTAATGACATGATCAAAAAGAACGACGATCTAAGTCATCAGCTCATTCACGACTGTGCACAGACACTTGTTAGACAGGCCAACGAACACGGTGGTCAGGACAATATATCTGTAATCTTAGCTGTAGTTAATTAATCTTAACTTTCACTACTTGAGAGAAATATTTCGTCTCAATGTGTCATAGATTAATGTCTTGCAAACTGTTATCAAGAAACCTACAATAAACATCAGAAATTATTGAAAATTCAAGGAAGTAATTTTGAGTCGTTTTTACACAATTATGGTAATTCCTGAAAAAGAAAAAGGAGTTAAGTCATTTCGCATACCGCGCGTGATCTTCAACTCTGTATTATTCTTCATAGTTATCATTGTAGCAGTTATTGGAATTCTCACTTTTGACTATATAAAGATCCTTAAGCAGGTATACGAAAATCGTCACTTGAGTATTGAAAACCGTCAGCTTAAAGAGCAAATCCAGCTCTTTAATATGAAGCTCAATACTTTAACCGATGATATTGAACGTATTCAAAAAATCGAAAGTAAATTAAGAGTCATCTCTGGTTTTAAAGATTTTGATCTGACAAAGCCTGTAATGCAGAACTCTGATGAACAAGAGGCCCAAGAAGGTGATCACGGCCATAATCATTCGGCACCATCAAATCCATCTCGTAACCCACAATCTGTTCTCATTCCGCAAAGAGACCAGGAGTTAATGGACAAAGTTAAGTCGGAACTAAAGGAACTCAAAACAGTTGAGGAATTTAGTGACATCAATGATCTGTATGAAAGAAAGATCGCTACTAATTTTGGTCTAACTTCTGGTTATAGCTTCACAAAGGAATGGAGTAGCTTAATTAAACAAAGTTTTAAGTTAGCTGAAAACTTCGCGTTTTTTGATTATCGATATTCAATTCTACGCAAGATTTCAGGTGACTTAGAGATTCGTGTTAATGAGCTCGATCAATTCTTACTTGATCGCGAATCTTTTTTAAGATCAACGCCAACTCTACTTCCGGCCCGAGGCTGGATAACTTCGTACTACGGTCCACGTATGAGTCACTACTCAAAACGTGTAAAGATGCACGAAGGCCTAGACGTCGGTGCACCAATTGGAACAATCATCTTAGCGCCAGCGGATGGTATCGTTAAAGTATCAAAGAAAAATTACGGTTTTGGAAACCACGTTGAAATAGATCATGGATACGGTATAACTACAGTTTACGGACATAATTCAGAAAACATCGTTGTAAAAGGCCAAAAGGTCAAACGGGGGCAACCAATTGCAAAAGTTGGAAACTCCGGTTTATCGACAGGCCCCCACTTACACTACGAAATTCGTGTAAATGGAACGCCGGTGGACCCTCTCTATTATGTACTGGATTAATTAGGAGAAATTTAAATGTTTAATCCGCTTAAGTCTTTTTTTGGCACGAAACACGATCGTGACATCAAGAAAATCATGCCAATTGTTAATGAAATCAACTCACTTGAAGCACAGATGGAAAAGCTTAGTGATGAGGAACTAAAGGCCCAAACGACTAAGTTTAAGCAACGCCTAAGTGAAGGAGCAACTCTTGAACAACTTCTTCCTGAAGCATTTGCGACAGTAAGAGAAGCTGCAAAGCGTGTTCTTGGTATGCGTCCATACGATGTTCAGATCATTGGTGGTATTGTTCTTTTTAAAGGGATTATTGCGGAGATGAAAACAGGGGAAGGTAAGACTCTTACTGCGACTCTGCCTCTTTATCTAAAAGCTCTTGAAGGAAAAGGTGCTCACCTTGTAACAGTAAACGACTACCTTGCTAGCCGTGATGCTAAAGAGATGGGTGTTCTTTATAACTGGCTTGGATTAACTACTGGTTGCATCATTGCAGACATGGAAGATGAAGAGCGCCAAGCGGCTTACGCTTCAGACATTACATACGGAACAAATAACGAATTTGCTTTCGATTATCTAAGAGACAATATGAAATTCTCACTTGAAGAATATGTTCAAAGAGATTTTCACTACTGTATCGTGGATGAGGTTGACTCGATTCTAATCGATGAGGCCAGAACTCCCCTATTAATTTCAGGTCCAAGTGAAGGTGACTCAACACTTTATGGTGTTGCAAATAAAGTTATTCCACAGCTTACTGTCGAAAAACATTTCACGATTGATGAAAAATCGATGTCTGCTGTTTTCACAGAAGAAGGGATTTTAAAAGTACAAGAGCTAATGAAAGTTGATAATCTTTACGATATCGAAAACTCAGCTCTGCTTCACCACTTAAATCAGGCCCTTCGTGCTCACCACTTATTTAAAAGAGATGCTAATTACATCATTAAAGATGGTGAAGTCATTATCGTTGATGAATTCACAGGGCGTCTTAAAACAGGTTCTCGTTGGTCAGATGGACTTCACCAAGCGATCGAGGCGAAAGAAGGCGTAGAGATTAAGCAAGAAAACCAAACTCTTGCATCAATCACTTTCCAAAACTACTTCAAAATGTACTCAAACCTAGCAGGTATGACAGGTACAGCGGATACGGAAGCGGAAGAATTTAAAAAGATCTATGATCTCGATGTAATTGTTATTCCTACAAATCTTCCAATTGCTCGTGTTGATGAAGCTGATGTTATCTATAAGAATAAGCAAGCAAAGTATAGAGCAATTATTAAGCTTCTAAGAGAATTAAATGAGAAAGGACAACCGGTTCTAGTTGGAACAATTACAGTTGATTCTTCTAACCTACTTTCTCAAGAACTTGAAAAAGCTGGTATTCCACACAATGTACTAAATGCTAAGCAACACGGTAGAGAAGCGGCCATCATTGAAAATGCTGGTCAAAAAGGTGCCGTTACTATTGCAACAAATATGGCAGGTCGTGGTACCGACATTAAAATTAATGACGAAGTGAAGGCCCTTGGCGGTCTATATATCCTTTGTACAGAAAGACACGAGTCACGTCGAATTGACAACCAACTTCGTGGTCGTTCTGGACGTCAAGGAGACCCAGGACGTTCAAAATTCTTCCTATCGCTTGAAGATGATTTAATGAGAATTTTCGGAAGTGATCGTATCGCAAAGGTTATGAACACTCTTGGGATGGAAGAGGATGAGCCTATTGAGCACAAGATGATCACTAATGCGATTGCTAAAGCTCAAAAGAAAGTTGAAACTCATAACTTTGAAATCAGAAAGCACCTTCTTGACTTTGATAACGTTATGAATGAACAACGTCGTGTTATCTACCGTATCCGTCGTGACATCCTTTCAGATGAAGACAACCTTGGATTCGTAAAAGAGATGACAGAAGATGTTGCAGATAACTTATATGAAAATTATCGCCCGCAAAAGAAAGTTCCATTAGAAGACCTTCCTTGGGAAGATATGAAGTCTGGCTTTAGTGCAACTTTTAACACTGAATATGAAGTAAGCGCTGTAGAATGTTCAGAAAAATTTGAAGGAAATGTTAGTAAGTACTTTGAAGAAAGAGCTAAGGAAATCCTAGAAAGCAAATTAGCTGGATACGATGATAGACAAGTAACTCTAGCTCTTAGAGAAATTCTACTATCAACTTTTGATCAACACTGGAAGGATCACTTAAGAAATATGGATCACCTTAAAGAAGGGATCAATCTTAAGGCCTACGCACAAAAAGACCCTCTTACAGAATATAAGAGAGAAGCATTTAACCTTTTTGAACAAATGCGTGTTGATGTAAAAGCAAGTGTTGTACGCAACATGTTTACTGTTCGTCTTTACACTCAAGAAGAAATTGAGGAACTAAGACGTGAGCAAGAAGAAGCACTACAAAGACAATTAGAACTTCTAAAAGCACAAAGAATTGCTGAAGAAGAAGGTCTAGATGAGCCTGTACAACAACAAGCTCCACGCTCTCGTGGCCAAGTTAAAGTTGGAAGAAACGATGCTTGTCCATGTGGTTCTGGAAAGAAATTTAAACACTGTCACGGATCATAATTAATATGTCAGATGGCGATAACAAAAACGATTTAACACGTATTGAAGACTTGTCAGAGTTTCTTCATCAAGGTGATGATGAACTCGACAAGCTTCTTGCTGATCTCGATGAGTCAGATGATGGCCAATCAAATGAACAGGAAGATGAACAAGAAGATGAGGCGGAAATCGAGTTAGCGCCATTTGAGTATTCTAATAATTCAAATGACTCCGAAAACGAGTTTGAGGATGAAGCCGAAAATTACGAAAACTTCTCAGAAGAAGAATCGTATGACGAAGCCGATTACGCGTTTGACGGGCCAGAGCTTGAAGATGAAGAAAGTGGCCAAGAAAGTGATGAAGAGCAAAGCTTTGACAACTTTGACAACTTTGACAATTTTGAAGAGTCTGACAACTTCGACGAGGTCGACGACTTTGAAGAGTCTGATGACTTAGATAGTGTTGAAGAAGAGCAAAGTGACGATGAAGATTCAAGCTTTGAAAACTTCCCGAATTCTCAAGAAGATCAAAAAGAAGACCAAGAAGCAGACGAAGAAGCTGAAATCGAGCTCTCACCTCTTGAAGAAGACCAACCAGAATACGAAGCTGAGAGTGAAGTTGAACAAGAAGAGTTTGTAGCACCACAAATTGAGTCCTATGAACAAGTTGAAACACCTCTTACGGCGACTCCTGAAACAGTCGCACCTGAAATAAGGCCGGCCCAAGACTTTAGAGAAGTTAGAGATTTTGCGGCCAATTCAACATATGGAAAGGTAGCGATTGGAGGCAATCCTCCATTTTCAATTCTTATGCAAGGAATAGTTCCTGGAGAATACGACGAGAGTATTCTTGCTATTTTGAATGAGCACGGACTCTTAGGTGACAATGAAGAACTTTATCGAACAAGCTTAGAGAGTGGACAACTTCTCATCGCCCAAATTGGTGAGTTTAGTGCAATTTACTTAGCAGGAAAATTACGTCGCTTTTGTCGTGTGATAAAACTAGGTCTTGCTCATGAAATTCATGCTAGTCCAAACTATGACCATAGCGATCAAAGAGGATTAACAGGGCCACGCTCAATTAATCAGAATCAGACGAAGCACTTTATAAGAAATGACAGGGATTTTACGCAAGAAGATGTCTTATTAAGCTCTTCACACTTCGTCCCGGGATATTTGATAACACATAGCCTTGGACCAATGCAAATCAATGAAGTTATTGATGGCAATGAGTTTAATGACATTAAATCCATTAACCTAATTGAATATTTCAGCGAATTGTTTAGGGAAAGTGCGTTTAAAAAGGGTGCTAATGCAATTATCTCAATTCACTTTACAGTTAATCACCAACGCAGTGATTCGACATCAAATAATATCATTATCATGGCCCATGGGGACTATGTCGTTCTAGAAGAGAACAAAGCATAGCTAAATAGACAATTATGATTAGCAATTTAAGCGAAACAAAAGATTTTTATAGCACTATTATTATTGGTGGTGGCATCGTTGGAGCGGGAGTTTTTAGAGATTTAAGTCTCCACGATATTGATACTCTTCTTATCGATAAGAAGGACTTTGCCTCTCAAACAAGTTCAAAAAGCTCGAAGATGCTTCACGGAGGAATTCGTTATCTTGAAAACTTTGACTTCCCTCTCGTCTGGGAGGCACTACATGAGAAGAATCTTTGGTTAAAACTTGCACCGCACCTTTGCTTTGAAGAAAAATTCTATCTACCCATATACTCTGATTCGATTCGTCCAAAATGGATGATTAGAATTGGATTATTCTTATATGATTTACTATCAAGCTTTCAAAATTCTCCTTATGAGATGAAAAACAAGATTGAAACGCTTGAAATAAATGCAGATCTTAAAGAAGAGGATCTAAAAGGAAGCGGTGTCTACCACGATGCTGTTGTACATGACGGACGCCTAACCATTGAAGTTTTAAGAGACGCTGCAATCAATCCACGCTGTCATGCTCTTAATCATATAGGACTTGAAAATTATGAATTTCTTAATGATGGTAGAATTCGTGTCATTTTGAAAGATGAGATCGAAGGTGTGACTAAGGAAGTTTTCTGCAATGACATCGTTTTTGCAACAGGGCCTTTTACGGATAAAGTTCTAGCAAAGTCTGCGCAAATACATTGGAATCCACAACTTCTACCATCACGTGGAAGTCATATTTGGATCTCAAAAGAGCGCCTTAAGATTAAAACAGCAATTCTACTAACACCAAATGATGGAAGAGTAATCTTTGTCATTCCGCAAGCTGATCGTATACTTGTAGGAACGACAGAGTCTAAAGTAGAAGAAGAGTACTTTGATTTACAGCCGACTGCAGAAGAGATCACTTACCTATTAGCAAATTTAAACCAATATTTTCCAAAAGCTAAAATTCAAGAAGATGATATTCTCTCATCATTTGCAGGAATAAGACCTCTTGTTAAAGATGACTCGACAGCAACTCTTGGAAAAACAGCACGCGTACACAAATACTTTCAACCACTAAAGAATTGCCATGTTCTAGTTGGCGGCAAGTACACAACATTTAGAACGATGGCCCAAGATGTTGCAAGATCGATAGTACACAAACATAAGAAGGCCTATATTCAAGATAAGACCCTCGCTGAATTTCGCTTCAAAATGCGCTACAACCCATTTAAGCAAAAAGGTTTTACTCCTGAGCAAGAAGCGCAAGTGAGAAAGTATGAATTTATTCGTTGTGAAGAAGACTTTAACAGACGCCTCTAATTTCTTAGCTGCGTCTGTTAGAGAAGTAATTAGAAACGTAAATAAGCACCTGCGATTGCTCTAAATCCACTTAAAGAAATTGTATTCTCAACTGTTGAACCGCCGGTTTCGATGCTAAAAGTTGATGAGCTACTGAAGTAGTCACCTTTTGCATAAAAACCAAATCCTGAATCTAGTGTATACTTAATCCCACCACCAACATTCATATAAGTACCTGAACCTGATAAACTCTCAGTTGTCGATGATCCAGCATTTTGTGGAATTTCGTTAAGAGAAGTCATCGATAAACCAAATCCTACTTCTACGTATGGGATAAAACGATTCGTCGCAAGAGGGTTGAAAATGTGGAAGTTAACTGCTCCACCAAAGTCAATTGAAGAAGACGTTGAATCTGAAATTCCATTGCTTCCTGAATAGTAACCAACACTGGCCTTTAAAGAAAACTTTTGTAAAAAACTTTGCGACTTAGGAAAGAACAACTCAAACTCTCCAGCAAAGCCCAGTGTACTTAACTCAGCATCAGAGCTAACTCCAACGTTATCATAAGTACCACTTAGCATATTAAAGCCGGCCGATACATTTAGGGCCATATTTTTATCTAGAATCTTACTTGGTGTCGGCTTTGACATCGTTTGATTACTAGAAAAAGAAGTTGTTTTAATTGCATCAAGCTCACTTTCTTCATCAAAGCTTTCTGACATTGATTTAGAAGGTTGTGAATAGGCACTTCTTTGCTCAGGAGCTTGACGATTTATATCAACAGGCTCGCCCATTTGTCTTCCTGCAGGAAAAGTTGCTTGTAGAGATTTAGAGCGATCACTTGTCAATTTAACAGGTGATGAAATTTTTAAATTTGCAACCTTATCTCTTTGAATTTCACTAGGCTTAACAATGCGGTAAATACTCCAAACAGAGCGAGACGGTGTCGCTTTAATACAGACGGCCCTTGCAAAGACACCAGTTGTGATAAAGAACTTAGCGTGATCTCCAATGACTAATCCATCTTCTAATCCTCGATTCATTAGAATCGTCTTCTTTGAAGATGATGTTTGAAGAATTCTGAAAGTTAACTTCTCATCAATATCGAGAGCAAGAACACTCGAACTCAACAGAGTAATGAGTGAAATAGAGAGAATTTTTAATAAACGTCCTGTCATATCATTTCCTTAAAAAAATATACTTAAACTAGCTATAAATTTTAAATTATTAATTGTTTGATTAAGTTCAAAGTTAGAAGCATCTGTCGCATTGACCTCACTAATCGGGCTTAAACTAAGAAGCTCATAATTTAATTTGGCACCTATTCCATAGCCAAACATATTACCCTTTTCATAATCTCTAAAAGTTGAAATACGAGTTTTAATACCTAGTGAAATTGAGGGTAAGGCCACTAATTCATAGTCATAGCTATAATTAGTGAGTCTTGGCGAAGTTGTCTCACCTGTACCACGCTTTATCCCTAGGCCAACATAAGCAAGCAGTTTATTTCGAACATAAGGTGCATTGTAAAAATAGTAATTCACGTGGGCGCCAAAATTCATATAAGTCATGCGGCCATTGATCCCACCTAAATCAACATTTAGATTCGAAAGATCAAGCCCAAAGTCAACGCTCCATTTTTTTAATGAATCATGTGCTCTAATAAGATGAAACTCATATGAAGCGGCAAGGCCATATCCAAGATTCTGATGATTGCTATCAGAGTCTGTATAATTTGGCATAAGGTTAGAGATAAAACTTAATTGCACTTCATTACCACTTTCAATTGAAAGTACATTTTCTCGCCTAAATTTTTCGCGAGCAATTCCAGAAGATTTTAAGTAGCGACTAAGTTGTTCACTATCCATATCGGCAGACCACAGGGGGCCTTCTTTATCTAAGACGGCCTTAGCTGACTTCGTCACTCGATTCTTTGCTCTTTCTCGTGCAAGACTTTCTTCCATAGCATTTGGAATTGATAAATTTGAATTTGCACCGGTTAGATCTGGCTTTCCACTATAAAGCATTTCCTTATATCCATCTTGTGCAGCAGAAATTTTAATTAATTGATCTTTATTTTGTGCTCCCATTTGAGCATCAAATTCTTGTGCAGATAATTTTGAAGTATCAACAGGCTCTAGCTGGGAGTCCACATACTTATAGCGAAGTCTGCCATCCCTTACGATAATTTCATCACCGTTTCTTAGTTGCGTCTCTTTTGTCACTTTATAGATCGTCGAGTCATCAATATCCTGAGCATAATTCTTATCACTTGGCGTTTCTTTATCTTGAATTAAGTCCGTAGGAACCTGTCCATCAATTGCATGCTGATTATTAAATTCAGTTTTTTTCGACTCATATGCCTTAATTTCATAAACAGGCTTTTTCTTATAGCGGCCACTTGCAGTTTGAGAGCGAATTTGTAGAGCAAGTGTCGCATCAGGCGCGAAGTTTGCACGATTTATCTTATCTCCAGAAATATCCTTGAAGTACCAGTAAGATTCGCGATCAGACACTTTTAAGAGTTCAATGCTACCTAGATAAAGATACTTAGGCTTTTGGTAGTCACCAATACGTATTGACACATCGGCCACGTCACCAGTTTTAAGTCCGGTAAGCTTACCGACAGAAAGCTTTAAGGTGCGTCCAGATTGAGAAAGGGCCACAACTTTTGCCTGCATCATGGCATAAGTATTTGCCATCAATAAATTTAGCAAAAGTATCATTACGAATTGTTTATATTTATCCATATATTTAATTATAACGAATGGAAGTATTTGAAACAATATGGTAAGGTATGTATATTTTTACAAAATTATGCCACGGTGCACCATGAGTGAACGGAGGAAGATATGGCCAAAAGAAAGAAGAATATTCAAATTTTTCGATACGAATGCCAAATGACTGGCGAAGTTTACAAAACAACAAAGAAAGCAGCTAATCCAGATGACCTAGTTAGCGTAAATGCATACTACGATATGCATCCAGAAGAAGATGATCGCCCTGAGGAAATTAAGAAAGAATTAGGAATTGAGTAAAATTTAATAAAACGGAGTTTTTAAATGGCACACCACAAAGTCATTATTATCGGATCAGGTCCTGCTGGTTACACAGCGGCCCTATATGCATCTCGTGCAAACCTTGGACCTCTAGTTATTGAAGGACATGAGCCAGGGGGACAATTAACGACAACAACTGACGTTGATAACTTTCCAGGATTCCCAGAGGGAATTATGGGGCCAGAGCTTATGGCCAATATGAAGAAACAAACTCAGAGATTTGGTACTGAATACCTGAGTGGTTTCGTCACTGATATTGATACAACAAAGAGACCATTTACTTTAACAGTTGATGGTGACAAAACTTATACTGCTGATGCAGTAATCCTAGCAACAGGTGCCTCAGCGAAATACCTAGGCCTTCCAAATGAGAAAGAACTTATTGGTAAAGGCGTAAGTGCTTGTGCAACTTGTGACGGATTCTTCTACCGCGACCGTGTCGTTCACGTTGTTGGTGGTGGAGATACTGCAATGGAAGAAGCAACTTTCCTTACAAAGTTTGCTTCGAAAGTTTATGTTGTTCACAGAAGAGATGAGCTACGTGCATCTAAGCCAATGCAAGAGCGCGCTTTCAATAACGAAAAGATTGAATTCGTATGGGATAGTGCTGTAACAGAAATCATTGCCGATGCAACTGGTGTTACTTCAATCAAAGTTGAAAACTTAAAAACTGGTGAAGTATCTGAAAGAAAAACTGATGGCCTATTTATGGGTATCGGACATAAGCCAAATACTGATTTCCTAAAAGGAAAAATTGAACTTGATGATCATGGGTTTATCGTGACTCAAGGAAAGCACCCTGATACAAGCGTTCCAGGTGTTTTTGCTTGTGGTGACGTTCAGGACTCTTACTATCGTCAAGCAATCTCTGCTGCTGGTTCTGGTTGTCAGGCGGCGATCAGAGCAGAAAGATTCATCGAAGAAAACGAATAATCTTAAAAATAAATTGTGGCCTAGTCTATTAACTAGGCCACATTATCTGAAATATACAACTCTACCCTTTCAACTGTTTCATTAAAAAGTCGCTTTACAACCTTACTACCATTTTTAAGTCGCTCAACCATATCTTCATATTCAATTAGCGATCCCTTCGCAACAGACTTTAGGCCAACAGCGCCTTCTTTTAATTGTTTTGCCACGAAAAAATATAGATAAAGATCAGCACACTCTTTTTCGTTTAAATCATGCTCATCAAAAGCATTAATTTTTAAGTCATTGGCCTCAATTGAGATTTGAGGTTGAAAATCTTTTTCAAATAATGGGGTGATCTCACTCGTACGAATAGTAAGATTTCCGCTACCTTTATTAAAGATCATAAGTCGTGCAATACAGGCCTTAAGCTCTGAAATATTTCCTGGCCAATCATAATCAAGCAGCATTTTTTGAACACGATGAGAAAGTCGCTTCTTTGCAGTATGATTCTTTAAACTATATTGCGATATGAAGTAATTTGCGAAGAAGAGAATATCTTCCTTTCTTTCAACTAATGAAATTGTTTTAAAACTTGGTATGGCCAACTCTGGAATATAGTCAGTACCTGTAAACATAGTTCGATAAGACTCTCTCTTATCAACTGTATTAATAATATAATTGGCAACACTAGTTGATAGCTTATCAAGGCCCTTAAATATAACGTGGCCATTAATAACGCGATCCCTGATCTTGTCAACGATATCATCAATATCTTTTTTGGTCATTTTGGCATAGCAATTAACAATTTCAATATGCGTGTTAGCGGTACTTGATTGCCTTGCAATTCTTTCACATAGAAAATACTTTCCACTTCCTTCACCACCATAAATATAGACAGGGCCTCTCTCATTTGGAGCACTATATTGCTCAAGAAAAGATTGGGCACCCTTTGCAAAAACACTAATCCCCATAGATGTGTTGAAGGCAACATCCGCCTCATAGTCATCGCTGTGATATTCTTCATATTCCTCAATTTCATCACTCTTATAAAAGTAAAGAAGTCCAATTACTCGGGCCAAAAACATAGCCTGCTTAAGGTCATTATCCGTAAATAGCTCATTCTTTTCTTTATTCGAGAAATTTAAAATACCAAAGATATTTTCATTGTGATCAAAGATCGGACACATCATATATGTTGAAATAGTCGTATTATTAACGACTTCATACATATTAAAAAATTCATCACTAGAAAGAGATTGAGAAAATTTTGATTTGATTCCACGAGGATGATTATAAAGCTCTTCTAGAATACCAACGATTGGATATTCAATTTCTTTCAATTGATTTGTCTGAAAATCAAATTCACTGAATGTATGCTCATCGTGTCCCACAATAAATGCTCGTGCATCGCGGGCCTTTACTATTCTTTGAACTTCTATGATAAATAATTTTATTAATTCGACTTTGTTACGATAATTTTTAAAAATATGAAACAAATCAAGGATCATAGAAACAGAAACATTATCATCAATATCCTTATCAAAGTTATTATCAGAATCATAATTTCCAGCAACAGCTTCATTTAAGACCATGTCATACATGAGATTTCTTAAGCGTCTTTTACCCATTGATGAAACGAGCTCAGTCATAAGATTCATAATATTTTCGACTTCATAATCAATAAACTCAAGGCCAAGGTAGTTATCGCCAATATTGTTAAAATTTGGCCTATAACGTCTAAGCTTTACTGTTTGAAAAAGACGAATTTTTTTGAAACGAATTTCGATTTTGAAAATTTGACTATCAACATACTCTCCTATGAGAACACCAATACCAGTTGTTGAAATATTATCGACAATGACATTAAAAGAATTTGAAGTAGAGTCTCCAATCATTTCATAGAGAATACACTCAATATTATCTGACTCTTTTAGTTTGATACGATAGTTTCTTAGCTTCTTCATATGAATAGTTATCGACTAGTAAAATTACTAACTTTAACTACAAGACATATAAAAATTCTAAAGAAATCGTCGATAAGGGAGTATCTCCAATCGAGCTAAAAATTGAGGAATAATTGAAGTTTAATATTCAAAATTACAAATTTTTCAAATCATATCGTTTTCCAATACATGAAGACGACAAAGTTAGTGCAGAAGTTAGCACAATTGAGCGTGAAAACATAAAGCATAACAGTGTTAGAATCGACTCAATCAACTTATCTGGATTAAATTTCATCTGCTCTCAAAAATACACATTGGGAGAGAAAGTAAAAATCAAAATTCAAACGAAAAGACTATTTAATAACTGGGACTTCGAGCTAACAGGTATAATTATTCGATCTTTCATTTACTGTGAGGATGTAACAAAGACAATCTATGGTATCTCTATTGAACCAAATTCTCAGACAACAGTATTAAAGTACTTCTTAAAAGACTTTTTATCACATTACAGAACCGCAAAACTCAAAGATAAGCTCTTTCAAATCTGCCAAAACAAAATTAAGATCAACCGAGATGACGGTGTTGAACTATTTTCACTTTTTCAAAGTTTGATTCAAAAGACTTATAGTGGAAAAATCATTGATATTTTAAATGAACTTCCTAGCATCTTTCGTTGTGAGAATTATCACATCTTTCTTTTTGATGCCAAAACTGGTGAATTTGAAATAGAGCGAACAAATAGTGACGTGACTCCAAGGGATCACAGCTTTAATAGTATTTTAAAAGAAGCCTATTTCAACAAAGTCATTATCAACAAGAGCTTTCATGAAAAGAAGGCAACGGGTGTTGACCTTGAAATAAAAAACATTCTTATGTCTCCTATCGTGAATCATAATGGAGAAAGCATTGGTATCATTTGCATGTCAAATAGTGTCTCTGGCGGAAAGTTTAATTTCACTATGATTGAGAATATAAAGATCATCGCAAGTCTTATCTCTTATTTCTATGAAGGTAAGAAGCATACAATAAGTAGTGAAAAAGTAGAAAATAAACTTCCTGATCACTTCATATTCAGCGATAAATCACAAACTGGACAGTCGATTATCAACACATTAAACACCATAAAGAACACAAGAGAGAATCTCTATATTCACGGTGAAGTTGGACTGGGAAAAAGCGCCTATGCTCGATATATTTGCGGAGACAATAAAGAAAATATTATCGATTTTAATGATGAAGAAGTGGCCAACCATAAGAAGTTAGAGCAAATAAGTGATCTTACAAACAAGGGAATCAAAGACCTCATTGTTAAAAATATTGAGATGCTAGGCTATGAGGATCAAGCGACTTTCTATAATATTATTAGATCCCTAAAGATTAGAATTGTTACCATTGCCACTAATGATCTTAAGGCGCTTGAAAAGAATGATATTATCCTTACTGATCTTTATAATCTAATAACAACAGTTAAACTCAATGTACCGCCGCTACGTCTTCGTCGAGCTGAAATTGTTGAAATAGCCAAGCACTATATCAAATACGAATGTAGCAAAAGAGCAATACCGATAAAAAAACTATCTCAAGAATCGATAAATGAATTAGAGGCCGCAAACTGGGACTTTAACAACAGTACACTTCATTCTTTAATTGTAAAGGCCATCCTAAAAACCGAGTCAAACGAGCAAGTAATTCATCTTATGCTTAAAACAAGGGATTCCAAAAGAATCGTCAATAGCGACAAAAACACTCAACTACAAGAGTACATCCTTAACACCTTAAATTCATGTGATAAGTCCATCTCTTATAAGAATACTGAAAGTATTTTTGTAGAAAATTTAATGAGAAAAAAAGCTTCTTAGATTTGACAGACCCAGGCCAAAATTGAAATAATTTTATTAACAGATCACGGATCGATCTGAGAGTTTACATTTAGTAACTAAAAATTGCATCGGATAGCAATTTTAAAAAGACCAGGGAAGGTATCAATGAGTAATTTCTTTAAGTACAATACACTCAATATTTCACTATCTAGACAAACTCGCACTTGTAACGTTGTTGTTGCTAACAATGAGCAGTTTTTCAATACTTCAACGTACTTAAATGAACTCGAACACTTCTTTGATTGGTTAACTAATAAAATTGAAATTCATTCGGTAGTTTTTAAATTTGCTAGTGATGATATTGAATTATTCAAGAAAGAAGAATTAAGATTCTTCGATGAAGTAAACCTTGGTAATACCCTACAGCAACTCGCAAGGTTAAGTTGGGGACAACTATTATTACCACAGACGATCCTTTGGTCATTTCAAAAATCAGCTTGCCCATTTAGTCTTGAATTAGCTATGGGTGGTGATATTCGCTACTGTGCTCCTTCTTTTAGTGTGACATTTAACCAACTTGATAAGGGAATCACACCAATGGCCGGTATGAATACCCTTACTAATGAAAAAGCAAATAGTGCAAAGCTTATGCAATACCTACTATCTTCTCAAAGCGTAGGTGCCGATGCTCTTATAAGCGCAGGCCTCATCGGTAAAATCCTTTACAGCGAAAATGAACTTGAAGATATTGTAACTCGTATTTCTAAACAGTCTCCTACTGCAAGAATTCAAACAAAGAGATCATTTAACAACGCTCTTATTAAAGCAATGGAAGATGACCTTTTAGAGGAAATTACTTTTGCTAACTCAACGTTGGCCACAGGTGACTTTAAAAACTACGCAAATGGGAAGGACTTCATTAATCCACGCGACTTTGCCCGTGTTTTAAAGCAAACTCCTACTGTTGCAGAGGCCATCTAGCCTAAGAACGGCCCACCTCCTCTTCAAATAGGTGGGCCAAATAACTGATTTCACGTGAATTTCTCTCTAAAATATAGCTCACCATAAAATATTTACACAAAACCACGTAATACACTTTTTTCGTGTTATAACTTCCTCGAACAAGAAAACAAAAATATTGAATGAGGAGAGAATATGAAAAAGTTAATGATTGCACTTTCACTACTTACAGCAGCGAGCTCTTTTGCAAACTGTAAGCAGATTTCGAAATACGTTAAAATTTATGAATGTAGAGATGTAATTGCCAAGCATGTACTTAAAAAAGGTAAATGTTGGTACAACGATAATATGTATATCGAATCATATAATGCCTTTGCAGGTGTAGCTTTTGTGGAGGAAGTATATTTAAAAGATGAGAATCATAATCTGCTTACTGAAAGAAGAACTGTTCTTAGCACGACAAGTGGAACCAGTGCCGGAGTGCAGGCCATGGACTCATACTGGGATTGTCGTAAGGCCATGAATAATCTTGAAACTTACACTCTAGTAGAAGTTAAAGATCTTTATGGAATTGAACAGTAACAAATCAAATTAAAAAATAAAAAATAAAAAAGTAAACGGAGAAAATTATGAAGAATATTATTTTACTACTATCTATACTAGCAACTACAAATATCCTTGCAAGCACATGGTGTGAAAAAGGTAAGCATGATGAGAACTACAAGTGTCGTGTTTCTATAAATGAATATGCATTATCTGTAGGACAATGTTCTCCCTTTCCATGGCCAAATGGAGATGTTGAATATAGTGCAAAAGCAATGGCCGTCGAAGTATTTCAAGAGTTTGAAGTAAATGACAAGAATGAAGTAGTTTCAGATATTAGATATAACTATATTACAAAACAATCAGTATTCTCTGGAGTCTATGCAATGAGAACGATGAAAATTTGTAATGAAAAAAGAAAAGCGACTCCTACTCACAAACTCGCTGATATTAGAAAAATGTATGGATTAAAATAATTAAAAACTAGGCCCATTTTAAGTGGGCCTTTATTATACTGGTCTTAATTCAAAATTAGCTAGCTGTGTAGGAAGCTTAGAGATATCTCGGGCCAAGCCTAGAAGGAATCCTCCCCCTCCGGCGCCACAAAGCTTTAAATAAAAATCATCTGACTCAAGCCCCTCGCTCCAAAGATCACGATAGAGAGCAGGAATCATCGGATTAAAATGTTCAAACTGAAAAGATGACAGCTCTTTAAACTTCTTCCAAAGTTGTTCGCGATCATCAGCAATATAGTACTTAATGCACTCATCTGAAATAGGTGTTAAAACACGATCACAAAGATAGGCAAAATCCTTAGATGAACACTTTTCCATAAAAAGATTTACCAATGGCTCAGTTCTTCTTGCACGGCCAGTATTTAAAAGGAAAAGCCCTGGCCCTTTGGAATCATTTTTAAGAACAACTTCAGTTAGTTGCTTCTTACTATCAATTAATAGTGGAACATTTAGATAGCTTATAAGCGGATCAACTCCAGATGAAGAGCCATGAAAATGCGACTCCATTTCTTTAAAACAATCTTTTAAGAATGCGATATCATTTCTTTGTTCATCACATATACGAGCATAGCGATCGAAAACGGCTGCACAAAGAGCACCAGAGCTCCCAACACCATAACCTTGAGGGATAGTCGACTTAAATCTAATACCGCTAGAAATATCAAAAGAAAAAGATTGATGATCAAAGTTAAAGCTTAGCTTCCCTTTCTCATTTTGTTTTTTTAAGTATTGAGAAAATGCAGAAAGCTCAGAATCAATTCCTGTATTTTGATCTTCTGGAAAATTTAATTTCCCATCAAAAAGAGCATATGGCATTGCTAATGCTTTTGAAGAACGAATAATTGAATACTCACCAAAAAGAAGAATTTTAGCACTGAAGCTTCCGATATTTTCCATTATGATTCTCGATTTAGAAACTCAACCTCAACACCATTACCCATGTGATCATGGATAACAATCTCATTATGACACAGCTTAGTTACTTCTTCTTCGATGAATTGACGTACCTTCGCTTCATCTTCTTTTAAATAAAGAATGTGAACATTTGGACCAGCATCAAGAGTGAAACATATCTTTGCGCCTGATTGTGCTCTGAAGTTTCTAATCTTTGCAATAATGGCCAAAGTATTCGGTTCCATAAGAATAAATGATGGTTTTGAATTCATCATCAGGCCATGTAGTTCTAGCGCCTCGGCCTCAACAATTTCAGCAAAAGAATTAAAATCACCACTACTTAAAGCAAAGCAAAGTGAATTAAAGTTATTACATGCATTTAAAAAACGCGTCTTTGCAAATGGATGAGTATTCATAAGAGCGTGACCAGCTGTTGAACTAACGGCCTTTTCACTTGCACTTACAATAGCAATAGAATCACAGATACCTTCAAAAGACTTATCAAAGCTATCAAGCCCAATTGCATAGTCTTGAGAACTACCTTGAACAGATTTTCCCCAAATCGACATTTTTGGAAAAAGCGAGCGAGAAGCACTCCCTGATCCTAATCTGGCCATAAATGAAGCTTTCTTTAGATAGTACTCTTCGTCGTGATCTTCTTCAGTAACAAGCTTCTCGATTTCACATAGTGCACTTGCAAAGTTAGACATTGAAGCAGCGGAAGAAGCAATCCCTGAAGAATGAGGAAATGAGTTCATTGAATCCATTTCAATATTGCACTCATTAATGAATGGGAAGAATTCGATGGCGCGATTAAAGAATTTCTCAACACGTGCCTGAAACTTTTCATTCTTAAGAGATTCAAATTTAAAATCTAATTCAAATTTATTAGATTTAGTAATCTTATAAGTTGTTAAAGTGTGAGCATTATCAAGTGTCACACTCAGTGAAGGATTAGAAGGCAGTTGCTCCCCATATTTCCCCCAGTACTTGATTAATGCAATATTTGAAGGGCTCTTTACTGTGAAAGAGCGGCCTTCATTTAATTTTTCTATATTATAATTCGTTAACTTGAAATTAGTGGACATTATTAGCTTCAACTTTTGGATCATTATCGACAATTAAATCACGGTAAGGAATGATAACCTTTAGGCCTTTTTCCTCAAAGTAATTTGAAACGTACTTTCTATTATTCATTGTTGAAGCAAGAATGAAATCTCCACCCCATGCACCAAGTGATTTGATTTCTCCATCAAAGTCACTAAACGCCTCTTGCTTAATAGGTTTAAGCTTTAACTGCTTTCCAATGATTTCTTCGTGAGCACGAATTAAGAAATTAAACTCTTCTTGTGTCTTTGCCGCAGCAATCTGATTTGAAAGTTCACTAATTGTATTAATTACTTCCGGTGAATGCGGACGTAATTGATTATAATATTCAATAGCGTCACGAGAATTTTTCTTATGACCTAGATAAATAAAGTATAAATTATTTTTAAATGATGGATTAAATTCTACAGGTGACCACTTTGGCCCATCACCACTTTTTTGATAGATAATTGGATCATCACTTTGCGCACAAGCAATGTCATAACCTGATCCACCTAAAGTATTAAATGCTAACTCAAATGGTGAAACCATAGCCCAATCAGCGATATTATGAATTAATGTCGATGAAGACCCAAGTCCCCATTCTAGAGGGAATCCAAGTTGTGTTACAACATGAACATCAACACCATCTCTTAGAAAGTGCTTATTCTGTCTTCTGGCCTGTCTAAGCATTTGCTGTAGAACCATCATCTCTTTCGTTGGGTTTTCATTTAAGATATTGAAGTGCCAAAACTCAAAGATAACTTCAAACCATAATTTTCCGGCCGGATCATATGACTTCCAATATAACTTTGGGTCAAAAGAAGCCGAATATTGTACGCGAAGAGATTGTCCAACAGTTGTTGGTAGACCAAGTGCTTGAGCACCATCTAAAACAAAATACTCTCCAGATAGAAGTAGTTTTCCATGTCCAAAATATAATTGGCCATTCTTTGGAAGTTCAAGAAATTGCTCTCCTTCCAAATACTTTAAAATTGTGTTGCTTGTGTGTGTTGTGTTCATAATTTAGTTTCTTAAACTCTCTAGTTGTTCTCTTACTGCACTAAACGAAACAACCTTGTCCGCAAAGTATTCAGCAATCTTTTCTTTCTCTTCATTATTAGCTTCAAGCTGTCCCAATATATTCATTAGGTGCATTTTCATGTGTCCTTTTTGAATACCACTTGTCACTAAACTCTTTAGAGCTGCAAAGTTTTGAGCAAGTCCTACACTTGCTGTAATCATCATTAGCTCATTTGCACTTGGACGCTCTAATATATCAAGAGACATCTTCGCTAGAGGATGTAGCTTTGTTAATCCACCAACAGTTCCCAATGCTAATGGAATTTCAATTTCAAATAAGAACTTATCCCCTTCAACCTTACAATTAGTTAATGAGCGATACTGTCCATCTCTTGCAGCATATGTGTGCCCACAGGCCTCAACTGCTCTAAAATCATTTCCTGTCGCAATAACAACTCCGTCAATACCATTGAAGATACCTTTGTTATGAGTTGTTGCACGATGCGGATCGATATGAGCGATGCGAACTGCACGTGAAAATTTTTGTACAAAAGTCTTTGCATCCATTCCAAGACTCTTTTCATTTAAGTCTTCAATTGGACACTCTACCCATGCACGGGCCTTACAATTAGGCGTATAGTTAGAAAGGATACACATAATAACTTGTACATGCTCTCCTAGCTTTTCTTCTAAATATTTACCAACAGCTTCTAAAACAGAATTAATGAAGTTTGCCCCCATTGCATCACAAGTTTCAAATGCCATTTTGATTTGGTAGTAATTCTCTTCTTTATCAGTTAGATCAACTAATTCAATCGAGCGAATTCCACCACCTCTCTTATCCATATTAATTGTTAATGGAGTCAGAGAGTTTAAAATATCGATTTTTCCGTTTTCAAAGAACTCTTTAAGTTGCGCCTTCTCACCTTCGTAAACAAAGTGCACTTGTCCTATCTTTTCACTTCCAATAATTTCGGCCTTGAAACCACCACGAGAACTCCAAAATTTTGCAGCTTTTGAAAGAGCAGCAACAACAGAGCTTTCCTCAATAACCATTGGAACGTTATAAACTTTTTGATTTAATACAAAATTTGGAACCACACCATATGGTAGGTAGAAATTTGAGATGGTATTCTCAGAGAATTCATCAAAAGTATTTTGTAATTTTTGATCCTGATGCCAGAAAGAGAGAATTTGTTCCTTTGAACCTGTCTCGAGATTTTTGGAGATAAAATCAACTTTCTGCTCTTTTGTTAGTTTTGAAAAACCTTGAATCAATTTCAATTTTCACTCCTTACACTAAGGTATGAATTAGCAAATGCTAGACCTGCTTTAATTTGTGTAACTTGACGACTTACACTTTCATAGTCAACCATGGCCGTCTTTAAAAATTCACTGGCCATACCAAAAATGGCATTTCCTTTTGAGAGTTTACAAAGGTAGAAACCATCAAGATATGACTTAATTCCACCTGAGATAATAAAGTTCTTACACCTTACTTGCTCTCCTAATTGATCGATAATCTGATTGCTCATTTTTACCATTTCTAGGGCAGTATGGCCAACATGACACAGAGGTTCATGAATAGATAAGTCATTGGAATTTCTAATATATTCAAGTTTAGAAAAATTTGTTCCACCAAAGGCAGCAAATTCTATTGCGGCCAGATCCATTTGCATAAGGGCGGCCAAAGATTTTGGTCCCATTCCCTGTCCAACTTCTTTAACAATGATAGGAAAATCAAACTCTTCTAAACATATTTTTATAATTTCTAACGGCGAGCGCTTGATGATATCGCCTTCCGGCTGGAACCATTCTTGTGCAGGATTAACGTGAATAATTAAACCATTTGCACCAAGAGATGAGACCACATCACTTGCTTTATTAAGTGCACCTTCATCAATCAACTCTTCTAGTTGTGCCACACCAAGATTTGCATAGAAAGGAGAATTTCCACAGTGTTTTGCAATATCAAAATCACTGAAGAACTGACTACGACTGTCTTTTGAAAGAAGCTTTCGACAAGAGCCAAGTCCGATACCAATTCCAAACTCTCCACAAGCACGTGCTAAATTTTCATTAATTTTTGCAGCGATGCCCGTTCCTCCAGTCATAGAAGAAACCCAAATAGGTAGATCTAACTTATGACCTGCAAAGTCTAGACTAAGATCGGGCACTTCTCTATTTCCACTAAAAAGAGGTTCATAGTAAAAGCGCTTATCAGCTAAGATGTGAGCTGTCTGTGCAGCATCTGTTAATTTGATATGCTCAAGCTTACGATCACTTGTTGCCTGAGCGTCTAAATTGTCTTTTTTCATGTACATACCTAATGATTTAGGCAATTTAGCAGATTTTATTCGAAGCAACAACATTCCATTTATGCTTTGGAAAAATCTATCTGATTTGCTTGGCCTCTAAACAATTACTTTATGATAAGAATGAACTCTTTCTTTAAACCAGAAACTTCTTTGAGTAATTTCGACAACTTACCATATTTTAATTCTTCTTCCTCACCGTTAAGTTCCATCCCAACAAAGCCAAGACGCTCACCAAATACTTCAACAGACTCTTCAAGAAGTCTTGTTAAGCGATAGGGAGTATCCATTAGTATCTTAGGCATATCGACTTTTGCTAATTTCTTTAGAAATTCTTTGCGCTCCTCTGGTCTTCGAGGAGGGAAACCAGCAAAGGTGAAATTTGCACAATCAATACCAGATAGCGCTACAGCTAGTGAAATAGAATTACTATGAGGCGTACAAGTGACACGAATACCAAGTTCATGACACCTTTTAACTAGTTTTTGACCTGGGTCACAAAAGGCCGGAAGGCCTCCATCGCTCATTAAATAAGCGTCTTTACCGCTTTGGATCTTTGAGATGAGATCGTTTTCTATCTCAACTTGAGTGTGCTCATTGAAGAGAATAAAGTCTTCAATAATCTCTCGCTCAAGTCCAAATCTTATCCAACGTCTACGACAAGGCTTTAAGTCCTCGATTAGAAAAAGACTTTGCTCACGCTTTTCAATAGCAGACTTTAATAAATTTAAAGCTGTAGTCTCTAGCGGGTTTTGCTCATCAATAGGAGTTGCAATTAAATATAGAGTTCCGTATTTACTTTGTTTGGCCATATCATTTATATATGATCAATTGGTTATAAACTCAAGATCGTGTATATAAATAATATGCAAAAAGCTTCAAAAATTTACGAATTATTTCTCTCTGTTACTCCAGGACTAGAAGTCTTTGCCAAAGAAGAGATAAAAGACTTACTAAGTAGCGAATTCTTCAGTGAAGTTGAGCTTGATTTAGAAGATGGATTAACACTCAAATCCAGAGACTTGTTCGTGCTTCTTACCATTATTAAATTTTTAAAAATTCCAACGAGAGCACTTCTTAGAATTGAAGAATTTAAAGCAAGAGATCTTCCTAAACTTTATAAGAAACTTACTAAAATAAATTGGAATGATTATATACCGACAACTGAGATTGACTTTAAAGTTAGCTCTCATAACTCGCGTTTATTTGATGATCGCAAAATCATTAAGGCCACAAAAGATGCAATAAGTGACTATCAAAAGGCCCAGCCTTTTAAAGCGAAGTACTCACAATTAGAATGGAGTCATCCACCGATAATCTTTTTACGCTTTGAAGAAGATATGTGCCAATTATCAATCGATTGTTCAGGTGAAAGATTAGATAAGAGAGGACATAAAATCCTAAGTGCCAAAGCACCGATGAGAGAATCTCTTGGGGCCGCTTTAATCCGTTTTATCAACGAAAATGAAGACAGTGACTATCCCCTGCTTGATCCAATGGCCGGCTCTGGCACAATTGTCAGTGAATACCTCTTACAAGACGAGCTTAATAATAAGAGAGCTTATAATTTTGAGAACTTTCCAATCTTTAGAAAACTTCCAGCAAAGAAGATAGAGATGGCACCTATTGAAATTGCCAGGAAGGCCTTTGCAAATGATATAAACCAAGACAATATCAAGGCGATCAAAAAGAATCTAGAGCAATATAATCTAGAGGTTACTCATGGCGATTTCTTTAAGATGAAAGAACTTAATCATGACAATATCATTATTGCTTGTAATCTTCCGTACGGAAAAAGAATTAAAACACAAAAAAATATCCACGACTTTGTGAATGACTTTTTCTCAAAAGCACAACAAATTGGCGCCAAAAGCGCCTATGCTGTTATCCCAGAGACATTTATCATTGATAAAAAATTTAAGATTCTAAGATCACAAAGGATCAACAATGGCGGAATCTGGATTCAATTTGTAAGAGCTAGCTTTATTTAATTTTTATAGGCCATTGTCTTAACACTTACACCACTAACGTGCGCAACAAGAATTAAGTCTCCAGTCTTAGCAAACTCTGTTTCTGTTCCATTAGTATGTGTAATTTTATGAATTCTAGTTGTTTTAACTTTTCCATCAGGCGTTGTTAAACGAAGCTCATCTCCTACACTTAGGGCGCGATCCTGCCCACGCATTCCCTTAATAAGAATGGCCATATGAGACTTTTTCACAACATCAACGACTTCACCTAAAAAGCCTTCGTCTTGACGTTGAGTGCGCTTATTTTTTAGCTTCTTAAAAAGTACATCAGACTTATTTACGTGAAAGAAACCACGAGTAGTAGAGTTGCCAAATTGTTCTTTAATTTCTTTTGCTTTATGCTTATCGAAGTCATTTACTAAAGAGATAACATCAGAAAGAAGATTATTATTTTCAAGATGGCGCGTATCTACTCTTAAATCATTAACTCCACACTCTTTCAGTTCATCAATATATTCTAATAGAAATTGATCCTTCGTATTAAACATAAATGTTCCATGTTGATTTTCAACAATTGGAAAACCTTTATGCGGAGATTCTTCACTAGAGCCACTCACTTCAATATAGTCGTCTTCTAGTTTCTCATCTGAATACAAAGGAGAGACAAGATTACGAGGTGTATAGAAAAGTAAAATGCGACCAAATACAAGAAGCTCAGTTTCTACGCCCCAAGATTTAATTTCTGAGCAAAACTCTTTAACCACACCACTTGATAACTCAATTGATAAAACAATCTTTCTTAAACGCTCACCAATTAGTTTCTTCCAAACCTTGATTGAATGTAGGTTATGATGCCCCCCCGTATCGAGAAGAAGATCAATATCAAGTTCTGGATATTCATTTAGACAAAAATTGATTGCTCCAGGATCTCTTAAGCGAATACTTTTAAATTCAAGATCAGCATATTTTCTAAATTGTTCTTTATACATGCTAAAGCGAGATTCAGTCATTAGAATATCCCACTCAAGACAATAAGAGATTCCTTCAGACTTTAAAGAATCGATGGCCTGGGACATCTCTTCAATTGTTAGTTTCCCAACTTGAGAAAACAGACGAGTCGCTAGAATAACTTCACTAATTGTTGCCTTATTAGCGATAATATTAGGAAGATCATTTAAATTATTTAGGTATGTTGTTGTCTTCATTAGCTAACAACCTTTGCACGTACAAGGTTGTTTACCTCAACACCTGCAACATAAGGGATTTTAAAAAGTGCACCAGGACGTGTACGTTCAAAATTCTCCCCCGCAAGATTTGAAATATGATCAACTCTTACATCAACATGAGCATTAGAAAAAGGCATAATCTCAAGAGACTCTCCTAGTTCAAATGCACTTCTAACATCAACGACGATAAATTCGTTATCGACAACTTGAGCAACTTTACCAATTGCCCTGTATGTTTTGTCCTCGTGTTCACGATCGTTATATATTGATGTTTCATCAGCTTCATCAACTAAAGAAGCTTGCGTATAAGCACGGTGAGTAACTTTCGTAAGTTCCTCTTCCCATTTTAAAAGATCATCACTTAAGAAGTTTCCATGCTCTTTGTAATAAGCAAGGGCCCCTGAATAAACCATAGAAATCGTTCCAGCATACATAGGAGACTTCATACGTCCTTCTACCTTTAGCGAATCGATTCCTGCATCAATAAAGTCTTGTAAAAGTCTAATACCTTCAAGATCTTTAGAACTCATGAAATAACTATTAAGCTCTTTTTTACCGTCTTCGATCTTGTATTCAAAGCGACAACTGTGAGCACAACCACCACGATTAGAGTCACGTCCTTGCGTATAATTTGAAATTACACAATTTCCGGAATAGGCCATACACATTGAACCGTGCACGAACATCTCGATTTCAACACCGGCTTCTTCTTTGATCTTCTTGGCATCCGCAATTGAAACTTCACGGCCAAGAACAATCCTAGTTACGCCAAGTTTTTTCCAAAGCTTTGCACTTTCAACGTTTAAACAGCTTGCTTGTGTTGATAAGTGAACCTCGAGATTAGTATTTTCCGCGATATAATTAATAACGCCAGGATCAGAAACGATTACCGCATCAACGCCAACATCATCGAGCTCTTTGATAAAATCAAGTAGGCCGTCAAAATCCTTATCATGGAAGAATGAGTTTAAGACGACGTAGACAAGAGCGCCACGCTCGTGAGCAAACTCAACCCCTTCACGTATCTCATCAATAGTGAAGTTATCGGCCGCTTGGCGAAGTCCATATTTTTGACCACCAAGATAAACGGCATTTGCACCGTAACTAATGGCCACTTTCAATTTTTCTAGGCTACCTGCTGGAGCTAAAAGCTCGGGTACCCATCTGGTGTTTTTTGCATCTTTCATAAGGTCTTCTATGTACCAGAAATTACGTATATAATAAAGTCATAGGGAAATCTTGATTAGTTTTTATGAAAAAAATATTTAACATCATATTTTATTTGGCCTGTGCGTTCATTATCACAATTTTGGGACTTCTAAGTTACCATTATCACGAAGCACCTCTGCGTGAAACGCCAGCACCTTATGTCATGGCCCCTGGAGTCTTTGGCCCAGATGAAGTTGCATCAAATGCAGATGTACTTATTGTTGGCGACGAGATGGGTGTCTCAATAGGTCCATTTATTAACGATATTACGACTCAGCTTTCAAAGAAGCTTGCTCGTCCGTTATCAATTTATAATATTTCCACTAAAGGTGAATCACTTTATCGCACGATTGAGCGAGTTGCTGCTTTAAAAAAAGTTCCAAAAATTCTCATTCTTGCTTCTGGATATTCTGAATTACAAGAAGATATTTATCCGACTAAAAAAGATGCCATAAAAGTAAATAATCAGAATTTTAAATTATTTAGAAATCTGTACATCCAAAGTTTAATAAAATTACACCCTAATCTTTCAAGATTAATATTTTTAAACGAAAATCTTAAGCAGTTAACCTCAGAGATTGAACAAATTGATTTCGAGAACCTTTCACCTGAGAGATTTAGAAGTATTCTAGAAAAAGAGCTACTACTCTATGATATTCGCCTGGAAAAATTCTTCAGAAACTTAAAATCACAGGGAATCAACATCCTGACAATAATCCCTCCAATTAATATGGAAATTAACGATTTAAAAATTTGTCAGGATACAACAAGTGTTCTATTTGAAGATGCCCTAAGTAAGCTTGAGACATTACTGTCAGAGTCAAAAACAAAAGAGGCCCATGTCCTTGTACAATCACTTGATAAGAATATTTTGGCCAACACAAAGTTTCATCAACTGAAACAAGAATTTTTTGAGAAGCAAGGTGAAATTACAAAGGCATATGATCAGGCATTACAAAAGGTTGCCTTTGCATGTGAAGTAAAGTCATCACATCCTCTTTTTATAAAACAGTTAGAAAAGATAGCGGCCCATCAAAATGTCGACATCGTAGATTTTAACGAAGTTCTTAAGCAAAATTATACAAGAAACCCTTTATTTATTTCTAATAAAGCCCCACAATCTATCTATTACCCTAAGCTTGTAAGTGAATTAGTCATTAAGCTCAAGCAGATTACTCAATTAAAATAAGAGGCCATATGAGAATTGTTCATAATGAAAATACTATCATCATTAAACAAGGAGACTCTTCGGACACAATCTATCTAGTGGAGGAAGGAGAATTACTTGTCTTTGTTGTTGATGGCAATAAGGTAAGTCCAGTTGCACTAGTTGGCCCAGGGGAGATGATTGGAGAGATGGCCTTTTTTGCAGGCACTCACCGCGCAGCTTATGTCATGGCAAAGTCAAAGGTAACCCTTATGGAAATCGATAGTGAAACGATCAAAGAACAACTACCTGATTGGCTATTTAAGATGACAAAGAATGTGGTTGATCGTATTCATCATCTCGATAAAGTTATTGCTAAAAGTGGAATCAAAAGAAAAAAAGCTGACACGATTAAACCACTTAGTATTGAAGAACAAAGAGAGATTCTAACTCTCATAAAATAAATTCAAGAAGGGCGAGTATATGAAAAAATACAATAGCCTATTCTATTCTAAATGCAGTGACATCGATGTTTCAACTTTACTTGAAACTGATATTGAAAAAGGTCTCACACATCAAGAGGCCCAAAAGAGACAACGTCTCTATGGACCAAATGAACTCTCTGTAAAAGTAAGTACATCCAAAATTACAATACTCATTCGCCAATTAAAAAGTATCATCGTTTTATTACTACTAATTGCGGCCCTAATATCTTTCTTTATTGGTCATATTGTAGAAGGCTTCACTGTCGTTGCAGTCTTAATTATCAATACAGCTTTGGGATTCTTCACAGAACTTAAGGCCATACGCTCAATGGAGGCCTTAAAGAAGATTGGTGTAACGAGATGTGGAGTAATACGAGAAGCACAATCGTTACATCTTAATACGAAAGAGTTGGTACCAGGTGATATTGTCTTGTTTGAAGCAGGAGATATTCTGGGAGCAGACCTTAGAATAGTTCAAGCAAATAACTTAAATGTAAATGAGTCTCTTTTAACGGGTGAGTCCGTACCAGTAGATAAAATAAGCGAAGCTCTCCAAGACGACATGATTATTGCCGAGAGAAAAAATATTCTCTTTAAAGGAACCTCCATAACAAGAGGATCAGGTCGCGGTATTGTTATAGCTACGGCAATGGATACTGAAGTTGGTATAATTGCAAAAGAAGTAGAAAAAGATAGAAAAGATAATGATGAGACCACCCCACTTGAGAAACGACTAAATAAACTAGCAGGTCAAATTGTTTGGTTCTCATTAGTCATTGCCGCCGTCATTGCAATTAGTGGTATTACAGCAGGAAAGCCGCCTATTCTGATGCTTGAGACGGCCATAGCACTTGCCATCGCAACAATACCTGAAGGACTTCCTATTGTTGCAACTCTTGCCCTGGCAAAAGGTATGTGGAGAATGGCAAATAACAATGCTCTTATCAACAAGCTTGCTGCTGTTGAAACACTAGGTGCTACCTCAATTATCTTCACCGATAAAACCGGAACTCTAACTGAAAATAAAATGACTGTGCAGCTCTATAAGTCTCAAAACAAGAGCTATGATATGAACGAAGTGGAAAATCAATTCATTGATGATGAATTAAAACGACTTCTCCAAATTGGAGTTCTTTGTAACAACTCAGAAATTAATCGCAAGCAGAAGGGCCATAATATTGGAGACCCAATGGAGATCGCTCTACTTGAAGTAGCGGCCAAGTTTAAAATTAAAAGAGCTGAAATAATCCAGCAGATGCCTGAACTAAAAGAGGTCCCCTTTGATAGCTCAACTCTTATGATGGCCACATATCATCAAGTGGCCAATTCAATACTCGTGGCAGTTAAGGGTGCCCCTGAAGCAGTTTTAAAGGCGTGTACGTCTATTCGAAATATTGATGGAGTAATTGAGTTTAATGAAGAATTAAAAAAAGAATGGAATCAAGAAAATCATAAGCTTGCCAGTGAAGGTCTTCGAATCTTAGCACTTGCGACAAAGGATGTTGAGAATATAGATAAGTTTCCTTACGATCAACTCACCTTCTTAGGACTTGTTGCTTTACTTGACCCAGCACGCTCGGATGTTAAAGATGCTATCGAAAAATCGAAACAGGCCGGAATTAGAACAATTATGGTTACTGGAGATCAAGAAGGTACGGCCCTAAAAATTGCAAAGGATATTGGCCTAATTGAAAGTGATAATTTCTTTTCAATTAATGGAAAAATTTTGGGGCAAAGAAAAGATTGGAACAAAGAAATCGAAGAGAAGATAAATCGTGGACAGGTTTTTAGTCGAGTTGGGCCATTACAAAAACTTGATCTCATTAAACACTTTCAAGAAAAGAATGCTGTTGTTGCTATGACGGGTGATGGTGTTAATGATGCCGCGGCCTTAAATCATGCTGATATTGGAATTGCAATGGGAAGAAGAGGAACTCAAATTGCAAAAGAGGCTTCAGATATGATCCTACAAGACGATCAGTTTAATACAATTATCTTGGCCATCAAGCAAGGACGTATCATCTATAGTAATATTCAGCGTTTTGTTGTGTATCTACTCTCATGTAATATAAGTGAAATTCTAATTGTATCAATTGCATCACTTATGAATATGCCATTACCTCTACTACCACTACAGATTCTCTTTTTAAATCTAGTAACAGATGTTTTCCCGGCCCTTGCCTTGGGAATGGGAGAAGGAGATCAAAATTATCTAAAAGCAGCTCCAAGGCCAAGAGACGAACAAATTATAACAAAGAGAAAATGGGCCCTAATATCACTATACGGATTCATTTTAACAACGAGTGTCCTTACAGGGTTCTTCTATACCCTATCAACAACTCAAGATAGTCAAAGCGCCTTATCAGTCTCCTTTCTAAGCCTAGGCCTTGGTCAAGTCTTTCATGTATTCAACATGAGACTTGAGAGTTCAAATATATTAATTAATGAAATAACGAAGAATATTCACGTATGGGGAGCTGTACTTCTTTGTATCATACTGTTGTTAGCTACAATTTATATTCCAGGATTAAGAAGTATCTTGAACTTAAAAGTGATTGGTTCAAAAGAATGGACTATTGTCGCTTACTCTTCTTTAGCGCCACTTATAATTATTCAATTATTAGCGAAATTAAAATTGGGGATAAGGATTTAGGATATAAGGTGCCCACAAGATCTCAAGCAGGCACCTTAATATAATTAAACTAGACCTAGTTCTTTTACAGTATTTCTTTCAGCGCGAAGCTCTTCAAGAGTTGCATTAAACTTTTCTTGTCCAAATGCATTGTGCTCTTGTCCTTCAACAACTTTAAGCTCACCGTTTTCAACACGACATGGGAATGAGAAGATTAGCCCTTCATCAACACCGTATTGTCCCTTAGATGCAAGACACATAGAGAATGTCTCACCAGCAGGAGTATCGTGAGTTAAAGCGTAAACACCGTTTACACAAGCATTTGCAGCAGAAGCAGCAGAAGATGCTCCACGTGCTTTAATGATAGCTGCACCTCTTTTTTGTACAGTTTCAATAAACTCACCTTTTAAGTAATTTTCATCAGTGATAACTTCAGCCGCTGACTTTCCACCAATTTTAGCATTGTAGAAATCTGGGTATTGAGTTGCTGAGTGGTTACCCCAAATTGTCATATTTGTAACTTCTGTTACATCAACACCTGCTTTTTGAGCTAGTTGAGTCTTAGCTCTCTTCTCATCAAGAGTCGTCATTGCAAAGAAACGAGACTTATCAAGTCCTGAAGCTTCCATTGCGATGTAACAATTTGTGTTACATGGGTTACCAACTACGAATAATTTTGAATCTGGCGCAGAGTGAGCGGCCATGGCCTTACCAAGTGGACCAAAAATTCCACCGTTCACCTTTAGAAGGTCAGCTCTTTCCATTCCGTCTTTTCTTGGAACGGCACCGATAGCAAGAATCCAGTTTGCATCTTTAAATGCAACTTCCATTTTATCTGTGCAAACAATATTTTTTAATAATGGAAATGCACAGTCATCAAGTTCCATTTTTACACCTTCAAGTGCACCTAGAGCTTGTGGAAGTTCAAGAAGTTGTAATTCTACTTCTGTTTCTGGACCAAACATTTGACCAGAAGCAATTCTAAAAAGAATCGCGTAACCAATTTGTCCCGCTGCACCTGTAACTGCAACTTTAACTCTTTTAGTCATATAATTTCCCCTTTTTAAAAAATTAGAGAGTTGTTCAATTGAAATTGGCCAATTTTATCATAGGTGTTAGACAAGTTGTAGCTTTACTTAGCAATATTAGGGGCTATAATTAAAATTAAATCTAAAAGTTAATAATCTAAGGAATCATAATGGAGCAAGGCAACAAGAACGCCTCAAATTCATCATCAGCATCTTCAGACAAGCCGCAAAATCGTGGGAACAGAAGTCGCTCGAATAATCGCAGACGTCGTAAGCGTCCAGCAAATGCAAGTGCAGCGAATCCTAATAAAGCTCAACAGCCTCAACAAGGGGCAAACAAGAGTGCTCAATCGGGACAAGCAACAAATAAAAAGCCGTCTAATAAATCTTCTAACCGAAATCGTAGACGTCGTGGACCAAGCAAGAATCGTCGACCGAATCCACAACATTTAAGTGGCGAAGACTTTATCATTGTAAAATACTTCAATTTACTTGAGCAGCACATTATGGCCAGACGCAAGTACTTTGATAACTTTGAGCGCGTTGGTGAGAAGCAAAGAGAAAAGCTTGAGCGCAATTTTATTGAAACACAAAAGACTTTCTTGGCCTTTAAAGAAAGACTTAAAGAAGAAGATCTAAAAGTATTTGAAGAAAAATTTGAATCGTTAAAAATGGATCTAACTTACTCTTCAAATCACGAACTTCCAGTTGGTGAAGTTGAGCCAGAGGTTACAGAAGAAGAAATTGAAGATCCACACTATCTTCAAACTCAAGTTGAAGCAAATTATGCAGATGATACTGAAGAGTCTGTTGGTTCACTTGAAGATTACAAGGCATATAAAGGTTTATAATTAAATTTTCTACCATTCATCCTGAACATAAAAAAAGGGAGCTTTCGCTCCCTCTTTTTTTATCAATATTTTCTAACTAACAACCTTCGAAAAGGTAATCAGATTAGTAAACGAAGTTTGAAGTCGTCGTTGCTTCAGCACCAGTTGTTGCACCAACAACACCTGATCCATCCTTTAGATAATTATCTAAAGTTTCTTCGTGATCTTTAATGATAGCGTCTTTTAATTCAGCTTCATTAATGTCTAAGATTTCACAAACTCTACGTAACATCTTTAGTGGGATGTTGCAAAGAGCACGTTCAACGTTAGAAATGAATTGACCATTCTTGTAACCAAGAAGGTGTGATAATTCTGATTGAGAATATCCTTTTGGATGTGCTGTTCTCTTTTCTTTAATTAGTTTCGCGATGTGACTAAAACTTCTCATGTATTTCTCCTAAGTATTATATTCAAGCACTTACGATTCGTATCTTAATATATTCTAAAGCAATAAAATATTTTTGTAAACATATTAACAGATTTGTAAGAAAACTTTTTACAATTTTCTCGTAATTTTATTGTCGATAGCCGATATTGTTCAACATCATCGATTTAGCCAGCTTAACTGTCTGAAATCACATTGCCGTTATAATACGTCGCTTCAATCAAATCCACGTATAAGGCCCTATCTTTGTTAGGCCTCTTAATCAATTTCTTAAGTTTTTCCTCAGTCGTTAAGCTCGCGCTCATTTTTTTGTCACCAAGGCTCACAAAATGTAGCTTTTTCCCAACTTCGAAATTCCCACTTTCTTGTTCTAATTTAAGGGAATTTGCTCCAGCAAGCGTCGCGCGGTAGAGACCTTGAGTGTAGGAAGTATCGCGGTGGCCTCTTTTATGGTTTTGCATAACAAATGAATTGATTACATCAAGCATCGAAAGGAAAGGTCCACCACCAATATCACTGGCAAGCGCCCAGTGAACGTTGTAACGATTTGCTCTCTTATAATCAAAAAGTCCCGAACCTAGCCCTAGCTCCTTTATTGGAGCATTGCTTGTTGGACAATGTGCAATCATCGTTTTCTTTTCACCTAAAAGTTTTAACTCTTTTGGAGAAAGATAAATACCATGCCCCATGATTGTCTTAGGAGTTAGAAGTCCAACTTTGTCGTAGATTTCAGTATAAGTTTTTACTTTTTCAAATCCCTTAATGTCCTTATAGATACTAAGTACAAAGTCGATTTCATTTTGTGTTTCACTTAAGTGAGTTTGAATAAAAGAGCGATGTTTCTTAGCAGTTTTACCACCTGCGGCCATTGTTACAGGATCTGTTGTAATGGCAAATCGAGGTGTCACTGCATATTTATCTTTGTATTCTTTTGCAAGAGCTTCAGTTTGTGCAATTGTCTCCTCTACGCCCATTGTTAGGTACTCTGGCGAGTTCATCGTCATTTGAACATTACCTAGAATATAATCACCCTTAAAATTTTTAAGTGCTTCTGAGACAGAGTGTGAATGAATTGAGCCATAACATGCTCCACCAATCGTTCCGTTATTAGCAATCTTTGAAGTAAATTCTTTTGCTTTTTTACGTGCAAAAGCTAGCTTCTTAAAATTTGCTTCATAAGGCCAAGTGTAATTTTCAAGCCAGTTAAGAAGATTGGCCTTTGGCATTTCACAAACGGCATCTTGTACCCAGTGAAAGTGCGTATCATAAAGACCAGGGATAATATATTGGCCACTCTTGTCGATCACTTCAACATTCTTCTTACGCGCTAAATAGTCCGTAAGCTCTTTCTTAGGCATACGATCGATGATTTTGTAATCACCTTTTGTCGTGCGCTTTGCAACAATTGCATAATCTTCTAAAAATTCACATTTTTTATCATTTATAGGATTAAAAAAATGAGCGATAATTACTTTATAAGTAATATTATTTGATGACATGAAATCTCCTTTAATAAGCAGGTCAACATATATGAAGAAGCATATCATTACAAGTTTTGTAGTACTCTTTACTCTATTTTTAACGTCATTCGGCGCAGTTGCAGCGGATAGCTTTAACCAAGCCAAAGAAGTTAATATCAATAAAATCGTTGCGGTTAATATTGAAGAGGCCATCACTCCGGCCACTTTAAATTACCTTCAAAAAGCCTTTCAAAGTATTGAAGGCGAAAGAGAAAGCGCGATCTTAATTAAGATAAACACTCCCGGCGGATTAGTTAGTGTTACTAAAGAGATCATGCACCTAATTGCAAATAGCGAAAACCTAGTGATTGGATGGGTGGGGCCTAGTTCAGCATCAGCAACTAGTGCTGGAGCAATTATTGCAAGTAGCATCCCAGTACTCTACATGGCCGATGGAACGCGAATTGGTGCAGCAACTCCAATTTCAGGGACATCAGATATTAAAGAAGGCGATATGAAAAATAAAATCGTCAATGATCTAGTAGCTCTCGTAAAGTCTCAGGCTTCCGCAACTGGAAAAAATGAAGAAGTATTCACAAAGATGATTACTGAAGCCAAGAGCTATACTGAAACAGAAGCACTAAAAGAAAATGTCCACAACGGTATTGTTGATACAATTCAAGGTGTAGGCGGTCTTATCAGCACAATTAACAACAAAACTTTTCTTTCACATCATAAACCTTTTAAGGTTGTAATTGCTGATAACTATGTTCTTACGACAATGGAGAAAACACTTGGGCAAAAACTTTTAAGCTTCTTCGCTTCGCCAGATATGGCCTATATTCTTTTTCTCATTGGAGCGGCACTCATCTACGTAGAGTTCCAAGCTCCAGGTGGATTTATTGCAGGAAGTGTAGGGGCCGTGGCCATACTGATAGCAGGAATATCATTTAATATTCTTTCATTAAATACTGGCGCGTTTCTACTTATTATTGCGGCCTTTGTTCTCTTTATCTTAGAAATATATATTACAAGCTTTGGCCTTCTGACCTTGGCCGGGATAGCCAGTTTGATCTTTGGCTCCATGTTCTTATTTCAAACAGAGGAATCATATCTACAAATTTCATCAACTGTACTCTTCTCAAGTATTGGTGCGATTCTTGCCTTCATTGGTGTTATTGCCTATGTCTTTTATAAGTCCAGAAAAAGAATTTTCTCTGAACCAGAAGATCCGTACACAGGAGTTGAGATTACAGTAACAGATATTGATGGTGATAAATTCTTTTCACGCTACAATGGAGAATTGTGGCAACTTACAGCCACTGGCGATATGTCAAAGCTAAAAGTTGGTGATAAGGTAGAGGTCATAAAAAAAGACAACCTAAAGTTACAAGTAAAAATATAGAGGTATAAAATGAGTCAAAGAAAATCTTTTCGCCAATTAATGAGTTTAATCTTTTCAATGTGTCAGAATGAGCTACCAACTAAGAGCGATATCGACTGGGTAAGAAGAGAGATTAAAAAATTCTTGTGGCTTAAATAATTGAAATAAAAGAAGAAAAAACTAAGGGGACGTTGAGGGACGATTGATTTTTGACAAGGAAGAGAGAGAGTTTATTAAAAATCTCCCCTTAGTTTTCTTAATATAATATTAAACTCTCAGTTTTTTTTAGAGTCAGTTAAATGTAAAGTTTTTGTCAATTCAACGGAGGATATATGATTAATTTTGCGCCTTACTTACCATTTATAATTCTACTATTAATTTTATTGTTCAACACAGTTAAGGTTCTAAAAGAATACGAACGTGGTGTCATCTTCTTTCTAGGACGCTTCACAGCTGTTAGAGGGCCAGGTTTAATACTGCTAATTCCAGGTCTTGAGAAAATGCATAAAGTAGACTTAAGAACTGTCACAATGGATATTCCATCACAAGACATTATCTCAAAAGATAACGTAACACTTAAAGTTAATGGTGTTGTTTACTTTAGAGTTGAAGATCCAGAAAAGTCAGTTGTTGCAGTTGAGAACTATCTACTTGCAACAGGACAAATTGCTCAAACAACTCTACGTTCTGTTATTGGTCAATTTGAGCTAGATGAAATTCTATCTATGCGTGAGCAAATCAATGCACGTCTACAGTCTATTTTAGATGAGCATACAGAGCCATGGGGAATTAAAGTATCAACAGTTGAAGTCAAAGCAATTGACCTTCCGATTGAGATGCAAAGAGCGATGGCAAAGCAAGCAGAAGCGGAAAGAGATAAGAGAGCAAAGGTTATTTCAGCTCAAGGTGAATTTGATGCAGCATTAAAATTAGCAGAAGCTGCAAAGGTACTTAATGAATCACCAAATGCGATTACTCTTCGTTATCTAGATACAATGAAAGAAATTTCAAGCGGAGATGGTAAGTCGACAACTTTCTTCCCACTACCTGTGGATTTTTTAACAAATATAATGGGTAAAGGTAACTAACAAAGTAAGAACAAAGTCATTTATGATTTCAAAATATTTTAATTTAATTCCATTTGCTGAAAATGATCTTGATCTCGAAGCTTCTGCTGAGATCAAGGTCATTGACGGCCATGTTAACTTTCACTTCACACTAAAGGGAGACCTCTCTCCTATTTACATTCACCGTGACAATGGAAAGATGAACCGAGTTATCGGCCTTTGGACACAGACTTGTTTTGAATTCTTTATTCTCAATAAGACAGATGGTGAATATTTTGAATTTAACTTTGGGAGTGATTCAAGTTGGAATTGCTTTATCTTCAATTCATATCGCTCAGAACTTACCGAGTATAATGACATTGAACTTGATAATATTGTCATCAAATCAGAGGATGAACTCTTTACACTAAATTGTCGCTTTGAACTTAAGAAGCTTGGTCACAACTTTGAAGATCTTTCTAATCTAAGAGTATCTCCCACATGTGTATTGACGGCCGAAGGTGACAACACTTATTACTACTCAAATAAGCATCCAGATACTTCACCAAACTTTCACCACCCTGATAGTTTTGAGGATTTGATCTCTTAGTACTCGCTTAAATCGTCTTTTTCTTCTTTAACTTCGATATTCTTTAGAATGTAATCGAGCTTAGCATCGTCATCTTTGAAGTCGACTTCGCCAGATATTTGATAATCAGCAAGATCCCTCTCTTGCTTCTTTCTCTCTTTCTTCGTCTCTATTTCAATTTTTGCCTTGAGATCATCTTTTAAAACTTCATCACGATTTGAAAATGTTTTTCCAAACTTCTTCTTAGCAAAATCATAAAGACTAAATAGTTGAGCTGTTTTGTAATTACCTTTTTCAAGATAATAGATCATTTCACGATAGAAAGCTTCATTTTCAAGCTCATGTGACCAGGCACTATAGAGTAGCGCCATCCCCTTGTATTCAAACCTCTTCTCATACTTAAGCTTTCTAAACTCATTATACATCGCTAGAGAACTCTCCTCATCACGAGAAAGACTAAGCTTTAAATTCTTAACAAGTTTATCAAGGACAACATTATGATCTGGATGATTCTTATTATAGCGAATTGTTTGATGGTACAGACGTCCCTTTTCATAGAAGTAGTTTTTTAGAATACCAGAATTCTTTGGGCCATCGAAAAATTGCATTATATGAAAAGGACCATTTTGCACAATCTTCTTTGCATCTTTTGAAAAAATTTGATTACGAATCTTATAGATATAAAGAAAATAACCAAGCTTTGGAAGTGAGTAATTCGAAAGAAGATACTTAATATTTTTATAACTATATAGATTTAATTTTTTTATTTTAATATTAAGGTTTAAAACATCTAGCCAAACAGCTTGATTTGAAGAAGATTTGATAAATTGAGTAACTACCGGAAGATTAAAAATTGGGTCCATCGGTATAGCGGCCTTAAATTTTTCAATTTCAAAATCATAAACACTCAACACACGTCTATTCTTGTGATCAACAATATCAAAATACGGTAAAGCACTTAACTTATCGACATTTGGACGTGGAAATAGCTTAAAGCTTACATCATCAAAAGGAATATCAAATTGAAAGTTTTGAAAGTGTATCGGTTTCCAAAATAAAGTCGCACCTCGAGATTTTTCATAGGGAGACAGTCCACGATAGAGCCACTCATATCGATTAGTGGCAATAAAGTAGTCCGATTGAATCCCTTCATCTTGGAAGGTATAATAAAATCGGTACGGCATCGTAATGACAAGATAAACACTTGATAATACGAGTACTAGAATGGTCATTAGGAAGATAAGCTTCTTCATTATGAGATTTATCGGTTAATTGACCATTAAACTACATGAAAAAATTAATATTTTTTCAAAATTACCGATAAGTTAGGTGATTAATTCGGAGAATTGAATGAAAAAACTAATTTTTATCACAGCAATCATGGCCCTTACTTCTTGTGTAGCACCAAGAGAGACACGCTCAATCTATGATACGAATAGCTCTGGTTCAGGCTCTAGTGTTGGATCAGGAGGAGGCTCTTCAGTCATTGATATTGATGATTCAGGAAGTTCAACTTCAAATGGTTCAAATGCAAATATTCCAAGTGCAATTGCTCACTGTAGCTGGTCTCTTGATGGTCAGACAGGATTTGCAAATACTTCAAATAGTCACCTTGGACCAAATACAATTTGTCAGTCTCGCACTAACGAAACTCAAATCTATGTCCAACTAAAAAACCCTGATACAAATTCTAGAGTTTGTGTCATACCAACTTCAGAGGCCTCAGGAAATTCAATTTATCTTGGTTCTGCCCAATGTAAGTACATTAATAGCTCTGGGACAATTTCATTATTTAACTTAACTAAGAATCGTGATTACGGACGCTATCAACAATTTAGAATCAACGGTGTAATGGTCATGAAGGAGAAAAGCTATGAATTCCCTTCTCCATTTAATCGTGAGCTAATCTCTTACGATGCCTACTTCATGTGTTCAATCAATGTTGATCTATACAACGATAGAACATATTGTGACGCCTTTAAATCTAAGGGCGAATACTTCTACAAATCATTCTAAAAAAAATAATTTAATTAATGGGCAAGCTTATTTCCATCAACGAGCTTGCCTGTTTTATATGAATTCGACAAATCCCCATCAATCGTTGGAAATGAAATAATTGGAACAATCAAGCTTTGCTCTTCTTTTTCTATTTTTGTACAAAGTGCAATATAGAAGAAGCTAACACCACTTTTTTCGAAGGCCTTAAAGTATGCAAAGGCCTCTTCATCATCTTCGTCTTTGAAAACGTAAAGCTCATCGTAAGACTCAATTGTAGGCTTTAAATAGTCCATATAAAGAGTGAAATCTTCAAATGGTATATCGAACTCTTTTCGATGAATCATCATCTCAGCGAGTAATTTAGACTTTTTAAGTTCAATATGCTCAAAATCTTCTGGGTCTAAAATTGAATTACTCTCTATTTCACGGTGGTAATCTTCAAGTGACTCAACCTCTTCTCCAACTTGAAAGTCTTGCACAAAATAATCATTGGCAGTTGCCGTTAATGCCAACACGAATGAAGGCGTATGATCAAAAACAAAGCAAATGGCCATTAAATGGATATCTTCACCTTTATGATTAACTTTAGAAATAAAAGTAAAAATTTCTTCTTTAAGATCATTTTCTAAGCGCCATATCTCATCAGGTTTATGTAGCACACGATCAACAAAAGCAGGATTTTCAAGGGCCTCTAAAGCAGGCTCATCAACGATATTAAGATCTTTTCTCTTCTTTTCAATCTTACCTGTGAAGTAGTCAATTAACGGTGAATAAAATTTTTCTATACATGCTTCACTACAAAAGCTTAGATTAGAACCATCTTCAACAAAGAGTAAATCTTCGATAGATGGAACAACTTTTTTACAATTCTTGCAGTAGTAAATATTATCTGAAATTAACAATGAAGTATCCTATTTTTAAATTGATAAATTAAGCCCAGCAAATAGCGTATTCCCGTACAATACAGGAAGATCCCAAAGTTTAGTCGTTTCATTTAAAACAGAAGTATCTGGACGACTCACCTGAAAACCTGCTCCCATATTTAAACGAACAGAACGTGACATACGAAGAAACATTTGAGGCATTAAGTATGAATATTTTAAGTCAGAATTTAGAGAATTAGCAGTAAAGAAATCACTTGAAGAGACCTTTACTTCCCCATAAGTCAAAAGGAATTGAATTTCATGTGAAACCATAATTCCAAGGTTGGCCTTAATATGTGAGATGTCACCAACGGCCATTTCTTCGTCATTATCAAGAGTGTCTGCAAAAACTCTTTCATAATCAACACCAAGCGCAACGGCACCAAAGCGTTTTTCTGTAGAAACTCCTAAAAGACGATCATTTCTTTGTGTTGAAAATTCACTATCACCTTTAAATCTCATCCCTAGGTATGTATCGATAATGAGCTTATTATAATCATTACCAATTTCAAGCCAATTGAAGCCAAGCTTAACACCTGAATTGGCCTGTTCAAATTCAGAAGTTTCTAAAGACTGAGCTCCCCTAGCAGATAAGTCGATAAAGATGCCGTGAGCAAATCCCATCTTTAAATTAAAATTTACAAAATTTATATTTTCATCAGTAATGAATGATTTATTTGCAACATAGCCTAGAGAGAAATCATAATACTCTGGTAAAAAGGCCCAAAAATCAGAGCTAGAGCTAGATGTTTGTGCACGAGAAACACTTCTTTCACTTCTAGCAGGAGCACTAGGTCTTGTTGTCACAGGATTATAAGAGCCACCATTACTAGATGATGACTTTGGTGAATAGTCCACCAATGCGAGAGCAGAAAAGTTGAATAAAATTGCCAGGGTTGCAGCTGTTAAGATATTCATCAAAAACATTCCTTGTTCATTGAAAATTTAACGCCTTCTTAGCGTCTACTTAATTGTATCTTTATATTTTCTTAATTTCAATGCGTGCATAACCTACCGCAAGCATCAAGTACTTTAAAAATAACAGTAACTTGCCCGAGCGCGTTCATAAATTAACCTGAAAATACGTATAGCATCAAAGGAAATGTATGCCGTCTGCCAAATAGTCTCTAAAATTTATAAAATAACTCTAGAGATTTTCACGAAAAATTTCAAAGCGAAATTCAGGAGGAATGAGTTGATCGAGTTAGGATTTTTAAAACGCTATGATTCAATTAAGAGATTAATCGACTTTGGTGCAAATGGATATTTCCCATTATTTGAAGATATTGCAATGGGAAGTGATTTCGAAGAGATTCGAATGACAAAAGCTCAACGCCTTAAAGCAAAGTCCCTGCTTAAGAAAATTTCATCACATAATAACCTAGAAAAACAACGCGTTCTCTTTTCAACATTTGATGAGATTGACCAATACATCGTCGCTCGTGCATTAGTTGAAATGGTAGAAGGAAAGATCTTAGATGCTAACCCACAGCTTCAATAAGCTATTAATCATTGCAACAATCGCTCTAAGCGCTAATGCTGAATACCGAGTCTATCAGTACATGGTCTCTTCACGTCTAAATCCGAGAGGGCCAGCGAGTGTGATCATTACTTCAACACTTGATCCAAATTCATATGTAAAGTACCACGGAGGCAATCGCTCTATTCGCGTCAACCTCCTTAACACTTGGATGTGTAAAGGTCATACTGGTGGCGATCCAGTTTGTGCAGCACCGCTTGCCAAGCTAATGGATGTAACAAATCCAGAAGAAGCACAAGAGCAAGGAAATAACGGCGCACTATGAGAATTGAAGATAGCAACCAATTTAGTAAGCAGAACTTAAAGCTTAAAAATGAGCGCGAACGCCTTATTAAGGATAAAAAACAAGAAATTGAATCAATCCGTAAAAACTATAATCAGATGGCAAGTGATCAAAGAATTATCGGAGAAGAAAAACTAGATTCAGTACGTGATCAAAACCAAGTAGCTATCATTGAATCACTTAATCATAAAGAGGCCAGGCTTAATGAAATAAAAAATAGTCTTAAAAAAACTGGTCAACAATTTGCAAAGCAAGAAAAGCATACAAAACTTCAAACAGATGCCAATATTGCTGCCATTAGAGACAACTATCAGCAACAATTAGAATATGTCCATCAAAGAGGTCGTGACGATCTTGAGGATACATCAAATACTGTCAACGAATTGGCCCAAAAGGTTAAGTACGACAATGAAGAGTTCATTATTGACGAGACAGCAAAGGCCAAGAATCTCGCCAATGAAATTTCCGTTAGAAATGATGGCTTTATTCAACGAATTAATAAACAATTCGATCAACGTGTTGATAAATTATCAAAAGAAAATTCGACAACCGTTAAAGACCTTGAAAGAGAGCAACGCAAAGAGATGTCTAAGCTAAAAAGCGATCACCATTTCAAGCTAACTCAAACAGATGTTTTTCAACAAAATGAGCTAAAAAGCCAAAAAGCATTCCACGAGGATACTGTAAAAAGCAGAAAAGATGCCTTCGAAAAAAAGTATGCGGATCTTCAAAAGGAACACCAAGGCCTAATGGGGCGCCTTAAAACAAAAATAGATGAAGAGTTAAATGCTCTTAAGAGTTATTATACAAAGGCCAAGGAAACGATCCAAGAAAAAGGCCAAGATAGCTTTTACAATATTACAAAGCTAGAGCCTAACATTAAAAGTGATCAGAACTTTTACTACTTCTCTATTGAAGTGCCTAAACACGAAGAAGAAACTATTCATATCAATGCTCAAGAGCGTGGCATTACAGTTACACAGAATAGAAAATTCGATCAGCGTGTTGAAGAAAATGGAAACACTTTCAAGTCAAAACGTTCAGAGAGTTTAGTTAGACAATTTGATGTACCAGAAATTCTCGATGGAACTAAGGTAAGTCGAAATTACGATCTTGAAACTTCGACTCTTACCTATCGTATTGCAAAAAGATAATTCTTATAAAATATCACGATCTCTTTGGTGAAACTCAACCTTATTCACACGAATGAGCGTTTTAATTTCACGCTTAATCGGAGCAACCCAACGAGGGTGAAGCTGTACATTTAAAGTTAGAAGTCTTTCGTCTGATACAGCATCAAGAACTTCTTCACTTACAATTTCAATATCCTCAACTCTTGAGTATAGAATCTCCTTAACATGTCCACGAATTCGACCATTTGAAAGCACTTCAATATAGAAGTTTTGCTTGGCCTTCTCAGACTCAAGCATACGATAAACTGGGTTAATAAGACGCAGAACTGCAAAAAGTGAAATTGTAATCAAACTAGCAATCACAGGATAACCAAATCCAACAGTCATCCCAATAGCAGCAACAACCCATACAGTAGCTGCAGTCGTCATCCCTACAACATTACCACGGCCTTGTATAATGGCCCCTGCACCCAAGAAACCGATACCACTTACAATTTGCGCGGCCATCCGATTGGGATCGGCCACCGTGCCCATATGCTCACTCATGGTCAGAACACTAAGAGATGTATATGTTGCTGCCCCTAGACAGATCAACATATTCGTCTTTATCCCAGCAGATTTCATCTTCTGTTCACGGTCATATCCGATAAAGCCACCTAGAAAGATTGAGCAAACAACTTTGATGCCCATCGAAATATAAACTGGTTGCTCTCCAATGAATTCAATATACATATAACCTCTTGTGGAATAAAATAAACTAAAGTCTATTTTAACAAGGATTTATCAGTTGAAAAGGGCCAAGGCCGTAAATTTTTTAGCTATTCAGACGAATAACTACCTTAATCTCAAGGCAGACTTCACAATGAGTGAGAATTTGTATTCGAAGAATAAGGACTTTGAAAAATTTGAAGCGCGTTTTCCTATTCAAGCTTATAAATTACTTAGGGCATATGAGTTCGAAATTAAGGTTGTGGCCTTAGATCAAAATAACAAAGAACTCTTCACAAAGAACTTAGAAACAGATTCATATGGAGGCCTGCTTGCCAAGATACCTCTTCCTAGAGATTGCAAGGATTGCTTGGCAAAGATTGAAGCCTACGAAATTTCTAAATACCCAGGGCTTGAGTTACATCTTGGGACCTTCATCCCATTAAAGATTACAGATAATCGAAAAATTATTATCTGTGACTTTGATAAGACGCTTGTTGAAACAAAATACTCGAAGCCAAGTGAAATCTATGACTCATTAACAAGTCCTTTAAAGAATTATCCAACATTAGATAATTCAGTGAAACTTCTTAAGTCATATATTGAAATGGGATATCACCCATTTATTCTTTCAGCATCTCCACACTTTTATGAAGATGCAATTCGTGACTGGCTATACGCTAATGAAATTTTCACGGCCGGTATCTTTCTAAAAGATTATCGCCGCATTCTTTCTATATTAGAAAATGATCTAACTCCAAAAGATATCAAGACTCAAGGAATTTATAAGCTAGGCCACTTACTCGATATCGTTAACATGACAGATATTCCATCTTCTGTTGTTTTAATGGGAGATAATTTTGAGTCAGACCCATTAATTTATCTAACATTCTCTGAGCTGTTATCCGGCCGAGTTGAGCCGAGACAGCTTTGGAATGAGCTAAAAAGAGTGGAAGACTTTAAAGTTACAGCACGTCAAAACGGACTTTTCTTAAATAAGATTTTTCAAATCAAGGATAATGTAAAACACCATGGGCTTGATAAAGAAGTGAAGATTTACATTAGAAAAAAAGGCAATGAATCGCAGCTAAATATTCGCGCTCCGTTCAACTCTTACCATGGAAAGATTGAGTTATATGATGGAAATCTTCTAGCAAATGAAAGTGAGACTAAGAAGCAAATAGAAGCTCAGGGGCCCACAGAATAATTTGTCCAATACAAATATATAGACCTACTTTATGAAACCTTTGAGTGAAATCTTCACCAAAGTTTTTAGAAAATTGTTTTGAAATAGGCCAGTTGGCCGGTGAGAATCTAGTTAACTCAATGGCCACTCTAAGACCAGACAAGGCAACGCATACGGCAATAAAAGTTTGATTGCTAGGATTAACAAGTGAACTTAAAATATTAGACATGAGCGCTCCATTTAAAGAAAATTCTCCACTATACATAGAACTCTTCGACAATTTAGAGGAATCAATTTACCAATTGGCCGCCCTCGATAAGGAAGATGTAAAACTTGCCTGGAGTAATTTGAGAGAAAGCTCATATTTTGGGCCAAATATTTTAAAAGGCGCAATTCATAAACTCTTTAGTCAGGTATTTGCCCACCAAAGTACTTTTTTAAAAGACCATTCGGATGAATACTATAGAAAGTCGTATCATAAGCTAATAACTAGCTACGCTCAAGGCCTAGGTATCAGTCCAAAAGACGCACTTTATTTAAGCTTTATGCATGAGTACTTAAATAACCCAAGTGCTGTCTTTGAAGGGATAAAAGATTATCACTTAGAAGCGAACTCTCCAATTGAGTTAATCAATACTCCAATCCAAGAGACTTTCAATGACAAAATTAGATTTGTTCATTTCAAGTCCGGACAAAACCTTGAGGCCATCGTTATTCAAAACCTAATGTCACCTTTTGCAACATATGGTGGTGTTAATGAAGCGGGATTAAGTGTCCAACTAGTGCAAAGAGATGCATTAAAGATCAACTATAAGGGAATGAGCGCAAGCTACTTGGCCCTAGTTGTTTTATTAGGTTTCAACGATATTAATGAGGCCGTAAAATTCTTAAAAGAACAAGAGCTTGTTTTCCACTGGGAGTTCCATATAAAGGATGCTGGTGGTAATTACCGAGTTGTTGCTATTGATGGCCAAGAAGTTCATGTTTATGACGGCAAAGAAAGGACTGAAAAAGATTATTTTAAATACCATCTTGATACATATAAGAAGAAACATTGGCCGACGACAATCTCGGCCTTAACGATTAATTCAGGTGATATTTATCTTTCAATTTTTGATTCAAAGAAATTTGAAATAAAGCAAATTCACTACTGTGATCTCTTTAAATCGACTTTCTCAGTTGTCTCAAAGAAACAAAAAGTGACGAAATTTTTTAAAGAAATATTTACGATAAAAAACTACCTCAACAACGCGCAAGTAGCTTTTAACAATAATCTTTCGGAAGAGTGTTATCATCAATTGCAACTGGCCATTGTTTTTGCCAAAAAGATGTCAGGGAATGGAAATCAAAAGAAGCTTATCTCAAAGCTTGAACTTACTTTTATGGCCTGCCAGTATATTTTTGAGTCGCATAAAGAAACACAACAATACATTCTACAAAATTTGATAAAATTATATCCATCCTTAGATGACTACCATAGAGATTTAGCACTTATACTAATGCAAAGGCTGCAGATCCTTATGGACGAAAAAATTCATTTAATCGATGGCCCAAAAGAGCTTAAAAGAGTGATTTTTACGGAATCAAAACTTGGAAAATTCCCACACCAGGCCCTAAAGAAAACAACTTTACTAAGGCCAAACCACCTTGATTTCTGCCCGACATCAGGACTGTAGTGGCGCACAAAGAAATTAGAGAATATTTAGCCTTCTGATGGCCTCATTCATCTTCTCTTTTTTGTCTTTTAGCTTCTTTTTCACAGAGCGTTTGCGTTCGTAGAGCTCCTCTACAAAGCTTTTTATCAATGACATACGCTTACTATCATTATTGCTCTCATCAAAATTTTTTGATCCATCACAACCTTTATGAAGCCGCTTCACACGTGTCTGATCTGAGCTTATTTGATCAGTTGGACGCACAGGATTTTCGAGTTTTTTGATATTTAACGCCATGTTCTTATTATAACCTTGTTTAAATTAGACAAAGACTAAATATTATAAAAACTACCTAAGATAAATTACTGAAATTATTCAGTTTTTAAAGATAATTATAATTGTGATTAGGTTGACATTAAAAAACTGTCTTATTCATGCTAAAAGAGCGTAATTTCAAAATGTTAGATTTTTTTAGATTTCTATATATTAGGATTCAATATACGAGGAGAACAACAAATGAAACACACAATTGTTGCGGTAATGAGCATTGTACTAGCAATAACGACAGGGATCTCTTGTAAGAGAGATATGAAACTAGGAAGTAAAGATAATCCTGTTAAACTTTACTTTACACCATCAGTTGATGCAGACACTATTGCGTCGAATTCAGTTCACTTTATCAAATTCTTAGAGAAAGAAACTGGTCTTTACTTCAAGACAGGTATTCCAACAAACTATATCTCAGTTGTTGAATCTTTTGGTTCAAAAAGAGCTGATATTGCTGTTATGAACTCTTTCGGTTACCTAATGGCAAATGAAAAATATGGTGCAAGTGCAAAGCTAAAAGTTCTTCGTTATGGACACGACTACTACCAAGGGCAAATCATTGCTCACGTAGACAGTGGAATTAACTCAATTAAAGATCTTGAAGGTAAGAAATTTGCATACACTGACCCTTCATCAACTTCAGGATACATGTTCCCACTAAAAATTATGATGGAAAACAATGTAAAACCAGGAAACACAACTTTTGCTATTAAGCACGACAACGTTGTAACAATGGTATACCAAAGACAAGTAGATGCTGGTGCAACTTACTACTCTGCTCCTTCAGAAGATGGAACAATCCGTGACGCTCGTTCACGCGTAAAAACTCAATTCCCAGATGTTGAAGATAAAGTAAAAATCGTTCAAATCACTGAAAAAATTCCTAACGATCCATTCGTATTTAGAAAAGATCTACCAGCTGACGTAACAGCAAGCTTTATTGCTGCAGTTAAGAAATACATCGCTACTCCAGATGGAAAAGATGTATTCGAAAATATTTACAGTGTAGGTGGCCTAGTTGATACAACTGATGCAGATTACGATGGACTAAGAAACGTAATTAAAACACTAAATATCAATCTTGAAGAACAACTTAACAAGAAATAGTAGTTTTTTACTTTATTAAATAAAGAGAGAATAAAAATGATTCTAGAAGTTAAAAATGTTAACAAAGTTTATCCGAACGGATGCCACGCCCTAAACAACGTTAGCTTCAACGTTAACAAAGGCGAGTTCCTAGTAATTATCGGTCTATCAGGTTCTGGGAAATCGACAATGCTAAGATGTATGAATCGTCTTCACGACGTTACTAGTGGAGAGATCATCTTCGAAGGACAAGACATCACTAAACTTAAGGGTAGTGCAATGAGAACTGCACGCTCACACATCGGGATGATCTTCCAACACTTTAACTTAATCCCAAGAAGAACTGTTATGACTAACGTTCTTTCTGGAACACTTGCAAGAACAGGAGTTATCAAGTCGGTACTTGGTATCTACTCTGAAGAAGATAAGAAAAAAGCAATGGAATACATCAAGATTGTTGGTCTTGAAGGTAAAGAAAACGTACGTGCAGACAATCTTTCAGGTGGTCAGCAACAACGTGTAGCTATTGCTCGCGCTCTTATGCAAAACCCTAAGGTTCTTCTCGCTGATGAGCCAGTTGCGTCTCTTGACCCTGCAACTTCTCACTCTGTTATGCAATACCTTAAAAAAGTTAACGAAGAACTTGGTGTTACAGTTATCTGTAACCTTCACTTCTTATCACTTGTTAGAGAATACGCATCACGCGTAGTAGCTCTAAAAGGTGGAAAGCTGATCTATGAAGGTCAACCACTTGATATTAACGAAGAATGGTTCCAGACAATTTATGGCGAAGACGCTGTAGAAGTAACAATTAACTAAGTTTTTTGGATATAGGATTAAATAATGACAACGACGACTCAAACGGCAGATACGCAAGTTAATAACTTACCAAAACCAAGAGAAGAGTACACATCATACAAAGTTAAGATGAATTTCTTTTCTTTCTTAATCGATTTTCTTCTTTGGTCATACATGATTCTTGTTTCATGGAAGATCGTATGGGAGAGACTAATTCTTGGTCTACGTTACCCAGACTTTTCTTGGAACCAACCACTAATCGCTCTTGGAGCAGGTTTTGTAGTAGCAGCAGCTCTTTACACAACTAAAATGTCTCTTGGACGCGGATTAACTGGTATTATGAAAAGAGATGAGAACACTCTATTTATGAAAGAACCATTCTCATTCGTACTTATTGCAACAGTAGCACTAACATTTATTGCTAGTATTTATGTTTCACAAATTTCAATTTATGAATTCCTTTCTGAATCAGGAATGACTGGTGCTAAGAGAATCTTTACAGCTCTTTTAACACCAAACTTTGCAATTTTTGAAGAAGCTCTTTTTGCAGCAATTGAAACGATCTACATGGCCTTCATTGCAACGGCCGTAGCACTTCCAATTGCATTTGTTCTAGCGTTCTTTGCAGCTAGAAACCTAATGAATGGATCTCGTCTAACAATGACAATTTACTCTGTTGTTAGATTCTTTCTAAACGTTTCACGCTCAATTGAGCCACTAGTATGGGCGATTATCTTCTCTGTATGGGTTGGTATTGGACCTTTCGCTGGTATGATGGCACTTTGTCTTCACTCTGTATCTTCACTTTCGAAGCTATACTCTGAGCAAATTGAAAACGTTTCTAATGGACCGATTGAAGCAATGATGGCAACAGGTGCACACCCAGTTCAAGTAATCTGGTTTGGTGTTGTTCCACAAATCGTTCTTCCATACCTATCTTTCTCAATCTACCGTTGGGACATCAACGTACGTATGGCCACAGTAATTGGTCTAGTTGGTGGTGGTGGTATTGGTACAATGCTAATGCAGTACCAAGGTCTAGCGAAATGGAATGAAGTTGGTCTTCTAGTAATCGTTATTGCAGCGATTGTTTGGATCATGGACTGGCTATCTTCTAAGATTCGTGAAGCGATCAAGTAGAACTGATAATTCAATATTTCAATACAAAAGAAGGCCCGCATCCGCGGGCCTTTTTATTTCTCTCCCTAAATAATTAAACCTTAGTTTTCACACATTCCTTTTTTAGAAAATGAGTCTTGAATCTTAAGCGCATCACCTTTTGTATACCAAAACTGGCTATGAGGTTTATCGTTTATCAAGATACGATAATGATTCTTAGCTGGATGCTTTTGTAGTGAGCAAGCACCCTCTACCGATGCAATGTCTCGCTGGGGGGATGTCCCACAAGAAACGAGCGTAAGCCCTAATACGGCCATGGCCATTAACTTTTTCATAATTCCTCCTACGTCCTAATCACGTAGTAAAATTATCGGATAATCTTAAGAATAACTTTAGCGTATTACTCAACTATTATTGTATTTAAAAAAGAACCGCTTTCATGTATGCTTTATAAAAGGAGAAAAAATGAAAGGAAATCAAGAAGTTATCACTATTTTTAATGAGTTACTAACACAAGAGCTATCGGCCATTGATCTCTATTTCCTTCATTCACGCCTTTTTCAAGACATGGGACTGACTAAATTATATGAGCGCATTGATCATGAAAAAGATGATGAAACAATTCACGCAACCAAGCTAATTGAAAGAATTATCTTCTTAGAGGGCCTACCTGAGTTAGGAACGCGTCTTCCATACAAGCCAAGTCGTGATGTGAAGCAATTATTATCTGATGAGCTTCAGTATGAAGTTGAAAATAGTAAATTACTTAGAAAGGCAATCGCCCTCTGTGAGTCTGTTAATGACTATGTTTCAAGAGACCTACTATTGGGACTACTTTCAGATACTGAAAATGATCATATCGATTGGCTAGAAACTCAACTTTCACTAATTGATAAAATTGGTTTACAAAATTATCTACAGACTGCATCTGAATCTGTTTAAAGAAAGTAAAAAAAAGTAAACATTCATCTGTTTTTTATTTATAATTAGATAAATTAATTAAACACGGATGTTTACTTTTATGAATCTAATTAAAATATCATTTCTCTTAATTTCTTTGAGTTTTATTCAATCCAATGCAATTGCCGCCTTTGCAAAAGTTGTAAATATACGAGGAGAAGTTTCACAACTTCCACCTGGTGCCATGCAAGCAACTTGGATCAAGAAAGGACAATTACTAAAAGAAAATACTTCTATTGTAACCAGACTTCGCTCATTTGTGAAAATTGAGATTCTAGATGACGGAAGTTATATTGTTGTTGGGCCAAATTCTAAAATCGAACTCACAAAAGTGGAAAAGAAATCAGGAAGTATTATTCAGGTTCTAAACGGAAAGATGCGATCTAAGATTGTTCCGGCCAAAAAGTCTAAGGGCCATAGCGCATTTAATAAAGTCTATATCAAAACAAAAACAATGGCCTTAGGTGTTCGAGGAACTGAGTTTGTTACAGTCGTCAGCCAAGAAAACCAAGCAACTTCTGTTGTCACTCTTGAGGGAGAAGTAGCTGTTAAGAAAATTAATAGTGAGAGTATTGATCCTGAAAAAACCGTTAGAGACAATCTTGACCGCGATGATGTTACGATTGTTAAAAAAGGGACTGCATCAACAACATATGCACACCTATATGACGAAACTCCACCACAAAAAGTTAACCCAAGCCAGCTTATAGCACTTGAAAAGAATGAGAATTTAGAAAGTGTGAAAAGAAGCGATATCCAAAAAGCAACGACAGAGGATCTTAGTAAGAAACAGATCACAGATCTTTATGGCAAGGATGTTGAAGAAGACGAAGTTCCAAAAAATGGTGCTATCGTCGATCTTGATTCTGCGATTTTTATTCCAGCGATCCAAGACGAGTCACTTGATGTTGGGAGTGTTGATAAGAACACAGGGCAATTTGTTGCTGCCAATGGAATCGAGCTAGACAAAAAGAAAGGCTTTGTTGCAACTAAGCAAGATGATGAGACAAAAGAAGTTGTCAAAAAACTTAATGACAAAATTGAATACAAAGAAGTTCAAGGTCATGAAGTTGTAGACCACCGCCCTTATACAGGTGCTGCCAAATTAGCAGGTATGCAAAATTCTTGGGGACTTAAAACAGGAATTAGTGCCAAGCAAATGAATTATGCGACGATGGGAAATATGAATGGAAGTGATGATGACAATTATATCGGACTTGGTGCTGATATTATTGGACATTACCGTCATGTTTTAAATCAACAACTATACCTTGATTACATCTTTGGAATTCATGCCTATTTCATGGATCGAGATAAACTAGAACCAGAAGAAATGGATGATGATATTCTGACATTTGAGCTAGGAATTCAAGCTTATTACCGATTAAATAATCGCTTCAGACTTACAGCAGGTTATTTTATGAATGACGAAATGTTTCTAGTTGCACGATTTGAAACGAGCCTAACTCCAGTAATGGATCAAAGAACACAATTTGCACCTTACCTTAAATTTGGTGCTGAATATGACTACAGTGATAATTGGACATTCCTAACAAATTACCGCTCATATATTGTTGATACTCATCATCCAAATATTGCCATCTACTCTGGAAAAGGTTTTGAACTAGGAGCGAGAAGACATCTTTCGAAGTCAACTGCCCTCTTATTTAATTTCTTACACCGCGAATTTATTGCACAAGATATTATCGTTAAAAATAAAGACTTTAGCGTCTTATATGAAATGGAGTTTTAATGAGAGCGCTATTATTAATTACACTACTTTTTAGTTTATCATCATGTTTTAAAACAGATGCTGATGGTAATGCCTACCTTTTTGAAAATGATAATAGGGCCGTACTCTCTTTTGAATTCTTCAATGCTGACACAACCTTAACTTGGTATTTTGGAATTCAAAATCAAGTTGGGACAAGTGCAACAGATGTGGAAGGCTTTAATTCCTCACAGTACTGGTGTATTGAGAATGTTTATATTCGACTGGACTCAGGAGATGTATCTTCTGCGACATTTGATGTTGTCTTAAATAACTCTCTAATTACAGCAGGAATTCCATTTCCTGGTGGTAATGTAAATGTTTCGATAGCTCCCGGTGATCAGGTTAAGGCATATATGACCTGCTCGACTTGCATAAACGGATACGGAACAATTAATTTTGAACTTGGGAAGTGTAACTAGCTCAATTTCTTTCTGCTGAATTTTATGAGTGCGAGGTAAATTATAAGATCAGCGAGATAAAAAATTGGAATCCAGTACTTGTGAAAAACAATAAAGTTTAAAAAGAAATACAAATAATAAATGATATTGACACAAAGGCCGACAAGTAAGAATTTGTCGGCTTTTTTGTATGCAAGATAAGCAAAGCGAATATAGACTAATAAACTCAAAAAAGCGACGACACGATAAGATGCTGTTAAGAGTTTACTCATATTAAATGGCATGATTAATTTTGTGAGCTCATTAGTTGTCTTTGAAAGTACATCATCACTTATACAACATGCACCACTGCCCTCAATTAAATACAGAAAGAAATGAATCCCAAAAATAAAAAGGGCCAAGTAAACCACTATCTTATACATCGTTATAAGTAGACTATGTTCTTTTAGAATATTGCTTAAGATACTCCACAGATCTAGACGAGCAAGAAAAATGAAGAAGAAAATAAGAAGAGTAACTCCAATCTTATAATCAGAATACATGGGAACAAAAACCAAAGAAGTAATAAGAAAACAAATCATCCCTTGATAAAAAGGCATTCTTTCAATTGGCAAAGTCGATTTAAAAATTAGCTTAACTCGTAAAGCATGAAAGCTTAATGCAAGATAGTACAGAGCAGCTAAAAGAGTAAAAGCTACATATATAATTACATTTAGATCAGAGAGTGAATATTCCATAAATTTTCTTAAGATCATCATAATTCAAGCAAGCTAATTTTACTATATTAAAACAATATATTTTATTCAACGACCTCCCCTTTACACAGTCCCAAGTTAAATATAAATACTTGACATCAGACAATAGTTAATAATAAATATTGATAAAAATTTACTTTTTACGGATGGGCCATGAATATTGAAACCTTCAATTTTAATGATGGTAGTGAATACAAATTTGCATTTATTGAGAAAACACAAGCTGATAACTCGACTCCTGTTTTGTATATAGGAGGAGCACTCCAAAATATCAAAAATATTGAATCAGCTTTAAAAGAATTCACAAAGAAGCAAAATACAATCATATTTGAATTTTCGAAAATACCAGATAAGTATTTTACTAATAAACAAATCGATATAGATGAAGTTACCAAGAGAATATCAGATATCCTTTCCGATCTTGGCTATAAGAATATTAACCTAATCTGTTCGAGCTTTGGTGGGATTTACGCAAACTCCATTACTCAATCGAAATTGAATATCAAAAAATGTGTTCTAGCAGCATTTGGGCCAATAAGCCAACGAGGTCACGAATATATCGATAATATCATTAATAGTTCATTTATTAATGATAAAGAAGTTTTAAAGAATCAAACTCTGGAAACCTTATTAAACCATGGAGAGAAGAGTAATATAAAAAACTTTTTTTTCGTTAGAAAGTTACTTAGCTATACACTTAGCAAGTTAAACGAAGATGATTTTAAAAGACAATTACTTAGTTGTTACACTCTAAAAAATAAAACGAAAGAGCTCAAAGTACCTACCTGCAAGACCCTCTGTTTTACGGGTGAATATGATATCTTTACACCTTACTCAAATATACAAGACCTAATATCAATTAATGACAACCTTTCAATTCATAAAATAAAAAATACGGATCACTTCTGTCATATTCAAGATAGAAAGTATGTGGCCAACCTCACAAGTGATTTCTTTGATGAAAAATGAGGACATTATTAAATGAATAATATCAGTGCAAACCAAATAATCATTTTAACGATATACCTATCAACATTATATGTGATCGAAAGAAGAAAGATAATTGACTACAATGATGAATATAAGAAAGAGGCCAAATGTTCTCTCATTGTTATGTCGGGTTCACTATTAACAAAATTCATCGGTAGTCCTCTTCTATTTTTAATTGCATCACATATAGAAAAGTATAAATTCTTTGATTTTCAAATGCCTGCTTTAGTAAGGCTAATCTTAGTTTTTATCTTGGTTGATTTCGCATATTATGTTTTTCATCGTACAGCACATCAAGTAAGGCTTCTATGGGCAAGTCATTCTGTACATCACACTCCTAATGTAATGCAAGTAACAGCAGCTTTAAGACTAGGCTGGGGCGCAGTTATTCCAGGGCAAATAATATTCCTATCTCCTTTACTATTGATTGGAATAAGAGCAGATGAAATTTTCGGAATTCTATCGTTAAATCTATTCTATCAATATTGGCTACACACAGAAGTCATACGAAAACTTCCTAACTTTATCGAGTATCTTTTCAATACACCAAGTCACCACAGAGTTCATCATGGTAGAAACGATATCTATAAGAATAAAAACTTTGGTGGAATATTGATTATTTTTGATCGTCTATTTGGAAGTTTTCAAAAAGAGGAAGAATCGATAAAAATTAAATATGGCAGGTCTGTCCCTATAAAAAGCTATAATCCTTTTTTCGTCGCATTTCACGAATGGATTAGTATTTATAAGGACACAACAAACTACCTTACTCGCAAAGTAAAAAGAATTTCTAATTAACTACTTTACGTATAAGAATTGAACCGGCCACCATTGATAGAACAAAGACAATAATTGGTGCTGATAAGTTAATAAGGTTTACGATTGCTGGCCCAGGACAAATCCCGGCAATCCCCCAACCGATACCAAATAAAGCGGCACCTGTAACAAGCTTTTTATCAACAATCTTATTTGTCGGAAGATGAAATTGAGTGTCACAGATTGGTGCACCACGCTTTGTAATTAGCTTGGTTGCAATTACACCGATAACAACAGCTCCACCCATTACAAATGCAAGAGAAGCATCCCATCCTCCCTGTAAAGAGAAGATATCAAGGAAGCCAATAACTTTCTTCGGATTCACCATACCAGATACAGTAAGCCCAATTCCAAATATGATTCCAGCTAGTAAACTTGTAAATTTTTTCATTATAGTAACCCCACTAAAGAAACAACTGCTATTGCAACGGCCATAAAAGTTAAAGTTGCAACAAATGAGCGCTTAGAAAAACGTGATAATCCACACACACCGTGACCACTTGTACAACCAGAACCAAGTTGTGTTCCTGCTCCAACAAATAATCCTGCGATAATTGCCTTAGGATATGAGAGCTCTAGTGCGTAAGAGAAGAAATCAGGATTAACAAACTTAACGATCAGTCCACCTGCCAACAGACCGAGGACGAAGAAAACTCTCCAAAACCCGCCATCATTCTTCTTATGGAAGTTAAAAAATATTCCAGAAATACCCGCAACTCGCCCATTAAAATAGAGCAAAAATGCTGCAGCTACTCCAATTAAAATTCCGCCCACAAGCGGCCATGTAAAGTTAGTCATATACTCACCTTTTTGTTAAATATCGTTACTTTGTATTACTTCTTAAGAGCCTTCTAAGACTTTCAAAGTTAAATTAATTATATATAATGATTATAAATTAACATTGATCGCCATCAAACTTGGAAAAACATGATTAAGGAAATCTTAAACAATATTGAACAACCTATTTATCGCCAATATCAAAAAGGTGAAGTTATATACAGAGAGTCAGAATTCCCACAATATCTCTATATTGTAGAAGAAGGCATTATTGGTCTCTACTACAATAGTGAAAATGGAAAAGAGAGCTTCCTAAGAGTTTACGGGCCAGGGGAAATCTTTGGCCATCGTTCATACTTTCTAGAAACTCCTTATCATGCAAACTCAGTTAGCTTGACGAAAGCTAAGCTTATGCTCATCGATCGTAAGCAGTGTGACAATATATGTCTTGAAAGCCCTGCCCTCTTGAAGAATATGACAAAGATTCTCGCAAGAGAGCTAGGAAATGCAGAGAGAAGACTGGCCGGAATGGCAGATAAATCAGCTAAGGCCAGAATTGTTGAGGCACTTGTCTACTTGAAACTCAAGCATCCTGAACACAATTGGACGAGAAAAGAGATAGCTGACTTTGCGGTATCAACTTTTGAAAGTGTGACAAGAATCTTAAGTGAATTAGAGGCGCAAGGTTTAATCACAAAGAGTGGCAGAAGTATTGATATCGTTGATGAGCAGAAGCTACTAAAATTCGCAAATGAGAATTATTAAGATCTTGTTAGTTTCTTAGCAAATTTTACATTTAAAATCTCTAGAGCTTGTCTATATCACCCTATTTAGATAGGATGCGGCCAACTGTAACCCACACAAAGGCCATTTTATGAAATTAGCAATTACTCTTTTATCGTTTATCTCATGTCTAGCAATTAGCTCAAACGTAATCGCTTGTGACAATGCCGTAAGTAAGCAACTTGAAAGAAAGATTAGAGCAGATCGCCCTCTAGAAGTGAAGTATCTAATGTACCTTACTCAAGGTAGCGAACTTCTAAATGAAAGAGGAAATAAGCTAGCACAATTCAACGAAGATAAGCTTATCTACTCTGCAATTGGTTCTGAACACTCAGGTTGGTTTAATGCTGCAATTGCTGTTGACCCAGACACGTGTTCGGTAGATTACATTGGCTACTTTGCAGCTGAATAAGTCAAAATTATATATTTAAAAATATTCAAGGCCCAGTCTCATCTGGGCCTTTCTATCTCCTAAACAAAATCCATGTAAAAACCTTAAGAAATTCTATAGATTTTTTGAAACTAAAAGCATTTAGTTTAACTAATTAACTTTATAAGGCCCTGAAATCTCATCTTACAATTTTGAAAGTCCACAAAAAATTGCCACAAAATTAAATATTACCCTTAGAAAGCCGATATAAGTAACTGAATTTAGTGATCTGTTCATTAAATGCTTTAATACTAAAGAAATATTATATTAAGTCGAAAATATTTAAGAACAAATTTTATTCACCATCGACTAAATATTAAGAAAGTTGTGAGGGACTTTGAAAAAACCAATACTCTACGTCGGACTAGCGCTGGCATCACTATTTAGCTTTAGCTATATCTTCTTTGCAGAAGATACAGCGAAGACAAATAGCTACAGTGAGATTGCGAAAGAGATTGGTATTGAATATGAACTAGTTAAACCAAAAGTTAAAGCAAGGCTAAACTCAAATGTAGCTACGTTCAGTAAAAGAAGTCCATCTTCAGTTGCACAAGAAAGTGTAGACGAAGCAGTTGAACCGAGTAAAAAAAGAGCAGATTTTCAAATTTCAAAACTTGCTGTTAATAAAAAGAAAAATAATTCAACACAAGTATTCTTAAACGATTCAGATTACTCTAGGCCATATTATTCGAATAATTCATTTGAAAGGATGCCTGCAAAAGCAATTGAAAAAATAGAGAAGCAAGAAGAAAGTAAACAAATTGTTTACTCCATCCCAACTCCTCCAAATGATATTGAAGAAAATGAAGAAGAAATAGATACTAAGCAACAAAACACTGGTTCAAGCAATACAGTCATTGTTACTCCGGCCATTGAAGGGCGAATCCCTCCTCTATCAGGACTAATAACACAAACAAATAAAAGTATATTCATTAATAATGCCTATGCAGCAACAACTTGTGACAATCCAAAGGTAGAACTTTTTGATCTTGTGACAATGACAGTCCTTGAAGATAACCCGATTACATTTGAAGGAATCAACACTTCAACTTATTTTAATTTTGATGCAAAAAAGTTGGCCCTCGATCTGACAGCTCCTGCTCGTTACAAAGTCAAAGTATCTGGTTGTAGCGATGAGCTAGAAAAAGTTGTAACTAGTTACTTTACTCCACAAGATATTACTCCGGTTTCAACATTATTAGCAAAAATCACGAATACAGATTTTGAGTATACTCCAACGAAAGAGCTTGCAGATTATCTCGATCGCACAGAAGCTTTAATTGAAGCAAGTATCGATAATCAAACAATAGACTATGACTTAATTTACAGTGAGCTTGAGAATAATACAGAGGCAAGCAACATCTTCACAGAATTAACGAATGGTGAAACTGCTGCAATTTTAAAAGATGCTGCACCGAAGTTAAAAACTCTTGAAACACCTACTTCATTAAAAGAAGGAATTTCTAGTGACTTTAAAACAAGTGCAGTTCACTGGGATTCATCATATCCTGTTGCCTATCAATGGATACTTGATGGAGCGACTGTTTCAAATACCAGTACATGGAGCTACACTCCACCAGCTGATACTGCAGCAAGTGCTGAGATAATTGTTAGAATTGGAAAGAAGAATGATGGTGACGACAATGTAAACACAGCAATTCCTCATCATCAATTTATCTATACTCTCGATGTAGAACAAATTAACGATGCTCCTACTCTTGTAGCATCCCAAAGTGTAAATGTAACAGAAGATACAATTCACAACTTCTTTCTGACAACTGGTGATGATGTGGACTCGCCAAGTCTATCTTATATTACAACTTCACTACCAACAAACGGAACGCTTACTTGTGTAGGAACAACTAATGAATGTACGTATACACCAAACGCAGATTTTGTAGGTGTTGATACCTTTACATATAAAGTTAATGATGGAGAGCTAGACTCAACTGAAGCGACTGTGACTTTAAATGTATCAAATGTTAATGATAGGCCAGTTATTGGTGCAGATCAAAGTCTGACTTCAGCTGAAGATAACACACTTGCAATCACTCTTAACCAGGCTACGGATGTTGATAATTCACAAGCATCCCTTACATATAAAATTGTAAGTTCTCCGAATAATGGAACTCTTTCAAATTGTATTACAACAGGTACATATGGAAATGATTTAACTTGTGATTATACTCCAAATACAAATTTTTATGGAAATGATAGCTTTAGTTATATTGCAAATGACGGGTCTCTAGATTCTGCAGGTGTAGCAACTGTATCACTAACCATTACTCCAGTTAACGATGCTCCTACACTTGCAGCTACTCAAGCAGAAACGACAAATGAGGATACAGTCATTAACTTCAATCTAGCGGCCGGAAGTGATATTGAAGCAACACCTCTCAATTATACTATTATTTCATCAACGACTAGTGGTGTACTTAATTGTACACAGGGAACATCGACAGCTTGTAGCTATAATCCAAATTTAAACTTTTTTGGAACTGATACATTTACGTATAAAGTTGATGACGGAGAGCTTGATTCAACAACGGCCACTGTGACAATTACTGTTAACACAGTAAATGATGCTCCAGTAATGGGAGCAAATCAATCAGAGACGACTAATGAAGATACTGCAATTAATTTCACGTTAAATACTGCAACAGACGTGGATCTTCCTGCCCAAACAATCTCATACAAACTTGTGTCAGCTCCTACTAACGGTACTCTATCAAATTGTATAACGACTGCGACTTATATCAATGATAGAGACTGTACATATACTCCAAATGCTAATTACAACGGATCAGACTCATTTACATATATTGCAAATGATACTGTCACAGATGCAGTCACTTTTGCGACGGTAACTCTAACAATTAACGCTATTAATGATGCTCCGACACTTGCTCTAACTCAAACAGTTAGTACAAATGAAGATACAGCACTTAACTTTACTCTAAATGCTGGAGCAGATATTGAAGGAGACACACTTTCATATATAATCGTTTCAGACCCTGCAAAAGGTACCTTAACTTGTACAGGTGGTACATCTAGAGATTGTACATATACACCAGACCTAAATGATAACGGATCAACTACATTCACATATAAAGTAAATGATGGACAACTTGATTCATCAGTAGCAACAGTTACCGTGAACATTACTTCAGAAAATGATGCTCCTGTAATGGCCGGAAACCAATCTGAAACGATTGCAGAGGATAATACTCTTAGCTTCACTCTTTCAGGTGCTACGGATGTTGATATCCCTGCACAAACAATTCAATATAAACTAATTACAGCTCCAGCAAATGGTACTCTTTCAAACTGTATTAATACATCAACGTACTCTACTGATATTATTTGTGACTATACGCCAGGAGCAAATTTCAGCGGAAGTGACTCTTTTACATATAGAGCAAATGACACACTAACAGACTCTGCAACGGATTCAACAGTATCGATTACAATCACTCCTGTAAACGATGCTCCAACTCTTGCGGCCACTCAAAGTCTATCAACAAATGAAGATACAGTACTTAACTTCAACCTAACTGCAGGTTCAGATATTGAAGCGGATACACTTTCATACATAATCGTTTCAACTCCAGCAAATGGGAGCCTTAGCTGTACAGGTGGTACATCTACGGCCTGTACATTCATACCTGATTCAAACTTTAATGGTTCAACGACATTTACCTATAAAGTAAATGATGGTGCACTTGATTCGACGCTTGCAACAGTTACAATTAACGTTTCAGCAGTGAATGATGTACCTGTTATGGCAGCAGATCAAGCACATTCAACAAATGAAGATACTGCTGTAAACTTCACACTTAATGGTGCGACAGATGTTGATCTTCCAGCTCAGACATTAAGTTATAAGATCATTACTTCTCCTACAAACGGTACTATTTCAAATTGTATTACAACTGGCAGCTATGGAACTGATATCTCGTGTACTTACACACCGAATGCAAACTTCTATGGAAGTGATTCATTTACTTATACAGCAACTGATAGTGTTGGGGTTGCTGTAACAAATGCGACAGTTTCATTAACAATCAATAGTGTAAACGATGCTCCTACTCTTGCTGGAGACTGGTCATTTTCAACAAATGAAGATACGGCCCATAGCTTTAATCTAACAGCGGCCACTGATATTGAAAATGATGCGCTTTCATATCTTATTGTATCAAATCCAACAAACGGAACTCTTTCATGTACAGGTGGAACGTCAACAGCATGTACATATACACCAAGTCTTAATTTTGAAGGAAGTGACTCATTTACTTATAAAGCAAATGACGGAGCACTTGACTCAAATACTGTTACAGTAAATATCACAGTTAATGCAATCAATGATGCACCAGTAATGGTTGCAGATCAAAGTGAAGTAACTAATGAAGATACTCCATTTAGTATAACTTTAAATGGAGCTACTGATGTTGACCTACCAGCGCAGACTATTAGTTATAAAATAATAAACTCTCCAACAAATGGTACAATTACAGACTGTATCACAACAGGCTCTTACGGAACTGATATCATATGTACTTATACACCAAATGCAAATTTCAATGGTTCCGATTCATTTACATATCTAGCAAATGATGGACTACTAGATTCAGCAACAAGCTCAACTGTTAACCTTACAATTAACGCTGTAAATGATGTGCCAACTCTTGCAGCAACTCAAACTGTTTCAACAAATGAAGACACAATACTAAACTTCAACTTAAATGCTGGCTCAGATATTGACGGTGACACACTTTCATATATCAAGCTTACAGACCCAGCGACAGGAACATTAAGTTGCACAGGAGGGACTTCACGTGCCTGTACTTATACGCCTGCAACAAACTTTAATGGTACAACTACTTTTACATATAGAGTAAATGACGGCTCAGCTAATTCAACAGTTGCTACAGTTACGATTATTGTAAACTCTATTAATGATGCACCTGTTATGGCAGCTGATCAGTCATTTACGACAAATGATAATACAGCACTGGCAATTACATTAAGCAATGCTACAGACGTCGATGGTGATGCTCTTACTTATAAAATTGTTACGCCACCATCTAATGGAACACTTTCAAATTGTATCACAACAGGTAGTTATGGAACTGATCTTACATGTACATATACTAGTAATGTTAATTTCCATGGTAGCGAAACATTCACATTCATTGCAAATGATGGAACTATTGATGCGGCTTCTGTTGAAACTGTAACGATTAACGTAACAGATAAAACACCTTCAGCTGCACCGACTATTGCACTTACATCTGCGACTTATACGAACTCAACTGCAAATACTATGACAGTAAGTAGCTGTAGCGATATTTCTTCTGTGATCATTAACGAAGGAAGCCAGCCGGCCGCTGGTGATGCATGGGTAGCATGTTCAACAGTTGCAAATGCTACAACATATACTCTTGCAAGTGCAACTCAAGGACTTCATACACTTAGAGCTTGGTCAAAAGATCCACACGGAAATATTTCCATATCATCAACTAATATAAGTGTTTACTACGATACAATTAACCCAAGTCTTTCTCTAACAACTCCTTCGATTCAAAAAGGCGGAAATAATATCAATCTTGCATGGAGCGCTACTGATGCCAGTACATCGACGGCACAAAACTTCCAAGTAGATTTCTACAACGGTAGTAGTTGGTCTTCAATTGGCACAACTGCGGCCATTAATGGACCAATTAGTTCACAATCTTTTACAAGAGCGTGGAGTGTTCCATCTATTAATACATCAAACGCTAAGTTTAGAGTTTCATTTACAGACCTAGCTGGAAACTCTGCAACAGTTGAGTCAGCTGCATTTGTGATTGACTCTATTGCACCAGCACTAAGTTATACATCACCAGCAAATAACTCTTACCACTTATCAAGTACGACGATTAACGGAAATTGTGAAAGTGGATTAAATATTAATATCTCTGGTGATATTCAAGCTGCATTTTCGATTGCTTGTTCTGGTGGGACTTTCTCACAAACAGTAAACTTCTCAGACAACGATGGAGCAAAGAATATAACAATCAATCAAGTCGATGCAGCAGGTAACTCGACTTCTGTTACAAGAACTTTCATACGTGATGAGGTCGCTCCAATTCTTACTAAAACTGCTGGTATCTCACCAGACTTTACAAATGCTAACACACCAAACGCATGGTCAGGTACTTGTGAAGGAACATATACGATTTATGTTACAGGTGATGAAACAACTTCATTTAATTGTTCTTCTGGGACATGGAGCTGGACACCTTCACCAAAAACAACAGATGGAACATTTGTTTATAACTTAGTTCAAACTGATGCTGCAGGAAATACATCTTCTCCGGCCCTATCTCTTTCTTGGCAACGTGACGCTACAGCTCCGGCATTTAATGCGACAGCACCAATCCAAATCGAGATCGGAGAAATCCAATCAGAAACAGTTCTGAGAGACAGCATAACAGTATCTGGTATTTGTGAAGGAACAAATGTTATCTCTATCTCTGGAACAGAGTCAGCAAGTATTACTTGTTCAGCGTCATCTTGGACATGGACATCGGCAAATTACACTACAGATGCCACGAGAGCATTCACATTCACACAATCTGACTCAGCAGGAAATACATCAGCACTAACATATACTTGGACAAGAGACTCTAATTTCCCTGCTCTAGCGATCGATGTTAACGCGATAAAAAATAATGGTTCTACTGCCACATTCACAGGAACGTGTGAAAATGGATTAACGATCAATATTACTGGAGCACAAACGACGACAACAACTTGTTCTTCAGGTGTATGGTCATGGACAACAGCATCAACTGCATCAGATGTTAACAATACATATAATTTTGCTCAAACGAACGCTGCCTCTAATACGACAACAGTTTCAGGTAACTGGTATCGTGAAACAGGCCTTCCTGTTATAAATACGATATCTGCAGGAGTTGCGGATCCATCACCAACTAACTTTATTCCATATTCGTTAACAGCTAGTTCTCAAAATGCGAATGTTTACCTAACTCATATTTGTCTTCAATCAAATACAACGACTCAACCTGCAAGTGACGATGCTTGTTGGATTGCAGTGAACTCGACTTCGATTGGAATAACTCCAGCACAAAATATCACTGTAACAGACTACTCTTATCTTCTTGGTTGGGAGCCTGCTTTATACGATGTTTATGCTTGGGTAAAAGATGAAGCTGGAAATATTTCATCAAACACACAAGTGCTAAGTACTGACTACGATCAAATTGTATATAGTAAAGATGCTCCTCCACTAATTTGGGACGTAGCTGCTGCTAATAATGATTTATCATCAATTCCTCCAACAAGAGCAGAATCCTCTGTTCCAACAGGTACTGACCTTTATATTCGTTGGAAGGTAGACGATGCTGTTGGTCTTTCGACTACGGCAATTAATCTTTTCTATACACAAGATGAACAAACATTTACGGCAATTGCTGGAGCACAAGGAATTTCACCACATACTAATCACGGTTGTCCTAGCATCACTTTAGCTGCAAATGAAGGTTGTTTTAAGTGGACAGGTGGTTCACCTCTGGCAACTGCATACAAGATCAGAGTTAAGGTAACAAATATCTCAGGTATTAGTACACAGCTTACTTCAACTCCATTAAATGCTGATCGTATTAAGATTATTGCAGGAAATACTGAAGCAGGTCTAGGTGGGGATGCGAGATCGGCCCTATTCTTTAACAAGCGCGTTGGTGACTCTTCTGATATCCACACTCTTGTCTTTACTGATGATGGTAATATTTATTTTGCAGATTATAAAAGAGGTATTATCACTGTTGACCCTGCAGATGGTAAGCAGAAACTCTTCATTGCAAAAACTGGAACGTCAACTGGAGATGGTGGACCGGCCGAGAGTGCAACTCTACGCTACCCTATGAAAATCACTCTTGATTATCAAGGGAGACTATTAATCCTTGATTATAACAGAATTAGAAGAGTTGACTTAAATCTTGAAAACCCAACAATTGAAACGATTATTGGTGGTGGCTCTAGCACTGCAGACACTGTAGCAAACCCACTAGATCTTCAAATGCGAGGATTATCAAGCTCTGATTACCGTACGAATGCTGTGTTATTCACACCACTACCAAATGGTGATATCTGGTTTAATGCTGAAAGATCAGAAAGTATTGAAACAGACGGCAACTTCAAAGTGCGTATCTACAGAGCAGCAACAGGGCAAGTTGAATCATTCTATCTTGGTGGTACAGGAAATGGTTGGCAGGCATCTCAAGACCTATCTAAGTGTCGAGTTGGATATACTGGTATCAAATTTAATCAAGCGACATCTCAGATTCAAGGAATCACTGGAACGGCCTATCACCATAAGAATTTTCCAGGCTGTGATATGTATGGATCAACTTCTGACTATACTTATGCAAGAATTTATTTTGATCCAACAACTGGTCAATCTATTACACCACTAGATAATAGCTACCGTTGGTATCACTACTATAACTATACAGGTATGGATGGTAACTCATATGTAACAGTAGCAAGAAGTTACATGAATCGAAATAATTTTGATGGAACATACACAAGAATCCTAGGTTCTGGAACGCTTGGAGAATGTGCAGATGGTACTCTGGCCACTGCATGTAATATGGATATCTATTCAGTTTTCGTTGATAAGAATGGAAAAATTTATTTCAGTGACCGCGGTAAAATTAGAACCCTAGATAACGAAGGGAAAGTTGTTACAATCTTTGGCCAAGGTCAGTCTTACGGAGATAATGTAAATGCCGTTAATGCTCGCTTTAGTAATATTAGCCGTGTCACAAGATTAAATAACGGAAAGATTGTTGTAAATGACACTTCATCTTACTATCTAAAAGAATTTACTATCGAAGGGAATATTCACAGTATCGCAGGTAATGGTACAGTGGCCACAGCTTCAACTGCTGCAGCTGCAACAACACAGCCAGTAAGAAACCCATATTGGACCGTAGTTGATCGTGCAACGGGAAATATCTATATGGACCGTGTAGAATGGCACTATGGACGTTTTTCAATGCTTAACCGCTCGACAGGTATGTGGGAAGATGTCTTTAGCAATACAAGTGGTACAGCTTATTATGACCCGACTTCTGATGGAAAAATTGGCAGTGACATTGATGTTGCCGGTGATCAAAACAGGGCCCTACCTCTTGGTTTTGCCAATGGTAAGCTATTCTTAAATAGAATGAGATATAACTCAACAGACCTAAGATACGAAGACTTTATGCTTAAGGCATATGATTCGGCCGATAGCTACAGACAAGAACACGTCTGGGGTGTTCTTGGATACAATAGTACAGAAGAAGGTTGTACAGAACTAAGAACTGCACCAACTTCTGGTAGCACTTGTGAATATGAGTACTGGGATAATTACAGAAATATCTACTACGATAGTGTTGATGCGAAGTATGTAACAGCGAAGATGTATCGTGGTGCTCAGCGCAGAATTATTGCCTTTAAAGACGGAAACGTTGAGCAAATTGCCTATACAGCTAGAAATATTGATGACGGTTTCGTTTACACTAGAAGAGGCGGAACGCAATATCTCTACTACTGCTATGCTAGCAGACTATATGCTCACAATATCGATACAGACACTGATCTTGGTGCCCTGAGTTGGACAATGCCTCAACTTTCATGTCGTGGTGTGGAGTTTGATTACAATCCAACTAACGACTCAATCATCTTCCCATTTGAGCAAAACGGACTCTATGGAGTTGCAGAATACTTCCTCTAAACAAGTTTAGATTACCTAACATTTGTTCCTGTAAAATACTGATTTTACTCATGTACAAAAGACATACATAGTTATAAATAATGCTCAACAATGAATATTTTCATCTTATTTAAGCTAAGATGTGAGCATTATGAAGAAGATAAAAACTACGCTTTCCCTATTCGTTTTTTTCATCAATTTACTAGTACTAGGTAGTGAACTAGATATTAGTATGCTTCCAGACAAGAGTGTTCTTCCAGGTGAAGTTGCCATACAAGTTCTTCCGATAAAATCAGTATCAAATGCCACGTATAAAATTACAATTGAAAGTAATCAGCAGTGGCGTGCCGAAGGCCCAGAAGAAGCAAACCTAATTGCTGGCGATCTAACTTATTTAACTTTTTATACATACACTCCAAGCTTTGTTGATGCAGGAACAATTCATGAATTGAAAATTGTTTTTACCAATACACAGACACAAGAAAAGATTGAAAACAATATTAGCTTTGTTGTTGCCAAGAAACATAATCTCGATTTTTTTGATGCTGATCAAAATATTGAAACAAATAAGAAAAATCACTCTCTTAACTTAAAGGTTAAAAATACTGGTAACTCAAGTGAAGTTTATAACTTCTCAATAAGAAACTTAACACCTGAAGTAAGTGTGAGTGTAAACAGCTCCCCTATTACCATTGCTGCAAATGAAGTAAAGCTTCTTCCTGTAAGAGTTAACTTTAAAAATAGTACTTCAACTTATGCGGCCTTTGAAGTGAGCGCAAAAGTTGGAACAATTACAAAATTTCAAAAAAAATTCCAGGTAAAATTTGTTAGCTCAACAAATAACCAGGATAGACAAGGTAATTACCTTGATACAACACTAACTATTACTAATGACTACATGAGTGTGGAAGGTAAAGACTCAAATCTAAGTTCAGTAGTCTTAAATTCTAACGGGGCCCTATCTGACTATGTTTCTTTATCAAGCTACGTACAAGCAAATATGGTCAATGGACAAGCACAAGATGCACGTGGCACATTCCACTTTGATGGTGATAACTGGCGATTTAGTGCTGGAAATAATGTCGATCTAGACGTTGATACAAATGTTGGTAACGAGGCCCGTGATGGTGTTGCCTATTCAAGAGATATATTGCCTAACCTAAAAGTTGGAACGCTAGTAGGTGTTGACGAAAATGATGAATTTAATACAGCGGCCATGGTTCAATATGACCCAAAACCAGGACAACGAACTTTTGTTATCATCAACCAGAATACAGACTCTGGAGAAACATCTGGCTCAATTGGCTATCGTGGAAATTTTAATCCTAATGATAAATTATCATTTGCACCATCCCTAACTGTTTCCGATGACCCTCAACGTGGAGTAATACAAGATTACCGTACAGCTATTCGTTACATGGTAAGAAAGAACCTCCCTATTGCAATAACTTCTGGTTATAGAAGAGATCGTTTTCAAGAAGTTATTTATAATAATACTTCACTATCTTACGATTTTGATGGTGTTCTTCTCGAACTTAGCAGAAATGACGAACTAAACAAAGACACTTTCGAAACAAATGAGCAGAGTAGATCACATCGCAGCTCTAATAATGTTCGTGTAAGCTTTCCAATGGGAGGAGGCTTGTCGGCCAGTGTTAACTACCAAGATCAAACTAGCTCAAGTGAAAGTGAACAAAGAAAGTTCATCACATTCGCCTACCAGAACAAGCAATTATATGCCGCAATGAGAGCTGGTGTTGCAAGCAAGAATTATACAGATGCAAATATTCAAGACTATACTAACGAGCCTTTCATATCTGTTGATTTAAGCTACAAAGCACCAAAGTTCACAATAAGATCGCATTTTGAGTATGAATCATATGGGGATGACTCATATCGTACACGTACTAGTGTAGGCGTAAACTATAATATCAACAATAACCACTTTAATGGTGATGCCTACGTTAGAGTTGGCCATGATGAAGGCCAAAGAAACGATTACGTAACACAAACACAAACTGATCTTGATTATATCGAAGCAGGTATTCGAACAGGAGCAGACAGTAATTATTCATTCGAAATTTATACAAGAGCAGAAGATAATCATCAATATGATGATATCGATTATCAAATAGGTATTCGTTTTCAATACCGTTTTGGAGCAAAGACGCCAAGAGGTGTCGAAGATGCTTTTGGTGGAAAACGCACAGGTAGTATTGCTGGCCGAATCTGTATTGATCGAAACCTAAATGGCCTATGTGAAGACTTTGAGCCGGGTGTTGAAGGCCTTAATATTTATAGCGTAACTGGAAGCACAACAACCGACAAAAATGGCAAATACATCATTAATGAGCTTAAACCAGATATTGACCACATCTCTCTTATTGAGCGACAAGTTACTGCGAAGTCTTTGGAGTCAGCGCAATACTATAAGGGGACAAAGGTCATAAAGAATCAAACTGTACATGTGGACTTTGCACTAAAGGAAATATCATCAATCAATGTCTTCTCTTATAATGATATTAACAAGAATGGACGTTTTGAAAAAGACTTCGATACTCTAATTGGAGATATCACATACCAATTAATAGATAAGAATGGAGAGATTATTCCAATAAGCGCCCGTTCTTTAAATGGAATTAATTACTCACGTCTTAAAAACGGAAATTACAAGTTAATTGCGACAGCAAACTCTCCTATTTACCAAGAGATCCAGAAAGAAGTTACATTAGAGCTACCTAAAGACAATATGCAGACAATATCATTTGGGTTCGAAATCATTAATGCAGACACTCTGCCGACACAGGAGCTTATTGTTTCAGAGTTTGATAGCAGTATAATTAGTTCGCCTAAATTTAGCGCCTTATTAATATTAGACTCATCTGAAACTGAATACACAATTCTTTCAGATATTTCCGTAGAACTTGATGGCTATCAAGTTGATATAGAAATCGAAGAAGTATATTCTGGCATGTGGGATATTAATATCGACTTGAAAAATCTTATTTCATTGCTAAGTCAAAAAAACGAGATCACTATTGATATTGAGTTAGAAAATGAAAATGGTGAAAAACTACAAATCAGAAGAACTAGAAACCTCTTCTACAATAATTAAGGCCAATAAGAGATGAAAATATTTTTAACTATCATTCTACTTTGTGCAAACCTTTCAGCTTCGGCTTGTCTCGTTCTACAAAAGGACGATAATGGCAAAAAGTCACATCCTGCAATCAAACATTATGTTGAAGATGGAGACAAGAAGAGAGAAATCGTTGTAAAAAACACGAGTGACAGTATTTGTCGCTACACTATTATCAAAACAGAGCTTATCCAATCAAGAGATGGTAGTTATAGCTATCTTCCATATAGAATTGGTCAAGATGTAAGTTATTCATTAGCGCCATATATGTCACTTTTAGATGAAAAAGGGATTGAAAGCTTTTCTATTGAACAAAGTTTAGCTCCTGGAGAGACAAGGCACTATGGACTACAAATTAACATTGCCTCTGACTTAAAGACAGGTAGTTTTCAGGCCGGATTTAAAATTGATTATATGAGTGGAGCAACAAGCTTCATCGTTGGTGAAATTTATTACTCAACTAAAGAGGCTCAAGTATCACCACAATTGAGATTCTTAAAATTTGACAAGAAAAAGAACAAGCTTACTTATGCACTTGCAAATAAAGGAAACGCTTACACATTCTTTGAGATGAATCTAATCTATACTGATCCGATATCAGGTTTTGAGTCTCATGGTGTAACTGTAGATAACGAACTGCACTTATTTAAGGCCAATATAAAAAACCACCTCCTGCCAGGAGGTAAGACAATTTTATCGGAAATTAGTCTTAAATCACACCTAAGAAATTTAAGAAAACAATTTGCGCAACAATACCCTGGACTGGACTTTCCAGAAGTATTAAATCTTACGGCCGTTCCGCTATACGGGATTGACTACGAGAACTGGACAAATCACAAAAACTTACCATTAGGATTCAAATCAGTAATGATTCAAACTAATTTATAAATTTAAGGAGAAGACAATGAAATTAATTAAGCTAGCAACACTTGCAACAGCATTAAGCTTCAATTCATTTGCAGCAGATTCAACAGCAAATGGATCAATTACATTATCAGGTGGATTTTCACCAAAAGTTAGCAGTGTTTCGATTGCACTTGTTGATTGTGGAAAAGACGTAACATTTAATGACTGTGATGCAACTCTAAGTTCCACAAGCTTTGGATCACACACACAAGATGCAACATTAAACCTAGGTACTTTTGATGGTGAATCAAATACACGTTATATAAAATTTGAAATCAAATCAAAAATGTTACTTTTCAAAGGTGACTACCTGAAAATTTCAAAATCTCTAACATCTTCTTCAAATGATGTATCTGTAGCACTTGAAAAAATGATTTTTGTATCTGCAGGTCTAGATACATATGGACAACAGACTCTTGGTGGAGCGACTTCTAGCCTAGTATCAGGCGATATCATGGTAGACACTAAAAAAGCTATTACTGATGTTGCATCAGAAGTATACAACTCTGCAGCAGCTAATCCAGGTGAAGCAAACGCTAAAGTTCTATCTGCCTTAGCAGATAACACAGCACTTACAGTTAGAGGAATTATCGCTCTTGAAGCTGGTGATGAAGCGACTTCAGACAACTTCCAAGCTGTAATCAATGTTGGTTTCACTGGTGTTGACGGCCTATAATGATTAAAAATATAGCTCTCACATTCATAACTCTTATTGCTTTTAGCATTTATGCTTCTTGTAATATGGGTGGCTCTTTTAGATGTGAGAGCTATTCTGATATTGGCCTCAATGGTCTAACTCTTGATCCATGGCAAGTGTATGAAGGTAGCTACTCTTGTTCATCACCGAGTAATTCAAATTACTACTATGATATCCAAGACATTAGTATAAAAGCTGGAATGACACTGGAGATCAGTTTTAAGACTGATACAAGTGCAGAACTCGATTTAAAGGCCATCACTTCAAAAGGGATTAGACATATCCAACGAGTGAAAAATCAGCTGATGTATGATGCTATTGATGGAGATCGTTGGTATTGGCAGACATATCAGCTTACTATCACTGGAAAAGCAACAACGCTAACTCAACTTAGAATTAAGCTTCCTGCATATACAAATATTGATGATTTCCAGTGGACTATTGAGGACTCATCTGGTTCTGGGACGAATGGACGTTATTTACAATTAAATGATCAAATACATTTCAACTACACTATTTCAGAAGATGACTTCTTCTCTCCAGTTCCAAAGGTATGGAATATAGAGCTCGAAGGTGTCTTTGGAGCAAATGATGAAGCATTAATAGGATTTGCACCTCGTAGTACTAACCCAATATTTCTTCCAAGCTGTGAATCTATCATAGATTCACTTATTGTTGTTACTGCGCAAGAAAGTGGTAATGATTCATTTTCAATAGAGTGTGATCAGTTAATATTCCCACTTAGTGCACGAATCCCCTATTTAAGATTAAAAAATAACACGGCAAAGAGTTATTGTTCGGCAATAAATTTTTCGATTCAAACTCGATTTAGACTATCTATCTCAGATGATATTCAATCAACTGATTACAACGAAGTATTCGATATTATTACAGAATTTAAGTAAGAAATAATTTCAGGGATACTTGGCCTACCTTGCATTTCCAGATGTAAAATGCGATTTAGTAAACAAATATACAAACAAAAAATAGATAGTGAGGATAATATGAAAAAAGCACTTTTATCACTAGTGTGTCTACTTACACTTAATGCACAGGCCGGTATCTCTATTGGACTACCTCCAGGAATGAGCATGCCAGACTTTGATTCAATTGAGCAATCTCAACGTGTTTTTGAGGAAACAGTTGAAGAGCTAATGGCAAATGAAGAAGTTAAATCAATAGTTAGAACTGTTGAAGAAGACTACCTAGCAGCTTGTACTGCACAGCCAGAAAAAGCTTCTGCATCACTATTTAATATGTACCTTCGTTATAACTGTGAAGGTGCAACAGATGTTAAACTTGTTATTACAGCAAAGATCAAAAAAGGCGTTGTAAAAGTAAAAAACTATAAAGTTAAGTTCTAAGAAATAAAATAATTGGGCCAGCCTAGCTGGCCTTTTTATTTGCCCTTTTAATTATATTAATGTAATTAATACCAAAATTTATACAAGGGAGCTGCACCATAATGTGGCTGAGAATAGCGGAATTGGCCGTAAAACCTTCTAACTTGATCCAGGTAATGCTGGCGTAAGGAGATTCAGATGAAAATACTGATACTAGTATTTATTTCCCAACTAATTCATGCTCAAACAAAAACAGTAGATTCAGACAATGCAATCTATATCTATGGTCTTTTTGAAAAGAAAGAATATTACAGTGATGCTAATAGTATTTCTTTAAAGACGCAAAAAGATTTTTCGCAACAACAATCAACAGATATCAGTGAGACCTTTAAGGCGATTCCAAACCTAAATATGGCAAATGGTAGCTCTCGCTCAAGCTTCTTTCAAATAAGAGGTATTGGAGAGCGCTCAGCATATGAAGGGATTTCGAATTATTCAGTTGGTTTAATGGTAGATGAAATAGACTATACGGGAGTTTCTGGAACAACAAACCTTAACGGAGTTAAGCAACTTGAGATCTATAAAGGACCTCAAGCAACACGTTTTGGTCCAAGTGCAATGGCAGGAATGATTCATGTAAAATCTCTTACACCATCACAAAAATCCCAAATAAATACATATCTTTCATATGAATCATTTAACACTTGGGAAGAAAGTATCAGTTATTCAGGAATGCTAAGTAAAACGACAGGGCTAGCACTCGCTATTAGTAAAAGAGATAGCGATGGTTATATGAACAATGATTACTTAAGTCGCAAGGATACAAATGGACAAGACGAAATAAATCTACGCACTAATCTGACGATGGACTTTAACACGGCAACTCTAACGACAGGGTTACACTACTTTGATAAAAACAACGGATACGATGCGTTTGTTCAAGACAACGGTTTCACGACACGTTCAGATAAACCAGGTAAAGATGAAAGTAGAACATTTGGACAATACATAAAACTTGAAAAAGATTTGAATGCAAACCTGACAAGTACATCGATATTAACTCACTTCAAAAACAAATCTTATTATAGCTACGATGAAGACTGGGGAAATAATCCATACTGGAATTCAATCCCAGGATGGAACGCAGACTACGACTACAATATTGAGTTCCCAAGAGAGCGAGAGGATTTCACATTGGATCAACGTCTCTCATCAAAGGCCACGACAGCTGGTATTTACCTAAAATCATCTAACGAAGATTTCAAGGAAGTTGGTTATGAAGACTCAGCAGTAAGAAAAAATATAAGTGGAGAAGTCGATACAAAATTAGTTTCAATTTACGCTGAAAGTAGAAATGAGCTAAGTGAAAAATTGAGCTTAGACTATGGTGCACGTCTAGAATATCGCAAGGTAGAATTTGAATCATTAGAAGGCGGTATTAAAACAAATCTTACACCAGAAGATCTGATGTATGGCCTTAATATCACGCTATCTAAGAAAGAACTTCTTGGTGATCTTGCATACGCTAAACTATCTAAAGGATATAAGCCTGGTGGTATAAACACACAGTCGGCCGTACCAAATTCAAGAAAAGAGTTTCAACCTGAAGACCTCTATTCATTAGAAATTGGACAGAAGTATCTGATAAAAGAAAAAGGGATTTCAATAAATAGCTCTCTTTTCTTTATGTATCGAAATAATGCTCAAGTTAAAACATCATTTCAAGATGATCCAATGGATCCAAGTTCGTTCACATTCTACACAGATAACGCTGCAAGTGGGTTCAATTATGGAGCAGAGATTGAAGCTAGTCTTGAAAAACCATATGGCCTAAACCTCTCTTCAGGACTTGGTCTACTTGGAACGCGCTACGGAGACTACAATATTGGTACACGTGATCTTGAAGGAAGACAAATGCCTCATGCACCAAACTACCAAGTTAATTTAAACCTTAACTATAAATATAGAAATGGACTGTATTGGGATATCAACTTCTACGCTTCAGATGATTTCTACTACTCAAATTCACACGATTTGAAATCTGATCCGTATCAGATAGTTGATACTAAGATAGGATATCGCTACAAGTCTTTAGACGTCTCAATTTGGTGCAAGAATGTATTTGATGAAACATATTCTCTGCGTGGTTATTACTTTGCGAATATGCCTCCAACTTGGCAAGATGAGCTATATACTCAAAACGAGGCCCCAAGAAGCTATGGGCTTAGCTTAAAGTATGAATTTTAAATTAAGTACTAGAGATAATCTTTATTAATACCATATGCATTAAAAATATGATCATCAGGAGTTACACGGTAAAGTTTTAATTTGTTTCTCTCTCGATGTTGTGAAATATATGTTTCATAACAATCTTCTACAGATAGAACTTCACTAGTGAAAACTCCTTGCTGGTCAAAAGCAAAGCGTTCAGCACGATAAGCATGTTGGGCGCGATTTTTCTCTTTTATTTCATAAATTTCATACATCTTATTCGTTTCATACTCTGAAAGATCCTTCATAGGCTCAAGATCTAGACCGAATAACTTTTGAAAGTCTTTGAATGTATTATAATAAATCATATCCACTTCATACTCTTGTGGTATTAGCTCATCAAGAGCATGTGTTGCTTCATGAACAAAGAAGTGAGCAACAAGTCCTAATTCATCTTCAAGACCGATGAAGATTGTAGGTGTCTCCATTGTAAAGTCAAAAAGAGCAGAAGTTCTCTGTGTTAATCCTCTGCGCTCTCTTTCAAGCTTTGAAAGGTTTCTTATTTTTAATTTACCATCATCTAATAAGGGCCTGATTCTATTAACAACCTCCTGGCCTTTATCAGTTGTTGATACTAATGAGAAAAGATCATCAATTGAATAGTTACTTTTATTTAAGTGATAATCTTGCCCAGCTCGATTAATTACACATCTATCAACTTCGGCCCTTTGATCTTGCGTGCGGTGTCGATAAGTTGGGTTATGATCTATATCTGGACCAAAACCACCGAGACCACCTAGGCCGCCAAAAGATGCTAGAATATTTAGTTTTATGAATGTGAGAGCTAGGTATTTTTCCATAATGATCTTCCTTTAAGATGAAGATATCACTTAATAGATGCTACTTGTCATTAATTGAAGATACTTCATATTTGACTATTTTCTATACATATTTCAGCAACTTAGCTTAATTAAATAGGCCCAGAACTAGACGATTTATGATGATTTGACTAAAACTATAGGATACTAATTTAACGTAAGAGAGATTTATGGGAAGAAAATCAGCAAAAATTGCGGCCAAAAAAGGCGCAGCAGACAAGGCCCGTGGGCAAGTATTTACGAGAGCTCTTAAAGATGTATTCTTAGCATCGAAAAGTGGTAGTGGAGATCCTGATACTAACTTTCTTTTGAAGGTTGCTATTGATCGTTGTAAGAAGTTTAACGTACCAAAAGATAATATCGACCGTGCGATAAAAAAAGGACAAGGTGGTGATGGTGCAGGTTACGTCGATATCAACTATGAAGGTTACGGACCTGGTGGTGTGGCCGTTTTCGTTGAGGCCTCAACAGATAATAATACAAGAACTGTAGCAAGTGTAAGAAGCTACTTTAATAAAGTTCAAGGATCACTTGGACAAACTGGTTCTCTTGAATTCGTATTTAAAAGAGAGGCAAACTTTCTCGTGAACGAAGAGAATGTTTCTGATAAAGACGAATTTGAACTTGAGATTATTGATGCAGGTGCTGAAGATATTACACTAGAAGACGGTGTTTTTGAAATCATCGCACCAGTTGAATCATTTGGAGACATTCAAAAGAAACTTCAAGAAATTGGGATTACACCTGAAGAAGCGAGACTTGAAAGAGTTCCTTTAAACTATAAAGCAATTAATGATGAAGAGACATTGAAGCAATTCGAAAGATTAATCGATCTTCTTGAAGAAGACGACGATGTTGTTACTGTTTATCACAACCTTGAAGAATCAGAGGAGTAATTCATGAAAAAAATCATTATTACTCTAATCACTCTTATTGCAACAGCTGGCGCTTCAGATTTAAAAGTAGAAAAAGATCTTGCGAAAAATCTATTTCTTTCACTAGAGTCAACAGTAGAACCAGATTGCAACGGGTCTAAATGTATAATCGAATTAGACCAAATTTTTTGTACACAATTGTTTAAAAAGACAAAATGTACAGTAGGCGCTTTTTCAAATGGTGACATTCTTGTTAAGACAGTAAAGGGTGACGAGGCACAAGATATCTCGGACGCTTTATACGATATTAGCGAAGCGACTTGTTCATCAGACAAAGATGCCTGTGGAATTCATTTCTACAATGTAACTTGTGAAGAAAAATCAAAGTTAGTATTTAAATCATATAAATGCCATTTAAGTGACTTAAGAAAATAGTTTAAATAAAGGGATCCTTAGGATCCCTTTTTTTTACTAACCAAGCTTACTCATATCAATGACAAAGCGATAACGGACATCACTTTTAAGTACCCTTTCATAAGCTTCATTAACTTGTTTAGGCTCAATCATTTCTATCTCAGGGGAAATATTATGCTTCCCACAGAAATCTAACATTTCCTGTGTCTCTTTGATTCCTCCAATAACAGAACCTGCATAACTTCTACGTTTCATAATAAGTGGAAATGGATGTATTGCTAAAGGTTCTTCAGGAACTCCAACAGAGACCAATGTTCCATCTAGTTTTAAGAGATTAAAATAATTTCCCATATCTATTTTATTACTAGAAACAGTATTAATAATAAGGTCAAACTTTTCGGCGTTCTCTTCAAAAACTTTCTCATCTCCCGTATAGAGGAATTTATGCGCTCCTAATTTTGAAGCATCCTCTTGCTTATTCTTTGTATGACTAAGAACTGTAACTTCAGCACCTTTTGCGGCCGCTATCTTAACTCCCATGTGCCCTAGTCCCCCAAGCCCCATAATAGCAACTTTTTTGCCAGGGCCAGCTTTCCAATGAGTTAAAGGAGAATACAGCGTTATACCTGCACACATAAGCGGGCCAGCTTTTTGTAAATCAATATTGTCAGGAATCTTTAAAACGAAGTCTTGGTCAACTACGATAACATCAGAATAGCCACCTTGAGTATGGCCAGTACCATCATCAACTTCCGAACCATATGTCTGTGTTGCCCCTTGCTCACAATATTGTTCAAGATGATTTTCACAAGGAGAACAACTACGACAAGAATCGACAAGACATCCAACTCCAACACGATCTCCTATTTTATATTTTTTTACATTTGCACCAACCTCTCGAACAACACCAGCAATCTCGTGCCCAGGAACTAGAGGAAAAGGTGTACCTAGTCCCCACTCATCTCTTACCATATGAATATCAGAGTGGCAGATACCACAATACTTAATATCGATCACAACATCATTAGGTCTAGCTTCTCTTCTTTCAAAATTATATGGTTCAAGTGGCGCTTTAGGACTCTTTGCCGCGATTCCTTTTGATCTAATCATTACAGTCTCCTTGTTTAAGATGATGGCATTTTACAAGGTAAGTGCTACCTAATAGATTAATGATTTTCTTAAATTTTATTCTTCGGATATAATATAAACATGGCAAAGCTAAATGTATCAATTGAGGGTGTTAGGTATAATCTGTTTAATGATTTATACTATCGAATGATCAGAACATCCTGGTCTCGTTTTTTTCTAACTGCGAGTTTAATATACTTGATCATTAACTTTCTTTTTGCGTTACTTTACTTTTACTCTCCAGCAGAAATTTCAAATACTAATAGTAACTCGCTTTGGGATGCATTTGTCTTCAGTTTTCAAACAAGCTCAACTATCGGCTATGGTTACTATCTTCCTAAAAATGACCCTGCCCACTTCTTAGTGATAATCGATGCCATGACTGGTATCTTCTACGCTGCAATTATAACAGGTATGGCCTTTGCTAAATTTGCAAAACCTTCAGCTAAGATTATTTTTACAAATAATATTATCATCGCTACGTTTGATTCAGTACCGACTCTAATGTTTAGAATTGCCAATAGTAGGGATACACATATTATCGATGCATCAGTTAAGGTTGGGGCCTTAATTCCCTATGTTTCTAAGGAAGGCCATCATATAAGACGTACATGTAACTTAAAGTTGATGAACACAGAAAACCCGACATTTCTTCTAACATGGACAGTTATGCATCCCATCGATACAGAAAGTCCACTCTATGGCCTAACGTTAGATGAAATAAAAGAGAAAAGAATATCTTTTTCAACTTCATTTACTGGAATAGACAAAGTACTTACTCAAACTGTTCACTCTAACCACATCTACCTTGCAAAGGACTTACTCAAGGCAAAGAAGTTCAAGGACGTCCTCAAGCATGATCAAGAGGACTCCTATCAATTAAATTTAGATAATTTTCATTCGATAGAAGATTAGAATCTAATCCCAGCTCCAATGTAAAAATTGAATCCACTTTGATCAATTTGTTGTGAAACACCACTTTCATGTGCCATTGGTGCAAGCACGTAATCTCTTTGCTCTACTCCTACTTGTACAAAGAAATTATCCCAAAAAATGGCCTTCGCCTCAAGCGAGACACCGTAAGAATAGCCACCAATATCGTTAAAGTGATTTTCTTCATACTCTGCACCATTGTAGTAAGTTTTAGTATCAGATTGGACATGAACTAAACCTGCACTTATACCTGGACTTAACTCAAATCTAAAACGGGGAGTATCAACAAGTCTAATGGCATATTTCATACCAATTTGGATATCATTCAATATCGTAACATTTTTAGCTTCATAGACATCATATTGATCATCCTCTAGAAAGCCTCCTTCAGTTACACCAACATGTCGACCAGACATATTATAGCGACGATACGTATCGGCCAATTCAATACTAAAAGTTTGAGTAACAAGATACTCAATTGTTACTTTATGACCTTCTTTAAATTTTAAATTTTCATCTAATATTCGATCGAATTCATCATCATATAAATCGTAAAGAGAATCTCCATCATTTGAAACATTATAAGAGGTATCCATATCTGAACGATTTATCTTAGAATATGTTATAACAAATCTTTTTCTAATTCCGTCAAGGAGCGATTCCTCCTCTACTTCGAGCTCCTTTATCGCAATAGGCTCAAAGACAGCTTCGTTATCACCAGTTAATTCATTTAAGTGAGCGTGATTGATATTTAAGTTCTCACCAAAAACCTGAGGAATAAATAATAGAAATGATAAAAATATTTTTTTCATCTAATGCCTTGTTTTAAAATATTAATAGAATTCTGGTAGATCTAACTCTTCCTCAACGTATTCGTCATATTCTTTATCACCTTTTTTTGTATCAACTTCATATGACTTACCAAAAAAGAACTCTTCCATATCAAAACGATATTGATAAGTGAGCATAAACTGTGTTTCATCGAAGCTCTTTTGACCACGACCGAAATTCTCATTGAATTCGTTACGCTTTACTTTTAGCCCAAAAGTATGCTTCGACTTTTCACTTGGCCGATATTCAATACCTGCTCCATATTCGTTTTTCTGATAAGAGTAATTAAATTTTTTATCTTCAGTTTCAAAATTTCTTTCATCACCTTGTTTGTAGTAGGCATAAGCACGGGCATTACCATCACCAATTTTGAAATGGATTTCACCAGTTGCTTCGATATCTAAATTGACCGAGTCTTGATTATAGATTCTCTTATAGGAACGACCGAGATTACGACTATCTTCTTCATTAAACTGATGAACACTCCAAGTATCACTTGCTTTTGCAACACCTGATAGAATTAATGTCGCACCATCATCTAAGACAAATGCTTTTCTAATTACTAAGTGCGCATATTGAATACTACCGTGCTGCCCGATAGAGTCATGGATCTTTTCATATTTTGCGCCAAGGGCCCTTAGAGCGATCTCAACACCACCAAATTCTTCTCTTTGATACCTTTTTTCAAATTGCATCCAGTCCAACTCTGCAAGCTCTAAATTACCGTTACTATCGGCCCTAAAAGTGAGTGTAACTGGCCCTTCATCAAGGCTTGAGTCTTTATACCAATTGCCAAGATTAGTCTTAACACCGGCCTCGGCCCCATATAAATTATCGGCCGCAAAAGACGTTGAACTAGAACAAATTAAGAACGTACTTATAATAGATAAGCTTTTAAGTGATTTAATCATATGATTGATAAAGCAAGTAAAATGCCAATAAATCGCACAATAAATGTAGTATTTTAGCTTAGAATTGATCAAAAAATAGACGGCCGTCTGTTAATCTAAACAAAATACGAGCAGATGATACGTAATAACTTCGAAAAAATGGCACCTTCTTTGCTGTGTATATGACATATGCATATGAAATATAAAATTCTATTTATCTATACTCTTGGCCTATCATTTTTTGTCAATGCAGATCCATATACAGATATATTGCTTGGTAAGAATGTCGATAGCTACAAGATAAACGAGTATTATAAGAAGCATTATATTGAAGATAAAGAATCTCTTGTCGTGATAGGTTCTCATTATAAAGAGAGTGAAATGCCGATTGCCGGGACAGGTTTCACCATAGAAAGTGATAATAGGAAGTTTATTATCACAAATTCACACCTGGTCGACGGTGATAATAAATTCTATGTCTATCGTGGAGAGCTTTTTCCTGTACAAGAAGATAATACACTCTCATGTGCAAACGATGATGTTGCAGTCGTTGAAGTTAATAATAATATAAAAGAGATATTTGGAAGATATGATCGACATAAGAATTCTCTTTATACTCATGGAAAAAATAATTCGCCAAGAGGTCAACAAAAGTCTGAGTTTCATTTTGGAGAAAACAGAGAAATAAATTACAATAATAGACCACTCTTTGAAAATTCACTATCAGGAGAAACTCTCTCTTACGTACAGATCGGTAATATGTATGATCTTTCATGTAACTTCTATCCAAGCTCGCCTGAACACTACAAGGGCAATGCACTCTTTGTTCCTATTTCAGAAGCAATCAAGTCGATAACGACTGAAGCGATCCCATATAAGCAAAATCATCACAATCAAATTGGAATGATGAATTCAATTATGGATCTGATAACACATAATGAATGTCGAATAAATTTAGATTCAAAAGTAAAAGAGCATGAAAAAAGCCGTCAATCATTTTTAAGTAAAGCAATAATCACTCCCTCAAGCATTGTTCCAGGAATGAGTGGGTCACCACTATTACAAAATAACAACTTAACTCAAAGTAAGTATCAAATTGCAGGCATTGCCACTTCTTATGATCGAATCATGCAAAGATCGATCTTTACTTCGCATTCTAATATTAAAAGTTGTATCAAAAACTATTTAAATGGGAAAAGAGGACACTTAGATTCGGTAAGATTTAAGTATTCGACAAAGTATCAATCAACTTATCGTCAAAAGAATCAGGATAGACTAATTGAAGAAATCCCAAACACGCATGGTAAGGCCAATGGAGATCTAACTGATACAAAAATAAAAGAACTTTACGACCTATACCTAGAGAAAAAACAGAAGGATTTAAATATTGATCAAGATAATAGGTCAAATATACAAACAATTGAAATGTTAAAAGAATTTAAAGGTAAATTCAAAGACAATATAATTATAAGAGGTGGTAATGGTTACGGAAATGGTGGCGGGCCACTTGTATATAATTCATTAGAGTTTAGAGAGAGAATAATTATTCCAACGGGATTATCAATTGCAGGAAATTTAGTAATTGGCTTCAGGTGCAAAAATTCACATGAAAAAAGTGATGACAATTATATCTTCGCAAATTGGGAAGGCCTTGCATACAGTGAAATAGCAAAGTGTAAGGAAATCTACAGTAATGATAAAGTCGACTTAATAAAAATATTGAGAAAAAAGATTAGGAACTTTAAAAGTAATAAGGATCAAAACACAGAAGAAACCTTCTCAATTAGATCAGTCATTAAGCTTAAGAATGATAAGATAATACTAACGATATCTGGAAAGAATCATAACAAGAAATTTAAAGAATCAGTTGTCATTGATAATGATATTGAAAAATTTGTCCCAAGAATTGAAATCATATTAGATGAAGACAATACAATTATAGCTGATATAAAAGAACTCTTCTTTACGGATATGCTAAACGTCTCTAGGACAAGCAAGAATCAGAGCATTGAAGATGCTCTACTTAGGCATAACAAAGCTAGAGTTTTTTATAGCGTAAAAAAGAAAAACAGCAACAAAGGTAGTATACCTCTAATTAATAGCTGGAACTAATGAGTATAACTATTCACCCCTCACATTTAATCGATGCTGATATAGCACAATTAACGAAACTTTTTTTTGAACTAGAATATAAATCTGAGGATTCTTTATATACTCAAATCATGATGGCCTATTATCTAAACGATAAAACTAAGCTTCAGCGCTTACAAAACGAAGTAAAACCAAATTCTTTTTTACATGTTTTCTGCCTTTGCCGTATCGCTATTTTAGAAAATAAGTCTTATGAAATCGAGAATATTGAAATATATAAAAACTCTCCCTATATCGGTGATCTCTATTTTGCCATGGCCTTAATAGCAGCTCAACAAGACAATCATATTCAGGTAAAGAACAACTTTCTAAATGCCTATAACTGCTACACAAAAATCGGAGCAAATAAAAAAGCACTAACGGCCCAGATGAATACAATAACAGCAGAAGGTAATATTGATCTAAGAAAAAGATTACTAGCAAATTATATCGAATCAGTTGATAAACTAATTGAACATGAATCCATAACAAGTGCAGCAAATATTTGTGTTAATATCGCTGATGAGTTTCATAAGATTGGTGCCCAACGTTCGGCCTATCGCTACAATGAAAAAGCATTAATGATTTTAGCTGATCAAAAGAACACTCTTCAATATGCACAAGCATTAACTCATCTTTGTGAATCGATGTTTTGTCTTGGGCAAAATATTAATGCGAACAAGGTTCTTGATGAGCTTCAATGTTACGACTTTATTGAAATCAAAGAAGCAATAAAGGCCATTGAAAATGTATATCTCAGCAAGAATAATACAATTAACAAAGCTCAACTCACAATGGCGTGGAGAATCAGACTAGAGAAAAAGACTTCTCCTTACCTACTTGGAGAAATAAGTGACCAGTTAATTCACCTTTTAGCTTACGGCCCATGTGACTTTAAAGAGATTATAGAGGAAATTTATCCGAATACAGATGAGCTTGATGCAAGAAATCGCTTAACGACCTTAGTATCTAGAATAAATAAAAAAATAGAAGGACTTATCATTTTCGATCAAAAGAATCAGCTGTTTTCTTTATCAAATAATGAGAAGATCATATTTGCTACACAGGAGTCTTTATCATGATCGATGCACTTCTTAGCAAAATTGATAAAGAAATATTAAATATTATCGATATAAAGTCTCTATCACATAAACAATTAGCTAATCTTCATTCGATAATTCGAAGCAAAGATAATAATTTATTAAACCGTACATTATTTTATCTTTTATCTGCTAAACTACATGGAGAAGATTTTTCAAAAGAAATTGAAGTCGATATAAACTCTTCATCAGAAGATCCCAACCATGGACTAATCTCAAGTCTATTATTAAAAAACAAAGTCCCGCATGAAATTGAGATTAATGGAAAATTAAGTAAGAAAGAGAATGTTCTTTTAGACGCTTTAAAAGAAGCTAAGTCCAATAGACAGCAGCTAATAATAAAAATCTATGGACAAGATTGTGATTACCTTAAGGCCGAAACAAGCTTTAAATCATTATTATATCGTTTTAAAAAGAAACTCAATGGCGAGATCATCATATCAATAGATGGAACATACTCGATATCTATATAAGTACACTGAATATATAATATTAATGTATCATTGTACTTGTATTGTCTTGAGCAATGTATTCATTATTTGTCGTTGCCACCAAAGAAGTCGGAATAATTACCTTAAAAGTAGTACCTTGATCAGAAGAAGTAAAATCAATAGTTCCACTTAAGTAATCAACAGATTTTTTAACAATATACATTCCTATACCAGTACCTATTGACTTATCCTCATTGAAACGAACAAATTGCTCATAGACTTGAGACTTACTTTCACATGGTATTCCAACCCCATTGTCTGCGACTGTGATATAGAGATTATCAATATCATCATGAATTTCAACATTTACAAATGGAACATCTTTTTTAACATCATAATACTTAACTGCATTGATAATGATATTACTTAAAATTTGAAATACTCTAACTCTTTGGGAAGAGTGCCCACGAGATAGGTCGACATCAGTTGAAAAACGAATATTATTCTTCTCTATTAAGTATTCATTTGAAATTACGATATCAGAAATCATTGTCTCAAAATCAAGTTCTTCATTAGGATGTGTTGATACGTCTAGGCGTGCCAGTTCTAAAAGACTTGATATCAGCTCGGCCAAATGATTAACACGACTTCTAATCTTTTCAACCTTAAGTTTAACGTCTTTTTCGTTAAACCTGTTAGTTTCAATACTTCTTATGATCAAATCTGATAAAATACTTATTGTTGTCAAAGGTGATCTCAGGTCATGAGATGTACGGTAAGAGAACTGAAGAAGCTCTTCATTTGTTTGAGTAAGTTTCTTATTTGTTCGATCCAGTGCCAATAAATCGAAATAGTACATCGACGCCATTGCAAAAATAAGAAGTACAATCGCAATAACACTAAATCGAGAGATATCCTGTGAAATATTATTAAGCTGAACCTCTTTACTCTCCAATATGCGAATAACTTCCTTGGCCGCTAAATCGGCCTGTGTGTCATCAACACGTACCAGATAATCCCTTTCTTCGGCAGAAAGGTTCTTGTCACTATTTTTTAAAATTTCAAGATTGTTACGATATTCTTGTGCTGTTGAAAATAAATTTTCGAGAGACTCTCTTTCTGTATCGGATAGTTTATAATCTTTTGAACGAAGATAAGCTTCTTCGATTTCATTAAATTTTATGACAGCTTTTTTGTAATATGCTTCATTAGATCGATTTACATAGTTTTTAAAATTATGAATAAGGCCATTATATCCAAAATTGCCGACGACAGAAACGAAGAGGTCAATTCTCTGATTTAACTCAACTACGGCCTTACGGTTTTTACTAGAGAAGTAATAAGCACAGCTAATACCAAGAAGAATAAACATCAGAACTGACGCTAGAAACAACTTCTTTTTAAATATATTAGCGTTAATTAACAAATCCACTACCTTTATAAATTAATCATCTAAATGATAGATTAAGAATCAACCCATGTAAAATAATTCACTTAGATTTGAATCATCAAACAAATGGTTACTGCACAGAATTTTTGTTGCTAATAAAGGCATATTATTTATCCCTCTATCACGTACCTACTTGTGCAGTATTGTATGACTGAGCGCTTAAATGATACAATAGATGGAATCTAGAGTTAGGAATGATTTGAATGAAGAAGTACTTTTCCCTCCAAAATATCGCACTTGTCATTGCTTTGGGAGTGTTTATCGTAAAGCAGGCCCCGATAATTGCGAATAGTTTTAAAATTAAAGAAAGAAAGATCCAAACAAGAACTGTAAAGACAATTGAGCTTAATTCGAAGGCTTTAGAATTTCCTCCACAAAATAAAGTAGTAGCGTTTTATTGGATGACAACATGTGCTCCATGTAAGCTTGAAATGCTACGATTAAAAAAATCTGTCGAAAATGGTAAAATTGCAAAGGATTCGATCTATGCTATCAACCCATTTGAAAGTACTGAAAAAATAAGAAAATACCTAAAGAAAAGTCCATATCCTTTCACTTTTATTGAAGATAATGATCTAGGTTATGATTTAGGAATACAGGTTACACCAACAACAGTTTTCTTAGATAAAGGAATAGTTAAGTCCTTCTCAACAGGAATAAGCTTTCTTGGAATCTATGAAGCAGAAAAATTTCTAACTAATTAAGCTTCTTTAAAGTGAATTCCTCTCCTTGTGTAAAGATAAGGATCTCTCCATTATCTTTGAATTCAAGTTTGATATGAGCACGCTGAAACTTAAATATCGTATTAGAAAATGCTTCAAAAGGGATCTCATTTTGAGCATCACTTGATGCTTCCCCTAGAAGAACTCCATCTTCATTTCTAAAAGTAAGCTTAATTGGAAAATCATTACTTCCGTATGTTCCATTATACTGATCAAGTATTTCTTTCTTAACTAAGATTGACTCTTGAATGACAGGAATATCAAAATCGTCGCCATAAAATCCGGCCAAAAGAGCAAGAGACATATCGTTAAAATTAAATGACAAGGCATTTGTTAGGTTTACCATAGCAATATCATCTTCAATATTATAGGCGGCGATAGATGCATAACCATCGACTCCACCTGTATGTCCAAAGAAGTATTTGTCAGCATATGGAAACTTCATTAAACCTAATCCATACTCTCCCTCGCCGATAAATTCTTTCATTTTCTTAAGAGAGCTTGAATTGATTATTTTTTCTCTAAATAATCCTCTAAGAAATGTTGCAACTTCTAGTGGTGTGGAAGCAATGGCACCAGCACCAAGAGGAACATTCTGATGAGTATTGGTTGCTTCTTCCCAGTTAGCTCTTTTGAAGTAACTAGTGACTTCATTAGATCGACGACTTTTAGCATCATAGACAAAGGTCTCCTGCAAAGAAAGAGGATTAACAATATAACTAGTTAGTAAGTTTGCATAAGTATCATTTCCTGCCTTTTGAGCAATATAGCTTAAGATGACATAACCAGTATTTGAATACTCATACTTTTCACCAGGCATAAACTCCAACTGATAGCGATAGAAACGCTCCATCATCTGACTTTCAGATTGGGGAGTTTGAGAGTATTCCTTGTAATCAGCAAGATCTGTCATATTTGGAATACCGGTACGATGGCGAAGCAAGTCCTCAATAGTGATCTTATCTGCCTTATCTATCTTTGGATAATAGAGAGAAAGCTTATCTGAAAGCTTTAATTTCCCCTCTTCCTCTAACTTTAGAATAATTGTAGCAGTATATATTTTCGAAACAGAACCTATGCGATAAATAGGATTCTTATTATTTTTATCAAAATTATAATTTTTATTATAAATGGACTTACCATCTTTTACTAATATAGCACTTCCTGAAACTACTTTCTTATTTTCTAAAACAGCAAAAAACTTATCTAATTTTTCAGTATTAATATTAGACTCCTGACCAAATTGACATGATAGACAAAAAATAAAAGTGACAAAAAGAATTACTTTTATGAAGACCTCTATTGAAATTGTAATGCAAACACTATATCGGTCTAAAATTATTGATCTTTAAATATTAAACTCTAATCTAAATATTTATAATTATATAAAACGAAGATAATAAATAGCTTTCTTTCTCATTTTAAATTTGACAGACTGCTTAGAAATCCGTACTAAATAATTCTCCAAGCAAAACTTTTTTCTTGGAGAACCTAATGAAGAATTCCCTACTTCTACTTATTTCACTTGTATTTACTTCTAACACTTCATTCGCATCTTATGACGGATACGATGATTACTATGGCGAAGACATTAACACAGTTGTCGAAACGATAACTTCTTGTCACGACAGAAATTTCAACAAAAAACTTATCGTTAAAAAAGTGTACTCAGATGTATCTGGAGAATCTCTATTTAACGAAATTTCAATTGATGGTAAAGCACTTGAAAAAATTGACTACAAATTCGAAAGTAAGAACTTTGTCGATCCATTAACTAATCTAACAAAAACAGGATATCTTCTAGAACTAAGACATCAGTCGGTCGACAATTCTTCGACACTGAGTCTAATTGCTTCAAGCTTAGATGCTCACCTCTACAACCCAACTTGGGAAAACTATGACCTAAGAGGAACGCTAAAAATTGCTTCAGTATACAATAACGAAACGAGCTACGATGTTCGTTGTAGTATTAAATCTGAAGTTCGTTACGGGACACCAGAAGAAATTGACGTACTTTTTGAAAACTTTGATTACGATTCTTACAATGACAGAAGATAGTAGTCACAATGCTTAAATATATCATTCTAACGATATTTATCACATCAATGTCGAGGGCCACGGTCCTCGACAAAGATGCTTTTCTCAACTGGGTCAAATCAAATGACTTTCAAACACTTACACAAGTTATTGAAAGTATCCCGGAGGAAGACTATCAAAATATGACATTGGCCTATAAGTCAGGGGCGCTACTACCAGCAGCACCAAATAAGCTAAGGCCTGTGATTTGGAATGAGAAAAATTCATTTGTTATTACCTTTTCAACATTTGAAGCAGATCAACACGAAGAAGATTCGATTGAGGCCATCGCTTGGAATCAAGAAGAGCTCCGCTATGAGCTTCTTGTCTTAGACCTTAAAAACAAAAAGTGGCTCATAAATCAAGCCAAGTGCCTTGAGTGCCACGGGCAGCGTCCAAGGCCATTGTGGGGAGAATATCCAACATGGAACGGTTTTGTTGGCCAACGAAATGACTTAATGAATATCAGAGATCGTAAATATCTGAGTAACTTTTTAAAGAGCTCAGAGCCTCGCGGCGAGGCAGTAAGAAGAAAGATAAAGCGCGAAGGTGCACCATTTCCATATAGAGTTGCCACAAAAGAATACTTTGACCACAGAGAACACTCGCAGGCCGATCACAGGCCAAATATGCGCCTTGGACAATTATTTGCAAGGCACCATACTCTATCCATATACAATGATCTAAGAGATGCCTTAACACATACTGAATTGGATGCGCTCTTTAGAATAATTCAATCAAAAAGATACTGGTTAGAAGAAGAAAAGCTTAATTATTACTTTAATAAAGCAGGCCTTACTCTATCTGATCTGGACATTGCTCAAGTTGCCAATCAAGAAATAAAGACGACATGGGAGCATATCTATTTTGATGGAGATGCAGAGATTCTAGAGTACCTTACATGGCAATATTTGAATGATTCAAAAATGCCCCTAGGAAATGAAGTTTCATTAGAGAAAAAATATCCTTTTCACTTCCCAAATAATCTGGATGTAAAAGAGACAATCAGCCTATTCGATACAATTACTAAATGGATACAGCTTGATTTTGAAATGACAGACAGAAACAAGAAGAGAAAGCGCCATCGTGTTGAATGAGTTAATTGTAACAAATGTATTTCTAACAACTTAGCTCTTACCACCACCATTAAGTAAGAAATAAATTCATGATTTTTAAAAACGTCACCTCATGTAAATGAGATAAATTCTGATATCCATTACCTTGCCTCCATAACAAAAAAAATAAAAATGGAGACGAGAAATGAAAAAATTAGCACTTACTTTATCACTACTACTGGCAACTCAAACTTTTGCCTTTAACTGTAAAAATGAACTCGCAAGAGATATTCAAATTAGAACAAAGTCTACAAGCTATCTCCCATCAAAAATACCTGGAGAGATGATTAAAGAGTGCTTCTCAAAGCAGAAGAACTTAAAAGAGAATCTTATTTATTGTGGATTTGCTGCCTATATCCCGGGTTCAATTATTGGTGTAGCAATAGGTGCAGGATTACCAATTCTTGCTCCAATATTTGCGGGAATTGTACTCGTGATGGAAAATGGAAATAAAGATAAGAATGGGATTTCAGGTATTGATCACAAGCGCCAACTTAAATTAAGTAGTCGTCTCTACAGTGTACTTTCAGGTAACACAAGAGATCTATGGTTAATTAAGAATTATCTTCCGGCCTATAAGCATGTTTCAAATGAAGACTTAATGTCTATTCTTACTAAGATGGATGAAGATGGAAGTCTTTGTAATGAGCAAGGCTTTAGAGATAGAGTTCACAAAATATCAGAAGCAGGACTTAGAGAACTTGAAAGAAAAAGTGTCGAGGTAGGAGTTAAGCTTAATTGGATGGATCTTCTAACAATTGATGGTGTTGATTCAGTTTTAACACAAGAATACAAAGAATGGTTTTTATACCGTTACACTTACTTTGATTATACGACTTTTGGACAAGTAATCGATAAGAAGAAACTAAAAAAAGCATTAAAAGAAGAATTTAAGGACCTAGGTTATCGTCCTAGACACCAAGGTCACTCAAATAGATAATTAAACTAATATATTGGCCCCTGTTTAAACTGGGGCCTTTCTTATTTCTTAGCAAGCGAATAGATATAATTCTCAAGATCTTTAATTTCTTTTTCAGTTAAGACATTCTTCCAACCAGGCATCTTCTGTTTATAACTAGAAACCAATAAGTAGAAATTAAAGTTAGGGATTTCTTTAGATAATTTTTGAAGATCAACTTTTTCAACACCCCTTCCATTTTCACCATGACACTGAGAACACTTATTCATATAAATACGCCTGCCCCTAAGAACTGATTCGGCACTATAAATACGAGTCACAGGTGTTTTATTTTCACTCTCTGCCACTGGAACAACTCCATGCCTCATGCTCTTATCTTCATAATACTGACGTGATTCAGTGTTAACGCTTGAGCATGATGAGTAAGCTAAAAATAGAATAAAAAGTAATATAAAATTCCTCACAATCACCTCTTATTTAACTTCACGTAAAATCATGAGACGACAAGGGGCATGGCCTACCATGTATTCCGCAAACGAGCTGGAAAATAGTGCTGAGATTCCGTGCTTCCCTCTAGTTTCAATGATCATTTCATCAATTTTATTATCTTCAGCATATTCCTTTAGTGCAACCTTTGCAGAACTAGCAAAGAGACATTTACCAAAGACCTTTCCCTTATAATCTTCAGAAACAATTTGATTAGAAAGACCCAGTAAGAGATCTGAAACAGACTTTTCAATATCACCCATCTGTCCTTCAAGCGGATAAGAAGCAAAATAGAAAGTATCTGCATAGACTAGTGTTTCAAAACCGTGCACTAGATGAACTTCATCCCAGCGATTCCAGTCGAAATCCTTTAATTGATTCTTATAGGCATTGATAGACTCATCAGTTATATCAACACAAATCATTAGCTTACTCATGGAACCTCCCTTTGTTCTGATATCGATATTATCTCTTTATACAATAGTACTCGAATATGACATACGTCACATTATAGATAAGAAGATCTTAATCTTTATTAATAAAACTTGAAGCTGAGTACTTCCGTTAGCTGGTATACGAAGGATTTGCCCGACTCCTCCCATCCTGGTCGTCGCTGGATAGTTCGGCATTAAATACCGTCGTGGTATTTAACGCCTCCCAAACCGGGAGAATACATGTTTAAATCGAGCTTATCTTCAGGTTAAAAAAGAAAACCCAGGACAAGCCTGGGTTTTTCTTTTTGAATTTGGAGGATTCGATAGATTCTACAATATATCAATAAGTTAAGTATTCAATTAAACACATGTAAGCACGGCCCTACGTGATGAAAATTCATCAATTTTTACCACTACTATCATCTTTAATAGGTGCATAAAATATTGGCCAATAAGCAAAAAGTAAAAAGTAATAGAATGCCTCTAAATAATCAAATTCGCCTTTTTTATAATACGTAAATATCAAACTAACTGAAATAGCATATACAAAAATTAATATACTCCTTCGCGAGAAGGCGTCACCAATAGAAATAAATACTCTCTCCTTCTCAAATGGAAAAGGTATAACAACATAAATAAATGTCGATAAAAATAAGAGACTAATATAAATCCAATATTGCTCATATACATTTATATTTAATATAAATAAGGTCAAAGCTAAAATAATGTACAATAATAAGTTTTGAATAAAATTTTTATTCTTAAGTTTAGTAATCAAAATGACCCCTTATTAATATCATTTTGTATATCATTAGGCTTTAAACGTATATTAGCCGGTATTGTATACAAATTATAGTTTCCATCTCTCGTATTATTAATTAAATCTCTATTTCTAGTATCTATGCAATTATCTCCTTCACATACAGGGTTCTCAATCGGGTTGTTTGAAGGCTTCGGTTCGTCGTCTGGTTTATCCGGATTAGTCGGCCCATCTTCTGGCTTATCAGGAACATCTGGCCCGAAGTCAGGAGTGTCTGGGACAATAGGCGTATTCGGGTCTTCATCCTCTTTTGGATTGTCAGGATCATATGGAGACCCGTATCCTGGAAATTTTGGCTTCTTTGGTTTACATGAAGGAGAAGATAATCCACCTGTCGCACATCCTAAGAGAGCTCCCACAATAGCCGACTTTACTCATAGCTTGTGATTACTCACCTTCATAGACATTACAATGTAGAGTTCCATCATCATATAGAACCTCCTGTAACTTAATCTTGATAGTTTCTGTGCTATAAGTATCCCTTTCACCAGAAAATTCCCCAGAATACGTAATGACACCATTTTCAATTTTCTTTATAGTACAACTCGTATCACAGCTAATTCCATTTGAGCAATGAACGAGTCTTCCAACTAAAGGATACTTCTTATCGAGCTCATTTTTTGTCATTTTGAAGACACTTTTATCAAGAACAACCAAGTCTTTAGCTTCATCCACATCCAACCAAAGATCGTCTTTATGAAAAAGCTTTATTCTATTGTTACGAAAGTCTTTTGCAAATGGAGAATACTTAAACGGAACTTCAGATATGATACTAGAAGATGTTAACTTTATTGCTAATCTTCTTGAAATTTTACCAGGAGAACTTCTTGAGTGCTTTCTCAATAAAACTCCAATATCTGCAATTTGTTCATTTTTATTTGGATATTTATAAACTGGAGCCACACTAATAAACTGTTCTTTAAACTTTAGTTTCTTCTTAAGTTCATGGGTATTACCTCCATATTTTTTCTCGAACAGGACTCTTTGTTCATAATTACACTTGTCACGATCCTCTTTTTTTGAATTATCACATTTAGAGACAAGCGCAACAAAGTCCCGTGTAATGCCCTCTATTTTATTTTCAAAATCTTTTGTACGCTTATTTATTTCTTCTTTTAGCTTACCACGATATTCAATCTTATAGGCTCCATAGTAAATCCCATCCTGAGAGTAGACAGCGATTGAAACAAAAAAAGATAATATAAAAATTAAAATACTATTCTTGATAATGAATAAGTTTTTCACGATAAACCTTCTTCTTTCCTTTTAAAACTGCATTACCAAATACTAAAGCTGAACCAGAAATATTAGCGACTCCCTTCACAAGAGAATTGCCATATACTTTAGCATTACCATTTACTCTTGCATGTTGTTGAATTCTTGCTCTTCCAAAAACTTTTGCGTCTGCTCCTGGCGAGTAGGGCCCTTAATCACTTATGAAAAAAATGAAAAGAGTTTTGTTACACTTTATAGTTTTTAATTAAGACATATTTTCATCAGTTTATATTTCTTGAGATAGTTGCTCAAAAGCTCCATACAAATCATCACGTCCGTACACGCTAGAGCATAAACAAGCAACTAAACTGACTATTATTAATTTATTCATTCAAACCTCCCTGCTGAGAGTAATTTTTTTACTCACTCTTCTCTCGGACTGAACAACTTACAGTCCCATCTTCAGTAAGAATATCTTCGAATTTGATTTTGACAGTTTTTACTTCATAGCTATATCTTTCACCATGAAACTCTCCAGTATATGTTAAAAAGCCATCCTCGATTTTATCAATTTTACAATAATCATCACAACCAACACCATTGCTACAATCAACAAATCTACCAATTAAAGAAAACTTCTTATCAAGATCACTTTTTGTCATTTTAAAAATATTTTTATCAAAAACAATTAAATCTTTGGCTTCATCTACATCTAACCAAAGATCGTCTTTATGAAAAAGTTTTATCCTGTTGTTACGAAAGTCTTTAGCAAATGGAGAATACTTAAACGGAATTTCAGATATGACACTAGAAGATGTTGACTTAAATGCCAGCATTTTTACTATTTCGCCTGGAATGCTTCTTGAATTTATCCTTAATAGAACTCCAATGCCTGCAACTTTTATTTTTTTTATTGAATCACTATATATTGAAGCCACGCTGATAAACTGTTCCTTAAATCTTAGCTTCCTCTCAAGTTCAATGGGATTCCCCCCATACTTTTTCTTGAACAAACCTCTTTGCTCATAAACGCACCTACGAAAATCTTTACCTTTTAAATTATCGCACTTAGATACAATTGAAACATAGTTTCGATTGATTTCTTTTACTTTTGCTTCAAAGTCTTTTACACGCTTCTTTATTTCTTCTTTTAGCTTACCACGATATTCAATCTTATACGCATCGTAATAAATCCCATCCTGAGAGTAGACAGCGATTGAAACAAAAAAAGATAATATAAAAATTAAAATACTATTCTTGATAATGAATAAGTTTTTCACGATAAACCTTCTTCTTTCCTTTTAAAACTGCATTACCAAATACTAAAGCTGAACCAGAAATATTAGCGGAAGCTAGGGTTAGATCTTAAAACTGTAAAATATAGTAAAGTTAAAATAAGAAATGTCATGAAGGCATCTTCCTATGGTATCGGTAATGCAGCTAAACCAGCACAAATCGTTTGAGTAGCAACGTAATATAATTATATACAAAAAATGAACTTGTTCACTAAATTTTATTTTGATCAATAGAGATAGGTATGGGTTAGTTTCTATGCATAAGATTTGCCCGACTCCTCCCATCCTGGTCGTCGCTGGATAGTTCGGCATTAAATACCGTCGTGGTATTTAACGCCTCCCAAACCGGGAGAATACATGTTTAAATCGAGCTTATCTTCAGGTTAAAAAAGAAAACCCAGGACAAGCCTGGGTTTTTCTTTTTGAATTTGGAGGACGAGACCGGATTTGAACCGGTGAAAAACAGTTTTGCAAACTGCCCTATTAGACCACTCTAGCACCCGTCCGCAGAATGATTTTAGATTTCCTATAATATGGATATTTTTTAATAAGTCAATTTAAATGCTTAAAAATATTGACCTGCCGCTGATGCGGCAGGCCTATACTTAAGTATTAAAAAAACAGGATGCGTGGCCGTTAAGCTTCGCGGATAACGTACTTGTCTTTCCCCTCATCAACCATTTCTCTTAGCTCTTTACCAACTTTGAAAAATGGAACCTTTTTTGGTGGTACTTTTACTACCTTACCAGTCTTTGGGTTACGACCTTCGTACGCTTTATAATTACGATTGGCGAAAGATCCAAAACCTCTGATTTCGATTCTTTCATCATTGAATAAAGCATTGATCATGTCATCAAAACAAATATTAACAACAGTCTCGGCCTGCTTGTGCGTTACATTTGCTTGCTTTTCGATTGCTGCAATTAAATCTGCTTTTGTCATTTTAATCTCCTCTCGATATGAGAACTCTTTCGAGCACAAACTCAATCCTATGATTTTTAGTTACCTCACTTATCGTCCAAGTCGCTAAAAACATTAGGAATATTTATTGTGCCACAAAAACTTTACTATCATTATACACTAGATTTTATTTCCTAACAGTATAACTACTTAAAATTACGTTTATTTTTACAGAATTTCAATGAAATGTAAGAAATTAACCTAAAATTAAAGAAGTCAACGAAAACTGGCGATTAAGTAAGTAGAAAATTAAGGAAATAGGCCAATGAAGGTAATATATTTAATTGTATTCTTATTTATCACATCTTCCTGTGTTCCACAGGTTGCGCGTCCAGATGGATTCTTTGACGACGTCAATAATATCGATACTTGTGAAGATCTATTCTTTCTTTTGAACGAAGGAAATGTATGTGCAAGTTCATGTGGTGAAGGAGAAGTCGTTGCAGACGAAGCGCAATTAGAAGAAATTCTGGCCGATGAAACCCTTGATGACTTTACTCGAGAAAATATTGAAGCCTCTGCAGGTGTTTGTATTACAGCACCAGAAGTGATTGCTCGTCCAAGTGACTCTGTATTCATTGATGACGACTTTTGTATTTGTAAGAATCAAAAAGTTGCCTCGGTAACAAGTGGTGCTTCATGTGCAGCTACTTGCCAGGAAAAGACGGCCACAGTTGCTACCCTATACGGAACAGTGACAGTTGGGCCAAAAATTAAAGACGACTCTAAACTACAAAACCTCTTTGGTTTTTGTAACAACTCAATTGAAAATGGTGCTCAAAATCCACCTTCATGTAAATTAGTTGCAACAGATATTGATGGACGCCGTTACACGGCCGATCTTAAGACTTATCAAGGAACAAATATTTTTGAAGCAAATCTTGAGGCCACAACAGTAAACTTTGGTGAAGCTTATACTTTTCATATTGAAGAAACTGGAAGTGGTGTTGAGAATGCAAAAAGTGATTACGAGCAGTTCAAATTATTTGAGCCAGGTGATGATGACGAATACGAAGGTAATCTTAAGATAAAACTTATCTCACAATACACTTGTATGATTCGTGCGACGGCCACAAGCTCTAACTACGATCCAAGAGATCAAATCTACTTAGATACTGTTAGAAAACACTTCTACATGCCTGTTGACTACCCGACTCCATATCTTCCACCAGGTGTTTCAGATACAATCTTTTGTCACGACTATATTAAGACAGGGCAAAACGATGATGCTCCACAATTTCCACGTTTAGAGCTAGTGCCTGATCACTTTTCTCTGTGGGATATAAATGATGTGCGCTTTATTGCAGATGGTGAAAACCGCAAGGTTGATTTCCTAATTAAAGATCGCATGATTGAAATGGGCGCCAACGTTAGCGGGACTAAATCATACTTTGCACCTCTTGAGACATGTGTGGCACCAAATGTTAGCGTTGAAGACGGAGGCTTCCCTGAAGCCTGTTCAGGAGCTGAGTCAGGGCTAATTCAATCTGGGCTTGCTATGATTCCATTCTTTACTGACAATAGTGGACGCGCAATTTGTCCAGGATATACTGAATACAATTCAACAAATATTGAATTTAAGGCCCTTGGTGAAATTATTGGAACGCCAACAGAAGGCCTCTACTTTGCCAAAGGCCCTCGTGAAGTAATAGATCTTGGTGATGGTAATAAGCAAGAGATTAAGCCAGCTGACGTTATGTTTATTAGAGAAGGACAGCTGAAAAAAATCTGGTTTCATTTAACTAATGATGGAATTCACTACAAGCCTACAAGTGATACTCAGTCGCAACCAACTTACTTCTACTGGCCAGCGGATGAAGATGCACCATACGTTCAAAAACGTGGGTACCAGAAGCTTTATCAGGTAATGCACTCAAGTGAGTTAGCAAGTAGTGGTTACACGACATCAATTCCTACGACGATCAAACCACTTGATCGTAAGATGGGCTGTATTCCAGTAACAAGTAGTAATTAGAAACTAGAGAACTCTTTTTATGAATACATCAACACTTGGATCTAAGTAATCTTTATAAATAAAGTAAAGAACACCTGCTTTGAATCCAGTCGAAAAAACAAAGAAGATGAGCGACTTTACATAGCGAAAGACAAAGAATTCATCTTTTTTGATAAAGGCCCTCTTAAGAAAGAAGCTTAGAATGAAAAGAAAGATCACAACGCCTAAAGCAAGCTTTAGCACATCCTTATCTTGAGTTAACTCAAATAAGTAAAGCAGTGCCTTATCATCTTTTACAATACCAACAGCAAAGTTTACAAACCTATCGCTATTAGTAAAAAATTGCATCATTTGGTTTTGAGAGGCACTGTCACGAATCATTTGTGCCACTTGTGCATCAGGAACATTCTTAAATTGTGCATTAATCATCTTAATTGCACGTCTCATCATTTCGGGGTCGGCCTTTCCATTTTTAAGAGTAAGGCCTTGTGTTGGCATCGAGACAATATTAACCCCTTGCCCACCATTTTTTTCAATTTCTTGATTAAGAGTCTCAATTGACTCTTGAAGATTTTCGACGTCTTGAGATGAAGATGTTTTATCACGACTATCGTAATCTTCATCTCCATACGCAAAAACCCCATGTGTACTAAGAAGTACACACAGGGCAATTAAGTATTTAATAAAACTAAACTTTGAATTAAGCGTTTGCATCTGCAGTTTTCGCCTGCTCCCCTCTAAATTTATCAAATAGAAGTACAACTGGTGCTGCAACGAAGTTAGATGAGTAAGTACCAACAACAACACCAAGAGTGATTGCCATAAAGAAATCACGAATTGCAAGACCACCTACAAAGAACATCGTTGCCGATACGAAAAGTGTCGTACCAGAAGTAAGGATTGTTCTTGATAGTGTTTCGTTAATTGCATTATTGATGTGTTCTTTAATATCACGTCCAACAAACTTCTGCTCATGCTCACGTACACGGTCATAAACGATAACTGTATCGTTCACCGAGTAACCGATAACCGCAAGGATTGCAGCAACTGTCTGAAGAGTAAACTCTGTTCCAGTTAGAGCAAATACACCTAGAATGATAGTTACGTCGTGGAAAAGAGCAACAATTGCACCTGGTGAGTATTTGAAGTCAAAGCGTAGACCAACGTAGATCATGATTGCAAGAAGTGCCCAAAGCATTGCTAGGAAACCAGATTTTCTAAGTTCAGCACCGGCCTTTGGACCAACGATATCAACTTTTCTGATTTCAACACCATCTTTTTCGTACTTAGTTGTTAGAGTTTGAGAAACTTTTTCAGTAACTTCATTAAGGTTACCTTCGTTTGCACTAACTTTAAGTAGATATTCATTCATTTGAGGCTCACCAATCGTTTGGATTGTAACCCCGTTGAAGCCAGCGGCTTTCATTTCACGACGAAGCTCGTCTAGGTTTTCAGTTTTTTGGAACTTAACTTGGATCTCAGCACCACCACGGAAGTCTACCCCGTATTTCATTTTAGTACCGATTAAAACAAGAGAACCAATAACTAGAAGTGCAGAAATAACCCCTGCAACTCCGAATTTATTAACAAAATTGAATTTTGTATTACTTTTTATAATTTCAAACATCTTAAACTCCAATCCTTAAATGCTTAAGTCCTGACCTTCAACTTTATTCATATAGAATTCAAAGAAAAGCTTTGAAACAAAGTAAGAAGTGTAAACAGTTGCAAAAATACCAATTAATAATGTAACAGCGAAACCTCTAATTGGACCTGTACCAAAGTTTAGTAGACAGATACCAGCAAGAGCTGTCGTGATGTTTGCATCAATAATTGTCCAGAAAGCAGAGTTAAATCCGTTTTCAACAGCTTTATAGAAACCAACGTTATTTCGAATTTCTTCTCGAATACGCTCGTAAATAATGATATTGGCATCAATGGCCATACCAACAGTAAGAGCGATCCCTGCAATACCTGGAAGAGTCAGAGTTGCCCCAAGACCAACAAGCATAGCTAGAATAATAAGAACGTTTAGCGCAAGTGTTGTAACAGCGAAAACACCAGAGATTCTGTAGTAAACAAGAATGAAACCAAATACTAAAACACAACCAATGATTGCAGCAAATCTTGCTTTATCAATTGAGTCAGCACCAAGTGATGGACCAACAGTTCTTTGCTCAAGGAAGTCAAGCTGAACAGGAAGGGCACCAGCACGAAGAACAAGAGCTAAGTCTTTTGCTTCTTTAAGTTGCTCATTGTAACTCTTACCACCAAGAGAGATCGTTGCACGGCCACCAGCAATTTTACCATTGATACGTGGAGCAGAATAAACGTTACCATCTAGAGTAATCGCCATTAAACGTCCAACGTTTTCACCAGTAACATCTGCAAAGATTTTTGCACCACGAGACTTAAAGTTAAGTCCTACTTCTGGGTTGTTGTTATTTTGTGGGTTAAATTGAACTCTTGCATCTTCAAGGTCTTCACCTGTAAGACGAGCAACAGATTCGATTAAGTATGGAACAAGCTGAAGGATATCACCTTTAGCGTTTGTAACTCTTTCAAATGCTAGAACGTGACCTTTTGGAAGATCAGAAGCAACGATTTCATTAACTTTAGAAACGTAGTCAGAGAACCTGTCACCTTTCTTATAATCAACACCTTGCTCTTTAGCTTTTGATACCCAACCTTGAATTGTAATAGGAGCAACTTCAGAGTTTACCATTTTAAATTCAAGCTTAGCTGTTTTACCGATTAGCTCTTTTGCTCTTTCGATATCTTTAACACCTGGAAGCTGAACAACGATACGGTCTTTACCTTGAGAGATAATCTCTGGCTCAGTAACACCGAATTCATCAATACGGTTACGAATAACTTCGATTGATCTTTTTACTGATTGATCTTCGATATCAGTCTTAACTTTTTTCGTTAAGGCAACAGAGATTGAATTTCCAGTATCCTTAGTTACTCTTAGGAATCCATTGTATTGCTCATGAATAATATCCTTTAGTGTCTCAACATCAGTAGCTGATCCTAGGATAATCTCTTGGCGTGGATCCAGTTCATCAGATGAATCTAGGTCACCAATCTCAAAACCGTTACCAGTTTTGTCTTTGAAGCTAAATTCTAAACGGCGCGCGTATCCTTTAACCTCGTCTTTGTAGACCTTTTTGAAGTCAATTCCTAAGATCATGTATAGACCACCTTGAAGGTCTAGTCCTAAGTTGATCTTAGACTTAACTGGAAAATTGTCCGTTTCTTTAAAATTGAATGCAGTAGGTACAATCGAAATACCTGAAATGATCGCTACGATAAGTAGAAATACGAAGCGATACCACCAGCCTCTTCTCATTAGATTCTCCTAATCCTTGGGTTTCTTTTGGTTTTCTCGAATAATTGAGTTAAATAAACTACAAAAATTATATGAGATTAACTACTTAAAAACAATATTAAGAGAATATTAATTTCAAAAACTTACGATTGCTTCGATTTTCCCGACTCAATTACTTGGTCTTTTTCTTCTTCAGAATTATTAGAATTCTTAATTTCGGCATCACCTTGCGCTGCAACGCTAGCTTCTGGTGACTCTGTGATTTGTGATGCCACAGATTCCTCTTTGTGAGAATTGGTCTCTGCAGCATCGTTGACGTGATCCATTAAATCATCTTTGGCCTTTTGAAATTCGCGTAGTCCCTTACCTAAACCTTTTGCAAGTTCAGGAAGTTTTTTAGGCCCGATAAAAATCAGGGCAAAAACTAAAATAATAAGTAACTCACCAGCTCCAAAGCCACCAAACATAATTACGCCTCTTTTTTATTAGAAAGGATGCTTTCTTCAAGTCCACCAAGTTGTGAACGTAGGATTTTAATACGTGTACCTTCAGCAACTTCAAGGTCCACAACTTTTTCAGTCATCCCTACGATTGTACCAAAGATTCCTGATTTTGTGTAAACACGATTACCTTTTTCAAGTGTATCAAGCATTTTCTTTTCTTCTTCCATTTGTTTCTTTTGTGGTCTGAAAACAAGGAAATAAAAAATAGCAACAACAGCAATAATTGGAACAAAGTTCATCGCTGAGTTAGCTGGAGCAGCAGCTGCGCCACCTTGAGCATAAGCATTTGATATAAAAAGTTGTAACATTTGTTTCTCCTAACTTTTATTTTTTCTTTATTGGCCTGAGGCCCATTTTCGTGAAGTGTATCTGTTATAAAATTCTTTATAATAATCGTCAAACCTATCCGCTAGAATTGCTTCTCGTGCATCTTGAGTCATCTTAATCATGAAATAAAGATTGTGATAAGTGATCAGGTTACCAGAAAGAAACTCTCCAGTTGTGTATAGGTGTCTAATGTATGAACGTGAATACGTTTTACAAACTTTGCAATCACAACTTGGATCTGGCGGAAGTGTATCCTCTCTAAAACGAAGATTCTTAATATTAAGAGGTCCATCGTGTGTTAGAAATTGTCCGTTACGTGCATTCCTTGTTGGAAGAACACAGTCAAACATATCAATACCGGCGCGAATCCCATTAAGAATATCAAGAGGCTTTCCAACACCCATTAAGTATCTTGGTTTTTGATCAGGCATAGTGTGAACAAATCCATTTAGGAAATCAACCATCTCTTCGTTCTTTTCACCAACCGAAAGTCCACCTAGAGCAAGACCAGGAAAGTCCATTTCTTCAAGGCGCTGCATACACTCAGTACGAAGATCATGATGTAGGCCACCTTGAACAATACCAAAAAGTTTTTGGTAGTCGCGAAGCTTATAATCAATACAACGCTTGGCCCATCTAAGAGTTAACTCCATACTCTCGCGAAGAGTTTCTTTCGTTGCAGGAAGTTTAGGGCACTCATCAAATGCCATGACGATATCTGAGCCAAGGCCCTTTTGAATCTCCATACTCTTTTCTGGAGAGATTAGATGTTTTGACCCATCAATATGTGAAGAAAAAGTTACTCCTTCTTCTGTGATCTTATTAATGTCTGAAAGGGAAAATACTTGAAACCCACCTGAGTCTGTAAGAATTGGACGATCCCAATTCATAAAACCATGAAGGCCGCCACCTACTTTTTCAATTAGCTCATGCCCAGGTCTTAGGTATAAGTGATAAGTGTTACCAAGAATGATTTGAGCATTCATCTCGTAAAGATCTTCTTGCCACATACACTTAACAGATGCACGAGTTCCAACAGGCATAAAAATTGGTGTTTTAATCTCACCGTGCTCCGTTGTTATTGTTGTTGCGCGGGCCTTACCGCTATAACCTTCAACTTTAATCATATTCATTTACCTTAAAATTAACATCGCATCACCATATGAAAAGAAACGATATCCCTCTTTAACTGCAATATTATAAATCTCTAATGTTTTCTCTCGGCCAATTAGCGCACTCACAAGCATAAGTAGCGTTGATTTAGGAAGGTGAAAGTTAGTTACCAAACCATCAATACTCTTCACATCAACTCCAGGGTGTAAAAAGATTGAAGTATCCTTCATCTCTCCCGGAGTATAATTATCGACTCCATTTTGCCAAATTGTTTCAAGAGTTCTTAAACTCGTCGTCCCAACGGCAATGCGCTTATTAGCATTTTTTATTTTTTCAAAATTAACTTTATCAACAAAGTAATTTTCAGAGTGCATTTTGTGATCTTCTAAATTATCAACTTTAACTGGAGCAAAAGTACCAAGACCAACATGTAAAGTAACTTTGGCAATGTCATGGCCTTGACTTTTAATCTGCTCTAATAGCTCATCAGAAAAATGCAGTCCGGCCGTTGGAGCAGCAACACTTCCTAATTCATTGGCAAAGACCGTTTGATAATCTTTCTTATCTTGTTCGTCTGACTCTCCCCCACGAATATAAGGAGGAATTGGAACAAGTGCATTTGCATTTAAGTAGTCAATAAGATCATTGCCAACAATTGAAGGAGCGATCAAGAACTCACCTTCAATATTATCGACAATTGAAATCGTCAGACCGTTAGCGAAAATATACTTGTCATCGGCCTTCTTCTTGCCACGCGCTTTCACAAGTGCACGGTAGTGGCCATTTTCATCGGCCTCAACACTTAGAAAGAAAACTTCAGCGTTACCACCACTTTCCTTGTGACCTTTTAGACGACAAGGGAAAACCTTGCTTTGATTTAAAACCAAAGTTGTTTCTTTCGGTAGAAAGTTAATTAATTCATTGAACTTATGATGAGAAATTGTATCTGTTTTACAATTATAAACTAATAATCTTGAGTGATGACGTCCCTCAATTGGGCGCTCAGCAATCTGTTCTTTAGGCAGATCGTAGTCGTAAGATGACAGCTGCAAATCGTCTCTATTTACTTTATTTACTTGATTCATAGGTCCCGATAGTAGCGTGAAATTAGGTAATCGTCATCATGTAAGTTTTTCAAATCACAACTTTCTTATATTCAAATGTAAAGAAAACTGCAAAAACTTACAAAAAGCAAAAGAGAGGGAAATTTGAAGTTAAATCTTACGCAAATCGCATTATTTTCAGCGCTACTTTCAACAAATTCGATGGCCATTAATAAAGTTATTTATGGAAACGATAACAGAGTTGATGTTCACGAATCAAATAAAGAATTCCTAGTTGATAGTGTTGCAGCAATGGTTCCAAGCTATGCTTTTTTGAAAGATGAAAAAGGAAAGGTTGCAGATACAAAACTTCTTAGATTTCCTACATTAAAATACCATAGAGGTTACCCTACTTGTGGTGACATGAGATTTAGAGATCAGCCTACGATTGCAAGTTGTAGTGGATTCTTAATAGGAAAGAATCTTCTTATGACGGCCGGACACTGTATGATCTCAGGTGGAACAGAAGTTTCTGACCAAGTAACATCAAAGTGTAGAGATAATAAATGGGTATTCAATTATAACTCAACATCAGTAAATAAAGATGGGCAATTAGAAATTAAAAAGAATGACGTCTATGGTTGTAAGCGCGTTGTAGCGGCATCTTACACAGGTACACTAGATTATGCAGTTGTTGAACTTGAACGAGAAGCGACAGATAAGAAGCCACTAACTCTAAACATGTCAACGAATGCAACAGCAAAAGGTACAGATATTTATGTGGCCGGCTACCCTACAGGACTCCCTCTTAAAGTTGCAGACGGAGCCAAGGTTATCTCAAACCCAATTTACAGCAAAGAGATCATCACAGACCTCGATACTTTTGCAGGTAACTCAGGATCTCCTGTTTTAAATAAGAAAGATGAGGTTATTGGTATATTAGTAGCTGGTGAAATCGATTATGCCTTTGATTTTGACAAAGGTTGCTATAAAGTAAACGTATGTAAGAAGCAAGGTGGAAAGTGTGAACGTCAATCATCTCCACTTGGAGGCAGTGGTGAAACTGTTACAAAAGTTGTCTCTGCTTACACTGATTACAAATTAAAAGAAGCTTTAGGGCCTTATATCTTTGAAGAAGGCGCTAAGAGCGAAGAAGAAGTGGAAGAAGTCATTGAAGAATACGAAGAAGAATACGAATAATATTAAAGCTAGAATTACTAAAGAAGAAATCAACTCTTTCGAGATGATTGATTACACGGGCCAGATTCATTTAATTGATACTGAACAAAAGGCCCAAGATATTTCTAAAAGATTTCAAGAATTAAATCAAAAATACAATTGCACGGGCCTTGATACTGAATCAAGGCCTTCTTTTAAAAAGACCGACAATTTTCGCATAAGTCTTATTCAAGTTTCATTTGAAGATGAGTGCTTCCTTTTTCGTTTAAATAAGATTCAATGCCCTGACTATCTAGTCGAATATTTAGAAGACGAGAATCTAATTAAAACAGGGGTTGCGGTTAAAGACGATTGTCGTGATCTTAAGAAGCAATACCATATCAACGCAAAAGGCGTTGTCGATGTTCAAGACCTTGCAAAAGCGCAAGGCTATATTACTCTTGGTCTACAGTCCTTAACGGGAATTCTCTTAGAGAAGAAAATCTCTAAGAAGGCAAAGCTAACAAATTGGGAAAATAACAAATTAACAGATGCCCAAATTCGCTACGCTGCAACTGATGCTTGGATTTCATTAAAGCTCTATCAAGCCCTTGATAAGAAAGACTAAAATAAATAAGAATTTCTATTCACAGTCTTTCATTAAAGATTCATCTTCTTTGGTAATGATAGACTGTATGAAACTTCTAAGGATATTGATTATATCACTATTATTCTCTGGTGCTTATGCACAAGAAGACTCAGACAATCAAAGCGGCCCATACCGTATGGATAGCTTTGGAACAACAAACCCTTATGAAGAAGCGGCCAATCAAGATGAACGAAAAATTCGAAGGCCATCATCTGAAGAGATCTATAAATATAAGTACGAATTAGAGCAAAATCCCAAATGGCAGGACATCGAAGAACATTGTGGAGACCGTTGCATCTATCCGGACTCTCGTGGTAAGTAATTTCAACAACTTAAACTAGGTAAATTATTTCCTAAATTAATTAAAGATCATTCATTCTATAATTTATTTAGAATGAAACTTGTTAAGTCCGCAATAATATTAACATCTCTTGGCCTCATCCTAACTTCTTGCTCAGGTGGAGCAGAAGGTGCAGATGGTATCCAGGCAGCTCCTGTTGGTCAGGCGGCTCCCAGCGCAATTTCAACGGCCCAGGCCGTGATTACGGGCGCCTTACCGCAAAATGCTCCAGCAGTCTCATGGACTAATCCAGCAAGTTTCGATCATATCGACTACACTCTAGGAACAACATCGGCTGGTTCCGAGCATACGGCCTGGACAAATATTGGCACAGTAACAAATTACACGCACACAGGTCTTGTTGGATTAACAGAGTGCCAAGCTTACTACCCTTCGGTGCGTGCAGTAAGTGCAACAGCACAAACCTCGACGACTCTAGCAAGCACTAGCTTCTATTGGGACAACACGGCACCAAGTGCTGTTGGTACACCAGACGTTTCAGCAGATGACGCCACGGCCGCATCGTCTACGACAACAACTTGGGTAGCAGCAACAGATAACTGCCAAATCGATCATTATGAAATTGCAATCGGAACCAATCCGGGCTTCACAAATATTCAGAACTGGATCAACATCGGCAATGTTACAAGTTATAAGCTAGTTAGTGGTGTTGATGGCGCTAGCTTCTCACTTAATGAAGCAACTAATTACTATATCTCATTAAGGGCAGTTGATGGTGCAGGTCTAAGTATCACACAAAACTCAGTGGCCTTTCAGGTTTTCAATCCAGCAACATCCCTCCCTAATATGGTTGCAAGACTAGTTGCTAGCGACTTAAGCTCCATCCTAGACAACACGGGAAAAATTGCGAGCAATGGTGCATTCAATGGAGTTGTCGAAGATTGGCTTGATATTTCCGGTAGTGCCAATACACATAATTTTTATCAAAATGGAGGCGCTCCAACTTTTGATGGCGTCGATAATCATGTTGTTTTTAATGGAACTAATCAGTATCTAACTGTTGCAAACCATGCAGAGCTAAATACGGCCACGACTAATCAAAGAAATATCACAGCGTCTATTGAGACCTCTGCCGATATCACAAGTCTGCAAATTATCTACGAGGAAGGCGGGGCCAGTCGTGGAATGAATATCTATATTCAAGGCGGAAATCTGTACTGTGGATTCTGGAATATAAACGATGACGGAGACGGTAGCCAGCCATTCATTTCTGTCAGCGCGCCGATAGCAATAAATACCATTTATCATATTACTTGGGTTTTTGATTACACAAATTATACGGGAGCGGCCGGGCCAGATGGTGATCTCACTTGTTATATAAATGGAAGCTCAATTGGCTCTACAACTTCAACTTCACTCCTATATGCTCACTCGGGGGCAATCTCTTTAGGTTCATACCTTAGTGATAGCTACACCCATACAGGATCTCTTAGTGGAAATGGTGGCTATTTTAACGGTGATGTTATGGAATTTATGCTCTTTAATGATCCACCTGATGCAGCAACAGTGAACACAATTCATACATATCTTGAAGATAAGTGGAACTAGGCTAGCTCAAATCATAATCATCTGATATAAATTCCTCATGAATTTAAGTGTTTTTGATATCTACTCAATCGGAATTGGGCCTAGTAGCTCGCATACAGTAGGGCCTATGAGGGCCGCTAAAGAATTTATGGATAAACTCGTTTCAATGGGCTTATTTGATGAGACGCAAGTCGTTTCGACAGCACTCTATGGATCTCTTGCCTTAACAGGTAAAGGACATGGCACAGACAAGGCCGTCATTCTAGGACTTAGTGGTTACACTCCTGAAGATATCTGCCCAGATCAAATTGATCGCATCTTAAATCTAGCACACGACCAAGAAAAGCTTACTTTCTTTGAAGGTAGAGATAACGCAAAAGTGATCTCTTATATTCCACGTGAACATATCTTATTCCATCGCAAACAAACTCTCGACTTCCACTCGAATGGAATGTGCTTCCAGGCCATCGATAAAGATGGACGTGAGTTATATAAGAAAGTCTACTTCTCAATTGGTGGTGGCTTCATCGTAGCTGAAGGCGAAAATAACGAAGGCGATATTTTCTCTCAACACACAAGCAAGGTTAAATATCCATTCACATGTGGAGATGAACTTCTAGCAATCGCTAATGAAAATGATATTTCAATTTGTGATTTAATTAAGACAAACGAAACATCATGGCGAAGTGAAGAAGAGATTAATAAAGGCCTTTTAGAAATTTGGCAGGCAATGGATAATTGCATAAGTAGGGGCCTTAAAGCAGAAGGACAACTTCCAGGTGGCCTTAAAGTAAATAAACGAGCAAAGAAGTTATACGAAGCTCTTTCGAAAAAAGACTGTGAGAAGAACCTTGATCCCCTAACGATTATGGATTGGGTAAATCTCTTTGCTATTTCTGTTAACGAAGAAAATGCTTCTGGTGGAAAAGTTGTGACAGCACCAACAAATGGAGCGGCCGGAATTATTCCAGCAGTTATTAAATACTATCTTAAATTTGTTAAGGACGCTTCAATTGATAAAGTTGTGGACTTCCTTTTAGTCGCCGGTTGTGTCGGGATTCTCTATAAAAAGAATGCTTCGATTTCAGGTGCAGAAGTTGGTTGTCAGGGCGAAGTTGGTGTTGCTTGCTCAATGGCGGCAGCAGGGCTTGCACAAGTACTTGGTGGAACAAACGAACAAATCGAAAACGCCGCAGAAATTGCAATGGAACATAACCTAGGACTAACTTGCGATCCAATCGGTGGCCTTGTGCAAATTCCATGTATTGAGCGAAATGCGATGGGTGCAGTAAAAGCAATTAATGCGGCCAGAATGGCCATGCGTGGGGACGGAAGTCATTTTGTGAGTCTTGATAAAGTTATCAAAACCATGAAAGAAACTGGTGCTGATATGCAAACGAAGTATAAAGAAACAAGCCGTGGAGGCCTTGCTGTTAACGTCACTGAGTGTTAATTCAGCTAGTTAGACAGGTTACTTCTTTCACACGTCAAGATAAACACTTTCATTTTAGTGACCCTCATCATACAAAGACCTACTTTTATATAGAAAATTAGGGAGAGAGTCATGAAAAAATTCTTAATTCCTCTTATGCTACTTACACTGTTTACAGGTTGTAAGGAAGTTAAAGAGGCCATCAAAATGCCAGAAAAAATGGATAAGCTTGGTGAGACGACTGACGGTATGAGTGATACAACATCACAACTATACTCACAGCTTCGTTCGGCACAGTCTTCAGTTGAAAGACGTGATGCTTTCGCACTTATCTTAAATGACAATATTGAAATGGGTCAAAAGCTTACAAATGCTGCAAAATTCTTTATGGCATTTGAATACAACCTTTATACAGGAATTAAGCCTTACGATAATTTAGAAATTCGTGACATGCTTTTCTATGATGCAGTAGAAGAGTTTTACAAGAATATGGCCTCTGTTTATGAAACAGATATTAAAGGTGAATTCAACGTTAAAAAAGCAATGAAGAAAGGTAAGATGACTCCAATCCATACAGGAAAGTGGTCACTAAAAAAACGTAACTACGAGCAATCTTTCTATGCTGTAGCTGCGGCCCTTCACAAGGTTCACCACCGTCAAACTTTCAATGCAAAAAATAATGGTTTTGCTGAAATGTCGATGTACACACTTATGAAAGATGCACTTATTAAAGACTCTCAAGGTGCAACACTAAGTAAGTCAGAAGAATATATCGTAGCAGGTCACAACCGTGAAATTTCAATCGCGCTTTTAAAAGCACGTATTGATATCATTCTTGCTCTTGCAATCAATGACTCTATGGATGCTGACGAAGCATCTTTTTGGCCAGGACTTCTTCACGTTATCTCAGGTGGAAAACTTGGTAAGTTAGAACTTCCTTCAACTTTTGAAACTTCAAATGCAGCAACGATGCACGAAGCGAATAAGAAGATCGAAGAAGCACTTAAGTGTTATGACTTCCTTCTATCAATTGGTGTTAAGCACGAGATCGATAAGAAAGTTAAAAATATCTTCGATAACGTTGAACTTCCAGAGCTAGATAATATCCAAGCTCAAAATGATAATATTCAAGAGTACAGAGAATATATTCAACAAATTCAAAAAATTGATTAATTCAAATAAAAGAAAAGGCCTCGTTTGAGGCCTTTTTTATTTTTTAAGATATGCTCTACTTAATATATCTCTCATCACTTTCTTACACTCAGGCTCACTTGACTCTCCTAAGGTATTAAAAAGCTCACTCTTATCCTTATCATTTTTTATTAAGTCTGAATCTAGAATAGATGCAATAGACCTTCCCTTACAATCCTTTGCGGCCATTAAAAGATTATGACTAAGAGTATGATCTTCAATTTTATACTCATTATTCTTTAAGAGATAAGTTAGAAACTTCTGGCTATTCATAACCACCATAAAGTTTAATAAACTTCCTGGGTGACATTTTTTGTCTTCATTTAATTTACAGATATAACTATCATATTCAGAAATCTTACTAGGAAGAAGATGAAGGATAATATCCTTTCGATCAAACCTTGTCGCAAAATCAAAAACGACCTTTTCATTCAGCCATGCGTACTGCTTATCATCAGGCATTCCACTATCGTAATATTTAATAAACTTACTCGAATCTTTATCTCTTAAAAGTGTTATGAATTTTGCTTCTTTAATAAATCCAAATCCAGAATAAACGATATATGAATTATAATTTATGTGATTAAAGCTTGAGATAAAGTAGAAAAGTAAAACAGTACCTATCCCAAGACTTGATGAGAGCTTTAAGTTAAGGATCAGCTGCTTCTTTAAACTTGTTTGTAATAAGCGAAACTTCTTATGCTCGTTATATGGCCTATCATCTTTATAAACTCTTACAAATGTATGAATGATAAAAAAGCTTAGAAATAGTGGTAAAATCCAAACTGCACTATCTTCAGAAATAAAAACACCTAGGAGAAGCATCGAAGTACCAATAAATATAATATTTAGAAATAAAAAAGGAATATTAGTTAAAGAAATAAGAGGATTTCTAAAAAGTCGATTAAATTGATGACGCTCTTGAAAGGCAAAAGTTCTTACAATAAATGAATTAGCAAAAAATATAAATAATAGGATAGTAGATAATATAACCTTTTCATCCTTCATATCGTTTTGAGAAGAATTTAATAAAAGGTAATTGGCCATATAAAGACCTGCTATGATGCTATAAAAATAAGAGAAGATAAATCCAAAAGCTTGAAGCAACATTTTGTGAAACAGACTAATTGGTAGAGTTAAATTGTATAGACTCCCAGTCAACTTATGCGGCGACCTAATGGTCTGAGAACGACTCTTATTTAAAACAATCGAAATAAAAATAACTGAAAATGCAGTAATTGGTAGAATATTTAGTTCAAATTTTAAATAAACAATCCAAGATGAAAATAGACAAAGAAGAAAGAATAGAGTTTTAAGAAAAAAGACATTCTTATTCTCTTTGATATTATTAATAACAAGATTTCCAAGAACACTATGCTGCTTCATAATCGACAATCCCATGAGACCTAATTGTAAGAACTCTATTACTGTTTAATGTCGTATCTTCAGGTATATTTGTTGCCATCACAACACTTCGCCCAGATGCACATTCTTTTGATAAAAGCTCCCCTAACATCTTACGTGCCTTTCGATCAAGAACGGCAGTAATCTCATCAATTAAGATAAGAGGTGTTCCAGATGCGATGGCCGCAATGATTTGAACACGAACCTTCATTCCAGTAGAAAGCTCATGAATGCACTTATCTCGATCTAACTCAAAATCAGCTAATAGTCTTTTTTCTTTATCGATATCATAATCAGGATAAAGAATTCGATAATTATCTAAGATGAAACCAACACGAGAGTTTTCATCAAAATCAAAATCATGTGAGTTAAAGAACATTTTCTTGAAGATCTTTGAACGATTGTGTGTTGGGGCCATATTAAAAACATTCACATGACCATTTAGTGGATTGTAGGCACCTAGAACAAGATTGATAAATGTACTTTTACCGGAACCATTCTTTCCCAGTAAAATAACAAACTCACCGGCACCAACTTTTAAGGAAACATTCTTAAAGATAACTTCGCCATCAGGGAAAGTATAATCTAAGTTCTTAATCTCAACTAATGGACTATTTAAATAAGCGTCCATATGCCCTCCATTCAATTATAAATAATAATTGTACTGGTGGTTCAAGTAGATACAAAAATCAACTAATTAGCGTGGTATGACTTCCTCAAATTATAGGCAGCCTATTTCTTAAAGTGGTCAAGAAAACCCTGTGGGGCCTTGGCAAGCTTGCGCTCTTCATAGTCAAAGAAGACTAGGCCATTTTTAGCATAAGCGATAAGACGATCACCGCATGTGAATTTATATAGAAGGTCAAAGCCGTACTCACTAATATCTTCGACAAACATTTCAACCTCTAAAACGTCCCCATGGAAAGCCTCTCCACGGTACATATAAGCAGCATCAGCTTGAATTAGTGACTTACCAAAGCAATTTAGTTCATCATGACCAAGGGATTTAAGAAAGCGCAGACGCCCTTCATGACAAAGTGTTGCCACAGCATCATTTCCCATATGATTTCCATAATTGACGAAGTTAATTGTTAGCTCAATTTTAGTTTTAAAATCAGCTTCTCTTTGAGGTGTCGATAATTTTATACGTGCCATGGATAAATTTTAACTAATTAAACTTACTCACACAAGATATAAGAATTTACTATTGTGCCGAAGAAATATTATATCCTTCTTTTTTAGAGAGAAATTTTGCCAAAAGCTCATGCCTATTATTAACGACCATTGCCTTAATAAGCACTTGGTCATTAAGCCAACGGAAGTCTCTATCCAGAGGCATTCCTTTATCATAATAAGCTAAAAAATCATTTGGACGATGCTTGATAAAAACAAAAGCATAGACAGGTTTTGCCATATGAAAATACGAAAGGAGCTGCTGCGTATTCATTGATGAATAACGAAAGTACCTGAGCATAGAAAGACAGAAGAAGGAAATAATGAGTGAAAGACAGCAGATCATAAAGCTTCTTTCAAACCACTTTTTTAGTGCTTTAGTAGGAAATAGAAAATCACCAAAGAGCTCTCGCGAATCGCCAGTAAATCGAAGCTGATATACTAATAGTGAAACAACAAGCACAATGCTTACATTTGGTGAGTAAGGAATATAATCAAGTAAGACGATAGTAATTAGAAGCGCAAGACTAATAAAAAAGAAAAGAGAAATTAACGTAACCAACATAAGCAGGCCCTCGAAAGAAACCAACTCTCCTAATGCTAAGTGACGTCTGTAGAAACCCAATTGAGCTTTCATAAAATCCTCTCTAATAAGAGTTTATCGCTACTCAACAAATGTTCTAAATACACCTATTTATCGTGCTTTTGAATCCTTATAAGTCAAAATTATGGCCATTAAAGTGGCCATCTCGATAGAGCTTATTTGAGAAAGATTAGATAATTCAGGAATCTACGAATCTTTGATTTCAGTGAAGATTTTTGCTTTTGCATAATTTAGAAGTTCTTCATTCTCAAGGATATGATTCGACCAAGCATGAAATCCATGTGAGAACTCCTTGAAAGTTACATCAACTCCTTCTCTCAATAACTTCTCATAAAACATTAAACTGTCATCGTAGAGAACATCATACTTAGCGGCATAGATAATTGTTTTAGGAAGGGCCTCAAGCTCATCACTATAAAGAGGAAAAATCGCAGGGTCTTTCATATGCACTTCACGATTTGAGATTGCATAATCCAATAGCTTTAAAAGCATAGATTTAGATAAACCACTTTCTTCGCCACTCTCATATCGATTTGCCGACGTCGTTTCAAAATCACTTTGATAATGACCTGTTAAGAGATGTAAATCAGAGATTTTAAATGCTTTACTACCTAAATGATTATTGGCCAATGTAACTAATGTCGCAAGATTTGCACCAGCAGAAGTACCAGTTAACGTAAAACTCTTTATACCTTTAAGATGAAGATCATTTAAAAGAGCGAGGCACCAATTTGTGATTTCAGGAATACTTGATTCTGGAGATAAAGGGTAATCAGGACAAACGATATAGGAAGAGTGTTCGTGGAAATCGAAAAGGGCCTGACAAAATTGAGCACTAGTATACTCATGGCCAGTAACATAGCCTCCTGAGTGTAGATGAATAATACAATGAGCTTTAGGCTCGCCCCAAACTAAGCAAGTATGGTCATTGAGCTTTTGAATAGAGCAATTGACAAGATTCTTATACTCGCCTTCAATAAGATCCATGGCCCGACGAAGCTCATCCAGCGTAATGCGAGAGAAGCGTTTAATTCCCACATCAAAGAATGATTGCATTGATGAGAGTCGTTTTTGATGAATGAATTCAGCTATTGATTTGGACAAGGTCTAACCCATTACATTTACAAGGAAAAGTATTTATTAAATAAAGTATATAAATAAAATTCCGATAGTTAAAATTAGTAAAACTATGATCAGCATTTTAATCAAAGAAAGGTAACAAGGCCAATGAAAGCAATATCCTTACTCATTTTGTTCTCTATATTAATGGCCGTAAAAGTAAGTGCCTACGACACCTTAGCTATAGAGGGACAGTCGCCTAATAAGACTCAGACACAGGATTTGAAGGCAAAAATCTTTGAAATTGATGATGACGGAATGGGCCCAATAATCCCAAAAGAATATGAACGCAGTCGCTATCCAGCAAGCATTCCAAGCGATGATGAAAATGGTCATACTCATGATAGTGATGGAAAATATAAGCGTCCATTCAAGTAAAAAAAATATCAAACAATCTCCACAATAATTACATAAAAAAACCAAAGTACAGTTTCATAATCAACCAAAGAGCTTAGAAAAGCCTAAACACAAACAAGAGGTATGATATGAAATTGATTCCTATGACTTTAATCGTTCTACTGCTTAGCACGTCTACATTTGCAGCGAGAGATAAGGGCGAGAGAAAGTCAAAAAAGACAGAAAGTCATCAAATGAGTAAAGAAATGAAAAAGGATAAGAAATCCAAAATGAAGCATCGTATGGAGCGTACACCTGCCTCAAGCGATGCAAAAGCAGATGCTTCTCTAAACAACATGCACTACTTAATCTACGAGTAAGAGCAAGGTTAAAAGAGAGGCAAAAAGAGTTATAAGATGAAGACACTCACATACATTATAATCACACTTGCAATTCTTGCTTTCGGCTTTGAAGTTTATGGAGAGCGGTATACTGCCATTGTTGATGAAAATGATCCTTCAGTTCAGCGATTGATTCACGGAGAGGAGCAAAATGCAACTCAGGACCGAAAACAATCTCGTGAAGAGAAGAAACAGAGAAATCCAGCGTCTGAGCAAGAAATACAAGAAATGAATGATGATGATTACAGAGGAAATGAATACATGGAGCGCCATGCCAGACCTCCTCTATATGATCGTCAATATAAATAAGATATTGAAATCTTTTCAATATCTTATTTTTTACAATTAGATTGTGCACAATATAGTTTTGTGATACATATTACTTATCAAATAAATCAAAGGAGATTGAAATGAGTATTTATGATTACAAAGCTATTGATATTAGAGGTAATGAAAGATCACTATCTGAATTTAAGGGAAAAAGCTTATTGATCGTAAATACAGCAAGTAAGTGTGGCTTTACTCCTCAGTATGAAGGACTTCAAAAGCTATACGATAAGTATCAAGGAAAACTGGAGATCTTGGCCTTCCCATGTAATCAATTTGGCAAACAAGAGCCAGGAAACTCAGAGGATATTCAATCATTTTGTGACTTAACTTTCAAAACTTCATTTCCGCTTTTTGAAAAAATTGATGTTAATGGAGATAACACACACCCACTATATCAATATCTTAAAGATGAATTACCAGGACTACTTGGTAGCAAGAAAATAAAATGGAATTTCACAAAATTTTTAGTAGATAGTGAAGGCCATCCTGTTAAGAGATATGCACCAATTGATAAACCAGAAAGTTTAGAAAAAGATATCGAAAAGAGCTTTAAATAATGAATGATGAAGTTCTATTAATCGACAATCAGATTTGTTTCAGCCTCTATCGACTAAGTAAACTCATTACTAGTCAATATAGGCCATATCTCGATGAGATCAATCTTACATATCCACAGTACCTTGTCATGCTTGCCTTATGGGAAACTGACAAAGTGAATATGTCTCAGCTTGGAGAAAAGCTTTCTCTTGATAACGGGACTCTAACTCCCCTGATTAAGCGCCTCATTGAAAAGGGCCTAGTTGAGAAAAAGAGATGTATTGAAGATGAAAGGATTGTCTATATCACAACAACGACAAGTGGAAAGAAACTAAAGAAAAAAGCAAAATCAATTCCGCAAAAGCTTCTTTGTTCAAATAATGTTGATCTAAAAGAAATACAGAAGCTAAAGGCTGAAGCAGATAAAATATATAACCAGTGGAGTACACATGAAGAATGAAGAAATTATAAAAGCACTTAATTGGCGTTATGCCACAAAAGTTTTTGATAAAACAAAAAAAATTTCAGATGAGGACTTACACGTTTTAAATGAATCTTTAAGACTTGCGGCCAGTTCATTTGGACTACAACCTTGGAAGTTCATTTTAGTAAATGATGAGGCTACACGCCAAAAGCTAAGAGAGCACTCTTGGGGCCAATCTCAAGTAACTGATGCCTCTCACTACGTTGTTCTTACTTACCTTACAGAGTTAGATGAAGAATATGTTGAAAAGTTTGTGCAATCAATTGCTGAGCAAAGAAATGTAGAACGTGAAAGTCTACAAGGATATTTTGATGTTATGAAGGCGGCATTAATTGATGGGCCACGTTCAAAAACGATTCCAGAGTGGTCACAACGCCAAACATATATTGCAATGGGACAGCTTCTAATGACTGCGGCCATTCAAGGTATTGATACATGTGCAATCGAAGGGATCGTTCCAGAAGAATACGATAAGATCTTAGGGCTTGAAGGGACAAAGTATAAAACTCTTGGAACAGTAGCGCTTGGTTATAGATCAGATGAAGACAAGTACAAGGATCTTGAAAAAGTACGTTTCTCTTTTGATGAAGTATTCAAAGTAATCTAATTAATAAAAATCAGCATCATTTGAGCTATACGGGTGGATTCTCTTATAGTTTTCACCCTGCTCAATATGAGCCTTAATATTTTCAAGATTCCATTTAAAAGTATTCGTTACACTTCGCTTAGTGATGAAGTGAAAGATTTGTTCCCATAAAAAGAACTCAAATTTTGACGGAGCACTTGCAAGTTCATGGCGACGAATATAGCCAGAGCGAAAAGTTAATGACGTCTTATTGTCACCAAGCTTCTTGTAAAATTGTTCAACAAGAAACTCTCCCTTCTCGTTGTAATTCATAAAATCCATAAATTCGTTGAAGTTATAGGCCCTGATCTGCTTGTAGTATTCGTTTTCACTTTTTGAAACCATTGTTGTCGTTTCGTCCCAAAAAGTCCCCTGCTCACTCTCTCTTCGATAACAACGTCGAGTGAAACCAATATCACTTTGCTTTAACTTCTGATTCCACGGACACTGCGAATTTGGGCAAGAGACAATCTTATAGAAGTAGGTCGACCACTGACGTGCGTGTTCATTTTTTGAGTTATAGTCCCACACAGCTTCAATTGGAGCGTTAATCTCAACTGTATACTCAGCGTAATCAATAGGCCTCGTATACTCTTTAGCATTCAGGGTAAATGATAGTGCAAAGTGCACAAATATTAGAATAATCCTCACTGAACTAGTTTACTGGACGATGCCACAGCGGGTCAATATCGAGCAAGATTTTTCATTGCCAATCAAATTCTAAGTGATTAATATATCTAAAGAATTCAAGTGATTTCAATGTGCCTAGGTGGTGAAATTGGTAAACACGCACGGTTGAGGGCCGTGTGCTTTCGAGCTTGCTGGTTCAAGTCCAGTTCTAGGCACCATTCATTCAAACTCCCATACATTTTTCGAAGTATATTACTGCTTAATTAAAAGCAAGCGTAGCTTGATGGTTTTGGAGGCGTCAATTGCCACGATGGCAAATTGATGCCGAACAAATTCGAGTCAGCAGGAGCTGACGAAGAACAAGGCCAGTGCATACCACGAAGTGAGTTACGAGACAGGAGCCGAGAGTCGGCCAAGTCCAGCGCGTATTTGCCAACTAACCGAAAGCCGCGCCTTCGGCTCGCTTTCTTGAGTCACATACATCTGTTCGCCAAAGCTTGCCTTTGGGCAACCTTTGTTCGCACGATGTTAAAAGCAAGCGTAGCTTGATGGTTTTGGAGGCGTCAATTGCCACGATGGCAAATTGATGCCGAACAAATTCGAGGGGTCAGGAGACCCCGAAGAACAAGGCCAGAGCATACCACAAAGAGAGCTACAAAGGCAGGAGCCGAGAGTCGGCCAAGTCCAGCGCGTACTTGCCAACTAACCGAAAGCCGCGCCTTCTCTATTTAAACTTTTCTTTTAGCAGTCCCAATATCTTCAAGATAGAACTTTAGTCTTTGCTCAATTTCCTCAAGGGCAGCAAGGCGAATTTCAATGGCCGTATTACATGAGCGGCGAGTTTTGATAGATTCAATCCCCTCCTTAGATGGGATATTCATAACTGGTCTTTTTTCCTGTTCTTTTTGTAAAGCGACCTGTTCTTCGAATTCTTCGATAAGCTTATTTAGAGGTGTTGGTGCTTTAGCTGTGCGCTCTTCTTCTACTGGAAAATTTTTAGCAGCAGGGAACATCACTAGAACATCGTTTTCTGATTGTGGATTTGTATCAATTAGTTTCATTAAATTTAATTCCTCATAATAAGCATTTATAGCGTTCAATTGCCGTCGCTATTTATAAAGCATAACCTAGGCCAAGAATAATTGGGATAAGCTATGTAAATTTGGAAGGTTACAAAAAATGAACGTCAATTATTTGGTCAGGCAAGGTGTTCATTAGACAAATTTCTCTCGCAATATCAATCACTTAGTCATATTTTATTTAGTCCCCAACTTGCGAGATATCATGAGCGTGGTACAATATTGAAGTGAAAAGAATCAACTGTATGCAATGCAAATATTATTTTAGTACTTGGGACAAGGATGCTCCTCGTGGATGTCGTAAATTTAATATGAAATCTGCAAGTATGCCTTACATCCTCGTTCGCCAATCGAGTGGCTCGGATTGCAGCTTCTTTGAACAAAAAGAACACTTAAAGAAGAAAAAGAGTAAATTAGACGATCTTAATGACCCAAGCCTGTGGTAATCGAAATATATCAAATTAGTATAACAACTATTCCATAATATTATTTCTAATATAAATAAAAACATCATATATAAGCCTCATCAATCAAGTATGTGAGGTGCAAAATGAAAAAAGAGATCCTATTAACGTCATTAATTATGATGAACCCTGTAGCAAACCTACAAGCAAAAGAGATTACTGAAGTCAGAACACAAATGCTTTCAAGTTATGAAACCCTGGCCAATTTATCATTTGAATCTAATAAGTCTTTCGACGGTCATTATTGGACATATAACGATGAACTAAACGATGCCACTAAACACTATCGTAAATTTAAATGGGCAATCGAAATTAGAGACAATAGCGATGAGACGATGACTCACACTGAAGATGAATTAAAAATGGAGTATTTTTTAGTTCTCCATCAAGTATTTGAAGATGGATATATCCTGAGCTCTGAAAATGACTACCGTGTTGATCGTTTAACAAGTAAAAGGTTCAAGCTATATAACTGTGACTCATCACTTAATTGCCAAAGTGATTACGCCAATACAGAAATGATTCTTGAGAATATCGGCGGTGAGAAAGTTCTTCTCATTAAGAATCTTAAGAATGTATTTTCACAAAATAATTATGAAGACGTTTTCTTCGTTCAAACTAAGTAAGTAGAAAGAAATTTGTGAATTCAAAAGAAGTTCTAGAATATTTGTTAACTCCCCTTGATCAATCTCAAGGGGATGTCTTTAAAGAAGTTATTTGTGAGATCGAGCAATTAGAGATTCGTTTAATTGCATCGATGAATCCTAATTGGGCCAAGCTTGCTAAATCTCGTCTGCTCTCTTCAAACACTGCTTCAAGAGCAATTGATAATAGCTTAGTAAGATGGGATGAGGCCAATCGTTACATCAGCGAATGTATACAAGATGAAAAGACGCTTAGCTTTGAGATCATCACGAAAATTAACTCCATCTACAATGCTAAGAATTCACAAATCAGAGAAACTCCTATCTACGGGGGTGGTATCGAGTTTATAAGGCCACAGTATCTAAAGGAAGCAAAAGTGCTCCTTATTGATAACCTGTTAAATGATGTCGATATGTGCTTTTATGAGAAGGCCTTTCACCTGTATCAATGGATCGTAAGTCTTCATTTCTTTGATAACGGAAATGGCCGAACTTCAAGGCTATGCGCTGATTACATACTCATGCAAAACGGAAAGCTTCCTATATGCTTCCAGTCGAGTGTACGCTCTCATGTGGCCCAAATGCTTGAGGATAGGAAGGTGAACAAAGAAGATAAATTTCTTAGTTTCTTAAAAGCAATAAAGCGAAGCTATGAAATTGTCTTAGAGATTTGAGTCTGGCAGCTCAATACCTTGCTCATAATAAGTTGGCCCGGCCTCTTGAATCATTCCACCGCCAAGACACACTTCCTCACCTTCTAAATTCGTATAAAAGACAATTGATTGGCGTTTGGCAATAGCACGCTGAGGAGTATCAAAGTCAACTCTAACAAAGTCTTCAGAAACTTCAGTGATCGTACACTCTTGATCTTTTTGACGATAGCGAATCTTGGCCTTAAGCTTCATTCCAACTTCAGGCATAAATTCCTCATCAACCCAAGATAGATCTGTGGCAGTAAGATAGTCAGCATAAAGTGCACCGTGTTTTTCGCCGCGTTCAACGATAACGACATTGCGCTCAGTATCTTTACCAACAACAAACCAAGGCTCACCTGGCCCACCAAGGCCTAGGCCCTTTCTCTGGCCAATTGTATAAAAGGCGCTACCACTGTGGCGGCCAACTTTAGTTCCATCAAGAAGTTCGAAGTCGCCTTCTTTGATATGGATATAATTTGAAAGGAAGTTTTTAAAATTTCTCTCACCGATAAAACAGATTCCTGTTGAATCTTTCTTATCATGAGTAATAAGGTCATACTTCTTTGCAATCTCTCTTACCTGTGGCTTTTCAATGGCACCAACTGGGAAAAGAACCTTATCTAGAACTTTTGATTTGATTGTGTAGAGAAAGTAAGTTTGATCTTTGTTATTATCAAGGCCTTTAATAAGTTTAGACTTACCGTCAATCTTCTTTGTCTGGCAGTAGTGCCCAGTTGCAAGAAAATCTGCACCAAGCTCCATGGCCTTATTGAAGAAAACTTTGAATTTAATCTCACGGTTACAAAGAATATCAGGATTAGGTGTAAAGCCCTGTTCATATTCCTCAAGAAAGTTTGCAAATACGTTGTCACGATACTCTTTTACAAAGTCCACAGAGTAGTATGGAATATCAAGCTTTTCACAAACGGCAACAACATCTTCAAACTCTAGAGATGCTTTACAATTTCCGTTTTCGTCCTGCTCTTCCCAATTTTTCATGAACATGCCAATGACGTTATAGCCTTGCTCTTTTAACAAAGCTGCACATACAGAAGAATCGACTCCTCCGCTCATTCCGACAATGACTGTTTTACCGTTACCTACATTTTCCATGTGCCTTATTTAGCACATTTAGGGGTTATAGGTCTAGTGCCCATGAAGCAATGGCCATAGCAATATTGTTAGTGGCGTGATGTAAAGTCTTAATATTGAGTGCGTTCACATGATCTGCCGGAGTATGGATGCGAGAAGCATTTGAATCACTCTCCCAATTTTGGGTAAAGACCACACTTGGGATATTAAACTTTTGAAATGACGTATTATCACCGTAGACGAAATCATATGGCGTGATGCTAAAATCCACACGAAATGTCCCCTCGGAAGACTTCGTATAGAATCTTTGAGCAATAGACTTTTCGGCCTTATGAAGACCTGAGCTAGCAGGAGAATAATAGAGTCTCATATTCCCAAGCTTCTGCTCTTTATCTTGAGTAAGAGTATCGTAACCAAGCATAACCAATTCTACATAAGAATAGACCCTGATACCCTTTTCAAGATTTAGGTTTTTTACATAGTCATATGAACCTAAGAATCCATTTTCACCATAATCGAAGAAAACCACTCGAACTGTTTTTTCAAGATCGAGCTCGGCAAGAATATTGATTAAACTCAAGGCCGCAACAACTCCAGAAGCATTATTATCAGCACCTGGTTGACGTCCTTTATTTACAACTGCAAAGTTTTTTAGATCATAAGCGGCCGTATCGTAATGGGCCCCGATGACAATAACATCTTGAGGATTTTTTAGCCCCTTCTTTTCCCAAACAATATTGTATCCATTAACAGACTTAAGGCCATCCACCTGCTGAACTCTTTCATTCGTAAGCTTTTGCCACTTTCGTAAATCTTTTGGACTAAGCTTATCTTTTGTGGCCTCTAAATCCTTTTTAAATAGGGATTTTGCATATTCAACATCTGGAACAAATTTAATTGTCTTAAGAGATGTATTTGTTTTTCGAACATTAGTTTCAATATAGCTAATAATATAATCCTGTGCCGTTTTATGACCACTAGTTCCCACAAAACGATTAGGTCTTGTCTCTTTAACAAAGCTATTAATTAGGGTATCGATATCTTTTTCTGAATTTTTAGATACGGCGTAATAAAGAGAGCGTAATTTCTTAGGAGACCTTTTACTTTTAGAAAGTTTATACGTGTCTTTAAAATTTTTAAATTCTTTTGCTGTCACAGAAAGTGACATCGATAATGCAATAATAAAATACTTCATTTAAAACCCTAGTTCTCTTTTTTTCGGACGAGATTGCGCTTCTTCAAGCTCTTCTTTTTGCTTCTTATTTAGCGGTAGACGGTAGAATTCACCATCGATGAATTGTCCAGTTTGAAAAATTTTTGCGTGACCAATTACCTTAGCACTTGGTCCATTTTTTGTTAAAAAGATAAAATGATCTCCTCTAAACAATATGCCTTCTGACTTGTCATCGAGATCAAAATATATATTTCCATTATTTAAAATATAGAGATTTCCTTTATATCCTTTACCTGTCGAGCTAATTCGACAATAACATTCCACAGGCCTAGATGTGTCAACGACTTCATAATTAACAAAGTGATTGCCAACGATACGCTCAAACGTTAATTCCTTTGCCTTTGCAACGTAAATAAAACCACGAGACATATTGATAGAAACAATTTTACTATCTGGAAGCTTTGGTTTGTTATCAAAAGTTTTATACTGTGTTTGTCCAAGATAATATTGATGCTGGCCTTTATGCTCACCAACAACACTATCGTCATCGTGAAGATAGATAGTGTTCTCTTTGATAAAACTTCGAGCAATATAACGATCAGTTAACTCGATAATTTCTTCATTTGAATAAGCTTGTGAGCGAAGTACTGCTCTTTTTTCAAGTTCAACTCGTGAAATTGTTTTTGAATCCACAAGTTGGCCAATCTTATCAACCTCTGCAGTCTTTAGATCTGCCAAAGGAAGTTTCAAATGAGACATTACCTCATTACTAACCTGAGTTAAGAGATGACAGTCATTTTTGACAGTATCGTTTGGTGCACTTAGCACAAATCGATTTTGAACAGGGATTACCTTACTAAAATGTCCTGTCGCAATCTTTGTGGCCTTAAGAACAGATAATTTTGAATAGAGAGTCTCAAGAACGAGAGTTGCTTTATCAATTGTTGGATTACACCAAATACCTGCAACACGACTCTCTAACAATTTAGAAATAACGCGCTCTTCAAAGGCTCCAGAAGCACTCGTAACATAAAAAGGAATTCCTATTAGTCGACAGATATCCCTGATTTTCTCTTCTGATTCACTTGCCCAAGGACTAAAAATTCTATTGATCTTCTTATTCCACGAAATTTTCTCATATTGTCTAAAGGCCTCTAACTGTTCCTCATCGCCCCTTAGCTCTTCTAGCAATTGCCCTTCAGGAGTAAGCTTTGTTTTAAACTGCTCCAGTAAAGCTTCATCTTCACTAGTGATCTTTTCAAAAAAAGAAATATTGACTCCAATACACTCATGCCCCTGCTTTTTTAAAAGCAGCGCAGTAACGGCCGAGTCAATACCGCCATCCATCCCGACGATAATCCTCTCTTTTTTCATATCTTTCTTAGCAAATTGCATAATTAAATTATAAGTGATTTTAGAAATTTAAACAGGGTAAATTTAAATTTATCAAAAACTTTATCCCACCAAAAGGCTCATATATTCATTGACATAACTCAACGCAAAATCAGATAATATTCATTCACGACGCAAAAACACACGAGGACACAACACAAATTATGAAAACGAGTAAGGGTAATAGTAAAAGAAGCAAGAAGCTAAAATTTATTGATATCTTTTCAGGCGCAGGAGGATTTTCTTGTGGACTTGAAATGGCAGGTTTTGAGTGTGTCATGGGAATTGACTTCAACAAACACGCCATGGATACATTTGCACATAATCACAAAAAGGCCTATCCATATTGCGGCGACATTTCAAAACTAAGTAACAAAAAAATTAAAGAAGTTCTTGGTGACACTGAAGTTAATCTTGTTGTTGGTGGACCTCCATGCCAAGGTTTTTCAACTGTTGGCCCGGGAAACCCAGACGATATTAGAAATAAACTTTTTCTTGAATTCGTAAGAGTTGTGAAACTAACTAATCCAGAATTCGTTGTTATTGAAAATGTGACAGGACTACTTGCTAAGAAGAATGAATCAACATTAAAGGCAATCTTTAAGAAATTCAATTCCCTTGGATACAACCTAGACGTTAAGGTTATGAGTTCTCAGAACTATGGTGTACCTGAAAAAAGACGCCGTACAATCTTTATTGGAAGTCGAGTTAACGAGAAAGTTGAATTTCCAAAAATTACTCACGATACAATTGTAGCAAAAACATATCGCCCACCAGTTACTGTTGGTGAGGCCCTAAGTGATATTGAAACGAAAGCTGGCCATGTTTTAAATCATGACCTAGATAGTGCTAAGATCAAATCTAAACTAGATTTAAAGCGCATCAAACGTATTCCAGAAGGTAAAGGAATTCGTTACGAAAAAGACGAAAAAATGTATCTTACTCCATCGCTAAAACTTGGTGTTGATTGGAAAACAATGCGCGAGGGGCGATTTAGACAAACAAAGTACCAGAGACTTGATTCGAGAAGTGTATCTCCAACAATCATGACTCATCGTCATAGTTATTACCACCCTACAGAGCATCGCTACCTAACTCAAAGAGAAGCGGCAAAAATTCAAAGTTTTCCAAATGACTTTGAATTTTGTGGGCCAATCTCTGCTCAGTGGAGACAGATTGGAAATGCTGTTCCTCCGTTAATGGGTAAAGCAATTGGTACGGCAATCAAGAAGATGCACAATGCTCATCTTAAATCGACAGAAGATGGAAAAGTAAAAAAGAAAACAAAAGTAAAATCAATTATTGAAGATGTTCGAGGAGGAGCATTTGTCTATCGCTAGAATCTCGACACTACTTTTAATTCTACTAACCATATCATGTGCGACAAGCAATGATTCAACAAAAGTAGGCCAATCTAATTGCCACGTCAAAAGGGCCGCAATTGATCTTGGCTCAGGTTCGACAAAACTAGTTGTAGGACTCGTGGATACTTGTCGAGCGATGGTAGAAGGGATTCTCTTTGAAGCACAAAGAGCAGTACCTCTTAAGGATCAACTACAATCTTCAAAAGACAATAAGTTTAATGAAGAGATGCAAAATCGTCTAAGAGATGTTTTTGATGAGTTTAAATATCTAGCAAAAAATGAAGGCGCCGAAGATATTAGAGCTGTTGCGACTTCAGCATTTCGAACATCAGCAAACGGTGATGATGTTGCAGATCAATTAAAAGAACAAACAGGTGTAGACTTAGAGATTATCTCTCAAGAAGATGAAGCCAAGTTTGCTTACTCTGCAGCTCTTTCAAAACTTAAGTCAATGAATGTTTCACAAAATCCTCCGATTGCCATCTGGGACATTGGTGGTGGAAGCATGCAAATCACAAAGCCAATTGATAAAAAAGGTGAACAAACACAGGTGGCCCTTTTAAAAGTTGCATCTGTTACTTTTAAAAATCTTGTTTTAAAAGAGTTTTATCCAAAAGGGACTAAGACACCAAACCCACTAAAAGAAGAGCGCGCTCTAAAAGCGATGGATCTGGCCAGAGTAACAGCAAAAGAACAATTATCTGACTTTGGAAATCTAAAAGACTATCAGGTTTATGGAGTTGGTGGTGTTCACTACTTCAGCATTGGTGGGCAATTTAAGAAAGCGAATCGCGTTTACAACCAGTCAACTCTCCTGGCCAAACTTCTGGAAAGAGCAAAGCTTACTGATAAAGAGATAGACAGCAAGTATGCATCGACAGACGTGACAAATATGGCACTAGTTCTAGGTTTTATGCAGACTCTAAAAGTTGATGAAGTAAAGCCTATCAAAGTAAACATGGCCCATGGACTTCTAATCAACCCTACTTTCTGGGAATAACTCTAATAACGATTTGTAAAAATACATAGATTGCCTTCATCGATAATAATCGGCGAAGGCCATTGCTGCTCCTTAGCAATATCCATCAACCATTTATTTGCATTACCTTTTGTGACAATTGTAATTTTTTTCTCGTAACTAATTTCTAAGATTTGATTTAATACATAGTCATAAGTTTCTTTAGAGAAAGGATCGTACAGATAGTAAATATCTGCTTTCGGTATAGAAAAAGACTTTAAAGACAAATCTTGAACTTTAAAGGTCAAGCTCTCATCTAAACCTAAATTTTGGCAGGCATTATTTGAAACCTCTACTCTGTGATCTACATACTCATAGCCAACAAATTCAAGATCAGGTCTAAGAAGAGAACAAACAAGCCCTACTCGTCCATAGCCTGAACCAAGATCAACAACAGTATCTCCAGCACTAGCATCAATTCCCTCGAGTGCTAAGAGTATTGTAGAATAGCCCGATTGAACTCCTACTCCGGCCCTTTGATATAGACGTTCTTTCGTGGTTGAATCATAGGTCATTTCTTGATCCAATTGATAATTAAGTTCAAAAATGTCATCGAGATTATCAAAAGTACGGTATAAATTAGGACCTTGATGGCCCATCTGCTGTATTCGGCCTTCCTGATCTTTTTCTTCTTTAATAAAGTGTGTACTCATTGTATTCAAAGATTGAATCAGAAATTCTTTTTGTTCATGGCCTCTTTTATCAATGATTGATTCGATTACGTGTGCTTCAATCGACTTAGAGCGCTTCTTAATTTCTTTTATTTTCTCAGCTCCACTCTCAACAAGAAATTCTCTTAAAAAAGAAACTGCCTCCAGTTCATCTTCAAATAATGGAGAGATAAAATCTTTATAAGAAGTCTTTTGTCCATTTCGCTTATCTTCTTGTTTCTTGAGCCAGAGCTCATCTTTAAGAAAGTCCATAATGGTGACTAAGAGTGCCGAATTAGTGTAGAGGCCAGCTAATTGAGTTGGCGTAAAATCACTCGTATCACCTTTCTTGCCTTTTAATAAATGTAAGAACATTAACTGAGAAACTCTCATGTTGCCTCCAATGTGTTTAACTGAAACGATCATGGTTGCAAAGCATGAGCTAATTAAATTAATTTAATGATAACTTTATAATGGCCCTAAGTAAAATTAGTGGCCATTACTAGAGTTTGTCGCTTGTGTGAGATTGTAGAATATACCCCTTTGAAGTATTAAATTTTCAGGAGTATCAAATTCAGCAAGTTTAGCATCTTTGAAAACAAGAATTCTATCACACTCTTTAATTGTATCGAGCCTGTGAGCGATAAAGAAAGACGTTTTACCTTCCATTACATTGTGAATTCCATCGTGTAGAATCTTTTCAAAGTAAGGATCAACATGGGCCGTGGCCTCATCAAGAATAAGAATATTTGGATTCTGTAGGCATACACGAGTCAACGAAATAACCTGTTTCTCGCCCGCTGATAAATTCGATCCACCATCTTTTAAGACACTATCAAGAGAAAGCTTCGAGTAATCCATAACCTTACTCATTCCTGTTTTATCACAAATTGAAAGAATGTCTTTATCTGTCAAATCAGGGTTTACCGAAAGATTTTCTCTAAGAGTCCCATCGAAGATAATGACATCTTGAGAAACAATTCCAATCTGATCACGGTAGTGATCGATATCTAAATCTTTAAGATTTTGACCATCAATTAAAACATCACCTTTTTGATAGTCATAAAGGCGAGAAAGAACTGCAACCGCCGTCGTTTTCCCTGAGCCAGTTGGCCCAACAATTCCAATTTTTTCACCTTTATTGATCTTGAATGAAACATCATTTAGGGCCGTACTAATATCATTATAGCCCATCGTCACGTTCTTAAATTCTACTTCACCGTTTATTGTATGATGTCTATCGTTTCGTTGATCAAAGACCTCTCTCTCTGTTTCAACATCAATAAAGTTTGCCACACGATTAACACTTGTAAACGCTGTAATAATATTTGCCATTTCTCTAAAAAGAGAAAGAACAGGCCAAAAGAAGCGCTCACAATAACGTAAAAGAGCAATAAACAGGGCAAGAGAAAGCGTTCCATCTAAGTAAGCGCTTCCACCAAACCAAACAAGAATAAGAAGTGGTAGTCCACATAAGAATGATAGCATCGGCATTGTAAGAGCATAGTATGTATTGGCACTTAGCTGAACTACTTGCTGTTCATTTACTGCTGATTTGAAATTGTCATAAGACCAGTCCTCGACACCAAACGATCGAATCACGTGAATACCATCAATATACTCAGAAAGCTTTGAGTTAATATTTGAAGAGTACTTACTGATGGCCCTATTTAGAGAGCCAATTTTATCTCGCGTAACAATTAGAAAAATAACTGCAGGAATCATTCCTGAAATAACCATTAAACCGATTTTGAAGTCAGTGATAAGCATCGCTGTTGCCGATGAAATAATCATTAAGATCGAGATGGCCAGGCGCCCTAGAGAGCTTGTAAAAAACTTCTCAATCCCTTCCACATCATGAGTCATTCTCGTTACAATTCTTCCCTGAGGCCAAGAATCAAAAAATTTAAGTGGTAAGTGAGAAAGCTTTTGAAATAGTCGATCTCTAATCTTTAAAATAACATAACTTGTTTGCACGATTAGATAACGACGGCCAATATAGTGAATAAGGACACCACCTAGCTCAAGTGCTAAAACATAAAGGGCCCACTTTTTTGCAAGTTCCCACTTTGATTTTGCTAGACCTTCACCAACAAGCACCCCTAGTGCATGACCAGAGAGCATTGATATAACAGTAAACATAATTAGCATCAGTATTGAGACAAAGATCTTAAGACGATAACCTTTTGCAAATCTGAAAAGAAATGCTGTCGTCTTTAAGGCCGAATGTCCTTGTTCCTTATGCTTAGCTTCATCTTGATCATCTTGTGCTAAAAATTGTTTTGCATCACTCATTATTTAGTCCCTGCTTCTGCACGATCTAAGTTAATCACCTTCTCGCAATATTTGAGAGTCGATTCTCTATGGGCAACCCATACGAGAGTTGATTCAGGCAGGTATTTATTAATATTTGATAGAATAGTTTCTTCGGTAACTGTATCAACCGCAGAAAGACAATCATCCAAAAGAAGTATCTCAGGCTTTCTAACAAGTGCTCGAGCAAGAGTTAGTCTTTGCTTTTGACCACCTGAAAGATTTACACCCCACTCTCCAAGTTGTGTATCTAGTCCATCATCGAAGTTTTCAATATCACTTTTTAAACCTGCAATTTCTAAAACTTGCCATAAAATTTCGTCATCAAAATTTTGATCCATTAAAATATTATTACGAATAGAGTCCGCAAAAAGGAATGACTTCTGATGAACCATTGTAATATGTGATCTTAGAAATTTATGGCCATACTCAGTAAAAGGACGTCCAAAAAAGGCGACATCTCCCCTTACATCTCTCTCTAGTCCACTAAGTATATTGAGCAGAGTTGTCTTTCCTGTCCCAATCTGGCCAATAATTCCAATACGCATTCCACGCTTAACTTCAAGATTAATATTAGAAAGGATGTCATTTCCTTCTTCATATCTAAAGCTTAGATTCTTTAAACTAAATACCGTATCACCAGTAAGTTCAGGCTCAACTTTCTTATCAAGTAAATACTCTTCCTTAAAGTGAGAATAAATCTCTGCAAGACGTCTTAGAGAAGTAAAAGACTTTCTCCAATCAGATATAATGTAGCCAAGCTCCATCAATGGCTCTTGTAAAAGATGAACAAGTCCTTGGATTGCAACGAACTCTCCTACTGTGATTTCGCCTTTCATAAGAATAGTGAAACCATAAGTAAAAAGAATAACGTATGTTGCCAACGAGGCCATTCCCGAAGAAGGAATATAGAGCATTGAAGTGTTATTGGCATCGAGTCTCATTTTTCGATACTTTTGTGCACCAGCAAATAATCTCTTATACCAAAAGAAGGCCGTATTCCCTAGCTTCTGTAATCTTACAGTAGAGATGGCCTTTGATGTTTCATCATTAAAATATGAAAGGTAATCTTGTGCAACATCGTAGCGCTCCATTTCGATAGTCGAAATGTAGCGAACAAGAATTGGAACGATTAATAGTGCTAAGAAAGAGATAATCGTGATTTGTACATTAATTAAAAATAACGAGATAATTGTAAATACACCTAAAAAGAGCACATCTGCAGCTCCTACAAGTGTAAACCCAAAAACAAAGCGCGCTTGACCAACATCACTATTGGCGGCACTCATTAGAATTCCTTTTGGATATTTATTAACAAGAGTATCCATTGAAAAATATTGAGCATTTTGCCAAATATCGTCTTTTAGAAAACCACCTGCATGATGAGTCTGGCGACCTAAAAAAATACGCCAACCAACACGGCCAAAGTAGAGCATAATTCTAGAAAATAGAACAACTGTAAAAATAAAAAAGAATTTATGCTTTAGATCGTCACCTGTAATGAAGTAATCAATTGTCCAAGAAGGCATGGTTTTATGGGTGAAGAAATCCACCACATCCCCCATGGCACGTGAGTAAAATACCTGACAAAAGTTACAGACTACTATCGAAATAATCCCTAGGAAGTAAACTGATTTTTTGCGGCGTAAATAATTCAACCAAATTTTATAATGCATAGTCATTGCAAAGTATTATATGATTTATACATGAGATTTCATATTCTTTTATTTTTAATATTTTCTGTCACAGCAAACACTTATGCCGAACTCGCAGAATTCGACTCTGGCCCAGGTAACGCTAAAATATTTAGAATTGATGCTCTTGAAAATTACGTTAAAAAGATTAGAGAAGAAATCACTCGCATTGAAAGTGGCATGGATGACAAAATGGGCAAGGAGCTAAAATCTCTTAAGGCCCAGATCGAAGAACTCAAAAATAAAGAAACTAATTTGGATGGGCTTAAAGTTATTGAAGAGCGTCTAAATAAACTTGAATTAAAACATGCTGACGATGTAAAGAAGATGCAGGCAGACTTTAGAAATCTGCAGCAGAATATTGATCAGTCACTCTTAGATCTATCAAACAAAATTCTTCAACGTATTCAGGTTTTTGAAAAGTACCTTCAAAAGCCTTAGAAAAGCTAGTGAGAACAATGACGGTATTCATTCTCTGTTATCTTCAACTTCTTAGCAATTGTAGGTTGAGTTAAATAAATTGAGGTTAATCTTCTTTCGTTAGAAATATAGGAAGATCCTTTTCTTAATTCTTTATCTAAACATAATTCACTTCTTAAACTATCAACGTCAATACCACTATGAGCCACCACTTCTGCACTAAACCAATCTGCGAATACTTCATCAAGTTGATCGCGCTGTTTTCCAGGTAGAGGATAAAGAGATCGATTGCATGTAGGGTTTGCCAAGAGATTGTCTCCAACTTCTTTTGTTAGAACCTTATTTTGAACTAAGAAATTTAATTGAGAATCATCTCTAAAGAGCGCTCCTGCACTCGTTGAATTTCTTAAGCATTTCTGAATCGAATCAAATGGATTTTTACTATTATAAAAACCAGAGAAACGACAGCTATCAAAAGAATGAGCAATCTCGTGTGCCATTAAACTCACTAAGCTTGCACGATACTTGGGAAAAGCAAAATTTAAGCCTTCAAGGCCGATATTAATTTCATTACTCTTTGGATCATAGGCAAATCCCCACTCTAAAAAATCGCGAGGAGCTTGGGCAACTTTAGTGCCAAGGACTTTTTTGGGTATGAAAATCTTAATGTTTTCCACTTTCTCTTTTATTTCTTTGAATGCCTTAGTATCACCCAATTGAATTTTCAAAACAGAAAGTGCACTCTTTTTAGCTCTTCTAAAACTATCTTCTAAAAGGAGAACTTTCTTCTTTGTATAAAGCTGTGAAAAGACATCAGTTAACTCTTTATCCAAAAGATCTTGAATGGCCTTTGGCCTTTCATTAAATGTTCCAGAAGATAGAACAATATTTTCGATATAATAAAGACGCCACTGTTTCGCGACATTTACAGGATCGTTAATATCGAGTTTTCGACGTTTGATCCAACTTGTAACAACAGGACTCTTCTTAGCAATTAAACTACCGAGGGCCTCATCTGCAACTGCTGCTATTTGCCTTGAATTAGCAAGATCAACTTTAAGTTTTGCGATTTCATTATAAATAGATTCATCTTTTTCAAAGCTAACCTTCTTACAATATGATTTGAAGGTTGGGTTAGCATATAAACTTACAGCAATAAAAAAGGGGAATAAAAACTTCATTCCCCTATTATAACTTAAAAAAATTAAATCGATTGTATGGACTTATTTACCGGAAACCACTGATTGATCAAAGTGATTAGAGCGCATTCCACAGTCGACTAAAATCCCTGCAGCATTAATTCCACTTGATACATTAGATAGTAAGAAAACAACTGTATTTGCTACTTCTTGAGTCTTAAGTGCTTTCTTTCTCATCGTTAGCTTTTCAGCAAAGATATAATTATCAATATAGCCTGGAATCCCTGCGGAAGCAGAAGTCTTTAATGGACCTGAACAAACGCTATTAAATCGTACACGCGAAAACTCACTAAAGCTCTTAGCTAAATATGAACAAGTTGTTTCAAGCATTGACTTGATTGGTCCCATGTATCCATATGAAGTCGCTTTTGTGTCAGAAATCGAGATTGTTACCACCGATGCATCTTGCTCAAAAAGAGCAGAGAGTTCATTTGCTAGTTGCACTAGTGAAAAAGAAGAAATCTGTGTTGCCTGTGCAAAGTCTTCCCATGAAGTTTCATGAAATGGCCTTGGCTCAGTAAGATTTGCAAAAGCAATTGAGTGAAGCATGCCATCTAGTTTTACTTCATCATTTTTTAAGTTAATTGCTAATTCTTTGATTTGAGCTTTATCAGTCACATCAACAATATAGCTTTTTGAATCAGGAAAAAGCTTTGTAAGCTTTGCTTGATGCTCTTCACTTTGAACAGTGAATACGCAACTTCCTCCATTATCAATTATTGTCTTAGCACTGAAATAAGCAACACTTTTCTTATTTGCAACACCAGTTATTAGAAATAATTTATTTTCAAAATTTAAAAAACTCACTTTATACCTTTATACTTTTGCACATGTAAATTCGATTGAAAGAACGGCCTTACCAGCAACCTTAGTCTTTCCCTTGAAATAGAAAGCGTTAGAGATTTGTTCAATAAGCTCAACTTCCATCACTAGCTCATCACCAGGACGAACCATATTTTTGAATTTTGCATTTGAAACTTTAGCAACAACACCAAGCCCACCATCAGCACCAGCGGCCATTAAACATGCACCTGATTGAAAAATTGCCTCTTGTAAAAGGACACCTGGCATAATTGGATTCCCAGGGAAGTGACCTTTAAAAAAGTCCTCTTCACCAGTCACCTGATAACTTGTTACGATCTTATTGCCTTCTTTTTCGATAATCTTATCAACAAAAAGAAAAGGTTCTCTTTGAGGGATTAAGTCCTTAACATTTAAATCACTCATTAAAGTCCACCCGTTACTTCTAGAGAAGCGCCAGTGATATAGGCAGCTTCACGTGAAGCTAAAAATTGAACTGCATGTGCGACTTCAGAGACTTTTCCAAATCTCTTTAAAGGCACTTGTTTCTTATACTCTTTAACTTGTTCAGCAGGAAGGTCAGCAATAAGCTCAGTTTCGATAAAACCAGGACATACGTTATTAATTGTAATCCCCTTCTTACCAACCTCTTTTGAGATTGATTTACTCATTGCAATTTGCCCCGCTTTCGATGCAGCGTAATTGGCCTGTCCAGGAAGACCAAGACTACCACCAACAGAGCTCATATTAATGATTCGCCCGTATCTCTTAGATAAGAAATGGTTAACTGCTCTCTTTGTCATTAAGAAAGTTCCAGTTAAGTTTATATCAAGTACTCTTGCCCAATCTTCATCAGGCATAATTGGAGAAAGATTATCTTTCCTAATACCAGAGTTATTAACAAGAATATGGATTTGCTCGAATTGCTCGTTCATGCGGTTCCAGAAAGCTTCAACATCTGTAGCATTAGATACATCAAACGCTTCAAGAAAAAGGTTTTCTCCTAACTCTCCAAGCTCTGCTTTGAAGTTATTTGCAGCATCATGATTTCCAGCATAAGTAGCAACAACACGTGCCCCACTTTTTAAGAAAGCTTCAGTGATCCCACGGCCAATTCCGCGTGTTCCACCAGTAACAATTGCAACCTGATCTTTAAAATCAAACATATAATTCCCTTTTTATTCTTTTGAACTATCTAAATAAGTATTTAAGTCATGTCCTACGATAACACCGTAGTTCGCGGCCCCAAGCCAACCAGACATGATAATTCCAACTGAACCTGCATGAAATAGGCCCTTTATTTCATTTGGAAGTTCTTTAGAAACAGCAAGTCCTTCAAACTTTGTTCCAAACGAAGACCCAAAGTGATGATGTGTATACTTCTCTACAGTACGCGGAGAAGAAACATTCACATGCTCTATCTTATCTTTAAAACCTGGGACTAATTTGTCCATTGTATTAATAGCATTTTGAGCAAGATATTCTTTGCGTTCTTTATATTCATCATCTGTTAAATGCATCCAATCTTCATATCGAGCATTGATACTTGATACAACCGCATACTTCTGCTTCATATGTTTTCTCATATCTGGATAATAGATAGAGAAAGTCTGAGAGTAAGCTTTAGGAGACAACAGAAGATCAGTGTCAAATTTGTCAGAGCTTGAATAGAAAATCAGCTCACCAATATTTGGGATCGACTCTCCTTCTTTTAGTCCCATAAAGACCTGGCAAGAAGATGAGTTAACTCTTACGGCCTTCGCGTCCTTTGCAAACTTTTCTGAGTATTTAGCATTTGGAGTCATCTTGAAGATCGTATTATAAAGGGCCGAGTTAGATAGAACGGATCTTGAAAGAACGCTCTCCTCACCGATACGAACACCTTTTGCAATATTGTCTTCGACTAGGATTTCATCAACTTTTGCATGAAGTTTAATATCCACTCCATTGGCAAGAAGTTCATCTTTCATCATACCGATAAGCTTATCAGTACCACCTCTAAAGATATATGCACCTTTATTCATGAAATTTGAAAATACAATCCCGAATGTAATGGCCTCATCTTCAAGAGTCGAACCATTCGCGTATGCAATGGGCTCAAGCAGGAAGCGAACAACATCATTTCTTCCCGGAAAGTATTTTTCAAATAACTGGCCGTTTGTCATGGCCTCATCATCATAGAAATTCATTGCACGAAGCTCATCAAAGAATCCTACAACGTACTCACGATCAAGATTGAATTTCTCAACCATGATGTTGATATAGTCTTCTTTCGTGAAATCTGTATCAATTTCAAATTGTGGATTGATAAAACGAATTTTATCAACACGCTCAATACAATCGGCGATATCTTTTGACCAATAACGACGACAAGTCTTAATCATCCCAACAGGAAATCCGTGAAGAGAAATATCAAAAATATGCCTTTCACCTTCATTCGTTGGTCGTCTAAACCAAGTAGCAAAACCACCTAGTTTGTTATGGGCCTCAAGAAGAAGAACTTTTCTTCCATCCTTGGCCAGTTTATTAGCTGCCGTCATCCCCGCAAGCCCTGAGCCCACGATGATGACGTCATAAAATTTTGTAATCGGATCTTTCTTTTTCAGTAATGCCATTTTAACTTTCTTTTAATAAATTATTTTTTTAGTACCATTGTTGATAATTTTTTTGTTTTTGGATTTATTACATAAACAATAAATGCGATAGTTCCATTATCATTGATACGTGGAGCATGAACAAATGGAGATGTTGTTGCATCAACAACTTCGTAATCAACACCATTGATAGAAAGAGCATCTCCTTCTCCAATAAGCTTAGACCACTGTCCATTTACATATTTAAAGATTGCAGCAACACCTGCTTTATCATATCCACGAATAACGATGTCACCATTAGAGTTCATTGCTGGTGCAAATCCGTCAAATTTAGAAATCATCTCACCTAGAGATAGAATTGGCTTAATGATTCCATTAGTAGAAGCAAATAGCTTTACACCTTCATTTGTTTGCGCCCATACAGCAATGTCACCTTTTTTATTAACTGTGTATTGGTTTTGAATCGCTTTAATTTTTGATGAAGGTTGTCCATCTCTATCTTGCATAACAATTTGACGACTACCTTTTTTGATATTGTATAAGTAAAGGCGATCTGGTTGAGACTCAGCAGTAGACTTCCCCATTCTAACTTTTGTTAAAACATAATTGCCAGCTGTCACAGGAGAGAAGATATAACCCATATCATTTGTAAAACTTGTAAACACATCTTTTTGCTCATCTAAAGTTTTAATCACAACTTTTGCTTTACTTGTCCCAAAAGAATGACGGTAGATAAGTGTGTTTTCACTATTCATTGCGACACCAGAGACACCAGTAAACATTCCTTCAAAGTTTTCGTGCTCAAGTCTTTTACCTGTTTCAAGGTTAATCGTATAAATTCCTGTGTGCTCATAACCATTATTAGGTGCAAACACGACATGATCTTGACCAGAAGCTGCATCATTGAAAAGATAAAATTCGCTAATGGCCTCATCACCATTTCCTGCAAATAATTTTACATTGTCACTATTGTCACCACATAGAATTCCATATTTTGAAATTCCATTATCCGCACCACTTAGAGAGAAACAAACCTTGCCTGAATTCTCTAGTCTTAGTGAAGTACTAATCCAAAATGTTTGATCAGGTAGGTTAAGATTTAACTCACCACTACTTGCTAGTAATTGATAATTCGCTTGTGCACTGAACATTCCAAATGCGGCCAATGCTATTTTAAATAAATTCTTCATAATATTTACCCCGAGATATGTGAAAGTGTGTGTTATTAAAGGCATTATCATACCTAAGAGGCCACATTTCGGCTAGAAAATGGGCGAGAATTTTTTGGGCCAAATGACTAAAAATAGGTTAGATTTGACACATGTCGATCCTTTGTAACTTAAAAAACATCAATCTTGCCTTTGGGCAGAAAGTCATTTTCAATAACGCACAATTCTATATTGAGCATGGTGATAAAATAGGTCTTATTGGCCTAAACGGAATGGGAAAATCTTCGTTGCTAAAGATTATCAATGAAGAGCTTGCACCGGATTCGTGCACTCCACCCTTCACATTTGAAAAAGCAACACAGGCACAAGGGCCGACCTTAGAATTTAATGTTTTCAAAGTCGATCAAAACTTCACAATTCCAAGTGATGATATCACCATTGCTGATTATTTTTATTTTCAATATCGTGATCTAAAAAAACTAAATGATGACTTAGTCTCTCTCGACTTAGCTACTGAAGAAGGACTAGCGAAGCAAAACAAAATAATGGAAGAGCTTGAGCATAGGAACTACTGGGAGCTTAAGAATAATTTTGAAAGTTATATCAAGGCCTTTGGCCTAACAGATCTCCATGCCAAAGTGAAAGGTCTCTCAGGTGGAGAGCAAAAAAAGATTCAGCTTAGTCTAGGCTTAACAGCAAAAGAGAACCTCATTCTTTGGGATGAGCCCACAAACCACTTAGATTTTGAAACAATCGAACAATTTGAAGATGAAATCATGAAGTCAAATAAGACTCACGTTATCATCTCCCACGATAGGTACTTACTTTCAAAAGTTACAACAAAAATTTTCCATATTCACGCTGGAATTGTTTCTCCATTTAAGGGAACATATGCTCAATATCTCGAGTTCACAGCGGCCCAGGAAGAATTGAGAGTCAACTCTTTAACAAAGTTAAAAAATTCTCTTAGGCGTGAGACTGCGTGGATGCGCCAAGGAATCAAGGCCCGTGGTACTCGTTCAAAAAAGCGTGTCGAAAATTTTAACGACCTATCAAAAGCAGTACAAAAATTAAAAGATCAGGCACGTAGTCAACTTGATCTTGCAATGAATGATAGTAATCGAAAAACGAAACAACTCGTCCAATTCAAAGATGTCTCTTTTGGTTTTGAAAATCATGAACCACTCTTTAAAGACGTAAACCTATCTATTTTTAAAGGTGATAAAGTTGGTGTCCTTGGAGAAAATGGAGTTGGGAAATCGACTCTCATGAAGCTTGTTGCTGATCGCTTAACAAATACTTCAGGTACAATCAAAAGAGCTGATGATTTGAAAGTTTGTCTTTTTTCACAAAAAAGAGATGAATTTGATTTAACGAAATCACCATTTGATCTACTTGGTGAAGGTGAAGACTTTATTCATTTCAAAAGTGGCCGCTCAATCCACGTCGCAAGTTATTTTCAAAACTTTCTTTTTGATCGTGGAGAGCTGTATCGCCCACTTTCAAGCTTTTCAGGTGGTGAGCTGAATCGTCTTCAACTCGCGCTAAATCTAAAAAATGAAGCCGATATTTGGATTTTTGATGAGCCAACAAATGACTTAGATATTGAATCAATTGAAATTCTCGAGCAAAAACTTTCTGAATTTCAAGGTACTGTAATTATCATATCTCACGATAGATCTTTCTTAGAAAATATCACTAATCGAGTGTGGTTAATTGAAAATCAATCAGTGACTAAATTTTCAAGCGGATTTACATTTGTTCGTCCTTATCTTGAGGCACGAGAAATTGAGAGAAATCTTGAAAAACAACAACAAGAAGAAACAAGGCCTAAGGCCAACCAGGTAATTGAAACACAAGTTATCAGTGAAATAAAACCAAATGTTGATACTGATAAAATTGAAAGCGAAATTATGGATATTGAGGAGCAAATTGCTAAAATTGATGAGCTTCTTTCTCGTTTTGATTACTCTAATATGGATGATGAGAAGAACCAACTAATTGCAGGCCTTAACCAAAAAAAGAGTGTTCTCAATGAAAAAATTGAAGAGCTATTTGAGCTATTGTCTTAGATATTAATCCACTGCCTTACAAGCTTGGCTATTTTCTATAGGAAGTGGCCAAAAGAGCTACCTAACCTACTGAATTCTTTATGATTTAATTGATCTGCTATGATCAAAAAGTACTAAAAAAGTATGTAAATTAACCGATAAGAACTTGGCTAATAAAGCGGAACGTAAACAGGATAGGAACAAGTTTGAGACTAAAGGCAATTTCGGCCATCGTCATATTAACGTTGGTCTTAATATTAACAAATAAGAATTCCAAAGACGAAGGTCTTATTAGCTCAAACAACCCGACATCAACAAATAAAATCGTAAATGATCAAGAAAAGAATTCAAAACGTACATTAGCATCCACTAGCTCAAAAGTTTCAAATACAGGGCAAATTAAGAATATTGAATCAGCTAAGGTAAAATTACCAAACACACCTGAATATGTAAGTGAAGAAGCAGAAATCGCTTACATCAACAATCGCCCTCAGGACCAAACAAATACTTCTGTTGGTTATACAGCGCTTAATTCAGAATCAGTTAAAAGCTCTCCATCAAAGAGCACTGGTACATATGACTCGAATTCTTTTGACTCTAGTCCATCTTATGACAATACAACCAAACAAGAAGAAAATGAAAATGACTCTGGTACAGTAAGCTTTTACAACCAAGTATCTACGATGGCCCAAAGCGAAGACACAGAGACAAAGGCAAGCTCTAGCTCGTCGTCTTCTAGTAAATCGAAATCGAATCCATATATTCCACCAACTCCAAGACTACAAGGACTAGTTCCACCACTTAATGGAGTCATTACTCATACGACTTTCTTTACACGACAATTTAGTGCGTATGCAGCAACAACATGTACGGATCCAAAGGTTGCAATATTTGATACGGTAACGATGTCAATTCTAGAAGATAATCCAATTGATCTAGAGACAATATCAACTTCGACTCAATTTGAATTTAATATAAGTGAACTAGAGTTAGACCTGACTGCTCCTGCTCGTTATAAGATCAAACTACTAGGCTGTGATATTGAGCTAGAAAAGATTGTAACAAGTTTCTATAAGAATCAAAATATTACTGCTGCGACAACAATTTTGGCACAACTACCTGCAACGAGTATCAACTATTCAACTGATGCAAGCTTTACTAAGAAACTAGAAGCAGCAGAAGAGGCCCTAGCAAATACGCTTGCTGATAATCTTACTAATTTGGAAGATGCCTACACGCAGATTGAAAGTGATACTGAAATACAGTCGACTTTTAACGAGTTAACAGAGGGTGAAAACTTAGATATTTTAAAAAGCTCTAAGCCTAAAATAAAGAGTATTTTATACGCAACATTAATGGATGAAGGCCTTTCTTCTGAATTCTCGGCCCTTGCTGAACACTGGGATTCGACTTATCAAATTGCTTACGAATGGTTTGTTGACGGCGTTTCAAGTGGAACAGGAAACGTATGGAATTACACTCCTCCATCAAATACACTTCCTAAAGCAATTATTACGTTAAAAGTTGGAAAAAAACAAAGTGATAACGATCGCGTTGATACAACTCTACCATTCCATGAGAAAAGTTACGAGATCGATATAAATCAAGTTAATGATGCGCCAACTTTAGCAACGCCTCAAACAATTAATACGACAGAAGATTCAGGCCTCGATTTTAGTCTAACTGAAGCTGTTGATCCTGATTCGTTCTCGCTAACTTATTCAATAGTGTCACAGCCGACAAACGGAACTCTGACTTGTGATCCAGGGACTACGAGTTGTACATATACTCCTAATTTGAATTTCACTGGCATAGATAGCTTTACTTATAAGGCCAATGACTCCGAGCTTGACTCTAATATTGCAACAGTAAATCTAAATGTTGCCAACGTTAATGATAGACCGACAATTGCTACAAATGAAATTTTTACTGCAACAGAAGACACTGCTTTAAATTTCACATTAAGTGATTCAACTGATATCGACAACTCAAGTGCACAACTAAGTTATAAATTAATCACACCACCAAGTAATGGTATCCTTTCAAATTGCTTCACAACGGGCAGCTATACTGCAGACTTAACTTGTACATATACACCAAATGCAGATTTCAATGGTAGCGATACATTTACTTATATTGTCAATGACGGTCAATACGACTCAGTTGGACAAGCAACCGTTACGATTAATACAACTCCAGTAAATGACGCTCCTACTCTGAGTTCAACACAGTCCCTAGCAACAGCTGAAGACACACTAGTGGCCTTCACATTAAATACAGGTAGTGATATTGATGCCGACACACTCACTTATAGTATCGTCTCAACAACATCAAACGGTGTTTTGACTTGTACTGGTGGTATTTCAAGAGATTGCCAGTATATGCCCGCATCTAATTTCAATGGTGTTGATTCTTTCACATATAAAGTAAATGACGGAAATCTTGATTCAAATATAGCAACCGCTACAATCACAATATCATCGGAAAACGATGCTCCACTTATAGGTAATGATCAAACGATTTCAACTAATGAAGACACACTTGTAAGCTTCACACTAAACAATGCTACTGACATTGATATGCCTACACAGACTCTCCAGTACAAACTTATTACAGGACCAACAAATGGTACTCTTTCAAATTGCTTAACGACTGGAAGCTATACAACAGATATAACTTGCGATTATACACCAAACTTAAACTTTAATGGTACTGACACATTTACATATCGAGCAAACGATACATTAGTTGACTCACCTACAGAGGCAACAGTTACAATTAATATAACTGCTGTTAATGATGCTCCGGTGTTATTGGCAACTCAAAGCGTTTTAACAAATGAAGACACACCAATTAGCTTTGATCTAAATGCAGCTACAGATATTGAAAACGATGCTCTTACCTATACAATCGTTTCAACGACTGCCAGCGGAAGTCTTGTTTGCGACCAAGGAAGTTCAAGATCATGTACTTATACACCAAGTACAAACTTCAATGGCCAAACGACATTCACTTATAAAGCAAGTGATGCCACTGCTGATTCAAATACTGCAACAGTAACAATTGATGTGAATTCAATCAATGATGCACCAGTGATGGCGGCCAACCAGAGCTATTCAACAGATGACAACACTCCACTTAGTATTACTTTATCGAATGCGACAGATGTGGATGGTGATAGCTTAACTTATAAGATTGTCTCTCTCCCTACAAATGGAGTACTTTCGGATTGTATTACGACAGGAAGTTATGGAACTGATCTGACTTGTACATATACATCTAATGTGAATTTCAATGGTACAGATTCATTCACATTCATTGCAAATGACTCAACTACGGATGCTCTAAGTACTGCAACGGTATCAATTACAGTTTCAGATAAAACACCTTCAGCGCCACCTTCAATAGCACTAAGCTCGGCCCTTTATACTTCTTCTACAAGTAATAATCTAACAGTAAGCTCATGTAGTGATATTAACTTTGTCCTAATAAATGAAGGAACTCAGCCTACTGAAGTAGATAGTGCTTGGCAGTCTTGTACAACGACGGCCTCAGCAATTACATACACACTGGCCAATACAAACCAAGGTCTACACACACTTAAGGCATGGTCAAAAGATGTGAATGGTAATGTATCAACGACATCAACTGATATCTCTGTTTTTTATGATACACAGGCCCCAGCGATCTCAATTGCGACAATAGCGAATCAAGCTGGATCAAATAGCGTAACACTTTCTTGGGATGTAACTGAGGATAATATTTCTGCGGCCCAAACTCATACAATCGACTATTGGAATGGAAGTAATTGGGTGAATATCACTTCATCACTAAATGCAAGTGTAGGCCCACTTACAAATACAACATTCACTCAAGCATGGAGTGTTCCAAACCTAAATATTGAAGATGCTAAAGTAAGAGTTTCTCTAAGTGACCTAGCGGGTAATACGAATACAGTCGAATCTAATATCTTTTGGATTGACTCAACGGCTCCACAGATTGCGCATGACTCATTTACATCGTATGGACAAAATTCAACAAAAACATTCACATGGACACTTACTGAAAAGCATATTGATTCTGTTGCAAATAATTTTTCACTAAGATTTTACGACGGTAGTGCTTGGCAAAATCTGACAGCGGTAGCAGCTGTTACAAGTGAGAATATTTCAAAGAGCTACTCTGCTGATATTAACTTAGGTCCAGAGGTCAATAATGCAATCTTTGAAGTTAGTTTCACAGATGCGGCCGGACATAGCACAACGGTTCAGAAGAATTTTGTTATTGATGGGAGCGCTCCTACTGTCTCTTCAATATCATTAAATGGTGGTGCGACGACAACAGGAAATAATAATATTCAAGTCGATCTCGTTGCTGCTGATACTGCATCTGATATTACATATATTTGCCTTAAATATGATGATACAACTGCACCATCAAGTATCAATGATGAATGTTTCACAACACTTCCAGAGGCCAAAAGAGCACAAAATATAACGATTACAAGCGCTGATAATTTATATGTGAGAATCGGTTTTGTTACAAATAGTTATAGTGTTTACGCTTGGGCCGCCGATGCGGCAGGAAATATTTCAACAAATACACAAGTTGTAGGTGTTGATACTGATTCAATTAATTATCTGCCTGGTACACCTCCAGAGATTTTCAATATCATTGCAACAAATACAAATACGCCGAGTTCACCAGCGACTCTGTCACAACTTCAGGCCCCTAAAGATAGCGATATTTATGTAAAATGGAAGGCCATCGATAATGAAGGACTAGCAACTAACCCTATCAGTATCTACTACTCTTATCTTGATGGAACAGAAGAAAAGTACCAGCTTCTTATGGACAATATTGCAAATATTCAAGGAAGTGGTTGTACAATTACGGCCCAAGAAACAGGTTGTATCAGACTTACAGGACTTTCTCCTACCGACTCTGTTTATAAGATCAGAGTTGTTGCCCTTGATAGCGATGGTAGTGAAACCTTTATGACATCTGCACCTCTAAATGAATCTAATTTTAGAATCATTGCGGGAAGTACAGAAAAAGGTATTGGCGGAAGTGGGCGTTCTGTTATTTTTAAAGATGGAAATTCAACATATGAGATTGATCTATTCTCAACGGTAGTCACTGATCGTGGAGATATTTTCTATCGTGACCTTGATGCAGGACTCTTATGGGTTGATCCGGAAACAGGGATTATCAAAGAATTATTACCAACAACAGGTACACCAAGTGGAGATGGCGGTTCAATTGAGAATGCCACAATTGGCTTTGCAAGTGCCATTACTCTTGACTATAACAATGGGCTTCTCATTGTCGATAAGGGCAGTATTAGACGAATTGATATGAATACGACTCCTTGGCAAATATCGACTCTAGTAGGTGGAGGATCAAACTCTAATCCAGGAACAAGTTTTGCACCAAGTGCTATCGACATTGCAAGCTTTCATCGCTTTCTAGGTACTCTAGTTCCTCTACCAAATGGCGACCTCTACTTTAGAAGTACTTCAAGTAATACTGATCGCAATTGGTTTCACTTTGATGCAAGCGAAAATATAGTCAATCGTATCCAAATCGATGGTGTCGGTATCTACAATGAAGACACTTATAGTTGGTCAGGAAAAAGTGTGACGAATATGGCCATCGCCTATAATGCGGTAAACTCGGCTCTTGAGCATATGCATGTAAGTGTTCATAAGCCTGTCACAGGAAATACGCATTACCGTGTCGCTAGACTAGACTACGCATCGGGTACACCAACAACGACATATAATGCCACAGCACCTTATGATATCTATACAGGTTATCGCTCAATTTACAAAACAGGCCTTGATGGAAAAATCTATTTTGATTACAACCATGGCCGCAACCTAATGCTCTATGATCATGTAACAAATACGTATACGAGAGTTCTTGGTACTGATTCAACATCGAGCACACCATGTGCAGATGGAACGGCAGCGACTTCATGTCCAATAGACCTTCAAGGTTACTTTGTTAACCAACAAGGTAAAATCTATTTTAATGATCACGGGCTAATTAGAACATTAGATGACAGTGGTAATATCGTTACCCTAGCAGGTCAATTTTCTTCTTCAGGTGATGGTGAAAGTGCTCTATCAGCTCGTATTTCGGCTTCTTGGCAAATTGATTGGGGTAAGGATAATGGCCTAGATAATACAATAGTTGTCGGTGATTACGTTTCAGGAACATACAGAGAATTTACAATTGGTGGAAACATCGAAACTATTGTTGGTGGCTACTCAGCGAGATCTTATAGCTTCTCAGTTGATCGAACAACAGGAGATATTTTTGATGATGTTGGTTCAGGTGTAAATCGCTACAGCAGAACTACATTAACCAATACTCGAGTTATTGGAAGCGGTGCCACTTGGTACTTTGATGCTGCATCTGATGGACTAGTCGGAACAGATATTAAATTTGACTGGTATAATGAGCAAATTCTTGGGGTGGCAAATGGCGAGCTTATGCTTCACAAGTCACGTTATAATGGAACAACGACCTCTGATGCATTTATTAAACTATATGATATGAGCGATAGCTACCGTCAGTCTCATTTTGCAGGTATGCCAGATACGGAACGTGGAAATTTCTATAGTGCAGCTACTCCTCTAGCAAGCTCTCGAGTACCAACTTATGGTGGTATGGTAAACTCACATTATGACTCAACTCTTGGTTGGATGTTTAAGCAAACAAGTTCTGCTCGAGTTATGATAAAAGGTGGTGACGGAAATATCGTTGACTACACGATGTTACCAAGAACAACTAATGGTTTCACACACGTTCGCTATAATTCAAAAGAATACTACTATTACTGTGCAAGTAATAAAATGTGGCAATATAATTTTACGGATGATATCGAAACTGAATTAAGTTGGGATGCGCAAGTTGATTGCTATACATCACAGAGAAAAATTCTCTACAACCCAACTAATCATTCTGTACACTTCTTAGTCGTTCAAAATGGATTATTTGCAGTTGCAGAGTATTTTCTTTAGATATTTTTTTCTTTACGAATCATTGCCATTGCAACTTTAACACCATCAACGGCAGCAGATGTAATACCACCTGCATAACCAGCACCTTCGCCACAAGGGTATAAACCTTTATGAGAATCTGATTCAAAAGTCGCGCGACTTCTTTTTATAGTTACAGGTGCCGAAGTACGAGTCTCCGGTGCCAATAAAAGGGCATCATTATTTACAAACCCCTTCATTTTCTTATCAAAAGACTCTAGTCCTTCACGAAGACCTTGAGCAATAAACTCTGGAAGAATAGTTGTTAAGTTATGTGAAAAGATTCCTGACGGACAAGATGTCTTTGGAAGATCTTTAGAAACACGGCCATCAAGAAAGTCTTGTACTCTTTGTGATGGAATCTCTTTTCCAGATGCATTAGCAAGCGAAGCTTCATAGGCTTTCTTTTCAATTTCACGTTGAAAATAATGACCATTTAATACATCATCAAGACCAAAATCTTTTCCTGCATTTACAGAAACAACAAGTGCAGAATTTGACCAAGGCGAGTTTCTTGCAAAGTTACTCATTCCGTTTACAACAATCCCATCAGCATCAGTTCCAGAAGATAAAACGTAGCCACCTGGACACATACAAAAAGAGTATGTTCCTTTATCAACGTTCTTGTTGTGGTATGTAAGTTTATAGCGAGCGGCACCAAGATCTTCTTGAACAAAGCGTCCATATTGAAGAAAATCAACTTGCGAGCGGCGATGCTCAATACGCACACCAACAGCAAAGTCCTTGGCCTCCATCGCAACTTCTTTTTCTTTTAAATGATAATAAATTTCTTTAGCAGAGTGACCTGTAGCTAGAACAACGTTATTACTCTCAAGTGTTCTTCCATCACTCAGCTTAACACCGGCAACTTTCTTATCGTCCTCAAAAAGTATTTCATCCACCTTCACATTATAGTGAATCTCACATCCTTTTTCTTTAAGATGATCAGTGATTTGTTTGATTAGCCCACGAATCTTATTAGATCCTAAGTGCGGGTTAGATACATAGGCCGTCTCAGGAGGCGCACCAAAATCAACAAAACGATTCATGACATATTGTACGTAAGGTGACTTAATACGCGTGATTAATTTCCCATCAGAGAAAAGTCCCGCTCCACCTTCACCAAAACAAACATTATTATCATCGTCAAATTCATTGTATCGCCAAAAACGAGCAATATGCTTCATACGATTATGAGCACGATCTCCTCTTTCAATAATGATCGATTTAATTCCATATTCCGCTAAGCGTAGTGCACAAAATAGGCCAGCAGGTCCTGCACCAATAATAATTGGTGTCTTAGAAAAGTTATCAAGAAAGTTAAACTGCTCTCGATACGCAGCAAATTCTTCACCAGGATAAATAATTTCAACTTTAAAATTATAGATTGGTTTTTTACCGCGATTAGCTCCACGAGCATCAAGGGCCTTATTATGGATTCGATAATCAGCGAAACCAGGAAAGTTTTTGTTTAGATAAAACTCTAGGTCTTGATCGTAGTCTAATTTAAAATTCGTAATTTTACTCATTCGTACTCTTTCTTTCTCTATATGATAAAGTTATGTGTTAAAATAATCAGCGTATATTATAACCTATCTTGCCCAAATTAAAGGATTAACATGGCCAAAATTTCCCAAATAATCATTGGTGACGAGCTGCTAAATGCAAAAATTAATGATCTTAACCTGCAAATACTTGCAAAAGAGATCGCTCCTCTAGGCTTTGACTTCAATAAGTGCACAATCCTAGGCGACAAATTTGATCAAGTAACTCAAGAAATTAAGAAACAGGCCGCTGAGAATGACTTTCTTATCATCACAGGTGGGCTTGGGCCAACAAAAGATGACTTAACAAAATCCATTGTGGCAAATGCACTAGGTGTTGAACTCGTTGAAAACCTCGAAGCAGAAAAGATAGCAATTAGGCAATACGAAACATTTGGCAGAACGTTTTCACGTGAAGTGAGCAACTATCATATGCTGCCAAAAGACACCTCTCCTATTTATAATCCATCTGGCCTTGCTCCAGGAATTCATGCAAAGTTAGGAAAATGTGAGATTTTTTGTACACCGGGTGTTCCTCGCGAATGCCAAACGATGGTTAGAGATAGTATTGTGCCACTTCTCAAAAACCGAGCTGAAAGCGGTCACGAACTTTTTGTGTGCCGTACTCACAGCATTCCAGAAGAGACAATCTTCTTTAAGCTTTGCCCTACACTTTGGGAAGACTTGGAAGAATTTGGAAAAGTTAGCTCACTTCCAATCGTCTCAGGAGTTGATATTACAATTAATCTTAGGCCACAATTTCAAAATGAAGAATCACGTCAAAGAATTAGAGATATCATTGAAGCAACAGAGTTAAAAAATAATATTTGGACTTATGGCCTTCGTACAATCGAAGAAGTTATTGTTGAAGAAGCAAAAGCGAAAGGACTCACAATTGGCTTTGCAGAAAGCTGCACAGGTGGACTGGCCAGTTCAACAATCACAAATGTATCAGGGTCATCGTCTGTCTTTTTAGGTGGAGTCGTAAGTTACGCTAATTCAGTAAAAGAAAATATTATTCACGTTAAAAATGAAACACTAAAAAATCATGGTGCCGTTAGTAACGAAACAGCAACGGAGATGGCCGCTGGTTCTCGCAAGGCCCTAGGTGTTGACATTGCAATTTCGTATACTGGAATTGCCGGCCCAGGTGGTGCGACTCCAGGCAAACCTGTTGGAACAGTATGTATCGGCGTTGCCACAAAAGATGGTGTATCAGCGCAAAGATATGAGTTTCGCGGAGATCGAACTCGTTTGAAAAATAAATTCTGTCAGCAAGGTTTGATCCTACTACTTGCAAAGGTACGCGACCTTTAAGGTACGCGCCACCTTTTCAGGATTTCAACATCTTGCGATCATGAGTACTTACACTAAGTGGGATTTCAAAAACACTCCTTTTTAAAGAAGTGCTAATAATATTAGTTAAATTACTTGAAAACCTTTGTTCATAAAAAGACACCTCATCTGCATACATAAAGTGTGGCCTATAGTTTAACAAGCGAGCTTCAAAACTTGTAAAGTGTAGAGAACTATATGGATAATCAATACATCTTTCTACAATATTAACTCGAAGAGGATTTTGATAAATATAACGATATACATTTTGTAAATAGTCCTGATTGGAGACGATAGTCCACTTATAGCGATTACTGAATTTATGATTTATTACCCTAGCATTTCGACTAATTAGCTTTGAGAGTTTGAGATTAAAATACATCATAAACCTATCAAGATTCTCATTAGGAGTTGTAACGAGTAAGTGATAATGATTATTCATTAAAACGAAACAATTTATTTCAACATTAACATTTTTCCGAGCATAAATTAATGCCTGCTTAGCTAAATCCCAAACATGATACATTGGTAGAGGAAAAGGAACTTTATTATTAGTTCGAGATGTTACGTGATAAGGAAACTCATTTTGTCTTATTAATTTAGGTCTAGGCATTCAAACGTTCTGACGTATCAGACATGACAAATAAATAAAAACGACAACATTTTATTTTTTAATTCAATTACGAAACTTGGTACGCGCCACCTTTTCGAGATTCTAGAAAGTTATCTATTAAAAAGGAGAAATCTTCGTCAAAAATCTCACAAGAATTAAAATTACTAATATAAAAAGATTCATTCAATAATCAATACTAATTAGAAGCAACGAAATATAAAGTTTAGGGTTAAGTATAGAAGAAATTAGAAACTAAGTGATTAAAATCTCGAAAAGGTGGCGCGTACCAAAAAGGGGGGCAGCTCAGTGAACTGCCCCTCCCCCCATCTCAGCGCTAGCTTTAGGCAGCTTTCTTAATTTCTTCCATTTCCATGATTAGGGTTGAAATTCGTTTACCTGCGCCCTGTAAACGTCCGGCCAGTAATCTTGATAGATTGAGTATCAAGAGTGAAAAGATTCGAGGATTGGTTTTGTACAGGCCGAATATGTCCGAGTAGTTCATGACGAGAACATCTGTATAATTATCTGATTGAACAGTTCCATAACGTTTATTTTCTTTAAGAAGTACCATCTCACCGAAGAGGTCTCCCTTTTTACAACGAGCAATTTCTTTATCGTCAGCATTAAAAACTTTTGCTGAGCCATTTAAGATAAGGAACAACTCCTCACCACTATCGCCATGTTTAAAAACATAGTCGCCAGGTTTTAGCGTAAGCACCTTACAGTGCTCACATATTGTCATAATTTCGTTGTCATATAGGTCAAAGAATAGCGGACAACCTTTAACGATTGATAAAACACTCATTTCTCTTCTCCAAATTTAAAGTCAGCTTAAATTTTTTAGCTTTATTAAGCTACATTCTTCTTATCAGAATCAACTTTCTTAATAGGAGCGTCTTCACGCATGTATCTCTCGATACTTTGAAGAACTTTTAGTACACCTTGCATTGTACTCTGCTCCTTAGCATTACCACGTTGAAGGTGATACCAAAGGTTCTGCATTGAAGTTTCAACTTTCTTAAAAATCTTGTAACGCTTTTCCGGTAGTGGGAAAAGAGTGTTTAGGAAAGTTAAAATTAGAGAAAAGAAAATCCCCGCAATCGATGTCTTCATCGAGAAGGCAACGTTGATAACGAAACGAGTAAGGTTATCTGAAGATTTTTCAATATTATTAAAGTCAATGGCCGCAATCTCAGGAAGGGCCATGGCAATACCAATGAACGTCCCGAAAACCCCAAATACAATAAAAAGGTTTGGAAGAATATCGATCATACGTGAAGCACCATCAATAGGGATCTGTCCGTAAAGCTTAGTCCAATTTCTATCATCACTCATGATACGGTCAGTAAGCTCTGTATAATTAGGAGGAACTGTTGATTTAAAAACCGAACTCTCCCCATGAATTGAAGCAATTAGACCGTGCTTAGAACCAATATACTGGTTAAGCGAAATACTTGAACCTTCAGAGCTATCGATCTCTTTATCGATTTCTCTTTGCTGTTGTTGCATGGCCTCTTTTCCATCATAGTGACGATTTTGAATATTGGCATTATTACTGAAACGAAGAGCGTTATCAGGAAGGGCCGCATTTACTCGTCCTAGAAGATTCGACATATAAGAGTCGATATCATCAATTGGTATATTTTTTTGCTTATCATCATCAATGGCCGCATCAAGCTCGCGAGTAAAACGAGAGTAATAAGCATCATCGTCCTTACTGTGGCGATAAGCTAAGTAGCGGAATACTAGGGCACAAACTAAAAGCCCCATCATAAATTCGATAAGATATGTACCGAAAAACCCTAAAACTATCTCAATCATACGTACCTCTTTGTTAGGTCTACCAATCCTCGACTATTGGTATTCTATTTTAGTTCTGGAGACAATTGTAATAACCTCTCCATCGCTTTTGGATCATCTTTAAGTGTAAAGCTCAGCTCAACACGTTGTGACTGTTTACAACTATAGTCACCACACTTCATGTCTTCGTTTGCAAGTGGAACTGCGTAGCTTGCAGGTTTTCTCTCTTCGACGATGAAACCTTTTGGCTCAATAAGTTCAGCTGCAATCGACTCACGTTGTCTCTCAATAACCGTATCTAATAGAACTGGTCTTGAGAAACCATAACCAATCGACTTCGTCACATTTCTCATATAGAACTTATATGGATAGCTCATTCCATCACTATAGATATAGTTAGAAATTGCTAGTGCACGTCGTGACGACAGGTTTAAGTTATAGTTATACGAATAAGCTTCTGCCATCATAGGATCTAGTGCCTTACCAGCAAATAGTGGTGAAGCGTGACCTTCTACGTTGAAACTATCAAGCTGCTCTCTAACTGTATCATCAGCAAATAAAACTTCTGAGTACAGTGGGATTAGATCTTTTAGCTTCTTCTTCGCATGAACACTCAGTCTTGAAGAACCAGTTTCAAATAGTAGGTTCTTATCCATTAGAAGTGTTACGTTACCAGTTTTAGGATCAACCGCTGCATCAATATTATTATTTCTAAATTTATCAGCTAGGTTTCTCGCAATATTTGCACGTAGATTCTTCTTCTGATCTTCAACTTTCTTCGCAATTTTCTTAACTTGTTTCATGAAGTCTTTCTTATCGTTAACTTCAGCAAGACATGAGTTAAGTTTCTTGTTAGCACCATCAAGCCCGTTACCAAGTTCAGTAACCTTCTTATTAAGCGCACTTGAACCAGTCTCACAAGCATTTAGGTCTTCACCAAGAGATGCGATTTTACGGCCAAGATTTCCATTTTCATCATTCTTATTAGCAAGGGCATTTTGTAGATCACTAACTTCTTTTCCAAGTCCTGCAACCTTCCCTTTTAAGTCTTTATTTTCGTTATTAAGTCCAGCAAGCTCACCTTTTGCTTTACCAAGGGCCTCTTTAAGTCCACCGTTCTCTTTTCCAAGACCTGCAAGTTTACCTTGGGCCTTACCAAGAGCTTCTTTTAGGCCACCGTTCTCTTTTCCAAGACCAGCAAGCTCACCCTTAGCTTTTCCAAGAGCGTCTTTTAGACCACCGATCTCTTTACCCATACCAGCAAGTTTTCCTTGTGCCTGACCAAGAGCTTCTTTTAGACCACCGTTCTCTTTTCCAAGACCAGCAAGTTCACCCTTGGCTTTTCCAAGAGCGTCTTTAAGTCCACCGTTCTCTTTACCAAGACCAGCAAGTTCTCCCTTAGCTTTTCCAAGAGCTTCTTTAAGTCCACCGATCTCTTTCCCCATACCAGCAAGTTTTCCTTGTGCCTGGCCAAGAGCTTCTTTTAGGCCACCGTTCTCTTTTCCAAGACCAGCAAGCTCACCCTTAGCTTTTCCAAGAGCGTCTTTAAGTCCACCGATCTCTTTACCCATACCAGCAAGTTTTCCTTGTGCCTGGCCAAGAGCTTCTTTTAGGCCACCATTTTCTTTACCAAGACCAGCAAGCTCACCCTTAGCTTTTCCAAGAGCTTCTTTAAGTCCACCGATCTCTTTACCCATACCGGCCATCTTACCTTTAGCTTGACCTAGGGCCTCTTTTAAACCACCGTTTTCTTTACCAAGACCAGCAAGCTCACCCTTAGCTTTTCCAAGAGCGTCTTTAAGTCCACCGATCTCTTTACCCATACCGGCCATCTTACCTTTGGCCTGTCCAAGTGCTTCTTTAAGACCACCGATTTCCTTACCCATACCAGCAAGCTTACCTTGAGCTTGTCCAAGGGCCTTCTTAAGTCCACCGATTTCTTCACCCATACCTTTCATCTTACCTTTTGCCTGACCTAGAGCTTTCTTAAGCCCTCCATTTTCCTCAGACATACCAGCAAGCTTACCTTCAGCTTGGCCAAGTGCTTTCTTAAGGCCACCAATTTGTTCGCCCATTCCTTTCATCTTACCTTTGGCCTCACCAAGAGCTTTCTTAAGCCCTCCGTTTTCTTCTGCCATACCAGCAAGTTTACCTTGAGCTTGTCCTAGTGCTTTCTTAAGTCCACCATTCTCTTCAGACATTCCCTTAAGTTGACCCTCGGCCTGCCCTAGAGCATCTTTAAGTCCACCATTTTGTGCCATAAGAGATTTATTATCACCTTCAAGTTTACCAACCATCGCCTTAAGACGATCAACTTCACCAGCAAGCCCCTTATTCTTAGCGTCCCCTTGTGCAAGTTTTGATTGAAGGTTTTTGATATCACCTTTTAATCCTTGATTGTTCTGCTGAGAACGAGCAAGGTTTGATTTAAGTCCATTAACATCATCGTTAAGACCTGCGATTTTTCCATCACGAGCGGCAACATCAGCATTAAGTTTTTTGATTTGAGAATCTTTTTGTGCTGTAAGTGAATCCATCGCTTGCGCATGCTTACCTTTTAGATCTTTAATTTGATTGTCATATGCAAGCTTCTGATCTGACTTACTTTTTTCAAATTGTTTTGTAAGATCAGTAAGTTCACGTTTGTGATCAGCGTTAAGCTTTGCAATCTGTGACTGCGCATCTTTTTTAACACCTGCTAATTGCTTTTCTTTTGACTCCAGCTCCGATTGGAACTTCTTGTTTAAATCAGCAATTTTAGACTCATATCCAGCTTTTTGTTTGGCTTCAGATTTCTTATGCATTTTCTCTAGATCAGTAATTTTCTTAGCATGATCTGAGTTAAGCTTTGCAATTGTCTCTTGTGACTTCTTGATTGTTCCAGCAAGTTGAGCTTCTTTAGTATCAAGTTCTGACTGATGCTTTTTATTAAGATTTGCAATCTGAGACTCATAACCCATTTTTGTGTCTTGTTGTTGCTTCTGGTGAGACTTTGTTAAGTCATCAACCTTCTTAGCATGATCCGAGTTAAGCTTCGCAATTGTCTCTTGTGATTTCTTGATTGTACCAGCAAGTTGAGCTTCTTTAGTATCAAGCTCTGATTGGTACTTCTTATTAAGATTTGCGATTTGAGTCTCATAACCCATTTTCGTATCTTGTTCTTTCTTCTCATAAGCTTTCGTTATATCTGTAACTTTCTTTGCGTGATCTGCATTAAGCTTTGCAATTGTCTCTTGCGACTGTTTCTTTTGTCCTGCTAATTGTTGATCTTTAGAAGTAAGCTCTGATTGGTATTTCTTATTTAGGTTAGCGATCTGGGTTTCGTAACCCATTTTTGTATCTTGTTGCTTCTTTTCATACGACTTAGTAATCGTATCTACTTTTTTAGCGTGATCAGAATTAAGCTTAGCAATCGTATCTTTTGATTGTTTAATCTGACCATCTAACTGTTGTTGTTTAGATGTAAGCTCTGATTGATGTTTCTTATTAAGATTTGCAATTTGAGTTTCATAACCCATTTGCGTATCTTGTTGCTTCTTTTCATAAGATTTAGTTAAGTCATTAACAGTCTTTGCATGATCAGAATTTAGCTTTGCAATCGTCTCTTGCGACTCTTTCTTTTGACCTGCTAATTGTTTTTCCTTAACATCAAGTTCACCTTGATATTTCTTATTAAGATTAGCAATCTGAGTTTCATAACCCATTTTAGTGTTTTGCTGCTGCTTTTCATAAGTCTTTGTAAGGTCAGCAACTTTTTTCTGATGATCCGAGTTTAGACGAGCAATCGTCTCTTGAGAGTCTTTTTTCTGACCCGCAAGTTGCTTATCCTTTGTATCAAGTTCTGATTGAAACTTTCTATTCATATCAGCAACTTGTTTCTCATAACCTGCTTTTTGTTGCTGTTTTTGTTGCTCATAAGACTTTGTTAAGTCCGCAACCTTATTCTGGTGATCAGCATTAAGAGTTTTAATTTCATGCTCTTTTGTTGAGATGATATTTGCATACTTCTTATTTAGGTTATCAACCTTAAGCGTGTGATCTTGATTAAGCTTTTGAACTTCTTGTTGCTGTTGCTTTTTCTGTTCAACAATTTCTTTCTCTAGCTTTTCTTGGGCAATAATACGCCCTTCAATCTCACGATTGGCCTTAGCAATTGCTTCTTCATTTTTGCGCTTAACTTGTTGAAGCTCTTGAATTTTCTTTGTATCTTCTGTTACTTTTTGAAGAGTATTTGCTAGTTTTGATCTTACTTTTACAATCTCATTATTAACAAGTTTGTTTTCAGCTTGTTGCTCCTGAACTTTCTTTTGTTCAACTTCTAGCTTTGTTTCAAGCTTTGACTTAACTTGAGTAATCTTCTTAATATCTTCAGTTTGCTTAGTAATTTCTTGTTCAAGCTCTTTAAGTTTCTTTTCTTGTTGAGTTTTAACTTGCTCTACACTTGAAAGAGTTTCTTCGATTTTCTTCTTCTGCTCTTCAACTTGTTTCTTTTTCTTATCTAACTCACCAACTTTTGAGTAAAGAATATTATTCTTATCTTTTGCTTTTGCAAGCATCGAGTCACGTTCTTTAATTTGTTCTTCAAGATCAACTAATGATTTTTCTTTGAACTCTAAAACAGTTTTAATTCTCTTTTGCTCTTCTTCTTGCTCTTTAATCTTCTCTTTTGTTTGCTCAAGATTCTTAGAAAGCTTTTCATTCTCTTGAGACTTCTGCTTCATCTCTTTAACGATTTGCTGAATTTTCTTCTCAAGCTCTTTTTCTTCCTTCTTTTGACGCTCCATCATTTTTGATAGCTTATCAAGTTGGGCCTCTTTAGAACGTAGATCATCTTGATTCTTACGAATTTCTTCAAGACGCTTCTTCATTTCTTTTGCTTTTTCGTTAATTTCTTTCTTTAATTCAGTATTTTCACGAGAGATCTTTTTTGACTTATACTTTTCTTTATCAAGTTGTTGTCCAACTTTTTCAACAATTGACTCTTTCTTTGTTTGGTTCTCAACCATTTCTTCCATGATCTTTTTATTCTTTTCTAGTTTCTCAACAAACTTAGAAAGCTCGACCATTTTTTGATTGATCACGTTCTTATAATCAGTAACCTCAGTGATTGATTGCTCAATCTCATTCTTGGCCTTCATTTCTTTGATTTTTTGCTCTTTGGAAACCATTCCTTCAAGTTGTTCTTCGTGTTTCTTCTTTTCCTGCGCTTGCTGCAAAGATTTAACACCAACTTTAATCATGGCGAAAACGAACATAACTAGGAATACAACCGCAACGGTTGTAAACATATCTGAGTATGAACTCCAGATTGACCCGTCGTCTTTTCTTTCTTCTCTTTTCATAATCCTACCCTCGAACAGCTATTAGAATAGCGATTTCTAAAGTTTATTAAAGAGAATGGCCTCTAAGCCGTTTAAATTTCTGTCTATCTTAAATATTTACACGAACTTAGCTTAGTCTATGAGCATTTTTGGGGCCAAAAACCAACTTGCAAGATGAACACCAAAAGTGACAAGTATTGTGGCCAACATAAATAATTTTGGCCATTGCCAAGTATCTGAGTCAAATGCTCAGATGGATTTTAGAGATTTTCAGCTCTAACCTCCTAATAACTCATTTTATTATGATTTTACTGCGGCATATTTTAACCTTACTTTATATTAATCTTAAGTAGTTACGTGATTGAGACGATAACTATTTGGGATAGTAAATGAAGAAATACACGGAACAGTTTAAATTCATTCTGATGTTTACGCTAATGCTTATGATGGCAAGTTCATGCGTACCTCAGGCAGCTAATAATCGCTCTACATCTAGCAGTGAAAACGATGGTGTGGAAACAGAGATCAACGATCCAACGTTCGCTGATTCAAGGGCCTATATTCAATATGCAGGTAATGTCTATGATGGCGTATTTGAATTGGATAATTACTTTGATGATAAGCTGACATTAAGGGGCCGTGGAATTCATAATTATGTGAAAGTAAATCTTAATAAGACTTACTGTGCTGTCGTTAACTTCCCAGGTATTGAGAGTGGTACACCACTAGTGGCAGTTGGTTTTCCACAATACACAATTAATGTTTCAGAGAATTCAAAAGAATACTTCTTAAGATTTACTTATCGCTCAATTGATAAGTCTATTACTCAGAGCTATTGTGACAATATTGATGTTCAGTCATTTATTGTAGGTAAGGCCCTAAATTCAACGAAAGTAAAATACGATATTGATGAAATTTGTCCAACTTGTTCAAATATAACAACAACGTCAAGTTCACTTCTATTAACCACAAGTTCAGGGGATGACCTTACAACGGCCCTTGGAAATAATATTTCTTTCAAACTATTCTTCACTTATATAGGAACACCTGACACAGGAAATTTGTGTTCACAAGATTCACAATGTAGTGGAAATGGTAGTGACTACTGTTGTCTTAATGGACAATGTGTTCAGGATTTATCGGAAAAAACACAGAATATTCCAAGTACTGTTTTAAATGAGATTGATCTTAACCCATCTGCTATCTATAACTATCCAAATTACTATAATATCTGTACGACAGGTTCTGTACCTGGAACTGACCCAGATGAGGATTATACACCAGATGAAGAAGCGGCCATTCGCTTTAATCGCCTAAAGCAACTTTTTCAATGTACCACTCCATTTGATGGTGAGCGAGGTATCTGTACAACAATTTATGAAGGTGCTCGTACTGATCTAGAAGAAAACTACGAGACAAATATTGATGATACAAATTTTGCTTCTACCTATAAAGGAACAAAGCCTTTTGCAAACTCTGTTCATGAAGTACGTTATCAAAATGGAATCATCTATAAAGAAGGTGCTGCTATTGTTCCTGGAACAGTGACAATATCAGGAGAGAATGACAACTTAACAGATACAACAAAACTTAAAATTACAACTCCATATAGTGAGACGAATAAGTACAAGAACTTAGAGATTGATGCCTATACTGATGTTTCATGTAAACGAATCAATAACTTCCAAGCACAATGTTATAAAGTATATAAGCAGGGACAAAATGAAGGGATGGCAACAGACCACTACCCTGGTACACAACGATTCCAAATTCCTTATTATGCAAATTTAGGAAATAAGCTAGTTGTTCAAGTTGATGAAGTCACAAGAACACAGAATTCTTCATGGACACTTTCAATTGGATCAATCAATGAAGTTGTCTTTGGAGACAATTATATTGTTCAGGACTCACAGACTGTTAAGATTACATTTTATGTAGACCTTAGCACTTATCCTACCATTCTAACTTCAAAAGAAGCTGCTCAACAAGAGATTGCGACATACTGTAAATGTTCACTTTCTCAATGTGCACTAGAAGAAGTAAGAGATACAAATGACGTGGTTGTAAACTACCAATGTTACCTAGTTTCAAATCAACCACAAGCTCCTTTACAACAATCATTCTATCTCTCTGCAAAGACGGCCCCGCAAAGGTATTTTGACAGCAATGGTGTTTCTAAAAAAGACCTAACGCTTACTGATGTTATTCTTGAACCAAACCTTGCTCAAGAAGGAACAGCATTTGCCTATGCTAACGGTGATAAGTCAAAGCCAAACAATCTAACGGATTACGTTGGTTTTAGTGAGATTTATGGAAGCTTTGATCTGACAAGTACAGCTGCCAAAGCAGCAAAAGAAATCCAAGTAAATGAAGGTATAACTTATGATATCTTCGTTTCAGGTGGAAACTACTCTAGTTGTTCATCATGTGGAAATGATTACTACGCTTCAAGTTTAAAGTATCTTTCAAATGAATTTATAAATGGCCCAGCAGGATATCAACCGGACCTAACAACATCATCGCGTACAAAAACAACAAAATATCGCTCTGATGACTTTTTATTTGGACGTGCCTGTTTTGTACCAGCAACAATGCTTGCTTGGACTCATCAGCCATATGAAGATCAGCAAGATCAAAGATTAAATCGCATGAAGGCACAGCACTTTATGGTTGCTAATGGCTATGACCGCGACTGGTATGGATTCAACTACGGATCTGTTATTGGATCATTTGATGGAGTCAAGTGGTTCGCAGTTGGTTCAAAAAGAAGAATTAAGGCCACAAGTAATAAACTATTCTTAGCAATTAATGCTAAGTTTGCAGATCAAACTGTTGAAAACAGCTACTCTGTAACAGTACAGGATTCTGTTATTAATGGTAGTTCAAATATTCCAACTACTGACTATGCAACAGATGGTGCAACTTGCCAGCAGGTTCATGCCTGTAACACAGATAATGAATGTGTCTCAGCTCTAGGTTGGGATTACGCTTGTGAAAATATATCAACTCTATCGTCACCTTTTCCAAATTTTGACGTTAACGGAAATGAAATCCCACAAGAAAGTGATATTGATCGTCTACTATCTTTAAGTGGGACATTCTCAGGTGGAGTTAAAAGATGTGTATACAGAGGACGTGGAGCAGCTTGTCTACCAGAATATAATAATGTGAACAACTCGTCTCAATCTTACACGACAGTCGGTTCGAAGAGACTTCACGGTTGTTCATTCAACAATCATTGTCAGCCACTAGAAGGTGCCAATAATGAAAAGTTCAACAATCGTCTTTCTCGTAAGGCAACTTCCCTAGCATTTCAAAATGGTCAAGTTGATTCAGATGAAGATCTTGTTTCAACAGTAGGTCTTGAAGCACCAGCACTTGGCCGTCCATTTAACTATATTGGTAATGAAGCACCTAATTCTAATGCAAAGAAGAATCTACTTCTTAATAATGTTCAGGGACTATGCCTTCCTGGACGTGATGCAAATCTAGAAGATGTTGTCGTTTCAATGGATCGCGAATCAGTTCTAGTACCAGACTTTATTGGGAATATGGGGAACACTGTTACAGATCTACAAAATAATGTGAATCTTAATACTTACCTAAGCTGTCCAACTTTCGATACGACAGGAGACTATGTTGCCTTTGACCGCATTAATAATGTGAATACAAGAACATCTGACTTACAACTTCTTTCTCGTTCTCAAAACCTAAGTACTTACTTCTTAGAGATTTTTAATGGACTGACAAATAATAATTTACTGAAAGATCTTGAAGATGAAGATGCACCATATGTTGACTCACAGGCACTACCTGTTAATGCATGTCTAAGAGCACCAGGTTCAACTTGTTTTACAGATTTAGATTGTTCAGCTTCTAAATTTGTAACAGATAATACAAAAGGTGTATCAATCGATGATCTAATCACGGCCACAAGTCAGTATGAACTTTCTTTCTGGCAAACAGAACAAGTATGTTCACAACCAGCACGTGTTGGTGATGATGACTATGACATAAGAAATAATCGTTGCTGTACTCAAATGGGAAATACATTTAAAGTCCCTACTCTTGATATCTTTGGAAGACCAATTTCAAATGATTCAACAATCACAAATAGTGATGGTGTTGATCTTACAAGAGTACCTGGGGCAGAAATTGGAGCAAAAACTTCAACACGCTTCTCAGGAAATGTTCTAACAGAATATGAGAGAGAAACAGACGGGCTAAACACAATGACGATGGCCACAAAGGATGCAGGAATTCCAGAAGCTAGTGCCTACTCACAATTTAAAGCACTTTCAACATATGGAAAGAAAATGTGCTGTAGCGAAAACTGGGTTCGTAGTTTCAATAAAGAAGTTAATGGTGGTGGCCATGAGTGGGGACCAAATAAAATGCAAGCACACGGCCAGGACTCACTTGAAGATTTCAAATGTTACAACTACGCTGATCAGTCAAAGCAAAACTGTAGTGCAACTCAAGCGCAAAATACATCAAGTTGTTCTTTAGTAGATATTCCAGACGCAATCGGTGAAGATATCACAAAGTGGCTTGGATATTTTGAACTAACAGGTATTCCAAATATTGTTATTAAAGATCATATCTCAGGTGTAGTTGATATGAGTGATAACAAATGTAGTAAACCTATTTACCGTGATGATACAGCAGCTCCTGAATATGGTGTTGACGGTTATATGATTGCAGATACTCTTGACTACGAGCCACTATCAAAAGCTAACGAATTTAAGCCAGTATTTGAAAGTGATGAGTTTGCTTGTTGTATGCCAGCGGGAACACAGATGCAGGCCGGTGATGATGCTAATCTATGTTGTACAGGTTATATCAATCCGCAAAATAACAAGTGTCAACTTAAAAATTATTCGAACGTATCAGCATATACAAATCGTTTTGTATCAAGTGAGCTTCAAAATCTACCGGATTCAGATTTTGAACCACTAACAGGACATATGAAAGATCGTGAAAAGTTAGCAATCGTTGCATGTCAGCAGAGCATGTGTGCTGATGGTTATGTTGGTTTTGGTCTTGCTCATGGACAGTATGGACTTCCAGAAGAGACACTGGCAGATGCAGATGCCGCTGGTGTTGGTAACGTTAAGCGATTCATGCAAAACACTGACAATGATAATGAATTAGGTCGAGTGGATTATTTCCTAGAAGGTCTAAAGTGGAATGCACACGTGTATTGTCTACCGGCCAACGTGGCAGCTGAGCTACAAGGCTCAACACCAGCTGTTCAAGTTCTTAACTGTAATTAAATTTAATATCAGCAATAATCTTAGCGAGGAGTGCCTTGGCCGCTCCTCTATTATCTTTTGCTATATAAGGATGAATTTTTAAGCTGAGACTTAATTGGCCATTAAACTCCATTGCAACAATTCCTACTGGAAAATTTTTAGATCCAGGAGTCGTTGCAAACCACACTTCATCTTGACCAAGAGATTTATAACTTTCATCACTAACATCCCAGGCGCCAATATTAGAGAATGTTCCTAGCCAGAAATTTTTAGTCGCTGAGTTTCGTGAAAGTTTTGCCATGTAATTACGGCCAAATAAAACACCAATATGATGAACCCACCATAGGCCAATGTGATTTAAAGTTTTTACTTTTTGCGAAAAGCCATTTCTAATTTCGTTATAATCAGAGTTCGCATTTAAGCGTAGTTGAACAAAAGAAGTATGATTCTCGTAAGGACTCTTCTTATTTACAATCCCTCTAATATTAATTGGCAGAAGCCATGAGTATCTTAACTCTTGTGCATCATCTTTTATGAGAGAAAAAACGTGGTGATTAATTAATTCTAGAAGAACAACATTTTGCGAAAGTTTCTTCTCCTTTAAGAAATCATTAAAGGCCTTAGTTTCCTCATGGTTAAGAACGCCTACCTCAAATTCATAATTATCTTTAGGTCTATTATCATTTTTCTCCTTCCAATCAGGAGCACTTGCAGGTGAAATATCCTTTGCTTTTAAAGCAAGCATCAGATGTTTCCAAAAAGATATTTTCTTATGATAATTAGAATAGACTGGAGTTCTCTTTGCTCCAAGCTGAGTTAAATAATAAGGAATTGAGGCACTTCCATCCATCAGAGAATGAGAGTATTCAAAGTACTCTGGTGAAAGAAGGTTACCGTCATGCCACTTAGCACGGCCAATCACACATTGATCGTTCTCTCCCCTTTCTTTTAATAATTCATACCAAACACCTACCCAGTCACGGCCAAAGTAACGTTTAGAAATAATATTAAAAGGCCATATCACAGCAGACTTCCTTCAAAACGAAAAGATCTCTTAGGCCATAGGCCCTGATTCTCATCACTGTGAATTTCAAACATATGTCCTGTGCTTTCCACAACAACGCCGTCAATTAGTGGCGAGAAGTGAATCTCATCCTGTCCCGTATATAAGTTACAGATATGATAATGACTCAACAGATGTGAATCTTTTAAATATTTAATCATAGCTGATATGATATCTTTTTTTGTATCGTTACTCATAGCAGACTTAAAACAGAGGTATTGAACCTCTAAGGTTTTTAAAATACCATTATCAACTTTGGGCCTTCCCATCATTTCAACAATATTAGTTAAAAACTTCTTTGCAAACTTTAAGTTATATAGCTTGTAAGATCGTCCAAGATCGCGATTGGCAATCATAAAGATTGAGACTAAATCACTGCCATCAAATACACCGTAATAGGCATTACCTTCTTGATCATCGAGCTCCTCCATAAGGTCTAACTCATGGGCCTCTTGTGTATAGAAAGTTGAAAAATCAGAAAAAGGGATTTCTCTTACATCAAAAAACGTTGGATTAAAGACTGCAGGAATCACAACAGAATAGACGTGATAATTATTGATATAGCGGTAGTTATAACCTCGCCCTCCCTTTGTTAAGGAAGCTATGGCCTTTTCATTATCCGATAAGATCGCGGTGTAGGCCATTTCACATCGAAGATCTTCGGCCAATTTAGGAAGAGCAGCAATGACATCAGCAAAACATTTACGCCACTGTACCTTTGCTCTTCTTCCTCCTTGAGGAGAAACTCTTAAATCACAAAAATATGCAACAGGTCGATAGTCACCATCGATAAATCGTAAGTGTCTTACAATTGTACCAACACCACAAATACTTAAGTCTTCATTTAGAAATAAGAAGGTCCAGAAATGGTTTCCTTTTCTTTCGTAAAACTTGAAGAAGTCACTGCCACGATCAAATGACAATGCTTCATCACCAGTTTCCATATGAATATCTTTATAAAAGTTTAAGATCCCTTCGTTATCTTCTTTAGTCGCCAGCCTAATATGTGAGTAAGGGGCAACGACCTCTTCCAAGGTCAACATACAAACGCTCCTTGCTAGCCAGACTAGCTATAAGATTTAACTTTTTTAATTGAGCGAGCTTTTAGTAGTCTCTTTAAAAGGAACATTACGATGCGACCAAATGATAAATGGACATTCATCATTGTTCCATACTCAATAACTTCATCATCAGGCTCACTCATACCAGGTAGCATTTTAGTATAGCCTTTATAAAGTCTAAACGGGCGTATTGTATTATAGATCTCACCAAGTTTTGGCTTGGCACTTGAGTATGCATAAATATAAAAGTTACGTCCCATGCGTGATGCTTCAATATACATCATAAGCCAGAAGTAAACTCCTAGCAGTCGACAACGTTGATAGCGTGACATCCAAAGTGCTGTGGCTTCGAATAAATCATTTTCAAAATCTGGAACATCTTTTTTTAATTTTGCTAGGGCATCATCAGGTAAACTTTTTACGACACGAGAATCACTACCTAGTGCGAAAGTAAAACCACCACACATTAGCCCGTGTTTATTAAACAGAGCAAATGTCTTATTTCTAGCAAGAAAATCTAAAGGAAATTTAACACCAATTCTTTGGTAAGCGAGTTGTTGAAACTCTTGTAATTCATCAAGTTCGTTAATGCATCTTAGTTCCGAGCGATAAATACGCTTAACTCGGCGCCCCGTTCCAACAATAACACCTGGCAAAACAGCTAATTGTCTAATCATTACTCTCTCCTGTTAGAGTTGATGGGGACATCTTAGGAATAAGCTTAAGCATCAGTAAAATCTCAAAAGATTATTAAAATTTCCCCAATTTCATCCTGCGCACTAATAATACCTATAAAATTGCGCGCTTAGAAAGGGCCATGAGAAATCTTATTCAATTTCTAACAACATTTTTGGCCATTTCCGTCAAAAAAATATTATTTGCAATAATTATTAGTGTCATAGTGCTACCTTTCGAATTTGTACAAGTGTGAATAATTTCAATAATTAATGCCAAGTACCATGACTTGCGCAGGCCTCATTGCTATTTTTCTCCATTCACAAAAGGAGCCCAATGAAGACAATAATGTCCCTACTACTATTAAGTTTCATGGCCGTTTCAAGCTATGGAATGCAAATTAATAAATCTGCTTTTTCTGGCAAGAATTTCTGGTACATCGATCAAATCGATCGAGTTGAGATTATTACAGATCTATACAAGCAAACAAAAGCTGAATACGCCCTGTGGGAAGTGAAGAAGAAGCGCATCGGTGTTGACGGAGATAAGATATTTAAAGAAGCAATTGAAGCTGAGCAAACAATTGCTGACGTTGATGATGCTGTTTCACAAGCAAGAAGTAATATGGAGTTCTACGATCGTGCAAGAAAGTTAATTGCTAACTTTCAAGATACACACTTTGGACTAAGTACTCATATTGCAGCTCCATGGATTGTATCAGGTTTTAATACAAAGTTAGTTGAAGCTAGCGGAAAAGTAATCATTGCCTCAAAATACGGTAAGGTTATTGAAAAATCAGTTATTGAAACACAAAACTACTACATTAATAAGATCGAATTAGGTGATGAGCTAATCAGTGTTGACGGTGTAAAAGTAAGTGATGCAATTGATGCACTTATGCCTTACATTGACGCATCAAGTCCTGCCTTTGCAAGATCAAGAGCTGCTGCAATGTTAATTGAGCGCTACTTTCTATTTCCAACAAGGCCATATTTTGACATTGAATTTAGAAGTGCAAAAACACAAGAGACTCACAAGGTTCGCCTACCTCTATACTACTCTGGTGATACTAGTATCGTAAGAAAGAAAGATATTTCATTCTACCTTGATCAAAAAGGTTTCTTAAAGTTAAAAGAGCTTCGTTTTAAATGGGATAATCAACAGAGAACTTTTGTAAAAGACACAAGTCTAAAAGTAGATACTTTACCAGAAGGCCTTCCAAAAGGTGCTATTGAATTAGAAAACTGGACATCAGCAAATGGTGGTGGAAGCCCTATCGTTCACTCTGCTCTAATTCTTAAAGATGCAAAAGCATATGCTTATATGCAGGTAAACTCTTTTTCAGTATCAACAGTATACTTTAAAGGTGAGCAGCTTTCTTTTATCGAAGCACTTAGAAAAAATATTAAATTCTTTAAAGCACAAAACTTAGATCTTATTTTAGATATTAGAAATAATGGTGGTGGTAATGGTGGCTACCCTGCTCAACTTCTTTCTATGCTAACAGAAGCAGATAAAACATACCCAAATGCTACTTGGGCCTCAGCAGTTACTCGTTATATGAGACAACTAATTGAGTACTACGGTGTTGAAGAAATCTTTAAAGACATTGATGGAAGTGATTGGACAATGCAATCTGATGCTTTCTTTGAAGCTGCAAGTGAAGGAAGAATGCTTTCTCGTGCAACTCAGAATATTGATATTACAGCTGACCCACAAGTAGGTGGATATGATGGAAAGATCGTTGCTCTAGTTTCACCAAATTGTATTTCAGCGTGTGATATTACAAGTATTCTACTGCAAGGCTCAAAAAGAGCGAAATTAATAGGTACTCATGCAAACGGTACTGGTGCAGGATACCGCTCAAATGACGTGTATAACACGCAATTTAAGGACCGCTATAACGTGTTTTCAACACAGATCCCAAATATGCTATTTGGATACGGTGTTGAAGGTCACCAATTTGGTAATCTCTTAGGAATTGACTCTGCTTATGAGTTAAATTCTGAAAACGTTCCAGTTCAGGCCGATATTAATTATGTTGAGACAAAGAAAGACTTAACTAATTACATGTCAGGTTGGATTGAAAAAGCAATTGAAGTTTTAAACCAATAAAAAACATAGGCCACGCTATTTGCGTGGCCTTATAAACATTCCGATTTCTCTTCGATGCGAAGGAAGATGACAGACAGAGACTTCATACTTCTTATCAGCAGTAAATACCTTTATCCAATCATCAACCTTTTTAAGATCATTAATTACAGGTGTCTTAATAGTTAAGAAAGCACCTTTAATATTCTTATAAAAGTCCATTATACGACGCGACTGATTCGTATTTAAATCTCCATTCAAGTTTAAATCTGAAATGAGCCAGTCACAGTGCTTTGGTAGCTGTGCCCTAGTCACATCAAAGACACTCTTTTTAATATGTGAGAATTGATCTCCAAATTTTTCTGAAATAATTGGATCCATAAGCGCCGGATCAACTGAGACAAGCTTGGCCCCTTTTTCGAGGACATAGTATGAGATTCCACCTGGAGCACTTCCTATTTCCACAATCTGATCTTGCGCACTAATCTCTTCTTTATAAAGCCTAAATGCTTGGCACGCCTTATGATAGGCCCTAGCAGGAACCTCATCAGAAATTTCACTCTCCGTTAAAGAGAAGGTATCGACAGGAGTGATAATAGTATCAAAGTGCCAAAATTGATTTTCCCCCACTCGAATATACTCACCATCAAGAGGGATCTCATTATATTTATCGATAAAAGTCGCCTGTCTACGTGCAAAGGCAACAGGCTTTTTAATAAGCTGTGTTTCGTAATTATCTGGCCCCTTCATGCTAACAAACTCTTTGTTAGAAAAGCTTAGGTGAAGCTTGGGGTGCTTTAGCTTAATTTCTTCTAAAAGAAGATCTTTAAGTTTTGGATGATAGAAGAATAAGTAAAATGTGTTCATAAAAGCTATAGTAGCATGAATAGATAGCTTGGGATAGAACAACTGGCTTCTTAATAGAATTCTAATAAATAGGCATCTTCTCGATTTTTAAAAATGTGGCATAAAATGCCAAGAAATTGGGACGCCCAAAACAAGGGCGTCCACAACGTTATACATCTTATAAAGATGCTGGTGATCTTAGATTTTCTTTAATTTGAAACTGCGTAAAAATATTCTCTTTATTAACACCTTCAGAGTAGAAGTTTTGATAAGGAATATTCCCATTTAAATTTGCACTTACACTACCTTTATTAGGATGTGATCCAAATAGACGTGTCAAAAGATGATCATTTTTAATCTGATTATTTACATTATATGCAATATCTTTAAAACGCCACAGCGGTAGTTCATGCTTATATTTTGCAAATAACTGTTTAGAACCAATTTCCATACATGCTGCAATCATTGACCTTCTCTTAGATGGCCTAAAAATATATTTCCAACGATACTTCTTCTCACACTTCTTTTTAATCTCAGAAGTGTAATTGCCAGTCGACCACTCCTTTAAAAAGTCTGCATACGAGTCATATAATTTATGACGACAGCTACTAAATAGTGAGCGAAGCTTCACGAAAATATTTTTCGATTTTCCTCCACACGCTTCTTTGAAGACATTGTAGATTTCATCTGAATTACGATTTAAAAAATTAGCTATATTTGAATTATCCATCGTAATAGTTGATGTAAATTCCGCCGGAGCTCGGACTTGATAATTATCAAACATCGAGACAAAGTTTCCATAGCTATTTGTACGGGCCCTAACAAGATCCCTCATTTTATCTTCTGTCTTTGACACTGCCCAACTATAGTCCTTATTAACCTTACTTTGCTGATCAAAAGTCATCGTAAATACGTTACTGCTGAAGATATCAAAGTCTCGTCTAGCATGAATCAGTTCTTCTTCTGACTGATAATTTATATTCACTTTCTTCGATTCAACACGGTCATTAGAAACTAATTGATCGTAACCAATAAGCTTACCTAAGACGGCCCCTAGTAATTTAGAGAAAATATTTTGAGTATAAGATAGTCTTTCATAACGATGAGAGAAGAATTTATAAACTCTCCCATCCTTAACAACCTCAGTTGACTCAGTTTGAGAGTTCTTTACTCCACCAATGATGAAAGCAAGATACTTCGATTCTTTTAATTCCTTCTTACGGTTTTCATAAGAAGTAATATTACTCGCAAGTGTTGAGTAATTAAATTTACCAAAACGCACAACGCCTTTAAGCTCATTTAATTTCTCACTATTGTTTAAATCATCAACATATAAAGACATATATGCTTTATATGACTTCTCAAAGCTATAATTAAAGTCATAACGAAATAAAGTAAGTCTAATTAGATTTAAGAAATCGGCCATTAAAGTAATATTGGCACCTGCAGAGATTAACTTTGAATCCTCAGCGCTTAATCGAATCATCTCATTGGCCTTAGCATTATCAGCTGGCCCTAGACGTTGAATCTCAACAGTTGATTTTCTTTCGTACTTTGCAAGAGCACCAGCAGCGACACCAATTCCTTGATAAGAAGCAGTGGCGGCTGCACCAGCAGCAAATGTAAGCGCATCTTCCTTTTTGATAAAATCATAATCACCAAGTTTAGAAAAATTCTCCGGCCTTAAATACTTATACATAAAAAAGAGACGATCAAATTTTGTTTGAAGTGCATCCTCTACATTATTTGCAAAGTGATTAAATCTCATTGTTCTCTTTAGGGAAAGATTACTATAAGACTTTAAGACAGATGGAGATATATTAATGATCCCCTTTTGTTGTAGTGCACTTAAGAAGTTTCTAGCTGAAATTTCAATAACCATCTCATCATTAACGAGGTAGCGATCTTCATCAAATAAGGAAGGTGCCGCACTTCGGTTAAAGAGAACTTTAAAACCATGAAAATCTCCAGCATGGCGCCAACCGACAAGATTAACTCCACCAAAGAAGCCATTGGCATCATGACTTAGACGATCACCAATTGCCTGATAATTGGCCTGATAATTATCATAGATTTGTCGGTAAATTGGCGAGATATCGGCCAAGTCCGTACTTGAAAATTCTGTTTCTAATTTATGATTATCAACAGAAAAATTAGAAAAAGTAACAGCTTCAACGACATCATCTTGCGCAAGAGCAATCGACGTCTTTGTATTAAATAAAAATGTGAAAATTAAGAGAATAAGTGTTTTCTTCACTCTGTCCTCTGTATTACTTTTTAAGTTCACCACGTCCCCCTTTAGTGATTACCCAATACCCAAGGCTCACTAGCGGAAAAGAAACGGGAACGAACGTGCAATACAGATTCTTTTAGCCTAAAAGGGATTCTACGTTCATTATTCGACACGATGCAAGAAATTCTTATTATTTATTGTCATTCATCAAGTTTTGAATAGTTACCCAGAATTTTTAATAGATTTTGCTTATCTTAAGTTAATTTTAATTTAATAGAATTATTAGGAGATAGTGCCGATAATAAAGACAAGACAAAAGTGATGACCTATTGTTATGGTCAACTTAAGTAAACTAAACAAAAACAAGGAGAATTATAATGGCATTTGAAAGTATTGATGGAAAGCAGGTTCCAAAGACTTCTTTTAAGATTTTTAAAGATGGTGGCCTAGTTGACCTAACATATGATGAAGTATTTAAAGGTAAGCGAGTTGTGGTTTTTTCACTACCTGGTGCATATACACCAACGTGTTCATCAACTCACCTTCCTCGTTACAATGAGCTTGCTGGTGCAATAAAAAAAGAAGGTGTTGATGCTATCTACGTCCTATCTGTAAATGATGCATTTGTTATGGATGCTTGGATACAAGATCAACATGCAGATGAAATTGGTGTCTTACCAGATGGCAATGGTGAGTTCTCTAAAGGAATCGGACTATTAGTAGATAAGTCTGATATTGGATTTGGGGCAAGAACGTGGCGCTACTCGATGGTGGTAAATGATGGTGTTGTTGAAAAATCATTTATTGAACCTGATAAACCAGGTGACCCATTTGAAGTGTCAGATGCTGATACAATGCTTAAGTACTTAAACCCAGAGGCGAAAGCACCAGAGGCAATTGCTATTATCACACGTCCAGGTTGTCCACACTGCCACCGCGCTAAAGAGCTTCTAACAGAAAAAGGGCATAAGTATAACGAGATCATACTTGGGCAACATACTTCTAACCAGTCACTATTTGCTATCACTGGGCAAACGAAGGTTCCACAAATCTTTATCAATGGAGAAAGAATTGGTGGACGAGATAAATTAGAAGAATTAAATGAGCAAGGAAAGCTTTAAATAAAAAAGGCCGCCTATTGGCGGCCTTCTACATTATTAAATCAAAAATAACATTTCAAAATAAGTTGGCACTGGCCATAAATCATCCGGAATAATACTTTCAAGACGTCCACAGTGATCAGCAATCATCTCACTAATAGGCATTAACTCATAAGCTAATGAATGGGCCACTTTTTCTTCATCATGTACATCACTTAAACCTGCCAAGGCATTCTTAAGATTTCTATTTTGCTCAAAAACAGCTTCTAAAGAGAATTGTAGATCTTTTAGAATTTCTGTTTCTACTGACGCTTCGACTTTAATGGCCTTTGAAGCAGCAATTGATGCGGTTAACTTGGCCTTGTAATTAAGTGCCGCAGGGATAACTAATTGGTTAACCATATTTGAAAGAGTACCAAATTCGATATTACGTTTCGTGATATATGTTTCCAGAAGTACATTGTAGCGAGTATCGAGTTCTGATTCACGATAAATACCATGCTTCGTTAGAAATGCTGTCTCTTGTCTATCGACAAGAACATTTAAGCTATCAGCTGTTGTTTTTAAATTAGGAAGTCCTCTTTTTTGGGCTTCTTCAAGCCACGCTTGAGAGTAGCCATCACCGTTAAAAATAACATCCCAAGACTCATTGATAAATGTGTGACAAATATCAAGGAGTGCTTGATCGATAGAAACACCATCACGAATCTTTGCTTCTAGAAGATTATTTGCTTCTTCTAAAACTGCAGTTACGGCACCGTTTAGAATTGTCAGAGGAAAACCAATTGATTGGTCTGAGCCACAGGCACGGAATTCAAATTTATTTCCAGTAAATGCAAATGGTGAAGTACGGTTTCTATCAGTGTTATCCTTTGGAAGCTTAGCAAGTGCACCTGCACCTAGATCAAGAATCGTTTGTGACTCAGGAGAGAATTCCTCACCTTCTTTAATTGCTTTAAAGATTCTTTCAATTGTTGAACCAGTAAAGACAGAAATAATTGAAGGAGGGGCCTCATTAGCACCTAGGCGGTGATCATTACTGTGAGAAGCAATTGCGGCCCTTAAAAGTTTAGCATGGCGATGTACTGCTGCAATAACAACAGAAGTAAAAGCCAAGAAACGATAGTTTTGATGTGGTTCACTTCCTGGGTCAAGAAGATTAATTCCCGTATCACTTGCTAGTGACCAGTTAAGGTGCTTTCCTGAACCATTGATACCGGCAAACGGCTTTTCATGTAAAAGCGCAACAAAGCCATGACGAATGGCCACATTTTCAATCATGGCCATTACCATGTGATTATTATCAGCTGAAACGTTAGCATCTCTAAAGATTTGAGCAAGCTCAAATTGTCCTGGTGCAACTTCATTATGACGAGTTTTTGCAGGAATTCCTAGTTTATGAAGTTCATAATCTAGCTCTTCCATAAAAGCGAGCACACGCTCATTGATGGCCCCAAAATAGTGATCATCTAATTGTTGATTCTTTGTTGAAGGAGCTCCAAAAAGAGTACGTCCTGTCATCACAAGATCTTCTCTTAAATTATAGTAATTCTTATCAATTAAAAAATATTCTTGTTCTGCACCACAAGTTGCAATGACTCGTTTAACATTCGTTTCACCTGATAGGTGAAAGAATCTCTTTGCGGTTTCACCCAGGGCCGAAACTGAACGAAGAAGTGGTGTCTTCATATCAAGGGCCTCGCCGTGATAAGAAACAAAGGCAGTTGGGATACAAAGAGTTTTTGATTCACCTGTACCAATTAAAAACATTGGAGATGTTAAGTCCCAAGCAGTATAGCCACGAGCTTCGAAAGTAGAGCGAGATCCACCATTTGGAAAAGAAGATGCATCTGGCTCACCTTGAGTTAGCTGAGACGCTGATAACTTTTCAATAGGTCTTCCAGTTGAATAGTCAAAATCTAAGAAAGCGTCGTGCTTTTCAGCAGTTGATCCAGTTAAAGGCTGAAACCAGTGACAAAAGTGAGTTGCACCTTTATCAAGGGCCCACTTTGTAACGGCCTTTGCAACGATCTCGGCCTGGGCCTTAGAGATATGAGAGTTTGAATGTATCGCCTCGTTAATTTCTTCTTTAATTGAATCAGGGATTTCCTCTGCCGTTTGAATATCAAACGTATTTTCACCATAGTAGTCTGTTACTTTTTGGTGCTTACCTGATTTGTCTCTGGGACGTAGAAAATTTAAACCTTGAATTAGATTACTTGGGACACTCATTTACTTCCTCTCCGTGGCAGTATAGATGGATAACTCCCTATATTATAAGGACTAAAGAGGATTTGTGTCCAATGAAAATTTATTTCTTGATTGTGATTGCTTGAGAGTAAACTTGCGTTTTAAACACCTGATTATGATCAATTTCGGCCGCCTTGATTTTGGACATACAAAGTACACATCCTGCCATTAAAACAAAGATCATTTTTACGATTGCTTCATATGCATCCGGTGGTAACATTGCTAACTCCAAAAGTTTAGGCTAATTTAATTGACTTAATATTAGAGCATAATGGCAAAAGAAATGCTGATGAGCAACAAAAAATTCATGCGAAGTACATTTTTATACCTTGGCCAAGAGGAGCTACCAGAAGGCTTCATGGCCGACAAGCGCAATGACTTTAGACTGAGTCGTTATTGTTTATCTTCATTAACTGGCCTTAAAGATATATCTATTATCAATCACTTACATTTAGATAATCATGACAATATGCTAGTCTCAATTAGTCACACGAAAGAGCTTGCGGCTTGTGCGCTATGCACAAATAAAGATGTTAAGTCAGTCGGTATTGATATTGAGTGGTCTGATCGAAAAATGCGTGAGGGAACTTTTAAGTATTTTGTCTCACATAAAAGAGAACTAAATATACACTCTCCTCTTGAGATCTGGTGTATTAAGGAAGCGGCCTTCAAGGCCTACTCACCTTTTCATGATGATGAAAATGAGAAGATATTGGTCTTAACTGACTTTGAGATTTTAGAAAAGGGAGTTCTTAAAGGGCCCAAGGACAATAAGCTTGTCTATGAAATCATCGAAGAGAAATATCAGGGCAGGCCCTTTAAGCTTGCCCTGAGTGAATATTAAAATAAAAAGCTTTCTAATTTCTTTTCATCTTCGATATTTATTTCTTTAATCTCTCTAAGACCGTTTCCAAGAGTAACTCTTAAAGTCATCAACTTCCCTGTGCGAGCAATTAAGAAATCAACTTGATCATTTTCTTTATACATCTCGGCCATTGTATCGTAGGCCTTCTTATCAAGTCTTAATGAGTTAAGAGCAATAAGTTCATCACCTGCATTTAGTCCTGCTTTATACCCACAACTTTCTTGGCGAATTGACTTGATGATAAGCTTTCCACCTTCTTCGGCCACTGTTGCACCAATATCTAGCTTAGGAGTTGTCCACTCAACACTAGCACCCATGCGCTTTAAGTAATCTTCAAAATCAATTTCTTCAACACCTTCAACAAGAAGTCTAAATTCATCGCTAATATTTTTAGAAACAAGTCCTTCTAGGATTTCGAAGAAGCCTTCTTTTGTAATTCCCACAGCAGGTCTTTCTTTATAATCCGCCCATAGAGCACGAACAAGATCGTTGATTCCCTTTCCTTCATTCTTCATCAGTGTATTAAGAATAAAGAAAACAAGCCCACCTTTTAGGTAATAGCTAACAGATGAGTTTTTAAAGTTTTCACCAGCACGGTAAAGTTTAATCCAGGCATTGAATGATGAATCTTCAAGAGAGTGATAACCACGCCCAGGAGTGCCAAGGTAATTGTTAATATTCTTCTTCATACACTCTAAGTATTCTTTTAGAGAATAGAAGCCACTGCGATAAGTGATAAGCTGATCAACAAAGCTAGTCATCCCTTCCGTTAACCAGTGCATACGAGTGTAGTTTTCATTTTTATAATCAAATGGCCCAAGCTCAACTGGACGAATTCTTTTTACGTTCCAAAGGTGAAAGTATTCGTGAGCAACAAGTTCCATATACTCTTTATAGCCTTTCTCTTTTGCTAAATGGAATGGACAAAATTGTAGTACCGTCGAGTCTAAGTGCTCAAGTCCACCAAAGCCACTTGGACTTAAGTGAGTGATAAAATAATAGTGATCGTAAGGAAGCTCGTCCCCTACTATCTTTGCAGTCTCTTCAACGATCGTCTTAATATCATCATTAAGCTTATCCATCACTTCTTGTGAAGATTGAGCATGAGCAAAATCTCCATAGAAAGCAATATGGTGTTCTTTATTTTGGTGCATGAAACCATAAGTCTCATGGCATCCAATCTCAATTGGAGTATCAAGAAGCTCATCAAAGTCTTGCGCTTCATAGATAAAATGATCTCTTTTTTCAGAAATATCTTTTAAGGCCGTTGTTACTTTTGACCAAAGTGGATTAATTTTAATTTCTACATGTGACTTACCACTTTGCCCCTCAATGCCAAGAAAAACACTTGGCCCATGTAAGAAGGCATGCGTGTTATCAACATGAGAAGTACGCACAGTTAATTCATGACAATAGATACTATAGGCAATTCTTATTTTTCCATCTTCACCAAATGAAGTCGATTTAAAACTTGGGTGAGTAAGATCAACTCTCCACTCATTCTTTGAAACTTGTTCATGGAAAAGACGTTGTCCTTTCGAATCTTCAACCTTGATTTCTTTAATATGACGAGAGTACTCTCTCATTAAATAAGAGCCTGGCGACCAAGAAGGCATAAAGAAGCGAACTTCATTTGAATTTGTATCCAGCACTGCATCTAAAGAAATATTAACTAAGTGAGTATGGGGATTTGGAATATCGATTATATATTTAAGCATTTATCGCTCCTTTCATAAGCTTTCGTATTCTACCAATTTATTTCAAGAAAAACCTCTTGAAAAGGATTCGTTTAATTGCTAAAAGCCCTCTAACAACACAATTTAATGGAAAATCTAATGGAAAATCAATCTGACAACGCACAGCAGTCTGAGCATTATAATATTGACCGCTCACAAGTTGTACTACCACAACTTTCTTTTACTCAAGTAGCACAAGATCAACTCAATCTTATGCTTGAAAATGATTTCACACTACAAGGAAAGTACTTAAGAATCCTTATTAGTGGTAAAGGTTGTGAGGGATTTAAGTATTCAATTGGGTTCCATAACTTAAATGACGATGATTTTCTAATTCCTGTCCCTTGTATGGATATCGAAGTTATTATTGATCCATTTACGGCATTTTATCTTGGTGAAACTTTAATTGATTACCAATTTAATTATATTAATGACGAAGAAGGTTTTGTTGTAACTAATAAGCAACAAGAAGAATTCCAAGGCAAATTCTGGCGTAAAGATAAGACAAAGATTCCTCCTAAGGCAGAGGCCCTGTAAGCAATGGACTATCGTTACCTAAAGGCGTTTACTCTTACGGCAAAATACTTAAGCTTTTCAAAAGCTGCCGCAGAGTTGAAGATTGCTCAATCAGCAGTTTCAAGACAAGTAAAACTCCTTGAAGAATCGATGAATGAAGAGCTTATTATTCGTTCAAGTAAGAAAGTTATTTTAACAAAGAAGGCCAAGCAACTTCTAAAGTCTATCGACCAATTTGAAGATAGCCTTGGTAATATCTTTGAAACCACTCAAGAGCGTCCTGTACATATCGGGATTCTAGATGGACTACTAGTTAACTGGTTTAACCCTATCCTTGCAAAGTATGCAAAGAATTATAAAAGAGATATTTTCATTCACGTTGCCGATAGCCCAGCACTTAGACGTGGGATTGAGGATGGTATATACGATATTATCTTCTCAACAGATAATTTCCAATCAGACCTAACGTCATCTTTAAAATTATTTGAAGAAAAATTTGTGATCATCTCAAATGAAGTAATCAATAAGAGGAAGCTTCACGAGTATACGTGGATTGTTTTTAGTGAACTTGACCACCTTCATAAATTATCAACAAAGGCGCCACCAAAGAAGATCGTTGTGGACTCTCTAGAGAGTATCAAGGCACTTGTAAAGCATGGTGTGGGGATTGCTGTTGTACCAGATCATACATTATCGAAGCACGATAATTTTACGACAGAGCAAGTAAGTGGCCTAAAGAATATGAATATCTATATGACTACTTTAAGCTACAAGAATCAACCGGCATTTCTAAAAGAATTTATTAAGATTTTAAATACGAAATAAAAAAGGCGAACATTTAGTTCGCCTTTTTTTTATTTTCTTTTGATGTCTTTGATTCCAACAACACCAATTAGGAATACTTTGTTTGAGATGAAATGAAGAGTTTTAGTTCTTCTATTTTCAAAATTAAAGAGCCAATCTTCACCAACTCTTTCTACAGATGCAGAATACTTTTTACGACTATCATTTACTCCACTATAAAGAGTATCGATTTCGATATCACCACCATCAGAAGGGTTTAAGTTACTAACAGTGATCTTAACAACATCGCGATCGCTTCTTCTTACAAGAACAACACCTTTCATCACTTGTTCGAGAGAATATGTTTCATTTCCAATGATTTTTCCCTTATCAGAGAATTCTTTTTTATAGACTGATGTCACCTCTCCCATTTCTTCATCAACGTTAACACCTAGATGATAGAAGCTCTGATCCTCGTCATTTGTGATATGAACAAGCTTAACCTGAGCGGCCATTAGTGATGTTGTTGTGACAACTGTTAAAAGAAGTAATTTCATCAATGATTTCATATTCATCTCCCTCTCAAATTGATACGGCATATTGCCATTAATCACTTGTTAATGGGAGAGAAAATTTTACAACTATGTAAGAAAGACAACTCTTCAAACATTAGTTGTAACTAATAATACATATTAGACTAACTTAAGGTGTTAAAAATAATAGGCCCACCAACGTGCTTAAACTCATCATCACGAAGATTTTCAAATTCGTAACCCGTTAAATGGTCGTGTAATATTTTCAGGATATACTCATTAATATTCTCAATTTGATCAAGTCCAAAGGTTTGAGCAAAGCCTGCAACCTTTTGGGTAATGTAATCATTTTGAAAAATACCTGAGCTAAGGTTAGATTTCTTAGAAAATTCTCTAAACTCTTCAATTGAAACACCCATTTTGCGAGAGTCATCTTTGTCAAACTTATCAAGACTGTAGTTAATAAGAGTTGAGAGGATGATGGCCTCAAAATCAATTGAGTTAATATCGTAGTTTAAATAGAAGTTATCAGAAAGCATGCCATCGTCTTTAAGAGATAAATAAGTCTCTTTAAGTGTTTTAATAAAAGGCATCAACTCAATTAGAAGCTTACACTTGCTTTGTAACTTTCTCCAGACTTCAACATTGTTAACAACAACAATCTTATTGTCATTGTCACGATACTTCACAAGATCACTAAAGAAATCATCTAGAAATAAATCAAAAGAAGCACCTAAAAAATTCTCTTCAGTATCTTCAAAGAGATGATTTCTTAGCGCCTTTTTCACATCCTTTTGCAGAATGCGAATGAGCGAATTTCCAATCTTATAAATATCAGTAAAATCAAAGTACTCAAAAATACTTTCATCAGCAAAGTTTCGGATATCTTTAATATAAGACATTCCAAGAAGGATTAATTCTCGGTTCTGATTCCCAATACGAGTCATAGCAACAGGGCCATCTTTTAAAACCCCATAGTACTCCATACTTGCATTAAGCATGCGAATAAAATTGAAATGTAGGTAGCTAAAGCGCTTCTCATCTTGAACCTTATTCAGCTCCTCGTGAATACTTGCAGCATTCTTTTCAAAGGCAATAATCGAATTTTGGTGAAGTGTTTGAAGTTTACCTTTTGTCGAAATATTACCAGTTAGAGGCTGTTTTTTGTTAATGAATAAATCAATATGGCCAACAGAAGGAAATGGGTTAACCACTTGTAGGGCCTCGAAATAATCAACGAAGCCAAAGTCTCTTAGCCTTTCTTTCTTATCTTGATACTGATTCTCATTGTAGATCATATAGTCTTCAGAAATCATTTTAAAAAGATGCTGGTAAGCAGCTTCCACTCCAACTTCAGTATAAAGGTCTTTGATAAGTTGGCGTACTTCATCGACAACTTCATTATCTTCATCAAATTCGAATAAAAGAAGATTATCTTCAGTTAGAAAGTAGTTGTCGTGATCATCTGGATAGAGAGGATCTTCAACATCAAAAGTCCAAACATTGAAGCGTCCTTTAAGAAATAAAATGAACTGATCCGATTTTACAAATTCATAACGAATTTCTTCATCAGGACACTTAGCAACTGTACTTACCCATGATGTGAATTCATTGATATCAAGTTCATCTTTTGTCCAAAGGTCAATATCATAGAAAGTTTCTCTCTGCTCTTTAGACAGAAGCTTAAGAGCGTGAGATTTGACTTCAACAGGCAGGGCCTTAATTGAGACATAAAGTGGCTGAACAGGTAGCTTTTCAAGGCTTTCTCCTTTAGAGATGTAGCTATTAACTAACTCCATCGAAGTATAGGCCTTAGACTCTTTAAGAATTAAAGAAATAACGTCAGTAGTCGCTAAATTATTACTCTTATTGTCTTTCTTATTGTCGCTCATTTTGTCCACCAATATTGTCAAATAAGCCTTTAATTTAAGCTATTTAACTTAAGTTGTTAACCTAAATCTAAAGTTTGTACTGCGATACAGTAAATTACTAAAAATATTAAGAAGAAAAACACCTTCTAACACGAAAACATGATATTCGTCATATTATTTCCCCTATAACTTATTTAATTTAGATATATGAAGTGATAAGATTGGTTTAACCAAGAAAAGGTATAAATTATGGAAAAGAAACAGTGTGTAGATTGCCCATCAAGAGAGTTAGGGATTTTCTGTGGGTTATCAAATGAAGAAGCCGCTAAAGTATCACTTACTGCATCTTCATTAAGGTTTAAACGTGGTGAAAAGCTGTTTTCGCAAGGAAACCGCCCAGCAGGTATCTACTGTGTACAATCAGGAAATATCAAGCTGACAAAAACAGGCTCCGATGGAAAAGAGACAATTGTGAGAATTGCTCAACATGGAGATGTTATTGGCCACAGATCACTATTCACTGCTCAAGACTTCAATGGAACAGCAACGGCCATTGATAATGTTTCCGTATGTTTTATTGATAAACCAAGTTTATTAAAACTAATCAATGATAAACCAGCAATTGCGCTAGAACTAATTAATAAGTTAAGCCGCGACATGGGAATTGCAGAAGAGCGCTCAAGTGCTTTCCATCAAAAAAATGTTCGCGAGAGAATAGCTCAACTTCTACTCGATCTTGCTAAGACTCATGGTAACGTGCTTATCAATGGTGAAATTCAAATCGAGCTAAAGCTTACAAGAGAAGAGATGGCCACAATGATTGGAACGGCCAATGAAACTCTAATTCGTATTATTTCTGAATACAGAAAAGACGGTCTTATTGATCAAAATGGTAAGTTAATCATTATCAAGGATGCCGCTGAATTAGAGAAGAGAGCTGAAGGCGTTTATTAAAGTTTTACTATTTTAAGTTTATAAAAAAAAGATAACTAACAAGAATGTAGAGATGGATATCCAAAGTATCACAAGCAAGAGACAGGCTTGCGAGGCACAAGTGTGCCTTCACTGCTCTGAAGAAATTGCCCCTGGTGAGCTCATCACTAATGAAAGAGATGGCAAATTAGAAAAGTTTTGTTGCTATGGGTGCATGAGTGTCCACTCTCTTCTTCTTAGTAATAACCTTGAAGATTTCTATCGCTATCAAAATGAGCAAGGCTCTCAGGCCAATAGCCTAAAAGAGCGCCCTACGACATCTGCCAATAAATTTGAATACATGGATAGCGAAGCTTTTATTCGCGAATACATTACAATTGAAGGAGATAAGCTTAAAGTTCACTTTCTACTTGAAGGTGTCCACTGCTTTGCTTGTATCTGGTTAATTGAAAGAATCTCAAAACTTGAAAACTCAGTTATTGAGGCCCAGGTTAATATTGGAAATAATTTAGGTAGTTTCACAATTGATACAAAAAGACCGTATTCAATTGCAAAGCTTGCTGCAACTCTTGCGCAACTTGGCTACACTCCTCACCCGTTTAATATTGAAAAAGATCAAGAAAAGAAATTAAGTGATCGTCGCGATATTCTTCAAATTGGAGTTGCAGCTTCGGCCATGAGTAATATCATGATCTACGCTGTTTCAAATTATGCCGGGGCAACTGGAGATTACGTAAAATTATTCGATGGAATAAGCTTTGCATTTTGTCTTCCAGTGATTCTTTATAGTGCTAGGCCAATCTTAGTTAATAGTGTCAGTGCTATTAGACTTAGAAGTACTAATGTCGATATTCCACTAGCAATGGCAATTGTCTTTGGCTTCATACTGTCGGCAATTAATTTCTTTAGAGAATCTGGACCTGTATACTTTGATTCAATCACAACACTTATATTTCTGATTTTACTGTCACGCTACTTTGTAAAGATGTTGACTCAAAAATCAATGTCGACAAAAGGCATCTCCTCTCTATTTCTAAACACTGGAGTTAAGAAGATTGTTGGCGATACAATTAAACATGTCTTCTCTAATGAAGTTGAGGTTGGTGATCAAATTCTTTTTGAAGAAGACGAAAGAATTATCTACGACGGAAAGCTTGCAAGTGAAAAAGCACTAATTCTAAACTCAATTAATACAGGAGAGAGCCGCCCACTTGTTGTTAATAAGGGAGACTTCATAGCAGCAGGTGCTGTAAGTTTGAGCAATGACCTCAAACTTGAAATTAGTGCAATTGGAACGCAAACAAAACTAGGTAAGAACCTATCTGCAATTGAGAATAATACAATCGTAAAAAACCCTGCCAATGTATGGGCACAAAAAATTTCACGCTACTTCACAATTGGAATTATCGTTCTAAGTATCGTGGCACTTATTCAAGGTCTTTATACTGGAGACGTTTCAAAATCATTTGAAGTCATCCTAGCAATTTTAATAGTTGGATGTCCCTGTGCCTTTGCTATGGCCACACCAATTGTTGTTGCGACTAGAATTAATAAGCTTAAGTCGTATGGTATCTATGTTAAAAACGAGCTAAGCCTAGAAGAGTTAAATAATGCAAAGAATATTATCTTTGATAAGACTGGTACTCTTACAAAAGGAAAGTTTGCAGTAAGTAGTTTTACAAATCAATCTGATCTAAGTGATGAAGAAATCCTTGCTTTAACATTTACTCTTGAAAGAGCGGCCCAACACCCTATTGCTTTTGCACTAAAGAAATATTCAAAACAAAAACTATCAAATACTGATCTCTCTAAGTACGAAGATATAGTTGCTGAGGTGATTACAGGAAAAGGTGTTAAGGCACAAATCGAAGACACAACTTACTTTATTGGCAAGGGCATACTTGATGCAGAGATTGCCCTTTTTGCTGATGAAGTGATTATTGCCACTTTTAAAATTGAAGACAGCATCAGACCTGAATCAAAAGAGCTTGTGAACTTCTTGCAACAAAGAAATATTGATATTCACCTATCAACTGGTGATGATTCAGAGATGGCAAAAAAGATAGCGAGAGAAGCTGGCATCAATGAGGCAAGTCTTTATATTGAACAAAGCCCGGAACAGAAGCTAGAGCTTGCTAACAGACTCGAAAATGTTGTCTTTGTGGGTGATGGTGACAACGATGCTCTTGCCATGATTAAGTCTAATGTATCAATTGCAATTGGTGCACAAGCAGACATTGCCCTTAGAAGCTGTGACATTTATATGCCACAAGAAGACTTAAACCTCATAAAGGTCTTATTTAAAGTTGCACGTAATGTGAAAGGTACTTTACGCCGTAATATTATGTTTGCAGTTACTTATAATATCGCAGGAATAACATTGGCGCTAATGCATATCATTACTCCACTACATGCGGCGATTTTAATGCCAATCAGTTCATTAACAGTTCTTCTTTCAAGTACACTTCCGTTAATTGGATTTGATAAGAGAATGTTAAAAAATAAAGGAAAAAGCTGATGGAAGTCATTATCGTTCTACTACCGATTGCAATATTCTTAGCAGTAGGATTTCTGTTGTTTTTTATTTGGGCGACTAAAACGGGTCAATATGATGACTTAGATACGCCTTCTATTAGAGTTTTATTTGAAGAAGAGAAAAATAATATTGTTCACAACCAAAAAAAGGAAGAATGATTATGAGCATGAGTACAAATGCCAATCTAGAAGAGTTCTCGTATAACGATAAGATATCGAAAGCTTTTCTTATGGCGACAGTTTTCTGGGGGGCGATTGCACTATTTATGGGTGTCTTTATTGCTTTCCAATTGGCCTATTGGAAACTTAACCTAGGTATAGAATGGACAACTTTTGGCCGTCTAAGACCACTTCACACAAATGCTGCGATTTTTGCATTTGTTGGAAACGGGATGTTTCTGGGAGTTTACTATTCAACTCAAAGATTATGTAAGGCAAGAATCTTTTCAGATTTCTTATCTTGGGTACACTTTTGGGGATGGCAGCTGATTATTGTTTCAGCAGCTTTAACTCTACCTCTAGGGATTACAACAGGGAAAGAGTATGCCGAGCTAGAATGGCCAATTGATATTGCCATTGCAGTTATTTGGGTAGTCTTTGCTGTTAACTTCATTGGTACGCTAGTTAAAAGACGTGAACGTCATATGTATGTGGCCCTTTGGTTCTACATAGCAACAATTGTAACAATTGCTGTTCTTCACATCTTCAACTCTCTTTCTGTTCCAGTAAGTTTTTTAAAGTCTTATCCAATTTATGCTGGTGTACAAGATGCGATTGTTCAATGGTGGTATGGGCACAACGCTGTTGCCTTCTTCCTAACAACTCCGTTCTTAGGGATCATTTACTACTTCTTACCAAAAACTGCTAATCGTCCAATCTATTCATATAGACTTTCGATTATTCACTACTGGTCTCTAGTATTTATTTATATTTGGGCAGGTCCTCACCACCTTCTTTACTCATCTGTTCCAGATTGGGTTCAAACACTTGGTATGACTTTCTCAATTATCCTATGGATGCCTTCATGGGGTGGGATGATCAACTTCCTTCTAACACTAAGAGGTGTTTGGGATAGAGTTAGAACTGAGCCAATCTTAAAGTATTTTGCTACGGCCGTTACTTTCTACGGTATGGCAACTTTTGAAGGTCCACTACTTTCAATTAAATCGGTTAACTACATCGGTCACTTCACTGACTGGGTTGTTGGTCACGTGCACGCTGGTACAATTGGTTGGAACTACATGCTAATTGTTGGTGTTCTATACTACTGTGTTGAAAAACTATGGAAGACAGAATTATATTCTAAGAAAATTGCTAACGCTCAATTTTGGTTAGCAACAATTGGTCTTCTACTTTATATGATGTCAATGTGGGTAGCTGGTATTACTCAAGGATTAATGTGGCGTGCAGTTGATGCTACAGGGAAACTTGTTTACCCTAACTTCATTGAAACTGTAATCAAAGTTATTCCAATGTACTGGGTACGTGCATTTGGTGGTGTATTCGTTCTACTAGGTTTCTTCTTAATGATCTTCAACCTATGGATGACTTATAAGAAATCAAAGTATGTAAACAAAGACAAAGAAGAATCAGAAGAAGTATTTAAAGCGGCACCTATTTCAGCTCACCCTGAAGATGCAAATGCTGAAACTCACAGAAAGCTTGAAGGGCTTCCTGTTACTTTTACTGTTCTAACTTTAGTTGCAATCCTTGTTGGTGGAGCAATTGAAATTATTCCTTCAATGCTTTCAAACAAATTTGTCGAAGTAGACCCTAGAGTAAAACCATACACTCCACTAGAGCTTCTTGGTCGAGATATCTTTGTTAAAGAAGGATGTTACGTTTGTCACTCTCAACAAATTCGTCCAACTGTTTCTGAAAAGCTACGTTATGGAAATCCTTCAACTGCAGCAGAATCTGTATACGATAGACCATTCCAATGGGGATCACGTCGTATCGGTCCAGATCTTGCACGTGTAGGTGGAAAATATAATGATATGTGGCACTACCGTCACATGATTAATCCACGTGAAGTGACAGCAGGCTCAATCATGCCTAACTACGACTGGCTAACTAAGAAGAAAGTTAACTTCAAAATGCTTCCAAAGAAAATGGATGTTATGGTTGCACTAGGAACTCCATATAGTGAAGACGAAGTTTCGAATGCTATTGATCTTGCAATGGAGCAAGCAACTCAAATCACTAAGGGATTAAATGAGTTTGGTGTACCAATGAAGATGCAAGATAAAGAAATCATCGCACTTATTGCGTATCTACAAAGACTTGGAATTGACACAAAAGAAACTAAGTCAGAGGAATAGAGATGAAATCTGAAGTAATGCAAAATATGCCGTGGGAATGGATGCCAGCAGTGTCGCTATTCATTTTTGCGGCCATCTTCTTAGGGGCCTTCTTCTGGTCAATGAGACCGGGCTCAAAAGAGCTTTATGAAGAAGTTGCCAACAATGCACTTTCTGACGGCGAAGCAGTCGTTAATGAAAACAAAGGAAGCAACAATGACTAACGAAAATAATAAATCGAAACAGGAAAATATCGTACTTGAGGATGAGAAAGATCTTGTTATGGATCATGAGTACGATGGTATTCAAGAGCTCAACCACCCGCTTCCAAGTTGGTGGACTGGGGTTTGGGCCCTATCATTCATTTTCTCGATACCTTACTTTATGTACTACGTACTAATGGATGGACCAACACTGTTGGATACATACAAGGTAGAGATGGCTGAAATGCAAAAGATCATCGATGCAGAAGCAGCAAACACTGCCAACTTCGATATTCAAGCATACGACAGCTACGTGGCCACACCTGCTGCAAAAGAGCTTGGTAACACTGTTTTTATTGAAAACTGTGCTGCCTGCCACTTAGATGATGGTGGTGGGGACATCGGTCCAAACTTAACAGATAAACATTGGATTAATATTACTAAACTTGATCCAGAACAAATCTATAAGTTTGTTGTTCATGGTAATGAAGATAAAGGGATGCCTGCTTGGGGAGATATCTTAAGCAAGGAAGACATCATGGCCGTTACTGACCACGTATTAGCACTGCAAGGAACTACTCCTGCAAAAGCGAAAGAGCCACAAGGTGAGCTACTTAGCGAATAAAATTAGAATTTGAAAGAGAAAGAAATGGCAAAGAAATCACAATTTGAATTACACGAATCAAGACTTGGTACAACTGACGACAGTGGACACCGCGTCTTCCTGTTTCCAGAAGAAGTAAAAGGTATCTGGAAAACCAGGCGTGAGATATTCTATTGGTTTCTTATTTTTGTCTATCTAGTCTTGCCGTGGATATATATTCAAGGAGAACAAATGATTCTCCTTAATATCCCGGCCAGAGAATTTTCATTCTTTACATACAAATTTTATGCCCACAATGCGCCTATTTTAATATTTGTGATACTCGGTTTTCTTTTCTTTATCGGGTTTATCACAAGTATTTTTGGGCGCGTTTGGTGTGGTTGGGCATGTCCACAAACAGTCTTCATTTCATCAATTTTCCTCAAGCTCGAGGCCCTAATTGAAGGAAAGCCAAGAGCGAGAAAGAAACTTGCAGAAGGCCCTTGGACAAAAGAGAAACTTATTAAAAAATCTCTTAAGTGGATTGCTTTTCTTGCAGTCTCACTACATATCTCACATACATTTTTGGGATATTTCGTAGGTACTCATCACCTACTATCAATAAGTTTTCAAAACCCAGCTGAGAACTTCACACTATTTACGATCATGCTTCTCATCACAACAATTGTCCTTCTAGACTTTGGTTGGTTTAGAGAGCAGTTTTGTATTATCGCTTGTCCATATGGAAGAATGCAGTCTGTAATTATGGATGAGAACTCACTAGCAATTCTTTACGATGAAAGACGTGGAGAACCAAGACGTCAGCCAGGAATGAAACCTGAAGAACATGGTGATTGTATCAACTGCTATGCTTGTGTAAAGGCCTGTCCAACAGGAATTGATATCAGACGAGGTGTTCAACTAGAATGTATCGCTTGTACAAACTGTATTGATGCATGTGACGACATCATGTTAAAAACGAATCGCCCGACAGGACTCATTCGTTACGACACTCAAAGTAATATTGAAGGAAAAGGGCGCCATATTTTCTCAATTCGAAATATTAGCTACCTAGTTGTTCTAATTGGTCTACTAATTGGATTTGTTTATAGTGTTTCAATGTCACAAGGAATCACAACAACAGTCCTTAGAGGTCCAGGAACACCATTTACAGTAAGTTCACCAACGACAACAAGAAACCACTTTCATATTGTAATTGAACAAAGTGGTGAGATTGTTGAAAGAAATATTGAAATTGCAGTTGAAGGGATTAAAGAAGGCTCTTACGAAATGAAGATGCCCAGAAATCCATTCATCTTCAAATCAAACCACGAAAGAAAAATTGTCTTCATTGTTTTTAATAATGATGTACTAACTAACGGAAGCTTAAAGTTTAATTTCATTATAAAAGATCTCGACACAAATGAAGAGATCAAAAAAGAGGCGGTTTTAGTTGGACCAACTAAGTAGTCTGCAGGGAATTTCACCTTATGTAATCATAAGCGCAGGTCTGACAATGGGACTTGTTGCAAATTTCCACTGTGTGGGAATGTGTGGTGGAATTACCATGGCCGTCTCTAAGTCCTTTAGTCAAAATATGTCCTACCAAGTAGGCAGACTATTGGGCTACATGGCCACAGCACTGGTTATTCCGGTGCTTGGCTTTACAATCCTTGATATAAAATCAAATCCATACCTCATGCTCTTTTCAGGGCTAAGTATTGGATTGATCTTAATCTGGATGGGACTTAAAAGACTTTTTAAATTTTCAAATTTCAAATTAGCTCAAATAGTCTCTCAAAAATTACACAATCTAAATGCAAGGCTTTGGCCAAAGATATCAAAGAAAGTAGGAAATAAACCTCACATCTTTAATTTTTCAATTGGAGGTATTAGTGTTCTACTTCCATGTGGGCTATTATGGGCGATGTTAGCACTTGCAATAAGTGCGGCCTCTCCAACACTTGCGGCACTCTTTGTGTTCTTCTTTTGGCTAGGAACACTACCAGGACTTCTCCTTGGGCCAAGTGCGATTAGGAAAATAAAATTTCCAACTCGTATTCAAGCTGGAGTCCCTTACTTATTTTTAATTATTGGAACTGCCACAATTGTCTATCGTGTGTATATGATGTGGAGTCCAGCGGCAGGAGCGCCAACATGTCACTAAAAAAAATGATAACAAAATTCTTTCAAGACCCAGAGTTCTATGCATTTAACTTTCTGATCTTTACAGTCATCATCTTATTTCCATGTCTACTAGTTGCTTTAACTATTAAATACTGGTCTTAGTAAACGTATCCAATACATATATTTATGGAATGACTGTATAGTCAATGCTACCGACTCCACCATTACGACTAGCATCGGCACCAAGACCACCTGATGCGTCAGCTAAACCGAGCCAATTATTCGTTCCACAATTTACATGGATGCGACCACCACCGCCACCTGAACCGCGGAAGCCAGTCGTATTTGATCCACCAATTGTTGATATATTTCCACTACCATCACAAGTAAGGCCCTTTACATAAACCGAACCACCAGCACCAGAGCCACCTGTTGCACCAGAGAGATTTCCGTTAACACCATTTGAATCGACTGCAGCAGAGATATTTACATTAGCATCTGAAACTAACCAGATGACACCACCACCAGCACCACCACTGTAATCTCCCGAGTCATCACTTCCACCACCAGAGCCCGGAGTATTTGGCTCAGTTGCACTACCATATGTAATTCCACTATTGGTACAATAACCATCACCACCGGCACCAGCGTGTCCTCCCGCTCCGGCCGGATTATTTCCACTAGAACAGGCAAGTCCACCTGCCACTCCATATCCATTATGACCAATTCGGCCAGGAAGCTCCCCTTTACCAAGAGAAGAAATAGAAGCATTCACATTAATATCACCAACAGCGTAGACATCAGGAAGACCAGCTTCAACAGCTCCATCAAAAGTGACAACACCACCTGAATGGATTTGAGAAATATCCTTACTTGCAGAAATTAAACTAGAAGTTGCTGTTGAGAAATTCCCACTAATATCAAAACCTACATCAGTATTATTTCCATAAACTCTAAGAGTCATCGCTGTATCAAGAATAAAGTTTCCGGCACCAGTAAAGCTTTGTACACCACCTAGAGTTAGGTCGTTACTAACGGTACAAGTTGAGGCAAAGTCACCTGTTGTACAAATTGAGTCCTGATCCATTAATGATACATAGAATGAACCTTCATCAATTCCACGATCATTATTTTTCATATCAATTGTTCCACCATATTGATAGACACCACTAATGTCTGTCATCGTAATAGCAATTCGACCCGCGCCACCATGTCCACTTGAAGATCCACTTGCAGAACCACCTTGAGCGGCCATTGATCCATTTCCAGTAATTGAACCAGTATTGATCCAAATTGAACCACCAGAACCACCTGAACCATAGTTTCCTGATATATAAGTACCATTTCCACCATTAGATAAAATAGCGCCCGTAAAATTTGTTAAGTTTGAAATAGAAAACTTAACGGCACCACCACCGTCACCACCGGCAGCATGAGCATGACGTCCACCACCAGAACCGAAATCAGTTGGTGCAGTTTCATCTCCATAAAGACTACCCCAAGTGTTGGCACTATAACCTTGGCCACCAATACTTCCGTAACTAGCAGCACCGCCATGATTATTTCCACCACTAGAGTCTTTACCTCCACCAGGTCCAGATGTACTCGTATAACCTCTTTGTGAAACATCAACTGTTCCTGCAAGATCGAGATTTGTTGCAATAAAATCTGCAAGGTTAACCTTCATCGTGGCACCGGCTTCAAGCGTTGCATTTCCAGAAATATCAAAAGTGTACTTGTCACGATTTTGAGATTGAATCGTTGCACCAGATTTTACAAGCAGATCTCCAGTAACGTTAATATTTGTAGCGCTATCATAGAGATAAATATCATTATTTATAGTTAAGTTACCTGCAAAGAGATCACTCGGTAGCCATTTGGCATTGTTAATTTCACAAGTCGTTCCACTTGTTCCAACATCACAGAATTGGTCTAATGTTGTATAAGCTAAATATAAAGTTCCAAAATCACCTGGATGAGTTGAAGTACCAGGCCCATAGTTGAATATTCCAGAAAATGTATTACTTGAAGTAGTGATATCAACTGATAAGCGACCACCTGATCCTGAACCAGCACCACGTCCACCAGAGTTACCACCTTTGGCCTGAATATCTCCTGTACCAGTAAAGCTTGTGTTAGCAGTAATCCAAACGGAACCACCCGCACCACCACCACCAGCGTAAATACTTGCACCTGCACCAGCATTTCCGTCGGCCTTAATCTCACCATCGACATTAACAGTATCAGCAATAATTTTGATGGCACCACCACCATTACCACCTCGGTAATTTCCAGATGAACCACCACCTGAACCAAAAGTGATTGGAGCAGTTAAGCTACCATATGGACTATTACCACCAGCAGTTGATGTTGCGTTTTCACCATTACCACCATTTCCACCGTGCGCCCCGCCCCCAGCTTCATCATTACTATTTGTGAGTCCAGGCGATGGCCCAAAACCTTCTTCAAGGCGATTTCTAGAACCATAGTAACCGAGTCCAACAGCACTTATTAGGCCACCAGATTGAAGATCAAAAGCAGATGTTTCAAGAAGAGATAGGTTCGCATTAATTGATGATCCATTCGCAATTGTTATGGCCGTGTCGGCCGCAATTGAAATCGATCGAAGATATTCTGTATAAGAAATACTTGAGCCAGCTTGAAGGCTTAGACTTCCAGTTAAATCGATTGAGAAATTTCCATTATGGCCTTGAATTGCAAGCCCTGCACTTGGAGATAGAATAAGATTCGCACCAGTAAGAGAAATATTATTTCCTAATGGCTTAGTTGCAGCAATTGTACAAGTAGTTGCAAAATTACCACTATCACAAATAGCATCATTAGTTGAAAGTCCTAAGTGAAATGTTCCAGGGCCTCCGTGCTTACTACTAGAGCCACCATTAGTATTAACAACACCTGTTAGGTTATAGTTGCTACCTGCAAGTTCAATTGAAAGCCTTCCACCAGAACCACTACCACTTCCGTAGTAATACAATTTACCTTCACCACCAGAAACAAGAATATTTCCACTACCAATAATTGAATTGGCCGCTTGAATCCAAACAGAACCTCCGGCACCACCACCTGAAGCATAAATAGAAGTAGTTGCTCCGTCATTTCCTTGTGCCAGGATATTACCATTTAGAATAATATCGTTGGCCACAATCTTAATGGCCCCACCACCATTACCACCAGAAATATTCTTAGAAGCTCCACCACCTGAACCATAGTCAACAGGATTAGTTTCACTACCATATGGAGATTGTCCACCTAGCGTTGCTGCGCCTTCTCCGTTTCCACCAACAGAGGCGTGAGCACCACCACCAGCTTCATCTGTATTATTTGAAAGTCCAGGAGAGATCCCAAATCCTTCTTGATAACCAAGACCGGCACCACGATAACCAAGCCCTTTTGCATTGAGGCTTGATCCTGCTTGAAGTTCAAGTGTTTGGGCCTCAAGATTTGTGAGATTAGCTAGAACCATTGCATTTGCTTCTAATGTCACATTTCCATCTGCAAGCAGTTCAATACCACGAGCATTGGCAATATATGTAATACGAGAATTTGGCTTAAGAGTTAAGTTACCAGTTAGATCAACTGCGATACCAGGGTTAAGGCCATCAACAGAAAGCGAGACACTATCTGCGATCTCTAAGTTATTTGCAGTAATCGTATAGTTTGCACCAATCGTCTTATTTTCATTTATATAACAAGTTGAAACCAGATCACCACTATCACAAATTGAAGAAGGATTTCCTAGAGCTAAATAAAATGTTCCATCTCCGGCCCTTTTCTTTCCAAGGCCACCTGACGTAAAAACATTTCCAGAGAAGTCATAAGAAGAACCATTATACTCAATGGCAATTCGGCCACCAGAACCACTTCCTGCACCAAAGCTATAAACCTTACCAGCACCACCAGCAGCAGTAATCATCCCCGATCCAGTAAAAGAATTGCTTACTTGAAGCCAGATTGAACCACCAGCTCCACCACCTGCCGCATAGATTGAGCCAGAAGCACCGTCTGTACCATTGGCCGTTAATGAGCCATTAACCGTTAGATTATCTGTAATAATTTTAATGGCACCACCACCATCTCCACCATCGTAACCATTTGATGCCCCAGCACTAGAACCATATTCAATTGGAGCACTAGCTACACCGTAGATAACGCTACCACCAGCTGTTGAAGCATTCTCTCCGTTTTCTCCAACAGAAGCGTGGCCTCCACCACCTGATTCGTCAGTACCATTGCCTAAACCTGCAGATGGCCCCTTCCCATCAGCACCACCATCACGTCCACCAGTGTATCCTCGACCATCTAGATTAATCGCACCACCAGTTTGGATATCAATAGATGTGGCCGTAAGTTCTGTTATATTGGCCGCAAGTGTTGCGCCAGATTCAATCACAAGATTACTTCCAATATTAAGTTCAATACTTGTAGCATCAGGAGTTTGAACAAGAGCACCACTTTGAAGAGTTAAGTTTCCTAAAATCGTATAAGTTACATTGGCCATGAGTGTTTGAGTATCATTGATATAACACGTTGTTAGAACATCACCGCCACCACTACAATTTGGATAAATATTTGGGATATTTACATAGGCCGTTCCCTCTGCAACTCCACGTCCAGCAAGGTGGCTAACATTTGCATTAACAGTTGCCTGATTTGCAATAATTGAAATTCGTCCTCCAGCACCATTGGCAGCGGAGTTGGTATGACCAGAAGTTCCACCAGTAGCCGTTAGTGTTGCAGCTAAAATTAAGTTATCAGCAGTTAGCCAAATTGAACCACCAGCACCACCACCTGAGATATCACTATTTTCTTGGCCATTGCCACCATTAGCAGAAATTGTTCCAGAAATTTCTAAAGTATTTGTAACGCTTAACTTAACGGCACCACCACCGCTTCCACCAATACGTGAACCACCAGCACCTCCACCTGAACCATAATCGACAGGAGCACTAATTGAACCATATGCAGGAGCACCGGCCGTCCCTGCGTTACCATTGAAACCATCTGTAGCATGACCACCGCCACCACCATTATCATCTGTTCCAATACCGCCAGCAGGTCCTCCACCATTGCCCATAGCACGACCACCAAAGTAGCCTTTACTATTTACATTAATGGTACCAGTGATCGTTGCATTAGAAATAGTTGAATCTGAAATATTAGCGTTTAGCGTTCCGGCCATATTAAAATTATTAGCAATAATATTACTAATGGCCGTCATTGCATCCATTGATAAAAGCCCACCAGTAGCAATTGTGAAATCTCCGCCAGCATTATTAAAAGTGAAGTCAGAGTCAAGGCCCTTAATACTTACGTTTCCGGTTGTATCAATTGTTAAATTTCCGCTTGTGAGATTTATGTCACCACCGATTACTTTAGGAGTATTGATAATACATGTTGAAGAAAAATTTCCACTATCACAAAGTTGGTCATTACTTGCAAGACCTAGATAAAAGCTACCATCTGATGCGCGAGTACCGACACTTCCGCCAGAAACACCAATGGTTCCATTAAATGTATAAACACCAGTGTTTTGATAAATTGCTAATCGTCCAGCTGCTCCAGCACCTGTCCCTTGTGCACCATCGATTGCACCAGCAGATCCACCATTAACAGAAACACTACCGCCACCAGTAATTGTATTTTGAGAAATAATCCATAGCGACCCACCAGAGCCACCAGCTCCTTGGTCACAACAAGTTTGAACACCTGCTCCACCTTGAGCAAGTATATTTCCATCAATATTTAAATTTGTTGTTATTATTTTTACGACACCACCACCGGCACCACCAGACTGATCATCACCAGCTCCACCACCTGAACCAAAATCGACCGGCTCAGTTCTTGAACCATAGACAGTTGTTCCACCACTTGAGCGTCCATCACCACCAGCACCAGCGTGTCCTGCACCACCTGGATCAGCACTTGTATTTGAATGTCCTAGACCACCTGATGGCCCACTTCCATTTGCAGCACCACTTGCTCCACCAGCATAACCTTTGCTTGAAACATCAATACTTGCACCTGCTTGAATATCAAGAGTAGTTGTACTTAAAAGAGTAAGGTTTGCAGAAATTTTTCCACCAGATTCAATTGTGACATTTCCATCAACTTGCATAATTATTTTTTCAAGAGCATTTGAAGAGATGTCTCCTCCACTTTGAATCACAAGATTTCCTGGAATATAAATAACTGTTGAATCCGCCATTGTTTGTAGATCATTTACATAACAAGTTGTGTTTACATCTCCTCCACCTGAACAAACAAGGCCAGTTCCAGATGAAGCGATTGCTGCTGTTGTGAATGTCTGGGCCTGCTGCCCGATCGTATTATTTGAAGTATCAATATAACAAACCGTTAAACTATATTGAGTCGAAGGATTAAGTGACGATATATTTTGAGTTAAGTTTGTATTACCAAAGTCAATCCCCGCAGAACAATCACTAGGGGCAATTGCTCCCGTCACAAGGTGATACTTATATGTTTGTAGATTTGTTGTATTGATAACAGCGTAGCTTAAAGCAATATCATAACTATTAATTGTATCGAGATTTAGTGAGTGTAAGTAGCTGGAAGTTTTTGAGAAGTTTTTAGATTCAGCACTTGAGGTATTTCCAGCACTATCAGTAACTGTTGCACTTACGGTTACAGCTCCATCTGCTTGAGAGCTAAAATCAAAGGTATCGCTCCAATTGCCTCCTGTACATGCAGTTGACTTGGTTACGACATTTCCACTTAAAGTCACGCTACCATCTTCTGTACACGTTCCTGATAATGTAGCACTTGGGCCAAAGACTTCACCTGCTGTGTTTGTAATAGTCACACTTGGAATTGAAGTATCATAATTTATTGTCGCACTAATGGGATTATCATTAATATACTCACCAGTTGTAGCGGTCCAAATATAAACAGTTCTTGATCCATCTGCTCCTGCTGAAAAGGTAAAATCAGTAGGCTCAGTCGTCACCCAACTACCGCCACTACAAGTAGAAGTATCCGCTGGCTTTGTAGACTGTGATTCAGATAAACACCACATCGTTGCATAAGTATCATTACCAATGCTAAGGCCTACTGTTAAATCATTTGAGTCACTCGTTGCCATCGTGATTGTAGGATCTGGCATCGAAACATTTTTTGTCAGAGTAATCGTTTCTTGAGCAGAGGAGTTTCCAGCGCTATCAGTATAGACAACATCAAAATCGAGACTGCCATTAGGTATTGCTGATGTATCGACATCAACGCTCCAACTCCCACCAGAACAAGTAGTTGTTGCTGTTATTGCATTTGATAAATGAACTTCACCACCATCTTCACTACAAGTTCCCGCTAAAGTAAAATTCGTTTGATTCGTTTCATCAATAACAGTAGCGGGAGGAGTTGTGATTGCAGTAGATGGTGCTACGGTATCAACTTCAATGGTTCCAATAATAGGATCTTCTGAAACTTCATCACCACTATTTGCTGTCCAAACATACAGGTCGCGACTACCTTCTCCAGGAGAAAATGTATAAGTCGCAGGAGGGGCAGGTGTCCACGCTCCTCCGTTACAAGTTAGTGTATCTGTAGGCTGAGTTGTCTGAGATTCTGAAACACAATACTTTGTAGCGCCACTTGTGTTGGTGATATTAAGCCCAACAGTTAAGTCATTACTAATTTCGGGGCTACTAGAGTCTGAATCCAATAAAGAAACTGTCGGAATTGTGATTGCTCCATCACCAACGATAGAGTACTTAATTTTCGAACAGGAGCTAAAAGCTATTGCTAATAGAAGGAGAAAAACGTGCATCGATATCAAACCTGTTAAATAATTTTACTTACTCAAACAAGTTTATCGACATAAAGTTAATTTTCTTAACAATTTTTAGTATTTAGCAGAATAAACTCAAGAAGCCATTCATAAAGTCCTGTAATATTAAGCTCTTACAAAACTACTCTATTGAAAAGTGAAATTCTTGCCATGGCCTTGATTTGACATGGCGTAATTCCAAACTGCCAACTTCGAAGGCCAGCTAAACTACTTACACTCTCGCATGCGCTGAAGTAGTTCACTATCCTGTTCTTGAATTCGAGGTCTTAAATACTCAACAATTGAAGAGTTTTCTTGAAGGATACGAACTAAGCGACATAGAAAGACATTATCTTCTGGGCTCTCAACAATTGACCAGCCATCAACGACATTATTTGTTTCATAGAAAAATTTAAAAAAGAGTTCTTTGTACTCAAGTTTTACATTCTTTCCGGCCTGAGCAATTAATTGTTCGCCAAGCGCTTTATCATGAACAGAAAATCCCCACGTCAGTCGATCACCACTTCCAAGATCTAGCGTTCCTTCATAAGTTTTAAAGAAGACACCTTTCTTTGTGATTCGCACTAATTTACCCGAGCGAGTCCCATCAGACTTTGGATAATTTAAAATTCCCCAACCTAGAAGACCTGCAATAATTGCGAGAATAAAAAGTGTGAAATAGATTTTCTTCTTCAAATGAACAACCTCGTTAAATAATTGATAGCTCTATTGTAGCCATTTACATCCTTAGTTGTAAAAAACTTAATATTATTAACGCATCTTTATACCTCTTAAGTTTGATCTAGCGTCTGTGTGCGTTAAATTTCAACAAAGCCAATGAGCGAGGTTAAATGTGTTCGACTTCATCGATTTAACAGATACCCAGGCCGTTATTCCAATTCTAGGCCTGTGCCTTCTGTTATGTCTTGTGGTAGCACGTTTTACTAAATTTATAGGAATCCCTAAGGTCAGTGGTTTTATTATGCTAGGGATTATTCTAGGGCCATATGTCACAGGCCTAATCACTCACGAATTTCTTGAAAAAACTAATTATCTTTCTGACCTTGCTCTAGGCCTTATTCTCTTTAATATTGGCGGGGAATTTAATAAGTATCTCTTAAGGCGCTTAAGCAATGAAATCATTAAGGAAACTCACCTTAAAGTTTTTCTGATGTTCTTGATTAGCAGTGTTCTCTTTGCCACTTGTCTTGCTATCTTTACCGGACTCTCCTTAACAAATATTTTTATAATATCCTCAATGCTTGGAATTATAAGTATCGAAGCGGCTCCCCCTACAACGGTACTAGTAATGAAAGAATACAACACACATGGCCCAATTACTGATGCTATCATGATTCACTTGGCCGTTGTCACTGGACTAACAATTGTAGGGAGTTTATTTTTGACTTCAATTTTTGAAGCAACAGACCTGTGGCCTTCTTCTGCCTCTGCTTATCAGTCACTACTTTCCATGGCCAAAGAAGTGATCGGATCAATTGCAGTAGGAGTTGTACTGGGACTTCTTCTTACTTGGCTTGAAAATTTTGAGAATAAGATTGGTAACTTTCTCTTTTCCATCATAACAATGATTCTCTTTGCTCAAACACTCGCTTATTTCTTAAAGTTGAATGTTCTCTTAATATCGCTAGTTTTAGGTTTTACTGTCACCCAAGCTTCTTCAAAAGGTCGCCTCATTCATACGACAGTTAGAGATATTGGAAGTTCACTCTATGCCATTTTCTTTGTCTTTGCTGGCACCCATATCAATATTGCAGGGCTTATATCTGATGACGCACTCTTTGTGATCATGTACATCGTCATTCGAACACTATCTATTTTTGTGGCCCATCGCTTCTTTGCAAAGCGAGTAAAAATCAATGATTACAGTATGTTAGGTCATTGCCTCTATTCACATGCTGGTACGGCCATAGCTATTGCCATGACTATTCAAAGAATCCCCCATATCACAAGTGGTATAATCTTTCAGACCATCATTTCCAGTATATTCATCTTTGAAATTGCAGGGCCACTTATCCTCAAAGAGGCCCTAAAACGCAGTGGAGAGGTCTCTTTAGAGTCCCTGAGTGATGGGCAGTATAGTTATGGACAGGATCGCCGATCAATCTTCAAAATCACCAAAGATTTTATCTCGAACAGTCTGTCAGGACTAAAAAAATAGTTTTGTCAGGATTAACAACCTGAGTTAAGATGCACATATGGATACGACAATTGCAAATAATGAAAAAAACGATGTGGAAACATCGACTAAAGATATAGCTGAACAAGTTTCACAAGAAGAAAACGATACAAAAGAAGAGATAACGAAAACAAGAAAAGACCTACATATGCCACGTAGGATTTTTCACTTTTCGATGGGCCTTATTGCGGGAATGATCTATAAGCATTTTCTTACTCACGCCCAAGCTGTTCACATCCTTGGTATTGCTACATGTGTATTCTATATACTTGAACAGATAAGAATTAACTATCCAGAAAATAAATTAATGAAGCTAGGTAGCCGCTACCTTTTACGTGCAGAGGAACAACTTAAAGAGTCAGCTTCCATGCCGTATCTTATGGGCCTACTTCTTACAATCTTAACTTTTCCAAAAACGATTTCACTAGTGGCCGTCTTCACTCTTGCTGTTTGTGACCCATTAAGCGCAATCATTGGAATTCGTTTTGGTAAAACTAAATTAAAAGCGAATCGCTCCCTTGAGGGAACTTTGGCCTTCTTAATTGCCACACTTGCCATTCACCTAATGGTGCTTATAAATGTCTATGAGTTTAATATAAAGATAGCACTCGTTTCAATCTTCAGCTCCCTTGTGGTAACAGCAGTAGACTTTATGGATTTTAAAATTGATGACAACCTAACGATTCCACTTTCAACAGCTGGAGCGCTTTGGTTATTTATGGCAATTTTTCTTTAGAAAGATAAGTAGAAAGCTACTAGAAGAACTTTAAAAATTTCTTCTTCTTTATTTGCACGCGACGATAGAAAGCTTCATTCTTAGCCTCATGCTTCACTTCCACTAGTCCTTCTCTAATAAACTCATTGAGATAGGCTTCGAGGACTTCCATATTTACATCATCAAGAAGGCTTAGATCTTCACTCTTTATTGAAATGAGAAGATTTTCCATATTCATCCATTCAAAGAATGATATATTCTCCAGAATAATCTCTTTTGCTAAATCGATTTCATCGTCCTTGAATGTATGCTGCATTTTAGAATTCACTTTTAAATTCTCCTCGCTCCATCTATTATAAAACATATGGAAAATAATACTAGTCGAACAAATGTTGGTACAAATCTCCCGATTGATTCTATTGAAGTCGGCAATCCTAAAGCGCAAAAAACTCTTTTAGTCCTACATGGTTTTGCCCAAAACAATGAACAAATAAAAGAAAATATTGTCGATAAATTTTCATCAGAGATTATACAGAACTTTCGTATTCTTATTCCAAATGGGATTTTTCCAATCCCTAAGATTAGACCTAAAGAAATTACTTATCGCTATAGTTGGTATTTCTACGACCACACAAGACAGAAATATTATATTGATATGAGTACACCAATCCAGGCCCTTGGAAACTATCTTAAGGCCAACGCAATTGACTTTAAGCATGTCATAATTATTGGATACTCTCAGGGAGGCTACCTTGCGCCAATTATGGCAAGCTACCTACCCGGAATAAAAGCTTCAATTGCAATTAATGCAAATACAAGAGTTGATAAGCTTGGAGAAAACCTAAGCTTTGATCATCTTTCAATACATAATGAAGGTGACCCCGTTGTTGAATTTCAAAACTCTCATAATAGCTTTATTGAGCTTAAAAAGAAGATTTCTAATGCTCAATATGTAAGCTTTAAAATTAACTCTCACGAAATTGCGCCTGAGAATATTAGAGCTAGTGAGACCTTCTTATTAGAAATCAAATAGTAACTTTAAGAACTCTTTTCGTGAATTGATATCAACGGCACGAGATGTATTAAAGACAACGTGTCCTTCTCCCTTATGAAATTTAATATCCCACATGGCCTGTGATGAATAAGGAAGAATACTGTAGCGTGAATCCACAATTGTATTATCTTGGCCCCAATGTAGATAACCGCTAGTGAAGCTTCTAAACCTCTCATAGTCATAAGGAAACTTCTGAGACTTATAGTGCTTTAAAAGGTTTTTAATCTCATTTTCTTTAACAATCGATGCACTCTCACTTTTTGGATAAAGCTTAATCTTACCAAAAGGAATACTTTTAACAGCATAAAACTTTGCTTGATCTTGATCGACGACAATTCCTCGCCATATGACATTATTAAAAATTGTCGGCTTAATCATCTGCCTTTGTGTTTGTTCATTAATAAGGCCCTTAGACGTTAGGAAATTAGTAACTCGCTCACGTTGATAAAAACCAAGTGACATAAAAGCAATGACATAAATAATGGCGGCATCATTAAATTTTAAATTCTTTGTTCGAAGACAAAGAATAACAAGAATAACGAGCGGGATAGTACAAAGTGGATCAATGACAGCAACGGTATTTAGCGCCACTCTTGTTGAAGAAAGTGGCCAAAAAAGCTGAGTTCCATAATTTGTGAATGAATCAAGAAGCCCATGGGTTGCATAAGCACAAAACGTATAAAGGTAACTTCTTTTCACTGGCACACGAAATAGTTTAAGAAATAAACTAACGATTAAGGCCCCTATTGGTATAAAGAAGAGAGAGTGAGTGAAATGCCTGTGAAACTGAACATGAAATAGAGGATCAGAGGATGAACGAATTAAGACATCTAGGTCAGCGGCCATCCCAGCAAGAGCACCCCATAGAGCTATCACCTTTAATCTAGGCATTTCTTTAGATTCATTAGAGTCATTAGAGTCACTACTATCTTTTGTTTTTTGACGCATTTTTGCTTTAACTTTGGCCGCTCCAAGAGATGCCATCGAACCGAGCACTGCCTGTGATAATGGGTCCACTAAAATCCTCACTTTATGTATTCACCAAGAGTATGTTACCATAAATTAATGAAATTTTTAAAAGACCAAGCACTCCTTGCTGGCATAAAAAATATTTGTATACTAACAGGCGCTGGCATCTCTAAGGAGTCGGGATTAAAGACTTTTCGTGACCAAAATGGGCTCTGGGAAAACCACGACATCTACGAGGTAGCCTCCCCCTTGGCCTTTAACAATAACCCCAATTTAGTTCACGAATTCTACAACCAAAGAAGACGACAGTTACAGTCAGGTGAAGTACACCCAAATGATGCTCACATAGCACTTGCGGAGCTTGAAAAGACAGGAAGTTTTCATACAACGGTTATCACTCAAAACGTCGACAATCTTCATGAAAGGGCCGGCTCAAAGAATATCTTTCATATGCATGGCCAACTTCTAAAAATTCGCTGCAAGAAAACCAAGAAAATCTATGAATGGACTAAAGACCTTACCATCGAAGATCGCTGCCAATGTTGTCATACCAAAGGAAATCTTAGGCCACATATCGTTTGGTTTGGTGAAGTCCCGCTTTTCTTAGATGAAATTCAACAGGCACTACTCAATTGCGATCTATTTGTCTCAATAGGTACTTCAGGGCTAGTCTACCCGGCCGCAAACTTTGTTGCTATTGCAAAAAGCGCTGGTGCTCATTGTTTAGAGATTAATCCACATCCGACAAATAATGCTGAGCTCTTTGATGAAACAATCGCAGAAGTTGCAACGCAGGGCGTACGTCACTTCGTGGAATCCATGCTTGCCATCTAGCATGCAGAAATTACATATCTCATAAAATCACTTTAATTTTCGTTTTCCCTTGGCTATAAGTGGGCACTCAATGCTATTGGAGAGATAAATGAAATCAGTGATTTTAACACTAGCGATGCTGTTTGCAGTTACATCAAACGCACAAGCTTCAAGTAATATTAGAGAAATTTGCGAAAATGCTTACTATGCCACTGGCTATACTAAGCTTCATCAATATAATCTCATCGTCAACTGGGCCCGTATTTCGGATCACGCCCTAGTTGATCTTGAGAATATTATCTACTCAGACTACTTCAAAGTTCTAGCTGAGAAAGATCTAGGTAATAACAAATCAAAATATACTTTAAAAGAAAATGGAAAACTAAATTCATATCAATATGAAGCGGCCCTTAGTGAACTTGCAAAGATCACAGGAAATAAAGCTTCATGTGTTTATGATCTTTAATCATTAGAGGGAAAAAATATGAAAAAACTATTACTAGCAGCAACTCTTTTTATTTCAGTAAATGCAAGCGCAAACCAAATCAAAATTTGTGCAATGGAAGCTCAAGAAACTTGTAAAGAGTTAACAAACAAAGAAGACTTCTACACATGTTTCAATTCAGTACGTGACTACTGTATTGATAACTACATGTACCAATCAGGTAACAAGTCAATGCCATGGTGTTTTGATGAGTGTGCTCTTGTTCAAGACGAAGCTCAAAGAAACCTTTGCTACGAAACTTGTACTGAAAAATAATTCATACAATAAAGTATAAATAAAGAAGGCACCCAATGGGTGCCTTTTTTTATTCAATTTTATCTTTCAACGATAGCAACAACGCCCATCCCACCTGCTGTACAGATTGAGATTAGTCCACGTCCGCCGCCTTTTTCTTGAAGCATTTTAGCAAGGCCTGCAACAATTCTTGCACCAGTTGCACCAAATGGGTGTCCAAGAGCAAGAGAGCCACCTTTAACGTTTAGCTTTGAGCGGTCAATTGACCCAAGCGCTGAATCTAGGCCAAGCTTTGTTTTACAGAACTCTTCATCTTCCCAAGCTTTCAGTGTACAAAGAACTTGAGCAGCAAAGGCTTCGTGAATTTCATAGAAATCAAAATCTTGAAGAGTAAGTCCTGCACGCTTTAAGAGCTTAGGAACGGCATAAACAGGGGCCATTAAAAGACCTTCTTCTTCGATGAAATCAACTGCTGCCGACTGACAAGTAGTAAAGTATGCTGAAACCTCAAGGTTATGCTCTTTTGCATATTCTTCTGAACATAGGAAAACACAAGAAGCACCGTCTGTTAAAGGAGTTGAGTTGGCCGCAGTAAGAGTTGCCTTCTCAGACTTTTCAAATGCAGTCCTAAGAGATCCCATCTTTTCGACAGTAGTGTTAGCTCTAAGAATTCCATCGCGCTCTAGGCCTTTAAAAGGCACAACAAGATCATTATAGAAACCTTCATTGTATGCACGCTCAGCATTTTGATGAGACTCCCACGCAAGTTGGTCTTGGTCCTTACGAGCAATATGCCAACGCTGGGCCATAAGCTCACAACTTTGTCCCATTGAAAGACCTGTGCGAGGCTCCTTAACCGCAGGGAAAGATGGTTTTAGATCGGCCGGGCGAATACTTAGTAAAGCCTTCACGCGCTCACCTGTTGAGCGAGCATAATTTGCACGGCTCATAGCATCTGAGAATTTTTTTGAAAACTCAACGGGGATATCACTATTCGTATCAACACCACCAGCAATTCCACACTCAATTTGTCCTGTAGCAATTTTCATTGCAATAATATTTGATGCCTCAAGTGATAGGCCACACGCTTTTTGAATATCAGTTGCAGGAGTGTGAAAAGAAAGTCCTGACTCAATTGTACACTCACGTGCAAGAGAGAAATCATAAGCATGCTTACTAACAGCTCCAAGAACGACCTCACCTACTTCTTGGCCTTTTAGGTTCATCTTATCTACTAAACCTTTAAGAGCAGCTGTCATAAGTTCTTTGTTAGATACACCTTGATATGTCGTTCCAGACCTTGCAAATGGAATACGTGATCCCGTGATAATACAAACTTTTCTTTGTTCCATTAGTTTTCCTTTTTATAAATTTGCCTTTTCAATTTATTAGGCTTTTTAGTTCGAAAATTATTTTACGATAACTGCTCAAATGAAAAAATTCATCAAGCTCTAGGAGTATCGAATTCAATTTAAGTTTTTCTTTTGCCTCAATAGACTTGAGGATCTCAACAACATACTTTTCAATGACTATAAAACATATCGCTAGAGGAGATAAATTTGATGTGTACACATCAGGAAATCCTACACCATTTAGAGAACCATGGTGCTGGCGAACAATAACATCAATTCCAGTTGGAATCCCTGAAATCTCCTGCAAGAGAGTTGTCGTCATATTAGCGTGCTCTAACACAAGCTTCTTTTCTTCATTTGTTAAATCCACGAAGGCCATATCATCAAGAGAGTGGATCTTTAAAAGCTTCTCTTCACGTAGAAGGATGTCGTGGAAAAAACAAATATAACAAACTTTATCCATCGTTTGCTTTAGTTGTTCTCCTCGCCCCCATCCTAGATTTGGAATGATTTGATAAAAGAACAAACTAGTTAGATAGTTTCTTTTAAACGCATAAGTCGTTTCATTCTCTAAAAGAGAGCGAAGAAGTGTTGAAAGTTTCTTAGAGCCGCTTACAGTCTTTGTCATAGCTACAATAGAAGTCTTAGCAAGCTTTACTGTTTGTGGAGTGATTCCAATTTCATTTAGAAGGTTTTGTGAAATTTCAAAAGTATCACTACTAATTTCCATAATTTTCTTATCTTCTTTAAAGGCCTTCACAACCTTTGTTAAAGACTGAGATAAGATTTGTCCCATTAATTTCTCGAAATCTTCTTTTTGTACAAAGAAGTGCGAAAGATTATTATTTTCATAACGTCTTACGATATCTTTATCAAGAACGTCATTGGCATAGATTCTTTTAACAAAATGATCCACACCAGTTTTTGTCATTTTAATATAGATATCACAGCATGGATTTGAGAGCTGATAGAAATTTGCAATTTCAACACTAACAAAATCAGGCATCTTTAAATGTCTTAACTCCTCATCTGTAATATTTAAACTCTTAATTAGTTGAAGACTAATATCTCTGAGAGAAAACCTCGATGGTAGAGAGACAAAGCTCCCATAATCAATTTCCATCTCACCTAAGATAACAACAGGCTTTTTTATCGAGTGATCAATGATAAAATTTATCAAATTTTGAGCGCCAACAATATTACGTCCTTCGCTATCGACATAGCGATTCTCACAAACGATCCCGTCATAAGTTGCTAATTCATCCGCATTCGTAATTAGTGATGAGTTAGCAAGACAATCAATTTCAAAAGAGTACTCATTTGTTAAGTACTCTCTCACACTTGATTGGATGCGCTCATCTGAATGGATAATTAGCAATTTTCTCATTAAAATGATCTTCTTTTAAAAATAAAGTTAAAGATTAGTCCCCAAATCCCAAGAGTTGCCACTAAGTGAACAAAACCAAAGACAAAGCTTTTTACAATTTCTAAATTAAGTTCGGCCCCAAGCGATAGCATATCTGCAAGGCCTGAGATTTCACCAATTCTTGGAAGCATCCAATAAAAGATAAAACCGAATATTGAAGAAAGGTTTAGCCCCGAAAGAGCTGGATTTCCCGCCTTGATATAAGTATAGACACCAACAGATGCCAGAACATAAAAACAAGTTAGTAGAAGTGTTCCAATTTTATTAAAGAATAAACTGAAGAAACAACTCACAAACATAATAATCAAAATCTGTAAGAAGTGAGGAATTAGTGAAGCAACCATCTTCACCATTGAGAAATCCACACCCTTTGGCACAAGATCATTTGATAGAAGAATAACAACCCCAATTATCAAAATGAAGATCAGATAAAGGAAACTTAAAACGGCTCCACCAAGCATACGATTGATAACATATGAAGAGCGCTTAATTGGCAGTGCTAAGATTTGAGAAATTACTCCACTTTCTAAATCACTACGAAAGATATTTGCCGAAATAAGAGCTGCGACAAGCTTTGCACTAAGACTGATAATCCAAATAACAACTGTCATACTTGCGGTTGCTAGATATGTACTAAAACCAGATTCTTGAATTTCAATTTGAAGGGTATTACTTAGCACTCCTCCTAGATACATTACAATAACAGTCATAATGAATAGAAAGATTACTGATTTATTTCGAACTTCTTTTTCAATTGTATTTTTAATAAGCGTTAAATTAAACATGAACTTCCCCACTTTCCTCTTTAGTCCCTTTAATAAGAGTATAAAAACGATCCTCTAGAGACATACCACCACGTACTTCATCAATAGGCCCCTGGGCCTTAACTTGACCGTGATTTAAGATAATCACCTTCTTTGCAAATTTCTCAACTTCAGAAAGGATATGAGAGTTAATTAAGATCGTCTTACCTTTGCTCGAAAGCTCAAGGCAGATATCCTTCACATCTTTGATACCGATTGGATCAAGCCCAGAGAATGGCTCGTCTAAGATAATCAAATCTTTATCAGCAACAATAGCAATACATAAGCCTACTCGCTGCATTTGGCCTTTTGATAATTCACTAAGCTTTTTCTTGCCTAACTCTCCAATTGATAGTTTTCCTAAAGCTTCTTGAATTCTTTCTTTTACAAGAGACTTTTCAACTTGGTGAAACTCAGCAAAGAACTTAAGAGTTTCTTCAACAGTGAAGTAGCTATAGAAAGTAAATTTTTCAGGTAAGTAAACTAGACGAGATCGAGACATAGGATCATTTGAATCAATATCATAAATCGAAATATTGCCACTATCTGCACTTATAAGATTTAGCATACACTTTACAAAAGTTGTTTTTCCAGCACCATTTGGCCCTAAAAGAGCAACGACATCTCCATGTTCTACAGTAAGAGAGAAGTCCGATAATGCCTTTTGGTCTCTATAACTTTTAGAGACATTCTCAACGTTAATTACGCTCATATAGAAATCCTTATTTTTCGAGAATTGTTTTTGAGTTAATACTTCTTGGCCTTTTATTTTCATCAATGGCCACGTATGTGAAAATTCCATCCGTCACTCTAACTCTTTCTGTTTCAAACTTGCGAATAACCCAAGCTTCAACTTTAACAGCAAGAGATGTATTTCCTTCTCTTACAGTTGAGCAGTAACAGCATAAGATATCCCCAACTCCTACTGGTTGGATGAATTTCATTGCTTCAATTGCGATAGTTGCCGTACGGCCATTACAGCGCTTTCCAGAATAGATTGCACCGGCGATATCCATTTGCGAAAGAACCCAACCTCCAAAGATATCACCGTTGTGATTTGTATCACAAGGCATCGTTAGCGTGCGAACACATAGTTCTCCTACTGGTTCATTTTCACTATTTTTTCCCACCATTTATATCCTTTTAAAGTCAGTTATAATAATTAAAAATATATCTATAATTTTAGAGTAAAAGGTCATTCAATGCTAGAAAAGAAAGAATTGCAACTCATTGGACAAGCTGTTGTTATAAGCAGTGTTATTGTGGCGGTATTAAACGGAGCGTATCTGTCTGGTATTTTCCCACAAGATGGAATGGTTTCAAGATTGCTAATTCTCTTAGGCGGAAATTTCATCAAAGGTGGCTACATTCAGTGGCTAACTTACATGGCATTCTTCTGGTCAATTTCAGAAATAAAAGAACTAAAGGCCCAAATTAAAGCTGAAAAGTCTTATTTTAAGGCCAATCTCCTTCCTACTGATGAAAAACATTTACTCATGTCTGACGATGTCATTCAAATAGGACAAAAAGTTAAGGACTTTGAAAAGAAGTATTCGAAAACTTTACTCACACAGCTCATTAAAAATTCTTGTGCTAAGTTTCGATCAACGAAAAATATTTCCGAAGTTCTAGAGGTCATTAATATTATAACTGACCTACATCGAGACAACTCAGAAACTGAACAGTCTAATATTCGCTATCTCCTATGGGCCATTCCTTCTCTTGGCTTTATTGGTACTGTACTTGGTATCTCAAGTGCTTTAATGTTAGCAAACTCCAAAGACATGCAACTGATTACTTCAACTCTTGGTGTTGCCTTTGATACAACACTTGTTGCACTAATCCTAAGTATCATTCTTATGTGGCTCTTTCACGATTTGCAAAAAGCAACTGATCAATTTCATATGAAAACAAAAGAATATGTAATTGAAAACTTAGTTAATAAGATTGAGATGTAGGAAAGCAAATAATGCGCCAAAGAAAGTCCATAGACGTTTTTAATATTTCATTTCTTGATTTACTTTCAGGAGCACTTGGAGCGGTGATTATCCTCTTCATCGTTGTTCCAAAGAATGAAGCACCTACAACAGTAGAAACTCCAAAAGAAGTTTGCGTTGATAATTCACAGGCACTTTCTCAATGTGAAAAGCTTGCTCAGGATCAAAAGAAAGTGATTAAAGAGCTAACAGCTCAAATTACCCCACCGCAGGCCAAGCCAGAACCAAAACCAGAACCAAAACCGACTCCAGCTCCAACGGTTAAGAATGCTGATGTAGGTTTTAATTTCAAAGGCAAGAGAGTGGCCTTTCTCATTGATGTTTCAGGATCAATGGCAACAGATGATCGTATTGGCCAAGTTAAGGCAGGCCTTAAGATGCTTATTGCTTCAATGGGAAAGGACTACTACGTCGATATCATCTACTTTCCAGGAAAGAATCGCAGTTCTCAGTATGCCCTATGGGGCGTTCTCCAAGATCTTAGAGATTTAAAAATCAAAGAAGAAGTCTATGAATTTCTAGCAGGACTAAGGCCACTTGGCGCTACCCCGACAAGAGCGGCCCTAAAATATGTTATCGACCAATATCCACAACTTACAGATATTGTCTTATTAAGTGATGGCTCTCCAACAAAGTCAGGCCGAACAACTTCACCTGATAGTATTGAAGATATTGTTAGGGATATCACCGACAAAAATAGACTTCGAAAAGTCCAAATTAACGCTATTGGTGTGGGGGCCACTAACTTCAGTAAGTCCTCAAATTTATATAAATTCTTAAAGAATTTAACAGATGCCAATAACGGTTTTTTCTATGGCTTCTAAAGTTGGCAAAAATTGCTAATTTTGCTAACCATAGATTTTATCGGATTTTTTAGCTAAGTAGTTGATATAAAAAGATTAACTACCTAGCAACTTCAGCTACTTACCCAAAATTGTCATAATAGTGTCAATGAACATGGCACTTAAACCAACATTTCGTCAGCACATTGTCAGAGTCTTGTTAAGAGCAAGCTTTTCGGCACTCTTTTTTGGAGCGACTCTCCTGTTCACTTCATGTGCTGGGCCAATGAACCCATTCGGAAGTGACACTCTTTCAATAATTAATGATGGGGATACATTCGAAAATCTCGAGGCCTTTACTAATATCTTAGATAACCATTTAAATTTTGATAATGTTGGAACAAGTACAATTGGAATTGAGTTCTTTCCTAAAAAACAAAATCGTCATGCTGTTTATGATCTTTATATTAAGATAAATTCTACTCGTGGAAAATTGAATCCAGAAAATATCGTTATCTTTTGGAATGGAAGAAATATTACTTCAAGCTTTAAAAATAATAATAAAGTTATCTATGAAGACGATCAAAATATCATCTATAAAATCAATCGCCTGAGTCTTCCAGCAAGACTTGAAACTGATATTAAAATTGGTTACCAATATCGTGGAGAGATTCGCTCTCTATACCGTTATGAAGAACCATCATGTAAGCAATTTACAACAGCAAATAACAACACAACAATTACAACAACAGATCCATTCAATGTTAAGGATAGCTTCATTGATCTTGTAAAAAATGAAGCTAAAAAAGTTCATACAAACCCTTCAATGCTACTTGGAATTATTGCCCAAGAATCAGGGTTTAACTATCGTTCAGTAAGTTCTGCAAAAGCAATTGGGCTTACACAAGTAACAGATGCAGCAAGCCAGCACGTTGTTAAGAAATACGATAAGTGGAAGGTTGATAAGAGAATTGAAAAGCTTCCATATGGACTTGTAAAATTCATGGTTAGGTCAGGAAAGATTAATCAAAGAAATGACTGGCGACTTAATCGTAAGAAGTCAGTTATTGGTGGCCTTGAGTATATTGAATATTTAAAGAAGTACTGGCGTGGAAATATCGATCTTGTACAAAAGTCATATCCAAAAATCAAAGACCTTAAATCATTTGAGAAAAGCCAACTTTTCACAGACCTAATTCTTGCCAGCTATAACTCTGGCCCATTTAGAGTTAAGTCACAACTAATCAAATTAGAAACAAATTGGCGTAACTCTGATCGCCTACAAGAAGCAAAGAATTATATTAATCGCGTAAATAGTTATTGTTATCACTTTACTCAAAATGACACACAAGGAGTCATCAATGAAGATCAAGCCATTAATCTTTAATATTTATGCATTTGTATTTATTGCAATTGCAGTTAGTATCCCAATTCAGGTCATGTTCCTTTATGGTCATGGTGCAACTGATATTGGTGCCATCTGGTCGAAAATGACAGTCTTTAACTTTATGGTTATGGCCTCTTGTTTTCTAAATGCGTACTTTTCATTTACAGCGCAAGATGACATCAAGTGGAGCTTTCCATTATCGATTGGCTTTGTTTGTTTAAATAACTCGATTGTCCTAGTTTATGGAAATGACTTTGAAGCAGCTTCAGTTATTCTATCAACTTTTGCATATATCCTAATGACTTCATATTTTATTCTTAGTCATGAAACGAATGTTATTAATTCTCCTGCTGCTCAGTGGTGGAAAACAGCAATTCGTTACCAAGCACCACTACCAACAAAGGTATCATCAACTGATATTCCAATTAATCTTGGAGAAACTTTTGATATCTCAAGAACAGGTGCTTATATTTCGTATAATACGCCAACTCAAAAAGATATCTTCAATTGTGGAGACACTTTTACTTTTAATATCGGAACAGATTTAGAACTAAAGGCCAAGGTCGTTAGAAAATCGAATGCTGTTGGACGCTACCCAGAAGGAATGGGGGTACAATTTGTTGAGCTTGGAGTTAGCGAAAGACTTCAATTAGAGAAGCTTTTAACAAGCCTTAGACAAAGTGTAGATGAAGAAAATATGGATAGTGATAACGATTACGAAGAGTATAATAAGGCCGCTTAGTCGTCCCCTAAGTAGCTAAAATAACGAGCTTGATTTTTAAATTGGCAGGACCTCACCGAGGTCCTGTTTTTTTATTGGGACTATATTTCGGGTAAATTCTACAATCTCCTACCATCTGTTCATAAATTACCGTAAAAGCTAATTATGTTACGTACCACTCTAATAATTTTAGCAACATCACTCACTATGGCCCAGGCAATAAACCTCAAAGGCCACGGTGATACGAAAACACAAATCGATCAAGCAAAATTCAGAAAGCGTCTTTCTGATTTGATGAAAAAAGGAAAGAGAACTCTTTATTATAAAGAAGCACGCCTTTACCTTTTTAATAATATCTACGCCTATAATAAATCTGGATCCGATAATAAGTTTCTAAAAGACCTTTACTGCGGAAATGAGTACGAAAATAATGTCGATATTCAATTAGACTCTGAAAACCTACCTGATGGTAATATCATCAACACTGAGCATACATGGCCGAAGTCTCGATTCTTTGACTATGGTGAAACTGTTGAACACGGTAAGAACGAATACGATGATATGGTTGCGGATATGCACCACCTTTTCCCAACAGACTCTTTTGTTAATAGTATGAGGGCCTCATATCACTACGGTGAAGTTGACGACAATAAACTTCAAGACTGTGGTGAATCTAAATTTGGAAAGAATAAGAAGTATCCAAATATGCCGCTTTTTGAACCACCTAATGAAGTAAAGGGTGATATCGCTCGTGGGCTATTCTACTTTGCAGTAATGTATGAGCTTCCAATTGATGATCGTGAAGAAGCATTCTTGAGAGTTTGGGACAAGTTAGATCCTATCGATGAATTTGAGAAGTTTAGAAATGATGAAGTTGAGAAGTATCAGGGCAACCGAAATCCATTTATCGATTACCCTGAATTAATTGAACTACTGACGGACATTTAATTTCTTACTTGATCTTCGCTGCCATCTCGCTAGCAGGATCCTTAGAGTTTCCATTTAAACGACGATCTAAGATCATTTTGAAATGAGAATATGGGTATGCGCCTTTAACAGGGACACCGGCCACAACAAAACCAGGAGTGCCACTAAAGCCCAATTTATTTGCACTTGCTACGTCCGCAGCAATCTTATTCTCGACACGTTTTGAGTTTACTAATTCCTTAATTTTCCCAATATCTAATTTCATTTCTTTAATTAAACTAAGGAAATATTTTTCACCATGACGAATCTTATTTTGATTCTTTAAAATTGTTTCATGGAAATCAAATGCCTTTTGGCCATATTCAATTCTAATTGCTTCATAGTATTTTGCGGCCAATCTTGCATTTGGATGAATTGAATCAATTGGCAGGTGGCGATAGACAAAGGCCACATCATCTTTATACTCATCAAGAACTTGTTTTACTGTCTCAAGGGCACGATAACAGAATGGACACTGAAAATCGGAGTATTCATAAATAACCACTTTCGCATTAGGATTACCAATGATTAAATCTTCACTATGCTTTTCGACTTCAATAGGGTCTTTAAATGCGGCCTCTAAGATTTCCTGTTCTTTCTTATTGCGATCTTCAAGGGCCTTCTCTCTCATTTGAGATGCCATCTTCTGAAGTGTTTCCATAAACAATTGCGGGTTCTTCTTCATCACTTCAGTTAAAATCTGCGGATTTTCCTCAAGAGTTTTTTGCAGATCGCTCGCCGATTGCTTCGACTGACATGACGCTAAAAAAAGTGCCACGCAGGCAAAGAGAAGTGGAATGGTTATACGCTTAGACATAATGGCCCCTTAGTAGTTGTTCATATTAACTAACCTTTCGTTATATTATGGCCAAGCTTTATTCAATCTTCGTTAGAGTTATGTCAATTCTTTGAAAAAAAAAGGGCCTTTGAAAGGCCCTTAAATCATTTTTTATTCTTATTGAGCAAATTGTGGACGCAGCTTATAGCCGATACCTCGAACCGTTTCAATTAAATTTTCATTAAATTTCTGACGTAATTGAAGAACGTGTGTATCTACGGTACGAGTTGATGGATAACACTCATAACCCCAAACCTTATTTAAAATCTCATCACGAGATAGAGCGCGATTTGGATTTTCCACAAGAAGCTTTAGGAAATCAAACTCCATTTTAGTTAGTTCGACTAAGTTTCCATCCCAAGTAACTTCTCTTGTATCATTATCAATCTTAAGTTTTCCAAGAGTTAAAACACCTTTAGTATCAAGATCCTTAGCTGTAGCTCCTTGATCTCCAATACGAAGTTGCACACGAATACGAGCAAGTAGTTCACGAGACTCAAATGGTTTAGTCATATAGTCGTTTGCCCCTGACTCAAGGCCAACAACTTTATCAATCAGATCAGTCTTAGCAGTAAGAATAATCATAGGTGTATTATTATTGTTAGAACGAATCTCTTTTAGAAAATCAATCCCCTGTCCATCTGGAAGCATCCAATCTTGGATAATAAGATTAAAACCTTTTAAATCAATCTTTCTTGCTTCTTCTAAAGTTTGTGCCCACGTCGTATCAAAGCCTTCCATTTTAAGAAAATCAAGAATTCCCTTACCTAGTGAAACATCATCTTCAACTAATAGAATCTTATCCATAATTACTTCCTTTTAGGTAGAGTGATAATAAACTTCGTCGGCTTCTTAACCAACTCAATTTTTCCACCCCATTCATCAACTATATTTTTAATAATATTTAAACCTAAGCCTGTACCTGAACTTTTAGAGCCCTTAACAAACTCACTTGTTAGAGTATCAAGGTCTCTTGTAATCTCTCCACCATCACCGACTTCAACAACAAAGAATTTATCTTTTTCATAAATCTTTAAGTAGTGCTCTGGCGCACCATGAATAAAAGAGTTCTCAACGAGATTTTTAATGAGAATTTGAAACCAATAATAATCGACAAAGATCGTATCTTTCACATCAATCGATAGTTCTATTTCCTTATCATAAGTTTCCTTAATAGGAATAATTGTATCATAGATAAGATCTTCTAAGTGCTCTAGCTTTTCATAACTAAAAGTTAACATTCCTGAGGCATTAGAGCCTTGCAGGTAGTGCTTAGACTTTTCTGTTAGACGTTGAAGGCGATATACTTCTCCAGCAATTCGAAGAAGATCTTCTTGCTGTTCTTCATCCAATTTATCAATTGAGCGGTTCATTTTTTCAACAATTAAAAGAAGAGAACTAACAGGAGTTCTAAACTCGTGTGTCAAAACTTGAAGTGCCATTTTCTTACGACTCTCCTCAACCTTATCATCCTTGATCTTACTGAATAGTAGCCAAAGAATAATGAAGAAGATAACCATGATCCCGGTAAATGATGTCAAAGTCGAAGTAGAGACAGTCTGTAAGAGATGTCTTGTGTTCTGTCGCCAACAAATTGGACCGTCGTTGTAGACACACCACTTACCTGCACGTGCTCTTGATATTTGATAAGGCGTTTGATCGAGAAATCTTTCAATGGAATCATTTGAGTAAAAGCGATACTCGAGAACATTGTATTGGCGTGGATACTTTATTCGTGCCAATAAAAAGTTCTTTGCTAGAATAGTTCCTTCCTCATTAATAATATCTTGTAGAGTTTCCTGAGAAAGACTTGCAAGTAGACCGTAGATTCCACCGAGTGGCCCGATTTCACGTTGAAGTTGTGCAAGTTCTGAAACATGGAAGTAAGAAAGTCTACGCCTTACCCATGACGTCTGTGACGCCTGGCCTGTGGCCAATTGATATTGAAACAAGAGGTATGCGTAACTAACACCAGATTCATGAATATAAGGTGGAGATTTCACAAACCAGTTAGGAATATTTCGAATTCTTCCACAGCGGATTTGTTCCCAGACACCTTTTTTACGTGTTCCCGTAAGCTGAGATTGAAGAATCTCAATATTTGAACAACCTTTTGAACTTGAAAGTAGAGATGCATCAAATTCTTCAATAGCAAGTGAAGGATTAAGTAGTTGGAACTGTTCATCTGAGTAATACAATGATGAGAAGTTAACGATGGCGTATGGTGTAATTGTAGTTTGCATCTTAACTTTTAGTTCATTGATCTCATCAATTTGATACTGACTAGCAAATCGAGGAGCGAAAGTTTTTAAAACAAAACTTCCTGAAAAGAAGGCAACAATTAACGCCGTGAATATAAGTACAATATAAGGTTTCATTAAATCTAAGTAATCCCAGCATTTACAATATTAAACGTATCGTTAATAATTGTCCTAAATAAGTCAGAATATTGTCAATTAATCTTATGGCACACAGCAAGACCAACAAAAGGACGTCAAATGCTCATTCTTGGAGTTGATTTAGAAGGTATTAACGAAAATCTAACGCAAAAAGGTGTAAACCTTGAAGTTGACCGCGTTACGGAAATTGGAGCAGTCCTTTGGGATACACGCATCAACTCTCCAGTAAGAATTTTCTCAGAACTAATTGACGAGAAAGACCGTCTAAAGCTTACAGAAGAAGTCATTGAGCTAACTGGCATTGATGAGCAATTACTTGCTGAATGGGGCCGCAAGGGTGATGAAATCAAGATGGCCCTTGAAAGAATCGCACTTCTGATGAAGAAGGCCGACTATATGATGGCCCATAATGGTGCAAAGTACGACAAGCCAATGCTTACGGCCATGTTTAAAAGACATGGTATTGAGATGCCAAATAAAGTTTGGATTGATACTCAAGAAGACGTTGAGTACCCGAGAAAAATTACTCATAAATCAATGGCGCTTCTTGAGCACTCACATGGATTTATTAATCCATTCCCTCACCGCGCCGTAACTGATGTTCTAGCGATGCTAAAGATTGCTTCTCACTACGATTATGCACGTATGGCAAAGCTTGCTAGTGCACCTAAAGTTAGAATCGTAGCGGAACTTAAGGCGCCGAATTGGAAGAATCGTCAAGAAGTTGAAAAATTCAATACGATCAAGCACAAGGTTGCTCGTGCAAGATTCCAGTGGGATCCAAATGAAAAAGTTTGGTCAAAGATAGTTTCTCAAGTTCATATTGATGAAGGAAAACTTCTGTACGACTTTGATTGGAGACTTTCATAAGATATTCCACTCGAGCACTACCACCATATAAATTTCGACCGGGAGTGAATCCACATCCCTTGAAGTCTGGTGGCCATATGGAAGAAAGCGGCGAGCCTCAAACAGCTCGCCTAAGTTCTAGTGAAGCTTTTAAAGATAGTGAAGATTATCTGTATGCCATTGACTTGGTAAACCAAGGATATTTCTGGGAGGCCCATGCCTACTTAGAATCCTTATGGAATGAGCATAATCGAACTGATGACTTTGCCATTTTATTTAAGGCCATCATTAAAATAGCAGCAGGGCTATTAAAATTAGAAATGAAGCAAGAAAGTGCATTTAAAACTCACTTTGAGCGCTGCCTTGAGCTACTTAATGAATTAAATTACGAAGTTTTTTGCGGAATAGAAATCGAAGATCTAAAAGTCTTGGTTTCTCATATGCTCGGCGAATCTTTCGAAAGCACCCCAGAGTTCTTTATCAAACTCAGGCTTTAAATTCTTCATATCCATGGCCTTTCTCATGCAATAGAGCCACTCATCTCGCTCAGCAAAACCAATCTTAAATGGAAAATGACGCTTTCTCATACGAGGATGGCCGTACTTTTCAATATAAAGACTAGGGCCACCTAACCAGCCAGATAGAAACATAAAAAGTTTCTTATTAGCACTTTCAAGTGAGCTTGCGTGAATAGCGCGACACTTGGAAGCCTTTGGGTCAGTATCCATGATCTCATAGAAGTTATTAACAAGTTCTTGAACGCCCTCGGCGCCACCTAATTTATGATAAGGAGTCATTTTTAATTTTCGAATAAGGAATTCTGGTAGTTTGATTTTCATAAATAAAAAAGGGAGTCGCTAATACGACGACTCCCCTCTTTATATATCACTAGTTTTGGATATTGTTAAGTAGGCGATAAGCTTCAATACGTCCAGACTTAGCTTTTGTGATAAGTCCTGCATTTGGTACTGAAGTTGAATAAATTCTTTCTTTAATTTGAGAGAAAGTTAGCCCTTCTTCTTTTGATAGTAGAAGTCCAAGTACCCCAGAAACCATTGGCGTTGCCATTGAAGTTCCAGACATCTTCTTATAACGATCACCTGGTACAGTTGAAAGAATATTTGAACCTGGTGCAAATACGTGAACTGTATCTTGTCCGTAGTTAGAAAAAGATGAGCGGTTACCTTTACCATCCATTGCACCAACAGTGATTACGTTTTCAACATCGTAATTTGCTGGGTAAGTTGGTCTTGCATCGTTGTCAGCTGAAGAGTTACCAGCAGCAGCTACGAAAAGAACACCTTTATCACGTGCATTTTGAATCGACTCTTTAAGTGCTTCAGAGTACTCTCCTCCACCCCAAGAGTTTGAAAGAATTTTTGCACCATTTGCAACAGCGTAGTCAATTGAAGAGATTGCATCAATTGTTTCCCCTGAACCACTGTCACTTAGGAATTTAATCGACATAATTTTAACATTTGCCATAACACCCATGATACCAGTTCCATTGTGACGAGCACCAATTACACCAGCACAGTGAGTACCATGAGAGTGACCGTCCATTGGATCACCGTCTTTATTTGCAAAATCGTATCCATAAACATCATCAACAAATCCGTTTCCATCATCATCAATTCCGTTTCCAGCGATTTCACCTTCATTCTTCCAAGTGTTAGCTTTTAGATCAGCGTGAGTATAATCAACACCTGTATCAATAACTGCAACAACTAGATCGCGATCACCTGTTTCAACATTCCATGCAGCAGTTGCATTGATGTCTTCACCAGCTTTTCCTCTTGAGAACCAACCACTAGAGTTGCGTCCGTCATTCATTAATCCCCATTGCTTAGAAAATTGCTCATCGCGATTTTCTGTTAATGAAGCATCATCATGTTGAGGAGCTGAAAAATCATTTAAGTTAATGATCCAGTTCTTCTCAACATACTCAACTGCTGGGTCTTGAACAAGGCCTTCAAAATTTTGCTTAACAACAGCAAAAGTACCAAAGCTTAGTTTTCTAACCTGAGCATCTGCCATATTCGTGTTAACAAGAGACTCGAAACCTGGCTTTAGTTTTACAATGTAACCATTGAAGTTTTGAGCTGAAGCGCTCAGCGCACATGTCATACCAAGTGCAAGAAATAATTTTTTCATGAGTTATCCTTATGTTCATCCGTGATCAAAAGTAATTCGGTAAAAAAAATGATTTCATTTTAATTTTCTTAAGACAAGTTCAGATTACAGGGTGTAAGAAGTTGTTACAATACCCGACTTTTCACATTGGTCTTTTAAACCTTTTCCTACTTTATTGATTTAGGTATTATGAAGGGCAAATTATAAAAGGATTATAAATGTCAGATTCGACTGAAACGAATAAAGTTCAAAATAAAAATGAAAACCCGTTCATCAACATCCTCTGTAATGTTGTTATTCCATCGGTGATACTTACAAAATTTTCAGGGCCTGAAAAACTAGGTCAAGTAAATGCTCTGATCATCGCCCTTGCCTTTCCTCTTTTATATGGAGCATGGGACTTTATCTCTAAAAGAAAGTTTAACTGGATTGCGGCCATTGGTCTTGTGAGCGTTCTTCTAACAGGAGGAATCGGCTTATTGGAATTAGATCGCACATGGATGATTGTAAAAGAAACTGCTGTTCCACTTGTAATTGGTCTTTTTGTACTTGCTTCTCAATTCACAAAGAAGCCACTTATTAGAACTTTATTTGAGCAAATTTTTGATATGGAAAAGATCCACATGGCCTTTGAAGCAAGAGGATTACACGACGACTTCAAACAAAAGATTCACATTGCAGGATTCTACTTTTCTTCAACATTCTTTCTATCAGCATTTTTAAATTATGTTCTTGCGGCCATCGTCCTTAAAGGAGCACCAGGTACAGTTGAGTTCAATGAAAGCTTGGGAAGAATGACAGCACTTAGCTTTCCAGTAATCTCTGTGCCAACTTTAATAGTAACAGTCATTATTATTTTTACTCTAGTAAATTACATCAAGAAACAAACACAGCTTCCATTAGAAGAAATGGTAAAGCAGCAATAATAAATATAAATGAGGGATTATGAAATTTAATCAACTTGGAAATACAGATATAAAAGTTAGTGAGATTTGTCTTGGAACAATGACATGGGGTGAACAAAATACCATTGAAGAGGCCCATGAACAACTTGATCTAGCGCTCGACTATGGAGTTAACTTTATTGATACAGCAGAAATGTATCCAGTTCCTGGTCAACAAAGTACATACACAAAGACAGAACAATTCATTGGCAAATGGGATAAGATGCAAACTCACAGAGACAAGTTTATTCTTGCTTCTAAAGTTGCTGGCCCTGGATCAATGGATAGCTACATTAGAAATAGTGACATTAGAAAGATCGCCTTTTCAAAAAGTGATATTAAAACAGCTTGCGAGGCCTCTCTAAAAAGACTTAATACAGAATATCTAGACCTCTACCAAATTCACTGGCCATCGCGTGTGACAAATTTCTTTGGCCGTCTAAATTACGAGCATATCACTCCTGAGATTGAAGTGAGCTTCAATGAAAGAGTCGAGGCCATGGATGAGCTTATCAAAGAAGGAAAGATTCTTCACTGGGGATTATCAAATGAATCACCATGGGGAGTTATGAAGTATCTTGAAGCGGCCAAAGAAACAAATATTGCACGCCCAGTTTCAATTCAAAATCCATACTCTCTACTTAATCGTTCATTTGAAGTTGGTCTTGCTGAAATGGCAATTCGTGAAAAAGTCGGACTACTTGCTTACTCACCTCTTGCTTTTGGCGCGCTCTCTGGAAAGTATCTAGATGGAAAGAGACCTGCAAATTCTCGCCTAACTGAATACGGTGAGTACTTCACACGCTACTCTTCAGAACATGCACAAAATGCCATCAGAGCTTATGTCGAACTTGCTAACGATGTTGGACTCTCTCCTGCAACTCTTGCTCTTGCCTTTGTGAACAAGCGTGAATTTAATACATCAAATATCATCGGTGCTACGACAATGGAGCAATTAAGAGAGAACCTTGCCACAAGTGAAGTGACTCTTGATAGCGATACTCTGAATCGCATCGAGGAAATACACAAGGTGTTTACTATACCTTGCCCATAAGACTGGCACTTTCTGCCACTCACTCCACATAAGTTCTTGATTTAATTTAATTTGATAAAATCTAGAACAAGAACTTATGTGGAGGCGTTCATGTTTTCAAAATTTAAGCAAAAGAGTGAATTCGATCTTGGCAAACAGGAGCTTGCAAAAATCTTCTTTGAATTAGAAGAGTTTGAAGATGCACCTCTTAAGATGGCCCTTGCTAGTTATGAAAACTTAAAAGCAGGAACAAAATCCACAGAAGACTTCTTCTACTACCTAATTGAAGACTCAATTTTTACTTCCCTATACGCTACATTCTATGAACGCATTTTCATGGCCATCAATCAGTATCCGGAACGTGCACTTGAATTAGTTGAGAGCTTTAGTGCAGATGCAGATGAGAGGGAGCAAGTTATTGCAACTCAAACTCAGCAGCATCTGGCCTTTGTTGAAAACTACGGAATGTGTAGCGGATGCGGTTCATGTGAATACCACCAAGACGTTGCAGAGCTTATCGCCTATTATCAAAAGGGTGATATCGACTTCTTTACTGAGTTATATATCGGTATGCAAACAATCCAATTTGCCATGGAATACTTTCTTTACGATTATATTCCAAGTGATCCTAAACTTGTTAAGCTTACGGCCCCTGCCCTAATGCAAAACTGGCGTGAATTGATCTACAATTACGCTAAACTTAAAGCGCGTGAGCTTTAGGCCATAAACTTACAAGTTCTATCTTTAAGCTAGATAAAATTGCATAAACTAAAACTCCTTAATATCATTAATAGGATTATAAAAAGGAGTTTATAATGAAAGTACTAATTAGTTTACTAATGCTTCTGCCTGCTTTCGGTGCAGGACTTCAAATTGGAAATGATCTAGCTTCCAACCCTGTTGAAGGGAGTATCCGCTTAACATGTAATGACAGAAATCAGCACCAAATTCGCTACGTAAATTGTAGTGCAAATTACTTAAGCCCATCTGAGTTTTCAAGCTTTGTTCTAGACGAAGGTGAAAGAGTTGATGCAGACGAAGTAACTCTATACTACAAGGACCACAAGGGACGCAAAAAATCGAAGTCATCTTCATTTGATGCTGAAAAAGGTGAAAGTTCAAAGAAGTTCAATCTTTGGATCTACACTCTACTTCAAAGGCCACTACTTAACTACTACGGTGAAAATGAAATCGAGTACAAGCTAGAAAAAAATGGACGTGAAGTTGCTACTGGAAAGTTCATTGTTAATGTTGAAAAACAAGACACAAAGTACTGCCAAAGCGCAAGCTACTGGTCAAGCAATATGGATGACTGTCGCTTCCCACAAAACTTCTGTGCTCGCTACTTCCGCGACTACAACTACTGCCAATAAAAAAGCAAAATACAAAGCCTCCAGTCCGGAGGCTTTTTTTATACTCGAAATATTTTGATTTTGGTTCCAGGCCACTTTTCGTTGACCGAACGTAAAGGAAAAGCGCCAGGAACGCTTATTGTATTGGTGTTCTTTACTATCTTTGTAATAGTGGAAGACTTAACCATTTTGGTGTCTTGAGACTGTTCCATTGTATATTGTGCATTACCAGGACTCTGCCATAGCAATGGTCCCCCGGCCCAACCATTCATTGTTTTGGCAACTTGTTTGCCTTTAGAATCTTTTACCGTTGTATTTGTAAGAACGAATGGTATTTCTGGATCTGAGTCTTTAGCAAACGTAACTGTATTCGTGGTAATTAGAATAATCAAAGCTAGAGTAAATTTCATTAATATTCCTTTTTGCCAAAGTGGTAGTGCCAGTCGTTTCAAATTTTAAGAATACATCTGAATTTTTTGGCAAATTAGAGGCAAATCTTCCTACCATTTATTAAATTTTAAAATCGAATGGTTCTCTGGAATTTTATCAATAGAGCTAAGAAAATCTAAATATGGATATCCTGCTGTAGATAAACCATCCATATCATCTGAAGAAATCAAGACTTTAAAATTGTAAAGATTAAACAAACTAGTGCCACCTCTTTGGATAGCAACACATCCATCAGAAATAATTTTAAGAATGGCTAAAAGTTGGTCAATGTCCATCGGAACGGGTTCGTGACCTCCAGCAAACCTTACAGACTCAACGCTTTTACCAAACCTTTCCAACACTCTTGGCCATGTCTCAACTCCTATACCAATATTTCCAGTTTCTTCAATCCATACCTCTACTTGAAGAGTCTCTAAATCCTTAGGTTTAAATACTGCTTCGTATACAACTACATAGTCAGGATATTTATCGTTTGCGGGAGAAATATTTTCAATTAACTCTACATTCGTGAAATTCTGGTCAGAGAACCAATTTTTCAGCCTATTAATTTTAATTTCTACTTCATTGTTGTAAGCTACAGGCATTTGCACCTCCAGAACTCAAGCCACCACCAATTATACCAGAATAAATACCGTCTCTTACAGCATTAGCTCCTGAGCGAAGTCCAGTAAAAGGAATATCAAAATGTCTTGATCCTCTTCTTAGACTTAAAACATCTAAACCATTCTTAGGTCCACTCCATCCAAATCTTGTACTCCCTCTATTTAGTAATCCTAAACTTCTGTTATAACCAAACTGAGCTGCTCTCTGTCCACCTCTTCCTAAAAGAAAGCCAGTAGGCATTAATGCAGATGTAGCTGCACCAACAAGCGCAAAAGTTCCAACCGGGATTTGGTTCCAGGTCACTTTTCGTTGACCAAGCGTAAAGGAAAAGCACCAGGAACTCTTATACCATGTACGCTTATACTGAATCATCTTTAACTTCATCTAACCCCTTAGGAATAATTCGATAAATCATATGTGCAACAAAACCACTACACATAATTAAAGCTGAAATAACTTTAGACAGACAAGGTACAGTGAAAAGATATATTCCTAAGCCCAGTAACAAAAACGCAACAATCAATAAAGCTCTATCAAGTCTAACAGGAACCATCCCCTTATACTTCTTCTCACACACACCACAAGTTTGAGGCTCTTTAATCGCATGTATCCAAGAGATAGTTCTTGTCTTACAATTTGGACACGCAAGAATCGAGAAATCTTTAAATCGTGGCTCCTTAACAAGCCTTAAATCACCATCAAACTCAGTTGGTATGCCCCACTTCTCATACTGTCGGGAAACTATATAAATAAAGATAAACAAGAGAGCTAAGGCCAAATAAATTATCAGAATTGTGTATATTCCCTTCTTTGTATCAAGTAACAAGAAGCTAAATATAAAGCAGCATAAGAGATAAGCAATAAGAAGTGTATTCTTATCCCTCTCTTTTTTATCAGTTATTTTGTTTGAGTATTTTGAAATTAGCTTAATTGCATAATTTACAAAGATAGAGATAAACAGATTTATTATCAAAAGTATAAGTAGATCATGATGTAAAAACTCAGGTGTGAATTGTTTTATTAATTCAATGAAGCTTTCGAAAAAATTAAATATCATAGATATTTAGCTACAACTTTTGCCAAAACAGTTATGAATGAATCTCTTTCATCAATTTGATAATAGTTATTAAACTCATAACTATCTAACTCCATCTTTTGATTCTGAGATTCAATATCCTTAAGATTTAAATCACCCAAGATAATACTCTCAATATCCTTAAATACCTTTTTCTCATTATCACAAAAATTATTATCTAAATGTCCAATTGTACGAACCATGTGTAAAACAAAAGACTTTCTGGCAGGAGTTTTAATTAAATCAAGCGCCTCAATATAGTTACCAATAGGCTGACTAAAGCTTTGTCTTAAAACTTCAATGTCTTCCTCAGTCGCATTTAAAAGCTTATGAGAGTTTAATTCATCTATTTTTTTCTTAAACCACTTCTCTTCTGATGAAGAGACGACGCCATCCATATGTATAAGACTTAAGACTAACTTCCATACTTCTAGTAGTTCTTTATCCATCTAGCTTCCTCACAATATTATTATGAATAAATATCGGTATAAATAAGTAAAATTGTGAACAAAATCACAGGCCTTAGCGAAAAACTAGAAATATAAAATAACTAACTGAAATTATGAAACAGAAATGCCTCCAGTCCGGAGGCTTTTTTTATTCTATAATTTCAATTTTAAGTTTTGAGTTTTTAATATTCTTAATCTTATCGACATTCTCAGTAATCTCCCCCAGCTTTATGAGGCCAGCAGAGTAAGAAAAATCTTTATAGAATATCGCGACATTCCCCCATGGAGCATAGTAACAGATATCCCCAACACGAGGCTTATACCCCGCAGGCTCACCTTCCACAGAAAGCTTCTTTGGGAGATAGAAGATCTTCTCATTAGAAGCATAGTCTTCAACATCGACTTCAAGAGGTAGTTGATTAACTACTTTAGTATTTTCAAGAATGCCTTCAAATTCAAGGTCATCCACTTTGATTCGTATCTTCACTTTACTTCTTACTCCTAATGCTCCTAAGCCCATCCTTATATTGCTTATCACTAACTTTTTCCATCCAAATGACATTTTTACCATTCTTCTTTTCTTGTAAAGCCAAGTGAGTGACTGTATTTTTATTATCGGCTCCATGCCAATGCTTAACTCCTGCTGGAGTCCATACAATATCACCGGCCTTCATGACTCGCGCTTTTTCACCCCATTGCTGAACAACTCCCTGTCCCTTTGTGACAACAAGAAGTTGTCCTTTTGGATGAGTATGCCAAGCAGACCTTGCATTTTTTGAAAAAGTCACTTCACCGCCAGTTAAATCTGAAGTGTCATGAGTTTCAAAAAGAGGTCTAAGAAGTACATTACCAGTAAAGACAGGAGAGCTACTATCAAACTTAATGGTCTTATTAGTTGGTGTGATTTCCATAAGTTTCTTTTCGCCTTGAGCTTCTCCATTGGCATTTGTAATACCTGAACAGCTCACAAGCCCTAGAGACAAAATTAAAGTTAAAACAAATCCATTTTTCATGACTAACCTCCAAGATTATTATGCGATGACATTTTCAACAACTTCATCTTCATTTTTATTAAAAACGGTTTTTACAAATAAGAAAGTAAGTATTGCAGAGACAAACCAGAACAAACTACTCATTGAAAAGACTGCAAATGAACCACTTTTATCGTAAAGAATTCCTCCTGCAAAAGCTCCTATTCCAGCAGCTGTTTGCACTGAAGCAACATAAAGACCACCGATTGATTCCGTATCATCAGGTGCAATCTTTGTCCCCCATGTCGACCAACCGACAGGAATGGGAGCAAAAGAAATACCCAATAAGAAAATTAATACTCCGGCCTCGATAGCACTGGTTTCATTAAATGCGAGGGCAAGTGAAGCGAGTGCAAGTAATAATGGAAAAACACTTAATGCAAAAGTTAAACTTCTTTTTACTATTTCAGCGGCAATAAATGTTCCAATAAAATAGGCAGCATCAAAGAGAAGGAAGACTAACGAAATCCCCTTTACATCAAGGCCTATTGTATTTTCAAGATAGGGTCTCATATATGTGATCGTTGCAAATCGCCCACAAAAAGTTAAAGCGACAGCAAGTAAACCGACTTTGACCGACGGCCTTGATAAAGTTTTAAAAATTGTTTTGAACTTTACCTTAGAATTTGCCGCCAGAGTTGGCATACTATTAAAAAGCCAAATCATTGAGATAATTGCTATTAATGAATCAATGAGAAAAATCGTACGCCAGTGCAAGTATTGGCCAAGAAAGCTTCCAAGTGGTGCGGCCAGCATCGTTGAGAATGAAGCTCCTCCAAAAATAATTGAAAGGGCCTTAGGAAGATTATCCTTGGAAACAAGACGTGTTGCAAGGGCAGCGGCCATTGACCATATTCCACCGAGAGAAATCCCTAAAAGTCCTCTACCGATAAGAAGAATCACAAGATTAGGGGAAAGCGAAACGATAGCAGATGAAATAGCAACTAGTGCTGATAAGCTTATAAGTAAGTTTTTACGGCCAACCTTTCTAGTCACATAAGATATCGTTAAACTCGTTAAAACTGCAAAAATGGAAGTAACAGTAATGGTTTGCCCAGCAAAACCTTCACTTATAGCAAGATCCTTGGCCATAGGAGTTAAGAGGCCGACAGGTAGAAATTCTGCGATCATGACACTTGAGATCCCAAGAGTCATGGCCCAGATAGCTCCCCATGAATTTTTATTTTGATTTAACACGAATAATTGATCTCCACATTGAATTATTATTTAAATCAATTATGGGATAAATTATTGTTTCAATAAATGACACTATAGTTTATGAATCATTAACTATCACTTACTAATCTTTCATTAGAAGACGTGGCCCAGTACCTTCCTGACCAAGTTCATCATCAGGGTTACGTAAAGGACAATCTTTTAAAGACAAACAACCACATCCTATACAATATCCAAGCTGTGACTTTGTTCTTTCAATTAACTGAAGACGTTCATCCAAAACCTTTTGCCAACTACGGCCAAGTTTCTTCCAATCACTAGCTGTGAGATTCTCTTTATTCTCGATGCTTTTAAATGCTTCTCTTATCTCTTCTAGGCTTAGACCAATACGTTGTGCAACCTTTAGATAACTAAGAATACGAAGTTCACGACGATGGAAACGCCTTTGATTACCTTTGTTACGATGGCATCTTAGTAAGTTCTTTGACTCGTAAAAGTGAATCGCAGAAATAGAAACTCCACTTCTTTTACTGAGTTCTCCAACAGATAAATATTCATTTAACTCGGCCATAAAATCTCCTATTGACCTCAAGCTAACTTGAGGTTTTAGAATATTAACACAATTAAACGTCAATATGAAATAAAAGGAGATTGAATGAAGAACGCACTAGTAACAGGTGGAGCTCGCGGGATCGGAGCAGCGACTGTAAGAGCTTTAGCTGCCGATGGACACAGAGTATTTATCAATTATGTAAATAGCGAAAAGATCGCGCAAGAGCTTGCAAATGAAATCATTTCTAAAGGTGGCGAAGCTTACCCAATTCAAGCTGACGTACGTGATGAAACACAAATACAGGCCATGTTTGATAAAATTGAAAAGGATCATGGACCGGTTTCTATTCTTGTATCAAATGCAAATATGAACTTTACAGCAAAGCCATTTCTTGAACAAAGCTGGGATGAATTTTCTCAAAAGCTTAATGATGAAATGCGTGCTTCATATATCACTGCAAAAATTGCAGCAGCACAAATGAAAAAGAATCGCTTTGGACGCTTGATCTTTATTTCAAGTACTCTTTCTGAATCACCTATGCCTGCATTTATTGCACATGGTTCAGCAAAAGGAGCACTTGATAGCTTTAGTAAATATCTAGCACAAGAGCTAGGGCCTCATAAGATTACATCTAATATTGTAGCTCCAGGTTTTGTTGAGACTGAAGCGACAAAAGATGCACCAAGTGACTTTAAAGACTATCTAGCTTCTTTAACGCCGACACAAAGAAATGCTCAGCCCGAAGATGTTGCAAACACTGTTGCTTTTCTAGCGAGTGAGAAAAGCTCACACATAAATGGCACATATCAACCTGTTTGTGGTGGCGCATACCTACCATAACTTCCAAATAAAAAGGCCCTTGCTATAAGGGCCTTCATTTTAATTAAAGATTAGAATTTACAAAATCCCAATTAACGAGATTCCAGAACGCATCAATATATGATGGCCTTGCATTTCTGTAGTCCACATAATAAGCATGTTCCCATACATCAATTGTAAGAAGAGCTTTTAGACCTGAAGTCATAGGAGTCTCAGCATCATCTGTATTTACGATTTCAAGTTCTCCACTCTTGTTCTTCACTAACCATGTCCAACCAGAGCCAAAATTGGTTGCAGCAGTGTTAGAAAATTCTTCTTTAAATTTATCAAATGAACCCCATTTTGCATTAATCGCTTCTGCAACAGCACCACTTGCTTCTCCGCCAGCATTTGGCGCAAGACAATTCCAGTAGAATGAGTGATTCCAAACTTGAGCTGCATTATTGAATAGTCCACCTTTAGAGTTCATAATGATTTCTTCAAGTGACATATTTTCAAACTCAGTTCCAGGGATGGCCGCATTAAGTTTTGTTACATATGCGTTGTGATGTTTGCCGTAATGAAAATCAATTGTTTCGGCCGAGATATGAGGTGCTAGTGCATCTTTTGACCATGGTAATTCAGGTAACTTATGTTCCATTTTAACTTCTCCTTGATAATGTACGTTTAAGCATACGTCATAATAAGACCTCAACCTAGGTTGAGGTCAAGAAGTCTGGAGACTATTTTAAATTATCCTGAAAGAATTTTGTGATTTTTTCAAACGGGATAATATCTTTCTTATCATAAAGATCAACGTGGTTCACACCAGGCATAACCATAAGCTCCTTTGGTTCAGCGGCTGCCGCATAAGCGTCCTTACTGAAGTAAAGTGAGTGTGCCTCTTCCCCTGCAATAATGAGAATTGGACGAGGTGAAATCTCATTAACATAAGTTAGCAAAGGAAAGTTCATAAATGAAAGTGGTGAAGTTGCTGACCAACCAGTTGTCGAGTTAATTGATCTAGCGTGATAACCACGATCTGTACGGTAGTAATCAAAGAATCTCTTTATAACAATATTATCATCTTTAGAAAGAGTCTCTGGTAAATTACGTGGACCAACAGTTGGTGCATCTTTTTCAAAGTCAGCATATCTTTGATTGCTTAAGGCTTCTAGTGCCTGAGTGCGAGTTTCTTTTGTTAAAGTATTCCCAACTCCATTTGCCATGGCCGCCGACATATCATACATACTTGTTGTTACAACCGCTTTAATTCTCTTATCAACGGCCGCAGCACTTAATCCGAAACCACCAAAGCCACAAATTCCTATCACACCTATTTTTTCACGATCGACGAATTCTCGCGTACCAAGAAAATCAACAGCTGCACTAAAGTCTTCTGTGTTAATTTCTGCTGATGCTAAATTACGTGGTTCACCACCACTCTCCCCTGTATATGAAGGATCAAATGCAAGAGTGACAAAACCCTTCTCGGCCATCTCTTGAGCATAAAGTCCAGAGGACTGTTCTTTGACAGCACCGAATGGGCCACTAACAGCAAGTGCTGGTAACTTTTGAATTTTAGTATTCTTTGGAATATAGAGGTCTCCAACAAGTTCAATATTATAGCGATTTTTAAAAATCACCTTCTTATGTTCCACAAGTTCACTCTTTTTAAAGGTCTTATCCCATTCTTTAATTAAGTTCATTTTATCTCCTTTCTTAATTTTTTGGTTTGAGCACGCCGCCAAGAAGGCCAAGCTGCCAATAACCATAAACTTCGATACATTCTTTAGATTCAAGACTTCCATCATCAAGCTCCTTTTGTTTATAAATGGATTTTAGGCTAGAAAATTGTTTCGATAAATGGCACAATACTTAAAGAATCATTAACTAAGGGTTACTAATGAATAAGGACCAATTTGACGGGCTCATTGCTCTAAAAGTCGTTGCTGAAAAGAGAAGCTTTAGTGCGGCCGCTGAAGAACTACAAGTTTCTCCCCCAGCAATTAGTAAAATGATTTCAAGTTTGGAAGAAAAAATGGGAGTAACACTTCTTACTCGAACAACAAGAAGTGTTAGTTTATCTCAAGCGGGGCGAATATTTCTTGATCAAGCAGGGCCAGCGATGGAGCAGATTATTACTGCCCAAGAAAATGCAAAGAGCTTTGGTAAGTCGACAACTGGTACACTTAAGTTAAATATGCCTGGAGTTTTTTATCCTTATTATATTTCTAAACATATAAGTAGCTTCTTAAAAAAATATCCTGATGTCACAATTGATATCTTCTCAGATGATCAGGCCACAAATATATTCGATGAAGGTTTTGATGCAGGAATTCGCATTGATGATATCTTAGCTAAAGACCTAATTGCTTTAAAACTTTTTGGGCCAATTGAGTTTGTCGCCGTCGCTTCACCAAAGTACTTAAAAGAAAATGGAACTCCGAAGCACCCTAAAGATCTTTTAGAACATAATTGTGTTCGCCACCGTTTTGGAAGTGGAAATAGTATTTATGAGCGTTGGGAGTTTGAAGAAAAGAATAAAGAATTTAGTGTAAAAATAAATGGGAATATTATTTTAAACAACTCGGAAAATATTAGAGAAGCGGCACTTTCAGATGTGGGAATTATCTACACTGAGCGCGGTAATGTTCAAGATTATATCAATAAAGGAAAGCTTGTTTTACTTCTTGAAAAATATATCGCAACAAGCTCTGGCTACTACCTCTACTATCCACATAGAAAGCATATGTCCCCGACCCTTCGTGCATTCATTGACCATATGAAAGAATTAAAAAATAAGAAATAAAAAAGCCTCCAGTACGGAGGCTTTTTAGCAGTTGCGAAACCAAAGGTGCATGGCACCCTTAGACGCGATAAAGAGAAGCGGCCCAAGTAAACCCAGCACCGAATGCAGCACTTGCCACAAGCATACCTGGCTTAAGTACTCCTTCTTTCATTGCATCGTGCATTCCCAGAGGAATTGTCGCAGCAGTTGTATTTCCATATTTTTGAATTGTATTGAAAACTTTCTCTTCAGGAATTCCCATCACCTCTGCAACTTTAGAATTAATTCTTAAGTTTGCTTGATGGAATAAGAAAACATCAACATCATCAACGCTTACACCATTCTTGGCCATAAGTTTTGAAAGTGCTTCTGTCATTCTTTTTACAGCGTGAACAAAAACAGTCTTCCCATTCATTTGTGGGTAGTGAAGTTTTTCATCAAGCATGACCTGTGAAAGTCTTTCTGTTGAATCAAAACCAGTTCCTGCAGCAGGAAGCCAAAGCTCTTTAGCATACTTTCCTTCACTGTGAAGAGAAGCATCGATAAAGCAAGGCTCTGTTTTCTTATCATTAACTTCTGTTGCACTCATAACGATGGCACCAGCACCATCACCAAAAAGAACAGAAACATTACGTCCATCAGGAGTTTGGTCTAGACCTTTTGAATGCACTTCTGCACCAACAACAAGAATATTCTTATTTGATCCACTAACGATAAATTTATCAGCAACAGTCATGGCATAAAGAAAACCAGAACACTGTTGACGAATATCGATAGCAGGGATTTCTGAAAGACCTAGCTTATCTTGTAGAAAACAACCTGTTCCTGGAAAGTCAAAGTCAGGAGATAAAGTTGCTAAGATAATCATGTCGATATCTTCTTTATTAATGCCAGCATTTGCGATGGCCTCTTCACTTGCCTTAAGTGCAAGATCCGAAGTTGAAGTCTTTGCATCAACCCAGTGACGCTGCTCAATTCCTGTTCGCTGAACGATCCATTCATTTGAAGTATTCATCATCTCTTCGATATCTGAATTTTTAAAAACTTGTGGTGGTACGTAAGAACCCACTCCAATAATTTTACTTGCCAATACAGCCATAGTATTTCCTTTTCATAAATTTTCTTACATCTGAACTGGTGAATGATATCTTTTCAATTTAACACAAGATTCGCATATGCGATAGAGAGCAGACTTACAATTTTATTTTTCTTAAATTGCCCCGATACAATTTTTATGGGCCAATTCTTGCTCGGTTTTTTTATTGGCCAAGATATGTTTTCTTGTTAACATAGAACTATTCCAAGGAAGGAATTAAAATGACTAAGCTTAGTCACCTTATGGTGTTTATTTACATTCAAATGAGTTTTAGCGCATCTGCTGCATACAACTCAACCCAACTGACGAATCACTCTTACTACCCAGAGGATACAGCGCAGTTCATCTCTAATACTCTTAAAAAAGCCAACAAGAACAGTTTAAATACTTCTCTTAAGATAAAAGAAAAGCTTAGAGAAATATTGGTTTCTGCTCATATTAGAACACCAAATAAAAATGACTTACTTGCAGCTGATTGCTCAGGTAAGAAAAATTGTTATCTTCAAAGAACGCCAAGAAATTACAAAGAAGCTAGAAAGTATCTTTTTGGTGATATCTATTTACAGACTTCATCAAGAGGTCTCTATGTAAAAGATGTTTACTGTAACCAAGATGTCACAGAAAGAGATGGTGTTGGAAAAATGCAAATTCCAAATCATCAAGTAATCAACTGTGAACACAGCTGGCCACAATCAAGATTTAATCCAAGAGAAGATAAGAATACGCAAAGAAATGATTTGCACCACCTTTTTCCAGCAAACTCACGTGCTAACTCTTCTCGCAGCAATCACCCATTCGGTGAAGTAATTGGTAGAGTTATTAATTCAAATTGTCAGGATTCTCACATTGGAGAAGTAAACTACGAGAATGAGACAACGACTTCATTTGAACCACCAGAAGAAATCAGAGGTAATATTGCAAGAGCACTATTCTACTTCTCAACTCGCTATAATCTTCCAATTGATGAGGCCCAAGAATTCTATTTAAGAAAATGGCACAAGGAAGACCCTGTTGATACTTTTGAAGAAAGTATTAATAACAGAATCTATGAAATTCAAAATAGTCGCAATCCATTTATTGACGACGAAAACCTAGTTGATGCAATTAAAGATTTTTAAATTTTCCATTATCGCATTAGTACTCACTTCATGTGCTACGAAGCAAAAACCAGTGAAGCCTCTCACTCAAAGAGAGAGGCAGCTACTCTATTATAAGAAACTTCGTGCGGCAAAATGGGAAGAAATCACTAAAAAGCGCAAACAGCAAGAGCGCAGCTATCACAGAGATACTAAAATCACGATTAAAACGAAAAGGCAGAAACCTGCTCCTAAAAAAGTTTCACCAGTAATTCCTGTTGATCCCAATGAGCAGAGAATCGAGATTGAACAACTAATTTCATTCCATTGTATTAAAGAGAGAATGGATAATTGTGATGAATTATCGACTAAAATTTATGAGAATTGCCTCCAAGAGTTTAACCCTGGAGACAAGAGACTTACATACTGTGTAACAAAAGCACTAAAGTAGAGATTAGTTACCTACCTTCTTATCAGAATTATCTCCAGACTTTTCAAATTCTTCTAACTCTTTTTCTGCTTTCTTTCTAAGTTCTTCTTGTTTTTTCTTTAAGGCCTCTTTCTGCTTACGTCTCTCCGCGAGATCACGAACTACATTTACTCGTTCAGCACTAGGCCCACCTGCTTTCCCAGCTTTTCCTCATCATCCTCATTTGTCTTTTCTGTTTTCTTTGGCTTTGGCCTTGAAAAATGCCAATAAGCCTTCACAAGCTCCTTGGCCTCTTTTTCTTCTAGCTTTAGTCTTTCTTTTAAATTCATTATTACTCCTTGCCAAAATATTTTGGTAGTCATCAGTACTTATATTTGGCCATATGAATCAATTCACATCAACTTAAGTTAGTTATAGATTTCCAAACTCAGTTAAAATTAACTTTGTGTTAAGTTTTTCAATTATTTTTAAACATTAGAGTCTGCTTATTGAGTAAAATAAAGATCAGATGTATAATTCTAGAACATGAAGAGTTTAGTTATAAATACCATTGTAAATGCGAGTGTCGATGAAATTCTGAATAATTTCAATGCAGATACTATGCAAGAAGCAACACCTCCATTTATCAATTTGGAAGTCCCACGCTTTGATGGTAATTCAGTTTCTGATCAGACTCATCTAATTACTTCGATCCTTGGCCACTACCAATCTTGGGTAATCGAAGTCACTCAAAAGAAAGAAACTTCTGATGGGATCATTATTCGAACAGAGGCCATCGAAACTCCATTTCCTTTCACAATGTGGATTCATACTTATCATATTCGCGATATTGGAAATGGGAAAACTAAGATCACTGATAATATCAAATATAAAACAGAAAATTTTGCATTTGATTTACTCATTTACCCAATTATCTATTTCATTATGTACTACAGAAAGCCAATCTTAATGGATAAGTACAATAAAGAACTAAATATCTAAACTATGGCCAAGAGAAATCATTGTCAAAAATGCCAACGTCCACAAGGGCTGTGTCTATGTCACACAATTGAAAATGTGACATTAAAGAATAAATTGATTATTTTCCAAGATGAAAAAGAGGCCCTTCATCCGTTCAATACAGCGAGGTTGGCCAAGCTAGTTGCACCTGATATTGAACTTGTCTCAAGTGAAAATATCACAGAAGAACGAATCCAAGAAATAAGAGAGACAAGGCCATTTCTACTTTTTAAAAATGAAAATTCAATCCCATTAAATGCTGAAAATATTCACTTACTTCAGAGCAAGAATATCGTCGTTCTTGATGGTACGTGGAAGAAGGCCAGAAAAATCTATCATACTTGGCCGGCCCTAAGTGAGCTACCATGCTATCACCTCGAGCTAGATGATCAGAAAACAATCTATCAAAGTATTCGAAAGTCATGTGGTGAAACTCACCTCTCTACACTTGAGGCCATCGCTGTAACTCTTGAAGTCCTTGGTGAAATAAATGAAGTACAAGTTAAACAATTTTTAGCGCCATTAAAAGAGCTTATAAAACAGCAAGAAGCCTTCCATCAAAGACCTAATTAATGCTATCATGATTCAATGAAAATGATTCTAAGCCCTCGAATTAGCGATCTTGATCAATGTCCATATTTAAAAGAAGAGATGGAACAACATGAGTTCTTCTTTAGTTCAGAGTTAAGTGATACCGAACTAGACTTTCTACTTGAGCGCGGCTGGCGTAAATTTGGTCAATTCATCTTTAGACCTTTATGCCCAAATTGTCAGAAATGTATTCCAATACGAGTCGAGTTAAAAAAATTTTCCCTCACAAAAAACCAGTCAAAATTTTTAAAGAGAAATCATAACAAAGGTTTACAGGTTAAGTTTTCGCCGCTGCTATATAGACAAAAGCATTTTGAAATCTATCGTCTGCATGGACAAAACCGCTTTGTCGACAGTATCGATGCGACAATTATTGATAACGAGCTACTATTTAAGGAAACGTTTTATCGCTTTACAGGAACTCAACTTCTTAGCGAAATATTTTTCGAAAATAAACTCATCGCTTTTGGAATTTTGGAGCAATCCCAAAATGCTTTAAGTAGCGTTTACTTTTGTTACGACCCGAGTTTTGAAAAAATGAGTCTTGGGCATCTAGGCGCCCTTGCTGAAATTATCCATGCAAAGAATATGGGACTTGAATATTACTATCTCGGTTACTGGATTGAAGAAAACGAATTTATGAAATACAAGTCTCGATACATGCCTTATCAGCTCTATGACTGGAGTTCGAAAAGTTGGGAGAGCTAATCGACGATATAGCGAAAAGTTAAGTTTATTCTTTCATCAACTTGCTTTGCCGTTTTATTGAGTTGATGTTTCCAATTATGTTGAAGTGCTCCTTTCATAATCAAAAGACTTTTATCTTCCAAATTAATTTCAACTTTTTCTATAGACTTATCAAAACGATGCTTTAAAACAAACTTACGAGACTCTCCGAAAGATGCCGATGCTATCACAGGATTGCGCCCGAGGCTTTCCTCGTCATCGCTGTGCCAAGCTGCATAGTCGGATCCATCACGATAGAGATTACAAAGGCAGCCATTAAATTGATGCTTAGTTATCTTTTCGATCTCTTCTTTCAAAACACTAAGTTTGTCATTCCAGTCGATACGGGGAAGCTTTACACCAGAATAACTATATTCCTTATCATCACTATACCAAGCATGGAGCCTTGGTATTGCATGTGTTTTTCCATATAGTGTGATTTCACCTTCTTGCCATTTAATTGAATTTCTCAAGTCATCAAATTCAATCTTAGTCTTTGCAAAGAAATTAGGATAGTAAATCGCAGTACCACCTTTTAGATCGTAAACGACTTCTTCATTTTCATTTGTACCAAAGAGATCAAATTGATTCATCTATTTCCTAAAATTACCTAAAATTCACTAGAACTCACTAGAACTCACTAGAACTCAAAGTTAAGCAACCCTAAGTACGCCGTGGCCGCATCAAACTTATACCCATCAATATTATATAAAGAATAGCCTAATGTTAAGTATGGGTTCCATGCTGCAATCTTAAAATCCATTCTCACACCAAGATCACTAATTGTTGTATCTAAATTATAGCATTGGCCACCATCACAAAAATCAGTCTCTCCATAGTTGAACGAAGAATAAGCACCAAGACCAAACCCACGAGTAAGCATATATGTATAAGATAAATTCACTCCTGCACCCGAATATTCAATCTCATTTAAAATATCATAATCAAAACCATCTTCTAATGTAATAGAATCTGCTTCCATTGTACGGATTGAAAGGCCAATACGAAATTTATGATTATTTATTTTTTTAACGCCACTAACAGCAAGCTCACTACCAACTAAGTGTAAATCTGCGCCATAATAATCAACAGTCGAAGAAATAGCACTGATTCCTAGTTGAACCTTTAGGTTATCTTTACTGCTTTCAAGCTCAGGGGCAATCATCACTTTAGTACTATTAATATCATTATGTAGCTGTTGAGTTGTTGCATCTAACTCCTGCTTTGGTGCTTCGACAACTACTTCTTGTACCTGCACTTCCTCTTTTTTAGGACTGAGTGATTTTGCGATTTCCTTTGCAAGCTCTTGCTTTACAAGCGAACGCATCTGTTCATCTTTGATTGTCGCATTGATTTTTTCAACTTGAGTATTATACTCTTCTAAAGATAGGCCAAATGTTTGAGTAGATAATGCCAAAATAAATATTAAAGATAAAACTCTCTTCACTTCTTCCCCCATGCTCTTATTTCCATATATATAAGCAACCTAGAGGCCAAAAAATTTCATACAATTCTAGCAACTTAGAAATAAGCATTGCACATTTTCTAAACAAAAAGACTAATCTTAGAACAATTTTAAATATTGAGAGCGAAAAGATTCTAAACGCCACGAAAAAGACACGGCCAAAAAAGCGTAAAAGATGCCTAAGTATCTAAAATTGCAATAAATCTTATATAATACTAAGGGTATGAACTTAATTTCGATAAAATACTCTTATAAGCTGAGGAGATCGCTATGAAAATGGCAAGCGGACATTTTATAACTATAAAGAAGTTAATTATAACTCTTGTATCATGGTCGATGCTTTTGACTCCGATGGCCTATGCGCAAGAACAAACTGAAGTAAACACACAGGCCCAGTCACAAGAACAAGTCCAAACTCAAGCTGAACAAGAAGACGGCCGCACAGAAGTTCAAAAAAAATCTGACCCGAATTACTGTTATCACGATGGTACAAATCAGAAGTGTGATGGAGGTAATGTTTATAATTGTCACCTTGAACAATGTGTAAGCGCTAATGATAATAAGAACTACAATATGGAATACCAAAATTGTGGGATCGATGAAAAATGTCAGGAAGATCTAAAAGCTGATGCAAAGCTTTTTACAAATCATAAGACAAGTGGACCAAAAGGAGCATCTGATACGATGAGCTACCTTGCTGCCGCTGCACAAGTAGGTCAAGGATGTGTTCTGCTTTTTGGTGGAATGTGCCAGTCAGATGGAATTGGGGCCATGCTTTCAGGTGCAATAATTCTTGCGGTAGCTCTCATGTCGGCCATGGGTGATGGTTATAAGAAAAAATTTAAAAGTTATAAAGATGCTCTTGCTAAACTTGATGAGAACGATGAAAAAGCATGGAACCACCAAACACAAAGAGTTGCTCTAGAAACAGAAGTTCAACTTTTAAAAGATATGGAAAAGGCGGCCCAGGATAAAATGAAGCATCATAAGAGAATTATGATGATGATTACAATCTCTACTGCTATTGCGGCCATTTGTGCGGCCCTGACAATCTTTGGCTGTCCAGCTTCAAATCCATGTACATATTGGGTACTAGGGCTAGGAGCAGTGGCCCTAATGCTAGAAAACCAGGCCCTATCGACAGCAAAGAAGGCCCACAAAAGTGCAAAGAGCGCCAGAGAAAAAACAGAGGTTGTTCTTAAGAAGCTTATGGCCCGCTATAATAACCAATACAACCCTGCTTCAAGCCAGAAGACATCAGTTGCTAGTGCTATGGCCACACCAGGTGCTCAAGGACTTGGAATGAATAATAACCAAGAAACATTTGATGTTGATGAAGTGAAGTCAGAAAAACTTAAAACAATTCCAAAGCTTGATATTAAAATGGGATCTCTTGGAACGACTGGTGAAACTTTTGCAAATACAATTGGACTTAGTGAAGTACAAGGCGGATACAACAAAACAAAGAAGACTGGAAATTCTAAATATGTAAATGAGGCCCTTGATAATAATGCCGCTAAAATTAATAAAGCAGCTAATCGCGTCCTAAAAGCACTGGCAAAATCAGACAAGACAAACGATAAGGCCAAGAAGGCAATCAACGCGATTCTTAATCCAGCAGCGAATAAAAGATATCTTGCCGATACTCTTGCTGGCCACGTATCCCCTGTTCAAATGGCACTGAATTACAGAAGGGCCGGTGGGACAAATGCATCAAGAGATATTGCAAAGAACTCTCAAGAGCTTGAAAAAGGAACAGGAGAAGGACTTGCTGTAGCTTATGACCCAGCCTCTAAAGACTATCTAAATAAACTTAAAAATCAATTAAATGGTTTTGAGAACTTACTTGATAGTGATGATGGTGTTATGGCGCTTTCTAATTATGACCCTACAGTAAATGAAGACGCTGTTGAACAATTAAATGACGACGAGATCATTGAAGATAAAGGAACAATCCACAAGGACTCAAAGCTGTCCCTGTGGAAAATTATTTCAAATCGTTACAATGTAATTAAATTAAAAAAGACACTAGAATAATTTATTAGGCTTCACAGCAGCTGTCATCTCTTAGAGACTGTTGTGAAGCTTTACTAGCTTCTATCTCATCACTTATCCTCTTAAATTCCTTTAAAAAGATATGCTTAAATTTTACCATTTCGTAATTAGCTGAAACCCCATGGCGCTTCTTAGGATCTTCATCAGGAATCCCTACTTGTACAGGGTATCTAAGTGATAAGTAATCAGCAGGAAGCTCATGAACTCCTACACCAAATGGTAAAAACTTATTTCCATTTGTAAGAACAGGTCTTCCACAACTTAACGCTTTCAAAGAGAAGTGAGGAAATTTATCTGTTGTATCGATCAGATACTTAGTACCTGCTAAAAGAGGAGCTAACTCACCTGAACAACGATCTCCAAAGAAAAGCTCCGGATGCTTTTGCGCATACATCCCTAAGTGATCATGCTTTCCGATAAACTTAAACTTCTTATCACCGTAAATATCGATGATCTTATAAACTTCAGAACTCGTCAGAGGCTCACAGTTAATTAGAAAGTAGTCTCGATTAAACATTCCTTCAGGAAGGATCTTGTAATCTTTTAATGCAATTGCCGGTGTAACCTGAGTAGCATTTGGAAACTCTTCTAAAATAGCTTCTTCATTAGACCAAAGAGTATTGGCCCTTTTTAAATACTTTCTCTGCTTAGTACGAGTGAAGGCCTTAAAGAAGAATTCCTTGAATGAAGACTTCTTTTTAATTGAATTGATATCTTCAACAAAATAAGTGAATAAATAAGTGTCATCACACATTTTGATTTCTTGAGAAAACCCACGAGAAAGATTAACGACTAGATCAACACTACATGGAATAAAAAGTCCTCTTGCAGCTCCGTGAACAAGGTGAGATTTATCAACTAAATCTTCCCAAGACTTAACAAAGCGATTTAGGAATGTTGAATGAATCTTTCTTTGTTCAACAGGTCCTAGAACTTGACCTTGTCTATGAACAAGAGTGTAGAGCTCAACGTTATCACCGATAACACCCATGATGGTTTCTAGACACTCAATATAATAATCTCTTTCAATGACAGCATCACAGCTAACAACAACTTTTAACATATATTTTCTCTATACCTATTTTTTAATATCTCTAAAGTATTTTGCAGTTTCTTCAATCCCTTGCGCAAAAGTAACTTTTGGCAAGTATCCTAGTTTCATAACACGATTAATATCTGGTCTTCTACGTTTTGGATCATCTTTTGGTAATTCTTGATAAGTAAGTTTTGAAGAAGACTCAAGTGCATCAACGATTAACTCTCCAGTTTCCTTAATTGTATACTCATCAGGGTTTCCAATATTATATGGCATGTGATCCCCAAGCATTAGAACGTGATCAATTGCATTTGCAAGATCAGTTACATAACAGAAAGAGCGAGTTTGACTTCCATCACCATAAACAGTGATATCTTCTCCTTCAAGCGCTTGGTTAATAAAGTTTGGAATAACACGACCATCATCTGGGCGCATACGAGGTCCATATGTATTAAAGATACGAATGATTCGAGTATCGACTTCGTACTTTCTGTAATAAGTCATAGTTAAGGCTTCAGCGTAGCGTTTTGCTTCATCATAACAGCTTCTTGGCCCAATTGGATTAACATGACCAACATAGTCTTCAACTTGTGGGTGGATCTCAGGATCACCGTAGACTTCAGAAGTTGACGCTTCAAGAAATCTTGCACCATGATCCTTAGCTAGCTCTAGCAAATGCTGAGTTCCAATAGAGTTTACCATCATGATTTCAAGAGGAATGACCTTGAAGTCAATTGGAGAAGCAGGAGAAGCCAGAGATAGGATATAATCAAATTTCACATCACCAAAGTCAGGAAGACCCTTGATAATATCGCATTCTGTGAAGTGAAAGTTTTCATACTTAGATAGAAGCTCAATATTTGACTTTGAACCAGTAATAAAATTATCTAACCCATAAACAGTTGCACCTTTTTCAAGATAAAGCTGAGCGACAGTTGAAGGAACAAAGCCAGCAGCACCTGCGATTAAAAAATTCTTCCCCTTATGGTCCATTGGTAATTGGTTCATCTAAACTCCTGATATATTTAATTTACTTGTACATTTAATTCGTGTTTTCTATTGGCCAATTGTAGCATCGTCGATCCGAGCAGTAAAAATGCTCCACCCAAAAGCTGAACGACAGTAAGTCTTTGATCAAGGGCTACCCAGTTGATTATGACTGCAAAAAATGGAAATGACATCTCTGCAATTGTACAAACCTTAGCTGAAACTTGGCCAAGCCCTTTGTAGTAGAAATACATTCCAAAGATCCCCGAGATCAGGGCCAAGATACTAACTTTTCCCCATAGCTCAATTGGAAAATTAAGCCCTGTGCCACTTGCTATCATAAAAGGAATAATTGCCATTAATCCTACGACAAAGCGCAAAGACATAACTTCTTTTTCAATCCAATTGCTCTTCATAAGATACTTGCCAAAGACAGTCGCACTCCCCCAACTAATAACAGAGACGAGGGCAAGACAAAGTCCATACAGAGACGAGCGATCAAAACTAACCTGGCCAGCTTTAATTAAATTAATGGCACTATTAATGTCTTGATAACTAATAAGTATCGCACCAAATAAAGAGACAGCTGCCCATAATAGAAAACGCTTTGTGATACGCTCTTTTAAAATAAGATAAGCAAGACTTATCGCTATAAATGGTTGAAGTTTTTGTAATAGAATAACAAGCGATGGATTTAAAAGAGCAAATGACTTTGTAAAAGTTAATGTTGCGATTGCCGAGCCCATGGCACCAATCATAAAAAAGCAAAGCATTTCAAATGGCTTCATTTTCACGATCTTCTTTCTGGCCATATAAAGTGTTGGCAAGAAGAGGATTGTTAAGAAAAGGTGCTCACCAAATACAATGATCTCACTACTATTGTACTTATAAAGCAGTGGATAACGAATAAGCGTATCCAGCGCCCAAATAAAGCAAGCAATGAGAATAAAAACTAAACCTTTCACTTCGTAAAGTACCCACTCATGAATTCATCAAAAACTATTTTTGCGCGATCTGCGGCCAATTGCTTCTTAACTTTCTTGCGGTTTTTTCGATCACGTCTTTGTTCCTTTGTTAAAGTAACAGGAGGAAGAAGTCCAAAGTTAATATTTGAAGGCGTAGGTTTTGGTACAGTCATAATATAATTAACTAAGGCACCTAATCCAGTCTCAACAGGAAATTGTTTAACTTCCTCACCTCTTAACTTCTTTAGTAATTGAAGTGCCACATACTGTCCCATTGATGCAGATTCAGTATAGCCCTCAACACCAGTGATTTGACCAGCAAAGTAGATATTTGGGATTTTCTTAACACTTAAATCAAAATCAAGCAGCGTTCTTGAGTTGATAAATGAATTTCTATGAACAGAACCTAGGTGCAGGAAACTTGCATTTTCAAAACCAGGAATCTTTCTAAATACTCTTGTTTGCTCAGGGTATTTTAGACGAGTTTGGAATCCAACCATATTAAAGGCCGATCCAAGAAGATTTTCACGTCTAAGCTGAACACATGCATATGGAAGAGATCCATCTGGAAGCTCAAGTCCAATAGGCTTCATACATGAGAAGCGTGCTGTATCAACTCCACGCTCTGCCATGATATCAACAGGCAGGCATGATTCGAAGAATTTATAATCTTCAAAATTTTGGGCAGGAACTTTTTCAGCAGCAACAAGCTCAGCAACGAATGCTTCGTACTGCTCTTTATTCATTGGTGCGTTTAAGTAATCAGCTTCCTCTCCTTCTTCCTCACTAACCGGCTTGTGGCGGTCTTTGTAGTAAAGTTTTGAATAATCGAGGCTGTCTCCGTCAACAACAGGTGCAATAGCATCGTAGAAGTAGAAATCATCATTTGAAATATTCTTTACAATCCAATTAGAAAGTCCTTCTGTTGTCAGAGGTCCTGAAGCGATAATACACGCATCAGCTTGATATTCGGCCATAAGGGCCTGTGGATCAGAAGCATCTTGAGCTACAATAGTTATTTTCTCATTTGCGTGAAGACGCTCAGTTACTTCGGCCGAAAAACCTTCACGATCTACTGCAAGAGCATCTCCAGCAGGCACGGCGTGCTTTCTTGCAGAATCAAGAATGATTGAACCAAGGGCATCCATTTCATATTTTAGAAGTCCATGACCTGAAGCTGGACTCATTGATTTAAGTGAGTTTGTACAAACTAATTCGGCAAAAGAATCAATTTTTTGTGCTGGGTTTTTCTGGATCGTCTTGTTTTCAACAAGAATAACTTCAACCCCATGACTAGCTAAAAAGTTAGCAGATTCACTACCTGCCATACCCGCACCAATAACAATTACTTTATGTGAATTAGACAATTTCAACCTCTTTAATATACTTAAATGATGATATAGACCTTATATATGCAAACATGCTATAAAGTCCATTAATTACCAGTATTTAACTAATATTATTAACATAGAGACGACGCAATGCAAATAGTCATTCATCAAACTGATCACACCATTGGCAACTTTACACAAATTTACAAATACATAGAGAATCTCGTTCATTCTCAGGACTTTCAAAACAAAATTCACATCTTCCCAGAAACGTATTTAACAGGCTATCCGCTTCAAGATTTAGTTCTACAAAAAACATTTATTCGCGAATATCACGAATTACTTGATGCCCTTAAGCAATTATTTTCTAAGATCAAATTTGAGGATCAAACAGCTCTTCTAATTGGCGGAATTCGCTATGACTTTGATGAAAAAACACAGATCCCTTCACATATCTACAATGTGATATTTGAGGTCACAAAAGATGCCAACCTGAATGATATTTATAAGAAATGTCTTCTGCCAGCATACGATATTTTTGACGAAACAAAATACTATACACCTGGAGACTCTGCGACAATTTGGAGTCTTGGTGACTATAACTTTGGTCTATTAATCTGTGAGGATATGTGGCACTCGAAACAGTATTCGATAGATCCACTTCAACTCCTTATGGATAAAGCTCAAGGTAAATTTCTAAATGGTGTTATCAACTTAAGTGCTTCACCTTGGAATATTGATAAGGAGCAAAAGCGCCTAAAGCGTGCAAGCGAGATATCGAAAGTCTTCAATGTGCCTTTTTACTATGTCAATAAAGTTGGAGCAGAAGATGAGATCATCTTTGATGGTGCTAGTTTTGTTGTTAATGAAACGACTGTTGTGGCCAAGGCAAAGTCTTTTGTTTCGGATGTGATGGAAGTTGAAGTAGGGCCAGCAGTAGAAATGAAAAATCTTGGAGATGCACCTCAAGGTGCCCACTCTTGGGAGTCTCTATTTGGTCCTCAGATAGAAGAAACTGTAAATGGAGCAAGGCTAAGACCTCTTACAGAAGAAAATTTAGATGCTATTTTAGGAGCAATTAATTTAGGTCTTCAGGACTATGCCAGAAAGTGTGGTATGAATAAATTCCTAGTGGCCCTTTCTGGAGGGATTGACTCTGCACTTGTTCTAACACTAGTGAAATTATTCCTTCGCCCAGGTCAAGAAGTTGAGGCCATTTACATGCCTTCTAAGTTCTCAGCAGGACTTAGCTGGGAAATCAGTGAGGAGCTATGTAAGAATCTTGGTGTGAAGCTTCACAGTGTACCAATCAAGTTTCTTCACTCATCAGTGCAAAACTTATTCCAAGACTCTCTAGACCCTTTAACAGGGCTAGCTGATGAAAATATACAGTCTCGCTTAAGAGGGGCACTACTCTATGCTCGCTCAAATCAGACAGGAGCAATGGTAATCAATACTTCTAATAAATCAGAAATTGCTGTTGGCTACTCGACTCTATATGGTGACTCAGTAGGTGCCTTAAGCATTCTTGGGGATCTGTATAAAAGTGAAGTATTTGCTCTTTCAAGACATATTAATAAAAACTTTAATAATATCATTCCAACGGCTGTAATCGAACGCCCTCCAAGTGCGGAGCTTAGGGAAGAACAAAAAGATGAAGATTCTTTACCTCCATACGATACCCTCGATATGATATTGGAATCATACCTTTCTTATCGCTACGATATGGAAGATCTTCTTAAGCTTGGGTTAAACAAAACTGAAGTTGAAAGAGTCATCAAACTAATATTAAATAGTGAGTATAAAAGGCAGCAGTTCTGTCCTATTTTGAAACTTAAAGATAAAAGCTTTGGTTTTGGGAGACGCGTGCCGATATGTAAGAAGGTTGATTTTAATTTAGTCTAATAGGTTTAGGGAGATAAGAGAAAATGAATAAGACTTTTGAAAAGGTAATGAGTTCTTTCGACGATGTAAAAGCAATGGTTGATAATGTTATTACAAATAAATCGGTAAAAGAAGTGGAAAAAAATGTGATGAACTTTATTGGTCAAGTTGAGAAAGAAGCTCGCAACGTTGTTGATAAAGACGTTAGAAAAGTTGTTCTCACACTTCAGAAAGAAAAGAAAAAAGTTGAAAAATTTGTGGACACAACAATTCAAAAAGAAGTTAAGGCCGCAAAGAAATATCTCGATGGACACATCAAAGATGTTCAAAAGCTTCAAAAGAGCCTTGATAAATATCTAAAAGATGAAATGAAAAAGGCCAAGAAGACGGCAACTAAAAAAGTGAAAGAAGCCGAGGCAACAATTAAGAAGAAGGCCAAAACGGCCAAGAAAGTAGTTAAGAAAAATGTTGCTGCTAAAACAGCGGCGGCAAAGAAAGCTACAACAAAAAAGGCAACGACAAAGAAAGCTGCTCCTAAGAAAGCCGTTGCAAAAAAAGCTGCCCCAAAGAAAGCAGCTGCAAAAAAAGCGGCCCCAAAGAAAACGGCCAAGAAAGCTACACGTAAATAGCACTCGACACATATGAGGGAGCCTAATGCTCCCTCACATAGCCCACAAGGTGGATGTCATGGAAAAGAGTCTCAATTCTCATATTCAAAAACTACTTCCGAAGTTTAAGGCATCTAAAAAAACTGAAATTGACTACCTCTTGCCAAAAATTGCAACGATGCAAGAAAATGAACTCCGTCAGGTCCTTCACAAGATGGCCGGAAGCTTCTCTTGCTATAATTTCCTTAAAATTGGTGCTTCTTTAAAGGCTTTTGAGCTAGACCAAGATCTTGACTCAAAGCGCGACCTTGTAAAAAAAGCTCTTGAAGAGATCCTAGCTGAACTATAGTCCAAATACCTATTTTTATTAACAATCCCTTTCTTTTTTGTGATAATGCCCAAATACTAAAATTTGAATAAGGGAATTTAATTGAAGAAACTTGAAAGAAACTTAGGACTCTCGTCAGTTATCTCTATCAGTATTGCCTCAATGCTTGGATCAGGGATCTTTGTTCTTCCAGGACTCGCATTTGAAGTAACAGGCCCATATGTTTGGATCTCATACTTACTAGCTGGACTTTGCGTTCTTCCGGCCGCTCTATCTAAGTCTGAACTTGCCACGGCCATGCCAGCTTCAGGTGGTACATATATCTATATAGAAAGAACATTTGGCCCTATGGCCGGAACAATTGCAGGTCTTGGCCTTTGGATCTCGCTGCTTCTTAAAGCAGCTTTCGCATTAATGGGTTTTGGTGCCTATCTAGGGGCCATTAGCTCAGGATTTGACTTAAAAAACTTTGCCCTTATTCTAACGGCCATCATCACGCTCCTTAATATTGTTGGTGTTGGTAAAGTCAGTGGATTACTGATTGCCGTCGTCATTCTTTCGACAATAGGCTTAACAGTTTTAAATATTGGAACCCTTTCAACGGCCCAGGTTATTACAGGGATTCCATTTTCGTTTACACATATTGATACGATCTTAGCAGCAGCTGGTCTTGTTTTCATTTCATACGCGGGTGTAACTAAAGTTGCAGCAATTGCGGAAGAGATAAAGACGCCAGAAAAGAATCTCCCAAGAGGTATTCTTCTGTCACTTTTAATTGTGACACTTCTTTACTGTGTTACAACACTTGCCCTAGCTAAATACTTACCACTAGAGCAACTCAAAAATAATTTAAGACCAATCTATACCCTAGCATATGAATTTGGTGGGAAAAATTTCGGTCTGGTTATGGCGATTTTGGCCATTCTAACGATGACTTCAATGGCAAACGCAGGCCTTTTAGCAGCTTCTCGTTTCCCTTTTGCCATGAGCCGTGATCACCTTATCCCAAGGCTATTTGGACATCTTCATCGAAAATTTCTTACACCAGTATGGAGTATTTTGGCCTCAGGACTTGTCATCGCCTGTGCCATCTACTTTTTAAATATTGCTAAGATCGCAAAGCTTGCTTCAGCATTCATTCTAACAATTTACATGATTGAAAATATTGCTGTTATCGCTCTAAGAGAAACACATATCCAGTGGTATAAACCGACTTACAAATCACCACTATATCCGTACGTCCAAATTTTCGGAATTCTTTCAACTCTATACTTACTTGTAATGATGAAAGACTTGGCCGTGATTGGGCTGGTTTCAATTTCAGTTCCAGGAATTTTGATTTATCTCTTCTACGCTAAAGGACGTGTTAACCGAAAAGGAGTTCTTGGTATCAGAGGAAAGAGAACGGACCTAGTAAATGAGGCCCAATTTCCTGCTCCAGCAATGTCGGAAAAATTAAGTCTTGATCAAGACGCTAATGTTGTCGTGGCCCTCATTGGAAATGAGCGATCACCAGAGATGCTCATTGATATGGGGACATCACTTGCGGGTGGAGAAAATATTGAAGTTGCTCACCTGACAGAGGCACCTGAGCAAACTGATCTTAATGACTTTACTGATGAAGACCCAAAACTTAGGTCTTTAAGACGTCGAGTTATTGCCATGGCCATTGAGAAGACAACACCAATTAACTTTGATCCAATTGTTACCCACGATCTATCAAAATCAATCTTTGAAATTGGCCAAAGACTACACTGTAATTGGCTATTCATGGAGTGGAAAGGACGCCTACGTGATACATTCACAACACAAAGTCCCGTAGCATGGCTAAGGTCTCATTTAAATTGTCACCTCGTTATCTTTAGAGACAATGGTGTGAGGTATATGAGAAAGATTATGGTTTTAATTGACCAAAACTCAAATGATGTCACACTAATTCAGGCGGCCCAACAAATTGCAGAGGCCCATAAAGCAGAGATCACATTTATCTACTTAACCGACAAAGACCTTACAATTGAAGAGACCTCACAAGTTGAGAAGTATATTCGCCTTATTAGTGGTGATATGAATGTTAGAACAACTGGACACATTATAAAGTATCACGACAAAGTCGATACTCTAGAAACGATTACAGTTGAATATGACCTGCTCGTTTTCAACTCAAATAAGAAGCATCGTTGGTTTCATGTCTTTGGTACAGAAGATGACCAAATTATGGCAAAGGCTTCATGTTCAGTTCTTGGGATTCATACAGGAAACGCGAATTAAAGTAGCTCAGACTTTGGAAGGCTTATAGAGAAAGTCGTATATTCAGAGTCTGGGTCATACGTTAAACTTCCACCGTGATCCATAATAATTTCACGGCTAATATTTAGGCCAAGACCTGTTCCCTTTTCTTTACTTTTAGTTGTATAGAAACGATTAAAGATTTTTTGAGCTATATCTTTTTCAATCCCTTGCCCACTATCTAATACCTCAAGGATAACGTGTTGAGCATCATCTAGAAGATTAATTTCAATCCATTGCTCTTTAAGTCCAGCAATCGCATCGTGAGAGTTGTTAAATAAGTTGATTAAAACTTGAATAATCTCTGATGAGTTAATATTCACGAGATCCGAATCAGCATCATTTGAAAAAACGATGCGAAGACTTTCGTCAACAAGCCCTGTTTTAAATAATGCAATAGAGTCATGAACAATCGAAGACAAGCTTGTCATCTCACGCATTGAGCGATCATCTTGAGAATAAATATTGAGAGAGCTAACAATATTTGCAATTCGATTTTTTTGCTCACCAATTGAGCGAATTTTCTCTAATAATTGCTCTGAACTAATCGTTTCACCACGTCGCTCAATGGCCTGAACCTGCAGTTCGATGATTGCTAATGGATTATTCACTTCATGAGCTATATTGGCGGCCATTTGTCCGAGGGCCGTCCACTTACTCATTTTATCAATTGTTGCTTTTTGAGAATCAATTTCGCGGTTACGACGGAAGCGTTCCGTAACATCGGCCGTACGATCAAGAAAGTAGTGACCTAGCTGATTGAAGTCATGATACTCCATTGAGCATTCAAAAACTGACTCCTCATCATCTCCCATTTCCATAAAAACAGTATCAGTGATAATTTCACCGACAGATTCTTTTGCTCGATCAGCACGTTGATAGAATTTCTTAAGATTTTTTCCACTTACAACATCTTTAATATTTAGCCCAACGAGAGGCTTTCCATTCCAAGTCGCATCCGCTTTTGAAACGTAGACAAAGTTATAATCCTTATCAAAGACAGTGAAAATATCAGAACTTTGCTCAACCATTTCTCTAATAAAGAAATTTGTCGAGCTAGTAGTAAGATTAACTTCATGCGGGCGAATCTTAGATAAAACTCTCTTATTGCCTTCATCGTCAATAAAAGGATTAAATTCGACATCCCAAGTAATAGCATCTCGATTAAGTCGATTCGTAAGTATAATCTGCTCTCGGCCAAACTCTCCGTTTAGCGCTCTTGCAAAACAATTCTTAACTTTTAAAACTTCAGATTCGCTTAAGTGACCTTTGTAGTAATCATAAACACTCATTCCAAGATAATCTTCAGAGAATCCAAAAAGAGTTGTTGAAACAAAGAGGAAACAAGCATTTTCATCAAACACAGCAACTCGAACATTTTGCTCTTCAAAATTTCCAAGCTTTAATAAATCGATCAGTTGCTGTGTGTTCATATAGTTTCTGTTTGTTTTCTAAACGAATTTTACCACACAATAATTTTTCTTCCCCTTCTTTAGAATTAAGCAAGACTCACTTGCCAAATCTGAGGTAGTTATCACGTGATCAACATTAGCATTCTTAATGTTATTGATGGCAACACCGTTTTGAGTGACCATTTTTCTTGCCTCTCCCTTTGATTTAAACAAAGGAGTTGCAGCAAGCATATCTAAGTAAGTAATTTCACCTAATTGCGATTTTTCAAGCTCAATCGAAGGAACATCATCAAAAATACCCGCTAACTCTGCATCAGTCGTATTTTCAATAACCTTACCAAAGAAGAAGTCTGTTGCTTTCTGTGCCGCTTCGATCCCTTCTTTACCGTGAACTAAGCTTACGATCTCTTCGGCCAGTCTTTTTTGTGCTGCTCTTAAATGAGGCTCTGTTTCAACTAACTTCTCGTATTCAGCAATTTCTTCTAAAGTTAAAAACGTTAAAGTTTTTAGATATCTAATTACTGAAGAGTCATCTGAATTAAGTAGGAATTGGTACATCTTGTATGGAGATGTCATTGTTGGGTCAAGATAGATTGCTCCACCTTCAGACTTACCAAACTTCTTTCCATTGGAATCAGTTAGAAGTGGAATTGTCATACAAAATGCAGGCTTCTGGTGCATCTTACGAGTAAGATCCATTCCTGCAGTCATATTCCCCCACTGATCTGCTCCACCAATTTGTAAGCTTACATCATATTCTTTATTCAGGTGAGCAAAGTCATAACCTTGAATAACTTGGTATGTGAACTCAGTATAGCTAATTCCAGCTTCTGAGCTAATTCTCGACTTTACAGAGTCCTTTGCAAGCATTTCACCAACACGAAATCTCTTACCAACATCTCTTAGAAACTCGAGGAATGAAAACTTTCCAATCCAGTCAATATTGTTAACCATTGTGGCCGCATTCTCACCTTCAAAATCTAATAGCTTTTGAAGCTGTGCCTTTTGACCTTCAAGGTTTTGAAGAACTTGATCTTCTGATTGAAGATTTCTCTCATCACTTTTCCCAGAAGGATCACCAATCATTCCTGTTGCACCACCAACGAGAACGTAAGGCTTATGACCTTGTCTTTGAAGACGCATCATTGTAACAACTGCAAACAAATTCCCTAATTGAAGAGATCTTGCCGTTGGATCGTAACCACAATAAAATGAAATTTTCTTATCATTTAAAATTTCTTTCAACTCTTCGTGTGAGTATTGATTAACAATTCCTCTTGCTTCTAATTCTTCAAAAAAATTCATTACGCTAGTCTCTCTTTAATAATTGATACTGGAGTAAGTGCCACAACAGTCTTTAAATCTGGCCCATGTGCGCGTCCAGTAAGACATACACGTGTACCCATAAATAGTGGCTTCCCTTTAATTTTTAATTCTTTCTTTAAGTAATCCATCCACTCACCAACTTGCTCTTCAGTAACGTTAGTCGTTTGATCTGCTAGTTGTGCCTTTAGGTATTCCTTAATCTGTGGAGTTGTCTCCCACGAAATCGCTTCTTCATATTGTGGATCTGCATCGACACCAGCATCAAAGAAAATTGGCAGGTGCTCATTAATATTGCTAAATAGCTGGACCTTGTCTTTCATAAGTCCTGCAAACTTAATCTTCCAAGCTTCATCTTGCTTGTGATATTCACTTCCTGCAGGAACAAAGCGATCAAATCCAGCTGCAATATCTTTGTCATCTAATTTTCTAAGCCACTGCTCGTTAAAGAAGTTTAGCTTTTGAATGTCATACATTGCTGAAGACTTAGAAAATCTTTCGTAACCAAATTTATTACCAAGTTCATTTACATCAAAAATATCTGTCTCTTCAGGATGTGACCAACCAAGTAGACATAGATAGTTTGCAAGTGCTGCTGGAAGATAACCTTGATCCTTATACTGAGTAACCGAAGTTGCCCCATGGCGCTTCGAAAGCTTTTGACGATCGTGACCAATAAGTAGTGAGACGTGACCAAACTGAGGAGGTGTCACACCCATTGCATCGTAGATCATAAGCTGGCGACATGTATTGTTTAAGTGCTCTTCTGCACGGAATACGTGAGTCATCTCCATCTTTGCATCATCAACAACACAACAGAAGTTATAAACAGGCATTCCATTCGCTCTTAAGATAACGAAGTCCCCTACCATATTTTCTGGAAATTTAACGTGACCCTTTACAAGATCAGTGAACTCCCAAGTTTTTCCAGGGTTCTTAAAACGAATTACATATTCTTCACCCGCATCAATTCTCGCCTTAGCTTGGGCCGGGTCAAGATCACGATATTGTCCGTGATAAGCATGTGGGTCTTTATTTTCACTTGCTGCTTTTTCAGTTAATCGCTCTAATTCAATACTTGTTAAGAAACATGGATAAGCTAATCCACGATTAATAAAATCCCAAGCAATGTCTTTATAAATATCAAGTCTTTCAGACTGACGGTATGGACCAAAGTCTCCACCCTTATCAGGACCTTCATCATGCTCGATTCCCATCCATTTAAGGTCAGCAATTTGCGCTTCTTCATACTCACGCTTTGATCTTTCAAGGTCAGTATCTTCAATTCTTAAGATATATTTTCCACCATTTGCCTTAGCAAAAAGGTAGCTGTAAAGAGCAGTACGAGCGCCACCGATGTGAAGGTAGCCAGTTGGAGAAGGTGCAAAACGAACACGAACAGTCATGTAAATTCCTTTGGGTAATTAAATGTATTTTAAATTAATGTAGTTGAGCGATATTATAGCTTTTTAAATAGGAAAAGACACTTTCAAAGTCGCACTTTTTGGGGAAAAACACTTGATATTATAGACTATTTAGAATCGAGTCCACGTGGTCAACATTCTTTAAACGCTTGGACATGGAACGTGACACGATGCAATTCTCGCCATAACAAGTATTCGTAATATTTTTGAAGCAAGAACTAAGTAGTTGAAAGTAACGTGGCGTTCCAACAACAATACGGCCAGAGCCATCTTCCTTGGAAACGATCTTATCCGCATGAAGCTTAAGACACTCATCGACACCGAAAGTTGTATACTCAAGCAAATATTGTTTACGTGCCTTTAGGTATTTATTCGCAAGCTCAACTTTGGGATGTGAAGCATAGGAGCTTAGTCCAAAGAGCAATTGACAGGATACGAATAAACTCATTAACTTAGTCATAAATTGATTCTAACAATATATTTTCCTTTAGCAATGAGAAATAAATGCGCAGAGAAATTGAATTAAATTCCAACGGACTTGATACACTTGATGATTACTTAGTTGAGTGCGGCCGCTTATTTGATTTCCCAAGTTTCTATACGAATAATATCGACGAACTCTACGAATTTATCCAAACTTATACTGATAAAAACTTAAGTTTATATTGGTCAAATACAAAAGATGCGCAAAATAAATTAGGCCAAGATTTCTATCGTTTAAAAGAAGTTTTTGACTTGATTAGTTCACAATATAGCGAATTTCGATTTTATGTTAATGAGTAAGATAACTCGTTTGTCCTGAATTAACTTCTATCACTGAAGTCCTATTTCCATGTGAAACAATAAGCTCAGCGCTTGTATCACCATCTATTAAATAGCCTTTATAAAAGTATAGGTCATCTCTAATATGGATAAAGCTCAAACGTAAACCACGCTGAATATTATTTGAATGAACCCAAAAAGGGCCTTTTTCTTTAGTTCTTAAATAAACTGCAAACGTATTAATATCTTTTGCATAATTAATTTTTACTTTCTGATTACCTAGAAATTCTTTTTCAAAAATCGCCAAACTTGAGTTTTCACAACGAGCAGGTGAAATAAGACAGTACTTTGATACAAGGGTTGTAGCAGGTGTTCCAAAAAGGCGAAATCTTAAATGAACACCGTCGATATTATAATGAGTCGAAACCTCTTGTTCATTTTTTATATTTGGATTTGAACTAAAAGGGGCCACGGCAAAATCCCCTTCAATATCAAATATACTCGGTGCCAGCGTCGCTGAAATCGTGACAAAGTTTTTATCAGAAATAATATCCTTAAAATGAGAACTCTTGAAGAACTCCAATGTTTCAACAACTTTCTTAGAGCCAATTTTCATATTTTTTAATTCTTTCTTACCAAGAATTGGCAACACAAATGTCCCTAAGGAATAGCCTAGGTTTGCTATAATCGCTCCATAATAAGGTGTCGCCATTGTCATGATATTCTTTACTCGATGACGAATCGGATCTTGGGCCTCATCCATACTCTTAAGCCAAAACATCGTAATAAGGCCACCTTGGGAGTGGGCAACGATTGTAATTTTTGAATTACTATGTTCAAAATTCTTATGCATGTAGGAATCAAAACTTTGGATAAAGTCTTCAAGATTTAATTTATTATTTCCTGTGTCGTATTCAAAAAAATGAGAGTTGATACACTCATTGGGGTGATATTTTTTTAAGTACTCGGCCCAATGGCCAAAAGCACCCTTATTGCTTGCGATCCCATGGATAAAGACCACATCGTGACTTTTATGAGAGTCACTAGTGCTACAAGTAGCACTAGCATTAATTGAAAATAGAAATAAAAAAGATAATACTAAAAATCTCAATTTACTCCATACCTTCTGGGTAGATCTGAATTGCATGATTTAGAGTCGTTTGTACCCAAGCATATTCTCTTGCAATAAGTGGTGCATTTAAGAAATCTTCTTCACCTTCTTTCACAAGATCATAGTCATATTTTGGCATATTTTCATTTGGATAAATTGAATCACGAACGTAGAATACACCTTTTGAAGCGCATCCAACTTCCTCGTAACGTTTTTGAACAGCATCTCCCTTTTCCATCACTTTTTCAGCATTGGCCAAGTACTTAGCACGCCAAGAATCAGATTTTGTTTTCTCGGCCTTCTCTAACCAGTAGTCACGCTTCTCTTCCATAAAAGGTTTAAAAGATGAAACAAATGGACATCCCTTTGTATCAGCATTGTCATTGTAGCCAAAAATATAATTAGCGTGCCAGAAACCCTTATGGTTATAAATGACAAGAACTGGAGCATTTCTTTTATGAAGAGCTTTTTTAATTCTTTCAACAATATCTGCTGGAGCTTTTGCAACAGACCACTGGTCTTTATCAGCATCAACATGAAGGACTTCTCTTTTAAACTTTGGAAGCTTGTACTCAACAGCATTTTTCCCAATAGTATCTGTTAAATCAATCCAATTAAATTGTGTCCCATAAGATCCATCTTCATCATTTGCATCTGTTACAACACGCTTGCCATCAACTTTCTTAAAGTTACCTTTTGTAAAACGGTAATCCTTATTTGAGAACATCACAGAACTTTTATTAATTCTTCTGATATTATCCGTTCTCCAGTTATCAATTTCGTCTTGATTAGTTTTATTAGTCTTTAAAGACATATAGTAACGTTCAGCAAAATCAACTTTATTATCACCTTCAAGATTATTTAGGCGGTTGTACCACCACTCAACAACACCAGTATGTGACATATATAGACATGAGCCAGCATCCTCTTGTGAAGGTGCAGCAACAACATATTTCATTAATTCGTTAAAACCACCAGCAGTCACTTCATCTTCAATGAAAGAATTAGGATTAATTGTACCTACATAATCCTTTGGAAGTGATTGATAAGTTGAGATTTCGGCCTGAGCTGACAATGTAGAAATGGCCGCAGCAATTGCGAGTAAAGTTTTAAACATATTCCCTCTTTTAAATTTAACTTTTTTCATGTGTGAAGAGTGAAATGCTAGCAAACTTGAATCATAATCACAAAAATTAAGACGAAATGAAGCGATGCGCATACATTAGCTGCGCATCATGTATTGAATATTTTGTTTTAATATTTTTTATTCGTTTGCTTGCTATTATGAAAGATAAATAACAACGGATGCACCAATTGCAGTGACCGCTATAAGAATCCAAGTGTTCATAGCAGAGCTTCTCTTCACTTCTTTACGATTCGTTACATACTTCTTATTGCGTTTATTCTTATTAGACTTACCCATTACATCCTCCATAAATAATCACAGGCAAAGTATTTTATACAAATTTTATAGCGTTAGCATAGACCGAGTGCTCCACTCGGAGAACAACACTTTAAAAAAGTATTTTCTACCTAGCGACAAAGCGAGTTAAATCACCAAAATAACTATGATATTATAGTTCTATGACGGGAAGAAAATTACTTGATCAACTTATTATTGCATTCTTGCTACTGACAACGATGGCCACAGTTGGCGTCTTCGTTTACACCAATGTTATCTACAAAAAAGAGCTACCAAATAGTGCTACAGAAATGCAGGCGCTTAAAGATGACTTCAAACAAATCAATTTCCCAACAACTTATGTTCTAGATAAGATTACAGTCAACCTAGACTCGGCAACTCGCCGTCTTAGATTTCTTGATGTACAAATCAACCTTGTCCTCTTCACTCAAGACGACTCTCAAATACTCGATACGATCAAACCACAAATTTATGACATCATTATTGATGTCGCAGCATCAATTGAACCTGATGAACTAAACTCTCTTTCAGGGAAATTAATCTTTGAAGGACGAATCAAGAAACGTATCAATCAATTAGCAAAAAAGAGCGTCGTTAAAGAAGTATTTTATTCAAAATTCGTTGTTCAATAACCACGAATTATTTTTCTATGCTATAGTGTAAAAATCATGAATCTATAATCACTTAGAAATCCATTTCTTTATTTCAATCGACTAACCGAGGTGATTATCGTGAACACTTCTCACATTTAAAATTCATTTTTTTCATTCACAAATTTTTAAATTGAGAGGTCTCCATGCGATCTTATCTACTACTATTCTACCTAGGATTAGGACTTCCTGCATTTGAAGTACGATTTCTAGCGAGAAGAAAAAATATCGAAAATGTATCAACAGAATATGACTTAGCTGAACGTAAGCAAAAACTTAAAAAGAAAACACGACTTTATAAGAAAGGTAAACGTCGAAATAATCAACACTACCGTCAAAAGCATTTTGCGCTTAAAGGCAGCCATTCGAAGGATGCACGTTATAGTAATGGAAATAAATTAAGAAGAATGTTTATTAATATGTAGCTCTAAAATGTTATAAGGCCCGCGAGGGAAGCGGGCCTTAAGACAACAACACATGGGAATTTAAAAAAGGAATTTTTAAATTACTCGCAACGGCCTTCATTTACATAAATGGCCTTTGCACGATATAGTTCACACGAATTTGGAAAGCTAATAAACGCATCACCGTCGATACCGCTAATGGCACCACAAACAGGAGCGAAGATTTCAGGGCATACGTTAAGCTGTCTAGGCTCATCTACCCAATTCTTACAGTTAAGAACTGCTTCAAGCTTGTACTTACCTAGTCCAGCTTGCTTAAGAGCAAATTGTCCATCTTCACAGCTTTGAGCTTCAAAGTACTCATTTACTAATTCGATTTCTTCATTTTGCTCAGTGATAATAACTTTGAAGATTCTTCCTCGAAATGATTGAGAATCAATAAGATCACCATTAAGAATAATTTCTTTTGCACTTACATTCATTGCTAATACTGCAAGAAAAATAATTGAAACTAATTTACTCATAATCCTACTCCCTAAACCTTCTAAAAAAAATTCAAAGTCTTATCTTGTGAAAGGAGTTATAGAACAAAGAATAAATTAGTAGAAATTATATATAATAATCATTATCCATAATTATATGTTATACTTGATCCTATAGAACCACCTAAGGTACTGAAATTATGAACATAGACTATATTTCTATTCCTACACTGCGTGTTTTCATCGAAGTTTATGAGACAATGAATATGTCTCAAACAGCAAAAAATCTTGCGATGACCCAACCTGGGGTGTCTCAGCACATCAAATCCCTTGAGGGACTACTGCAAATCTCCCTTTTTGATCGTATTAATAAGAAGGTCTTACCAACGGAGCAGGCCCACAGGCTCTATACGGAGTGTCGCCAAATTCTTGAGAATCTTGAGAGCGCCCTCGCAGACGTTTCGGCCAAAAAGAATGTTTTAAAAGGTACTTTACATATTGGGATGCCAATTGAGTTTGGTAATAACAGACTTATTCCAATCATTGCTGAATGGCTTAAGTTACATCCTGAAGTCTCCTTGCAAATTAACTATGACCACGCCGCTAGACAAAGCCAGCTTCTTTTAAATGGTGGCCTAGACTTTGCAATCACAGACAGTTTCAACTTTCCAAAACAAATTGCGACACGAAACCTATCAAGTGAAAGACTTATTCTTTGCTGCTCAAAAGAGTATGCGAGCTCTCATGGCCTAAGCGAGAATACGAAATTTAAAAGGGCCGATGAATTAGACTTTATTGCTTACCTAGAAGGCTCACCTGTTATCACAAGCTGGTTTAAATACCACCTTAACAAGAACTTTAACAAACATCCAAAAGCGCAATTAATGGACGTTCAAGGTGTTCTGCGCCTAACTCTTGCGGGAGTAGGAATTTCCGTTCTTCCCCTACACGTTATTGAACGCTCAGATAATAAATCAAAGCTCATGCTCTTTAAGGGAACAAAAGATCACATGATTAACGAGCTAAACCTTGCCTTTTTAAATGCTAGAAAATTAGGGCCAGTGGCCTCAAGTTTGTTTGAATTCTTAACGGAGAATATTTAGGAATAAAAAAGGCCGCTAAAAAGCGGCCTTGATATAAAAAATTTTGGTTTGAATTATTGATTCATTCCTGGAGCTGTAGACTCGTCAGTAGTCGTAACGTTTGACTCTTCGTCTTTTAATCCATTTAGGTATTCTTCAACCTGAGCCTTAGTTACTTTACCCTCAGCGATAAGCTTATCTCTTAATCTTAGGTCTAAAATTTTCTCTTGTAACGCTCTTGAAAGTCTCATTGAATTTCCTTATTTAAAAAATTAACGATTGATATATTTATAATAATGTAGCTTTATATCATGTGTTATTTGCTTTGGAAACCCCTAAAAATATCAGGGACTTAAAAAGCTTATTGCCAAAACCTTGGTTCATCTGGATTTGGACGCTCCTCATCATCAACTAATCTTAGGTGACTTTTCTTTTTCTTGCTTGTCGATTTCCCACCTTGCTTAGTTGCAATACGAGAGCCTTGAGAGCGTACGTAATGACCTAGGGCCCTAAAACCTAAAACAAATACAGCACCGAAAATCATAGAAGCAATATTTGCAAAGGCCTGAGCACCACCTGGAGTGAAAAAGCCTTGGTACACATTCATCCCCGCAAGGATTAAACAGAAGTACTTGGCCTTTACCGGAATGATCATAAAGAATTGAAAAATACGATCAGGGTAAATACAGGCGTAACTCACACACATTGCAGATGATAAGAATGCCATTCCATGAAATGGATAATTTATCGTTGCACCACCCATAAAGAGTGCAAAAATAGTGTATGCAAAAGCGTTAACAAGAGCAGCAATCACAAGATACTGTAGGTACCTCTTTGCTCCCCAACGCATCTCAAGATCACTTCCAAGAAACCAAAATAGAAGCCCTGTAAAGACAACATTAAAAAGACCAGTATTCACAAAAGGATATGTAAATAACTTATAAATGAGACCGGCCTTTAGCGCTGAAACGTTGAGCCCTAAAGTATTAACTAATGAGATATTAAGAAATTGTGCAAAGACTGCGCTTATAAGAAAGGATGCGACAATGATCCCGATGAGATACTTGTTTACCTTTGTTAATGGCGGCAGATAAATATTTTGCATTCTTTCTCCTTACATTTTTTGAGCAATCTCGATGAGAACTCCACCAGTTGATTTTGGATGAATAAAGTTCACTAAACAATTATTCGCTCCAGGGCGTGGCGCTTCATAGAGAAGATTATAACCTAAGTCCCTAAGCTCTTGTGACTTTTTTGCAACATCAGGAACGCGGTAACACATATGGTGAATCCCTGGACCTTTTTTCTCAAGATACTTGGCAATTGGGCCTTGACCATCAATCGGCTCAAGTAATTCAATATGAGCATTTTCATCAATATGAGCAAAAGAAGTCGTCACTTGCTGATCTTCAACCACTTCTCGGTGGTTAAATTCTAAACCTAAGTCACGATAAATTTTTTCGGCATTATCTAGATTCTCAACTGCGATCGCAATGTGATCTAGGAAACAATCTTTATTAAACATGATTTCTCCACTTTTCTTACTTAGTAATTTTCAAGCATTATAGAAAAGTCCGAAGGCTTGAGCAACCTTACAAGTTACTATTAATAACTAAAGATCGCTCAAGTTAAATGGTGGTGAATCCAGAACATCCTCACCTGAACAGTCTGCAGGAGTCGTTGGAGTAGCTGGCTCTTGAGGTGTAATTGGTGGCTTACAAAGACCGTTTACACAATCACCAAAAGTTGGAACTGAATAACATCTCTTCTCACAAGAAAGAGCATTATTCGGGTCGTTGACACGAATGAGGTAACACTGTCTAACGTATTCGATACGACAGAACTCTTTCGAGACACAACTTTGATTTGGAACCTTTGAACAAAGAACTTGTTCGAAGTCATTATTAATATGATCACGACATGTATTAGTCGTTCCATCACAACAAAGTGACGCACAATCAAAATCTGAATTACAACTATTTCCAGTAGGAAGATTTCCTGTTGAATCAAAATCATCACTACACTGCCCTACAATTGAGCGAGAAAAACAACGATTATTAAAACAACACTCTCCTGAACCACATTCACGATTTGCACTACATGACTTTAGAGAATTAAAATCATAACCATCTTTAGCACCAAGGCCTGTCTTTAGTAATTGAAGCTTAATCTCTTTTGTTTCAGCAATTTGAACTTCAAAACCATCTTCCATTGTAAACAGCTCAATTGTCCCTGTTACGTTACAACTTGAAACCGTCTCACCAGTTGATGCGTTATAATTCTTAGCTCTAATATTACAACCATCCATATAGTACGTATCACCAGCAGCATTTAGAGTTTGAACAGAACGGTTAGAAAATGGAGATTGAGAACCTAAGTATTGAATCCCAGTTGTTTGATAATTAATCTTTCCTGCACGTGGGAACAGGTATGCCTGAGTTCCTGAAGCAATATTCGTAAAATCTGCAGCACCAGAAAGTGGTGCTTTAAAAATTGCACTTGGAGTCGTTCCCGACTGATAAACAGCTGCACCTTTAATTTCCCACTCATCTTCGTTATGAATACGATATGGGCCACGGTAATCATAAGCTCCCCCACCTAAAGCAAGAGCAGTGCCTACGGCCGCAGGATGATTCACACCAAAAAGGCTTTGAAACATCGCTGAGTCTTTCTTATCAGGAAGACACTTATATAAATTAGTCTCTAAAGATTCATTTGCAAGAAGATTACCTTCAATATCAATTTGCTCAAATACAGGTGTATTTGTTTTAGAAACTGTTTCAGCATTTACGATTTCATCGTACCAAAGAGTTTGATCCTTAATTTTTGCATATGAGTAAAGGCACACATCCCCTGCTTGATTACAGTAAGGATGACTAATAGAAGATGTAAAAGTTGGATCGTCTTCTAAACGTAGACCACGACAGTAAAGACCTGCATTAGTTGCATCACCTTCAACATCTTCGGCCGTATCATTATCATAATCATTGTAGTCAAATAGATCATAAAGAAGTCTGATGTCGTTAAACTTCTTATCTGCTAAATCAAATGTAATAACATTAATAGTTGAAAACTCAGTAATCCCTGAACCAGGAACTTGACCAACAACACCATCTAAAACAATTGGTGTTCTCTCTCGTCCAAAATAGAAGCGTCCTTTCACAACACGATTCTTAAGGGATGAAATATTTAAACCAGTAAGGTGGAGCTTCCCTCTAAAATCTTTAGGAATTGAAACTTTCTTTTTAAAAGATCCAGTATTTGGGTCAATGATTTGAGTAATTTCAACGGCAGTTGTATTAGGAATACTTGTGATAGTCTCATTATCTCCATCTGTTGCATTATTTCCACCAGATGATCCACCACTTCCGTTATCTCCACTTCCAACTTCTTCAGATGGATTCTCTACAATGTCACGCACAGAACGTGGCTGCTCCATACAAGAAACAAAAAGTGAAAGTGTGAATAGGTAGACTAAGACATTCTTCATCATTAATTTGGCCTTAAGTTAATAATCTTCACTCTACTTATCGAAATCAGAGAAAATTAAGTTAACCCTAAGTAAATATTAACCTCGAACTTGAAAAATCTGCCGATAAAGCGCTAAGGAGCTGAATTTACGAATAAACTCGTAAATCAGCTGCCTTAAATATGTGCAATTTGGAATTAGATAATGAAGAATCTAGGCTTTTCTAAACAAGGAAACAAGAACCCCTGTTAGCACGTCTTGAATCAGAGTTAATAACAGACAAATTATATAAATTAATTCAATCGCTATCCCCGTCCCTGGCGCGTAATTAGTAACGACTTGAGCAATCCCTGCAATGATAAATGAAATCACCAGAAACCCTAAATAAGTGCCGCCAAGAGTTGAAACTTTCTTTTTTGTGATAGCAAAATTCGATTCACCTTCTTTATCAAAAAGAATCGATGTCATGGCAACAAAACTATAGAAATAGGCTACATAAAAAAATGGGATCACAAAAAAAGCGACTCCAAGAATCATCAGTAGCGAAGTAAGAAAGCCGTAGAACATATACGTAGGAATATCCCACAGAACTTTTGAAACTCGATAAGGTAATTTTTCGAAAGCAAAGAAGAAGAAATTAAGAATAAAAACCGACTGAATAATTGTACCAAAAACATTTACCGCGGCCACCGTAATTACCGTCATGTCATCTTGAGCATTAAAATATGCTAGGCCATAGGCCTTTAATGCGAATGATAAAAAGAATAGTGGTAAATAATGAGGAAGATTCCCCTTCATTGCGCTTACTGCTTCATACATTGAATCAATAAAAGAAAGGTCCTTACTATCTTCGTTAGTGACTTCTTCATGATGCATATCCATTTGCATCCTCCCTATAAGTTAGTCTTGAATATATTCAAACGTACGCTTTGCATGATTCTTTCTCACACCAGGAACTTTAAAAAGTTGCCCGTGAAAAGAAATATACACACCTGCTTCTACTATTTTAGCAGCATATAGACTTTCTGTAACATTTTGAAAGGCATCACTATCAACAAAGCCCATAGGCTTCATCGCTCCAGTGAAAATGATTGGAACTTGCAAGTCTTTTGCGCCGTCAAGAGCGTCATAAACAAATTGTGCAGACTTTGCCATGGTATCAGTTCCATGCAACACGATTAGAGGAATATTTTTCTCCAACTGCGCCTTTATTGTCTTAAGCAAAACCTGACGATCATAATCAGTGAAATACAGCGAGTCTTTATTGATAATATTCATTATGTGAAGCTTCGTATAAGGAAGCCTTAGACGGTCAATGATAGTCTGGCGAATAAAAGAATCTCGATTCTTTAATGAACCATCGCTCTCGCTATAGGACTTCTCTATTGTTCCACCTGTTGAAATTAATTGAATATCTTGAACATGGTTTTCCATGTACTTCCCTCGCTATAAAAATGAATTCCTATCTTATACCTAATTTTTTCAATGATTTTAAGAATTTAAGTAATTTTTTTACTCTTAACCCTTGACGCTCATCATTTTGCTCCCATCTTTGGGTCGTAAGAACAATTATCTACTTGATTATATATGAAGGAGTATCAATGACTAATCGCACAGGACAAATCTCTGTTGCAACAAGCGACATTTTTCCAATTATTAAGAAATGGCTTTATTCAGAACACGATATCTTCATCCGCGAGCTGATTGCCAACGCAAGTGATGCCATCACAAAGCGCGCCACACTTGCACGTCAAACGGGAGATGAGCTTCCTACTGGAAGAATTTCTGTAAAAGTAAATAAAGACGCTAAAACAATCACGGTTACTGATAACGGGATTGGAATGAGCGAAGAAGAAGTTGAAAAATACATTGCTCAACTGGCTTTTTCTGGAGCTGAAGAGTTCGTAAAGAAAATGGAAGAAGTTGGCGGCGAATCAGATAATGATATTATCGGTAAATTCGGACTTGGTTTCTATTCAGCATTTATGGTTGCAAAAAAAGTTGAAGTTGACTCTCTTTCAATGACTAAAGGCTCAACAGCAACAAAATGGTCTTGCGAAGGTGATACAGAATACACTTTCTCTGACTCTGATAAAAAAGAAGTTGGTACAACGATTACACTTCACATTGCTGAAGACTCTGAAGAGTTTCTAAACAAGTGGAAACTAAATGAGACTCTATCTAACCACTGTGATTTTATGCCATATGAAATTGCATTATTAGATGAAGCAAATAAAGAAGATACTGAAACAATTGTAAATGACACAAAACCTATCTGGAAGCGTGATCCTAAGGAATTAACTGATGAGGACTACAAAGGTCTCTATCGTAAATTATTTCCAATGGACGGAGAGCCCCTATTTTGGATTCACCTAAATGTTGATCACCCATTTACATTAAACGGGATTTTATTCTTCCCAAAATACAACCCAATGAAGCCAGTTGGTGATAAGAATATTCGTCTATACTGTCGCCAAGTATTCGTTTCTGATAACGTAAAAAATATTATTCCAGAGTTCTTAGGACTTCTTAAAGGTGCTATTGACTCTCATGACATCCCACTTAACGTATCAAGATCATCTCTACAAGGTGATCCAAATATTAGAAAGATTTCAAATTATATTGTTAAGAAAGTTGCAGAGGCCCTAAAACTTCTTAATAAGAAAGATAGAGCAAAGTATGAAAGCATCTGGAATGATATTGGGCTATTTGTAAAATACGGTTGTGTTTCTGATGAGAAATTTGATGATTTAATGCGTGAGCGAGTACTATTTAAAACTAATGAAGGACAATTTGTTACACTAAACGAATACCTTGAATCAGTACCAGCTGACTACGCTGAGAAAATGGCCGGAAAAATTCTCTACTTTGAAAAAGATGCGGCCAACCAATCTCTTCTAGCTCAACTTAAAGAAGCTGGAATTAAGGCCTTAGAGACAGATAATCATATCGATCCACACTTCATCCAACACTCGGAAATGAAGAAATTCAAAAAGGGTGAAGAAGAAGTTGAAATCAAATTTGTAAGTGTTGATTCTGAAATAGAAAACCTACTTGCAAGTGAAGCAACTTCTGAAAACGACATTAAAGTCAAAGAGATGTTTGCGAAATTCCTTGGTATTAAACTAGAAGAAAAAGAAGGTGAAGCACCGGCAAGTAAGGGACTTGAGATTGGCCGCATGGCAAATGCTCAAACTCCTGCATATTTTAAAGTTGATGAGTCGATGAAACGCTTTGCTCAAATGACTCAGTCAATGGGTGGCGATCACCAATTCCCTATTAAGAAAACACTTGTCGTTAATACGACAAATCCACTAGTTCAAAGTGCATTCAAGATCCACACAAGTGGTAAGAATGAAGACCTAGCAAAGAAACTTTGTCAGCATGTTGAAGACCTAGCGGGTATCTCAAGTGAAGGACTAAAACCAGAAGAGCGCGATCTATTCGTAAAGCGTTCTCAAGATCTTATTAGCGAATTATCAAATCACATAAACTAAAAGTACACGCCACCTTTTCGAGATATTAAGAAGTTAAGAGCTTAATATTTAGAAAAGGTGGCCTTTCGCTCTATATAATTTTCAAAACTTGCCCTATCCAGACTCTTTTCGTTTATAGTCGGCCAGACAAAATAATAAAAGAGGATGACGAAATGAAGAGATTACTTCTTACAACGATCACTTTTGCAACAATTGTAAATAGTGCACAAGCAATGCCAAGTCTAATGAATGAAGATATGCCATCAACATCTGTTGCGACAGCTTTCACAGTGGCGCCAATCGGACTAGCAATTCAAGCAGTAGGTTCAGTAACTCATGCTACATTTTTAGCATCACTTGCGGTTTTTAATCCGTCAGAAGCAGTTCAAATGACTAAAGAATCTTTAGGAATTTATAACAGAGAAGAAATCGAGCGTGCTATTGAAAGAAATGACCTTGATATCATCGACTCTTTGAGAGAGATGGTAAGAGAGGACCTAAAAGCTGGTGGACAAATTGAAAGCCTTGATCAACTTTCAGATAGAGATGTTGATCAACTTATTAATGTAGCACTATATATACCAAACGAATCTGAAGAATAATTTGAGGAAAGCAATGAAGAAACTAACTTTATCAATTCTAATGGCATTAACAATCTCTAATCCGGCCAATGCCCTGGAAACAACAAGAGATTTTCTAGACACAAGCTCAATGGTAACAACTGGTTGGGTTTATGCAGCAGGTTTATATACTGAAATGACTGCAACATTAGGTTTTCAAACTTCTTTTGCAGCAAGTGTATCTTCTCTACAGGTTACAGCAAGAGCGATTAATAATCTTAATCGTGAAGAAGTTGAAAGAGCAATTGAAAGAGATGATCAAGATACGCTTGATTCAATTAGAGATCTAATTAGATATGAATTAGAAGAAGCTGGTGAAATCTCTTCTGGAGATGAACTAAGTAATGAAGAAGCAGACATTCTTCTTTATGTTGTTTTAACAAAATAAAATTTCAAATAAAAAAAGGCCAGTTCGAAACTGGCCTTTTTTCTATCTATCCTCTGCTTTAAGTTATCTTTTAAAATGCTGCATTCTTCTCATCAAAGCTTCTTGCAAAAGTTTCAATTGAAACAACATTTGTACTTTCATCCATACCGTCTGCATGTTTAAATGCTACGTTCTTATTATGTGCACTCATTGCATTTCCGTTTGTATGTGATCTCTTTTCATATGTACGAGAATTTTCTTCTCTTTCAAGCTCTTCTTTACAAGAGATACAACAAGTAGCGATTGGTCTAGCATGTAATCTTTTGATAGAGATTTCTTCTCCACACTCTTCACACTCTCCAAAAGTACCACTTGCAATTTTTTCTAGAGCACGATTAACTTTGTTAAGTAGGAATTTATCTCTTCCCATAAGCTTTAGCTTTAGTTGAGCATCTCTCTCATTAGAAGTTTGGTCGATAATGTCACCGCTAGTCTCGTTAGTTAATACTTGCTCGACACTTCCTGTAGTACTGACCAGCTGATTTTTAAGATTAATGAATAAGTTTTTGAAGTGTTCTTTTTGTTCAATGTTCATAGTATCTCCATTCAATCTAAAAATAAGTAGTCCATTACGTCTTACCTAAAGTTTTCTTCCTGATAACTTTAGAGAGATTCCTTTCTCTGCTTATTATAAAGCAATGAGCGTGCCAATTTTGAAGGCCTTAATTCGGATAAATTTTATGGAATTCGTGGTGTAAAAATGAATTTTGGGGCCAGACTGACTTTTTAAGGCCAGTATTGGCACCGTCAGAACGCACCAGTCCTCAATTTTAGTTGAGTTTAAACGAGTTTATCGTCTCGAGAGATAATCAAGCGTTCATCATCGATCATCTTTGAATAGATTATCATGACTTCCTGGTGTGCTTCTAGGGCCTGAGACTTTGGAACTTTTTTCTGGATAAAGAAAAGAATATCTTCTCGAATGCTTTTAGGAAGTTTTGCAAGAATCCCCTGTCGGTCTTCTTCCCTTTCTAGCTTTAAGGCATTTCCTAAGCTTTCAACTTTTACTTCTCTTAAGAACTCGCTCATCATCTGTGGTGTGATAAATTGCAGATCTTTTAAACGATACATACTCGCACGTAATTTATCTGCTAATTCAAAGTCCATCTTTGTGATATTAGAAATAAGAGTTTCCTTCTCTTCTTTATTCATTAAAGAGATGGCCTCAAGAATTGCTTCAAAGCCCGACTCTTTAGAACCTTTCGACATATGGATTATCCTTCATTAAATGATTCTTTACATAGTCGGCTACACCATCATCTACGATACGAAATTCGAAGTTTGGAAGTATTCTTCTAAACTTATCCATATCTGCTTGAGTGTAGTATTGATATTGATTACGAAGATGCATAGGCATATCGATAAATTCAACGTTTGGCTCACGTCCCATTGCAATGAACGTTTGATTCACGAGATTAAGAAAGCTATCGGCTCGACCTGTTCCAATATTATAAATACCAGAGTGCTTCGCCATCTCCTTCTCAGATAGCTCAATCATGGCATTAACAACATCTTTAACATAAACAAAGTCACGAAGCTGCTTACCATCCTCATACCCTTCTTTGTGCGACTTAAAGAGCTTAACCTTTCCAACTTCATTTATCTGTTCGTATGCTTTATGGACAAGAGAGCGCATCTCTTCCTTATGATACTCATTAGGGCCATAGACATTAAAAAATTTAAGGCCAAACCAATGTTTTGGACGATCAGTTTGATTTAGAACCCACTCATCAAATAATTGCTTAGAGTAACCATAAGGATTTAGAGGGCGAAGCTTTCCAAGCTCCTCCTCTTTGTCTTCATAGCCAAGCTCACCGTCACCATAAGTGGCCGCAGAAGATGCATAGATATATGGAATATTTAAATCACATGCCAGGTCAAAATAGAACTTTGAATGACCAACATTATTAGTCATCAGATAATCCATATCCATCTCAGTTGTGGATGAGCAAGCACCCATGTGATAGATACAAGAAATCTGCTTATGAACTTCTTCTAATTGAATGTCGATAAACTCATCAGCATGAAAATATTCAGCATATTTAACGCCTTTTAAATTCTTCCACTTCTGATCATGATCAAAGCGGTCGACAATAATGATATCATCACGTCCGAGCTCGTTAAGCTTTGCAACAAGAACACTTCCAATAAATCCAGCGCCACCTGTAACTAAGATCACGCCTCACCTTCTTTGCTCTCTAAACGCATTAGACTCGTTAGTGAAATTCCGCACATTGTAAGAAGAGCTAGAAGTTTATAACTATCAAGTCGTACATAGAGTTTATGATAACCTCTAAGCTTCTCTTCAAACACCTGATACTCTTCATCAGTGTGAGTGTAATTTGATTTTGCAATCTGAGAGTCGCGAATACCTGGTGATAGTTTAGTTGTATAAACGATGGCCAAGACAAGTGTTGTTAGGGCAATAAACTTCATCACCATTGAAGCCTTCCCTTTTTTCTTATAAAGAAAAGCTGCGATGATCAAAAGAATAGCAAAAATCATTTCAATAATATTGAACGATGTGAAGATAATTCCACCAAGAGTTCCTGCTTCTTTTAGAGAGCTAACATTTCTAAAAATACTTGGAGCTGCAATGAAGTCGATAAAGACGGTTGCAAAAAACCATGAAAGGCAGACGCCAAAAATTAAACTTAATAATACGTGTTTCTTTAGTAGTGATTTCATAAAGAAATCATACCGTCTATTTCATGTGATGACGAGAAAGATATGGGTGAACAATTAACGCAACAGCTAAAATACCCAGTTCAAAAAGTACGACTAACGGCAGCCAAAGTCCCATCATTGTAATGACATCAGGAGGAGTTAACATAGCAGAAACGACAGCGAAGCCAACATAAACATAACGTCTCATATTAGCTAGGGACTGCTTTGTTACTAGGCCCATAAAGCCTAAAATAAGAAGTACATTTGGTAGTTGAAAAATAAGGCCAAGGAAAACAAGAACCTTACTTGAAAGAACGAGGTAATCTTTTAGACCGATTGTTGCTTCAACATTTTGTACACCAAAGCCCATGAGGGTTTGAAATGTTAGTGGAAAAACGATGAAGTAACCAAAGCTTACGCCAATAGCAAACAGGAAGAGCCCAATAATAAGAAATGGCCTAACGGCCTTTTTTTCATGATCATAGAGACCTGGAGAGATAAATTTCCAAACCTGATAAAACCAAAGAGGACAAGAAAGAATAACACTTGAGTAAAATGCTACTTGAAATTGAGAAAGAACCTTATCAAGTAGTCCAAGATAGACAACCTTTCCCCCTCCAAAATCACCAAGAGCATCTCGCAGAGGCTTCAAAAGAACTTCCTGGATGAGGTCACCATAGGCGTAGCAGGCCACGAAAGATATCAAAATTATGATTAATATCTTTATAAGTGCAGAGCGTAACTCTTCTAAATGGTCAATTAAACCCATCTCTTTCAAAACTTACCCTAGTTTTCCATCCATACTTAAAGTAAAATAAATTAATACTAATAATTTAACACAGTTAGAACGAATGAAATACCCATTATTAATTTTTATTGTTAATTTTATGATAGCTCTTCCAACACAGGCAAAGACGATCTTGCTCTGTCTTGGACAAGAAGAAAGTTACTATGCCAAAAGGTTTGAGACAGGGCCCCGCTATCACTTAAATCAAATTATGATTAATGAGATTTCATCAGTTGGTAATCCGCAATTTTCTAAAGGTTACTACAATAAGTTTTGTTCTGATCCGAGTAAATCACCGACGCTTAAATTACTTAAGGCCATGACAACTGGCCAAAGAAATATTTTCGACTTCAAAGAAGAAGACGGTGGAATTGGTGTTAAGTATTCGATGTCGACTTATAATGAGTTTCGTCTAAAGTCGATTAAGATCCTAATGGATTATCTCGCAAAGATTCAAATCCAAGCAAGTAGTGCCGATTGCCTTGAGTCTAATATTCCTGGCCTAAAAGAGTTCTATGCTCGCTATCGCTATCTTGAAGGAGAAGTAAGCTTAGAGACTTTAAAAGGATCTAAAGAATCTCTTTTAAAGATTTATGATGCTTTAGAGAATGTCGATGCTATCTTAAAAAAATGCCAAAAACCTAAGCAAACTCAAACTAAATAAAGAATACACTAAGCTGAGAATCTAGCGAAGAGACTTTACTAATGAAATCTTGCGCCTCAGGAGTTTGTTCATCACCAATGACATAGAGGTGGTGACCAATTAGGCCTTCGACAGATATCTTTCCGAGTTTTTCAACCATTGGATAAATATCCTCTAAAAGAAATTGATATGGTCTTTTTCCAGCAATCTTATCTTTTTTGAAACCATTAAAGGTAACTGCAGGAATAACCTTTTCCTCACGATTTGATTTAAACATCGGAACAATATCGGCCAGGCACGAACCACAGCCACCAGCGGCCTTTGACAGGTTTGTAATCGTAAGAGGATCACTTGCTCCCCTTTCAATTAAAGCTGCGACTTCTTGGCGACTAACACCAAAACAGCGACAAAGTGTATTTGTCGTATCAATGGCCATAAGTTGATTAGGAGAGAAATAATTTAAAACTTCTTTGAAGAAGCTAAATAGCTCAAGAGAATGACTCGAATTTTCACTTAGAGCTTTTTCGATTTCAAGTATTAGTTGTGACTTTGTATTCTTCGTCTTTTCAAGAATCATCATGATGACATCTTTTAGTGCACTATCATCACTTTCAACAAAGTACTCTCTTACTTCATTGAGCTTAGAAAACCTAAGCTCAACTCGACAAGGATCATTAATTTTTAAATCTGGTGCAATTAGGCTTGTATTCACAATTAAGGATGAACCTCGTAACTTCTAAGAGTAAGAATCTCAAAGCCACCTTCAGTAACTAAGATTGTGTGTTCAAATTGGGCAGACCATTTCTTATCTCTAGTCAGAACTGTCCAACCATCTTTAAGAACTTTACAGTCCTTTGTTCCAAGGTTGATCATTGGCTCAATTGTAAAAGTCATACCAGGCTTCATTTCTGCGCCCTTACCTCTTTTTCCAACGTGAACAACTTGTGGATCTTCATGGAATTCTCGTCCAATACCGTGTCCACAATAATCTTCAACAATACCGTATCCGTGATCGTGTGCGATCTCCATAATTGAAGCACCGATATCACCAATATGGCCACCTGGACGAACTTGCTTAATTCCTTCCATCATACATTGGTAAGTTACATCAACAAGTTTCTTCACTTCATCAGAAACATTACCAACTAAGAAAGTCTTATTAGTATCACCGTGGAATTTATTTAAGTATGTTGTCACGTCGATATTTAATATATCACCGTCTTTTAAAACATCTTTTGTACTTGGAATTCCGTGGCAAACGACTTCATTAAGTGAAGTACATACCGACTTTGGAAAACCGTGATAATTTAATGGCGAAGGATACGCACCATTTTTAATAATATACTCGTGACAAAGATTATTAAGCTCTTCAGTGCTTACACCTGGCTTTACGAATGGTTCAATATACTCAAGAGTAGAAGCCGCTAATTTCGACGTTGCTCTCATTAATTCAATTTCGCGTTTCGACTTGATCGATATCATGGTTTTTCCTTTCGCTTATTCTAAGTACTTAAATATACATACCTTTTAACATAGTTTGACCCACTAAAGAATAGACAAAGTTAAAAATTTTACAATTTACAACACGCTAAGTACCTAAAATGGCATAATGACGCGAAAGAATTCAGAAATTAGGACTAATAAATGAAACAAATTATCGCCATTTTCCTCTTAACTGTGAACGTATTCTACGCTCATGCCCAGAGCAAAGAAGACAATAGGTTGTTCCATTCTACAATGACTCAAATCAATGAGATTCAAGAAAGAATAAACGATACTGACTATGACCCACAAAAGCTTGGGTACAATATTCGTGAACTAGAAAAATTAATCAATGCAAGTAGTGATCTCGTAAATGTGACTATCGATTATAGCAAACTCATTTATCGACAATCAATTGATCATAAGCCAATAAAAGGTTCTGATTTATCAATCATTGGTAATCTAATGAATACAGTCGCACTCATTATGGAGAAATCGAGTCTTTATACTGTAAAAGACCTTTCTAATAAACGCTCGTATTCTGAACTTGAGTATGCACAGATCAAAGTGACAAACCTACTTGCAAAACTAAACTACGTGAACCTCTACTTAGTAACTCACAATATTTTTTATGAAATCAAAACAATCAAAAAAGTTACGAAAGAGATTATTAAGATTCTCGACAATGAAAAACAAGTTGAGATTCTTAAGCAATTTACAAAAATTGCAAAGAGTGAGAAATTCCATGAGGAGTTACAAGAAGACCTTAGAAACTTTCTTGATTATCACTACTACTATCTAAAACTTTTAAATCCTGACCTAACAAGAGGTGTTGTTCTTGTAGAGAAGTTTGAGATCGAAAAACATTTACTTGGAAAGAGACTCCCTGCAATTGAATTTAGCAGTATTGGCGATTGGTTTATTGAAATCTTTAATCGTACGACAAACTTTATCTCAGGGCTATTTGGTAACCTTGTTGGAAAACTGCGTTTTCGCCATGGTCATATGTATGCTAACGAACGAGCACTTGATTACCTAGAGACGGTACTAAAGCCGCTAGATATTATTGCAGAAAAAACACCTTTTGCTGCAACAGACTTTTTTATTCCAGGACACTTTGGTCATATTGCCATTTATCTTGGTACAGAACAAAAGCTTAAACTAGCAGGACTATGGAATACACCATTTATTAAAAAGTATCATAATGATATTCGCAAAGGAAAAACAATTGTTGAGTCGATTCGACCAGGAAGTCGCCTTGTTTCCCTTGAAGACTTTTTAGAAATTGATGAAATCACAATTATTCGTGAAAAAGGAATTCTAGAAAATAAGTGGGCAAGAGAGATGGTGTCAAAGGTTGCACTAGAGCAACTTAATAAGAAGTATGATTTTAATTTCGATGTCACAACTCTTGATAAGGTCGTATGCTCAGAGGTTCCATACCATGCTTATGGACACAAGAGATGGCCAACAAGTTATATCTTAGGAAGAAATACTATTTCTCCAGATGAAATTATCGAAAATGCTTATCGTAAAGGATCGGGTATTGAATTTGTTGCCTCAATTAAGGCCAATGAGAAACATCAGCTATTTAGCATTACTAAAAAAGAAATGGGAGATAATCTTGGTTTTATCTACGATGAATCAAGAGATATGTTCAGAAAGAAGATAAAGTCATGTCAGTTAATTAAAGTTGTTGATCATGATCAGCGCTCAACGATAAATGGCCGTTATCGCACTTATAAGAAGTGTAAAACGATCAAGAAAGACTTAATTTACAGCGGATTCTAGCAAAGCAAAGAAAAAGTTGATAGATTAAGGGTATGAACTATTACTTTTATCGACCAGAAATTTCGAGCTATCAAGGAGAGGCCTTTCGCGTTAAAGAAAGGCAGTCACTAGGCCAACTTGGTATCAAGTGCGTGGACACACCTATTGAGATCCCAGAGGGCGAAAGCGTCATTGTTATCTCAACGAGCTATACGAATAATGAGAGTATTGTTAAATCACTAGAGCACGCCAATATTGTCCTCTGGATTCATCCAAACTCGGGCTATGATAACTTCTCACTTGAGTTTGTGAAAAGAGCAAAATTCCCAATTGTTTTAGGAAATGAGATTAGAGCAAATGCAGTAGCGCAATTCTACCTTCAAGCATTACTCAATCATCAAGGACAAATTCCTTACAGACGCCAATGGGATGAAGCACGAAGCTATAATCGAGAACTCTTGCACACAAAGAAAACTCTAATCATCGGACGTGGACCAATTGGTGCAAGACTTGGCAATGCTCTTGAAACATTGAATGTAAAAGTTAGCTATTACGATCCATACCAAAATAAGCAGCAAAATAACAAATACCTAAAAGAAGAACTGACAAAGTCAGATATCATCATCATGGCATGTTCATTGAATAAGACTTCTTACCATATTCTTAATGAAGAGATGTTTGCTTTATTAAAAAAAGACACTCTCATTATGAATGCGGCCAGAGGAAAATTAATTGAGCAACAGGCCTTAATAAACTTTCTAAGTAATAATAAAGATGCTCATGCAATTATCGACGTCTTTGAGAAAGAGCCAATAGACTTTAATCAATTTAAGCAACTTTCTAATATAACTCTAAGTTCCCATATTGCAGGAGTGTACAAGGGAATTAACGATGCTATTATAAAGTTTGAAAAGCGTGTGATTCGTGATTACCTACACGATCAAGACCTTGACCTTTACAAGACAGCACTACTAAGCTCTCGTGTTAAAGGCGATTTTTTAATTTAAATTTAAGGGAATATATATGAGTGACAAGAATGAAACATTATTAAATGACTACCTTTGCCCTCCAGGCTTTGGTGTATTCACAGTTAACACAGCAAAAGAGAGAAAAGATAAGCTAACTCAAGTGCTTTATAAAACGACTGAAGATGCCGCAATCAGATCGGCATGGAGTAATGAACTTAACAAACTTTCTAACGTAAAAGGTTGTGCAATTCTTGGTGTCGCATCCGACTGTGGAGGAGGGATCCAAAGAGGTGCAAACTGGGGACCTTTATTCTTAAGAAACACATTAATCGAAGACCATTTAGATACTTATAAGCAATGTTTTGACCTAGGTGATATTAGAGTTATTCCTCACCTTCTGCATGACAAGTACTTAAATGATGAAACAATAAAGAGTGCACAAAATGCATTGTACGGTGGAAAGAACTTAAGTGTCTCTCCACTAAGTATTGCCAAAGCAAGTGTTGATGAAGTCTTTAAACATAATAAGGATTTAAAAATCTTCAGTATCGGTGGAGATCACTCAGTAAGTTTTCCACTAGTAAAATCATGGATCAACAATAGAAGATCACTTGGAAAGAAAGTAGGCCTTATTCACTTTGATGCGCATACTGACCTGTTAAGAGAAAGACTTGGTATTGATTATTGTTTTGGTTCTTGGCTAACTCATGTTCTGGATGATCTTGAAACACCAAAGCATTGCTATCAATTTGGCATTCGTTCAACTGGAAAATCAAAAGAACACTGGGAAAGTGAATTTGGACTCAATCAGTATTGGGCAAAAGACGTTAAGGAAATAGGAGCAAAAGAATTAGCACTTAAAACAGTAGCAGAACTTAAGGCCCAAGGAATTGAAGAAATTTATATTAGCTTTGATATTGATGCCCTCGATGAAAGTGTTGCCAGCGCAACAGGCACACCTGAACCAGAGGGACTGATGCCACACGAATGTGCTATAATGATAAAAGAGTTTACTAATGCCTTTAACCTAACTGGTGCAGACATGGTTGAAATTGCTCCACTTGTAGGCTTAAGCGAAGAAGGCTCTCGAACAACACTTGAAGTAGGGGCCGCAATGAGTGCTCTTATGATGGAGGCCATGATTAGTGCCAATAATTGAATTCCCACCAGTCGAAGTCGCAGATGAGCAAGGGCTACTAGCTATTGGTGGAGATCTCCACCATGACTCCCTTTTATTGGCGTATCAAAATGGAATCTTTCCATGGCCAATATCTCAAGAGTATCCCCTAGCTTGGTTTTCCCCTCCACAAAGAGGAGTTATTCGCCTTGAAGACATTCAAATAAGTCGTTCTCTTATTAAGTTTATAAAAAAGTGTGACTGGACTGTTACCTTTAACAAAGACTTTCTATCTGTGATCAGAAACTGTCAGCAGATTCACTCAGACTCCATTGAAGGAACTTGGATTACTGATGAAATCGTCGAAGGCTACTTTAATCTTTTTCATCAAAACCTTGCTTATAGTGTCGAGGTATGGAATCAAGAAAAAGGCCTAATTGGAGGACTCTACGGCGTAAGCATGGGACACTTCTTAAGTGGTGAATCAATGTTCTACAAGGAATCAAATGCTTCAAAGATCGCATTATTAGCAATTCTTCATGTCGTCAAACAATACACTATTGCATTCTTAGATACGCAAATGGTGACTCCAATTACAAAGTCCTTTGGTGCAATCGAACAAGACCGAAGTCTATTTATCAATCAAATAGCTCCGCTATTTGCACAAACACCACTTGTCTTTTCAGAAAATGAAATTTTAGTACGTGACCTACTGAAGTCTTTTTAACTTTATATACAGAGCAACTCTTTTGATAAAAATTGCAAGGCGCCATCTATTTCTATAAATATTTTTTGAAAGAATCATTTTATAATTTCCTCTTCACTAATTCCTAAAGCATTCCACTCACAAGCAATTTGTGAAAGTGCAAATTTCTTCAATCTTTTAGAGAAGTATTTTAAGTTTGCCATTGTTGGTGACATTAAGTGAAATCGATCTAACATACCATCTTCTTTAATATACGATAGGATTGAAACTTCACCAGATGAAACCTGAGTTGTAGCAAGAAAAATTCCAGATTTAGTTATATTTGTATCAGTATCACTTTCATTTCTAATAATAGGATACTCTTCACAAATTTTTATAATATTTGAATATGTATTTTTTAGTTCTTTTAATCGAATTAAAAGTAATTCGTAAGTTGTTCCCTTTAGGGCCAAGAATTCCGCTTTTGCCAGATCATTGTACTCATAGAAAGGCTCATACTTTTTGATATTGTATTGATAACCATAACTTTGTAGTGGCATAGACTTAAGAGAGAAGCCTAAAGCAGCAAGATTAGAATTAAAATAATTATCTAAATTGAGAAAGAATTTATTCCCCTCAACTGTCGCTAAAATATCAGTAACGACATCTTGATAGTCATGAATACGATCTCTAACATCATAAACCCATTTGCGATCTTCAGTATTAATAAGTTTTACAAGATCTTCTTTCGTTTTAATATCAGTTATATTAATTAAGCCTGAAAGAGTTTCAACTTGATGATTTAGGATCTGATAAACTTCATTGAAAGAAGATCGATTAAATACTCTTTCTAAACATTTTAAGTTTTCAAGTGCACAAAAAATTTCATAAATAAACATGCGATGAATTTTCACAGCACTACTATTAACTTTGCTTGTAATGTACTCGCTGAGTTCGAGAGCAAGAAGAGATGTAATATTCTTTAGAGGAAGATCAGAATCTAATAAAAGCGAAATAGCCTCATCAACTCCCTTACCTTCGATATTCTTTTCTATTGATTTTGATTTATTAAAATCAAAGTCAAACGCAACATCATCGATATGATCTTCATCTATATTAAAACGAATTTTAGAATCTGAAATTGACGAGTCAAATTTTCGAATAGGAACTTCAATTTCTTCCCCTGTAACACTTAAAGGCGCAAAGTAATCAGAGCAAAGTTCGACCTGAGATTCATCTAGAAGATGATTATCCTTCTCTAAATAGTACTTTGCTTTAGGAGAGACAATCTCATATTGTATGCGATCTGTTTTGCGATAAAAATGTACACCATAGTTACGACTAACTTCTGCTTCAAACCAAGTCATTGACTCAAATAAGTGTCCAAAAGATTGTGCCGTTTGCCCATAACTTAAAGCTAGTGCATAAAAAATTCGTTTATGATCATTTAGATTTTGAAATTGATAAATTAATAAGAAACGAGAATTTAAAAGATTATATTTATCCTTTAAGTCGTTAGCATTTAGAAGATCAATACAAGATAGGCCAGTAAAGACAATATGCTGATCATCAAAGTGTGCCAGCATTAACATTGAAAGCTCGGCCTTTGACTTAACTTGAACTATATCTGTTACTTCAAAAATATTCATCTATTTAGTTTTCCAATTACTCTAAAGTGAATCTTACATCATAAGGAAAAATCGGCGCTGAATTCTCTTCTTTAGGAGCACAGCTTTGTTTCTTTCCATTTGACCACACCCAATTATATATCTTTTGATTGAATGTGTCTGCCCCACTATCATATTCAATATAACGATAATATGGTGCTCCCGAATTGGATGCACTAGATAATAATGTTATCGCTGCAGGAAATGAAGCAGCAATTTCATTATCTCGACAACCTCCAATTAATTTTCTTTGATCCACAACGAATTTACCTTTACTATTTCTCACGTTGCGAACCCATGTCTTTAAGCGACAATCAAAATAGTAACCTGTATGAACAGCATTTTCAAAAGCAGTTAAGAACTCAAGTTTCCAATGCTTATCTTTCTCTTTTTGTATATTGAAAGGTCGAACATATTTACGACATAGACTGAATCGATCAAGGTGATTACGATAAAAGTCGATAAAGCGTTTCGAAAGCCCTTCTTCTTTTTGAAAAATATCAAGAGCATCATCATAAACTTTTCGGCAAGATGTTTTTAGTGTTTGAAGTTCATCATTAGAAAATAGATGACCAGAGTTTATAACATACTTCAGGGCGCGATTTGGAAGAATTGGAGACTCAAGACGATAAGCACCCTTTAATTTTCGGCCGACATCATTTCTTCCCATTGAGTTTTCAATAAATGCTTTGGCATATCCCCAATCCACATATTTTTTTAGAGTATTTAGGCCCTGTACTTCTTGAAGAGACTCATCAAGCATACTTTTTGCAACAAGAATAACTTCAGACTCCCAGTCATCATTTAGGTCGCATAGTCCTGTTAAACAAGACTTCAAGATATACCCTCCGATTATTTGTACCTGAACAGTTTCTTCTCGTGGAAAACTTCCATCAACAAGGTATTTTAGATCACCAAAAACAGCTACACGTTGAGGTTTTCCATTACGCCCAAGAAGTCTTGGAATCACGGCCCAAGAAAAATTTGGAGTATGAACTTTAGAAGTATAATCATTCCAGATGTCTTTTTCTTTACATAATTTTCTTTCTTTAAAAATTCGTCCACTAACTAAATCGAGCTCAAAGTTAACTTCACTATCACGGGGCGTCGTAATAAAAACGTCTACGAGTTTAGTACGCATATCCATACGAGGTGCAAAGTCGAAGAATAAGTGAGGAACAACTCTACCTTCATAAGTTAGATAATTAAAATTCCCCTCTCCTGCAAACCAAGTAGGCTTAACTTGCGATGTGGGAAGGACAATTTTTTTTGTTGCACAACCTACAATAAAAATTGCAAGTAAAAGAAAAATGAATTTAGTAGTTTTTTTGAATTGACAAATATACACGTTATAGTCCAAAATCGTTAAACACAAATAGCGGTTCGGTGTTGGAATTGGTAGACAATCTGGATTTAAAATCCAGTGGGGGCAACCCCGTGCGGGTTCAAGTCCCGCCCGAACCACCATTTCCTTTTCTTAATTATCAACGGATACATTTATTTTTTCAAGAACTTAGACTGATCTAGTCTGTTTTTTTAATATGCATTGCGAAATAGTTGATTAAGCTGCTTTTTTTGCTTCTTCATTATCGTTGAGAATATCAATCATACACTCTCCGATAACTTCCATAATTGCGTCTGAAACAGACTCAAAACGAAGACCAAAGCCTCTTGGACGATTCTTAGATGCCCTCATGATTGTGAAGTCAATAGCGACAGCGCGGCCAAAAATCCCCTCTGAGATATAAATCGTTCCACGAGTATTTTTGTCAAATTCTTTCTCAAACTTAGTCACTTCAACAAAGCCACCACTTAGTGATAAGTTAGTAAGGTATCCCTTATACTCTTTTTGAACACCAACAAGCGAGAATGAAACTAGTTCTTGTAATTCGACACGATACTCAGTTCTTTCGATTTGATACTTATTATTTTCAGGATTTTCTTTATCTTCAAATATTAGTTGTGCTTGTGTATTAAGCTCAAGACAGTCTTTTGCTGCAACCCAAGGTGCACCTGCCTTCTTTTTAACAAGAGTGGAAGACGTAACAATCTTCTTTTCAAAATCAACAAGCATTTCATCAAAACGTAAAGGACCGACAACGCCAGCTCCTGTATCGTATTGCCATGTTTTCTTATTTGAAATTTCAAACGACTTACCGTTCTTAAGGCCTTCTATATTCAAGCGATCAAGTTCTTCATCATCAGCTTGTGCACGTGTTGCAATTTCAAGCCCTCCACTAGAGATATCAAACTCACCAGTGGCCTCTTCACTAAGATCAATTTCAACCGTACGATCTTCGTCTTCTAGTACAAGAGAGTCACGAGGAATGAGGTTAATCTTTGGAGTACTTGGAGTGTTATCTTCGCTAACAACTTCTTCAATTTCAACTGAATCATTTACGGCCGAAATTCCAATCTTGCTATCTGTGTATGATTTAAAATTTGCTAACTCTTGTTCAGCGACTTCTAACTTAGCATTTAAGGCCTTGGCCTTAGCAATAACCTTTGAAAGATTCTTTCTTGCTAATTTATTTTCAACTGCAAGATTTTTATATTTTATTTTAAGAGCATTAAACTTTGATTGATATTCTTGAGTATTAGTATTTCCATCCTCAAGTTCACGCGTTGTTGATAGAACTTTTGTAATCTTACGATTTACATCGCTAATTAAACTTGTTTCATCTAACACAGACTCTAATTTTGTAAGAATGGCCTCACTACGATCACCACTCGAAGAGCCAACAAGTTGCGTGATATCACCGATTCTCTCTTCTACAGAGGAAATTTTCTCACTAAACTCTTCTCGAAGTTGTACACCAATTGCAGAAACTTCTTCTTTTACAATTTTTGAAATTGCATCTAATAGATCATTATTATGATTATTCTTAATTTCTAATTCTTCCAATTTAATACTGTATCCATTTGGTGCCGAAGCTGGTTTTTCAAATGTCTCAGGAGCTTGCTTAAGAGCATCTGTAATTACACGAGGTAAACTCATCTTAGACAACTCAACCCATTGAGACTTTTTAACGTCAAAACCAAATTGGTTTGAAAAAACGATTCCAGAAAGCGCTTCAATATAGAGATCATTAAGATCGATCTCTCTAAAAGTTGTGAATGTGTCTGCAATGAAAAGTTTCTTCAATACTTCCTCTACTATTCTTTCTAGTATATCGGTAAGATTTAAACTAAAATTTAATAATATTAGCTATTTACTCTGTTTTTGTTTACAAACTTCTATTTGAAACCAAATAAGGTATTGATTTTTGGATAATTACAATAAAAACCACTTACAAAAAAAAGAAGAAAAATTGGCCGATTTAATAGGCTTTCAAACAGAAGTTATTGAAATCATCGAAGAACTTTTAAATAAAAATAATTTAAAATCTTCCGAAGAACTCTACCTATGTGGCCTAAAAGAAGAGGCCATTAATACCTCACTCTTAGACTTTTATGAAATTCTACAAAAGCTAAATGAATTAGAGAATTATAAAGAATTCACAGTATGTGATATTGGCGCATCCTATGCAAAGATGGCATTCGTGGCCAATCACTTCTTTCCAAATATTAAAGTCATTAGTATTGAACCAGTCAAAGAGCGCATCGAATATGGCCTCGACAAACTCAAAGACACAAAACATATTTTTATCAACGATGTCTTTAAAGAGGAATTAATTAAAAACCATAAAATTGATTACTTCTTTCTCTATTTTCCAGTTGGTAAAATTCTTGATGATATTATCACCCAACTTAATGCTCCTGTCGTTGCTATTGAGTCGCATGGCGAACTTCTAAACCGTTTAGGACATAGCTTTTCTCAAAAAGAAGTCCTAACAAAACTAAACTTTGCCCGTCACAATCCTCATAGCTATCTTTTTACAAGGCCATCAGAATCAAGCTTATATAAGGCATTTAAAGCGTTTCAAAAAAAAGAAGATGAAGTTATCATCATCAACGATCAAAGGCCATGGTTAGCAGACTCAGAAGGACTAGCCCACTACTTTGATGAGAAAGATAAAATTACCCTTGAACTTAAGTGTCCACCTCGAACAATTTTCTTTAATGAAGATTTAGAGACGGCCAACTCTTGTAACTTCTCAAAACCGATACAACTTCTCATTCAAAAGCGTCGAGCAAATGAAAAAGTTGATGGTTATTTAATTCGAAAAATATTTTTGGATGGGAGTTTTGAGCTGTCTTCAGGTGAAATAAAAAAGGCACCCTAAGGTGCCTTTTAAATATTTGCTTAGATGTTAAGTGGTTTTTTATCAAAGGCATCAAGGGCAGCTTCTTTGAATGCTTCAGAGTAAGTTGGGTGCGCATGACAAATACGTCCAATATCCTCAGCAGCAGCTCTAAATTCCATTGCCACAACTGCTTCTGCAATTAAGTCAGCAGCACGAGGACCGACAATGTGTACTCCTAAAATCTCATCTGTTTCTTTACAAGCAAGTACTTTTACAAAACCAGCTGATTCGTTTGAAGCACGAGCACGTCCACTTGCTTTAAATGGAAACTTCCCTGCTTTATATGGAGTCTTATTAGCTTTTAGCTCTTGTTCTGTTACACCAACTGAAGCAACCTCTGGCCAAGTATAAACAACACCTGGAATTAGATTGTAGTTAATATGTGGTTTTTGACCAGCAATGATTTCAGCACAAACAACACCTTCTTCCTCAGCTTTGTGAGCAAGCATAGCACCTGTTGTAACATCACCAATTGCATAAATATGAGAAACGTTAGTTCTTAAATGATCGTCAGTGATAACACGCCCACGCTCATCAAGATTTACACCAGCATTTTCAAGACCAAGATTGTCAGTATATGGACGACGCCCAACTGCCATTAGACAGTAGTCACCGTCTAATTTGATTTCTTCATCGTTCTTCTTATTCTTAGCTTTTACGATTACTTTTTCGCCCTTTCTAACAACTTCAGTTACACCGTGACCAGTATAGAATTCCATACCTTGTTTCTTAAGAACTTTAGTCATCTCTTTTGCACAGTCTTTATCCATTGTCGCAAGAATTGAATCTGCATACTCGACAACAGAAACTTTAGAACCAAGTCTTAAAAATACTGAACCAAGCTCTAGACCAATAACACCACCACCAATTACGATGAAGTGCTTTGGAAGTGTTTCAAGCTTTAGGGCCTCAGTTGAAGTGATAATTCTTTCTTTATCAATTTCAATCCCAGGAATTGTCGCTGGCTTTGAACCAGTTGCAATAATGAAGTGTTTGGCCTTAAGAGTTTCCTCTTTCTCACCTGAAACTTTAAGAGTGTGAGCATCAACGAAAGATCCAAACCCATGGAAAGTCTCAACTTTATTCTTACCCATTAAGTAAGTAATACCACCAGAAGTATCTGCAACAACACCAGCTACACGCTCTGCCATCTTCTTAATATCGGCCTTTACTTTACCTGTTGTGATTCCGTGTGCTTCAAATTCATGAGTTGCTTCATGAAATTTCTCACTTGAATCAAGCCATGCTTTCGATGGAATACATCCAACGTTTAAGCATGTTCCACCAAGTGTATTATATTTTTCTACAATTGCTGTCTTCATACCAAGTTGCGCGCAACGTACGGCACTGATATATCCACCAGGGCCTGAACCAATAACAACAACATCAAATTCTTTACTCATATATAATCCTTAATCTTCTTTAATATACTTATTAGATGTCCAGTAGCATTCTGGCCGGATCCTCAATCATCTCTTTAACCATCTTAAGGAATGTTACTGATTCCTTACCATCGATGATTCTGTGGTCATAAGAAAGTGCTAAGTACATTACAGGGTGAATAACAACCTGACCGTTTACAGCTACTGGTCTTTCAACAATATTGTGCATTCCTAGAATCGCTGATTGTGGAACGTTAATAATTGGAGTTGAAAGCATTGAACCGAAAACACCACCATTTGTGATAGTGAATGTACCACCAGTCATTTCATCTACTGTAAGCTTTCCATCACGCCCTTTAAGAGCAAGTCTTCTTACTTCTTTTTCAATTTGAGCAAGGCTTAAGCTTTCTGCGTTTCTAATTACTGGAACAACAAGACCTTTTGGAGTAGATACCGCGATACCAACATCTGCATAGTCGTGATAGATGATATTTTCACCATCAATTTGTGCATTAACACCTTTGATTTCCATAAGTGCTTTTGTACATGCTTTTGTGAAGAAAGACATGAAACCTAGTCCGATGTCGTGCTTGTCTTTGAAAGCATCTTTATATTTCTTACGAAGCTCCATTACATTGAACATATCAACTTCGTTGAAAGTCGTAAGCATTGCAGTCGTATTCTTTGCTTCCACAAGACGCTTAGCAATTGTCTTACGAATACGCTTCATTTTTACTTCTTCTTTTGCTCTACTTGCACCACCCATTGGAGCTTGAACAGCAATTTCCTGTGCAGGAGCAGGCTTTGCAGCGGCAACAGGAGCAGCTTTTGGAGCAGCACTTGCGTTCATTGCATCAGCCTTAGTGATACGGCCATCTTTACCTGAACCAGCAACTGAACCAGCACTAACACCTTTTTCTGCAAGAATTTTAGCAGCTGCTGGAGATGGATAATTCTTATCCCCACCCGAAACAGGAGCACTTGCCGGTGTATTTGGAGTTTCAACTGTTGTAGGAGCATCATCACTTGAAGCTTGTGTCGGAGCTGCAGATGTATCTAACTCAGCTACAACAGCACCAATTTCAAGTTCAGCACCTTCTTCTGCGATAATTCTAATGATACCACTTTCTTCCGCAGGAAGAGGAAGTGTTGCTTTATCTGATTCAACTTCAACTAGTTCATCACCTTCACTAACATAGTCACCGTCAGCTACTAGCCACTCACCTAGAGCAACTTCTGTAATTGATTCACCAATTGGTGGAATAGTAATTTTTACGATTGCCATTTTCTTTTCCTTATTTATTTAAATGCATTCTCTACAATTGTTTCTTGTTCTTTCATGTGTACTGAAGCGTATCCTGTCGCAGGAGATGCCGAAGCTTTTCTTGAGATACAATCAATATCTCTAAAAGTATCGCGCCAGCGATTTAAGTGCATCCATGCTCCCATATTTGAAGGCTCTTCTTGTACCCAACGATGTGTTGCGTTTGGATACTTATCAAGGATCGCCTTAATTTTTTCAGTTGGAAGAGGATATAATTGTTCAAGACGAACAACTGCAACATCTTTACGATCATTTTCTTGTTGGTACTTAAGTAGATCGTAGTAAATCTTACCTGTACAAAGAACGACCTTCTTAACGTCTTTTGGGTTCACCCAAGTATCATCAAATACTTCTTCAAACTTACCAGTTGTGAAGTCTTCAACTTTTGACTGACATAGAGGATGTCTTAAAAGTGACTTCGGAGTGAAAACAACAAGAGGCTTTCTAAACTCCCACTTAAGCTGACGTCTAAGAGCATGGAACATATTTGCTGGAGTTGTAATATTACAAACAACCATATTCTCTTCAGCACATTGCTGTAAGAACCTTTCTGGACGACAAGAAGAGTGTTCAGGTCCTGCTCCTTCATAACCGTGAGGCAGAAGCATTACTAAGTTACACATTCTTCTCCACTTACTTTCTGCTGCTGAAATGAACTGATCAATTACGATTTGAGCACCGTTAGTGAAGTCACCAAATTGTGCTTCCCAGATATTAAGAGCGTGAGGTGTTGCTTGCGAGTAACCATATTCAAATGCAAGTACCGCATACTCAGAAAGAAGTGAGTTATAGATATAGAAGTTTCCTTGACCTGTCGTAAGGTGCTCAAGGCCACAGTATGCTTTATTTGTTTTCTCATCAAAAACTTTTGCGTGACGGTGTGAGAATGTCCCACGAATAACGTCTTCACCAGAGAAGCGTACATCGTTACCTTCAGTTAGGATCGAGCCGTACGCAAATAACTCAGCAAGTGCCCAATCAATTTGACCATTTTCAAAAGAAGCCTTTCTTTGATCAAGAAGCTTTTGTGCTTTTCTTAGAGTTTTAAATCCTTCAGGAGTCTGCGTTATTGATGAAATAATATTCTCAAGTGTCTTCTTATCAACACTTGTATCAGGTGAATTAGTAAAATCCTCTAGAGTTGAAAAACGAACGTTCTTCCACTGCTGGTGAGGCCCTGGAACTTTCTTAGGAATTACATTTTGCTTAACATTGTTAAAACGATCCGAAAGAAGGTTTTTGTATTCTTCTTGCATTTCTTTTGCCACGGCCTTATCAACTGCACCGTGACTAGCAAGCTCTTCAATATACATTTCACGAGGATTCTTATGCTTTGAAATCATCCCGTATAATTCTGGTTGAGTATACTTCGGCTCATCACCTTCGTTGTGTCCGTGCTTACGGTAACAAACCATATCAACGAAAACATCGCGCTTAAATTTTTGTCTGAACTTAACTGCAAGCTCACATGCGTAAACAACGTCTTCTGGACAATCACCATTTACGTGAATAACTGGAATATTTAGCATCTTAGCAACAGATGTTGAGTAGTGTGATGAACGAGCATCTGTAAAGTCAGTAGTAAAACCAATTTGGTTATTAATAACAAAGTGAAGAGATCCACCAGTGCGGTAACCTGGAAGCTCAGACATTTGAAGTGTTTCGTAAACAATCCCTTGTCCCGCAACGGCCGCATCACCGTGAATAACAATTGGGATAATCTTGCTCTCATCTCCATCGTAAGCAATATCAATCTGAGCACGAGCATAACCAGTTGCTACTGGTGAAACTGTTTCTAAGTGTGATGGGTTTGGAAGAAGCTTTAAGTAAACTTCGTTATTATCTTCAGTCTTAGTTACTGAAGTGAAGCCCATGTGATACTTAACATCACCATCACCTTGACCAGCAAGTTGCTCAAGAGAGTTTCCTTCAAATTCAGAAAAGATATACTCATAAGTTTTCCCTAGAGTATTAGCTAGAACGTTTAGACGTCCACGGTGTGCCATACCAATAATAAATTCTTTAGCACCTAGTCTTGCACCTTCGTTAATAAATGCATCAAGCCCTGGGATTGTCGACTCTCCACCTTCAAGTGAAAATCTTTTTTGTCCCGTATATTTTGTTTGAAGAAAGTTTTCAAAAACATTTGCTTCATTCAATTTGTGTAGGATTCTTTTTTTCTTATCAACATCGAAATCTTTGTTCAGGTAAGTTGTTTCAAACTCTTCTCTAAACCAACGTCTCATCTCAGTATCAGTTGAGTGCATATACTCAACACCGATCTTTCCACAGTAAAGCTTCATCATGTGGTCCATGATATTTTTTAGAGTCGTAGCACCAAGGCCAACAAACTCACCACAAGTGAATACATCGTTTAAATCAGCATCTGTTAGATCATAGTCTTGAAGAGAGATACGTGCATGACGATCTAGTCTTGGACGAATTGGATTTGTATCCGAAAGAAGATGTCCTCTTGATCTAAAAGATTGAATTAGTCTGAATACGTTGAATTCTTTACGTAACTTCTCATCACTTACTTCACCACCGGCACTTGTGCTACCTTTACCGGCACCGAATTCAAAACCTAGAAAAAAGTTGCGCCAACTTTCTTCTACTTCCATCGGGTTTGATTCGTATTGTTCGTAGAGAGAGTCAATGTAAGAAATGTCTGAACTTGATAGTGTTGAAAAGTCGAATTTATCCATTTGATTTAAATCCATTTTACCGCTTTGCGGCTATTACAAAATTAATAATTTAGGCACGTTAATATACCTTATATCTTAACAGTTCGTGAAGTTTTCTTTTTGCACAGGCAAGCTTTGACTAGATAAAAATCAAAGTGATAAAGTTCGATCAACTACCCAACTTTTCACAGGAGAAATTATGGACTCACAAAAATATATGAGTGATGCAATTAGAACAGAATCAAGAGATTTTGATGCGATGAACACACGTCTAAATGACGATGGAATTAAGAGACTTCTTCACGCTGGAATTGGTCTTTCGACGGAAGCTGGAGAATTCCTCGATGCTCTAAAGAAGCATATATTCTATGGTAAGGAGCTTGACCGAGTAAATCTAGCAGAAGAGCTTGGTGATCTTTTCTGGTACATGGCCATCGTTGGTGATGAACTTGGGATTAAATTTGAAGATGTAATGGAGCGCAATATCACAAAGCTTAAGGCGCGCTACGGCGAAAAATTTAGTGAAGAAAAGGCCGACAATAGAGACCTAGATAGCGAAAGAAAAATTCTTGAGGAACAGGCGTTTAATTAATGAGAATTAACAAAATCTTTATATTTGGAATGGGCCTTTTATTAGGCCTGTTAACTTCATGTCAAAGTGAAAAACTGCAAATTTATAGTGCCACTGGCCCGACCATGGGTACGACATACCATATCAAGTATCTTGCACCTAATGGATTCGACGAGGATTCGGTAAAAAAAGATATTGAGATAAGATTAGATGAAGTCAACAAGGCCATGAGTACTTACATCAATGACTCAGAAATTTCACTCTTTAATAAAATGGCCAAGAGTGAAAAATTCTATCCAGGCCCAGACTTTAGCAGAACTCTAAAGCACGCCCTAGACGTTGCAAAGAAGACTGATGGTACATTTGATCCAACAATCGGAACGCTTGTAAACCTTTGGGGATTTGGTCCAACTGGAAAACGCAAGATTCCTTCAAAAGAAGATATTGAAGAGGCCAAGAAGAAAGTTGGTTACGAAAAGATAATCTTTAAAGATGGCGTCTTAACAAAAAGTATTGATGGTGTGTATCTTGATTTATCTGCTTCGGCCAAGGGTTACGGTGTTGATGCACTTGTTGAACTTCTACAGGCCAAAGGAATTAAGAACGCTCTTGTCGAAGTTGGCGGTGAAGTTAGAACAATGGGCGAATCTCTAACACGCCCGTGGCGTATTGGTGTTGAGTCCCCTAGTAATAAAGATGGTAATCCAGTTGTGAAGGTTGTGAAAATCAAGAATGTTGCCTTAGCAACATCTGGCGACTATCGAAATTTTTTCAAAGAAGGTGGCAAGCGCTACCAGCATACAATAAATTTCAAATCAGGTTCACCTGTTGAATCTCAACTTGCTTCGGTTAGTGTTATCTCTGAGACTTGTATGGATGCGGATGCTTGGGCAACGGCCCTTATGGCCATGGGTGCAAAGAAAGCAATTGCTTACGCTAAAGAAAATAACTTGAAGGCGTTCTTCATCTATCGTTCTGACGATGGTTCAGCAAAGTATTTAGAGACATCAACGCCAGGATTTGATAAGGTGACAGAGTAATCTAATCGGATATTTTTCTATTGGAGAATTTTATGGATGCTAACATTAAACTATTCCTAATTACTTTCGCTGTTCTTGCTCTATCAATTACAGGAATGGCCGTTGGTGTAATTATTTCTAACCGTAAGCTACAAGGCTCATGTGGTGGACTTGGAAAGCTGATTGGTGAAGATTGCCAATTCTGCGACAAGAAGGATGAGTGTACAGAAAATCCAGAGCAGGCCGAAGACTGTCTAAAAGCTTAATCTAAAATACAAATCAAATATGCATAAAGGCCCCATTTTGGGGCCTTTGTTGTTCATAGATAGGGCCAAAAAGCGCCCCTTTCCCATTCGACACCACCCATAAATCTCTAAGTAGCTGATTGTACGTGTTCAATTTTTGGCACAGTTCATGCTTTTACTATAGCAACAAAGCTCTTAAACAGGATGTTTAAAGCTGAAGGCTTCAGGAAGAACGAACTTAGCGGAAAAGAGGCCATTATGAAAAGTACATTAAGGAGAGCACTTTACATCACTTTAGGATTAGTTATGTTATCGATAACAATCCAAGAGAAAGTTCACGCAAGAACTATGAAGAGAATCACGCCAGAGCAGATCCAAAAACTAGATCGCGCTATGGCAATTGAGACCTTCAATGGTGAATTCCTCGACATCACAAGTGTTGCAAAAATTAAAAAGACTTTTGGGAATCTAGAAGGATTTAAAGATGGTGCACAAATCCAATTAGCAAATGGAGATGTACTAACTGCAAGAGATATTCGTTTTCTATATGTAGAAAGACTCAAGCAACAAAAGGAGAAAAGATTAGAAGTGGGGCGTACTCCACACGACGAAGAATAGTCGGAAATATTTTGGGAATCTGTAACTAATTTGCTACGTCTTCCTTAGTAGCAATGACCAGTAAGACATCCGGGTCGCTCGAAAGAGCGGCCCTTCTTTTTTTATCTGCAATAATTTTACGCCCATTTGGCAGCATCAAATAGATAATGCGAAACCCTGCTTCAGTCACGATCTTCTCATATTCAAGGTAGTCGAGAACTGTAACTGATAGGTCAGTAAGAAGCATCTCTTTGCTCTTAACCATCGCTTCAAAACAAAAAACTCCCCCACTATTCAAACGCTTAAAGACATTTCTTATATACTGAGAAATTTCATCTTTAGATTGTAAGTAATGAATTTGGTGAGCATCTAAAATAAGATCAAATGAGCGCTCGATCTGATCTAACTTGAGACTAGATAAACACTGAAATTCGAAATTGTTAAAATTTTGGCGGGCCTTATAAATGGCCTCTTCAGAAATATCGATGCCTAATAATTGAGAGAAATTGAAATTGGCCAAATTTAGACCTTGCCCACATCCAACCTCAAGGACTTCAATTTTATCGCTCTCAAACTTTACAAGAGTGAGGGCCTTTTGAACTAAGTCAATAAGAGTCTGAGATTTGAGAAAGTGATCGCTTTCTTTATGGGCCTGATTAAATTGATTCACAATTTAATATAGCGGCCCCATATCTTTAAAGTCACCATCAAAACCAGTTGAGAAAAAGAAATCATTAGGAGAAAGCCCTAACTTTCCACTAGGAGGAAGTTTTCCACCGAAATAGATTTGCCATCCCTTAGGATTCTTATCATAGGTCATTGGAGCTGGTTTAAACTTCTCAATAGCATAAACGCTTTTAAGAAGCTTGTAGATGAACTCCGAACAATAAAGCTTATCATCATCCCAAAGATAATCGTGATCAAAGTCCATTCCAAGAAAGATTGACTTGTAATTTTCAATTAATTTTCTTTTCTTTGAGAAATTAATATGCTTTGGACGAATAACGTGTGGGACCTTATTCGAGTATGCTAGAAATGATTTTAGTGGCAGGTGGTGAACGCTTCCAAGAGATTGAGCAACATAAACTTGAGAACCTAGTTTTAGAACAATTCCTGAGTGAGAAAATGGGCCACCAGTTTCATTTTCGATCAGCTCACAACTGAAACAGTCCATATCTAACAAGATCACATCACCTGTTTGCAGATCACTTAATGGCAGTGCCACAGTTTTAAGGCTTACAAAAATAGAAATTAACACCAACAAACGTCTAAAATTCACAACCAAACCCCTGTAATAACAGAAACTTAAACGATAAAACAGCAATTGCCCTACTATTAAAAACTTAGGCTTTGCTGTTATACTAAGTAAGTAACTAGATTGATAGCCTAAAAAAGCAGGAAAAGTAAAAATGAAAGGCATTATTTTAACACTCATATTTTTAAGTTTTGCACTTGGACACTTCGAAGTCTTTGCGACGACAAACTGCCCGACAGGACAGGTTTTCAACGCTAGTTTGAATCGTTGTATGTATACAGAGGGTTCAATAAAGAATCGAGATGAGTATCAGGATTGTGACTCTAAATCGAGTGAGAGTGAACGCAATGCTTGTATGAAAGCAGCGGCCGATGCCAGACAACAAAAAACAATTAATGAGCTAAATGCTGGACGAGTTTCCGATAGTGATGTTGAAAGTAAAGGTAAGGGTAATTTAATAACTGGCTTTGCAGAAGCTTGGGGGATCGTTACAGGAGTTACGGCCCTAGTAGTTCCTAAGTTCTTTAACGGAGAAGATGCTGCCAAATCAACAACAAATGAGTCGGCTCCAGTAGACCCAAAGGTAGAGCCGAAAGTAGATGCAAAGGTAGAACAATCAAGTGGCGCTGATACAAATTCATCAGAAGTATCAAAAGATGAAAACCGTTCAAGCTGTAAGTCTTGTATGCTGGTTGGTGCGATCTCGGCCTATAGCTTCTATCAAACAAAAATCAACAAAGAAGACGTAAAGAAGAAAACAAAAGAGTTTAAAGAAGAATACGAAGAAATCTCAAAAGACCCTGAAACAATGAAGAATGCTCAAATTGCGGCATTTGATATGCTAGAAAAAGAACAAGAATATTTAGCAGATGTTTCTTCAAAACAGGCAAAACAATATAAAACACTGGCCCTAGGATATACAGCGGCAGCAGCTGTTGCAGTTTATGAGACATTTTCATCATTTGGGACAAGCTGTATGAACCAATCCCCAGGTGAAGCTGGTGGCGCTTCGAAGTGGAATTTCAGCGATATGGCAAATGGCTTTCGCTCGATCACTAATAATCCATGTACAGTTATTGTGGCCTCAGCAGTAACAGTCCCTGCGGCACTTACTGTTTCAAATCAAGCAAAGAAGAATAATAAAGATGCCAAATCGAATGTTGAGCAGATTAAGATTTTAAAAGAGAAGTATGTAAAGAGTGTTGCTTCATTTTGTCCAGATGGAAGAGATAGCTTAAGCAACCCTGCTTGTTACTGTTATACAGCACAAGGAAATAAGAATCCTAACCGCGAGAAATCTAAGACATGTCAGGACTACTGGAATAAGTATTCTGGATCATATGTAGCATCAGCTGACTCATCACGAGCAGCTCAAAGTACGAATCCACAAGGCTGTTTCTATGTTGATGGAAAGTTTGATCGCGAGTGTAATTGTCGTAAGCTAAAAAATAATAAGGGAGAAAATGCTTGTAAGAAGATTACGGTATCCCCTACTGCTTTAAGTTCACTTGGTGGACTTGATGTTACGGAAGCAATCAAAGCGGCCAATGCAACAACTCAGGGTAATGGTGGAACTTACAATGCTTCAACGACTGATGCACAAGCTGCCATGGCGGCCAAGGCGATGGATGCAATCAAAAAGAAGCTAGAAAATCCATTTAAGAAAAGTACAGGACTTGGACTTAGTAAGATTAGTGATGAGCTTGCAAAACAAGCGGGCCGCTATGGTGATAACAACAATGTATCAATCTTTAATGGTAACGGTGCAAGTGAAGCATTCGCTCGCTTAAGACCAACAGAGCCTTCATTTCAAGACGCAGTTGAAAATGTCTCGGCCAAGCTTCCTGCCAAGGGACTTGCAGCACCAGCAAAGAAAACTGTTAGAAAAACAACAAATAATAATACTAATCGATGGAAGTTCGATGACAACTCTAGCTCACAAGTTTTAAGTTTTGGTGCGGGAGCTGGTAACGGAGAATCGAACAAAAAATATGACTATGGTGATAACGATATTATCAAAGATAAGTCTGTTTCAATCTTTAAAGTTATCTCACATCGCTATGTTCAGTCAGGACTAAAGAAATTATTCTCTGAATAATAATTGGAAAATATATGAGCAAGGTAGACAAGGAAGTCTTATTCGGAATGACAAAAGAACATCTCATTTATGATGAGAGCATCAATCGCTACTTCCACAAAGATTCATTTGAAGACTTTAAACGTTTCAAAGAAGATGCGCTAAAAGATGGTGTCGATTTCTATGTCACAAGCTCTTTTCGATCTTTCGATGACCAACTCAGAATCTGGAATGAAAAGTGCGCCGGCAAACGCCCAATCTATGATCGCACGGGAAATGAACTAGATCACACAAAACTCTCCCCTTCAGAAATTGTAAACGCTATTATCAACTGGTCGGCACTTCCAGGAACTTCTCGTCATCACTGGGGAACAGAGCTTGATGTTGTGGATGGCAATAGCTGGCCAGAAGGTTATCACATTCAATTAATTCCAGAAGAGTTTACACAGGGTGGACCATTTGCTGATTTTAGTAAGTGGCTAAATACAAAAATTGAAAATAACGAGAGTTATTCTTATTATAGGCCATATGTAGAAGATCTTGGTGGAGTTGCTCCAGAGGCATGGCATATAAGCTACAGTAAGGTTTCATCCGAGTATCATCAAGAATACACTTACGAGCTATTTTGCGAATTATTAGAGCATGAAAAAATGAAAGAGCTTACTTTCTTAGATGAAGTAAAAGCAAGCTCTGAAAAAATTTATCATCATTTCTTTAAGCTTTTAAACTAAGCCCTACCGCTTTTAACCAATCAGGATCATGGCCCATAAGTTTTCTTTCTTTTAGATCAAACAGTCCTGCGGTCATTTTAAATTTTGTATACACCTTACCTGTATCATCAAACATCTCTTGCTCGAAAGTTAGAACCTTACTATTAACAAAGCTTGTGGCCTTTGAGCGAATCTTTACATTTTGTCTTAGACGAAGTTCAGACTTAAAAGTGATGTTGATATCTAAAACGACAGGACCTCTTTTTTCACGCATAATGCGATCCATACCCCATCCATTCTTTGTAATCATGTCCCAACGGGCCTGCTCAAAGATAGTCAAATAGGTTGCATTATTCATATGACCAAAAGTATCGAGATGCGTCTCTTGTACTTGAAATTCGTAAATTCCCTCTTCGATATTAAAGTCTTCGATTGTATGTGCTCGTTGTGAAGTCATTTATTACACCCCTTATATACTGCTAAGTTGTTAATTTCTTTTCAATGGCCACAATCATGGGCGATCGTAAAATATGATTTTACATGGCCGGCCCCTAAAAATGAACATATTTTTAAGCACTTATCTTGTGCAACACCCCTCAAATCCCTAAATCATGCTTAAATACTCAACTTTTCGAAGAATTTAACCGATTAGAACTTATAATTTAAGTAAGGCAAACCTAACTTTCGAGTCACTTATGAGCAAGAAAACAACTATTTTAAATACTTTTACCTTAACTCTTCTAGCGGCTGCGCCACTTAATATGAGCTACGCAGGCACTGTGAATGTTGATTGTCCTGATCCAAGCACTGGTCAAATGGTGCCATTTGATATGCCATCGGATGGACGACAAGAGATACCACAGGAAGAGATTGATAACTTTTGTGGCCAAAAGCTAGCAGAGTTTCAAAAAGATAAAGAACTTGCAAATGGTTTGGCCAATGACGGTTCTGAACCAAATCAGCCAACTTCTCCTCCACAAGATGAAGGTGACGTAGCAAGTGATAGCGCAAAACATAAAGACTGGAATGGCTGTTTACAAGAAATGATGGCCAAAGAAAATAAATCTAAGATCGAGGCTTTCAAAGCTTGTTCTAAATCTGTAACAACTCTTGATTTTAAAAATGTTGAACCTGACTTTATTGGTAGTAGTGGTGCAATTAAGTGTCAAAGGGCCTTTAAGGTTTCAGGAACAAATGGAAATGCGAATTGGCAAGATGTTGCTCAAGAGGTTTACCGAAGTGGTAAAGCAAATTCAATTGACTATACAAAGGCCGTTGCTGTTTTCATCTATGCTAATAATTCATCTGAGGTTGATGGCAATGTTATTTCTGCCGCAGTTAAAAATGTTACAGCATGTAACCAAATTGCCGCTGCATTTGGAGAGAACCTTGAAGAGGATCGTCAATCAGAAGATCAATACTCAAATCCGGAGAAACTTACTTCAATTGATGGACGTATCACTTGTCGCCTATCAGGACTTGAAACCATTGACTATGACGAGTGTTCTAACTTAGTTCTTGCTCATAATGCTGCACAACTTGGAAAGACTGCAAATGCAACTTTCCAACAATTTCAAGCGCAAGACTTTAGTACAAAACAGCAAAATAAACTAATGAATATGGATGCGTCGGAAAACGTGACAACAACTGCCCTTAAGTCACAAAAAGATGGTCTGGCCAAGCAACAAACGATGGCCGAAACACGTCGTACAATTGAAGTTGCAAGACTAGGAACGATCTTAACGATGACTTCTAGTATTCCGACTAGTGAAACATATTTTGAAACAAATGAACTTTGTAAGAGACCAGTTGAACAGGCACTTTCAGGAATTGCAGAATATATAATTAATGACGGTGGTGCAGGATCAATGGGCTCACCAGAACAGATTTGTAAGCTAAACTTTGGTAGTAAGAAGTTTTCAATTCTAAGAAACGGTGAAGCGAAAAGAGCTGGTAACCAAATCGCAGCTGAAGCTGGGGTTGATGTGGCGAAAGAACAAATGGCCGTAAGTCAGCTTGGTAAACAACAAAAAATGATTTCAAGTGCTATTGGTAAAATTGAAGGAATGGAGACAATGGAGCTTCCAGAGGACTTCTTTGAAAACCAAGATGTCTATATGGAGTTTTGTCAGGCCAACCCTGCACATGCACAATGTCAGTCAGGTTGGGCAAATACAGTTAATGTCCCATCATTTGGTGACTACTCGGTAGGTGGATTTGGTACAAATCAGGCATACCAACACACAGAACAAGATCAAGCGGTAGCTGCAACTGCCGCAAGTACAGATGACCCAACATCAGCAGGTGTGGATACATCAACTGTTGTGAATAAAGCGAAAACAGGCGGAGGACTAAAAGGTAATTTTGGGCCTGTTGCAACCGTATCAGAAGGTGGTCAAATCGCTCAAGGTGCCGGTGGTGGAGGTAGTTCACCAGGCGGTGGAGGCGGTGGCGGAGGTTCATCTGCTGGAGGTGCTGCGCAACCAGAAGCTCTATCTGGAGCTGGCGGAAGCGGGCTTAAAGGTATCAGCTATGTTGGAGGTCGTGGACCAAGCTTTGTTGGTGGAAGAGGAACGGCTTCAGTTAAGAAAAAGAATAATGGTAATCCATTTAGTAATATGTTTAAGAAGAACCAAGACCGTAATCTAAGTTCACTAAACTTTAAAGGTAAGTCGGCAATTGGTGCAAAGACAGATGATATCTTCCAGAGAATTTCGACGGCATACGACAAGGCCAACGATGCTGGAAATCTTCTGAAGTATGAAACAAAAACTCTTGAATAAAGAACACTTAGAAAACTCATAAAGTTACATATTCTAGACACTGGGGCCAATTTTTTGGCCCCATCTTATTTTCCTCTATTAGATTTCAGTCATTTAGAAACAATAAATTTGGCACGAAATGTGTATATGTATAAAGTAACCGGTCGACGAGATGTTGATGCGTCACAACGTAGACAAGATGAATTATAGAGTGCATATTTCAGGGACGAGATATGATTATTCAAGGGAAGAAACCACTAAAATGAATACAATTCAAGAAATTCTATTAAGCGAACTTACTCAATCAAGAAGCTACTTAGAAAGGATTCTACATGCTGTATGTGAATTGAGTGAAACACACCTCGATGCTAAGGCACGCCTTATTATTGAAGAGTTTAGTACTGAATACGATAAATTAGTAAGCGAATTACTGATTCCATCTCACTTTGGAGACCTTAGTCTTCTCCACCAGAATAATTTTCGCCAAGGTCGAGAAAACCTAAGGCTTATGAATAATTTGATCGAAAGCTTCATTGCTCTCGCTCCAAAAAATGACGATGAAGTTGTTGGTGTGATCACTCGCCTAATCAATCTTTCATATAAATACACTAGAGAACTACACCTTATCTTAATTGAGCGCTCGTCACTTGATGTCGCCACACCTCGTATGGGGCTTTTAAAAGCAATTGATATAAAAGAGAAGAAAGAAATCATTGTTGCAAAAGAGATTATTAAAAAAGGTCCTTTCACACTTATTGAAGGTGGAAGAATCGATGAAGATGATGATGAAATGGAGCTTGAAGAAGACTTCACTCCACCACTATACTTTCTAGAATCACTTGAGATTCTAAATCTTGCCCACTCTAAAACTGCACCAATTCTTGGAATGAATGCTAAAAGAGAAGAGAAATACGAACAGTATATTACTGAAGCACATGTCTTAGTTTCTAAAAAAGATCTCGCTGGTGCTCTTGAGTTATTCGATAAGGCCCGTGGTCACAAAGAAACTGCGGAAGTACTGACTCTTATGGGTTGGGTAACATCTCAAATGGGAAATATTGAAGATGCGAAATCACTTTGTCTAAAAGCAATTGAAATCGATCCAGAATATGGTGCTCCTTATAACGATCTAGGAACACTTCTATTAAATGAAGGTCATATCAATGAATCAATCAAATGGTATGAACTAGCAAAAAAAGCACCAAAGTACACAAATCGCGAATATCCATATATCAATGCAGGGCGTGCTTACATGCAGCTAAATAACTTTGATAAAGCAATGGAAGAATTCGAGGTTGCTCTAAAGCTAGTTCCAGAAAATCAGGAACTGCGTCATACAGTAAGCAAAATTCGCTCTAGTGTAACGAAACAAGAAAATGTCGAAAAGAGTCACGGTTTTGAAAAGTTCAAAGTTGATTTCTCTGGCCGCCAAGGGGATAATGATAACCAACCAACACAATAATTTTTAACGGTATGGATATCACTTATGGCAACAGTTTCAGCAAAAGAGCTTGGAAAATTCTTAGCAAAACACCTTAATACTTATGAGTATAACGACTATGGCCCAAATGGCCTACAAATCGAAGGTCGCTCAGAGATTTCCAAAATAGCATTTGCTGTTTCGGCCCAAAGAGATTCAATTGCAAAGGCCTGTGAATTTGGTGCAGATGCAATGATTGTTCACCATGGATTATTTTGGAAATTTCATGGCGTCAGAACTATTACAGGAAGTTTCGCAAAAAGAGTAAAGCCTCTTATTCAAAACGATATCAATCTATTTGGCTACCACTTACCTCTTGATGCTCATCTCGAAGATGGAAATGCAGCAGGTATCGCCAAAGCAATCGGACTTAAAGACTTAGGTCCATACGGTGACTACAAAGGCATGCCTACAGGTGTTCAAGGTAAATTCGAAAAACCATTAAAACCAAACGAACTAAAAGAACTATTAAAGAAAGTTCTTAATCACGATATCATTCACAGTGAGCCTAATGATGATGAGATTTCATCAATGGGAATAATTACAGGTGGAGCAAACTCTGACTGGCGCTACTGCGTGCGCGAAGGGCTTGATGCTTATCTTACAGGTGAGATGAGCGAGCACGACTGGCACGAATCACGTGAAGAAGGAATTCACTTCTTCGCTGGAGGCCATAATGCGACAGAAAGATTTGGTGTAATTGCTCTTAAGAAATTAATTGAAGAAACATATGGGCTAGAGTGTATCTTTATTGACTCCCCTAACCCTGCTTAAGCATCCGCGAAATTGTTTGCCCAAAGGCAAACTATAGTTCGCGGTGCTAGCTCCGCACTCTTTAGCTGAAAAACTAATCGAGAGCGAGGGTCCACGCCCGAGCGGTTCGCCTCAGGAGCAATTATTTTCTTTTTAAAGAAAGAGTAATCGTAAACTTTGCAACTGGCTCATCACCTGAAACATCAGGACAAGTTGCAATAATATCTAGTGGTAGATTGTGACGCTCTTCACTTGCTAATACTTTTTCAACAAAAGCATCAATTTCTTTTCCCTGAGAACAAGTAAAGACCGTATCCCCTTCTGCTCTTTTTAAGAACTCTGCATGGAACTCTTTGAAAGCAAGTGACACTCTCTTTCCCTTATCCATCGTCTTCTTCATTGCTGCAAAACCGCCAGCAAGGTCTGCCCCACAAGCAAGGGCACCAAAGTACATACTATTTAAATGATTCTTAGAGCGACGAGAAAGAGGAATCTTGATTGCTGTAACTTCATCACTAAGCTCAAGTACTGTTGGTCTTAGCCAAAAAATCATTGGTACTTTTGTTAAACCAAAGAGTCTAACAAATGCAGTATTTCTTAAACCTTCAGGTAATTTATCTAAAACCTTTTTCATTACTTATTTCCTTTTAATTCAAGTGTTCTCTGGTAAGCACGCTCTATTGCACGATTAAACATCTCCTCCATTCCCGATTCTTTAAAAGATTCAAGGGCCTCATAAGTCACACCATTTTTTGATGTGACATTATTGCGAAGAGTTTGCGCATCATTGTTTTGTGAAAGCATTCGACCAGCACCTTCTATTGTACCCGCAATCATTCTATGTGCAAGCTCGCCGTCAATTCCACGTGCCTTCATATCCTCAATTAAGATACGTGCAATTTCAAAGAAGTATGCAGGGCCAGAGCCAGAAAAAGGAGTAATCGTATCGATATCGTCTTCATTGTCGAAAACGGTGTTAATCCCACTTGAGTTAAAGGCCTGCCAGAAAGCATTCCACTTATCTTGATGAACACTCTTTGACTTATAAAGAGCATTTACCCCAAGACCCACTTGGGCAGGAGTATTTGGCATAATTCGAATAATTTGATCAGATAACAAATTTTCAGTAAGGGCCTGAGAATCACTTCCCGCTAGGAGTGAGACAATCGTTAGATACGGATGTGTTAAGAAGTCAATTTCAAGGGCCACTTGCTTAAGTTGTTGAGGCTTAAAACAGGCCCAAAGATAATCAATATGAGTATTTCGTAACTCCTCTAGGTCTTTTATCCAAGTAGCACCAAAATCCAGTGCAAAGCTCTTTGCCTTATCACCACTTGGTGTAAAAACAAGGAATTCACAATCATCAGAATTCTCGATGAAACCAGGGATTAGAGCGCGGGCCATATTACCCGCTCCTAAAATTAAGTGACGATACTTCATTACGAGTCTAACTCCATCGGTGCTCCATGCCTCATGATATTTACAGCGTAGCTTCTTTCACATGAGAATAGATGGAAAAGATCAAAATATGATCCATTAACATAATCCTCAAGTGGTGAAATAAAAGATGTCATAACAAATTGACCATTTTTTTCACCAACAGCAGAGTTAAACTCTTTAATTGATTCAAGATCACCGTCACAAATAACAACATCAAAATTTTCATTTAGAAGAGTGTGCATCTTTTCTTTGCTAACGTGATAACAATCAATATTCTTTTTAGAGAAACGATTCTTCTTAAGAATATCTATTAGATAATTCCACCAACGATAAGCTTCAGCATTTGAACAAAGAATTGTTACACCTGTACCAGTTGTTAAAGACATAAGAACAGCAAAGAATGTTTGCATATTAATTTCTTCATTTAAACTCAAATAAAGTGCACGGTCTTTATTACAATCAAATACAGAGTAATTGATTTGTCCTGGAATATAACGGTTATCGCGTCCCTTATTTAAGAAATCAAGATAGTCAACTTCAAGCCATTTCTTAAGATCTTTAAGAGCATGTCTCTGTTCTCCAAACGTCCCAGGAAATAATGGACCAAAATTACTAATGATTTCGTCTAGTGCTGAAAGCATTTTTTCACGTCTAACAAAGTGGTCAGAAGAAGAGCTACGAGATACAACTGGTTCGTAATCACTTCCGTTATCAAAAGTAGAAGTCTTAAGTTCTTCAGAGTTACTTCTTACAAAAAGACTTCTTAGGTAATCAACACCACCGGCCTTTGGCCCTGTCCCCGACATCTTGAAACCACCAAAAGGCTCAATAGCAACGCGAGCACCTGTAATAGGTCTATTAATATAGTTATTTCCGATAAGCATTCGCTTTGTTAGGAAATCAATATCATCTTGTGATTGAGAGAAAACACCACCTGTTAGGCCATACTCAACACTATTAAAGATATTCAACGCGTCTTCGTAATCATCGTATGCAACGACATGGATAACTGGAGCAAATAACTCACGAGAAGCAAAACTATCTTTTTCTAAAGCACGTGACTTTGGAAGTTCGATAATTGTTGGGCCTACACAGTAACCTGGAAGATTTTCTTCTGAGCGGTTAACGTGGACAACTCCACCGTATTTATTTGCCTCTTCACTTGCTTCTTTGACTTGAGCAATGAGACGATCTTTTTCTTCTTGGCTCACTAGTGGATTAATGAAACTTGCAAAGTCCGTTGCTGGCCCAACGTAAATATCGTTAGCAGCTTGCTTAAGGCGAGCAACTAATTTGTCTTTTACTTCTTTATGAACAAGAACACGTGAAGCTGCAGAACATTTCTGACCAGCGTGCGCAAAGGCAGAATAAAGAATACCCGATACTGTCTCATCGAGTTCAGCATTATTTGTTACAATAACAGCGTTCTTACCACCCATTTCAGTGATAACACGAACTGGATAGCTCTTACCTGTGTTGCGATTCTCATAAAGTCTTTTTGCACAAGTCTTTGCAATATGAACACCGACAGGTTTTGAACCAGTAAAGATAACACCTGCAATACGCTTATCCTCAATTAGTTTCTGACCAACAGTCTCACCAACTCCAGGAAGATGAATTAGGGCATCTTTAGGAACACCCGCTTCATGAAATAGCGCCACAAGCTCACAAGTGATAAGAGGAGTTTGCTCTGCTGGTTTTAGGATAACAGTTGATCCAGTAAGCAAGGCCGAAGCTGTCATCCCACACGGAATTGCTAGAGGGAAGTTCCATGGAGCAATAATGGCAAATGGGCCACGGGCCTTAAACTCTTCATTATCTCCTACTTCAGCTAGCCTTCTAATATAGAAGTTTAAGAAGTCGATTGCTTCATCAACGTCAGCTAATGCTTCACCGATGGCCTTGCCTGATTCGTACATAATTAGTGCAGAATAGTAATTGCGACGCAGATACATCATCTCTGCAGCTCTTGCCATGACGGCCGCTCTTTCTTGCCAAGAGGCCTTTGACCACTCACCTTCGTAGAAAGAATTATCAATTGTATCGATTGCTCTTTCAGTATCGTCTAAATTGGCAAAAGTAATTTTACCAACGACACTCTTTCCATCAGATGGAGAAAGAACAGATTCAGACTCTCCACTTAGAGCAAAGTCTGTTGCATAGTCTTTACCTAGTTCAAACTTTTCAAATTCACTTCTAAAATACTTCAGTTCTTTTTCAAGGTAAGTTTTTAGAGGTGGACAGTTACTAAATTGCCCATGAACCTGAGTTAGAGTTGAGTCTAAGTTTAGAAGACCTTCATTCTGGTGCTTTTTAAAGATATCATTTGGCGCCATAAGCTTTGCATTCTTCTTATGACTTCTCATGATTGTTAAAACTCCTACTTGTGAAGAGTTTTCCATAATACGACGAACAAGGTAGGCCATCCCTACGATAAGTGAACCAATTGGAACATAATTTCTTACGGCCCATCCCATCTTTGCCATAGCTGTCGAAAGTGCTTCATAAGTCATGTGAAGACATTGGTGCTCAATTTCATCAATTTCTTTAAACTTAATTTCTCTTAAAGCTTCAGCGTATGAGTGATCCGCAAAGTTGTGAGAAGCAATACAAAGCTTGATATGTGGGAAAGCTTTGTAAATCTCATAAATCATCTGTCTAAAATTAATATCTGTTTCTTCTTTGTTTAAGAACTCTGGAGCATTATGTCCATGGGCCTCGGCCTCTACAGTTTCAGCATCCCAGTATGCACCCTTAACAAGGCGGATTGGCATAATCATGCCACGCTCTTTTGCAAGCTCAACAACGTCTTGAAGATGGTCATAACAATCACGAAGATACGCTTGAACAACAATCCCTGTATCTGCATAATCTTTAAGCTTTTCAGTCTCAAGAAGAGCTTTCTTATAAATTTCAAAAACGATATCACGATAGTGATAATGTTCAGCATCGATATTAATAAATACCTGTTGCTCTTTAGCCGTCTTTAAAATTTTAATAAGCCTTGGGGCAACTAAGTTATAAGTGTAATCAAAAGCTTCAGGTTTGAAGTCTGAGCAAAGGGCAGAAACCTTAATTGAAACGTGTGCTCTTAGGATACCTGCTTTATTGCGACTACCTGGAGTAATGTGCATGCTAAAACCATTAACAAGATTTAAAACCTCATTCATATAGTTATCAGCTTCTGATTCAGAAACAACTAACTCTCCGAGTTGGTCTAGAGTTACATCTCTTCCCGTATTAAAGATTGCTGCAAAATTCTTTTGTGCGCTTTCAATTGTCTCACCAGCAATAAATCTCTTTGCCATAAAGCGAACTTTGAAACGTACAATATTGGCCAGCGCCTTGGCCGGAAAAATGCGAACGGCCAGAAGAACAAAATAAAATAGAACCACTAACTGTGGAGGAAGAGGTTGGCGATCCCCCTTCAAGTCTAATCTTTTTGCTTTCTTAGAATCAAGAATAAGTCTTCTCAGAGACTCTCTTAGAATTCGCTTTACCTCTTTTCCTTCTTTATCATGATCTAGAGAAGGAAGAATTGCTAAGAACTTAAGCAGGTGAATTCTAAGAAGTGCATAATTTGCAGTAAGACCAAGAGCGAAGTCAGAGATCTTTTCAAAGAAAACGGGTTTGTAATCATTAAGAAAAGAAAGAAGCTTCTTAGTGATCGTATCTGACATTTCAGAAACAGGCTTATCTTCAATTTCACTTAGTTTAGTTAGTCCATAACGGTGAGTTATAATATTACTTACACCTGGAAAATCAGCAATTTTAACACTCATCACTTTTGTAACGTGTTCTTTAAACTTTTTATACTCCTCACTCTCTTCACCAACAAAGTTATCGAGTAAAAATATCTCATTTGCTAATTTAATATTACATAGACGAAGTACTTTTTCGTCCTTATCAATTCCCAATAAGAATTGAACTCCTTCAAGACCAATTTGAAACTTGAATGAAGAATCAAACTCTGTCCAAAATAGTAAATCTTTCTTAATCGATTCTTTGATTTGTTGGCCATCCAGTATAAGAGGCCCAAAATGATCATAATAGTCTAAGCGAAATGTATCATTTAATTGTGTGCTTTTAACCACAGGTAGCTTCACATTAACTCCAAATTAAAGTGTGTTTCTTAACGAAAAGTTGATTTCTTTTGTCATTTAATTATCAGCGGGTATAATAAACTAAAGTAAAGGTTTAAAAAACAAAATTCACACATTTAACCCATAGCAATAAATTACTAAAAATTACTTTTGAAATGACCTTAAATTTGGGAAAATAAATATATGAATGAAGAGATCTTATTTATCGATGACGATGAGAATATTGCTGAGCTCTTTGCTCTTACCCTAAGCCAAGGTGGCCATGAAACTTTAGCACTTAGCGGCGAAGTTGACGTAGAGCACTACTTTGAAAATATTAGCGACAATCTTAAAATCGTCATTGCAGACAAGAATATGCCAGTAATTAACGGTGCAGAAGTTGTGCGTCGTTTTGAAAGCAGTCCGAAGGCCGGTACTTTAAAGTATATTATCATCTCTGGTGATGAAGAACTGGATAATGACGAGCTTCAAGGTAAGGTTCACTTCATAAAAAAGCCCTTTAAAAAAGAAACTCTATTCTCAGTAATCGAGGACATTATTTAAATGCGCAATTTGATTTGTTTATTAATCACACTTCTTTCTGTAAAGGTATCTGCCGTCACTTATACGATGGATGACCTACGTGTGCTTTATAAAGACAAGTCTCACCGTGAATACATGAAGCACTTCTTAGACGTAAGGCCGTCTCAAAGAGATTTTGAGTGGAAGAAGATGACCCGTGAAATGGCAACTTCTTACGTTGAAGACTTAATAACAAAGAATGAAGTTAATAGTACTCAGTTCAAAATTATTACTAAATATATCGAGAATAAAAACTTAAAGGCCTATGCCTTTTTCACTCTGGCCTATTCAAAGTATGCCAGACTTTATTTTCAAAAGTGTAATGACTGCCAAAAGGATTTAGATACATATATATCTCACTCTGCACGTTATCCTGATATTGATTTTGATATCTATAAAACACTCTCAAACTCTTTACAGAGTAAATACGATAACCTCGTTAAGGCACCCTTAAAAAGTAACGATTCAATTTATTACTGTCGAGAGGAGCAAGGTCAAAAGGCATTCTTACAAATTATTGTTAAAGAGATTTCACGAACAGATACAAAGGCTTCAATTATTGAGAAGGCAAAGGATATCTTTAATCCGGACTGCTTGAATGGATTCGCAAAGAGTGATTTAGAATCTCTACTTAAACCTAGTGACTACAATAGTGAAATCATATTTCTTACATTCAATGCATTCGACAAAATTGATGAGCAGCTAAAATCTGTTTTTCTAACAAACTATCTTCTAACAAATCCAATTCCTGGCCCGGTGATGAATATGGCCTGGAACAAAATGGAAGAGCTATCGGCCAATTACGACAGCAGAAAGAAGGTTTTAACAGATCTTCTAAAATACCACCCCCTAAGAGGTGAAATTTTTCATCGCAGAAATGGGAAGGCCAGCACCAAAACGAAAGTTATCATCAAGAGATTCGCAAAGAATTTTCCAGAATACATTGAAAACTATGCTCAGATCTGCCTCAGTTTTTACGACGGTAAAAAGAAATTTCCTCGTGGAAATCCTGCTAGATACTGTGATGACTTCATGAATGAGGACGTTGCAGGCCAGTGGCTAAGCGATGAAGTCCGACTTCAATACTCTGGTGCGAAGAAAATCAAGTAGTTATATCCAGTACATTCTACAACTCGCCGCACAAAGACTTGCCTGATAAGGCCAATTATGGGAGGATGCCCATATCAACAAATAATATTAGGGAATTAGGGAAATGAAAAAAACAATACTAGCACTACTACTTGCATTGCCGATATTTGCAAATACTGGTGAGCAAGACCAACAACCTGCTCCTCAGCCATGCCTTGAGTTAACTCAAGAAAAGCTTATTGGGCTAGAGAGTAAGCCAGGAAATGAACTAGTGTTTATCTCTAATAAATGTTCATATGCAGACTTCTCAAAAGAGCTAAAAGAGAAGCTACAAAGTGCTATTGTTGGTGATAGTGAAACTAGACTTCAACTTCTTTTAAAAGACGAAAAAATCAATATCATCATGGACACACTTGCCACAGATCATGTTGGTTCAACTCGTTTCTCATATGAAGACACAAAGAAGATCGAAGATTTCTATTCTTCGACAAAAGCTGACTCATTAAAGCAGTCTGGAAATCTAGAATCTTTTAGAGAAGAACAATCTGACGACTTTTACTTAGTGTTATTTTTTAATGCCGAAAAAGATCGCCTAATTGTTATCTACAAGAGACTTACAGAGGCACCAGTTAAGCCAGGGCCGACAGAGCCTTCTGAACCAAATGATGGTTCATCAGACGATCTTCCTTCTGAAGAAGTTCAATAAATCAAAAGGCCCTTGAAGTCATTTTCAAGGGCGCAAAATTTCATAATATAAATTTAAATAGAATTATAGAATTAAAAATTTCTTGGCATAGAGACTTGCGGCCAAGTCTGCATTATTACGATTTCGATTTTCAACTCGGTAGCCGATAAAGACACGCTTTCCAGCTTGAAAGCGATAAGCTGGAGTAAGCCTTACAAACTTATCCATATCACCTTTGTAGACAATAAATTCTTCACCAGGCTTTAGGTCCTTGGCATTGATAAGAAGTGATCCGAGATCGATACTCTCAGCACCCCAAGAAACCTTGATCTTTTTAACCTCTCCTTTTTCACTTGCAATACTTCTACCCTTTTCATCTTTCTCATAGGCAAGGCCATTGAACATTTTTGAAATCTCAGATGCATCTGGGTGATTTGTAATCGAAGCCGGCAGAGTTGCTCCAGAACTTTGAAGATTATTTAAATCAATATTAGGCGCTGAACGTCCAGTGATATCAACAACTGTTGCTTTTGCTTCAGGTTGTGTAAAAGTAGAACTACCTGTTGAAGAAGTTCCTGCGCCACCTGTGGCAAAGTTTGATCCACCACCAGATCCGGCACTTGCAACATTTGCGATCGGATAATTAGCTGCTCCGTTTGTACCTCTTCCTCTTCTACTTCTTTCAATTGGCTCTAGAGTTTCAGCATCATAACGTTGGTACTTATCTTGATTTTCACGCGCTATCTTTTCTCTCTCTCTTTTTAGTCTTTTCTTTTGTGCTTCTAGAGCACTTGCAAGAGAGCTCCCCGCTTCTCTTAACGCCTTAACTGAAGCAACGATATCTTTTGTTGCCTTTGAAGCATTATTAGACTTTCCACGACGTCCAAAAGTTAGAGCACGATTTTGACTCGGCCCTATGGGCTGAGTTGAGCTATTCATGGCCGCCTGTTGTTCAGGTACGGCATCCATCATTTGTTGTTGAATTTGCTGCACTGACTGCTCTTGTGGAGCAGCTGTAGGTTGAGCAGGAGCTGGTTTTGACTTGTCATTAGAGGCAAGACTTGTTGACACAGCTTCGGATTTTTCAGTTGCAAAGAATTGAGAAACTAGTGAGTCTTGTTGATTCACAGATGCCTGATTTCTTCCCGTTTTTACAATTTGAACGATATTATTGTAATCATCGTCATCAAGATTTTTCTTAAAATACGCTAGATCATCGTCATTGATTTTACCTTCAATAACATCATTGGAAACTTGGTTTCCAATAATTTCTTTTAAAAAAGTTATTTCCTCATTATTAACATTTTCACTAGCGATCAATCTTTTAAGGGCCACAATCGCTTTTTGAGTATCAACTTGACAGCCTCTAACAGAGTATGGTGCTTCATCAATACAGACTTCTTTACATAAAGGAGACACTTCTTCGTCTTTCTTCTCATATGCTAAGAATAGATTTGATAATGTATTATTATCGGTATTGATATCTTTTATTGGACGATCTTTTATTTTACAAAAGTAATTAAAAGAATCGACATTTTCTAATGTTGGTAAATCGAAATCAAAATTATCATATTCAACACCAGTTAATGATTCATTTTGACATAGGCCAATAACTTGGCTCGTAAACTGTTCACACGATTTATCTAGTTCGGCCTGAACACTTGCTGTATTACCTTCAATTGAGCTCTTTCGAACAAAAGTAGACGAACATGAATTTGAGCGGAAGTGATCAATTGTTTTCTTTCCACCACCTGAGTTTGTATTAAAGATTTCTAAATAATCTGCAAACATTTCTTGTGAAAAATTTGTTCCCTCATATTCAGGAAACATTTCACTAATCATTTGCGCATCACAATTATTGACTAAGGTGTCATGAAGTTTACAATTAAGAGTAAGATCTGGATTATCATTTACCGCGATAGTTTCAGCAAGATCAAAAATAATACTTTTTAAAGCTTTCCCATTTTTTTGGCGAAACATCTTACGACTAACATCAAAGTCAGTGTCTTTATTTTTTGAAATACATTCACAATACGAATCAGAGTTTAATTCTAATCCAATTGAGCTCTTACAAGACTCACCTACCTTTGCCTTCACTCCGCCAATGCTTTGTGAAATTTCCTCAATAGTGCTTGATTTAAAAATTGCGACAATTCCACTTCTACACTCACTGTGAGCATTAAGAGTAAATAAGAATATTAAAAGAATTCTAAATATTTTCAATGTCTAAATCACCTTATTGATATCGGCATATTTGGTTCTTCTTTCTTTATCTGATTAAGTGATTTAACTGGATATAATTGATAGCGAGAAGACTTTAGTCTTTTCATTGCAGCTATATATTCATTCGAAGACTCAGATTTATTTTTATAATTCTTCTCTAAATATTCATAAACATGATACATTGGCCCCTCAAAAACTCGACCTTCTCTTTCAATTCGAATAAATGCATTTGGATCAAGCCCACCATATGGAGACTTCATAATATTTCCCATCGCATGACCAACATTTCCACCTTTAATCATATAGGCGAAGAAGTTCTCACGAAATGGCCAACAGTTCATAGATAAAACGTATCTAAAAAAGAAATCTTTATGATCACCATCTTTATAAGTCTTATCAATATGTTTCATAACTGAACGATACGATGGATCGATTTCGTTCGGAACTGCATAGGCATCGCAAACCGTTCGTTTATCAGGCTTTAAAATTTCATCGATATTATCAGGGAATATAGGATAATTAGGATTTGCTCCATGACTTCTTACATTTTGTAATTCGACAATTTGTTCAATATTATTCGTATTTTTAGAATCAAGAGTATTTGGAATAGCATTCTCTAAACAATCAGGTGTTGCCTCATTTGCAGAGTCCTTTCCACTTGCAGCAAATATACTTAACTGCGTTGAAAGTGCTAAAATAGAAAATAAAATCAACTTCCTCATAAACTAATCCTTTGTGAACTAATCGGAAGCAAAATATTTGACTTTAGGGTTTAGTTCACAAAATCTTGCATAATTTCAATAACTTACTTGAGTGAACCTATTCACTAAGTAATTGAAAACACGTCATTACTAGAGATAACGCCTCAGCTATTATTATAAATGAACTAGAAATTAAGAACAAAGAGAGGGCCTAAGCACTTGATTGCTCATAAATTGGGCCCCAATAAAATTTGGCAACTCGATTAGCTTCTACGGCATTGGTAATGTTATTGGCATATCAGGTTCTTCCTTTTTAATTTGCTCTAGAGATTTTTTCGGAAACTTTGCAATATACCTAGGATGTTTAAGTCGTTTCACAATTGGCAGATATTCAATTTTAAAGCGCTCAGATTTTGAATAATTTTTTAGAAGATGATCATAGACAATATACATTGGCCCTTCAAACATCTTCCCCTCACGCCAGATACGTATAAAAGTATTTGGATCAGCTCCACCAAATAATGGATGCATCATATCACCAAACAAGAGTCCGATACCTGCCCTAGTATTAGCTTCATTACCAGACGTAAAGTAATCAAACATATTTTTAGAATAGTGCCAGCAAGGTAGAACTAAAAGATACTTAAAGAAGAAATCAGTATCATCACCATCTTTATATTTCTTTGTAATATTGTCACGAATGTCTTGAAAAAATGGATCCGTAGGATTGGCCTTAGCATAGAAATCGCAAACAGTTCTTAAGTCAGGACTTAAAATCTCTTTTATATTTTTAGGTAGCTTTGGATAGTTATAATCATAATTGATAATAGGCCCAATCGATTGAGAATTTGATGAGGCAAGCTTTCGTACATTCTTAACATTTAGAGCATCAAGTGTTTCGAAACTTCCACCTAAGCATTCAATTGAATTTGGACTTTCAGCTTGAATGATTGCGCAATTAAGCGCAAGAAATAGATAGATAAAATTTCGCATGATATGTCCCCTCTTTGTACTATCTATGCTCATCGGGTGTTACGCCAATGGCCAAAGAGGAAATTTACAGAATCAAATAAAATCAATTGCCTAGAAAGCTTAGAGATTTGTGAAAAAATCCAAAGTCTCAGGATTTGCCACGGCCTGAACATTATCAAGAGCACGGCCATTGATAAGACGACTTACGGCCATCTCCATCTTCTTTCCAGAGCGAGTATATGGAATTCCCTTTACTTGGATTACACGTCTTGGCATATGCCTCGGTGTTGTATTTTCTCGTATGCGAGTTTTAATAAATTTACAATCTTCCTTAGTAAGTTCATGTCCATCTTTCGTTACGACAAAGAGCCATACCTCAACATCGCCGTCGACATTCTTTCCAACACAAACTGAATCTTCAATAAAGTCAATCGTCTCCGTTTGACGGTAAATCTCAGCAGTACCAATGCGGACACCTCCTGGATTAAGAGTCGCATCAGAGCGGCCAAGAACCATCGCACCACCACCCTCAGTGATCTTAATAAAGTCACCGTGATGCCACACTCCCTTAAACTCCGAGAAGTATGCTTTGTTGATACGCTGACCATCATCATCGTTTAGGAAGTAGATTGGGCGTGAAGGAAAACTTTGTAGACAAACTAACTCACCTTCTTCACCAGCAGGGACTTCCTTTCCGCGACTATCAAAACAAGTAACATCCATTCCTAGACCAGCACATTGTAGCTCCCCTCTAAAGACAGGAAGGATTGGGTTTCCTAAGAAGAAACAACCTATAATATCTGTACCACCAGAAATACTTGAAAGTTGAATGTCTTTTTTAAACTTCGTATAAACATAATCGAATTGTTCAGGAAGAAGTGGTGCACCTGTAGAAAGAATCGTTTCAAGAGATGACATATCATATTGTGAAAGATCAATTCCAGTATCTTCAAGGGCCTTTAAGAATTTTGGGCTTGTTCCAAAAATATTTAGCTGCTCTTTTTCAATAATTGAAATAAAATCACCAAAAGTTGGATATCCCGGCGAGCCTTCATAAAGAACAACAGTAGATCCAAAGTAAAGAGAAGAAACAAGCCAGTTCCACATCATCCAACCACAAGTGGTGAAGAAGAAAATTGATTTGTCTTCCTTAAGATCCGAGTGAAGGCCAAGCTCCTTAATATGATTAACGAGAGTTCCACCGACACTATGAACGATACACTTCGGCTTACCTGTAGTCCCAGAAGAGTACATAATATAGAGAGGGTCGGAAAAGTCACACTCAGTATACTCTATCTCTTCTTCAATTGGTCTAACCACATCAGACCAGCTAACGCCTTTGTGTATTGAACTTGCATCAAGGCCTTTCCCCTTGAAGTCGACAACGATTACTTTTTCAATTGAGTCGACAGCTTTAACAACAGCATTAATCTTATCTGTTAAGTCAAAATACTTTCCACCATATTCGTAACCATTAACAGTAACAAGAACTTTTGGTTTTGATTGTCCGAAGCGGTCAATCACACCTTCAACACCAAAGTCACATGAAGTCGATGTAAAAACACCACCCAGTGAAGTCGTCGCAAGCATTGAAACAACAGTTTCGGCAATATTTGGCATATAGCAGGCCAAGACATCACCTTTTGCAATATGTGGTTTAATCACATCTTGCAAACCCGCCACTGTATTTTTTAAATCTTTATAAGAAGTTTTTTGAGTTTGGCCGCTTTCTCTCACGCTACTTAAAGCAATTGAAATATCACGGCCATTTTTTAAAAGATTTTTAGCGAAGTTAAGTTTAACTTTTGGAAACCAACCGTAACTTTCGAAACTCAAATCAGTACATACTGGTTCGAGATCTCCCGTATAGTCGATATCAAAAAACTTAACGAGTTCTTTCCAAAAACTCTTTGGGTTTTCGACAGAATATTTGTGAAGTGAGTAATAAGACTTACAGTCCAAGCCTTGGGACTTATTAATTTGTCTAATAAACTCCATCATATTTGATGATTGGATACGTTCACTACTTGGCGTATATAAAATCTTATTCACTTCTTAAAACCTCAAAAAGTTTTTAAATAAACTAAACTAGTCCCTTAAGGATTTCAGCACTCTCTGCTTCAACTTTTGCGTGTAGAGAATTACCGTGAGCATCCATTGTTACAACAACAGGAAACTCTTCTACTGTTAATTCCCAAATCGCTTCAGGAGAACCAAGGTCACGCCAGTAAACATTGTCTACTGATTTGATTTTTTCAGCTAAAACCTGTGCTGCTCCACCAATACCATGGAAGTATACACATCCGTACTCGCGACAACCGTCAAGAGTCTTCTGCCCCATTCCACCTTTACCAATAACACCAAGGATTCCGTGGTCACGCATTACTTCCCACTGGTATGGTTCCTCACGGATTGAAGTCGTTGGTCCTGCGGCCTTAACTTCATATGTACCATCTTTGTTTTCTAGTACAACTGGACCACAGTGATAGATAATTTGGTTATTTAAATCTACTGGTGGCTTTGTTCCTTCGTGAAGACGTTTGTGAACAGCATCGCGTCCAGTAAACATCTTTCCTGAGATTAAAACCATATCTCCTACTTTAAGTTCTCTAATTTGTTCTTTTGTAAATGGATAGTCTAAACGTTTCATGTTCTAACCTCTTCCTAGTATAACCATTTATTGATTGTATTATTTGCTTTAAGCGAAACGCCCTGTCTTCTAAATGCCCAGCACATATAAGAAACTGAAACAAAGAATGAAGCAGGAAGACGGTTAAGGTCTGTTACTTTACATCCTAGAAGAGTTGTTTTTCCACCAAATCCCATTGGCCCAATACCAAGTTTATTTGCTGTTTCAACGATGTCTGCTTCAAGTGCAGCAAGCTCAGGCTTAGAGTTTTTATCATCTAGCTTTCTTAGGAATTGATCCTTAGCGGCCACATGTCCAGTTCCTCTATCTCCACCGATACATACACCTAGAACACCTGGTCCACATCCCTTACCTTGTGCTTTTTGAACACAATCAAGGATTGCTTTTCTTACACCATCAAGGTCACGGCCTGCATTTAATTCAGTATTTGGAAGTGAGTATTGTGCACCAACGTTCTCACAACCCCCACCTTTAAGCATAAGCTTAACGTCAAGATTCTTTGACTTGTGTTGCTCAAACTTAATTACTGGGTGTCCACCACCAACATTCATACAATCGTTCTTACCAGTTAGTGAATCAACAGAGTTTTGTCTTAGGTATCCAATCTTAGTTGCTTCAAGAACGGCTTTTTCACATACCTTTCTGAATGCATCCTGATCAAAGTCTCTTGGATGATAAACTTTGAATACAATTGTTCCAGTATCTTGGCATAGTGGCTGAGATTTTTGCTCTGCCATTTTAATATTTGCTTGAATGATATTCATTGCATATTCGGCCGTAGTATTCTTTTCTTCTCTATGAAGAGCATCAAGAACAACACGTTGAATGTCGTCAGGAAGAACAGTTGAAGTAACTCTAATCAGTTCAAGTAGTGAGTTAAAAAGGTCCTTAGTTGGGTTTGCTTTTTTTGCTACTTTCTTAGTTGCCTTCTTTGCTACTTTCTTAGTCGCTTTCTTTGCTACTTTCTTAGTCGCTTTCTTTGCTACTTTCTTAGTCGCTTTCTTTGCTACTTTCTTAGTTGCTTTCTTTGCTACTTTCTTAGTTGCTTTCTTTGCTACTTTCTTAGTTGCTTTTTTCTTTGCGACTTTCTTAGTTGCTTTCTTTGCTACTTTCTTAGTTGCTTTTTTCTTTGCTACTTTCTTAGTTGCTTTTTTAGCAACTTTCTTCTTTGCTACTTTCTTCTTGGCCATGGCCATCTCCTTAATCTATATAGAAAAAATTTCCAAAATCATGTGCATATTTTTGAGTAATCATTCCATAACCTGGATAGTTTACTTCATCTAACTTAAACTTCTTCCCAAAGCCTTTAACTCCCCAAGAATTCTTAAAGTAATAAACACCCTTATATTCGAATTCCTGCCAAGAGCCATCTTCCATCTGCATTCTAGTCTTCACAACAACATCATCGTCATAACCAACAAGAATCATCGAATGGCCCCCGCCTTTTTCTCCCGAAATTCGACGATCACGTGTTCCAACTTCAGGATAGCCAACAATGCCTGCATACCATTTGCTCTTATCACGTTCTTGAATCTCAAGAGTCTGAGTCTTTTTTGCATTCCAAGATCCATAGTACAACTTAGTTCCTAGAATAACTGACTTTCCTTGACTTAACCATTTCTTAATTTTGGATAAGTCTTTCGACATGTAAGACTTCTTTCTTGAATAAAGATCATTCACTAAAGTGTCTCTTAAATAAATTGCCTCTTTTCTAATTGGAATAAAATCAGGATCAATTTGAGCAATATCATAATCAGTCATTTCAAATAAACGAGGATCACGCTGCCCAAGTAAACAAGACTGTAGATACTTTGGAAGCTCTACTAAATGGCCACAAGTTTGTTTGGCCATAGTGATTTCAGGATAGTCATCTTCAAGAGATGGCCATTTCTTGCGAGAGTAAGGCCAAGTTTTTTCGTAAACAACTCCCCAATCAAGAATGGCACGCATATTTTTAGATGTTGTTGAACCTTCCCAACTCTTATCCTTCATTATGAGATATTCCATCCACTGCTCAGACAAATCGAGCTCAACCGGTAGAACCCCATGCTTACGAATTAGTAAGTGCTCAACAATTCCAATTGCACTAAACATAGTGCATGTACCACGGGAGCCTTGAGACTTAACGGAAGTCTGTTGGCCAATTAATGCATGGATATCACTTCGCGATGGAAGCTCAGATGCTTGGGTGTATAGTGCACCAAGTAGAATTATTAAATTCAATAAAATCGATCTAAGGTGTGTTGTGTTCATGTATGAAATTCTGACTCTTTAGCTCGGCTTTATCAAGATGCAATGCAAGGTTCCTGGATACTTTTCGGGATGCGTGGCATGAAGTAATTATGCTAAGCATCCCGAAAAGTATCCAGGAACCCATACCAACAAACAGATTGCCTAATCGCCTTTCTAAAGGCACATTATACGCATGATTTCATTGGCAGGATTAAACGACAAACAACGCGCGGCGGCTGAGACCATCGAAGGCCCAGTACTGATTTTAGCAGGTGCTGGAAGTGGTAAAACACGTACAATCACCTACCGAATTGCGCATATGGTTGATAACCTGCATATTCCTGGAAAACAGATTCTGGCCGTTTCATTTACAAATAAGGCCGCAAAGGAAATGAAAGAAAGAGTTCACGGCCTGCTTGGAAAGAATAAATCTAAAGGAATGACTTTAGCGACTTTTCACTCACTAGGACTGAAAATTCTTAAGAAAGAAATTACTCATTTGGGTTACCATAAGAACTTCTCGATCTACGACCAAACAGATCAAATGAGTATCATACGTGAAGGTCTTAGACTTTATCACGATAACAAGGGCTCATTTAAGAAAGAAGTTATTCAGTCTAAGATTGGAAAGCTTAAAAACGAAGGGATTAAGCCTGAGGACTTTGCTGATTCGCCATTCTTTGATGGAGAAGATCCTTATGATCACGCAGTTAATTTTCTCTACGAATTTTATCAAGAGAAGCTTAAATTTTATAATGCCATCGACTTTGATGATATTCTTCTTCTAACAGTTAGGCTCTTTGATGAGAATCCCGAAATCGCTTTAGAATATTCAAATGGATTTAAGTACATTATGGTTGATGAGTACCAAGATACAAATCCACTTCAATTTAGACTTATTCGCCACTTAACTTGTGCCCACGATAATCTGTGTGTTGTTGGTGACGATGATCAAGCAATCTATTCGTTTCGAGGTGCCGATATTTCAAATATCATTGGCTTTGAAAGAGATTACTCTCGTGCAAAAGTTATCAAGCTAGAGCAGAATTATCGCTCAATCTCACCGATCCTAAAACTTGCTAACGCTGTTATTCAAGAAAATACAGATCGTCGAGACAAGACACTGTGGTCAGATAAACCAAGTGATCACAAGCCTATCCTTTGGGAGCTTGAAGATACTGAACATGAGGCGGAAATCATTGTTGAAGATATTATCTCTCACCAATCTAAAGGTGGGCATTTAGGTGACATCGCAATTCTTTACCGTTCAAATACACAAGCAGCACCAATTGAAGAGCAGCTAAGACTTTCTCAGGTTCCCTATACAATTATCGGTGGCCAAAAATTTTACGAGAAAAAAGAAGTAAAAGATATCATGGCCTATCTTTCGGTCATTAAAAATCCTGCCGATCAAATGGCGCTTCGAAGAATTCTAAATGTTCCAAATCGTGGAATCGGAATGAAGACTTTAGAGAAATTTCTAGAAGAAAGTGAGGCCCATCAGATCGATCTGTTTAGTGCAATGAAAAATGCACCTGAACTTGCGGGTACACGAGCAGATAAGATTACAACATTTATTAATTTTATTGAAAGTGCAAAAGAGTATTTTGGAAGACTACCTCTTAGTCAGGCAATCACAAGTCTTACGGATGATCTAAAGTATTTTGAATATATCGACAAATGCTATGACCAAGTTAAGCAGGCTTCACGTAAAAAAGACGATATTCACTTCTTCATAGAATCAGCGGCGCGTTTTACAGAGAATTTTAAGGAACAAGCTACCCTAGATAAATTCATGGAAAAGCTTATGCTTCAAGATTCTCAGGATACAAAAGATGAAGACGAAGATGATGATGTAAGAAAGAATGAAGTTACGATGATGACTCTTCACTCATCAAAGGGGCTTGAGTTTAAACAAGTTTATATGGTTGGAGTCGAAGAAGAAATCCTTCCGCACAAGAAAACAATTGTTAATGGCGAAGGAGACGCAGAAGAGCGTAGACTTTGTTATGTAGGGATTACTCGCGCTCAAGAAAAGCTTATCATGACAGTGTGTAAGCAAAGAAAAATATACGGCAATATGCTAACACGCCATCACTCACGCTTTCTATGCACTGATGATGCAAAAAAATACTTTGTTAAACAAGACCGTCAAAACTTCGGTCACCTTGAAACTCAAGAAGAAGTCGACGCCTATAAGAAAGATTTCTTTTCAGGACTTATGAATCTTCTAGATTAAAATCAATGATAACAGTATTGGAAGAGTAACCTGGGATAAGGCTAAGTAGTGTTTCAAAAAATCCCTGTTTAATCGTCACACGCATCTTACTTACCTTGCGACAATCATAACTTCTTTGCTTAAAAATATCTCTAATTCTACGCTCTTCAATACCAAAGCCAGAAATATTTTTTGAAACACGATAATCAAGCTTATCGTCTGCTTTTGCCCAAATACCATTTGGAGAAGCACAAAATTGACTATTGAGCTTAACTCCACTTGATGCACAAGAAGTAATGAACAGTATAAAAGGGAGAATGACAAATCTAGTAAACTTCATACTCATTCTCTCCAATATCAGTGGCCGCCTTAACTTCAATTTGCTTTTTGGAAAAAAGGCCAAAACTTAAAAATTTTATAAATTGATCAAGTGGAGATTCAATCTCTTGAATTTCAACACGTGAAACATACTCACTTCGACGACGAAAGAAATCATTACCTAGTTTTACATGATGCTGTTTTGGTAGTGATCCATAAAACATATTTTGAATTTCGTGATTTGCTTTTAACGTAATGGCCTCTCGATTTGCATGTTTTGAAATATGCAAAAGCCTCTCACCATCTCCACTATAGAGGGTGCTAGAGCAAGACGAAAGAAAGAAGGCAAAAAGGCCCATTACGATTATATTAATATTAATTTCCCTTGAAGTCTGGGTTTCTCTTCTCTTTTAGAGCTGAAAGTCCCTCAAAGTGATCATTCGTTCTTTGCGCAATTCCTTGGTATGCACTCATTAAATTGAGATGAGACTCAAGATCATCGTGCGCAGCACGCTTCATTGCTGTCTTTGTCAATTGTACTGCAACTGGAGCATTAGCAGCTATTTCATTTGCAAAAGCAGATACAGCAAGCTCAAGGTCCTCACCTGTTACGATATTATTAACAAGGCCCATTTGCATGGCCTCTTTAGCAGTATAAATACGACCCGTTAAGTACATCTCCATTGCTTTTGTGTAACCAACTTTTCGAGTTAAAAAGAATGGCCCACCATCTCCAGGAACGAGAGAGAGCTTACAGAAAGTCTCACCAAATTTCGCATCATCGCTTGCGACGGCAAGATCACACATCGCTACAAGATCACATCCAGCTCCAATTGCACCACCGTGAACCATTGCAATAATTGGTTTTTGAAGTCTTTCGATAACTCGAGGAATATTTTGAATTCCACGAGAGTAACGATTTCTGAGCTCAAAAGATTCACCTGCAAACATTCCTTTGCGAGCAATCATTGCTTTAATATCACCACCGGCACAGAAGTTGTCGCCTTCGCCTCTAAGAACGATCACGCGAATATCTGGATCACCATCAGCGAATGTTAAAACTTCAGTAAGAGAAGCAATCATTTTATTAGTGATAGCATTTGCCATCTTAGTATTATCAAGACTTACCCAAAGGGTTGCGTCTTTCTTTTCAATTTTTAAGTGTTCAAATTCGTAGCCGTAAATAGACATTACTTCCTTCCTTTATAAGCTTGAAAAAACTTAGACGGTGCAGTGTGACCGATTTTAGAAATAATAAAAGAGCTAGCATCATGGAGTTTATCCATATCCACGCCTGTATCAAAACCAAGTTTATGTAAGAGATTAACAACGTCATCTGTTGCCACATTCCCACTTGCACCTTTTGCATATGGACAACCGCCAAGACCTGCTGCAGATGAATCAAAAACCTCAATCCCCTCTTCTAAAGAAGCGTAGATATTAGCGAGGGCCATTCCCTCTGTATCGTGAAAGTGCATTGCCATCTGTTTTAAACCAAAGTGATCTTTAATTAGTTTTGTAATTCTTCGCACTTGGTTAGGGTTAGCGACACCAATAGTATCCCCTAATGATATTTCGTAACACCCTAGATCTAATAATCTTTGGATTCCATCAACGATTGATTTATCTTTTATTTCTTTTTCATAAGGGCAACCAAAAACTGTTGAAAGATAACCTCTAACTTTCATTCCTTCATCAAGAGCGGCCTTTGCCACTTCAATCTGTCTTGCATGGGCCTCTTCAATAGTTGCATTGATATTCTTCTGGTTGAAAGTATTCGATGTTGCAGTAAACATACTAATCTCTTTCACCCCAAGACTCTTTGCAAGCTCTAGTCCCTTTAAGTTGGGTACTAAACAAGGAGTCGCAATCCCCTTATCTTCAGTGATTTTTAATACCTGAGGATACAGCTCTGCTGCATCCTGCATTTGAGGAATCTTATCAGGACGAACAAAGCTTGTTACTTCAATTGTTGAAAGTCCTGTCTCACTTAAAAGCTTGATAAACTCGAGCTTATCTTCTGTGGCGACAAAACTTTTTTCATTTTGTAATCCGTCGCGAGGTCCAACTTCAACAATCTTAATTTTTTTAGTCATAGTTAATCCGAATTAGTTTAATTCTACGAGGTCAACTCCACCATCAATTGTTTGGCCTTCTTGAACTAGTATAGCATCAATCTTACCATCACGAGATGCCTTTACAGTATGTTCCATTTTCATGGCCTCCATAACAACTAGAGCATCACCAATTTTAACTTCTTGTCCTGCTTGAACAAGAACCTTAAGAATTTTCCCAGGCATTGGCGAGCTCATTTCATGGGCCTCACCTGTAGCAGCCCCAGAGCGCTTCGCAACACTTCGTGAAAGTTCAACACGCTTACTATTTACAATATAGGCATTCTTTTGCGTTAAGATATGGAATGGAACTTCGTTAATCCAAAGAGCATCTTCTTCAATATCAACAGTACAAGTAAAGCCTTCAAAACGTACAACAAGAGTACTCACACCTGAGAACTTGAAGAAAGCTTCAAAAGTATTTTCTCCAAAGTCATAAATTCTCTTTTCACCTTGGTCACCGCTCATTCTAAAAGAATCAAACATGATATCATCTTTTAAGAAATCGTGAGCAAGAGCAGCAGCAATCTCTTCTGCATAAACTTCAGCAGGTGCAAGATCTGCTTCATAAGTTTTTACAAAGTGAGTATAAGTGTTACCAGCAAGGAATGCCTCATGCTTTAAAATTCTTACGAGATAGTCATTATTTGTTGTTAAACCTTCAAATGGAAGGTGATTAAGACCTGCAATCATTGTTCCTACAGCTTCATTTCTTTCAGCTCCCCAAGTAATAACTTTTGCAATCATTGGGTCAAAGTTAACAGTGATTGAGTTTCCATTCTTATAACCAGTGTCTAGACGAATCCCCTCAATTGCATCCCCAATATATTCAAGGCGACCAATTGCTGGCATAAAGTCATTATCAGGATCTTCTGCATAGATACGACATTCAATAGCGTGCCCGACTTGCTTAATATCATCTTGAGTAAACTCAAATCTCTCACCACTTGCTGCCATAAGCTGTAATTCGACAAGATCATATCCTGTTACCATTTCAGTGACAGGGTGCTCAACCTGTAATCTTGTATTCATTTCAAGAAAATAGAAGTTTTCACCGTCAAGAATTAATTCAACAGTACCAGCACCATGATAATCGATGGCCGTTGTAATCTTAACAGCTGCATCAGTCATCTTTTTACGAAGCTCATCACTTAGGGCCATAGAAGGAGACTCTTCAATAATTTTTTGGTGACGTCTTTGAATTGAACATTCTCTTTCAAAAAAGTGAAAGTGATTCCCGTGAGTATCACTCATTACTTGAATTTCAATATGGCGTGGACTTGTTATGAATTTTTCAATCAAGACAATATCGGAACCAAATGAGCTTAGGGCCTCTCGCTTACAACTTTCAAGTTCAGCAAGAAAGTCTTTCGAGTCATTAACAACTCTCATCCCTTTTCCACCACCACCGGCAGATGCTTTAATCAGTACAGGATAGCCCATTTTATCAGCTTCAGACTTTAAGAATTCAGGTTCTTGATTTTCACCATTGTATCCTGGAATAACAGGCACACCGATTTCAATCATCTTGTCTTTAGACCCTTTCTTATCTCCCATAAGAACAATATGCTCAGGAGTTGGTCCAATAAACACAAGACCTGCATCAGTTACTTTCTGAGCAAATATTGCGTTTTCAGATAAGAAACCATAACCAGGGTGAATTGCATCACATCCACTATCTTTTGCAATTTGAATGATCTTATCCATATTCAGATATGTTTCACTAAGAAGTTTTCCTTCTAAGTAATAAGTCTCATCTGCAAATTCTCTTTGAGGAAGATTTCTTTCTTCAAAAGTGTAAAGAGTTACTGTTTTAATTCCAAGAGTGCGACAAGTTTTGATAACTCTTAGTGCAATCTCAGCGCGGTTGGCGATTAATACTTTCTCAATTTTCTTTATAGTTGCCATATATAACTTACTTCCAGTTTGGTTTTCTTTTTTCAAGTAATGCTGTCATACCTTCCTGACCTTCATCAGAAATTCTCTGCTTAGCAATAACTTCACAAGTGAAATTCATTGTTGCTTCATCATTTCCAAGACGCTCTTTAACACCAAAAATTAACTTCTTTGCAACTCTCTGTGCATTTGGTGCAACTTTAATGAGTTCTTTTGCCATATTGACGATATCTGCATCATAGTAGCGATCAAGAGAAACTCTATGAATAAGGCCAATTTGTAGAGCACGTTCTCCATCAAATCTCTCACCAGTAAGAAATAGGTGGCGAGCATTTGACTCTCCAATTTTTGCCATAACAAATGGAGAAATTACCGCAGGAACAAGTCCAAGATTAACTTCCGTAAGACCAAATTTTGCACTCTCACTTGCAATGACAAAGTCACAACAAGCAACAAGACCAACTCCACCACCAAGGGCAGCTCCATTTACTCGGCCAATGACTGGCTTAGAAAGATTGTTAATGGCATGAAATAGTCCCGCTAACTTTTTAGAGTCCGCAATATTTTCTTCCATTGAATAGTCTTTCATTTTTTTCATCCAATTTAGATCAGCTCCTGCGCAAAACGATTTTCCGGCACCAGTAAGAACAACAACGCGGACGCTATCATCATTTTCAAGTGCTAGGAACTCTTCTGTAAGTGCTGCAATCATCTCATCATTGAATGCATTATGTACTTCTGGGCGATTTAGTGTGATAAAACAAATCCCACTTTCTTCACCTGTTTTTATCTCTTTTGTATATCCTGTCATAAAAAATCCTTCTTCTATTTCACTACATTCTAAAGACACCAAACTTAGTCTCTTCAATTGGAGCCTGTTTGCTTGCTTTAATTGCCGCACCTAAGATATCACGAGTTTTATGAGGTTCAATCACACCATCATCCCACAGTCTTGCTGTTGAATAATATGCGCTTCCTTCATTTTCGTATTTATCTAAGATAGGTTGTTTAAACTTCGCTTCTTCTTCGGCCGTCATCGGCTTTTCACCTTTTGCAACAAGCCCGTCTTGACGAACAGTTGCAAGTACACCTGCTGCTTGCTCACCACCCATTACTGAGATACGAGCATTAGGCCACATCCATAAGAAACGAGGAGAATAAGCACGACCACACATACCGTAGTTACCAGCACCAAAAGATCCACCAATCACAACTGTAAACTTTGGAACATTAACAGTTGAAACGGCCGTAACCATTTTAGCACCATGCTTTGCAATTCCTTCAGCTTCATATTTAGAACCAACCATGAAACCAGTAATATTTTGTAGGAAAACTAATGGAATATTTCTTTGTCCGCAAAGCTGAATAAAGTGAGAACCTTTAATTGCCGATTCAGAAAAGAGAATACCGTTATTAGCTACGATCCCTACTCTTTCTCCACAAATCTTTGCGAAACCACAAACCAGTGTTGGCCCGTATTTCTCTTTAAACTCATGAAAGCGTGAACCATCAACAAGGCAAGCAATGATCTCTCTAATATCAAATGGCTTCTTCGTATCACGAGGAAGAATTCCGTAAATATCTTCGGCATCATACTTTGGCATTTCAAAATTGAAGTCGTCTTCGTTTTGCTCAAAGTTTATATTTTCAAGAATTGATCTTGTAATTGCAAGAGCGTCGTCTTCGTCTTCAGCGAAGTGGTCAGCAACACCAGACTCACTAGTGTGAACCTTTGCCCCACCAAGAGTTTGAGCATCAACTTCTTCACCTGTTGCAGCTTTTACTAGAGGAGGTCCTCCTAAAAAGATCGTCCCATTATCTTTTACAATAATTGATTCATCCGCCATCGCAGGAACGTAAGCTCCACCAGCAGTACATGAACCAAGAACAACAGCAATTTGTGGAATCCCTTGGGCAGACATTTGGGCCTGATTAAAAAAGATTCTTCCAAAGTGTTCTTTATCTGGAAATACTTCATCTTGCATTGGTAAGAATGCTCCACCAGAGTCCACAAGATAAACACATGGCAGGCGATTCTCACGTGCCACCTCTTGCGCTCTTAAGTGTTTCTTAACTGTCATTGGAAAGTAAGTACCACCTTTAACTGTGGCATCGTTTGCAACAAACATGCACCAAACACCGTGAACCTTACCAATCCCCGTAACAATACCAGCACTTGGAATATCCATGCCGTACATGCCGTTTGCGGCAAGTGAAGATAGCTCGATAAATGGAGATCCTGCATCGAGGATTTTATCAATACGCTCACGTGGTAATAATTTTCCACGAGAGTGGTGACGAGAAACAGATTTTTCTCCTCCACCCATATGAGCATGTTTAACTTTGTTTCTTAATTCTTCTACATTTGAAAAATGAAAATTGAAATTCTCTCTAAAGTCATCACTTGATCGATCGACCTTAGAAACGATAGGTAGCGTCCCTGAAATTGTCATAGAAATTGCCTCTAACTTTTGTAATAAAAACTGAGCAATTTTATCTATTTATGAGGGATTTTGACAAGGCAAGGCACGTTATAACGCGCCTTGCATCGGCTTATTCTAAGAAATTATTCTGATATTTCTGCTGCATTGAGAAATTGAGAGTAGATACTATCCTCAGAACTTACTTCTGAAGCCTCCGAGGCAATTGAGCGACCTGCGTTATCCAGTTTTTTAATCTGATCTGCTTCTAACTGGGGCCCCTCTAATTCAGGAAGCATTGCTACCTCAAATAGTGCATCTTTTGATTGTGAAAGGATGACGTTCCCATCATCATCATGGCCAATGAAGTATGTCTGACCATCTGCTAGGACAACGCGATTGCTACCTTTTGAAATTGCATCAGCAACTAGCTTACGATCTTGCTTTCCTATTCGATTATCTGATACCGATAGTACATCTGATCGTGTATTACTAGATAAACTAAGTCCTGATACCATATCTGCTGCGCCAAGGGCAGCTGAGATTGAAGATGCTGATCCAGAAGTCCCAGCACCTGCTATTGATGCTCCACCACCACGGCCAGAAGTTGAACCAACAGAGGCCCCTCCTCTTACACTAGATGGAGCTGCACCAGAGTGAGAATATGCAGAAGAACTACTACCAAAGTGACCTAATGCTCGCTCATCAGCAAAATTTTGCTCACTAGCAATACTTCTTTCTTTTCTCTTTGCGCTTTCTTCATTAACTGCAAGTGCATTTTTTGCAACATTGGCCAGTTGTTCTTTTAACTCTTTAAGTTGCTTTCTAAGCTCTTGCGCTTCTTGATCGTCATTAACACTTGATGCAAGCTGATTTTCTATTTTCTCAACTTGATTTTCGATCTCTCTCTCGACTCTTTCATGTTTTGTTTCATTTACTTGAGAAGCAGTATTTGTTTGCACCTGAGCAACTTGGGCCTGTCCCATCGTAGCCATTTGCGAGCTTTGTGCCATCCCAGTATTATGTGTATTTGTATACTTCTTATTTAGGTACTCTGCCGTTTGAGAAAAGGCTCCATCATCGATAGCATCTGCAGATACATTTTCTATATTCGAATTTGATTTAGAATTATTATTAAACGCATTTGCTAGGCCACCCTTCTCATAGGACTCTCTAACTGAAGCAATTTGCTGTCCGTGACTTCCACGAACTTCATCAAAAACGAGTGCAGGGTCATAAGTTGAAGTAAAGTTACCATACCCACCCGCAATAGTTTGTGGGATCTCTCCTTTATTAAAAGCTGAACAATAGAACTCTGCTGTTTCAATATCATTTCCACCAAATGACTCATTCGCCTCAGTAAATTCAACTGCAGATACACTTTTCATTACATCATCAAAATTTGAAGGATCACAAGTATACTCAAGTTCTTCAATACGACTCTCACACTCACTAATTACTTCTTCTTTCAAATCTGTTAAGTGATTCATAAGAGAATCAAAGATAAAGCTCTTAGTATCAACACCTTGATTTTTAATTTCTTTTAAGGCCTTAGTTACTTGCTCAAAATCATCTGCGTCACGAACCATTGATTTCATAAATTTTGAACCAAAGAAGGATACGTATTGAATTAGAAATTGATCCTCTTCTTCTGCAGTAAAGACTTGATTAGCATAATCAAGGCGACCTTCTTTACCATCAGTTTGATAATAAAGGGAGCGACTTAACTTATCTGACTTTGCAATTTCTCTTTCTCTAAAACTATAAAATTCACGACTAAAGATTTTGTTATTATAAACATAAGCTTTAAGATCATCTTTATAATACTTCGAATATCCTTCACCACTAATTCTTTGTTCATTGAATCTTACAATGAAAAGATCAATGAATTGGTTTCTTTTACTACCGCCATTACCATCGAGGGCAACATTCTCAGCTGCAATTTTCTCATCAAAATAATCATCGATTTCTGTATTAGATTTTGTGAAAACATGATTTAGGCGCTGCTTTGCCTCACCTTCAGTACTTGTTTTGATAAGATTATCCAAATTATAACCAAGTTTCTTATCAATAGCATTTCTAACTTGAGGGCTTAAACAAGACTCAATTTTTTGACTAATTTTATCAATATCACTTTTTGTACAAGTAAATCGATCAAAGTTTTTATCTCTAATAGCTAGTTTGTGACGATAACGTTCTAATCGTCCAGCATTGTCTCTAATGAGATCAAAAAGATTATAAACTCTGCTGGCCACAATCGCAGAGTGAAACTTACTCTTATATGCTTCATCTGAATTAGGTACTAATACCTGTTCTTGAGTTACAGTAGCTGTAACGTTACTTACACAACCACAGTATTGTTCAACATTAATTTTCTCTTTAGCACCTTCTTGAAGGTCAACACTATATAAAGTGTCTCGACATGCATTACCATAACGAGACATACTGATTTCCATTTTTGTCACTTGATCAATTTGATTATCAGCTGGAGATGAACTCTTACGATCACCAACACAGCCAGACTTTGCAAGAGACTTCTCCATTTCCACAAATGGATCACTTGTACCAAGGATACGATTCTTTCTAATCTCATTGAATGTATTTTCGTTGTGATCTACCTGTTCAAGAAGATAGATACCAGCATCAGCAATAACCGTATCGACTTCACTTAACATTAGTAAGTTTTGTTGAAGTGGTGTAGAAAACGAACCTCCAGCGACTCCTAGGATAGCGGCTGCTTGAGTAGTGTTCTGTAGTGTAAACAATGTCGTAGTAATAAATATTTTAATTAATTTCATTTCCGTCCCGGATACCTGATCCAATTTGTCTATCGGTGGCATTAAGAATTCTCTTAAGTGACCAAAATTTATTGTTCACCTTCCTTTCTTCAATATATTATGGACGCTAAAAATATATTTTCTAAACACACTACAAATAACTTAATTATGAGGTGAGCAAACTCCCTGAATTCACGTGTACAACTGTTTAAAAATAAATAAATAGCGACTAAACAACAAAATCTCCTTGCGCCAATAATAGTCGTCGTTTCAACACTTTCTATTTTCAAAAAAAAGTAAAAAAAATAAAAAAGACCAGCTATTGCTGGTCTTTTCTATATGTGAATTTATTGATAATTCTATTCGTTGATTTCTGCGGCATTTAAGAACTTAGTATAAATACTATCCTCGCCAGGAACTTTTACTTCTTCACCTTCAGAAGCAATTTCACGCTTAGGACCGTCTTCGGCCTTAGGAGTAGGAAGTTGAGGTCCTTCTTGCTCAGGACTCGTCACACCAGCTAATACTTCTTCTGCTGTTTCAGAAAGAATCACATTTCCATCTTCATCATGACCAATATAATAGACACGGCCATCGGCAAGAACAACACTGTTATTCCCTTCAGCGATAGCTTTTGCAACTAAGCGTTGATCACTTTTAGCAATATTATCACCTGCTACTGCTCCTGAAGAAGCACGTGAAGAAGAGCCTGCTGTAAGTCCTAGTCCACCAGTTGCACCTAGTCGATTGATCGCACTAATTCCTGTACCGGCCGATGAAGAACTGCCTCCAGCTCCAGCAGAAAGATTTGAAGGAATACTCGATCCACTAGACGCCTGCTGTACAGCTCTAGTATTTCCTGCAGGTGCCGCATCTCGACGACCTCCACCAAAACCACTACTTGCAGCTATATTAGACATTACTTTATTTCTTTGAGCTGCAATACGCTTTTCTCTTTCAGGATCATCTTCATCAATAGGTTTTTCAGACTTTGCAGTTATAGCAGTATTAAGCTCTGCTATTTGTGCTTTAAGTGCAGCAAGCTCAGCTCTAAGCTCCGCACTCTGACTCGCTTCATCAGTAGAAACAGCTGTAGAGTTTCGGTTCTCTTCAAGCTCTTTCGCAATTGCCTCGGCTTCATCCTCAACTCTTGTTTTCACATCTTCAAGAGACTTAACAGATGTTGACGGATTTTGAATCATTGATTGCAGAGAGCTGTTATCAATAACATTCGAACTTGCAAAACTATTAGATGGTAATGAAGAGTTTGAACTATTATAGCTTTCTAAAAATTGAGCCGCTTCATCAAAGTTATACTCGCTTGAACTTCCATCATTTGCGACACCTGAGTCTTGTCCATTATTAATAATATCACCAGCAGTATTAGCTCTTTCAACAAAGCCTCCGAGGCCTCCATCTAATTTTGAATCGTCGTCACTCTTTACTTTATTAGTCCCAAGGCCAGTCGTTGGATCATATGAGCCTTTAATTTGCTCTAAGACTTTTTGTGAGTCCGAAACAACAGAGCTAGCAAGCTTGGCCGCATTCTCATTGGTAACACCCATATCTAGGGCAAGACAATACTTTCTTGAATTCAAAGAAACGTCTTCACTATTTGTATCATTAATCGCAACGAATTCTTCTAAAGAAAGAGAAGACATAATCTCTTTAGGACTACTGTTACAATCCTTTTCAAGGGCCTCAATTTTTTGACGACATGTTGCTCTTAATTCATCTTCGTGCTGATTTCTAATTACGTTATACATATCTCCCATCACTTTAGCGCCTTGATCATTTTTCGTTTCAAGAGCATTTAGAGCGTTTGAGATTTCAGATAGAGATGCCTTTGAAGAACCATCAAGTAGTCGTGGTAATGTTTGACTGGAAATTGATGTTGCAAATTGTAACATTAGCATATCTTCCTGAACTTGAGAGATATACATATTATCGACAAAAGAGCTTCCCCAACCATAACTTTTATTTTCTAAATTGGCCTTTGCTCTTAATGTTTTATCCGTTACATCAAGTTCCTGCTTTCTAAAATCTTGATAAGCTCCATACATAACAGGATCACTATAGATATACTTATTTAAGCGTGCCACATATGAACGAGGAAACCCTAAAGGTCCTCTTTTATGCTGGCTATATTCTAAGATAAAAATATTTGCGAATTCTTTTAGCTTTTCTTCATCAGTTGTGAACATCTGTCTTTGTCCACTAACATTTTTATCAATGTCTTCAAAGATTTGCTCGAAGCGATTCTTAGCGCGAGACTGTCTAGACGAGTTACCAAGAGCTGGAATCGTTGTCATAAAGTGTAGGCCAATCATATCATCCGAAGAATCAAGTTCCAGTTTCTTATCAATAGCATCACCAAGCCTTCCTGCAAAACAAGACTTAAGCTTATTACTTAGGTTTTCAATATTCTGCCCAGAGCAACTATACGGGTCATTCACATAGCTGTGCTTGTCAAATTCATCAAAACGAACTCTTGCGCTCTCTAAGAAGTCTTTAAATTCTTTGACTCTGTGAGCGACAACTTTTTCATAAATTTTATCAGAGAAGTTATCAATAACATCCTTCTGACCTAGCTCTTCTTCTTGTTCATCAGAATGAGTTATCTTATTTGCGCAATTACAGAATTTTTGAGGGTCAACTTTTGGTGTTATACTAAATGGATCTTCATCTATTGTTAAATAGTCATCAGAACAGCCTTTAAAACGGCTATCAAGCTTAAACATAAATGACTCAAGGAACTCACCATTCGTCCCTAGACGATTCTCAGAAATTGAATCATCACCAGTACAAGGCCTGTAGGCTTCATCAAAGCGAAAAGCAGTCGCATTATTCCAAGGATTGCCTCCAACGGCCACTGCAGAACTATGTGGATATTGTACTTTTTGCTTAAAAATGAAAGGAGAATTCGATAATCCCTTTAGTGATTTGTCACCATCGTCATAATTCAATTCGATTAGATTATCATAACTAAAGTCGTCCATTGGATCTTCAATACGACTCATAAGACCAGTTTGAAGGAAGCTTGCACTGTAAAACATCGGAGGAACTTTACTTCTAATTCCATCCCCACCTTCAAGCTCTCTAAGCTGTAGACGCTTAAGACGAATCGACTTCTCAAAATCATTATTCGTTTCAGCGATGTTATAGACTTGTTGAACAAGGACTTGTTGAACAGGGTCCACAGCATTGAATTGCCCACTTGCATTCACAACCGCATTACCAACCGCAGCGCCAAGCATGTCACCACTTTGATCAGCCACTCCACTAATAAGACCTGATTGTCCATTAGCAAAGCTTGAGTTAATCGTGAATAATAGGATAATCGATGATTTAACAACTTTCATTTCTTCCTCACATAGATTAATCTTCTTAATTTATCGGTTAATAAGTTTTATTTCTTTACTTAACCGACAATAAAGTTGACCACTCCCCTCTATCATTTTCACTTGAGAAAGGGTGTGAGTGAATAATTTTAATAAATTAGGTGCAAGATAATTTTTAGACCGACTTTAACTAGCTGATATCAAAGAATAATTTTCAATTGTAAAATTACTATTCACCAAAAACTGTGCAATTAATTGTGCCAATAAAATTTGCTTTTTAGCAAAGTCCTGGCCCAAACTCTTCCAATTTATTTAAGTGAGAGTCAATCGTCGCATAAGCATACTTGTGTAGTCTATCAGGAAGATCAGGATATATTGATTGAAAAATCTCTTCACGACTCTTGCCTTCTTCCATGCAAGCACGGATTTGGTTTTCTCTTTCGATTCGATGATCAAGAGTTTGCTTAATTTTATTTGTTCCACCAAGACAAATTCCATGTGAAGGCATTACAACTTGTGGATCTAGATTGATTACATTAGTAAGAGAGTGAAAATATTCTCTCATATCAGAGCCTCGCCCACTTATTGTAACTGTTCCAATCGTTTGGATTAGATCAGAAACAATCATCCATGCCCCGTCAGCTCTTAAAAGAGAGCTCTGACCAAAAGCATGGCCACCAGTCATAACTAGCTTTACTTCATGGCCACATGACGTTGTCACAATATCGCCATCTTCATAGAACTTTACTTCATGGCCATCAAAATAATCCTGCCCAAAGTCTCCTAAAAGATGTTCATAAGTACCTTCGGACATAGAAAAAGGTAGTTTTAGTATCTTTGCTAATTCACGACTAAACTCGTGATGATCAGGATGGTGATGAGTAAGAAATATCTCACTAAGATCATGTTCCTTTAGGCCATAAATTAGCTTTTCTAGTTCTTCTTCATTCTTAGGAGATGGATCAATAACAATTTTCTTTCCATTATCATCTCCAATGACAAAACAATTCGTACGATTTGCTGGAGGAAAAGTATGTGAAAGAGGCATATATTGACGTAGGCCAAATAAAGGCTCAATCATTGGAACCTGCAAATCTCCATCATACTTCAAGTTAGCATCGAGGAAATCGACAGAATTAATATCACGATCAAGGTCTTTAAGAATTGTAATCATAGGAGGAACAACTAAGAGATGTCCTTTCTTATATTCAGTAAAGGCCTCGTGACAATTCATCCACGTTGCCTTGGCAATTTCTCCCTCGTCAAAGTGAAAATTAATTTCTTCAAGGGCACTCTTATCTTTAATAAAAACCTTGAAGTAATAATTCTCAAATCGATGTGGATTAAAGTCAGGAGTGACTGCTAAAGCGTATTGCTTAACATCAAGTATGTGACCTGACTTTAATAGTTCATCAATATTTATATGAAGCTCCTCTTGGATCTCTCTTTTTAGAGCAAAGAGAAGGTAATCATCTCCACCATTGAGCACATCCTCTTCATCAACTTTTCCTCCAGGAAAAGAAGAATAGCCGGGAAATGCTCTCAGATAGTTTTGTCTCTTCATGATAAGGACTTGGTCCTCACAGATAAATATTGCTGAAACTGATTGCTTCAATTGATCTCCAACTCTTTAAATACTCTTTGCGCATTAGTATAGCGAACTTCTCTGTAACCTTTAATATTATCGAGAAGCTTAAGAGCGTGATATTGACTATTCTTAGCTTCAATTTTTTGAATACCGTTAAATAAGTAATTTCTTACCTTAGAACCAATCTCTCTTTCTTTTGCATGCCAAGCAGGCAGCACAGAACGTAAGATTCTAAAGTGTCTCATAATTTTTAATTGCCAATCTTTTGGCGAAATATCAAATTCAATCTTCTTTCCAAAGATATCAAATGAAGGACGGTTAATTCTCTCTTTAGTATAAGACTTTCCAAGGAAGCTATAGATACTCTCTTCCATTTGTTTTAAAAATGGTGAAAGCATTAAGTGAGCAACCATGACTTCATCTTTAACGATAAATGTCTTAGCAAGAACACGTGTAGCAAGAACTTTATTTTCTTCATCAACAATAGTTCCCACTGCTCTGGCCCCAGAAATAAACTCAGTCGTCTCTTTACCGCGATTATAAATATACTGATCGTGAATGATCTGAATTAAGTCCTTGCGACTCATCCAGTTAATATCAACAATTGCTTGATCAAGATGTTGTCTAAATTTATTAATAATATAAGTAGAATTATGCCAAGGAAGTAGTGACTCCCTTACGGACTCGATTGCTAAATCGAGAGGGTCCTTGTTCTTTACGACAAGATTCTTATACTTAGCTTCAAAAGCTTCAGTTCCAAGAGACGCCATTTCTCGTCCAAGCTTAAACGAAGCGATATTATTTTCAATTTCAGCAGGCTTCATCGACTTCTTTAAGGCCCCAAGAAGATCATCTTCACCAAATGGAACAAGACCTAATTGAAATGCATAACCGAGAATCATACTTGAAGCATAGACCGCTTTACCAAAGAAGAGGTCACACCACTTCTTAAGAGGAACCAGAATAATTCTGTCATCACCTTTACTTCTAACTTTTTCAATAAGCTTAGCTCTAGTTAAACTTTCTTCACTCTCCCCCTTATCAAGAAGAATTGAAAGAGGCACTTGATACGAATCATCAAAAATTGCAACAGCATTCTCAGTCTTTAAAAATCCCAGTTGCCCAATACCATCTAAAAGGTCAGGACTTAAAAGTACATCAGAACCACCACGAGGAGTTACGGCCCCCATTGATTTATCTTTATGACAAATTGACATATGTCCCGTTACATTTCCATTTCTTTGAGCAAGGCCCTTTTGATCCATAAATTTAAAATCCAGATCATCACGGCCGGCCATTTCAACACATGCATTTGCAATAATTTTAGAGATCGTTGTAATCCCCGATCCACCGACACCAGTTACAACCATTCGCCAAGTGTCACCACTAGCAATTGCATCAAATGTTTTCTTCGTTTCAAATTCTTTCAGATCATATGTTAAGTGAGAAAGATCACTGTCACGATACATTGTTGGGTGATAACCTTTGACCACAACTTTTTCAAAACTTGGACACGCCTTCATTTTTGTACAATAACTATCGGCCACACAAATAGTAGGGTCAATTGCCATCTTAGTACCATATGCATCCATAACCTGAGTTAGGCCAGGACAACCTGTCTCTTCAATACAAATACGGCAGTCTTCACAGGCCGAAGTATTAATTTGATAAAAAGTCTTTTGCGCTAGCACACCCTTATCTTTAATTTGTCCTCTCTCTTTAGCTCTTACCTTTGCTTGGTAAGTAAGAGAACATTCTTTATTTGAAATAATAACCTTAACGCCTTTTTGTACAACAAATTCACGCATAAGGTTTTGGTAAAAGTAGCGATCAGAAGGGTTAACTTCCTTGGCCACCTTAACACCAAGATTTTGCACGATGTTTAGCATATCTTGCTTAGGTCTCTTACTTCCCTCAACATTAATTTGTGATGCAGGAGTCATCTGATGTCCTGTCATGGCCGTATTATCATTATCTAAAAGAATGTAAGTAATATCGTGATCAGCTTGAACTGAGTTTGAAATATCAGTTAGGCCAGAGTGAAAGAAAGTTGAGTCACCCATCAAGACAACAGAAGGGTTCTTTGTGAAAAGATCCATCCCCGCACCAAGAGCACCACCTTGCCCCATTGCTGATAAATTATGCATTTCTCCAAATGGCGGTAAAAATGAAAGTGAATAGCAACCAACGTCACCATGAGTGATAAGGTCAATATCTTGGGCCTTAAGCCAGCGACGAAGGTCTTTTAAAAGAGAAAGAGTCTCACGGTGAGGACAACCTGGACAAAAGGTAGGAAGTCTCTTTGGAAGAATCTCTCCGAAATTTCTTTCTTCGAATGCCAATGATTTACATTGGCCAACTTCAAGATAGTCTTTCAGTGTTTCAAGTTTTTCACTGATGATTTCATAGCTAAGCCCACCAAATGCAGGAAAGCCATCACCATCTTTAAAGTCCTTTCCTACGATATCAAGAATAAGTCCATGTTTCTGACAAAGAGAGCGAATCTCCCCCTCTAAGAAACCTCGCTTTTCTTCAACCACAACAAGCTTCTTCAAGCCCTTTAAGTAAGGTACTAAGATGTCATCAACAAGTGGAAATGAAGAAGCAACTTTATATAAAGAGAAGTGATCAAGATACTCACCTTCTTCTAGGCATTGCTTAAGGGTTTCGAAAATTACACCGCTTGAGATAAAACCAATATCAGCGTTAACATTTCCAAAAACTTGATCAAGGGCCATCTCTTTAAGTACACTTTGAAGTTTTGGAAAGCGCTCTTTAATCATACTCACATCAGCAAGTAGAGAATTTGGTGGAACCATTACATTTTTTTGAAGATCAAAAGTTGAAGGATCGATATCGATTAAATTGCCATCAATAGGGGCCTCGTCAAAGCACTCAACTCTTCCACCACCTTCAGCAAGAAAAGTCGTTAGAAGTAATCCTTGATATAAACTTGTTTTAGAAGAAATTTCTTTTGCCTTAGCAATCCAGTCTTTTAACTCTTTAGGATTTGAAGGTTCTAGAAAAGACATATGAAGATGCTTAAAAAGATATCTTGAATCAGCTGCAGTTGAAGTGGACATCGACCAAGGGTCATCGCCAACACAAATAACAGTAGCAGGATAAACTTCCTTTCCATCGACTATCTTAGGTCTTGCAGGATTGGCAAAGTTACCAACGGATAAAGCATCACTTGCAACATGAAGTCCCATTGATTTCATGGCAACAATACAGTCACGTCCCGCTTGTTTTACTCCACTGGCCATAGCTGCTGCATTGGCCTCCGAGTTTGCAATAACAACACGGATACCTTTTTCGTGAAACTCTTTTTTCTTGCTATATAAGATATTAAAATAATCTGCTAACGGTGATCCTGGATATCCAGTATAAAGATTAAAACCAGCTTCAAGAGCACCTTGAATGATTAGCTCATTCCCATTGAGAATTCTATATTGACTCATAATTCCTCTAAATTTAATTGAGGTGCAAGTATAGAATTTTTATTATGTTTTTTGACGAACCAAAGCGTCATTACTCAATAGTAAACACGATTTTTTTAGTATATGTATTTTGAATCTTCTGAGGCTTGAATTGCCATTGTTTTGCAACACTTAGTACTGCTTCATTGAAAGCTGTGTAATCAGCAGGTTTTAAAATTTTGACATCCACAACTTTCCCGTCAACACCAACAATAAGGGAGATAGTCACGGAGCCACCAATCGCAGCTCTTCTGGCAGATCGCGGATAAATAGGGGCCTCGAAATGAACTATTTGGTTCTCAAATGTATTATTTGTCACAACCTGTTGCTGCTCAGACTTAGAGGACTCCTCTTTGGCCTGAACACTTTTTCGTGGCTTTTGTTCAATCTTTTCAACTTCTTTTTTATTTTGCTTTTCTTGTTTTATAGCATGGGCCTTAATCTGGACATCAATACCAATGCGCTCGCGCCTCATCTGCTGCTCACCTTTTCTTATATTTGAAAAGAATATAACAGCATGAGTCACTAGACTTAGTGCAAAAAAGAAAAACCATAAACGATGCTTCATGCACATATCATAATGCATCTTGCTCCATTTGGGAAAAATCGTTAGTATCTTTCATACACAAATCAAACAGCTAATATAAAGAAGGAAGTTTTTATGAACTCAAAAATTTCTCCAGAAAACCCTCTTGGGGTCCTGGCCATTGATCATCTCGAATTCACATGTGATTCACTTGATACGGCCACAAAAGATTTATTCTACACATTTGGTTTTTCTAAAACATATGAAAAGCAAAGTGAAAGCAAAGAGCTATTCACTCAGGGACAAGTTAGATTTCTTTTAACGGCACAAAAAGGTGGCCATGCGCAAGATTACTTCAAGGCTCACGGTGAAGGTGTTTCAACAATCTCATTCTTAGTTGAAGATTGTGAGCATGCTTATAAGACAGCAATTGAGCGTGGTGCTGAGTCACTTCAAGAAGTTGTTATCACTGAAAATGAGCATGGTATCTACAAAAGTGCTCGCATTAAAGGCTTTGGTGATGTTGCCAATGAGTTCATTGAAAGACCTCGCACATTCTTTCGTCCAGGGTTTACGAAACTTGAAGAAGATCCAAAAGCGCGCCCTCTAGGTTCACGTGTTGCTCGTATTGACCACTTAACGAATAACGTTCCAAAAGGTGAAATGAAGAAATGGGTTGAGTTCTATGACCGTGTTTATGGTTTCAAAGTAACTCGCTACTTCGATATTAAAGGTTCAAAAACTGGACTTAACTCAGAAGTTGTTCAACTTCCAAAAGGTGAAGTCATTATTCCAATTAATGAGCCAAAAGAAGCTGGTGGAAAGGATCAAATACAAGAGTTTCTTGATCGTCACAACGGTGCTGGAGTTCAGCACATTGCTTTAACTTGCGGTGATATTCTTACAACTGTTAAAGACTTAAGAGAAAGAGATATTAAATTTCTTGATATCCCACATTCATACTACGAAGGTATTGCTGGGCGTGGAATTAATGTTACAGAAGATCTAGTAGAGCTCGAAGATCGTCAACTTCTAGTTGATGGTGATGAGGAAGGATACCTAATCCAAAACTTTACTGACACTTATGTTGGTCCGCTATTTTTTGAATTTATTCAAAGAAAAAATCACAACGGTTTTGGTGAAGGAAATTTCCAGGCCCTCTTTGATGCTATTGAAAGGGACCAAATCGCAAGAGGATACCTGGATTAGAATTTAATTACTTAATACAATTGAAGATGCTTTGTTTCTCATAAGACTTCGAGGCAAAGCATCTTTTATCAATTGTCATATCTGACCAAGCTTTATAAGCACGATCGCGAATTGAGTTAATCACATCTACAAATCCTTGAAGGACTTCATACTCTGACTTATCAGAGCACTCGAATAAGAAGTTTGAACAAATAACTTCTTTAGAAATGATAATATCTTCTCGCTCTGTATTGATTACGATATGGGCCTCATGAAAAGGGCGAAAAGATTCAATTACGTGCGCACGCACATCTCTTGGTGAAACTTCTAGAGCAAATGACACTTGCAGCGCCATTAATACTAGAATTACTTTTGTTAATATTTTCATTTTCCACTCCGGGATTAAATTTTTAAGATGCGGCAATATAGACGAAAAGCTAAAGGCAATGTTTATTATTGAAAGTATTTCACGTAGCGTCATTGGAAACTGATATTTTCCATTAGATTAAACTAATATATTGATTTCCTTTATCTAAACTACTGATAATACGTCAAAAAATGACTCAACTAGCCTATTCAAAGGGCCCCTCATATCCCTACAATATTGGTTTAATTAACTAAAATTTAAACAACACGACACAACTTCAAAGAAAGGATACTTATGTACAAGTTAATCGCCATTTATAAAATTCCAAACGATATCGATGCATGGGAAAAGCACTATGCGCAAGTTCATACTCCACTTGTAAAGAAAGTTCCAAGTATGAAAGAGCTTCGCTTAAATCGCATCACAGGGACTCCTCGTGGAGCAAGTGATCTACATGTAATCGCAGAAATGGTTTTTGAAAATAAAGATGACTTTAAAGTAGGAATGAGTTCTGAAGAAAATATGGCGTGTGGAAAAGATCTATTTAATTTCGCTAAAGAGATTGTTTCAATTCACTTCGCTAAAGAAGAAGTAATCACTCTTTAATAAGGAAAGCTTTAATGAGTAATATACTTTGTGAATTTCCATATAACGACCACGAGCATATCGCCCTAGTTAAGCTTAATCGCCCAAAGGTTTTAAATGCTCTTTCAACAGACCTAATGCGAGAGTTAGTTGATAAGCTTTTCGAACTTGATGATAACCCACAAGTTCGTGTCATCATCCTTACTGGTGATGAACGCGCATTTGCTGCTGGTGCAGATATTGCACAAATGGTTGAAGCGACTCCAATTGATCAAATCAATGACAACCGCTTCCGCTCATGGCAACAGCTTGCTCAAATAACAAAGCCAATCATTGCGGCCGTAAATGGTTACGCTCTAGGTGGTGGATGTGAGTTAGCAATGCACTGTGATTTCATTATTGCTGGAGATAGCGCAAAATTTGGCCAACCAGAAATTAGCATTGGGACAACTCCTGGTGCAGGTGGAACACAACGCCTAACACGAGCTCTAGGAAAGTCGAAGGCAATGATGCTTTGTATGACAGGTGAAATGTTTGGTGCAAACCAAGCACTTGACTGGGGCCTAGTTGCAAAGGTTGTCCCTAGCACGACTCTACTTCAAGAAACTTTTGAAACGGCAAAAGAAATCGCAAATAAGGCACCAGTTGCAATTAAGTTAATCAAAGAATCTGTAAACAAGGCCTTTGAAATGTCACTTAGTGATGGTGTTGATTTTGAAAGACGCAATTTCTATTTAACTTTTGCAAGTAGTGACCAGAAAGAAGGTATGCGTGCCTTCTTAGAAAAGCGCTCACCAGAGTACAAAGGAAATTAGAATGTCTGAATTTAAGAATATTATTATCGAAAAAGAAGCCTTCACAGGTATGATCACAATTAACCGTGAAGAAGTTTACGGCGCACTTTCTCGTGAAGCAAAACTTGAAATCATCAAGGCCATCAGAGATCTAAACCGCGACAGTGAAGTTGGCTGTATTATCCTTGCTTCAAAAGGCAAAGGATTTTGCACTGGACAAGATTTAAATGATCGCACAGTGCAAGCTGGAGAAAAACCAGTTGATCTTGGTGTAACACTTGAAACTGAGTGGAACCCACTGGTTAATGCAATTAAGTCATCTAAGAAACTAGTAATTGCTGCAGTTGAAGGTGTCGTTGCAGGAGCCGGTGTTTCCGTAGCACTTGCATGCGACTTAATCGTAGCAAAACCAGGAATAAAGTTTGTTTCAGGTTTTTCAAAACTAGGTCTTTGCCCAGATGCTGGATCAACTCATATGTTCACTCAAGCACTTGGCCCTAAAAAAGCAATGGAATACTTCCTTTTTAACGCTCCTTTAACAAGTGAGCAATTAGAGAGTGCAGGACTTATTAATAAAGTAAGTGAAGAAGCATTAACAGATGCAAAAGCATGGGCCGGGCAAATTAATGCCATGGCACCTCTTTCAGTAAAAGCGATAAAAGAGAATATCAATGTTGCAATTGATAGCACTTCAAAAGAATCGATGGAGCGCGAAACAGCTTACCAAAGATTCTTGGGAAATAGTGAAGATTATAAAGAAGGCCTAACGGCATTCTTTGAAAAGAGACAAGCAAAATTTTTAGGAAAATAAGAAGGAGGCCATATGGCAGCAAGAGAATACACTCAAGAAGAACTACAATTATTTGAAGACATTCAAAATGGTAAGAAATTTGATAAGGGAGATGAGCTTCCTCCACTATACAAGAAGGCCCTAAGAAACCTTCTATGGATGCAACACGATTCAGAATATTCTGGGGCGCTTGGATATGCACCATGGATTGAAAAGGCACCAACGATGCAAGAAAAAGTTGTTGTTGCTCAAATCGTTAAAGATGAAATGAGACATGCTTCAGTTTGTTACAGACTTCTAAAAGGTCTTGGTGAAGATGTTGACTCACATATCGAAAAGTCAGAACTTGGATTCAAAATGCCAGAAGACGAAGCACAAATTGGATTCCAAAGATTAAAAGATGACTACCGTGTAAATATCTTCTACTACGGTATCAATTTCTGGGAAGACTTTATTCTATTTAACTTCCTAATGGATAGAGCTGCTGGCCACCAACTAGAAGACACTCTTGATTCAAGCTACCTTCCTTGGAAAAAAGGAATCGAAGGAATCTATAAAGAAGAAATCATGCACCTTGCTCACGGTGACAAATGGATCAAAATCCTTGCCGAAGGTGACAACAAAGAATTCCTACAAGAAAGACTAAATATCTGGTGGCCAAGAGTTATGAACGTATTTGGTTCAACAAAAGGTCGCTCAAATGACCTATATGTTAAGTTAGGACTTAAGAAGAGAACAAATGCTGTTGTTCGCGATGTTTTCGTAAAAGAAGTAGAAGAGCTTTGTGAACAAGCGGGCCTAGTTCTTCCTATCTACGACGAAGATGCACAACCACAAAGGCAATAATTGAATGAATATAAATAGTGTACTAGTTATTGGTGCAGGAACTATGGGGCGAGGAATCGCCCAATGGTTTTGCCAACACGGTGTGAAGGTTGAATTAGTAGACCAGCACCTTGAAATGGCCCAAGCAAGTGGTGATCTTATCACCTCTTCGTGGGACAAACTTGAAAGCAAAGGTAAATTTGACTCCGCTGAAATCACGGCTTTTAAAAAGAATTTAAATATCGTTGAGATGAATGAGCACCAAATCGATCACGACCTTGTGATTGAGGCCATTGTTGAAAACTTAGATATTAAGAAAAAAGTTTTTGCTCGTCTTGATGAGATCATGAGTGAAAAAACGATCTTTGCATCTAATACTTCATCTATTCCAATTACTAAAATGGCAAAAGACTTATCAAAACCTCGTAAAGAAAAATTCTTAGGTCTACACTTCTTCAATCCTGCAACTTTAATGAAGTTAGTTGAAATTATTGAAACACCATGGAGTAGTAAAGATCAGGCCCATGCCCTTTATGACTGGTTTGAGCGCTATGGAAAAAAGCCTGCATTATGCAAGGATTCTCCTGGTTTTATCGTTAATCGTGTTGCCAGAAATTTTTACGGCGAGAGCTTTCACCGCCTAGAAAACTATAATCAAGAGCAGGTCGCAGAAATTGATCGTGTCATGAAAAATGTAGGTGGATTTAGAATGGGCCCATTTGAGTTAATGGATCTTATCGGAATTGATGTCAACTATGATGTCACTCAATCTGTGTGGGCGTCATACTATTATGAACCACGTTTTAGGCCACACAAGATTCAACGTGAAATGGTTGATAGTGGCCGTATTGGACGCAAAGTTAAAGAGGGGTTCTATCGTTATGAATAAAACTATTTTAGTAAGTGATAACCACCCTCTGTACAAAAATGTTCTTGGAAGTGAATATCCTTCAATTGTTGTTGATCCGTATAGCATCAACACACTAGATGGTGTTGATTTTGATGAGACTGATTTAATTGTTGATCTTACTTGTTTTGATCGCAACTCAAAGATGGACCTATACGAACACTTAGATATTGTCTTTGATGGCCCAATCGTTTCAGATCTAACGGTCAACTGGGGCGAGTATTTAATTGGTCAATACGAAAATGTACTTGGCGCTGTAGCAGCGGCCTTCTACTCTCCAAAAAGCTGTTTTGAATTCTATATGAAAGATGATTCTATTGAAGAAGCTGCATTTGATGTCTTCAAAAAACTCGGTTTTGATCTTGAAATCGTCAATCACATTGGAATTGGATTCACATACCCTAGAGTTATTTCACAAATTATTAATGAAGCATACTTTGCTAAAGAAGAAGCCTTGGCTTCAAATTCGGATATTGATAAGGCAATGAAGTTTGGTGTGAACTATCCACTAGGTCCATTTGAATGGGCCGATAAAATTGGAATTGAAAAAATCTTAATTCTGCTAGAAGAATTACGTGAAATCACAGGAGATGCACGTTATCGTCCGTCTCGCCTACTTAGGATGAATTTATGACACTTAAATATAGAGATGCGTACCTTGTCTACGCAAAAAGAACACCTATTGGAAAACTTGGTGGAAGCCTTTCTCATCTAAGAGTTGATGATATGCTAGCGACACTTTTTCGTGACTTCTCTCAAAGCTTTGATTTTGACATGAAGGAAATTGACGATATTATCGTTGGCTGTGCAAATCAGGCCGGTGAAGATAACAGAAACCTTGCTCGTATGTCTGCTCTCTTAGGAGGCCTTCCTTACGAAGTTCCAGGTGTAACACTTAACCGTCTTTGTGCATCATCACTCGATGCAATTATTGATGGTTGGTCGCGCATTAATTTAGGAATGGCCGATTGCCTTCTTATTGGTGGTGCTGAGAGTATGACAAGAGCACCTCTTGTTATCTCTAAAGGATCAACTCCATTTGGGCGTGATTCTCAAATGTTTGATACAACATTTGGTTGGCGATTTCCAAATAAGAAGATGAAGGAGATGTTTCCTTTACTTGGCATGGGAGAGACAGCTGAAGAAGTTGTGGCGAAAATTGGAATTTCTCGTGAAGACCAAGATAAATTCGCACTTGCATCCCACCAAAAAGCTTGTAAAGCATGGGAGAACGGAGAATTTAACGATGAAGTTCTTCCTGTTGAAATAGCGATGAGAAAAGAAACAATTACTGTTTCAAAAGATGAAGGTCCTCGTCCATCAACAACTCTAGAGGCCCTAGCAGGACTTAGAGCAGTATTTAAAAAGGATGGTTCAGTAACGGCCGGAAACTCTTCAATGATGAATGATGGTGCAGCATGTGTGGCACTTGTTAGTGAAGAGTTCTTAAAACGCCACAACTTAACTCCTCTAGTGAAATTAACAGGAGCAGGTGTTCGCGGAATCCACCCAAATATCATGGGCCTTGGCCCTGTCGCTTCAACTCAAAGATTAATGGAAAAATTTGGAAAGAAGATTTCTGACTTTGATGTTGTAGAACTAAATGAGGCCTTCGCTTCTCAATCACTTGGTTGTATTCGCGAGCTTGGCCTTGATGAATCAAAAATAAATTTACGTGGTGGAGCAATCTCTCTAGGACACCCTCTTGGATGTTCTGGTGCTAGAATTGTGACAACACTTACTCATATCATGAAAGACAATGCAAATCTTAAGCAAGGTCTAGCTTCAATGTGTGTTGGTGTTGGTCAAGGTGTCTCTCTAAGCGTGGAAAATTGTAAATAGGAGTAAATATGAATGAAGTAAAATTATATATCAATGGAGAAATCCGCCCTTCGTCATCGGGTGAAATGGTTGATTCAATCGACCCATCAAATGGTGAATTTGTAGCGAAGGTTCACATTCCTTCGACACAGGATCTTGAAGATGCAGTACAAGCAGCAAAGAACGCCTTCTATAATAAAGAATGGCGTGAAATGACTGCGGCCCAAAGAGGAGAAATCCTACTTAAAGTTTCAGAGCTTCTAAAAGAAAGAAAGCGTGAGTTCATTGAACAAGAAATCAAAGACAGTGGTTCAACTTTTAGAAAAGCTGCCGCTGATCTTCACAACACAGCAAGTTTCTTTAAGGTAATGAGTAAGGTTGCGACAAATTTTAAGTTTGAACAATTAGATGAAAAAGCAACAAGAGCGGGCTTTTCTAAAAATACTCGTCGCTATGAGCCTGTTGGTGTTTGTGCACAAATTATTCCATGGAACTTCCCTCTTGTTATGGCCGGTTGGAAAATTGGTCCAATCTTAGCGACAGGATGTACGACAGTTCTAAAATCAGCAGTTGAAACTCCAGTGACAGCAATGATGCTAGCAGAAGTTCTAATTGAAGCAGGCGTGCCTAAAGGTGTTGTCAATATCGTTACGGGTGGAGCAAAAGAAGGACAATATCTTGTTAATCACAAGGATATCGCAAAAGTAGCATTTACAGGATCAACGGCCGTTGGGCGTGAAATCTTAAAGCAAAGTGCAAGTGAAATTAAGAATACGACAATGGAGCTTGGTGGAAAATCGGCAAATATCGTTTTAGACGATGCTGATCTTGATATCGCTGTTGATGGCGCTCTTTACGCATTCCTATATCACTCAGGTCAAGCTTGTGACTCGGGAACTCGCCTACTTGTTCAAGATGGAATCTATGATGAGTTCATGACAAAGTTCAAAGAAAGAATTGCAAAAGTAGCAATTGGTGCAACTCCAGAGAAGACAACAGGATTTGGACCAGTGGTTTCAGAGAAACAATTTAACACAATCATGGGTTATATTAATAAGACAAAAGAAGAAGGTGCAAAGCTGATCTATGGTGGTGAGCGTATTACTGAAGGTGACTTTGCCAAAGGTTACTATATTCAGCCGACAGCTTTTGAAATCACACCAGACAATACAATTTGGCATGAAGAGATCTTTGGGCCAGTTGTAGGTATTACTAAATTCAGCACGGAAGAAGAAGCGATCAAGCTAGCAAATAACTCAATCTATGGACTTGCAGGAGCTGTATGGTCAAAGAATGAAGAGCGTGCGCTTAATATTGCCAAAGAAATTGAAGCCGGTACAATTTGGATAAATGAGTATCACTTATTAAATCCAGGAATGCCATTTGGTGGATTTAAACAATCTGGTGTTGGACGAGAAATGGGTGAAGAGGGAATCAAGGCCTACCTTGAAGTTAAACACCTATGGGAATCTGATTGTAATACACGCGAAGGTAAAATGTGGTTTGATGCCCTATTTTAGATAAAGAAAAGGCCTTCATAACGAAGGCCTTTTTTTTATTTGTATAAAACTTTTAGTGCAATATCTCCAAAGTCATCGTAAATCGAGAATGATTTTTCAAAGTGACTTTCTTTAAACACAATATCCAGATTAGAATCAATACATGTTGTGATAAAATCACGTCCGTAGATTTCGTAACTACGATTTAAGAAAGGTTGAAATTCACAAATTCTCACCCTTGGGTATTGATAAGGAACACTTTCATAACTTAAAGCAAAGTACTCACGATACTTAAGAAAGTCCTCTCCTATTCCAGCTAACCTCGTAAAGACATAGCTAATATTGCGATTATTAAATCTAAAAAGTTGAGATAATTTTTGAGAGTGCTGTGCCGTTCCTGGGCGAAAGACTGGTTCATCACAATATTGAGTGTCATCAGAGTTGTAATTTGCGATATTAAATTTCTTAATCACACACTTAATTGGTGTTGCGATCGTAAGGGTTGACCCCTTTCTACCATGCATGAAGCGCCTAAATGTTTTATCCTCATTAACTGATCCGTGCACAAGGCCAAGAACATCACCAGTTCTCGTATCAACGACACCGGCCCCCATAGAATCATCACGAATATTACAATTTTTCATCGCAACGGCAGAAGACTCTTTGTTATTATTTGGGAATAAAACATTATTATTTGTTTTACGGCAGTTGTATCTCATACGGTTAAGTTCATAACCTGTATTATCAAGTTTCTTTTTAACGAACCAAAGTTGATAATAGCTAAAATCACTCATCTTATTTTCAGAAACAGCGGCATAGTCTCCAGGAATGGCCTCCTTGAGTCTAATAGTTGTAAAGTTTCCGTTGTAAGTATTTTGTTCGTTGAATTGAGATTGATCTTCTAGAATTTCACCACATTGATAGACGCGGCCGTTTGTTGTTTTTGCTGCAATTGAACTACAGCTGGCATCGGTCACACAATGAGAAGGAACAACCATGTGCTGCTCATCGGCCATATAGCCAGTACAATACTTAGGAAACTCACTTGAACTATTAATAAATAGCACAAATGAGTCAGTACACTGACCCTCTTCGAAACAGTCAAATTTAACCTTTGTTGAGGTCTCTAATTTCGAGGTCTGTCTCGTAACATTCTTTTTAGCACCATCTTCTCCACCTGGAGTTCCACATGAACACAGAACAAGTAGTGAGATGATTGAAAGTGTTATTGCCTTAAGCAAAGTTCGTCTCCAAAAACTTCATTTAGTCCGATTTTTTACCATAAATAGGATACCCAAATATGATATTGTAAATTATTCAAGAATCCTCGACACACAGTGGCAAAATCGACGATTTTAACGTATTCTTGTTAAATATGATGATCGTAAGCGCGTGCTTGGCCGGCAAAAAATGTCGATATGACGGAGAGCATAAAAAACAACAACTTATAAGTGACCTCGTTGCTCAAGGCAAGGCCATTGCTGTCTGTCCTGAAGAACTAGGAGGCCTTCCCACTCCAAGGCCACCCGCAGAGAATGTCGATGGAAAGCTCATCACAATCGATGGAAATGATGTCAGCATCAACTACGAGCTTGGGGCCCAAAGATCTCTAGAAATTGCACTAGAAAACTCATGCACAAAGGCACTGCTAAAATCAAAATCACCAATGTGTGGTGCTGGACTTGTTTACGATGGGAATTTTTCAGGAAACCTAATTGAAGGTGATGGCGAATTTACCAAGAAGCTAAAAGAGAACGGTATTCAAGTTGAGGCCATCGACTAATCCAAAGTTTTCACACATCTAACAAAGCTGTAACATCTCAATTAATAAATCAATTAAGATAGACCTACTAGAACACTAGGAGGGTCTAGATGAATGAATTAGAACTAAAGAAATTTCAAGCAAGAAATTTACAAGGTCGAATGAAGCACCTTAGTCATCAGCTTGAATACTTAAAAGTGAATCCAGAAGACTGGGATAACTTTCAATCAATCATTAATATGAAATTTAATCATCTCATCAATGATTCAATTTCTCTTGGAAGTATTGAAGCGGCAAATTATCTTGCCCTATTACAAAATCATTTAAATGAAAATTTTAATAATGAGACTATTACTATCGTAAAAGACCAATTTGATGAAGTTCTCGATGCTCTAGATGGCCTTGGTGTTGAGCTTTTAATCAATACTGAAATGCAATCTGAGTTTACGCATTAGTTAAACTGTGGTTTGTGCTTCTGCGGACTCTACTTACATAAGCAATTCAGTAACTATCGAAGAAATTTTAGTTTGATGCAAAGACCGTACCCGAAGGCTCCCATCGTGGTCGCCTCTGGGTTGAATTGCGTCATCCGCTCCTGCGGACTCTTCTTACATAAGCAATTCAGTAACTATCGAAGAAATTTTAGTTTGATGCAAAGACCGTACCCGAAGGCTCCCATCGTGGTCGCCTCTGGGTTGAATTGCGTCATCCGCTCCTGCGGATGCACGCAAACAAAAAAGCCCCGCATTCGCGGGGCAATCCTTTTGCAGTAATTATAGTGGTTTTAATTAACCAATTAGTTTTAGAGCTGCAGCACCTTGAGAGTTAGACTGAGCAAGTACTGAAGAACCAGCGTTAACAAGAATATCATTCTTAGCTTTCTTCGCTGTCTCAGCTGCATAGTCAGTGTCTCTGATACGAGAGTTAGCAGCACTTAAGTTTTCTGAACTGATCTGTAGGTTGTTAATTGTAGAATTTAATCTATTTTGCTTAGCACCTAGCTCAGCTCTTTGTCCTGCAATACTTTCGATTGCAGAGTCTAGGTTTGCAAGAGCAGATTGAGCACCCTCTTTCGAGCCAACTTCAAGGTCTGCTACACCTAGGTTTTCCAGAGAAGAGTTCAGTACATTCGTATCGAATTGAATTCTATCTTGGAAATCATCATTATTAATACCGATTTGGATATCAAACTTATCACCAGCACCAGTTAGAAGTTTCTTTCCGTTAAACTCAGTAACTTCTGAAATTCTTTGGATCTCTTGCTTAAGGTTTTGATACTCAAGATCAGTAAATTGTCTCTCAGTGTCACCTACTGTGTCCGATGCTGATTGAACAGATAGTTCTCTTAGTCTTACTAAGATGTTTGATACTTCATTCAGACCACCTTCTGCGATTTGAATCATTGAAATACCGTCATTCGCGTTTCTTTCTGCTTGATTAGTTGATCTAATTTGCCCTTTTAATTTCTCAGAAATCGCAAGACCTGCAGCATCGTCAGCTGAACGTACAATTCTTGTACCAGATGAAAGTTTTTCTAAAGATTTTGATTGAGCGTTGTTGCTTAGACCTAATGATCTTTGTGCAGCTAAAGACGTTACATTTGTGTTAATACGCATACCCATTGTGATACCTCCGTGATCTATTTCCCCCCCGTACTCAGGGTTGTCCCGACCATTGGAACAATGAGCATACTGCTCTTGTGAATTTTATTAACTTTTTAATTAAGTCTTCTGACCTAACATGAATCTTCTCGGAGGTGAAAATGAAAGCTTTAGGAAAATATTAAATTATTTTAGATTTTTTTTTACATTTTCTAAAATTAAGGAAAGTTTCGAAAATCATTAATTTTTTTGGACTCTATAATGATAAGTACATAAATAAATTAAATGATTTACCGATAATAAGCTATATGGAAGAAGGGAAACCGCTCATTTTTCTTGAGCCTCTTACTGAAGCAGTAAAGAAGCTAAAAGAGTCTATTGAGGCATCTGCAGAAGCAGAGGGTATCGAAATATATGAAGTTGAAAGTCCCGAGGAATATAATCAACTAATCCCAACTATCGGCCAGTCTTTAACGATTGCCTGTAGTCCTAAAAAGACAGCTCAATGTATTCAACCGCTAAGAAAATTCATTCATAAAAATAATGTAAAAGTGCTTCTGATTAACTCGAAAGCTGTGCCTCCTAAAACTCTAGAAAAGTTTAGAAAGATTGGATTAACAGAGTATATACAAGAACCTGTTCCTGCAAAAACGTTAGAGTATAAAGTAAATCTTATATTAAGATCTTTAAAGAAGGCCGAAGAAACAGCAGAAATGGAGTTTCGAAGTGGTGAAGATAAAGCAGCACTCGAAGAAAGAAATTATGAAGATAAGAAAGAGGCCGAAAGAAATAATAATGGTGGGCACTTAAAGGGAAATGTTTCAAAGGCAGCTCCTCAAAAAGCTAATAAGGATGTCTTTGATGATAGTACATATGCAGATTATAGTGATGATGACGAAATTAAAGAACAAGGAATGTCATTAAAAGACTTAAGTGCACACCAAAAGCAAAATAATCAAGAAGGTGGCCATCTTAAAGGCTCATTAGAAAAGAATAATAAAGCCGACAACACTCCTGAGATAAATTTTGAAGAGGATCTCTTTAAAAGCCTTGAACAGCAATCAAGTAAATCAAATAAGGATCTAGGAGGAAGTCTAAAAGGACAAGTATCCCCTACTTTAGATGACTATGATGAAGATAAAGACGACTTTGATGAGGACCTTTTTAAAAGTCTTGATAGTGTAAAAAAGAGTTCACAAAACTCAGGCCAACAAAGTGGACAACTTAAGGGGAGTTTATCTCCAACATTAGATGACATTGAAGACGATGATTTCGAAGACGATCTTTTCAAGAGTCTTGATACTGTCAAAAAATCAGCAAATAAAGCCGATGACCTTGGTGGAAGCCTTCAAGGTAAGCTATCTCCTACTCTTGATGATATTGAAGACGAAAAAGATACTGACGAAGACCTCTTTGCAAGTCTCGATAAAGTTAAAAATGCGACAAATAAATCGAATGAGAAAGATGGTTCACTTAAAGGTAGCATCTCCGCAACATTAGATAATGTAGAAAATGAAAAAGATACCGACGAAGACCTCTTTGCAAGTCTTGATAATATAAAAAAATCAAACTTAAATGATAGCAAAACGAGCAGACCAAATCTTAGTGGAAAGCTTACTCCTACACAAAGCGATACTGATTATAGTGATGACGATTTTGATGATGACTTATTGAAAACATTAGAAGAGCTACAGTCAAATAAGACCACTTCTAAGGGAAGAGATCAACAAGGAATACAGTCTTCATCTAATGATGAACTTATTGATAACGAGAAAGGTCTCCAAGGTAAATCGAAAGACAGTGCCGATCTGGCAATGAGTAAGAATAATGGTTCTCGTGATAATCAGACAAATAATAGAGACAATGAAGATCTATTTGCTTCTCTCGATGCGCACTCTAAAGAGAAAAATAAAAAGTATGATAATGTACATAATTTAGATCTTAATTTAGATAACAAGGCCGAAAACGAAGAAGTAACAAGACCTCCTGGACCAACTATTGAATACGAAAAGAAGGGTGATCTTGGCGAGCAAACTATTGATTACTCAAACCTTGATAAACAACCTGAATACGAAGGTGGTTCGAAAGAAGAATTAGAAATAAAATTCTCCGAATCTCAGGATGTGCTTGCTGCTAAAAAAAGAGAAGAAGCAAATCGTCTAGCAGAACAATTAAAGATTCAGCAACAACAAGAAGATGCAAGAAAAAAGCAGGAAGAAGAAAGAAAAAGAGCACTTGAAGCACAACAAGCAAAGGCACTGGCCGATGCTGAAGCAGAGAGGCTGAAAAATGAACAAGAAATTGAAGATGCCCTAGGCGCAATCTTTATTCCAGATCCAAAAGATATGAACTTTTTTATCGAGGCGATGAATTTTGTTATTGATGGTGACGCAGTAAAAAGCTTCACAAATGAATATATAAATACTTTTTGCATTGGAACTGTCGTCATTTATAATATTCAAAATGAGTGTATTCTAGGTAATGAAGATGTTGATGATCGCTTCGAGGCCATAAAGAATGTTTTAAAAGCAAAGAGAAAACCTAGTTGGAATGATACAACATTTCAAAGTGAGCTGCTCTACTATCACATACCAATCATAGAAAATGGAAAATACCATAACTTCATTCTATTTCTGACTTCCAAGGGTGAAATTGCAAGATCAAATGAAAATCCAAAAAGAGTCGAACAATGTCTACAAGTAATCAAGGGAAGCTACCTTAGTGGAGAAGATCGAGCATCTAAGAAGATTGAATCAAAAAAGAGCTCATCCATTACAGAATCTGTTAGTGGTCTCTTTAAAGGAATCTTTGGAGGTAAGAAATGAGGGCATATTTCTTTATCAAATTAAGTTCACTAAAAGACATTAAAACTTTTCCTTTTTCACTCTATGTCTACAACTTGAAAGATAAAACATATAATTTATCACTAAAGGCCAATACTCCATTAACAAATGATAGTTATGAACTACTACGTTATATTGAAGATAGTAATAAAGGTAAGATCGCAGTAAAGCTTTCCCAGAGAATGACTTATTTGGCCACAGTTGGAGAACTCGATAAGATTGAACCAAGAGTTATTGAAGAAACAAAGCAGAAGATTGAAATTTTAAAAGAGTACGAAGACATTATTGAGGAACAAAGGATAAGCGAACATATCGCACTTCCCCCTCTTCGCAGTATGGTCTCAAAAGCAATCGATAAGGATGACTTTCTACCTATCATACTTAGGGCCCAAAAAGAAATCATGCTTTTTTCAATTGATATAAGCCACACTGTATCTCTTGCACGTCACTTTGCAGGTGTGCATATGAATAAAGATAATCTGACAAATAGAATCGTCGCTCTCAGTTATTTCTTTGCGAAGAAAATGATGATTGATAACCCACAAGATCTTGCAGACCTAGTATGTGCTTCATTCCTAGCAAATATTGGCCTTACTCAAATATCGCCTAATATCATTCATGGCAATCAAACTGAAATCACTCACGATCAAAGAGAGCAATATTACAAACATGTTAAATTTAGTCGTATGTTTATTGATCAAAGCGGTATTAAGTTAAGTGAAGAGTGTAAGAAACTCATTGATACTCATCATGAAAAATATGATGGTTCAGGAATGCCCGATCAAATATCACAAGCAGGCCTTGGCTTAAGCAGTGAGATCCTTGAGTTTGTCTCTCACATCATGGAATTTAGCTACGGACTGATTACCGGAGAAAAAACATCTCTAAGTAGTGTTGTTTATATGATTGATGCTGGAGCAGGAGTTAGAGGACTCAATGTCAATTACAGCGGCCGTATAAAGCCTCATGTAACAAGCATACTATCTCTTTAATTATTAGTTATTAATTAAATGTTCCGTACGGAAGTGTATTTCTTCCCATCCAAGTGTGAAGATTCGCCTGAATACTCGTTTCATTATCATTTTTATTATCCATAACTTCAATCTTAGCGAAAGTTAACTGAGTCGTTCCAGTTCCCTTTCCAAAATCGAGATTATACATACGAGTCCATGTTCCAGTATTTATAAATGTCTTACCATTAGAATAGGTACGACAAATCGGCTCATGCGTATGACCAACAATTAGCACATCTGTATCTTCTGCTTGCTGTAGATAATCGAAAGTCAGAGATTCGTAATCTTGAAAGAGTGCTAATTCCTTAAAGAATAGTTTTAACCAATCACCAAAATTATCACTTATCTTAAAAAGATAAATTGAACGAACCATGATGAAATAGATAACGTTTGCGAGCATAAAGCGCAGCGTGAAGAATGTATCGTAAATAAGTCCATTAATTAAGAACTTATTGATAGGTCTTACAGCATTTACGTGATCTCGCTCCTCTTTAAACTTATTGATTACTCTTGTGACGTAATAAGATCCCCACGGAGGATTAAAATAGCGCTTACCAGACTCATCTTCGATAATACAATGCTCTTCATCAAAGGTATGAGCAATCTCATACTCGTGGCCATGCTTAAGAACAACTCGATCAGCAGGACGATACTCATCATTTAGGTGACGTATTTCAAATTTTGATCGTATATTTTCGTCAAAGTAAGATAAAACAAGCTCCTGTAGTGATTTAAAAACAAGCTCCGCATCGTGATTACCTATAATGAAAGTAATTTTCTTATTCTTTGTTTTCAAAAAATCATTAAGGGCCTGCATAACTTCTTTATGGGCCTCAAGAATCATTTTTAATTTTTTTAATGAAGACTCTTCAGACCAAAATTCGTCATCATATACCTTGATATAAGGAACGGCCAAAAGATCAAAGAAGTCTCCATTAATAATTAATTCAACTTCTTTATTTGAATATTCTTCTTTACTAAAATATTCGAGAAAATCCACAAGTTCTTCATCGTAGTGAAAATCTTCAAGATAGTTTCTTACACCATCAACATACTCGCCTGCTCCGAGATGAACATCAGAGATTACAATAATGGTTTTCTTTGAATTATTTTTGCGAAGGAATCTCATATGCCGATTTACCTATATTCAAGACGATTTTTTGAAAAGCAGGATCTAGTGGAACGAAGAAAAATCTTTTCTTGGTATTAAAATCAAATTCAACACTTACTTCCATGTCTGACTTTACTGTAATAAATTTTAAATTCTTATCAAACTCATCAACAAACTTGCCGCGAATCGGAGTAAGGGTTTTATTTTGAACAATAACTGCAACTCTCCCATTTCTCATTTTTGCAGGGGAAATTACCTTGTAATAACTAGGCATGGCCGTAACTATAAATGCCTCGGCCCTCTCCATTCTCTGTTGTGCAAATACTTCTTTTGTTAAAAAGAAGCTAAAAAAAATTGAGAAAAGAAAGAAGCTTAATCGTTTATTATTCATATTTATATTGTAACTATTTAATATTTTATAGATTATAGCTGGCAAAGCTTACCTAGTAATCATCATTTACACGCTGAAAGTGATGTCATTTAAGATTCATACCGATGAATCTTGTATGATAAACGCAATAAAGAAAACATTTACAAAGAATACTGAAGAACAAAACCTACCATTAGTGGACTTTTCTGATCCAGCACACCACTGGATCGTTTCAAATCCACATATTTTTAGATTCTTTCAAGATATACTTGGACAACTCGATGAAGAAGAATGTGAGAGCTTGGCCTCATATGGACAATTAGTTTTTCTCGAAAGCCAAGGAATGTACTCAAGTGTTATTCCTTCACATGGAGATAAAACATTTGTTCTTATTTACCCTCAATTACTAAAATTGATTCGTTCAGCAGATAACGAAATGGCCCAAGCAGTTATCTTCCATGAATTAGGTCACCTCTACTATCGTCATTTTACGATGAGGTCACAAATTGGAGAGATGACAAAACAAATTGAAGCAGATGAGTTCTCTATTCGTCATGGCCATGCTCTTGGACTATTTAATTTCTTAAAGGGTATGCCAATTACAACGGAAGTTAGCCAAAGACTAGAAATGATTCGTTTAAGAACTTAATTTCATCTCTTATTTTAGCTGCATCTTCAAATCGAAGATCCTTTGAAGCTTCTTTCATCTCTAGCTTAAGCTCAGCGATACGCTTCTTAATTTCTTCAGGAGACATCGAGACTTCTTTAGGTCCACTCTTCTTACCTTTCTTCTTATTTCCTCGAAGAGTCTCGATAACACCACCAGATACCTCTTTCAAAATAGTTTGAGGAGTGATTCCATTGGCCTCATTATACTCCATCTGAATAGCACGACGCCTTTTCGTTTCACCTATTGCTCGCTCCATCGATTTTGTCGTTTGATACGCATACATAAGAACCTTACCATCACTATTTCGAGCGGCACGTCCAATTGTCTGAACGAGTGATCTCTCAGATCTTAAGAAGCCTTCCTTGTCTGCATCTAAAATTGCGACAAGAGAAACCTCAGGTATATCAAGTCCTTCCCTTAATAAGTTAATACCAACAAGAACATCAAATTCCCCAAGTCTAAGATCGCGAATGATTTCAACTCGCTCAATTGTATCGATATCACTATGAAGATACTTCACTTTAATTCCACTACCATGATAGAAATTAGTTAGCTCTTCAGCTAACTTCTTCGTTAGTGTTGTGATTAAAACTCTTTGACCTTTTTCTATGATTTTTCTTACTTCAACAAGGAGGTCATCAACCTGATTGGTAGCATCCCTAACTTCGATAATTGGATCGAGAAGGCCAGTTGGTCTAATGATTTGTTCAACAAACTCACCGTGAGTTCTCTCTAACTCATAATTTCCAGGAGTCGCTGAGACATAAAGAATATCGTCTAACTTTGTCTTAAATTCTTCAAAGTTTAGAGGACGGTTATCGAGTGCTGATGGAAGTCTAAAGCCATAATCCACAAGATTTAACTTCCTTGCTCTATCTCCCCTATACATCCCTCCAACCTGAGGAACAGTAATATGGGACTCATCAATAATCATAAGAAAGTCTTTTCTAAAAAAATCAATGAGAGTCGGAGGAGGATCACCAGGCTCACTTCCTGTCATATGGCGCGAGTAGTTTTCAATACCAGAACAAAAGCCCATCTCTTCAAGCATTTCGATATCAAGAAGTGTTCTTTGTTCAAGTCTTTGCTTTTCTACCAGTTTATTTTGTTTTTCTAATTCCTGTAGTCTTTCACGAAGCTCAACTTTAATAGTCTCTAAAGCATGCTCCATTCTCTCCTCTCCAACAACATAGTGAGACTTTGGATAGATTGTCACCTTCTGTAGTGCTTGTATCTTTGTTCCTCTTAAAGGATCAACAATTGTAATACTCTCAATCTCATCATCGAAGAACTCAACTCGTACAACATTTGAATCCTCGTGGGCCGGAAAGATTTCAACGATATCACCACGAACGCGAAAGCATCCACGAACAAAGTCGATATCATTTCTTTCATATTGAATTGCAACAAGTGACTTTAAAAATTCGTCGCGATCTTTTTCATCTCCAACAAAGAGAGTCTCTCTCATATTCGCATACTCATCAGGGGAACCAATCCCGTAAATACAACTAACAGATGAGATGATAATCACATCATCTCTTTCCAGTAGTGAACGAGTTGCCGAGTGGCGAAGTTTATCGATCTCATCATTTACTGATGAGTCTTTTTCAATATAAGTGTCACTTCCAGGAACATAGGCTTCTGGTTGGTAATAGTCATAATATGAAACAAAGTATTCAACAGCATTATCGGGAAAGAATTCACGAAACTCTGCATAGAGTTGAGCAGCAAGAGTCTTGTTATGGGCGAGAATAAGAGTTTTCTTTCCTAGCTTTTGGATAACGTTGGCCATGGTAAAAGTTTTTCCAGAACCTGTTACACCAAGAAGTGTTTGTTCCTTAGTGCCGCTTGTAAGCTTCTCTACAATTGTTTTAATCGCCTCAGGCTGATCTCCACAAGGCTTAAACTTCGATTTTAAATTAAATACATTTTCACTCATATGCCTATTTTATCTTATTATCATAGTTTAAAACAGCGAAATTGAGTTATCATTAATATAACCAAGTTAGTTTTTGTAAACTCGATAGAAAGTTTATATGATAGTAAAAATTCGAATTGTTATTAGGGTTTATTATGAGTGTAGGTGAAACACCTAAAGGTGAAAAAAGAAAGATCGCGATCATTGAGACAGCAATCGATCAGATGGCGCACAAAGGTATTGATGGTGCATCTTTTCAAAAGATTGCAAATACACTTGGAGTTAGCCAGTCTGCAGTTTTTCACTACTTTAAAAATAAGTCTCAACTCTTTCTTGGAGTTCTCGACTTTATCGTTACAAAGAACCACGCTAGAGTAATAAGCACAATTTGCGAAGAAGATACTTCTTTAACTAAACTAAAAAAGCATTGTCTTGCTAATTTCCAATGGCTCATTGACCGTCCCAATGAGGCCAAAACGATTCTCTATCTTTACTATCGCGCTTCTATCGACAAGAAGGTTTCACAAACTGCTGCCAACCTCATTCACACCGGTAGACAGAGGATAATCGACCTCGTTCGTAGCGCTCAAAAAGATGGGCAGCTCGCAACAGACCTAAACCCTGAGCTTGCTGGTCAGGCCATTCATGAATTTCTAACAGGTGCTATCATCCAGATATTAAGCCTTTATAATGTAATTGATCCAAAAAAAGAAGTTGAAGCCTACACAAAAAGGCTTGAGACGATAATTAACCGACTAAACGACTAAAGAATAGCGTAAAATTTCCGAATAGCTATTGGTGAAGATTCTAATATCTTGTGTATTTTCCATTCTAGTAATTCTTAGCTTTATTCTTAGTAAAGACGAGGTTGCACGCCGCTCAATTGCAAGTGTAAATAGGCCAAATTCCTGTCTCGAGGCCATTTCTGAATTTGTTAATTTTGGAGCGGATCCTAAGTATGACACAAAGGTTGCACAAATCATGACTTATCTGAAAGATAAGTATAAGGGGATCAACCTTTCTTATATTCATCGTTCAGGACTAGATCGTAAGATAGAAGATGGCCACTTAGTTTTCACTACTTTAAGAGGGAATTTAAAAGTTCCTCTTAATCAGCAGCATCTTATTAATGCCGATAAAGTAAAGGCGGTAACTCCCCTTTCACAACTGAGCGACTATCATCAAAAGCAATATGAGAATAATATTTCAAAACTTTATAAGTATCAAAATGATATCAGCACTATTATTTATGAAGCTCATAAGAAAGATGAAAAAGAAATAACAGATTATCTTCTAGGTGAATATCAACGAATCAATACTCTTATCAAATTCTACCGTGGAGAATTAGATTACGTCCCATATGCACAACTTGGAGATAACCCTTATAAGTTACACGAGCCAGTTCATGTAGACTCTCAAGGAAGAACAAGAACTCTTGTACATTTTGATAACTCGAGCTCAACGAGCAACTCTATCTTTAATATTTCTGCAAATGAGAGTGAAGAAATAAGTTACCAAACGATGTTTGCGAACTTTTTAAATAGCTTAAACTACAATCAAAACTTTCTCTCACCTCAAAGAAGGATCAAAAAGATTCAAAGCTTTACCTATATGGATGATAATGAAGTGAAGGCATCCTTTCATATGATTGATGCTATCAGAGACTATGAATCACGTCCTGAACTAGTCAGTACCGTAAGAGACTTTCTTTTTAATGAATATAAGAATCGTCTAAATATCGAAGACCAAGACTTAGATAAGCTTAAAGAAATAACGGAGCAATTAGAAAGTCGTACAATCGTTCTTGCAGCAGCTCGAAACTCTCAGATAAAATATTCATTTAAAGGTCATGATGATTCTGGTATTCGCTACCTATCTAGAGAAAAAGATTCGATCGATATTTCGGGAACAATTTCAATTACTCTTTCAAAAGAAGTAAATCAGAAGCTTCCTCTTGAGATCTTTACTGGCCATGAGGTAGAAAGACAAAGAGGTGAAATAATAGCCGAAATTGGACGTTTTGCAGTAGATGGGAATGATTCCATTTTCAATGCAAATGACTTAATAGCGGCCGTTACATTTGCGGCACAGAAAGTAGAGGGCCTTGATCGCATTGTCATAGAAGCGGATAAAATTAGGGCCCGTTCATTTAAGCGCTGGGGCTTTAAACCAATTCACGAGCGAATCAATTACGAAGGAAACACTGAGTACATTATGGAAGTTACACCAAAAGAGTTACTCGAAAATGTTGAAAAAAGATATTTTGAAAGTCTTTGAAAAAAATAAAGCGCTTGCAAGTTACCCCACAAACGCTTATTTCACACACACAACACAAGAGAATAAGTTCAAAAGAACCTTGAACTTATAAAGCTATTAATTAAAACAGCTCTCAATTTGATTTTTTACTTCAGTTTTCTCTGCCCCGTTCTTGATTGAAATCTCTTGAACAATTAGGTCTCTACACTGCTCAAGCATTTTCTTTTCACCGAACGAAAGATTCTTCTTATTCTTTAATAAGAAAAGTGATCTAAGGACATCAGCAATCTCAATAAGTGAACCAGTCTTCACTTTTTCCATATAGTCTCTGTAACGACGGTTCCAAGTTGAATTATCAACTGTTACATCATGATCATTAAGAAGCTCGTAAACTTCACTGATCTCTTTTTCGTCGACGAGTACTCTAATTCCATCTTTGGAATTCGTAGGAACCATTACAGTCATTCCATTAGCTACAACTTTAATGATGTAGAATGAAAGACTTTGTCCTCCTACCTCGCGATCTTCGATGTCCACAATTTGTCCCACACCGTGGCCAGGGCAAACTGCGTAATCTCCAATGTTAAACATTTCTACCTCCAAGGGTATTTTCTCTCCCATTGAATATACTACGACGCAGCATCAGCCTCAATGAGCCTTGTAAGATTTACATATGATCTTTGAATTTTAGACAGTTCGTTGTAGAGAAACGACCCAATAATTTCAACTACTTATATTTAGCTGAGTTACGATAAAGAGGAAGCATGATCTCAAAAGTCGTATTCTCCTCTTTATTAAGATATTTAATGTGGCCATTCATCGACTCAACGATCTGAGTACTAAGGGCCAAACCAATGCCCATACCGGCTTCTGGCTTAGTTGTATACATATATGCAAAGAGCTTCTTCTGATCCTTAAGATCAATCCCTTTACCTGTATCAACAATATGTATGATCAATTGGTTTTCACTATTAGATTTATAGCGAATCGTAATTCGCCCTCTTTCCATCTCTTCAATTGCATCAACAGAATTGGAAACAAAATTTGTGAGTACCTGAAGAATCTGAACTTCCTTTCCCCAAATCTGACAACCTTTACAGTCACCTTCAATATTCAAAGCAATATTATTTGCACTACATTTATGAATAACAAGCTCTTGTAGCTGATCAAAGAGCTTATCTACATTAATTGCACTATTGTTTAGATGATTAGAGTTCTTAGATAAAAGCTTGATCCCTTTAATAATTTGATCAATCCTTTGGGCCTGATTCTTAATCATATTAAACTTTTTCTTCTCTTCTTCATCAGCAGTGTTCTTCTCTAGTCTTTTCACACTCCACAGAAGTACAGTAAGAGGATTATTAATTTCATGAGCGACATTGGCCGCAAACTCACCTAGATTTGCCAGACGATAATTATTAACAAGCTCAACATTCTTTTCTTCAAGCCTCTCATCACTTCGAATTTTTAAAACAAGGATGACGAGGAAACCAATAAGGCAGATAGTTAAACCGGTAAGAGAAGCTAGGTAAACAGCACGCTTAAAGTCAAAAGATTTGGTGATATCGCCATAGACATAGGCAGAGATTTGCCAAAACTCACTTTCAAGCTCTAAGTTCAAGTCACTGAGTCGCTCTAGAATTAGAATTGAGCGAGCAATCTCCTTAAAGTCATTTTCCGTAAATTGATAGCCATCTACACTCTCGGCCCTCGTAAGAACTGTCTCAATAATACCACGAGCAGACGTGAGGATTTCATTTGCAACCTTCAGGTAGTCTTGAAATGATTTCGTTTCATACTCATCTAAAATAAAAGCTTCACTCTTTAGTGCACTAATTTGTCCAAAGCTAGCATCAATTCTTAAATAGGCATCTTCGAGATTATCAATTGTTGGTGAATCTTTAAATTTTATAAGTTTTTTATGAGTGTCATGAATAGCGTAGGCCACATGAAAATAAAGTCTAGCAACAACTCTTGAGTTAAAAAGTCTGTGCTCTTCCTTATCAAAAATTCGAAGCCCTGCTCCAAATCCAGCAGAAAGCATCAAAACGAGAATAATTAAGAAGCTATAGAATAAATGCTTATTAGAAAGCTTACTCATAGACAAATTCGATCTCATTTATCATCCAAATCCAGTCAGCTCCTTCTTCAGTAATCTTATCTTTTGAAATAACCCCTAAGTCTTTTCTAATAATTCTCATAGGGCCAAGCTCTGAATTTTCAAGCCACTTCCCATCCTGCTTATACATAATATAAGTCGTTTTAGAACGTTCAACATTTCTTTTAATATGAACTTTATAAAGATTAATGGCCTTAAGTTTCACGGACGTAGCTGTAGGCGCAAAATAAACAAACAGACTCTCAAGAGAGAAAGCTGTTACCTTTATCTTCTTGTGCTGTTGATATGGATCAAAAAAATCAAACTCAACACTTGGGATTTTAGTGAAGTAATCAACCTTCACAACCTTGTCTTCGGTATGAAGTTTTTGATTTAAGATTGCAATTTTTTGTCTAGGTACTTTAGCAATCACGCTAATACTAAAAAACGTAGCGATTAGTAGCAAAATTCTCATAAATAATTTTTATCACGATTAAGTCGATTTGACCAAGTATAAAAGAAAAATAGAAACTAATTAGCGATAAAGCGGCAACATGATTTCAAAAGTCGTATTTTCCTCATTATTTAGGTATTTGATATGGCCGTTAAGAGACTCAATGATCTGTGAACTAAGAGCAAGTCCGATTCCCATACCTGTACCAGGCTTACTCGTGTACATATAAGCAAAAAGCTTCTTCTGATCTTTAAGATCAATCCCCCTACCGGTATCGATAATATGAATAAGTAACTGATCTTCAAGATTAGTTTTATACTTAATCGAAATTTTCTTATTATTCATTCCCTCCATTGCATCAATAGAGTTAACAATAAAGTTTGTGAAAACTTGAAGAAGTTGAACCTCTTTCCCCCAGACCTTACTTCCTGAGCAACTCCCTTCAATATTCAAAACAATATTATTAGCGACACATTTATGAATAATAATCTCTCGCAGGTGTTCAAAGAGTTCTTCAATATCTATTGGGCTATTATTTAAGTGATTAGAATTTTGAGAAAGAAGCTTTATCCCCTTAATGATCTGATCAATCCTCTCGGCCTGACCTCTAATCATCGCCAAGCTTTTCATTTCCCCATCGCTGTTATTAACTTTTTCAATTCTTTTTACGCTCCACAATAAAACCGTGAGTGGATTATTGATCTCATGAGCAACATTAGCGGCAAACTCACCTAGGTTTGCGAGTCGATAATTATTAAGCAGCTCAACATTTTTTTCTTTTAGCTCTTCATCACTCCTACTCTTTAAAATAAGCATGATCAGAAAGCCGGTCAGACAAATAAATAGACCAATTAAAGAAGTGAGAAAAACAATTCGATTAAATTCAAATGAACCTGCAGCATCCCCAAATACATTTGCAGACAACAGCCATGACTCACTCTCTAGCTTTAATGTTAGATTATTCAAGCGCTCTAAGATGATTAGAACTTCATCAATTTTATTCAAGTCACTAGCAACATAAGAATATCCCACATTTGACTCAACCTTAAAAAGGAGTGCTTCAATCTTTTGTCTAGCAGTATTAAAGCTACGGTCGACTTCAGAGAGATATTTCAGAAACGACTCTGTATCATATTCAGCAAGAGAGTAGATTTCACTCCTATAGGCCATTGTATGACCAAGGATTGCATCGGCCCTAAGGAAAGCGGACTCAAGGGCTTCAGAACTTGGACTCTTTTTAAATTCTTCAAGGTTCTGGGAAGTGGCATGAATACTTGCGACCACTTGAAAATACAATCTCGAAATAACACGAGCATTAAACAGCTTAGGCTCATCTTTATCAAAGATACGAAGACCGGCCCCTACTCCTGCAGCGATAACAAATATAAAAATTACGATGAAACTGTAAAATAAGTGTTTATTCGAAAATTTATTCATAGATGAAAGAAATCTCATTAATCATCCAAATCCAATCTATTCCTTCTTTGGTAATTTTATCATTCGGAATTATACCTAAACCTTTTCTGATAACCCTTAAAGGACCTAAGTCAGAGTTTTCCATCCAATTTCCATCTTGCTTATACATGACGTAAGTTGTTTTGGCCCTCTCAGTATTTCTTTGGATAATAACTTGATAAAGATTAATGGCCGTTAGCTTTACTGACTTTGCATCTGGAGCAAAGTGCTTGAAAAGATTCTCAAGAGAGAATGCCAACGCTTTATTCTTTTTATTCTTTTGATACGGATCGACGAAGTAGAATTCTTCACTTGGAATATTTGTAAAATAATCAACTTTTACAACTTTAAGCTCTTTATGAAGTCGTTGATTCATTATTTTAATTTTTTGTCTTGGGATCTGAGCAAATGCCGAAATCCCGAATAATGCTAAAGACAGTACAAGAGTTTTCATACGTAAACTTAACACGACAAATTCTCTTTATAAACATAAAAAAGGCCTTGTCATAGACAAGGCCTTCTCTCATTATACTTTTAAGATAAAAAGATAATTAGAAACGTGGACAAATTTCATCTTTTTCGAAGAAATAAGCAAGTTCTCTTTCTGCAGAAGCTAGAGAGTCAGAACCGTGAACAGCGTTTTCACCGATTGACTTAGCATATAGCTTTCTTAGAGTATTTTCAGCAGCTTCAGCTGGGTTAGTAGCACCCATGATTTCTCTGTTTCTTTCAACTGCATTTTCACCTTCTAGGCACATAAGTACAACTGGCGCAGAAGTCATGAAAGCAACAAGCTCACCAAAGAATGGTCTATCTTTGTGCTCAATATAGAAACCTTCAGCTTTCTCTTTTGAAAGGTGAGTAAGTTTAAGAGCAGCGATTCTTAGACCTTCTTCTTCAAATCTCTTAATGATGTTACCGATGTTGTTATCAAGAAGCGCGTTTGGCTTAACGATACTAAAAGTTCTTTCCATTTTAATCTCCTTAAAATTATCTTGCGGAAAATTTCCTAAATTCTTTAATTAAAGGTTCTTTAAAACCTTCTCCATTGTCTCACCAAGTTCAGCTGGAGAACGTGATACAGTTACACCACACTCTTCAAGAATTCTAAACTTAGCTTCAGCAGTGTCATCACCACCAGAGATGATTGCACCTGCGTGCCCCATTCTCTTACCTGGAGGCGCTGAAGCACCAGCGATGAAAGAAACAACTGGTTTACTCATGTTCTTTTGAATCCAACGACCTGCATCTGTTTCTGCAGAACCACCGATCTCACCGATCATGATAACAGCATCTGTATCTGGATCTTTTTCGAAAAGCTCTAGTACGTCGATGAAGTTAGTTCCGTTTACTGGGTCACCACCGATACCAACACAAGTTGATTGTCCGATATCTCTTTGAGTTAATTGGTAAACAGCTTCATAAGTAAGAGTTCCTGAACGAGAGATAACACCAACACGACCTGGCATGTGGATGTGACCTGGCATAATTCCGATCTTACACTCACCTGGAGTGATAACACCTGGACAGTTAGGACCAATTAGTCTTGATTTTGAACCTTTAAGAGCTGCTTTTACCTTAACCATATCTAGGATAGGAATCCCTTCAGTGATAGCAATGATAAGTGGCATTTCTGCATCGATTGCTTCAAGGATTGAGTCAGCTGCGAACGGAGGTGGAACCATAATCATGGCCGCATTCGCTTCCGTCTTATTCATAGCTTCTTTGATTGTATTGAAAACAGGGAAACCTTCGTGAACTGTTCCACCTTTACCTGGAGTTACACCACCAACAAAGTTAGTACCGTAATCTCTTGATTGTAGTGAATGGAAAGTACCTTGCTTACCTGTAAAACCAACAGTGATTAGTTTTGTATCACGATTAATAAGAATGGCCATTACGCCTCCCCTTTTGCTGCTTCAACTGCTTTCTTTGCAGCATCAGCTAGATCTTCAGCAGCGATAATTGCAAGATCTGATTCATTTAATATTTTCTTACCTAGAGCAACGTTTGTTCCTTCTAGACGTACTACTAATGGAACTGTAAGTTCTAGTTCTTTTGCAGCTGCAACAACACCTTCAGCGATAATGTCACATTTCATGATCCCACCAAAGATATTAACTAGAATTGCTTTTACGTTCTCATCTTGAAGAATTAGAGAGAATGCTTTTTGAACAGTTTCTTTTGTTGCTGATCCACCAACGTCAAGGAAGTTAGCTGGCTCACCACCGTGTAGCTTAATGATGTCCATTGTCCCCATTGCAAGACCTGCACCGTTTACTAGACAACCAATATTTCCATCAAGCTCAATATATGCTGCACCAAATTCACTTGCTGCAAGTTCTTTATCACTTTCTTCAGTTGGATCTCTTAGTTCTTGAACCTCTGGATGCTTGAAAAGAGCGTTTGAATCAAAGTTTAACTTTGCGTCTAGTGCTAAGATATCACCTTGCTTAGTTTTTACTAATGGGTTGATCTCTGCAATTGAACAGTCATACTTCATGTATAGATCGTAAAGACCTTTAAAGAAAATTGAAGCTTCCTTCACTTCTTCTTTTGTCTTAAGACCAATTCCGTATGCAAGCTTTCTAGCAACAAATGGAGTGAACCCAGCTGCTGGATCGATTGCTACTTTAATAATTTTCTCTGGAGTATTGTGAGCAACTTCTTCAATTTCAACTCCACCTTCTTCAGAGGCCATCATTGTAACTTTACCAGTTGCACGGTCTAGAACAACACCAGCATAGTACTCATGCTCGATGTCACATCCTTCTTCGATGAATAGTGTGTGTACTTTCTTTCCTTCTGGACCAGTTTGGTGAGTAACAAGAGTCTTACCTAGAATATCGTCAGCGTGTAAGCGAACTTCTTCGATTGACTTTGCAAGCTTAACACCACCTGCTTTACCACGCCCACCTGCGTGAATTTGAGCCTTAACAACCCAAATATTTCCACCTAATTTTTCTGCAGCAGCAACTGCTTCATCAACAGTCTTCGCTACTTCACCTCTAAGAACCTTCAGGCCCATATCTCTCATTAAACCCTTGGCCTGGTACTCATGTACGTTCATTAAAACTCCTAAGTTTTTTGTCTATGAAATATTCATGATTTTACTGGCTTATAATAGAGGGCAAGACCATATCTTTCTAGGTGAGTCGTGTCATTTTCCCCAAGTTTTTTGTGCATTAAATGATTAAGATTTAGAACTGAAGATTTATTCACAATATAACGCTTACAGTCTTGTAGCAATTTCTAAACTTTCGCACAATTATGACATGGAAAACATACTTATTAGCCCTGGTAAATTTAGATTAGACGGTGGTGCCATGTTCGGCATTATTCCAAAACCATTATGGAACAAGGTTCATCCTGCGGATAATGACAACCGCATTGACCTCGACCTAAGACTTTGGATCATCAAGGACCAAGATCGCATCATTATAACAGATACGGGAATTGGCGATTATCACGGTGAAAAGTTTGATGAGCAATTCGATGTTCGCCAAGAACACTCTCCTTTAAAGAAGGCACTTGCCGACAAGGGAATTGATTGTGCAGATGTGACAGACCTTGTGATCTCTCACCTACACTTCGACCATGTTGGTGGGATGGTATATAAAGATGAAAATGGTGAATTTGCACCGGTCTTTCCAAACGCTACGATTCACCTTCACAAAGATCACTGGGAATATGCACTTAATCCAACGTTAAGAGATAGTGGCTCTTTTCATAAGCAATACTTTAAAGAAACAATTGAAAGGTTTGATAAAGCTGGACGTGTTCACTGGCTCACTGGAAAAGAAGGTGAAATTTTAAAATTAAGTAATGATAGCCTTCGTTTTAAGTGCTCTTATGGCCATACTCCTCACCTTATACACCCATATACAAATGAATATATCTATCTTGCCGATCTAATCCCAACATCAAATCACGTTCACGTGCCTTGGGTAATGGGCTATGACATTGCTCCTGGGCAGACGACTGTTGATAAGATTGAATTTCTAAAGATGATTGTAGAAAAAGATCTTCGCGTAATTTTTGAACATGACCCTAAATATGCCAGTGCAAAGATTACGCAAAATGAGCGCGGAAAGTATATTCCAGTAGACTTAGAGTAGCTTTTGAATTTCTGCTTGAATATCATTCTTTGAAGACTGAAAAATCACGCGGTCATCATCCATAAACTTTCTTAGGTAGAGACGCTTTTTCTTATTTAGCATTCCATAGCGAGACAGCTTATCAGTAAGCTTCACACTCCAAGCACTTATATCTTTACCCAAAGAGTGTATTTCATTTTCAAGTTTCCTCTCTTCACTAGAAAGTCTTGCATCATTAAGATCATAATTCGATAAAATAATACTCTGTAACAAAGGTGCAATATTCTTTGCATATCGTTGCTTAAATTCTTTATGGGCCAACCATCCACTAACCTGACTAAGAGAAAGACGATAGTGAATTGACATCGAAGAAATGAGGGCCTCTAGTGTTCTAAGCTTTTCATTAATTGCAGCAATATTCTTTTTTGAAGCAACAGTCTTCTTTTTCTCAACTTTTGTAATTTGTGCAATATATTTTTCACGTGTTTCAGGAACAAGGAATACTTTCTTTTCTAAAACTTCACGGTTTGAACCAGTCCCAAATTTGCTCTTAATATTATCCAATAGTCCAAGATAATCGTAAATGAAAGTTACAGCATAAGAACCAGGTATGAAGTTTTGTCCTTCCTCTAATGTTAGATCCTTAAACTCAATAATTCCGCCTTCACCAATATTATGGGCCTTTACAAGAACATCCCCACGATGTAGCTCATCAGGTTTTCGATGAAGAATGAGCTCAACACTTACTCTCCTTTTAAATGGAAGCTTTATATAAAGAGCAGACATATCCTTATTAACAATTAAATGTACATCATTTGCACTAACAGGCTTCTTAAATTCATTTAGTGCACTAATAGAGATATTTTTTAACTCAACTTCTTTCACTCTAGGGCCTGCGGCCATGTAGAAACTGATAACCACAACAACTGTGATGATAAAACTTGCAATAACTGTTGTATAAATTGGAAACTTACTAGGTAACTTAATGTCTGCTGCGACATCAAGTTTCTCGCTACTATCTTCTAACTCACGTTCGAAATCGTCCTCATCTTCAATCTCTTCCTCTAAAGGAGGTGGAGTATCATCCTCATTGTAGTCATCAAAGAACTTCGCTTCGTGTATAGGAATCTCAGGAAGATCATGATCTTCATCTAAAACCTTAGACTCATAATAAGATTGGGCCTCATTACGGGCAACTTGAATGACTGCAAAGACAGGCTTCCAATTCTTGGCCCCTTTGCGCCAGCAAAGTTGATAGGATTTAATTAGACCTTTATCATAAAAGTCGATAATATCTTGAGCGTTGAATGGTCCCTTATTTTTGCCGGACTGATTAATATACCAATTTTTTTGCATAGTTATACTTTAAAGGAAGTTACATGGGCTGGAAAGAAATAGATGACAATCTTAACAAAAGAAAATCACAATCTATTGCCACTCGCTTTAAAATTGATGACTTTAATTCACAGCAAGCTCTTCTACTAAGTGAGAACGACCTTGGTGTTGTGAGAAACGGTGGCCGCCGCGGCGCCTCTCACGGGCCAAAAGTAATCCTTTCTCAGCTAAAGAAATTTGCCGATCATAATAGCCTCAGTGAGCTTGGGATAATAAGTATCGCCAACCAAGGACAGTTGGACTTTGATAAAATGCAGGCCCAATCAATCGAGAAAATAAAGAAGATAAAAGCAAAGAAATTAGTTCACCTTGGTGGAGGCCACGACCATGTCTATCCTCTTGCCATGGGTGTTGAACTAAAGAATCCACTTCTAATCAATATTGATGCCCACCTTGATACAAGAAGTGATGATGTCTATCATTCAGGGACTCCATTTCGCCAAGTGGCCAATCAGAAAGAAGTCAAAATTTTGCAAATTGGAATTCATCAATATGCAAACGTGCCTCAAAATTATGAAGGTATGAAGATGGATATTATCGATACGAAAAAGCTCAAAGAGTTATCTCTTACTTTTAGCGACACTAGCTTTATGAAAGAGATCTACGAAACACATGATGGTGATATTCTCTTTAGTATCGATGCAGACGCTATTGCAGCTAGTGATATGCAAAGTGTGAGCGCTGTAAATCACGACGGAATCCCTCTTGAGTTTTTAAGAAAGCTTGTTTCTCAATATAAAGAGTATACAGCGAGTAAAAAACAGATTTTAGGAATTTACGAATACAATCCGTTATTTGACGAGTTATCGGCAAAGGACGCACGCGCCCTCGCCTCACTCATTTATGATTTCTTAGTTTGATCTTAATTGGATAGTTTTCTTCAAGTCAGTTTGTGGGTCATTGATTTTAATGACCTTCTTTGAAATATCCCATTTTGGATTATCAACTTTCTTAGATCCCTCTTGAGCTTTATATTCCCAAGGGTAGTCTCCAATAAATTGATTTTTCTTCTTATCAAAGATGACAGCGTAGTAAATATCTATTAACTGGAAAGTACCCGCTGAACCTGCGTAATAAATTATCAATTCATAATTATCACCAACAGACTTAGTCTCAGTAACTTTACTTTTTCCAGTACGTTTTGTGATTTTTGCCTTAAGTGTTTTCGAATCTTTTTTCTTAAGCCAGAAGTCACCTTTAATATTTACAATTGACCAGTCACTAACACCAGCGCTAACAATTGTTTGAAATAGAAATGTTGTAATTAATAGTATCTTTTTCATTATGACCTAAACGGTTTCTTTACAGTCCAATGCCAATCGTCGCCATCAACGATCTTTCCATCTGTATCGATTGGTTTATAAAAAATATGGCGTTGTCTTTTCCAACTTTTCGCAATCTTCTTACGATCACTTGCATTGTTTTCATTATACATTGGGTTTGGCTGTCTTAGAAGATTTCCATCAACTTGAACATTTAACTCCCAATTATCTTGATTTGCTCTAAAGTTATCTCCCCAAGCATCATTCGTTGGAAGCATCCAGTTTGCATGGTAATGGTAAACATGATCAACATCTGGCTTTGGCTTAAAATTGGCCGTTCCAAATTTCATATAAGCATCAATGGCCGTATCAAACTCTTGATTTCGACCAGGAAGCATCATTTGTCTCCAATTATCTTCATTATGGTTATACATCGAGAATTGCCATGGATCTAAAGCAATATCGAGAGCAGTCGTACTACCTTCTTTACCAGCACGAGATGCATCTTCATTCGAGTTACGAACACGATTATCAATAACCTTCATGATCATCATCATTTCTTCAGGGTGTCTTTCACCACCATTGATATCACGAACAAGGATTCCAGCTTCACCTTGAGCAGTAAAGATCATAGCGGCAAAGTGCTGCTCTTCCGGTCTTAAATAACGGTAGAGGTTTTTAAATATTTGCCCACGATTTTTTAAAGAACCCTGACGTGTAATTGAGTTTTGGATACTCCTAATACATTGTCCAAGCTTTGACTTAGTATTGCTATCGCTTGAAGTTAATGAATTACGGTTTTCTAAGACCTCGCAACCGGCCTTCCACTTTTGATTACTTGTAATAATATTCTTAGGCTCTTCAAAAATTTCGCCAACATAAACAGGACGGTTTTCAGATAAAATATCACTACCTTCACAAGGCTCAATTGGAGGATTCCCTACTTCATCAATAGTACGGTTTAAGCGGATATAGTTGTAGGCCGTTGCCATATCAAGGGCCTCTTTAAGATATCGTTTCGTTACATGATAAGTCTTATCTTGCTCAACTCCGTCGACTTCAAGTTTAATTCGATAGGCCCAATTATTTTGACCAACAATACGAACCTTTATACTCTTATCACTTCCTCTCTTTGGGGCATCAATTCGGTGGGAGTAACCTGTTTCAGGATCAAGAATATCAAATGAACGGACAACATCGAATTGAACATCCGTCACTCCTTCGTAATTCTCATCTGTTACAAGAGCATAAGTGCTTGAAATTGCGACTATGCTTAAAAATAAAATCAACTTTTTCATCAACTTCCCCATAAGTTTAACGCGACAATAGTTATTGTAACACGTTGCGAAGATATTAATGAAATATGGGCGAAATCTGCTTGTTTATACAAATTTCGCTACCAATTATTTAAGGCATAATTCTCTGGAGATCTTTCTTATCAGTTAATCCGTACTTCAAAAAGTAGACTAAATCGCTTTTTTGCGAGTCATTGATACGAATCAATTGATCTTTAAGGATCATGTCTGCTGCATCTTTCTTTTTAAAGAGCATATATTGATTTGTTTCAACAAACAGATTCTTTCCAAAATTCTTCTTAAAAGTGCTTAGTAACCAAGAGCTGTCATATTGATCAATTGCCGTAACACCTGTTCGGTAATGTTCAACAACTTCCTCAAGGCTCCCATATGCGCCCGAATGAAAGTAAGGAGCGGTTAATGCAATATTTCTTAAAGGCGGAACTCTAAATTTATAGCGATCACTTTCTCGCTTGGTTACAAGAAATCGCCCTTCATCATTTCTTCTCGGATCATTCTTACCTGGCCCTATCTGCGGCGAAGCTACTGCTGCAAACATATTCGCACCAAGAAGTGTCCCTGTATGACATCCAATACAGCTTCCAGTTTCAAAGAATACAACTGCACCACGCTTGGCCTTTTGATTAAGAGCAAAGCGATTACCATTTAAGTACTCATCCCACGCCGTTTCATATACTGCAAATTCATGTGTTTCAAAATGGGCAATGGCCTGACCAAAGTGGCCAATATTAAGTTCAGCTTTTGGAGTCCTTGGATAGGCTTCTTTGAACAACTTTTGATACTTAGGCATCTTTAAAAGTCTTCCCATAACGATCTTCCAAACTGCTTCTTCATTTACGGCGTTGGCAATGTCATTGCTTCCCTTAACTCCTCTCATTTCTTCATGAGAAGTAATTGGAAAAAGAGCTTGCGCAGCAAGGGCACTTCCAAGATTTTCAGTAATATCCCATCGTTCAGGATAATCACCATTTAAGGCTTCAACTGGAGTTGTGTAAACATCCCAATCTTTACGATAGTGAACTCTTCCATCCCAGAACATAAATTCGATATTCTTATCACCTAAGTTATAAAGAGGTTGTGAATTTCGTGGAATAGCATGGCCTTTAGCAATTAAGCGCTCACCTGCTTGCCACTTTCCACCTTCACCAATTCCCACAGGAAGCTTATCACCACTGCCAAATTCAGGCATATGGCAATCGGCACAGCTAATATTGCGATTTCCAGAAATCTCTTTCTCATTAAAGAGCTCTTTTCCTAATTTAAAAATTTGTGGATTCTTTCCTGTTGGCTTCTCAACGGCCTTCATAGAAAAACGCTCAATATAGCGCTTTAGCTTAATATCAAGTTGATCGCCCTGGGCCGCAAACGCGCCCAGAACCATTGTGAGGATAAATAATTTTTTCATTTTGTGTGTGTCCCAAAAAATTAATTTTCAAAATACTAGAAAAGAGTGTTTGATACGTCAAACTTTAAACTTCCTAAATCTTGCACGACTTAAACTTATCTTTAAAAAGAAGAATTAAATCGTGTGGCATGAGTCCAAAAGATAAAAGCGTGTCATTAAAGCACTTAAGCTTAACTTTTCCGTAATTCTTTTCAATCAACGCCTTTAGTCCTCTAATCTTTTTTAATCCGTGGTAGTAAGCAGTAGCTTGCCCCGGAGATCTAAACGCATATCGCTGAAACTCAAGGGCGGCCATCTGCTTTGAAACCCCTAGCTTATTATGAAAAACCTCCACAACATCAGCTTCAGTTGCCAAGCCTAATTGAACACTAGGGTCTAGAAAATAACGAGCGATACGCCAAAGCCTCATTTCAAGGCCTGCAAACTTCTCTTCTAAAGTTAGGTAATCATAAACAAGATCTTCCGCGTATAATGCCCATCCCTCAACATTCACAGAGTTCATTGCATAACGAGCACGAATTAGAGAATTCTTTTCTTCAAGCATACGACTAAATTGTAAATCATGCCCAGGTCTGCCCTCGTGTGCAGTTAGAATAGTTGCAGCACTTTCATAAGAGAAGTCATCAAAAGGAAGACTTCCTGTTGAAGACGTTGGTACTACAAACTCAGGTTTAATACTTCCATCGTTTCCAATTAATGGTGGAGGATTTAAGTGAGGAACAGGTTGCGCTCTCGATTCTGCATCCCCGGCCATACGAATCACTAATTTCTGCTTTGGTAGCGAAACAAGATCATTATCTGCAATAATTTTTTCTAACTTATCTGCTGCATTTTCATAAAGCTTTTTAACATCATCAAGTTTTGTTACCTGCTTCTTCTTTAAGAATGTAATCACTGAAAGAGGATCGTCTTTTATAAGATTATTCTTCTTCGCAATTAGAGATGCTAAATTCTGGTATTCTTTATAAAGCTCATCAAAATCTTTCTTTCCAATTTTAATGAGTTCATCCGCACTAATATCAACTCCTGCATCACCTAGAGCAACTTGATATAGTTCTTTTGGTAAATTTGGATTTTGTCTTGCGTGTGGAAGAATTTCATTTCTTATAAATGCATCATACTCAAGGATTTGCTTTTGAAATAATTCATATTCTTTGTGCCAGTCTGTACGGCCACTTAATTCTAGTAATTGCTTTACACCAGCAACATAGGCAGCAGAATTTTCTAAGTTCTTTGTGATCTCCCCAACAAACGGATAAATCTTATCTTTATAAAGAGCAAGATAGCGCTTTTCTTCACTAAGCATCCCCATAACATAAGAATTCTTACCTTCTTCAGACATATAATATTTAAAGCGATCAACTCCTGCTTGCTTTCTTTGCTTTGGAGATTGAGGATTAATTAATCCAAAAAGTGATTGGTAGATTGATTCTGAAACATTAGAAGCAGCGATAACACCTAAGCGTCTTGAAGTATCAACTCGATTCTTCATTCTCTTGATAACACTTAAAAGAATTTCATAGTCAACTTTAAGATTACCTAATTCTGTTTCCTCTTCTAGTTTCTCTAGTTTTTTAATCCACTTAATAAATAACTTATCATAAGCTTCATCCAACTCCATGCGAGGGTTTGTCCCTAACTTATCATATTGTTCATATCCAAATGATGAACCGATTTCAGGATTTAAATCAGAAAGAGCAAATGTAAATTCTTCGGCCAATTTATCTGACGCTTCTCCCCAGTCTTTTTCGTTTTGAGAAAAGCATGAAGAAATAATTAATAAAGATAGAAAGATTAAGTGATTAAACATTTTCATTATGGCCCTTGGGTAAATATTTAGATTAGAAAAGTTTAATAGTTGGGTATTGGAGTGTCTAGGTTTGGTACCTTATTAAGCTAACTTCGCTTCGCGAAGTGTCGCGGTTGGGTGGTAATCGGGTAAGGGAATTAGTTTGATTTGCAGAGACCGTACCCGAAGGCTCCCTTCGTGGTCGCCTCTGGGTTGTATTGCATCATTTTGCCTTCGTGGCAAATGCTGCAAACAAAAAAAGCCGGATCACTGATCCGGCTTCTTAAAGAGAGACATTTTTGACGGAGTGAAAAAATCCTTTCTTCTGCTCCAACACACACACGTTTATATATAAGCAAGGCCCGTGCCAACTTTTCAAAACCACTGACGCAGCGAAAAGGTACTAATAGTACGTAGTTTCATAAAATGGCGATGTCATATTTATGACTGACACACATTGTCTTTGTGTTGTTAAATTGACTTTACTGACTTCAAGAAACGAGACAATTTCATCATCCCAATATCACAAGCTTCAGTTTCATCTTCTGCGTTAAAAACTTGATCCACGTGTTTGAAAATCTTTTTTGTTTCTTTATAGACGATTGCAATATCTGCATTGAATCCACGAGATGTTTTATTAACTTCAATTTGACCAATGAGATTGTCATTATTTTGTAAAGTTACATAAAAATCTTTCGGATAATCATTTTGTTTCATATACTTGATGTATCTAATTCAAAGGAGAAAGACAATGAAATTTATTATTGCTGGGCTCCTCTTTTCTAGTATGACATTTGCAAACTGTTTCGAAGTTAGTAACGCAAATACGAAGATAAAGTGGGAAGCATACAAGACTGCAAAAAAAGTTGGTGTAAAAGGTGAATTTAAAAAATTCGACATCAAGACAACGAAGAAACAAGGTTCTATTGAGGATCTAATTCGTGGTGCACGTTTTACAATTGACGTAAACTCTGTTCACACAAAAGATGCTTCTCGTGATGCAAAGATTGAGAAATTCTTTTTTCAAGATATGAAAATCTCAGGTGTTGTTAATAAAGTTGATAGCAACTACCTTTATGTAGATATGACTTTAGGTGGAAAAACAATCAAGGTTCCAATGAAATACGATATCGAAGATGGTGAGCTAGAGGCAGAAGGAACAATTGATGTTCTTGATTTTGCTCTAGGAAAAAACCTATCTGCTATCAATAAAGCATGTCTTGCCCTTCACGAAGGGAAAACTTGGAACGATGTTCAAGTTTCTATTGAATCTAAGTTCTCAAAGTGTAAATAATATACTCAATTGTGGGTAAAGAAAGTGAACCTTCACTAACTTCACCCACATCTTTTTGTGATTAATTCAATTAACTATCATACTCCCTCTAAGTTCAGGGTCGAACCCTATTTAAGTAAGCTTGGAGGCATATTTGAAAAAGATAGCAACATTACTACTTTCATTGGTCATTAATATAACCTATGCGCAGGTCAATGAAATCTCAATCGAAGAAGCTTCTTTTCTTGATTCCCTATCAAAGAATTTTAAACTTCTTTATTTAAACTCTACATACGCAGAGATCAATTCAAAAGATAGAGATGGTATTACAATGGATCACCTCTTCTACTTTCGTTTAAACCTATCAAAGAATCAGAATATTCGTTGGGTTCCTGTCTACACTCAATATATAGGACAAGAAGGAAAGAAAACACTTCAAGGAGAATACGCTTACTCATCATTAAGATGGTACGTAAACAATATCCTAACTGAAGATAAGCACGGAATTAACTTAAACTTTCAAAACCGAAATTATATTTTTGATGGTGAAGATCGCAACAGTGGATACGACTCATATCATAGGGCCTATTTCCTATCATCAAAAACAGTCGCTAACGGAAAGCTAACTTTAGAAGCGAATACTTACTTGCAGATTTACAATAAGAATGGAAGGAATCCTAATGCAAATGCATGGCGTACAATGTTTGGAACTTTTGCTTTTTACAACTTTAATGACAACTGGTCTCTTGGCTTTGGTGGCGAGTGGTATACTGACCACAGAGATGGTGACAGAAAAGCTGGTGACGATCGTTTCGTAGCTTGGCTACCTTATTTAAGATATGCCAAGGGTGATGGATTTGTTGAACTTTATGCAACTTACACTGCAGCCCAATCAGGTGACAATGACCATGCTCTTATCATTGACGACTTTCACAAGCGTGGAACAGTTACATTGGATATCGGTTATTACTTCTTTTAAATCTTAACAGAATCTCAACTTTGCAAGTGGAGTTGTTATTGTTATTTTCATTGAGAACACAAGAACAATATCCTCTCCACTTAATTACAATTGCATAGAGTAATCAGGTCTAGAGAACACACTTCGCGGCAAGGCCCCTGAATCTTGCCGCGATTCCAAAATAAATTTTCTTCTTTTCATTCGGTCAATTAATTGTTACTACAAATAAAATTTAGATATATCTGTAGGGGGATATTGAAATTGATTTGCTAGAACATTCGCTTCTGGTGTGTCGCTATATCTTTTATCCAACTACTATATAACTTTTCATAGAATCAGGTACGCGAGCCTGACTTCTATTTCTCTAAGTATCTGGCGTGGCACTTGTGCCACGTCTTTTCTTTTCCTAATATTCAAATCTTAACAGAAACCAAACTTTTCTTTTGAGTCTTTGGTTGGTACTTAACCAGCATAAATAAAACTCGGAGATTATTATGAAACTTGTTATCGCACTTTTTGTTACACTTACAGCATTTGCTAATACTTACCAACTTTCAAACACTGTAGCTTCTGAAGCTAGCTATGACTACAAAGCTCTAGAAACAATTACACTTACAGATGTTGAGCACCTAAACTCAGACATCTTTGCTAGAACTGTTACTTTTAGAGCAGTACTTAACGGTGAACTAAAGTCATTCACTGGAAAGATCGTTGAGCGCGAAGTTGTTGGTTCAGATTACCTATACAAAGTTCAAGGATCTCTAGACAGAGACGTTGTTGCTAATGGTTACCAATGTGACGAATTTGAAGCATTCAACTATGTTTTCGATGCGCAGCTTGAAGTTAACTTTGAAGCAAAATACAGAGAAGTAAAAATCACAAAAGTTTCACTACTTAGAGAGTACAGCTACGACATCTGTCACGACAGAAAAGAGTCGACAATTACTCCATACATCCTAAAGTAATTCAATACTTCTAAGCGACACTCCGGTGTCGCTTTTTTTTTGCGATGGGCGCAAGCCCTAGCAACAGCGATGGACGAAGTCCTAGCAGCGACGAGCGAAGCTCTAGCAAAAGCGATGGGCGCAGCCCTAGCAGCGACGAGCGAAGCTCTAGCAAAAGCGATGGGCGCAGCCCGAGCCACCGGCGAAGCCGCAAAACAAATTTTGAAATGATATTTAATTCTTTAAGGCTTGCTTCGGATGCTAGCGTAAGACGAGGGAAGGCGTAGTTTGCTACGCCGACCGAAGTCAGGCGCAGCAGACGGAGTGAGACCTAAAGAATTAAAAGAAGCCACCGCCCCAAGGGCCGCCCTTCTTGCGAGGCTTTTTCTTCTTGCCACCAAACCCAGGAAGATTAGGCATTCCACCTCCCCCCATTCCTGGCATACCAGGCATCCCCGGCATCGCTCCACCTTTCATCATTTGAGAAAGGCCACCCATCATCTGCTCCATCTGCTTGAACTTAGCGATAAAGTCACGAACCTGAGCTTCTGTATTTCCAGAACCACGAGCAATACGCTTGATGTGAGAATCCTTCATGATCTTATAATTGTCGCGTTCCTTTTTTGTCATCGAGTTGATGATAACGCGCATTCTTTTCATTTCATTTTCAGCAGGTGTTAAATCCCCTACTTGCTTAAGCATGCCCCCCATTCCAGGGATCATCTTCATGATTGATGCCATTGAACCTAAGTTCTTCATCATATCCATTTGTTTCATGAAGTCGTTTACAGAGAACTTTCCTTTCTCTAAACGTTTCATCATGCCTTCAGCATCATCTTTGTCTATTGCAGCTTCTGCTTTTTCAACAAGAGTTAGAACATCTCCCATATCAAGAATTCGTCCAGCCAGACGATCCGGATGAAAGAGTTCAAGGTCTTTCATTTTCTCACCTGTAGAGATGAACTTGATTGGAACTCCAGTTACGTGCTTGATTGAAAGTGCGGCACCACCACGAGCATCAGAGTCCATTTTTGAAAGTACGACACCAGTAAGCCCTACAGCTTCGTGGAAGCTCTTAGCAACGTTTACGGCCTCTTGACCAGTCATAGCATCTGCAACCATAAGAACTTCAGGATTAAGTCCCTCAAGGCTTTGACGAACTTCTTTGATTTGTCCCATTAGCTCTTCATCAACGTGAAGACGTCCGGCCGTATCAATGATAACAATTTCTTTACCGTGCTCTTTTGCATAGGCCATTGCCTCTGCTGCAATATCTTTCGGATGCTTCCCTAGATCAGAATCGAACCAGTCCATATTCATTGACTTAGCAAGAGTAATTAGCTGATCTTTAGCGGCAGGTCTGAAAGTATCGGCAGGAACAAGAAGAACGTTCTTTTTTTCTTTCTTTGTTAGGAAAAGTGAAAGCTTACCAGAGAATGTTGTCTTACCTTGACCATTTAGACCAACAACTAGAATTGGAGTAATACCGCCTTCAACAAAGTTAAGCTCAGTATTTGTGTCTCCCATCGTTTTTGCAAGTTCATCGTGAACGATTTTAATGAACTGTTCTTCAGGATTAACACCTTTGATAACTTTCTCACCAAGAGCTTCTTCTTTAACGTTGTTAATGAAATTCTTTACAACCTTAAAGTTAACATCAGCTTCTAGCAGTGCAGTCTTTACAAGTTTTAGAGTATCCTCAATATTGCTTTCAGTAATCTTTCCCTTACCCGAGATATTCTTAAACGCTTCTGAAAACTTATCACTTAAATTATCAAACATTCTTGTCGTCCTTATTTTATTTTATTCAAAATTATATCTAAACATTCACTTGGGTGCGTGGCCCAGTAGTCAGCACTATGCTCACCAAAGCCATCTTTAGTTATCCCACTCTCCCATAGAGCGCCAATTGATTCAACCCCAAAGCCCTTTGCTCCTTGAGTATCCGTGTAGCTATCACCAATCATAAGAATCTTATTCTTTGGCATATCTTCAAGCATCTCACTTAACCCCTGCGGGTGTGGCTTAGGAGTCGTATCATCAAGACATCGTAACTCTAAAAAATGCTGAAGGACATTTTGGTCGTCTAAAATTCTTAACGTTGATCTGCGATCACGTGCCGTCCAAACATAGAGTTGAAATTCGTGATCAAGAAGATCTAAAATTAGTCTCTTCATTCCATCAAAGAGTTTGTAGTTATTGCTCTGCTTTGCCGTCACTTCTTTCCAAGTCGTCATGAGCTTGTTTCTTTGTAGTTCAGAGTTCACAGGATCAAGACCAAACTGATTTGCTGTGTAAACAAGATCTGGCCCATATTTTGAACGGGCCTCTTCGATCGTGACATCACGATTTAAAATAATCGTCATCATCTCGGCCACAGCGCAGATTACGGCCTCTTTAGATGAAACTAAAGTACCGTCGCAATCAAAAACAATATATCCTCTTGGATTTTCAAAAAACATTAGTAATTATTTCCAAATTATTGAAATATGTTGACCTAATTCTAGCTACTTGCTAAATAAACGCATGGCCAATAATCGCACTTTTTCACCATCTCTTCAAGCTAAGATTGACACTCTAATGGCACGTCGCCCAAAGGTCAAACTTGGTAATATTTCATTTGATTCACCACTTCTACTTGCTCCAATGAGTAGTATTTGCACAGCTCCATATCGTTTATTGATGGAAGAGCTAGGATGTGGTGGGACAGTAAGTGAATTGGTGAGCTGTCACGGGATTAACTACAAGAATGAAAAGACGGTGAAAATGCTTGAGATTCACCCACGAGAGAAGAATATTGGTCTGCAGCTATTTGGTGAAGATGGAACGGCCATGGCCGAAGCCGCAAAAGTGGCCGAAGAAAGACAGCCGAAATTTATCGATATCAATATGGGTTGTCCTGTTCGTAAAGTTGTCACAAAAGGCGGAGGATCTGCTCTTTTAAAAGATACTTCTAAGCTTGGAAAATTCTTCAACCAAATGAAGAATGCAATCGAAGTACCTTTAACAATTAAGATTAGAACTGGTTGGGATGAGAATTCAATTAATGCTGGGGAAGTTATTCATATTGCAAAAGAAGAAGGTGTTGAATTCGTTGCTATCCACGGTAGAACAAGAACTCAAGCCTATAAAGGATTAGCAAATTGGGATCTTTTAGAGAGTATTGCTGAAACATCTCCCCTGCCAATTATTGGAAACGGAGATCTTCACTCGGCCCCAATGACAAAGCAGCGCCTAATGGCAACTCGCTGTCAGGCGCTGATGCTTGGACGTGGACCTCTTAGAAATCCATTTATTTTTCTCGAGAGCTTCTTAAACGAAGATGATGATATTACATTCACACCAAGTGACTATCTTGAAGTTATCGAAAGATTCCGTGAATACATGGAAGAGTACACTGATCGAGAAAGAACTGTTCTTATCACACTTAGAAAGAATATCGTTTGGATGGCCGCAGGCTTTCCAAATGTAACTCACTTTAGAAATGTCATGTTCCAAACACCTGATATCGAAGAAACGATGAAGGTAACTCGCGAATATTTCGATGCCATAAAAAATGATCACAAGAAATTGGATCTAACTCAAGCCTTCATGGCCGGCGGACACGGCTAAGACTCCGAAATCACTTCTCATACTAAAGTTTTCCACTTGAAATGTCGAAGAGGCGTTAGTGGAGATAGTGTAAATTACTTTATACTTAAGTTAAGAGATGAAGAGACTTTTTAAAAATATTTTCAATACAGTGCTTATCGGTACATTGGCCTTCAATGCGATGGCCTCTGATATGTGTACAGATCTTGAAAATGAAATCTCTGCCATCCATGAAAAACAAGATCAAATGAAAAAAGATGATAAGGCGGACTCTCCAACACTTATCGAACTCAAAAAAATTCGCGATGCTCAAATGGCACAAGTCGTGGCCTTGAGATCATTAAAGAAAATTCGTAATGAATACCTAAGCTTTAAAAAAGAAGCCGAGGTACTTGATGTCGCTAAACTCTTTGATACTAATACTGCACAGGCGCTAAAAGAGCTTGAAACACACACTCAAGCTGTGACAAAGTATGCAGTCATTCACTCGACTGTATCGGCTTTAGCAAAGAAGCAAGCTGCAAGTATCGCTGAGAATAACAAAGAAGAAAATGCTTTCGTAAAACTCTTTAATCATCTTAAAGATGGAAATGGGAAGGATCTCTACTCTTATGTTAAATCTGCGTGTCGTGGCAGAGATGCAAGCGTACAAAAAGAATGCGAGGTCTTCAATGATTTCACAGGAAACTTTGAGATGGATCAAGGCTATGAAGATATGGCCAAGGATACAATCAATAACTATGGTGTAATCTTACAAAAAATTTATGCTGGAAGTGCAACAGAAGATGATGCAAACAATTTCTTAGAAGCTCACCTAGAGGCCCTAAAGGACGATACTGTTAATGTTGCATTAACAACGACAAAAGAAGGAACTCCTTCTATAAAAATCAACACTTCGGGCAATAGCTTAAATTTACTTTCGCACAACGATCAATTAAAGCATTACTACGAAAATACAATTTTAAAATTATACGAAGACACTTTTGATCATAACGAAGATCCAAATATCTTTAATACTGAAAAAGGTTCTTATGCTTCCTTCTACCTAGATAGTGGTATCTCTGATCAGTCATTTAGTGACTTATCTTCAGCACTGAAAAGTCTAAAGAGCTGTCGAGTGAAAATTAAAGAGTGTGACGCGAGCAAAGACTTAGAAAAAATAAAAACTGCTATCAATGACTCTAGAGCGGCGATTGGTAATTACAATACACTTGATAGCATTTCACTCTACCCTAGCGAGGAAGAGAAGAAGGCCGACGAAAAAAGAAGAGATGATCTTAAGAATAAAATTCATTCATTCTTAAAAGATGCTAATGATAAAGTATCTGCCTTAAACAAAACAAGTAAGAGTAATCATAACTTTGGTGAAATTTTAGCAGATAATCTTGCAGAGCTTTGCCCTGGAACTCCGGGTGGTTCAACGACAGATATTTTATATGGCTGTGTTGAAAGTGAATTAAATGACGAAGCTTTAAGTCAAAAGATAAAAGAGCGTGAAGAAGCGTTGGGTGACGTTGAGAAACAGATTGCAGCAATTTTCACAACAAGACCAATGAAGGACTTAGAAGTTCTAAAGGCCCTTAACTTAAAAACTTATAAGCTAAACTGTAGTGGCTTTAAAGAAGCTAATATCTCTTGTATGCCAGCTCTTGAAACGGGTAATGAAGGTATTTCGATTCTCACAAAACTAAGTGATGGTATCGATGATAAGATTATTACAGAGGATTACTCTCGCTACTTTTATGGTGAGCAAGAGCCTAATGATTTTCGCATGACTGATCGCTACCTACTAGATTACTGCCATGAAAAGAAAAACAAGCGCTGTAATGGAGCTGTTGTCGAAAATGGTGCAAGTGGAAATGATGAGGATAGCCGTGGCGACGAGTTTGATTATGCCTGTCGAGCTCTTCATGTTCGAACGTGTAACCTAAAAACAAAATCATTTGCCGATAGTAGTGTTGAACTTAAAAGTAATGAGTACTTCGACTGGGACCCTGTCTCAGAACGAATGGTCAAGCGCCAGCACAGAAAGAGCTTCTGGCCTCAAGTTGCGATGTATGCTGCTCAGAATTCGTATGCCTTCATTGGGCCAATGATCTCTACTCAGCAATTAAGGGCCCAACTTCCTGGATACATTTACACGGGCCGAGTTCAACAGCAACAACTCGCCTATCAACAACAGTACTATGATTGGTACATGGAAAAGCTTGATCTCTCTAATCAGAGAATGTTTAGTGGAAGCTATAATCCTTTCTATAGCTCTTACGACTTCTACGCCAATTATGGCTATGGATTTTAGAATCTGCTAAAACACACAAAAATTTGTCGTCTCATTCAGTTCGCTCCCTTACCAAAGTGCTAAAAATGCTCCTTATTTCAACAAGTTATCTATAAGTAGGTATTTCTTACCTTTTCTTTAATATCAACAGGTTAATATAAAGAAAGGCATCGAATTTCACGAAAAGTAAATGGGTAGGAAAATGTAAACCAATGAAATTTAAAGTAAGTTTACTCACATTCATAAGCACATTGATGCTCCTTACTTCATGTATGGAAGCGGCCAACAATCGCCGCTCTAATCTAGATTCAAACGACTCAGAACAAGAGTCATCAGATTATATTATCGAAAATCCTACGAATCCTTCTTGGTACGCCAAAGGTCAGTATGTCGATGGTGCTCTAACACTAAATTCCAGCGACACAGGAAGTATTTATCTTGTTGGTGGCATTGTTAATAATTACATTGTTTCACAAGAAAAAAAGAATTCAGTGTTCTGTTTAGTTGGTTCTATTAATACTGCTAGCTCTACAGGAGTGGATAAGAAGTCACAAGTTAGATTAATGGCCACGCCAATTAAATCAAGTAAATCACAAGAAACAAGCTTAAGAATTAATGTTGCCAATGCTGGTGATAATGCTGCTTTTTGTGGTGGAGATAATATCGTAAGCTACACAAGCTCTGGATCTTCAGTGCTAGTTGACGCAAACGAGGCCGCTTACAGCCTTGCTACAATTTGCCCAGAATGTTCAACAAGTTTTACAACTATTGCACTCACTCTTCATGAGTCGGTAGCAGGTGTTCTAAAGCACTCACCTGTTCCAAGTACTTCAGTTAGCCTGTCGAATCTTTCTGTCACAATCAATGTTAATGGCTCATCAACAACACCTGGTGGTAGTTGTACAAATACTTCATGTCAGCAACAAGGCTATAACTGTTGTCTAAACGGACAATGTGTAATCGACGGTGAAGTTAGACCTGAAACAGATCAAAATAGTTCAGAATATAAAACAGCTCTTGCTGAAATCTTAGAAGATGCAAATAGTTTTAAAAATTATCCAGAACTCTTCTATGTCTGTCCTATCAACGTTAATCCGGGAGAGGATGACGATGATTCAAACGATGGCGATCCAATTGATGATGCAAATCAACAGCTATTAAAAGATATCGAAGATTACAAGTGTCTACTTGGTCAGCTCGATAGCTGTGATCCAAATCTTGATAGTGTGCGTGTGAAAGTATGGCAAAAATGTGGTTGTTCATTTGAGCCAACGTATATTGGTGGAGAACTTCAACTAGACTCTCGCTGTATTGACTACGGCCTAAAAGCTGAAAAGGACGCCAATGGTAATATTTTAAATATTCAATGTGATATTCCAGTAATTGAAAATGAAGACAGGCCATTTCAAAACCTATCAGTTTTAGTTTCTGGAAAGAGTGCTCCTCACCGCTTCTTCTCTCTAGCGGGAACTCCTTATGATGATTTATCAGAGATTCCAGAGGGAACAAATCAAGAAGGCGATACATTCTACTATCTTGATGATGCAAACAAGGCAGGCCCTTTAGAAACGTCATATAATATGAACGCTGTTATTGGTCAGATGACACTTGATCTTCAACAAGCACAACCGGCCAAGGCCTTAGATGTCGAAGTTGATAAAGTTTATATTGTCTCGGTAACAAGTGGTTACGCTACTCCTTGCCCTTACTGTCAACAAGATGCTTGGCAAAAGGTCTTTAGCTCACAGCCAGAGACAGCAAAAGGCTATGGGTTAACTTGGCGAGGGTATACAACTGATCGTGCCCAAATCGGCAGTAATACAACTTACGGAAATTATGAAGATACAATTTTTGGACGTGCTTGTTGGGTCCCTCCGACTATGCTACCGAGTTCACACATAAGCTATGCAGATGCAGGTGTGCAAAGAAGAAACCGTCTAGAAACTCAAGCGGCAATGTATGTAAACGGTTACCAAAGAGATTGGTATGGTTTTAATCAAGGTGCCCTTATTGGTTCATTTGATGGAGTATCTTGGTTCTCTGTCGGAGCAGGAAGACGTGTACGTTCGACAACGCAAAAACTATTCTTAGCAATTAATGCTCCTTTTGCGGATCTTGCTCAAAACACAAATTATACAGTTTCTGTTGTCGAAGATCTTGGTGGTCAAACGGCAGCAGATTATGACTGGGACTTCTCAAAAGATCCTTCGGCCGCAGGTCAAGGGTACGGGGCAAGTTGCCAGTATATGCATGCTTGTAATGTTGATAGCGATTGTGTTGCAAAACTTGGATGGGAATATGCCTGTGCTCAGGTAACAGATGTGAAAACCAATTGGCCAAAATTTGATATTGATGCATTTGAAAGAAATAACTATTCAAGAGAAGGAGTTTCTCTCTCTTCTATTTTAAATACAAATATTAGTAGTGGTCAAAATAAGAGATGTGTTTACCGCGGGGCCGGCTCACTATGTAAATTAAGCCCGACAACAAATGTTAAAAAGACAACACACTCAAAACTTTTAACTTGTGCTCCAAACTTCTACTGTGCGGCCCTAGACTCTGCAAGTTTTTCAAAAGAACTAATTCGCTCACCTAATGAGCCGACAGCAATCCTTTACGGACAAGCTGCAAGTATTCTTGGACGACCAATCTCTTACAGTAACCGCGGCGAAGAGCTGCCGACAAATATTCAACAAGCAATTGCTGCAAACCTTTCAATATATGCAGCTACTGGTACCTATGGGCCAGGAGATGTGGGCCTTTGTGTTCCAGGGCGCTCAACAGATACAACTAATGGATTTGAAAGTCGTCACGAGTCTGAAGATAATAAGAATCGTACTGATTATATTTCTCAAATAGCTTCTTGTAATGAAGATGCTACAGGCTTTAATCGTACCCGTTCATGTCCAGTATTCGACACAGACGGAAACTATGTGACTGTAGAAGATGCAACAATCAATGTTCCATCAGTATTACAAAATATGTGTTCAGCGGCTTCTGTTGATACAGATGAAACATCATCTTTCAAATCAATTGAAGCTGGTTTAATTAAAGATATCCTTCAGCTTCAAACGGAAACACTCGCGGCCAACGCCTGTATTAGAAGAGCGGGAGCTGTTTGTCATACTAACTTAGACTGTGGTCCAAACCGCCTTCATGCTGATGTGGCAAGAGGACTCTCTCCTTCTAGCTTTGGTGATACAATCGCTGAGCAAAAGTACTGGGAAGAAGAACTCGTTTGTGGCCAAAGTCAACAAGAGCCTCTTTTAAATACGATTCTTGCGGGTAGTTACTATAACTATGATATGGGTCAAAACCGTTGTTGTCGTGAAATTTCAAAAGACTTCACGATGTACACACAAGTCGAGACAAATACATCATTTCCTGGTTATGACTCACAAAATGAGGTTCTTAATACGAGAACAACATCAAATGTATCTCCTGATGCAACAGGACGCTACTCTCGTTACTCAGTATCTGAGACATTTAATACAAGCTCAATTGAGATGAAAGTAGAACCGGGAGTTCTTCCAGATAATGGTCAGGCCCTTATTATTAATGAAACAGGACGCTCAAATTGCTGTGGTGGTGGTTTCATTAGAAAGTTTGAAGATGGAACAAATAACTGGACAGCTGGTGGACGCCTAAACCTTTCACCAACAAAGCTAGCTTGCCTTAACTATTCAATGAAGTCATGGCGTGAAGAGCTTCAACCTCTTTACCGTAATAACTGGCTAATGGAATACTCTTTCATGAGTGCTATTGGTGGTTACCGTACTTATAATGGAGAAGTAGGACAACCATTTGTTTGGCTAAGACCAGGTGATCCTATTGGAAGTATTCAGGCAAATATTAATGCTGACTCTGCAGCAGTACCTGAAAACATTAATACAACTTCACCTATTGATGGCCGTATTAGCTTCTACCCTGCCGATGAAGAAGGAACTCTATTTAATACGAAGATAGCATTTGGACTTTACCAGAATACTGGTTTTAATGACACATTCAATGCCCCGTATTCGCCAGTGGTTGTAAAACCGGCAGGATTCAATAACCCTATTGCCCCTGCACTTGGAGCTGATGATCTTGAGCAACAAACGCTTGCGATTTACATCCCTGACTATGTTAATGGTGCATCGATTAACGATGTTATCCTTAACTATATTACTGATCCAGATGCGACGGACTTTTCAGACCTTTCAACACACGATGAAGCAGCAATGACTGAAGTTGTCTGCCCAAGTGTAGCAGGTGCCGAACTAGCACTGGCCTCAATTAGTCAGCCGGCATACTGTACTGTTACTGAAAATAACTTAAGATACATGTTCTTTAGAATTAATAATGATCTTCTGTCTGCTCCGACACCAATGCAAATTGGATGGGTATCATTTAGATACAATTTCCCTGCGAGTGCTTTTGGGACAATTCCAGGAGGACAAAAATACTACGAAAGTATCTTCGAAAGATATGAGTTACTAGGTGTTCCACAAGTTACTTATGAGGCCATTCGTTGTAATGATGAGAAGGCCAATCCTGCGGCCCACACTTCAAATGAAGGACGACTAGTTGAAGGTATCTATAATGAAGTAAGTGATCCGTTCTTTACTGATCCAGATAGAATTCCTGCAACAGATCCAAATATTGGAACAGCTGATGCAATTGATAATCAAGTATATTACAAAACAGATGGTTCAACGATTGCCCTACCTCAGATTTTTGCGGCCAACGACTTTAAGTGTTGTTCAAAGCTAGGGACAAACGTTACAGACCCAGGCTCAATGTGTTGTTCAGGCTTTGGTGTCTTAAATGAAGATAATACTTATGAGTGTCGTCTACCTAGTGGGACAAATATCAACACTTATCTAAACTTATTTATCTCATCTGAAGGTATCGTAACAGAAAGTGCGGATATGTCACTTGATCCAGAAAAGCATTATGATCTAAGAACAGGATTTCCACTTGTTGAGGGTGCCAATGCTGATCAAGTAAAATCTAAACTAAATCAAATTGGTAACCGCTTCTGTCAACTTGGAAAAGTAAGAACAGGTAGCGCCTTTGATTATTACTATCCTCAACCGGCGGCCGGCTACTTTACTGAAGACACTCAGTTAAAAGGTTATAACTCGATTGTCGACTCAATGGATGACTTAACTGCTGATGACGCTAACTACTCAAGCTTTATTAAAGGTTTCCGTTGGAATCATCACTTCTATTGTGAATAAGTTTCATACACTGTTCATTTAATAGACAGTAGTTTCTTCAAACACAACGAAAATTCAATATCTTGCCCCTTCTGTTTTTTGGCACACCTATTGCTTTATACATAGTATCTAAACTTAAGAAATGAAAAACCAAATGGGGAAACTATGAAAAAGCAAAATCTATCAACACTGATTAAAGTTGCCATCTTCACTGGATTAATTCCACTTTCTGCTTATGCAAATATTTGTACTATTGTAGAAAGGAAGTTTGAAAGAAAAGGTTTTGAGAAGATTAGTGACTTCGATAAAGACTTTCAAGAAAGATACAATAAATACAAGGATAGATGTGATCTAGAAAAATATAAGATTGCTGAAGAGAAGTTTCAAAAGAAACAAACAAATATCGAAAAAGATGAAAAGAAGCATGCTGACTTCATAAAAGACCGTGAGTCAATTGAGCTTTCAACAGAAGATCTTAGAGACTACTATGATAACTCACCTATTATCGCATACCGTGCATCACTGAAATATAAAGTATTCGAAGGTAATAAAGAAATCTATCTTCAAAAAGTTTCTGATGCTGATGCCATTTGCCAGAATATCCTTGGTGACAAGAAAGCTAAAGCAAAAAGTGCACTTGTTTCTATCGCTGAAAAAGAGCATATGGGTCAAGTTCAAACACCTCAGGATGTAAGTGATCAGCTAGAATCAAGATTTGATGGCGCTGGCTCATCTGCCGCATTTAAGATCACAAAAAGAGGTATCTTTGATCTTGGAGACAATGTTGAATCAGGAACAGTTACAGAAGACTTTGAAACATCAAGAAAAGAGCGTATGGAGTTCAATGCTGATCTAAGAGTTCTACAGGCCAATGGAAGCATCTCAACATTTGCAAGTGATATTAGAGCACTAGAGTTTACTAAAATTGAGTGTGTTAATAATCCTGTAAACGACAAAGATACTTTAGAAGACATTAAGACAAAGACGACAATTGAAACAAGAGTAAACTCTGCAAAAGTTGATAGCGATGAAGATGAGCAAAAAGTAGTTGTAAAATTTGAAGCACAAGAAAAACAAAACTTTATGGCCCAAAAAGGTAATAGTGATCGTGTAAATCCAAATCAACCAACGATCAACGATATCAGAAGAGGCGAAACTACAGAAAAGTATACAGTAGATGATCAGATTGACTTTATCCTAGGTGGATCAGTTAACTCAAGATCACAATAATAAATACCCCTCCCCCCTTTAAAGGCCCGCATCATGCGGGCTTTTTTGTTTTGAGAAATATTCCAATTCCATATACAATTTAGATATGAAAAATTATTACAAAGTGCTTCTTGTTGCCACAATCAGTCATTTCTCAATGGCCCTAAGCCCTCCGCCTCCTCAGGCGCAAGTTATTGAAGAAGTAAAGTTTGAGCCGCATATGGTGGAGCATCTTATAAAAGGCTGTCCAGAAAACTCTGAATGTAATTCACAAATGGGAAAAGTATCAGAAGACTTTAAGCAAACTTTTTTAAAGGATAGCTTGATCAAGAAGAAAGAATTCGCAAACAAATATGGTCTGCCTTTCACTTTCTGGACAACTCTCCCTAAAGATAAAAATACAATTACCTATCAATCAAAGTGTAGTTTTCATCATCCTCAGAAAGATAAATTTGGAAAAATTGTAAATGACAGGCAGCCTATTTATGAAGGAATTAGATTTCTTAAGAGCACGAAGGAGCTTTCAAACAATCAAGATATCCTACCTAATATCATGTTAAGGCAAGGGCAAGATAAACCAACGATCATCCCACGCCACTCTATTCCATTTTATACAAATGGAGCGGCCATTTACTTTCAACAAGAGTATCGCGGGGTTGATTTTAAGTTTAAAATAGAAAATGAAAAGGTCTCCCTCTTCACGGATAAACTTCAAAACTATGAGATACAAAGTGGAGCTTGCAGCGAAGAGCTCTTAACTAAGTTTAAGGAAATTAATAGTCAAAAGCTCTATCAAAGTGCATATTGTAAGCTTATCTATGATGCAAAGGCGAAGAAGTACTTTCGCTATATTTTTGGATGGAGCTGTTAATTGCAACAGAAACAATTAGAAGAAATTGAGCTTTGTGTTTACAACCTAGAAAATCTATTTATAAAGGATGCCTTTGATCATCCTCCAAACCTAAACTACTTTAAATCACCACTAAATCTCAATCAATTGCGTACAGTTTTTAGTGAAATAAATGCTGATATTTATGCTCTAACGGAGATTGGCTATATTGAAAGTCTTCATTACTTTAATGAAAATTACCTTTCAAATGAGTACGAAATTTATCACAACCAAGGAAATAGTGATCGAGGAATTGAAAACGCCTTCTTAGTTAGAAAGGGCCTGCCTTTCTATTTTGAGCATCTCTCTCACACTGATAAAGAGATTGATTTTATCTTGCACGATGAAGATGAAACAAATTACTTTCTATCACGTGACTTCTCTCACTTAAGAGTATTTAGCGATAAAGAGAAAACAAAACATATAATGAGTCTTTTGAATGTTCACTTAAAGTCCCAACGAGATGATTCCGGCCATGACTTTAGATCAGTTAGAAGAAGAAAGGCCGAGCTTGAGTTACTTGTTCACGTCTATAAACAAGAATCTTCACTCTTTAAAGAAACCCCTGTCATTTTATGTGGAGACTTTAACGGTAATGCTTCGAATGAAAAAACAGATGAAGAATTTTTATCACTATACTCAGAAACAAATCTTAAAGATGTACTTGGAATTTTTGAATTACCACTAGAGTACCGAACAACATTCTATCAATTCGTTGGCCAAGCGGCCCACCCCCTTCAACTTGATTACCTCTTTATTGATGAAAGATTTAAAAATCAAATTGCAGATGCTGCTGTCTATCGCTACCGCAACTCAGTTGGAAAGGTTTTAGGCCCGCCGCGCAAACGATCGGATATATGGAATAATCCCTCTGACCACTACCCTGTGTACGCAATTTATAAACTATTGAAATAAGATTCGAGAATTGATGATTTACGCGATGCAATTGCAAGGATGAAAAAGATCATTTAATAAATTCTCTATGCATCAAATTAAACAACACATCTTAATCTGGCTTTTTGCGTTACCTACTTTTGCAGCTTCTGTTGTTGCCATCAGTGATAACCAAATTGATATCAATCATATTGATCTTAAGGATCATCTTTTTTCTAATCGCCAAGAAATCGAAAATGGTAAAGATAGCGACGCTAATGGAAAGATTGATGATCTTAATGGTTGGAATTATATCCAAAACTCTGGAAAGGTTTTTGATGACGGCCTTATTGGAACTTTCGACCCAAGAGTTTTTGAATACTATGAAATTAGAAAGAAGAAGACACTAAAGACGGCAACTGAAAGTGAACTTAAATGGTACACGGAAATTAGAAAAGACGACGAGTTTATGGAAAGCAGAGATGAGTTCTCTTCATATACGCACGGCTCTCATGTTGCATGTCTTGCAATGAACACAAAAACTTTGCCGTACGAGCTAAAGTCAGGAGATCTCCAGTATCTTCCAATTCGCTACTTAGGAGATGATCCGAAAGGTCTATTTGCTAAGAAGGAATTTATTCCTAGCAAATATAGTAAGTCATATCTAAAGATTAGAAATATCGAAAGATACTTAATGTACTATGAAAACTGGATGATTTCTAAAATGAGAGAAACTGTTAAGTACTCGTCTAAGTTTTCAAATATCTACCACGCATCTTGGGGGCAAAGCTGGGAGCCGGCCTATGATATGATCAACGGGCTCTTCCAAGATGAATTTAATTTAAAAGAAAAAGAAGTTAATGATAAATATGAAAAGCTAATCACTCAAATGCGTGATAGCTATATGAAAGGACTGATGGACAAAGGTCTAGAAGTGGTAAAAGCATATCCTAAAATGCTTTTCGTATTTTCTGCTGGAAATAAGAAAGACGATACGGACTCTTTATTGCATTATCCATCTTCAATTATTGCAGAAAACGTTATTTCTGTTGCCGCAATTGATGAACACAATAAAGATAAGGCCTATTTTTCAAATTTCGGAAAAAAGACTGTGACAATCTTTGCACCAGGAGTGGCAATCAATTCATGCTCACCAGGCGATAACTATGTTCCAATAAATGGAACTTCTCAAGCAGCTCCACAAGTAACAAACACGGCCGCAATGATTTATGCCATGGCGGACTTTTACAATAAAGATATTAATGGATCTTTTGTAAAAGACATACTGGAAGACTCGGCCAAAAAACTGAGTACTTTAAGCAATCTTTGCACAAGTGGTGGACTACTCGATCAACAAAGCGCTCTAAGCCTTGCACGTTACTATTTAAAGTAAAACCTATGCTAAATTTTAGCTGAAATTTCATACGGAATGAGCATATTTTGCCTAAACCTCTTATCTATTTTGACGATAAGAATAGATAAGAGGTGGATCATATGAACAAATTAGCAACTTTAATCTTACTATCTTCATTAATGAGCTGTGCGAGTAGTACGCACCAAACTGAATCAATTGAAAGCAAAATTGCAGGCTTTGAAGATCGCTCAGATAGTGAAGTTAATCCAATCCCTTCTTATAAAATTAGAAGCTTTAAAAAGAAGAGTCGTGGCCCAGCGAGTGTTGGTCAAGAACTGACTAAAGATATCTCTAAGCTTGATAATAAGAAAGTCTACTTTCTTTCGCTTTATGAACAATACTTAACATTCTCTGACCTCTACCCTAGTTTTAAAAAAGACGTTAAAACATGTGCTTACTTTCATCAAGAGTTTAGCTCATATAATGACAAACCAAAGACTTGGAGTTATCAGCTAAGAGAAGATATTGATGACAATATTGAAAATGTGGTTTGGCACCTTCCATATGATGGAGAGAGAGCAACAAAAGCAACTCTTCCTCTTGCAATGAAAGAACATATGGATCGTACATATTACGAAATATCAAAACTATGTGACAATGGTTTCTCTGATAATTACTACGTTTTCGAAAACTATATTTCGTTAGCAAAAAGTAATAAAGTTTATGCAGGAACAAGTGAAGGTGCAAACTCACTAGTTAAAACAAGTCTTGTTTTTAACAAATTACTAATCGACAATCTTTCAACAAAGAAGAAAGTTAATATCGGTCGTGGACTAGCTTCAAAATCAGAAGATATTGAGTATACGGAAATTTCTTTTAGAAGAATGCAAGCACTTTGGTTTTAGGAATCTTTAACTAAATTAGGCCTTACCGACCTTTTAATTAACTTTAAGTAGAACCTATGATGTTCATATGAAAGTTCTACTTTTAATTCCCCTATTCATTATTGCATTGCTATCTTGCAATCAAGATCACCCCAAGCAGGGCCGCTTATCAGAGATAACAAGAAATTTTTACGAAATCCCTTCATTCTTTGATATCGAGATTGTCTCAATTGATATACAAAGTGAAGTCTTAGATCAAAATTACAATTGCTACGAATATAAACTTGATATCAACCTTAAGGCAAAAGAAGACCTACTAACCCTAAGACCGAATCGTCCATTTGGAAAGTATCGAATTAGAACAACAAAGGGTGAAGAGTTCATTCCCATCACAAATACAAAAGTTGAATTAGAAAAAGAAATTAGATACTACGAAGAGCAAATAGATCAGGTAGCTCTTATCAGTCAATGTGTACGAATGCGAGGAAAGAAATGTATTCGCTACAGAAAGGTGAAGGCTTCTCGTCGCCATAAAGAAAGTATGATTGATCGAAAAATAGCATCAACGAAGAAGTTCTTTCCTTTCGCAATAAATAAGAATCAGAATACTATTGTAAAAGAGCTACCCATTGTTGTTTGTAAAAATGAATTAACTAATAAGTGGAATTAGATAACACCAGTTAAGAGTAAATAAACCTCTCTAACATTTGCACGAACCACAGATATTGATGTCATCATATCCGAATAATAGATATGCTTTCTTCCATCTTCATTGTGATGAACTTTCGCAAAATCTTCTCTTTCAGTCATAAGGTGCCTCTTGAGTTCACGAGTACTAACAATGACCTCATTAATTTCATCTTCAGTTGCAATCTGTCCTTTATAGACTGAAATACTTCTTTGATAGAGAGATTCAACTTCTGAAAAGTAATTTAGAAGACGATCGGTTTCATCTGCTGATAGCTTCCAATTTTCGTAATACTTTGTAAGCATAGTTGTAAGCTTATCTAAGCTATCTGCTAATTGTTCGAGGTCAGAGGCGATCTGCATGAGCTTTATAGCATTGCGACTCTCAACTTCCTCTGCACCATTAGCAATTACTTTTGAAATAAAATCATTAATTTCAAGTTGAATATTATCAATAATTTTTTCGTAATCTTTAATTTTTGCCAGAGCACGGGCCCCCTTAGTAGGACTTTCAATATACTCGTGGCACTTCTCAAACATTCTTGAAACAATATCTAAAAGCTTACCAATTTCAAGTTCGACTAAAACATATGCCATTGTCGAAGAAATATGTCTTCTTTCGCCAAGGAATTTTAACTTTGGACGATCCTTAAATTTCGCATCCGGATACATTCCCTGAATAAGTTCCGCCACAATATTCTTAAAGAAGAAGTAATTAAGGATTGCCAGTGAAATAACAAAGAATTGCCCTATGACAACAAGACTAACCGTTCCAACTGTTGTTTCAACATTATGATCAATGATCACAATTAATAAGAAACTAGCAAATGTGGCCACTAAGTAATGGACTAATGGATGGAGGGACAAACGAATTGCAAGAGGTCTTGCAACTTTTCTTGCCGTATTAAAATTTATAAAAAATGAACTTAGTGTTGAGGCGCAAATAATTGAAAAGCAAATACTAACAGGAAAAACTTTTGTGAAGATCATGACCACTGCGATGGCCAATGTCATCGTTTGGCTTCTTAAGATGAACGATACTAAAGTTCCAAAAACAAATCCAATTAGAAGGTTTGTAAATAAAGAATAATCAACAAATCGAACAACAATATCTTGAACAAGATCCCAAGTTAAAAGAGAGACAAGACTCTCATGCATTACCGATACACCAAGAAAAAGAAATGCTAGTCCAAATAGGAGCTTTGTTAGCTTTCTCACAAAGCGTTGTGTAAATACCAGACCAAGAATAAGAGCAAAGGCCATAAGATTCAGACCTATCTCCTGTCTTGAAAGCATTAGAATAAGAAAGATCGTAACGGCCCCAATGACAGAGCCAAAAAGCATAGGAATTACTCGATTCTTTTTAATCAAGTTGGCATTAACAAGACCTACCGTCACGATATTGGCCATTGTTGGTGAGAATGCTAGTAGACTCAGCCTTGCACCATTCCAGAAATTGACGACAAAGTTCTTTCCATCAATATCTGAAGCAATATGTTTGATAGCACCAGAACCCAGACTCTGAATACCTGCAGAGATAATTCGTTGTCCGTAATAAAATATAGCGAGTCCTGAGATAAAAAATAAAACCGTTTGCAAGTATTCCATGACTTATTAAATATAAATCCTTGTAAGATTTAAGAAGTGGCCTTGGCCACCCAGATAGGGATAATAATGTAGAGTATTGTATCTCGGATCAGATAAAATAGGAAAAAATAAATAAAAGCTTTTGGGCCTTTATTCCATAATCCTTCAATCCCCAAGTATTGAATCTTCTTAGACATTGCCACCATAAATTTTGTTTTACCATAGTGGGTAATGAAGAATGAAATAGCACCATCGACCTTGCGATCAAATGCCAGGAAAGGAGCCTTTAGTCGCTCCAGTAAGGACTTTAGAACAGTTTTCTGCTCTGATTGCTTATTCTTATCTAGTTCGTTTGCATTATTAGTAACTGAGCTCATGATAAGCACAAATTAGCAGAGAAAAACAGTGGTGAAAAGGATTTTAGGAATCTTTGAACAACTATTAATGACACCATATAGAATTTCTATTGGCCCCGAATCAAGATATATAAGATAGTAATATTATGGAAGAAGATATTGACTAATACACTCAGACAATACAAATTAGCACAATATCTAACAAAAAGAATTAAGACGAATAAAGAAAAACAAGGTCTACAATTCCATGACACTTTTGGGTACCGATTTGGGTAATCTAAGTCACAGGGACTATAGACGACACAGTGCAAGGAAGATTTTTTGCTACAAAAAATACACCTATTAAACATTCAAACTAAGAGTGAAAATATACCTACTCACCTGCTAAAAATGCCAGGTGCGTTTGTTCTTATTACATGTCAAAGAACAATCATCCTAACAACTACTGAATTCAGTGATGAAGACAGACAACTAGGACAATACTACTTTGGAAAGAAGGCCTATCACTTTCTACTAGAAACTATTTGTGGCCTACAAAGTAAGCTTAAGGGTGAGAGCGAGATCGTTGCCCAATTCAAAGAAGCATTCTCAAATTATTTAAAAGAAGATATTCGCTCTTCTCTAATTCTTAGAGTCCTTGAAAAACTATTTAAGGATGCTAAAGAAGTAAGAAAAGAGCACTTAATTAAGATTGGTCAACAATCTTATGCAGGTATTACAAGAAGAATCATTCAATCAAAATATGACTCTGGAGATGTTCTAATTTTAGGATCAGGACAATTAGCAAGAGATTCTATTAAGCACCTAATGAAAAAGTATAATGTTTATATTAGTGCTAGAAATCCAGAGAAAGTACAAGATATCATTAATGATTTTCCAAATATCAATATCACTGCTGTTGGCTGGAAGGATTATAACGAATACTTCAAGTTTAATAGCTATGTGAACACTATCGGATGCTCAGGAAAGATCTTTGCTGAAGAGTTCTTTGCTGGCCACTGTCCAAATAACTCAATCTTTGTCGACCTTGGCTCACCTTCTGTAATTGACACAGAATTTGACAAGAAACAGGGTGTTTATCGTTTAGGAGATATTCTTAATCACGGTAAAATGCTAGATGAAGAAAAGATTGAGAAACTAGACCAAGCGAAGATGGCCATTGAATCTCTTGTTGAGAAGAGAGCTAAGCACTTAGCTACAGTACGCGCAAATCTTTAGTATTAATTAACTCAAAAGCACCGTTATCTAAGTCGATCTGTTATCTACAGTAATTTACTGTAGGAGACGACATGGAGATTAATAGCTCAAATCGAATCGGACATATACCGCTTAGTACACTTAAGTGGATTCGAAAAAACTCAATTGTATTCGATAAAGAATTTATTTCTTTAAGAATGCTATTGCTACTTAGTCTACTCATCAATATTACATCCTTTGCACTTCCAATTGTTGTGATGCAAATCTATGATCGAATGATACCAAATCATCGAACAGCAACAGCGATTATTTTATTACTTGGACTAACTCTATTCCTAATGGCCGAAGCAGCTCTGAGATACTTGCGCTACTATATTATTACCTTTGCAGGTGCCCGATTTGAAAGTAAACACTCACAAGAGCTGATTAAGAAAACAATTACAGATTCAGATTTTTATAATGTTGGTGTATTTCAGTATTCCTTAAAAGAGATTCAAAGAAATAAGTCATTCTTTGCAGGACAAGGGATAATTACATTAACAGAGCTACCATTCTTATGCCTCTATTTTGGATTCCTTTTTTATATAAATCCGTTTATGGCATTAATTCCATTTTTTACACTGTCAGTTTATATGATGACCTCACTCTATTCTTTAAAGAGGATAACTAGAATAATCCAACTCAAGCACATAACTGATATTGATCAAAATAACCTACTTTATAAAATTCTCGATAATCTTACTGTGATTAGAAAGTTTGGTAGAATTAAACTATTTAACAATCAATTTAAAAAGAAACAGGCAAGAGTTGCTAAAAATAATTATCAGCTTAATTGCTATGAGCAACAGTTAATTAACCTCGGTCAATTAACAACACAAATTACATCTGTTGCCGTTCTAGCATTAGGAGTTTATCTAGTAAGAACAGGACAAATAGGAATTGGATCACTTGTTGCTTCACTTATTCTGGCCAATCGATGTGTAGCACCAGTCACAAAAATATTTCAAGTATTTAAGAAAGTACATGAGGCTAAAGTCATGTCTGATGTAATTATTCATCCAACAAGTTCAGCTCAAGCAAAAGAAAAACAAAAGCTAGAAAGTGTTTATTCGATGGTTATCCCTATTTATATAAGAGGTAAAAAGCACGAAATTCCATTCATGAAGGGCGATACTATTTCATTAAAATATCAAGACAAGGATACAAAGGAATTCTTATTTGCACCTAATTTGAAGGCCATCACAAAAAAAGTTTATATAAATGACTATAAGTTATCAGATGTTGATGACTTAAGTCTTTACAAGAAAATTGCAATCATAAACGCAAAGCCAAATATATGGAACGGCACAATTAGAGAGAACATCACTTCTTTTGGTCTAGTCGATGAAAAAAAGGCCCAAAAATTCATTAACATTTTGGGGCTTGGTGAAATAATTCGAAATCTTCCAAACGGACTTGATACAAAGCTGACATCAGAAGTTGAAGATAATATTTCTGATGAAGTAAAATCATTAATCTATATAACCAGACAGCTTGCACTGACACCAGAGATTATTGTTTTAAACGAATTTGAAGCAGGAGTAGATAGAGAAAACTATATTAAGGTATTCGAATATATTGCAAATATTAGAGAGTCACGAATTATATTTATCAATACCAGAGATCAAAACTTACTTAAGTTATGTAATCGAGATCTTTTGAATAATCGCATTGGCGAAATAGATACTTACTTGGCCTAGGGAGAATTATGTCGAATATAAAAATGATATTTCATAATTTAATGGAGCTTAAGTATCAAGATAATTACAGCGAAGACGTCAATGAAATTTTGATGTCTTATCGGCATATGAGAGAAGTTGATCTTATTAACTCACTAGCATCGATTGGGTTAAAAACTGAAAAGCTAAAAATCAATCTTAAAAATATTGAAAATAGTGCGCTTCCATGTTTACTAGTTGCGGACCAATATATTGAAAACTTTTGCAACAACGGAGATCATCTTATACTTAGCTATGACATCCACCTAGAACAACATTATCTAATTAATGATCATGACTTAAAGAGACAAGTAGACATCGAAAATTTCTCTATCAAGTATGCTCTATTTATTAAACAAATTAACCATAACGAACTCGATAACGAAGTAATTTTTAGAAATACAGAAAAGAGTTTCCCAAAATGGATCAAGGCTTTACTTCTTCGTTTTAAGAAGGAATTCATTACTGTAATTTCTATTTCACTACTTAATACAATAACAACAATAGCATTAGCGCTCTACGCAATCATTATATATGACATAATGATTGATGCAAGAGACATGTCATTTTTCATACCGGCAACAACAGGTATTATTCTACTACTTGCAATAAACTTCACTGCTCGAAATATTCGATCAAATATAATAACCTGGTGTGTTCAGCGACTAGATTATATTCTCGAAGTTGCCATACTTGAGAAAGTATCAAATATGTCAGATCATCAAAGGGAGTTAGAGAAGATTGACTTTCAAAACAATCGATTTGAAGAGATTAGAAACTCAGTAGAGTTTTTATCATCCGAAAACTTTTTAAAGTTAATTGATATATTATGTAATACCCTACTCATCTTTCCAATTATCTTTCTTTCTTGGCAAGTTGCTTTACCTACTCTAATTTTAGCTCCTCTCTACATTTTTATTTATCTATACAATATTTCAAATATCAGATTGAAGCAGAAAGAGTTTGATAGTTTAAATGAGAACAAGAACAATCTCGTTGATGAACTTAAAAGAACTTCAGAAGAAATATACCTTGAGAATCTCTTTCCAGTCTTTAGCACTCGCCTATCCTCACTTAGTTCCAACTCATGTTACAGAGAACATAAAACTAAAATGCATTCACAGAAAACATATCTCTTCTCATATTGTTTTATGGTTGGTGTTGCAATTATCTCAATAGCAATTGGTCTTAATTTAATTTGGAATCAAGGCCTAGAAGTAGGAAGTTTCTTTGGGTTAATGTTCTTACTATGGCATCTCTTAACACCAGCTCAGAAACTCTTAGAACTGCTACAAAAAACAGATACCGTTAACTCTTCATTTAAAAAGCTACATTATCTCCTATGCTCAAAAAGTGAAACGAGGACATACCGATCAATTGAAGATCTCTACACTAAAAATTTTGAGATTCAATTCAAATCTGTATCATTTCAATATCCTGACACTCTAGAAAATATCTTTGAAGATGTGAACCTTACAATAAAGCCAAATGAAATCTATGGTATTCATGCAGGCATAAACTCAGGAAAAAATGCTTTTATAAAACTACTTAATAAAACATATCTACCAAAATCAGGTTCAATACGAATAGGAGGAATTGATCACCGCCAATTTGATACTCTCTATTTGAGACAATATATCCTGACTTTAAATCTCAAAAAGTCCTTGTTGAAGGACATGAGTATTTACGAAAATATAAAATACATTAACCCGCTTATTTCACGTGAAGATATTATGATACACCTAGGTATCTTCGGTGTTGGTGAGTTACTTGAAGAAAATGGGCTAACAATAGATACTCCTCTTAGCGGTTCAATGAAATTGAAATTATCAAACGAGCTCTATTCGACGATTGTTCTAGCGATACCATTTTGCACTCAAGCAAAAGTAGTTCTTATCGAAGATATCCCTTCAAATATGATTAACGAACAATTTAAATTATTAAAGAAATTCTTGAAACTTTCTAAAGGTAATTTCTCTGTTATTTTCTGTAGTGAACATAAAGAGATACTAAAAGAAACAGATAATATAATTTATATGGCACCTGGCTCAAAACTTTCGTCTGGAAAAAAAGAAGAACTTCTAAATATCCTCGAAGAAAGTGCACTTGTGTAGAAAGATGTAAGGAATGAGATTTATGAAAGAACAAAAAAAAATATCTCTTAAAAATATCTCGGATTATGAAAAGCAATCCGACTATATTGGACAAGACATTCTGCTAGAAGAAGCAAGGGTACCACTAGCGACAAAATCGATGATCCTACTCTCTTGCTTTACTCTTATTGCTTTTTTTGCATGGATATCGTTTTCGACGGTAAATGAACTTGTAAGTGGTAATGGAATCATCGAATCAACTCGAAATATTATCACTATTCAACATAATAAGTCAGGAATACTTAATGCACTCTATGTTATGGAGGGACAGTATGTAGAGGAAGGAGAACTCCTTTATACACTTGTTGATGATAAAACAAAGAAGAAGGATAACACTCATTATATACGTTCAAACACAAGAGGAATCATAAGAAGCGTTATGATAGAGGCCATTGGACAAAGAATTTCAACAAGACAAAGTATAATGAGACTAGAGCCTATCGCTGACAGTGTCACAGCATCTATTGAAATCACTCCCGATGATATTAACTCTATTCAAAATGGAATGCCTGTTCAGCTAAAGTTTAAAGTTGGCAACAGGTATGAAACAATCCTAGGAGAGATTACATCGATCTCTTCTAATACATTTTATTCTAACAATGGTAAGGCCTACTACCAGGCCAAAGCACTTCTCTTTAAAAATCACCTTGGAAGAGACCCTAATAAGAATTTAATTTTACCAGGTGTCAAAACAAGAGCGGATATCTTTATAACGGAAAGAAGTATTCTGTCTTATTTAACAAAACCTCTAGAGTCCTCACTTAACTATGCATTAACAGAGAGATAATTATGTTTAAAAAACTACAGCAGGCCATTCAGGACAACATGTCAGAAGCAAGTAGCAGTGATAAGTCTCACATGCCAGAACATGAGACGAAAAAACCTAAGATACTTATCATAAGCAATAATAAATATATCACTGAACGCTTGATGCAAGTATTGGACGACACTTATGATATTATACAGCGAGATAAAGTTGAAATGATCATTCAAATCTTTGCAGATGTAAAAAAAAATGACGTTGATCTTATTCTCTTCTATGACTCAAGCTTAAGTAAAGACTTATCAATCTTTTCAATGCTAAAAAAGTACCCCAGATTCTCAAGTGTTCCAATAATAGTCTTGGCACAAGAAATTACAGAAAAGAGAAAGTCACACTATTTAAGCAATGACTTAAATGATTTCATTGATCTTCAAAGTTTCTCTAACATTAAACAGTTAATTAACTCAAAAATAAAACTTCAAGCTAAGATAAAATCTATTATTAATTATTCTCTCAACCACAATAGTGGGCTTGATATCGTATCAAACGCACAAATGCACATAAGAACACTAGCTGATGTTGCCGGATGTGCAAGAACATTAAAGCTATTTACAAATTCATCAATTACTCAAGAAAGGGCATTTTTTGAAATTATTCTAAACTCTCTTGAGCACGGTCAACTTAAGATTGATAAACTCGAGCGAGAGAAAATAAAGGCCAATGGGGACTATGAAAGTTATCTTGATATCCTATGCAATAGAAATAAAGAGCCTGTTATTGTGACATATGAAAAGCTAGAAGAGTCCTATCGTATCTCTGTCATAGATGGAGGAGATGGTTTTGAGTTCAAAAAATACCTAAAGGCCAACCTTAGTAACTCTATCAAAGAATCTGAAAAAGGAATTGCTATTGCCAATAGTACTAAAGGAATCGAGTTAAATTATATTGTTCCAGGAAATATTGTTGAAATTAATATTCCACATCAGGAAAAGTTCAAACTTTGGCACTAAAAAAAGGCCCGTTATTAACGGGCCATTATTTTAAAGATTTTCTAAAGCAGAAAATAAATCGACAACCCCGCCCGTTAGGATATCTCCATCCATCGAAGACTTGGCCGTTACACTATTCATTAAAACATTTTTTAATTCAACTGCTGTTAAGTAAGGGTGTCTTGAAAGTACTTCTGCGGCTACACCTGTTGTATTAGGAGAGGCCATTGAAGTCCCTGACATATTTCCGTAGCGATTTCCAGGAGTCGTTGAATAAATTGATGATCCCGGGGCCGCAACATCAACACTTTTAACACCATAGTTTGAAAAATAAGAAAAGCGACCATAGCGAGTTGATGAAGCTACAACTAACATCCCTTCACTTTCATAAGAAGCAGGATAAGTTAATTTTGTATCAATATTTTGTGAGCTATTACCAGCACTAACAACAACAAGAGTGTTATATGTTTTTGCGATATAATCAATTGTCTCCTTTACCAGCATTCCACCTTCATTATGTGACTTACCAAAAGAGCAGTTAATTACTTTTGCACCATTCTTTGCCGCATAAAGAAAGCTTTCCGCAATATCGACATCTGTTTCATCACCATAGCTTGGAACTGAACGAAGTCCCATAATGCGAACATTTGATGCGACACCTGCAATACCAACTCCATTATTTTGTGTTGCTGCTATTGTTCCTGAAACGTGAGTTCCATGTGAATGGCCATCCATCATATCCCCAGTTGCATTCCCTTCACTATCACGCTCAAGTGTATTGATTCCGTGAACATCATCGATATAACCATTGCCGTCGTCATCAATTCCATTGCCAGGTATTTCCTTAGCATTGACCCACATTACATCCTTAAGATCCTCGTGGTTATAATCAACACCTGTATCAACAACTGCGACAATAATTGGAGCATTAGATTGTGACAATCCACTATCCTCATAAACTCTATTAACACTCATGCCATGCTTGTCAGCATCTTTAAATGCCCATAACTTTGAAAGTTTTGGATCATTTAAAACAGAGCTATAAATCTCATCTCCTTCTTCAATTGATTCTGACTCAAAAGATTCAACTGGCATTGGAAGAGGCTCACGTTTTGAGAAAGTATCAAATTGTGCATCAAGAATATTTTGATGCGCTCTTAATTTATTTAAAAGTGACTCATCCCCATTTGTATAGAGAACATATGTGGATTCAAAAAAGTAAACTGATTTATTTATTCCCTTAAACGCCGGAATATCTTTACCATTCTTTAACTTTACAATAATGCGTTTTGGGTTGATGTTAAGAGACGATGCCTTAGCTGTGATGTTAAGGAAAAAACCTAATAAAATTAGGACTGTTCCTATTAAGATCGATCGATTCATTTGCAATTCCTTTTGCTAATAAAATTTCAATGACTTAAGTGTATATATAAAAAAACGATATAAAAAATGTCTTTTTCTTACATTTTCACTCGGAGATGGGACCAGTTTAGTTAAAAATCAAAGAATAGACTCATCGCGCATGCTTGGTTTTAATGACAATTTCATGACAAAAAAGTAAGTTATCTAATGTATTTTACGTTCACACCATAAACAAGGATTTATTTTGAAATACATCATCGGAACACGTGGCTCACTATTGGCCCTGACTCAATGTAATCAAGTAAAAGATCAACTTGAAGAACTAACTGGTGACGAGTTTGAATTAAAGGTAATTAAGACTCAAGGTGACCAGATTGTTGATAAGCCACTTTGGCAACTCGAAGGGAAAGACTTTTTCACTAAAGAATTAGATGCGGCCCTACTACAAGGTGAAATCGACTTAGTCGTACACTCATATAAAGATCTTGGAAGTGATAGACCGGAAGGAATAAAGCTAGCAGCAATATCGAAACGTGACTATGCTTACGATATTCTCCTAATTAAGGAAGAGACTGTTAGTAAGTTAATGGCCAAAGAACTAACAGAATTTGTTGTTGGAACTTCTTCTCCACGTCGAATTGTTAATATTGAAAGCTCTTTATCGGAGTTCTTACCTTATGGAGACAATGTAAAAGTATCAACAAAGATGCTTCGTGGAAATGTAAACTCACGTATTCAAAAACTTAGAGATGACAACTACGATGCGATCGTTCTAGCAATGCCTGGTATCGAAAGACTTGCTATTACAGAAAGCTCAAGAAAAGAGCTTGAGGTTCTACTTTCGGGAATGACTTATGCTGTTCTACCTCACAGTCAATTTCCAGCTGCCGCTTCTCAAGGAGCTCTTGGAATTGAATGTTTAGAAAACCGTGATGACAACGGAGTACTAGAAGAAAAACTTTTTAAGCTTCAAGACAAAGATACAGTAAGTGAAGTAAGCCGTGAGCGTAAAGCATTTGCAAGCTATGGAGGCGGTTGTCACCTTGCAGTTGGTATCAATGTCACAAAAAAAGGTGATTATTATATTCATACGCATAAGGGAAAAGTTGATGACAAGGTAATCTATGAAAGACACCTTGAAGGAAGCTTCCCTGCACCAGCCTCTAAGGCAAAGGCATTCATTGGTCTTCCGCATGCTGACCACAGAGAACAAGAATATATCTATTGTGAGCTAATCCACAAAGAGGCCCTAAAGAATGCTCGCGTTCCAAATAACGACGTTCTTCTTTCTGCGCGCTATGGTGTAAGCCTTCTAAAGAATCACGGTAAAGCTGTTTATACTGCTGGTACTTCAACTTGGAAGCTACTTGCTCAAAATGGCCAGTGGGTTCATGGATCATGTGATGGCCTAGGAGAAGACACACTAGACAAGATTCGCAGCTCAAAAGCCATTGAAGTTTTAAATGGCCCTAAACAAGAGCTAACAATCTTAACACATAAAGACTCTTACTCTGACTATGGACAAGTATTTGAATCATATGAAAAGAGCAATAAAGAAATTCGTGAAACATTCTTAGATGAGCTTAGACAGTGCGATGTATTCTTTTGGACTAGTTACTCACAATACAAAACTTATGTTGAACACCTTCCAGAGTTAAAAGACAAATTTCATGCTTGTGGACTTGGTAAAACATTTGAACAACTTTCAAAAGAAGGCGTTACTGTTCGTCCATTCGCGAGTATGGAAGAATTTAAAGCTTGGCTAAAAAAATAAATATAAAAGGATTACATATGAGCAATATGCACACAGAAATTTTTGAAAAAAGTAAGAAGATGGTTCCAGGTGGAGTTCACTCACCTGTTCGTTCATTCAAAGGAATGACATCAACACCAAAATTCTTTAAAAGCGCTAAAGGTGCTTACTTTACAGATATCGAAGGTAAAGAATATATCGACTTTTGCATGAGCTTTGGGCCACTCGTTCTTGGACACCAAAACGAAACTGTAAAAGAAAAACTAACTGAGGCCTTAGGTCGTGGCTGGAGTTATGGTGCTTGTGAACCATATTCAGTTGATCTAGCTGAATACCTACTTTCTCGTCTTACACATGTTGATCAAATCAGATTTGTAAACTCGGGAACAGAAGCAGTTATGACAGCACTTCGTCTTGCACGTGGTGTGACAGGAAGAAATAAAATTATTAAGTTTAATGGTTGCTACCACGGTCACGTTGATGCCATGCTAATTAAAGCGGGATCAGGACTTGCTGGTGCTGCTGAGTCTTCTTCTCTTGGTGTTCCAAAAGGTGTTGCAGATGACACTCTAATTCTAGAGCTTGAAGATCTTGAGGGTGTAAAGAAATGCTTTGAAGATCACAAAGATGAAATCGCTGCAATCATTGTTGAGCCACTTCCGGCAAATAATGGTCTCTTAATTCAAGACCAAGCATTCCTTGAAGGATTAAGAGAGATCACAAAAGCAAATGATGCACTTCTAATTTTTGATGAAGTAATTTCAGGCTTCCGTGTTGCTTTTGGTGGTATGGCAGAACTGACTGGAATCACTCCAGATATCGTTACTTACGGTAAAGTAATTGGTGGTGGTCTTCCAGTTGGAGCAATTGCGGCCAAGAAAGAAATTATGGAACACCTTGCTCCTGTTGGTGGTGTTTACCAAGCTGGAACTCTAAGTGCAAACCCACTTGCAATGGTTGGTGGACTTGAGACACTTAAACAAATGACAAAAGAGAGCTACCAAGAGCTTGAAGATAATACTCTAAGAATTGTTAATATCTTTAAGAAGTGGCTTGCTGAATATAACGATGGTCAATTTTCAAACTACAACGTAATTCACCACTCTTCTCTATTTTGGATCGTTCCAGGAGATAAGATAAAGTCAGTTGGAAATATTCCAGGCAATATTGGTGAAGACTTTGTTCCACTATTTGAACTTCTTCTTGAAAAGGGAATTTACCTGTCTCCAAATGCATATGAAGTTGGATTTGGTTCACTTGCACATAACGAAGAAGTTGCGAAGGATTTAGAGAACAGACTTTGGAACTAAAGAAAGCTTCTTCTCCATTCTTTTTAATCTCAACGATTACGACGGGACTAATTGGGCTCTTTGGCTTGTGGTGGCTCTTTTTAATTTTTAAAATGAGTGACCGCTTGGCAAAACTTAATATCACAGAGGGCCCAGACATAGGCTCACTAATTAAATGGGAAGGAATTACGTTTCTGGTCCTTATTCTCATTCTAGTGAGCTCTCACACTCTCCTCTTTATCAGAGACCAGAGAAAGAATCGCTCGATTGCAGCTTTCTTTGCAGGGCTTACGCATGAGCTTAAGACTCCCCTTGCAAGCATAAAACTTCAATCTGAAGTCATTAAAGATGAAGTTGAAAAAGACTCAAACCAAAGACTTCAAAAACTTACGACTCGCTTAATTGACGATACGATTCGACTAGAGAATCAAATGGATAAAATCCTACAGCTCTCACGTATAGAGCGAGGTGGAAACTTAAATTGTACAGATATTGAAGTAGGTCATTTCCTAGAAAATATTATTGAGAGTGGCTACCAAAATAAATTGAATGTTACGGTAACTAAGGAAGTAAAAAACATTAGCCTTCAAGCTGACGAGTTTGCTCTAAGTATCATTTTCAAAAACCTTTTAGAAAATACTATTTCACATACTGATTCGAATGAAGTTGAAATTACGATCAGTACTAAAGGACAGGCCGTAAATATCAGATATCATGATCGCGGCAGTTTTAGTGGTGATGTCAAAAAGCTTGGGAAGCTTTTCTACAAGCACCAATCGACGAAAGGCTCAGGCATAGGCCTATACCTTTCGAAGAAATTAATTGAAACGATGAAAGGTCAATTTAATATAACTTTAGATAAAGGCTTAATCTTCGATATTCAATTACCACTATCAGAACAAAGTGACGGAGGTAAAGATGAATAACTTCGGAAAGATTCTTGTCGTTGAAGATGATAACAATCTTGGTGATACACTAAGTGAATACTTAGGCGACATCGGTCACGAATGCCGACTTGCAAAGAATGTTAAAGACGCTCGTTACTATTTCGAAGACTTCAAACCAAATATCATTCTAATGGATATTGGACTTCCAGACGGAAATGGGATTGATCTTGCTAAAGACTTTAGAAAGCTTAGAAAAGACTTCATTCTTCTTTTCTTATCTGCTCTAAATGATCCTCAAACAAAAGTTGAAGGGTTTGAAGCAGGTGGCGAAGATTATATTACAAAGCCATTTGCTCTAAAAGAGCTAACGATAAGACTGGATCGACTACTAAGCTTTAAGACTAATATCGACTCCCTTGAGGAAGAAATTCTTATTGGTGATTTAAAAATTTGGCCAAAGCGATTTGAAGTACAAGATGGCGACGGCAAGATACTAAATCTAACACAAAAAGAGTGTGCCATTCTAGAAATCTTACTAAAGAAAAAGAATGAAGCTGTTGAAAGAGATTTTATTATTGATGAAGTATGGGGTGAGGATAAATTTCCATCACAACGTACTGTAGATAACTATATTGTTAAACTTAGAAAATGGGCCGAGAGTGACTCAAAGAACTCACTTGAGATTCAAAGTGTTCGCGGAATTGGCTACAAGCTTATTATAAAGGAATAAAAATGGGATTATTTAACGATCGCAAAAGTGAAAATGGAAAAGAATTTGTACCTGTATGGTTTATGAGACAAGCTGGGCGCTACCACGACCACTACCAAGGTATGAAAAAAGATCATACATTCATGGAGCTATGTAAAAAACCAGAGCTTGCATGTGAAGTAACAATGGGCCCAATCAATGACTTTAAATTTGATGCGGCCATTCTATTCTCAGATCTACTCTTCCCTCTAGAGCAAATGGGAATGGGCCTAGAGTATGCTCCAGGACCAAAGCTTGAAAAAACTCTAGAAACTGTTGCAGATGTAAAAGCACTTAAATTCTTAGATAGCGCAGAGAACTTTTATAAATTCCAAGGAGAAGCATGTACTCTTCTTAAAGATGCTCTACCAAGTAACAAGACACTTCTAGGTTTCGTAGGTGCTCCTTTCACTCTTTATACATATGCAGTTGAAGGATCTCATGCTGGTGCCTTATACAGCTCAAAAATTGGTCTATATGACGGACGTTGGGATGCATTTGTCGATCTACTTCTTCCAGAACTACTAGGAGAAATGAGAGCTCAGGCCATTGGTGGCGCAGACGCAATGTGTCTTTTTGATACAGCAGCCGGTGAGCTTAATTTTGAAGATTACACTCAAAAAGTACTACCAGTACTTAAGAAAGTAACTGCTGAATTCAAAAAAGAATTCCCAAATAAGAAAGTAATTTACTACTCAAAAATGACTCACCTTAGATACCTACAGGCGATTGAAGATGACAATATTGATGTACTAGGTATCGATTGGCGTCATGACCTTGGTCATGTTTTAAATACTCTAGGAAATGACTATTATATTCAAGGAAACCTTGAACCAGCTTATCTAGGACTTCCATGGGAGACTCTTGAGAAGAAGTGGATGGACCTATATGAGTCAGTGCAAAATGCTAATGCGCCGATGAATAAATGGATTTGCGGTCTTGGACACGGATGCCTTCAGTGGATCGATCAAGAAAATGTACGTAAAAGTGTTGATTTAATTCAAACAAAATTTCAATATTAATTATTTGGGCGCAAAGCGCCCAAACTCCCTTCCTAGACGTCTTCTCCAACATCTGTGTAAGAAGATAACAGAATCTATCTCTATTTTAATTATCTGATTGGCCCTAAAATAATTTAGTTACAGTTATAAAATAACCAAGGAAGGTTAGATGAAAATTACACGCAAGATTTGTGTTCAGTTACTAGCAGGACTCTCACTACTTACAATTAATACTCATGCGTTTGAGCACAACTACATCGTGACAGGAAAGGACTTATTCCAGTCAACGCAAAGTCTACACTCGAATCTGCAAATTGATATTATTAAGGTTGAAAAAGACCTTGTTATTGCTAAGACAAAAATTATGAGCGAGCAAGCTGAGATCTCTCACCTTGCACACGAAGAGCATCAAAGATGTGGTGGTTTCTTTGCGTTTCAAACGAAAGAAGAAGCACTTCAATTCGTAAAAGAACAAAAAGAAAACTCAAATATTAATGCATTCTTAGCTGATTACACAATCAACCAAGAAGATCTTGTTAGATCGGCCATTGCAAATGCAAAAGAAAGCTCAATAAGAAGTGTTATTGAAAAGCTTTCTAGCTACAATAACAGATATTATAAATCTGAAACAGGTGTTGATTCTCAACAGTGGCTTAAAGATCACTGGACAAGCCTAACATCACACCGTTCTGATATTAGTGTTGATTTCTTTAACCACTCTTCATACCCACAACCATCAGTTATTGCGACAATCAAAGGTAAGAGTGATGATGTTATTGTAATCGGTGGTCACGGTGACTCAATCGCAGGTTGGTGGGGACGCACAAACGCTCACGCACCAGGTGCCGATGATAACGCTTCAGGTGTAGCAACGGTTACTGAAGTTTTAAAAACACTAGCTCAAAGTGGTTACCAACCTGAAAAAACAATTATGTTCATGTCTTATGCTGCCGAGGAAGTTGGTCTTCTAGGTTCTAAAGAAATTGCACAAACTTTTAAAAGACAAGGTAAGAACGTTGTTGGTGTTATGCAACTTGATATGACAAACTTCAATGGTTCAAACGATGACATCACAATCATCACAGATTATACAAACGAAGCACAAAATAACTTCCTAGGTTCTCTATTAGATAAGTATCTTCCAGAACTATCTTGGGGACGTGATACTTGTGGTTATGCTTGTTCAGATCATGCTTCATGGACTGCTCAAGGCTTCCCTGCTTCAACACCATTTGAAACTCGCAAACGTGAAATGAATGGAAAAATCCACTCATCTCGTGACACTCTAGATAATATGGGTGGAACAGCTGATCACGCTCTAAAGTTTGCGAAACTAGCACTAGCATTCACAATCGAACTTGATAGATAGGATATCTCTCGACTTTGATCAAATAAAAAAAGCCAGCTTATGCTGGCTTTTTTTTTATTTAAATTCAATCGATAGTGGACAGTGATCACTTCCCATAACATCTGGCTGATGCCAGCAGTTTTTCACACGAGAAACAAACTCATCAGTTGACCAGAAGTAATCAATACGCCAGCCTACATTCCTTGCACGACAATCTCCGCGGTAAGTCCACCAAGTGTAGTGGCCATTCTCTTCAGCAGAAGTGTACTCGCGAAACAAATCAGTAAAGCCCTGGGCCTTAAACTCATCCATCCATTCGCGCTCAATAGGAAGAAAACCAGTCGTCTTTGTATTTGTCTTTGGATTTGCAAGATCATTTGCCGTATGCGCGGTATTATAATCTCCACAAATCACAACTTCTTTTTTCGTCTTCTTCTTTAGAGCTAATGCTTTATCAGCAACAGCACGACAAAAGTTTAACTTATATGGAACTCGAGCGTGATCTCTTTGTCCATTTGGAAAGTAACAATTAAAAAGAATGTAATCATCAAATTCAGAAATGATCGTTCTGCCTTCACAATCGAACTCAGGAATTCCAAGCCCTATCGTGTGCTTAACATTGATCCCCTTTCGAACCCAAGTAGCAACACCTGAATAGCCCTTCTTTTCAGCAGGAGCAATTAGCACTTCGTGGTTATCAGGATTATTTAAGCGATCACTTAATTGTTCAGGTAATGCCTTCGTTTCTTGAAGACAGATTACATCTGAATTATCTTCTAAATACCAATCGTAAAAACCTTTTTTTTCGCAGGCCCTAAGACCTGCGACGTTCCAACTAGAAATTTTAGTCAAAACTAAGCTCCTAAGATCGAGATACCAGAGTCAACGTAAAGAACTTGTCCAGTAACACCGTTAGCAAGACGAGAACCTAAGAATACCGCTGCTCCACCAACATCTTCTTGAGTAACATTACGACGAAGTGGCGACTTCTCTTCAACATCATTTAGGAAACCTTTAAGCCCTGGAACACCAGAAGCAGCAAGAGTTCTAATTGGACCTGCTGAAATACAGTTTACGCGAATTCCTTCTGGACCTAGATCATCTGCAAGGTATCTCATTGTTGATTCAAGAGATGCTTTGGCAACACCCATTACATTGTAACCATTAAGAACCTTAACTGATCCGTGGTAAGTAAGAGCGATAACTGAACAATCTTTTGCCATAATAGGCTTTAGAACATTACACACACCTAGTAGTGAGTATGCTGAAATATCTTGTGCCATCTTGAAACCTTCACGGCTTGTTTTATGGAAACGATCTTTAAGATCAGTTTTATCAGCAAATGCTAGAGAGTGAACGATTACATCAACCTCTCCCCATTTTTCTTTTACGATTTCCGCCATCTGAGTCATATGATCTTCATTTTGAACGTCTAGTTCAAATGTAAACTCTCCACCGATTTGTTCACTTAGTGGCTCAACTCTTTTTTGAAGTGCTTCATTAAGATATGAAAACGCAAGACGTGCACCTTGTTCTTTCATTTGTGTTGCAATTCCCCATGCAATTGACTTGTCATTTGCAAGTCCTAGGACAAGAACTTTCTTTCCTTCTAAAATTCCCATTTATTACTCCATTTCTATTTAGTTATTTATTATTTAATAAATTTGTATCCGACAGATCGGATACTTATTATATGTTTTGGTTCCTTAGGGTTCTCTTCAAAGTATTTTCTAAAACGTACAATGAAGTTGTCAATGGTACGAGTATTTGAATCCTTTTTGTAGCCTAATAATTCAAGTAACTCACCGCGCGTAACCACTTCACCCTCATTTTGCGTTAAAAGTGTCAAAATCTTCACTTCCTGCTCTGTTAGAGTATATTCCTCTCCCTGGCAGAGTGCTTTAAAGTCAGAAAAGTGTATTTCATTGGCCCCAAATTTATATATAGTGACTTCCTTTTTTGTCCAACTAGAGCGCTTTAAAAGACGCTTTACTCGCAAGATGAACTCATCTAAGTTAAAAGGCTTCGATAAGTAATCATCAGTACCTAAATTAAAACAGCGCACTTTTGATTTCGAGCTATCCTTTGCCGAAAGAACAAGAACTGGTGTTTTCTCATTAATCTCTCGTATTTGCACAAGAATATCCTCACCACTTATTACCGGAAGCATGAGATCCAAGACAACTAAGTCAAACTCTTGATCCTTATAAAATTTGATTCCCAAATCTCCTCGATTTGCATGAACGACTTCATAGCCTTCTAATTCGAGGTTTAAGATAATACCTTTCGCAATATTTTGCTCATCTTCAATAAGTAAAATACGACTCATTTAACTAACCCTATTTTTAAATAATAACTTTAATGTCATCCCCTGATCGACACCTTCACTTTCAGCGCTAATGCGTCCTCCATGAATTTTCATAATTTGAGTGGCCATATAAAGTCCGACACCACTTCCCTTTGATGACTTTCCAACTTGGTAGAATTTTTTAAAAATATTTTTCAAATCTTTTTCTTCTACACCATCACCATTATCAACAAAGAAGAGTTCACTAAAACGTTTCCCTTTTTGAAAGATGATCTCCATTGTCTTCACTTCTTTGCTATTGTAGCGAATTGCATTAGTCAAAATATTCATTAATAGAATATCAAAAAGCTTGCTATCAAATTCGATTGATTCTTCATTATCAAGATGTACAAACGATATATCAAGCTCAGAGAAATTATGACGATTACGATGAACAAACTCTTCGATTGTCTGGCGGATATTGATTTGTCTTAAATCAGGCTCGACTTTCTTTTCTTCGAGACGCCCAAGTTGAAGGATTTGCTCAATATTATCACCAAGTCTTTCTGTATCATGTCTCATAATATCGAGATATTCCAACTGCTTTTCTCTCTCAAAGCTGTGGCGTTTTAAAGTATCAATAAAGATTGCAATCGAAGCAACGGGAGTCTTTAGTTCGTGAGTAAATCCATTAATAAAGTTTTGCTGCATACGATAGAGCTGGCGAAGTTTTTGGTAATAATAAAAAACCATACTAAAGCCAACGATAATAAGTGAAACTAAAATAGACAGAATTAAGATCATTACCCATGTTTCAGTTTGTTGGAACTGAACAAGAGGAATATTCGACTTTTTAACAAAGTCCGTTAACTTGGCATTAACCTCTAAGTAAGAAGAAATATAGAGATATAAAGAAATACCTAAGGCCACCAAGCTCGATATAAAGATAAAGAGCGGGTGAATAAAAAATGGACCGCGTTTAATAAGTGACATATTGCAAATATTAGCAATTATTGGCACTATTAGTTAAGAAAATAATAAAAGAATTTCTATCGAGGACAACTATGCAAGACATCGCTCAATTTATTGACCACACTTTATTAAAGCCTGAAGCAAGTAGCCTACAAATTAAAAAGCTATGCCAAGAAGCTAATGAGTATGGCTTTAAATCAGTTTGTATAAATCCAAGTAATATCCTCGAAGCAAGGAAGCATATTGACCCAAGTAAGTCACTTATTTGTACAGTTATTGGTTTTCCACTTGGCGCCATGACGACAGAAACAAAGGTTTTTGAAACTAAAGATGCCATCGAAAAAGGTGCTGATGAAATTGATATGGTTCTAAATATCGGAAGGCTAAAAGAAGGTAATCTTGAGTACGTTGAACAAGATATCGCCGCAGTGGTTAAGGCGGCAAACGGAAAAGTTGTAAAGGTTATCTTTGAAACATGTCTTTTAAATGAAAAAGAAATTCGTTTAGCGGCCAAAGCATCCATAAGTGCTGGTGCTAGCTTCATAAAAACATCAACTGGATTCTCAAGTGAAGGAGCTAATCCTGAAGTCGTCTCAATAATGATTGATGAGGCTCAAGGAAAATGTGAAGTTAAAGCCTCTGGTGGGGTTAGAAGTCTTGAGGATGCACGTAAATATCTAGAAATGGGTGTAAAAAGACTAGGAACGAGTTCTGGTGTCGCGATCATGGAAGGTGAAAAAAATATCACAACTTCTTACTAATGTGTAAGTTTGCATCTTAGTATGCTATTGATAGAAGTAGATGAGAGAGAGGGACTCACACAAGGAGTTTTCATGAAGTCTATTTTGCTATCAGCAACTGTAACTTTAGTTTCAATCAAGGCGTACGCAAGTCTGCCATGTGAGCAACTCGACCAAAACCTGGCTTATGAAAACACTCGCGAATTCATAAGTATCAAAAAGAAAATCACAGAAAATTCTCAAGTAAATGACGACATTCGAAATCGAATTAAATCACTTATTAAGAACACGAGAAATTACTACTTCAAATCAGGATGCCAAAACCTAAGACATCAGCAGCTTGGGATTTTATTAGAGCTTAATGAGCTGAAGAAGTTATAAGATTTTCTTTACCCTTGCCTACCTACTATTGCGCCAAGCAAAGTGCCACAATGACTTTAGAGTCATTTAGGCCAAGGCCAGGAAGGGTTATATGGAGAGAGTCACACACCAATTAACAATTTCAAAACATGCAAAAAAGCGCCTGCTTGAGCGCCAAATTCACTTTAGCGAAAATGATTATAGCCGCTTAAATGAAGCTGCTCATAAATTGAAGTTAAAAGGCGTAAAGGAATCCTTAGTTATTACTGACGATGCAGCCTTTATTCTCGACATCGATCGCTACTGTTTAATAACAGCAGTAAATAAAGACGAACTTAGTGATAATATTTTCACTAAAATTGATGCAACAATGATCTTATAGCTCATTCCAATAATTTGTTGGTAATTCACCTTTTCGAGCTAACTCACTTGCAAGGTTTGGAACCGCACCGCCAAATACTAACTCACCATTTTCAATTTCAAGAACTGAAGTCGTAAGGATATTATTTCCTTCCATATTATTGACTTCCAGCACTTGCGTAACTTTTCTACGGCCGTCATCAGTACGTCCTAATTGAATAATGAAGTCAACTGCTGTTGAAATATACTTTCTAACAACATGATAAGGAAGATCAAAGCCTGCCATTAAAAAGAGGGCCTCTACTCTTTGTAAACATTCCACAGGAGAATTGGCATGAATCGAAGTCATACTTCCATCATGTCCAGTGTTCATGGCCTGAATCATATCAAAAACTTCAGCTCCCCTTACCTCACCAATAAAGATACGATCTGGTCTCATACGAAGTGTATTCTTAACGAGTTGGCTCATCGAAAGCCCCTCTTGTCCACTAGTTAGTCCGGCCTCTAGCCTTACACAATTTGTATTAGGAACAACTAACTCGAGAGTATCTTCGATTGTAATGATTCTCTCATCAGGAGAAACTTCCTTAAGAAGCATATTCATAAATGTCGTCTTACCTGAACCAGTTCCACCAGAAATAAGAATATTTTTCTTGGCCTTAATAAGTGATTTGAAGAAAGGAATATATTTTTCATTAATTCCAAAAAGCTGAGAGTGCTTATCGAGTTGGAAATTATTTGAAAGATATTTTCTAATAGTGATTGAAGTACCTTGAGATGCATATGGTTCACTAATAATATTAATACGTGAACCATCTGGAAGTCTTCCATCTAAGATAGGATTTTCGTTTGAAAATTTCTTCTTATTAAATAGTGCCACTTCATTTGAGAAATCGAGAATATCTTTCTTATTAAGAGGTACGTTAAGTCCAATAAACTCTCCTCCTCTTTCAACAAAAACATTTTTTGTTCCATTGATTACAATTTCAGAAATCCCCTTTTTCGTTGAAAGGTCTTCTAACATTTTCCATACACTATTTTCTGCCATACTCTTCCTTCTTCATACTGAACAAAACTGACTTACACAGTCTTAGATGCAATTAAATCAGTATCTCCAATACTTAAGGCGTAATTAATTATATTTTTTTGTAATTGATACTTTTGATCAGTAGCAAGCATCGACTCTATTGTATCAAAGCTTTGTTTCGCTCTAATTAATCCAAAGAGCTTCTCCTCTCCTAAATATTTTAGAAAGTGAACAAGCATAAGGATAAGGATATCAATGCGGATATTACGATTTTTTGAAAGAGATAAAAGCTGATCAATTCTTCTATCCGGAAAGTATGGATGATCTTCAATCTTTTCAATATCAGACTCATAACAAGATACTTTTAAATACATTCCAAGTGAAATTAGGCGCGAATACCCACTTACTGTTTTGTCACGAAAACGAGATTCTATTTTTTTAATATCTTCGATCTCTTCAATAACGACAGCATGCGGATGATTACTATTATAGAGAAAGTTCATATAGTAGGCCAAGAGACGATCACGAATACCGTGCCAGCCATACTTCTTCACAAGAGAAGTTAAATCTGTTTCTTCACCGCCATTTAAAATACGATAAAGAATCCTACCCATAGCAGGAGATTCAAAAATAAATCTTTGCAAATCGACAGATGTGTTACTTGAACTTGAAACATCACTTATTAGTAACTGACAAAATCTATCGGGAAGCTCTACATAATCTAATTCCATAAAACTATGATAAATGAGATTTAGATGAGATTCCAGCTTTATATTAGTAAGGAGCTCCTGTTATAATGAATCTATGAAAACACCTATTCTAGAAGAATTCAAACTCAAGGCAATTGATAAGGAAGAAATTAAGACGGCACTTAAAACGTACCGAGTTGGTCATCAGCCTCTCTATCTCGATGCATCGAAATTACAGAGGGATCGACTAATAAAGCTTCTTGGGCTTTTATCAAATGTTTTAGAGGAGCAAAATCTTTCACCAAAATTCCCTTATCCTTTCTATGTGATAACGGATGTTGAAGATATTTGGACGCGCTTTCCAATCTTTAAATCTCTTGAAGATCTACCAAAGTACTATCAATTTGAAGCGGCAAGGCCAACTAATAAAGAACAAAAAGTCTTAGACTTCATTGATATCTCAGCTTCAAATATAAGAAATGAAGATGTACAGTTATGTCTTGATGAGTTTGGACGTACAATTGCATCCCAAAGGATAATAAAAGCACTTGCAAAAGAAGGTGCAAAACTTGAGAAATTAATTTCAATCTTGGAAGACGAAAATGTCAGATAACGATAACAACGACTTAAAGAAAATTGACCAACATATTAAAAAAGTCTTAGGTGATGAATTTGCACCAATTCCTAAAAAGCAATCTTCTGGTAGTGAAGAACATAAACTGACGAATTTTCTCGATATTGAAAAGAATCGCATTAAACAGCTAAAGGACTTCTTTCAAACGAGAGTTCCAAATGTGATTGAATTGAATCAATTTGATGAGCTCATGCAAGAATTGGTTGAATATAATGACCAACTTCGTGCAAAAGTGTTAAAAAAGACAGTTCTAAAAGACTCAAAGTTTAGTCTAAACTTAAAGCAAATATTTAATAAAACTTTTATCGAATAGGAGAAGTGAATGAAGAAGTTTTTTATGATGGCGCTTATTTGTGCATCAACACTGGCAATGAAACCAGCTACAGTTGAAATTTCGGGTGAAAATGGTGGCCGTTTAAATGGTAAAGCGTGGTCGTCAACTGAATTAAAAGACAAAGTTCACGTACTCTTTTATGTTGATCCTGATGAAAAAGATTTAAATAACCATGCTTCAGAAGCACTAGCTCGTGAAAAGTTTGACCGCACTAAATATGCCTCAGTTGCAGTAATTAATATGGATGCAACTTGGCTTCCAAACTCAATCCTAGAAGGTGCTTTAGAAGATAAGCAAAAGAAATACCCAGATACAATTTACGTAAAAGATCTTGAAAAAGTAATCGTAAAAAAATGGAAAGGAATCGTAAAAGATGACGATTCGAATATCCTTGTCTTTGATAAAAAAGGTAGCTTAGTTTACAAGATCAATGGCAAAGCAAGCGAAGCTCAAGTGAAAGAGATGATTACAATTATCAAAAAGAATATGTAGTGGTAGGTGCGAAAGCACCTACTCTTTTATAACTGTCGTGGAGTTCATCAAGACAGGATAAGTTTTTCTAAGTTTCTTCCCATTTTTTAACAGATAAGGCCATTCAACAACAACTTCACTTACCTTCTCGTCACCAAGGCCAATATGTATATAAGATGTACTCTGAGGTTGGAATTGGCCAAATGATGGATAATGCTGACGAGTATATGTATTACCTTTATTCGTATCAGCTATTATTTTAGCTCCATAAGCTTCTCTATTTGAATTCTTTCCTACTAATTTTAGCTTTATATAATTCTTCTGTGGTAGTCGATTTTCAAAAAGATATACTCTAGGCTGAATTCTAAAATCACGAGTATTTGTCTGAATCGTTAAGATATCCATTCGTCCATCATCATTAAAATCAAACACTACTGTTGAGCTAGGGTTAACAATATCAATACCAAGATCCGGGCCTCGGTTAACTAACTCATGATCTCTTTCTTGCACAAAAGACACAAGCCTTGAGTGAGGAGGAAACCCTGAATTATCAACGAGTAGATCAATAAGGCCATCATTATTCAGATCAGTCCAAAGTCCTCTCATATCACCTTGGTTCCAATTCGCCTTCGCCTCATCATTTGTATACTCTGTACGAATAAATGAAATACTTTTAAGCCCTTTATTAGTTAAAATACTTGAGCGATCACGAGACTCTAAGTCCAGAGAGTGCGAGATTTCTCCCATGGCAATATCATAATAGCCATCATTATTATAATCGCCACAAATTGCAAAAGTTGAATTTCCGCCATTAAAGCGGCCACCACTTGTGATAGCATCCATACTATATCCGGAGCTCACTCCTGCATCAGTATAGACGATACTCTTTCCACGCTTTGTGGAAAGCCACAACTTATTTGGATGGCCTGCAGAATTACTTGTTAAAATGTCTGCGAAACCATCATTATTTATATCGCAAATACTTGAAGAAAATGTAGGGGCCACATTAATATAAGTATTGCCTCTTTCTTCTAATTCACTCGTTAGTGCTCCCGAGATTTCAGAAATTTTTCCATTCTTATAAGTAAAAAGTCTGTTTTCGATTGTTTTACCCTCTTCGTTGCGATCAAACCAATTGGCAACAAAGAAGTCTAAAAAACCATCATTGTCATAATCAAAGATATTTACGTTAGAGATTGGCGCTATAAAATCAAAACTAGTTTCACTAAATTTTCTAAAAACAATTCCATTATTTCGCGATGGACTACCTTTGTAAGAAACAAGTGGCTTTTTCGTCAGTGCTGACTTTTGATTATGAATTCCCGTAATTACATCTACAATGCCGTCCTTATCGAGGTCTACAAATTGCATGAATGTAACCTGAACATCATCTTCAAAGTAAATATTCTTAGCTTTTACAAATCCATCGTCTGTCGCAAGATAAAATTGAGGAACAGAATAATTCCCATTTAAAAAGACAAGATCTTCTCTTCCATCACCATTTATATCGTAAACATAAACACGTGATGCCTTAATACCATCAAGACCAAGCTTTTGAGTTACATCGACAAATTTCGAACTTGCCTTTGTTGGCCCATAGTTAACCTTGACTTGTTTTGCTTTCGATTTTTTTTCTTTCTTTTTAAAGACCTTACTTGAACATGAAGTAGCAATTAGGGCCGAAGAAAGTAGGAGTAAAGAATATTTCATATGAATATTCTAATAGGCCCTAGCATTTTTTACTAGGGCCTAAGAGATTATTTTTTAATTGTAATGAGAAATAATTAGAAATTAATGATATCTAGGCCGTATCCATCATTTGCACAAACTTGATCAGAAGTTTCTTTAACAACTTTGTCATCGTGTGAAGTCATTGCCTTAAGATTTGTCACAACTACTGCTCTTGCATCTTTTAGTGCAACACGAGCAAGGTTAAGAGCATAGTCTTTCTTATCTTGTTCGATCTTATCACTATTAAGAATTGAAGTTGTACGAGAAATTACAGCAAGCATTACATAAAGATTCATTGCCATTTCAGCAATTCTCTTTTGTGGAAGCTCGTTACCGATAATATTCTTACCATACTTCATAAGAGTGTTTTCAACTTGAATCGCGAATTGACCAAGAAGAGAGTTAAACTTCCCTGCTTCTTTATCAAGTTTTGCGTGATGCTTAGTAATTAGTCGCTGACCAATCATCTTTGATAGACGACCTTTAGCAAAGTTAGTTAAAACACCTACAGACTTAATTGGATCTTGAAGAGCTTTTGATACATCAGCTGCTTTTCCAAGAGCTTTCATACTTTCAGATGGATTTCTAATACCAGAAAGAGCAAGGAAGATTCTTAAAATTTCGTTTGTTCCTTCAAAGATCATATTAATACGAGAGTCTCTCATAATTCTTTCATATGGATACTCTTTCATATAACCGTTACCAGCAGCAATCTGCATTCCTTGGTCAACAACTTCCCAAAGAGATTCAGAACCATAGATCTTACATACAGCAGTCTCAAGGTAGTAGTCGTTAAGACCTTTACACATATTACCAGTTGTCATGTATACGATTGACTCTGTTGCATAAATTCTTGCTGCCATAAGAGCAAGTTTATCTTGGATAAGACCAAACTCAGCAATTGGTGCACCAAATTGCTTACGACCTTTAGCATGCTCAGTAGCAAGCTTTAGGATTGTCTTCATTCCACCTACACATCCAGCACCAAGAGAAAGACGTCCAGAGTTAAGAACGTTCATGGCGATTTTGAAACCTTTTCCAAGCTCACCTAGAATATTTTCTTTTGGAACGATTACTTTATCGAAGTATACTGCACGTGTTTCAGATGCACGGATCCCCATTTTGTTTTCTTTTTCGCCAAATGAAAGACCTTCCATTCCTTTTTCAACGACGAAACAAGAAATTTTTTCTTTAATTTCACCGTCTACCTCATGATCTGTCTTACAAAACACAGAATAGAACTCCGCAGTACCTGCGTTAGTAATCCAAAGCTTTTGCCCTGTAATTGTATAAGTGCCGTCACCGTTATCAACGGCCTTTGTCTTAATTGAATAAGCGTCAGAACCTGATCCTGGCTCAGTTAAACAAAATGCTGCTAACTTTTCACCTGAAGCGAGTTGTGGAAGCCACTTTGCTTTCTGCTCCTCAGTCCCCTCGTTTAAAAGTGCACGGTAACCAATAGATTGGTGAGCACCGATCATCGTTGCAACTGCGCCATCAAAAGAAGCAACTTCAGCGAAAACGCGACTATAAAGAGTGTAGTCAAGACCAAGACCACCAAGATCTTCATGAACACCCATCCCAAAAAGCCCAAGCTCAGCTAAACCTTGCATTACTTCTGGTGGGATCACACCCTCATGATCCATCTTCTCACCGTCTAAAGTCCCCTCACAGAACTTGTTTACAGCGTTTACCATCTCACGACCAAAGTCTTGCTGCTCATCAGTAAAACCTGGGTATGGAAATACATTGTCTTCTTTAACTTCACCAAAGAATAGATCTCCAACAATGGAGTCCATCATTTGCTTTTCTTCACTCATCATTAAGTCCTTTTTTAAAATCCATCTATGTGGGTAGAAAATTGATTGACAGGAATTCCCTGACATTTTAGCACGACATTCGTCAAATAATCAAAGCAAACACTTACTTAAGTTTAACCGACATTTTAACTCGGTCAAAAAGCAAGAAAATTCTTACCGAATATATCAATGGTTGATGCTTTGGGTAAACAACCTTAAAATACTATAAGGTATTAAAATATAAAAACTTTCAAGAAGAAACTTAATGACGAAAAAGAAAGGATTCTTTTCTAAAATTAAATCAAAATTATCCAAAGATCAGGATGATGGGGAATTTATTGAGCATGAAGAAAATCTTCATGACGGTGAAGAGTATGAGTACGAGGAAGAGTACGAAGAAGAGGACAACGGCGAAGTCTACGAAGAAGACGTCGACATTCCCCTACCTCCCGCACCAACCCCAGACGCAGACCAGGTCTTAGAAGACCCCACTCTAGAAGTTTATATTGACGATCTAGAAGCTCACTCCGAAGAAGATGCCGGTTTTCTTTCTAAGCTAAAAAGTAAGTTAACTAACAAATCAACTAACGAAGCTGATGAAGAAGCTGACTCTGAAGATAGTGACGAAGAAGACGAAACTGAAGGATCAGAAAATAAATACAATGTCATGCAACGCATGCTTGATAAAATCAAATCAAAGACAGAAGACTTTGACTTATCAAGAGTTGGAAGTGGTCTTGGAAAAAGAACAAAAGGTCAACCGACTGGCGCACAATACTTTCTTCCTAACCTATTAAGTAATGAATCGCGCCCTAAGATTCATCATTATTTTTTAATTCTTTTAACTTGTGCCTTCTTATATCAAATTGGTAAATTTGCGGCCCTTTTCTTAAATGGCAAAGACGGTGGCGCAAAATTTCAAACAGATTTTAGTCGCCCTAATACTTACGATCACAATGCATCAATTGCTAATATTAGAAACTATAACCCATTCAATATTCAAGAAGATGAAAACGAAAAAACTGAAACAAAAGTTAAACGTCCGAAGAATGTTGTAAAGATCTGCCTTGCTGCTGATCAAGAATCAAGACTTGGTTTCAAACTCTTAAATACAATTGTTCTTCAAAACAGTGCCAAGTCTGTTGCAAGTGTTTCTAACCGTGGAAAGGTAGAAAATGTTCGTGTTGGTGGAAAGATCAATAATATAGCAGAGATTGGAAGTATCACACGTCAAAAAGTTATCTTTAAAAACTTAAGAACTGGTGAATGTGAATTCATTGCAAACGTTGACGAGAAGGCCAAGCGCTTTGCTCGCAAGGCCAACACTAAAATTCTTCCACCAAGTAGCGCCAAAGACGTAATGCCTGAATTTAACAAGGATATTAAAGTTGAAGGAAATAACTTCAAAATAAAGAAGGAACTACGTGACTCTCTTTTAAGTAATATTGGAGATGTTCTAACGCAGGCCAAGGCCATTACAATTAAGAATCCAGACGGATCCCTATGCTTTAAAATGACAGAAGTGAAGCCAGGATCAATCTATTCATATCTAAATGTTCAAAACGATGACATAATTTGTGAAATCAACGGTGCAAAAATCGAAAATATGAATCAAATTATGGGAATGTTTGGAAAAATTAAGTCTACGGACTATTACGAACTCGGTATTAAGAGAAACGGAGTTCAACAAAGCTACAACTACAATTTTGTCGAATAATTATAGGGATCATGGATGAAGAAACTATTTTTAAATCTCTCAGCGCTATCTTTACTTTGTCTTGCAGCAGACCCTGCTCAAGCACAGTTTAGACAATTCAAATCAAAAACCAAGGTTAATCGCGATGCGAATCCTTCGGCAGCTAGCCTACTCGATAGCAGCAATGCAGAGTCAGGAAGTGATGCATTTGGAAGAACTGCAACTCAGCCTAAGAAAACTGATGATGCTTACGTTAACTTAAATCCAGAGACTGCTTTTGGTCCAGAGATTGTTACAAGTTTTGACTTCGAAGACACTTCTCTTCAAGACCTAACTAAGCACATGCAAAAACTTACAGGTTTAAATCTGATTATCGACAAAGACCTAAAAGGAAAGATTTCTATTTCTGCACCAACACCTATTACTGTTGGTGATGCATGGAAAGCATATTTAGCAGCACTGAATATGAATGGCCTAACGATGGTTAAATCTGGTGCATTCTACAAAATTGTACAAGCTAGAGATATTCGCTACATCCCTACTAAAATCTACACAGGTAACTATGTTCCAGAAACAGAAAACTACCTAATGAAGATTATTGCCCTTAAAAATATTGATTCGACAGAAGTTTCACGCTCGTTTAGACCATTTATGTCTCGTTACGGACGAATCATTGAAATCAAACAAACAAATACTATTATTATTCAAGATACTGGTTCTAATATTAATCGTTTAATGAGTTTAATTAAATTCATCGATGTTCCTGGCCACGAAGAAACACTACAGATCATCCCTGTTAAGAATACTTCGGCATCAGAAATTGCAAAGCTACTTGATAAGATTCTAAAAGATGATACTTCTAAGAAAACTGCCTCAAGAAGAAGCTCTGATGGTGGTGGACAGATCATCTCAAAATTAACGGCAGAGCCACGTACAAACTCGATTATTGCCATGGCAAACTCAAGTGGAGCAAAGAGACTTAAGGAACTAATCAATAAGCTAGATGTTGAATTAGTTGCTTCTAATAACGAACAAATTCATGTTTACTACCTCTACCACGGAGATGCTGAAGATATGTCTAAGACACTATCTGAGCTAGTAAGTGGATCAAAATCGAATTCTTCAAGCTCAAGAAGAACTTCTCGTTTTTCTAGAACAGCAACTGAAGATAATAACGAATTATTTAATGCAGAAGTTAGAATTACTGCAGACAAGTCTAATAATGCTCTTGTTGTAACTGCCTCTCCTACTGACTGGCTTACACTTGAAAAAGTTATTAAGAAACTAGATCAACCAAAAGACCAAGTATTTATCGAAGGTCTAGTGATGGAAACAAATATCTCAAAATCACGTGATCTTGGTGTCTCTATCGTTGGTGCATACGGATCAGGTGCTGCAGACCGTGCTGGTTCAATTCACGGAACTTCAGGTTCTGTTCTGACACAACTTATTTCTGGAACCTGGACATCAATTGGTGGTCTATTTGCCGGTGTTGGTCTAGGAAATGAAATTGAAACAGAGATCAATGGTCAAACAGTGAAAATTGATTCAGTAAACGCACTTATTTCTGCAATTGCAAGTAACGGAGACACAAACGTACTCTCTACTCCTCAATTATTAGTTCTAGATAATACTGAAGGTATTTTTGAAGTTGGTGAAAAGATTCCTGTACCTAAAGAGAGCCAGGCATCTAATGGTTCAACAACGACTTCACTAGACACACAAAATGTTACTTTAAAGATGAAGATAACTCCTCAAATTAACAAGGTAACAAGATATATCAAACTAAAAATTGACCAAAACTTTGAAGATTTCTCAAGTAGGGCCCTTCCTTCTGGTGTAGCATCAGTTGGTGTTGGTACAGTCGTAAGAAGTGCTGTAACAACTGTAACTGTTCGTGATCGCGACACAATTGCAATGGGTGGTATGATGAGAGACAAGACAACTGATTCAGTAAGTAAAGTTCCTCTACTTGGTGATATTCCAGTTCTTGGTTGGCTATTTAAGAATACGACGACACAAACTGAGAAACTAAATATGCTAATGTTCTTAACGCCAAAAATTCTTGATAACTATCAAGAAGATATTGCGAGTACAGTTAAAGAAAGCTTAAATCGTCGTGCTTCTCACCTAAAAGAGTTCCACGGTGAAAAAGATCCATTTAAGTCGACTGCTAAAGGTCTTTACAACAAGGCCCAAAAACAAGAGCAAGGTCCTCTTTATGATGAGCAACGTAACAAGTACTACAAGCAACAAAACCAAGATAGCGTGATGAATGACTCTGTTATTGAGCCTGGCTACAATGATGTCGTTCAAAAAGTAAATGCGAAGAAATCAGCTCCTAAGAAGGCCCCTGCTATAAAAGTAAAGTCTTCAGATAAAGAAGTTGTGATTAAGAAGTAATTTAAAAAGGCTTGATGTAAATGAGAAACCAAATGCTAGAAACATTTGAACACGGTAAAGAAAAGATTGGTGAGCTTTTAATTAAGCACACCTCTCTTACACGTGAGCAGTTAGATGAAGCACTAGAGATTCAACAAGAATCAGGAATGCTTATTGGTGAAATTTTACTTAAAAAGAACTATATTCACCCTCACGATATTACAAAAGTAATTTGTCACCAAATTGAAATACCATACGAGTCTGAAATTGATGTGGATACAATTGATCCTGAATTAATTACGAATATTCCAATTAATTATGCAAAGACGCAGGAGCTTATCCCAGTAATGGAAACTCCCCGCTTTGTTTCAGTAATTATTACGGATCCATTTAATTTTGATGCCATCAATGACCTAAGAGAAATTTTTAAAAAAGATATCCATATCTCAGTTGCCCAACCATTAAAAGTTAATGACGCAATTAATCGCGTGTATGAAAAAGCAAATAAGAATATGGTTCAGTCTCTTGAAGACGAATTTGATGAATCACTAGATCTTGACGGTCCGATTGATATCCTAGATGCTGGTGCGGATGAAGCCCCTGTTATTCGTTTTGTTAACTCGATTATTTTTAGAGCAGTAAAAGAGCGTGCAACAGATATTCATATTGAGCCGTATGAAAAAGAATCAATTTATCGTTTTCGTATCAATCGAGTTATGACGGAAGTCTTAAGACAACCGCTTAAAACACACTCTGCTGTAGCTTCACGTATTAAAGTTATGGCAAAACTTGATATTGCAGAAAAACGTCTTCCTCAAGATGGCCGTATTCCAATTAAGATGGCCGGTAAAGATATCGATATCCGTCTTTCAACGGTACCAGTTCAAAATGGTGAGCGTATCGTTATGAGGATTCTTGAAAAAGACAATAATATCCTTCAACTAGACCACCTTGGTTTCCACGGTAAGGTTCTTGATGATCTCGATGCCCTATCGCAAAGAAAAGATGGAATTGTTTATGTATCAGGTCCAACTGGTCACGGTAAATCGACAACTCTATTTGCGATGCTAAGTCGAATCAATACACCAGATCGAATGATTATTACAGTTGAAGATCCGGTGGAATACGAAGTACCTGGTATTTCTCAAATCCAGGTAAACCATAAGATTGAACTTTCATTTGCTAAAGCACTTCGTGCCATTCTTCGTCAAAACCCTGATGTTATCATGGTTGGGGAAACAAGGGATTACGAAACTGCAGAGATGGCGATACAAGCTTCAATTACTGGTCACTTTGTACTATCAACGATTCACACTAACGATGCATCGTCAGTACCAAACCGTCTGATTGATATGGGAGTGCAACCATTCATGATTGCCTCTTCTCTTTCTGGTGCTCTTGCGCAAAGACTTATTCGAACACTATGTAAGGAGTGTAAGAAGCCAAAAGATATTACTGACTTTGATCTAGAAGTACTAGGAATAGATAAAATACCTGAAGGTGCAACTGTGTATGAGTCCGTAGGTTGTCCAAGTTGTGACAATAAAGGCTACTCAGGTATGACTGTTGTCGCAGAACTTTTAATGATTAATGATGAAATTCGCTCACTTATTATTAACTCTGCTCCATCAGGGCAGATTAAAAAAGTTGCACAGAAATACGGGATGAAAACTCTTAGAGATGATGCCATTGAGAAAGTTATAATGGGAATCACTTCAATTGCAGAAATGAACCGTGCAATCAATATTGAAGGCGAAGACGAGAGTCAGGAACAATAAAGAAAAAGTAAAAAGAGTAAGAAGACATGGCCATATTTGATTACAAAGGTATCGATCGTACCGGAACTGAAAAGAAAGGTAATATCACAGCTGAAAACGAACAGGCGGCCAAGGCCAAAATTCGTGCTAAGGGTATTATGCTTACTGCGATAAAAGAACATAAGTCTTCTAGTAAGTCTTCTTTTGAGCTAAATTTCGGAAGTACCGTTTCAATCAACGACCTCTCACTTATGACAAGACAATTGGCCACTCTTGTTAAAGCAAAGATTCAAATTGTTGAAGCCTTCAATGCACTTATTGAACAGTGTGAGAACCCAAAATTAAAAGTTGTTCTCTCTGAGATTCGTCAAAAAGTAAATGAAGGTAGCTCCCTTGCCTCTGCATTCTCAGACTATCCAAAAATCTTTGACCATATTTATGTCAACATGGTTGAAGCCGGTGAACAGTCAGGTACATTAGATATTGTTCTACTTCGTCTTGCAGAATTTACAGAAGCGCAAGTTAAATTAAAAAATAAAGTTAAAGGTGCCATGATGTATCCAATCATCATGTTACTAGTTGGAGCCCTTGTTATGGGTGTAATTCTAGTTTTAGTTATTCCTAAGATTACAAAGATTTTTGTTTCGATGAAAAAAGAGTTACCTCTGCCGACAAAAATTTCAATTTGGCTATCAGGGTTTTTACAACAATATTGGTGGGCCGTAATAATTGGCGCCTTTGGTCTTTATTGGCTATTTAATCGCTATATTAATACAAAGAATGGCCGCGCAAAATGGGACTACGTGACTCTAAAGCTTCCAGTATTTGGTTCACTTATTACAATGGTGAACGTTTCACGCTTTGCTTCAACTCTTGCAACACTTTTAAATTCAGGTGTACCAATTCTTGCTTCAATGAAGATTGTTAAAAACCTAATTGGTAATGTCCATATGCAAGATGCAATTGAAAGCGCTCGTATTAATATATCGGAAGGTTCTTCCATGGCAGCGCCCCTTGCACAATCAGGATACTTCCCTATCATGGTTACACATATGATAAGCTTAGGTGAAAAATCAGGTGAACTCGAACCAATGCTTAACATCATTGCGGAAAACTACGAGGATCAGGTAGAATCTAAATTAAGTGGGTTAACATCTGTACTCGAACCTATTATGATGGTCGGCATGGGTGGAGCTGTTGCTTTCATTGTAATGTCAGTTGTCGTTCCAATGATGGAGCTAAACTCAATCAATTAAGCTTTTTAGAGGATATAGAAAAGAAGACATTTAAGGAGATTTTAAATGAAGTACAATTTTTTTAAACGCCAAGTAATGAAGAGTCAGGCCGGGATGACATTAATTGAAATCCTAATTGCCCTTACTCTAATTTCACTTATGGGGACATTTATTGCAGGTAAAGTTTTCGACTCACTAGAAGAAGGTCGTGTAAAATCTGCTAACATTCAAATGAAATCACTAGAGTCACTACTGAAAGACTTTAGAAGAAAGTGTAACTTCTACCCTACAACAGAGATGGGATTAGACGCACTTATCAACAAACCGTCTGGCGGACGCGAGTGTAAGAATTATCCACCAAATGGATTTATCGATGCGGATGAAATCCCATTAGATCCATGGGATATGGAGTATGTTTATACTTCAGATGGAAAGACTTACAACATCATGTCTTATGGTAATGATAACGAAGAAGGCGGAGAAGGTTTCGCTGCCGATATCTACTTAAGAGACAATAAGTAATCTAAAATAAATTAGGGAAACTATGCATAAGGCACATGGACAATCAGGTTTTACATTAATTGAAATTCTGGTATCCATGGCCTTAGCTTCCCTACTTCTTTACATGGTTGCAGGATCAACCTTTTCCTCACGCCGCAACCTAGATGATACGATTGAAAATGTTGAACGAGTTATTCGCTTCTCAAGTGATGAAGCGAGCTTAACAAATAAATTTCTACGCGTTGGTTTTGATTTAGAAGATATCGACCAAAAACTCTCTTTAGAAATGGCACAAAGTAATGACTTTGTAATTGATATGGATTCAACAAAGAATTACGATGACATGACTGATGAAGAGAAAAAAGAAGCAAATAAGAAAGGTCGCTTCATGCCTCTACCGGACTTTGATGCTAATGACTTCCGTCCAACGGGCGGTGTTCGCATTGTTGCAGTTGGCAGCACACTAACACAAAAATTACACATAACTGGCAAACCATATGTCTACTTTTACCCCACAGGTGAGAAAGATTCTGTTATAATTATTCTTGCAACTGAAGATGAAATGGTCGCACTATCAACAGAGCCATACAGTCAAGTAATCAATCGTGAGTACGTGGCCTTGGAAGATGTTAACTTCTCTAGTGACGACTTTATTGAAAAACTAACAACAAAAGCAGAAGAACTTTATAACGAATGGTTAAGCAATTAAAAAATAATTCTGGATTTACCCTCATAGAGGTTCTTATTGCACTTGCAATATTCGCTGTCTTTATAACTTCATATATCACTGCTCAAGGCCTAAATATTACAGATTCGATGGAGATGCGAACGGAGATAACTCTTCGTGAATATGGAATTGAAAAAATGAATGAGATTCTGGCCTACCCACCGGAGCTAAAAGATAGTATTACGATGAAGCCTGAAGTAGGGAAATTTGAAAGTAATGAAAATATTAGCTATAGCGTTGAATGGAAGAATTTTACGGTACCAGACTTCGAAAAGATAACGGGCTCTGAAACACCAGATGATGGTGACGATAGCAATAACTCAATTCAAAAACAAATCTTTGGTGTTGTTAAAAAGAACCTTGAAAAACTTATTTGGCAAGTTAGTGTCACTGTTAAAGATGATACTACAGAAGAAACGTTTACAATAAGTACGTGGCTTTCAAATGATAAATATAAAGTAGAGATAAACGGACTCTAGAAGATGAGAAGTTTTAAAACCGATCATATTCACAACAATGAAAAGGGCTTCACATTAATTGAAGTTCTTATCGCTATCGCTATTTTATCAGTACTCATGACGGCCATTTATACAATCGTCGACAGCAGTGTAAACACGAACGATCGTGTTACTAAAGAAGACCGCGAGAGACTACAGTTAGAAATTGGAATGATGAGAATTGAAAGAGATATCGAACTCATCAACTCTCCTCTTTATTACGAATCGTCTAAAGCAGAAGATAACAAAGCTTTTGCAAAAATCTACAATGCCTCACAGTCACAATCTCAATCGGGATCAAGGCTTAGAGGATCGTCTCAACAGCAACAGCAGCAACAACAATCAAGTAAATATGTGATGACTTCTCATATATATCAGAATAAGAATTTTGATAACTTATCGTCAGGAAATGTTCCAATTCCAATTTTACAAAATGAAGAGAAAGGTTCACTAGTTTTTCTATCTTCAGCAAACAGAAGACTTATAAAGAATATGAAGCAATCTAACTTAATGTGGGTACGCTACCGAGTGGTAACGACATCGACAGAGGGGCAAGAGGAAGAAGAAAAAAATACAGAAGCTCCATATTCCCTAACGAGAACAATCATTCCAGTTGATATTTATAATACTGAATTAGATTGGGAAAAAGCAAAAGAATATCCAGTAATAGAAAACTTAAGAGACTTTTCTTTCGAATTCTATAGTCCAGAAAAAGAAAAGTTTGTTTCATCACTTAGAGAATTAAATAAATTAAGAAATACTCCACGTCTTATTCGTATGAATATCGATTACGTCTCAAAGAATGGAGATGAAATACAAATTAATCGAACAATTAGAGTAATGTGGCCAGAATTTGATGCAGCAGCAGACTTAAAGGAAAAGTATGACTTTAAAAAATAAGAAGACATTACTTAAGAATGAGTCTGGTATCGCCATTATTATGGTAACGACGGCCGTTGCAATTCTAACTGTTCTACTTGCTCAATTTACGTATGAGACAAAACTAAACAAAATCAGAATTGAAGGTCAAATCGATAAAGTACAAGCTAAGCTAAATGCTGAAGCAGGGCTTCATTACGCCTTGTCTGTCTTAAAGGTATATAGAGAAGCGTGGAACAAACTTGAAGATAACACTTCCCTTCAATCGACAATTTCTAAAAGTGATATTGAAGCTATTGCCACACAACCATTCGTTGTGCCAATTCCGGTTACGACTGAATTAAGTGCTCTTCAAAAAAATGCTATTGCAGAGTTTGAAAAAGAATCACTAATACAAGGATCAATTTCAGTTAGTCTTAAGCCTATAACAGGATTTCTTAATCCTAATACCCTAAGAGTAATCAAACCAATGAATGGAAGCTCTTCACAATCTTCCTCTGAGGCAAGTGGCCAACAGAGCTCGACAATAACACCTCATCAATTCATGGAGAAAACTTTTACAGAAATGCTTGAAACAACATTTAGAAATGAGATCGAAAATAATGAAGACTTCGCTCTTCACTACTCTAATCTTGATCCGAAACTACTTGTTAAAGAATTAAAGTACTTTGTTTCTGGTAAAGAAGATTATGATGAGCCAGAAAAAGCAGATATCCAGAGAACTTATCAAAACCTTGGTGTTGAAGCCAAACATGCTGCATTTGAAACAGCAGAAGAGCTTTACTCTCTTGCAGGCTGGGATGATGAGATCGTAAATCTTATAAAGGATCGAATTTCAATTCATAATGTTTCCGTAATTAATGTTAACGAAATTACAATCAATCAACTTAAAGTTTTATTTCCTGAAATGTCTGACGTTGCTCTGGAAGAATTCTTTAAGTACCGTGATGGTGATGAGGAAAATGGAACTTCACCAAGTTCATTTAAAAGTGACAAGGACTTCAAAGAACTTATTACAAATCGTCTCGGAGCTGTCGAAGCATCAGACTTTGATAAAAGAATTAAAGAATTTGCTGACGCAGATATTATCATTGGTACAGGTGGTAAGCTTTTCAAATTAGAATCCATCGGTATGTATGCCGACACAACGTATAAGTTGACTGCTTTTATCGACTTACCAATCAAACCTCAGGCACCAACAACGACATCACAAGGACAATCTGGCCAACAAGCAGGTGGTTCACAGAATCCAGATGATGATGACGACCAAGGTAGTGGACAACAACAATCAAGTACAGGTCAACAAGGGCAACAGTCTTCAAGTAAGTACTATCTCCTGCGTCCAAGAGTTGTTGAGATACGCACCTACTAATGGCAAATTTTTCATTCAAAAAAAAACAGCAAAGTTATTGAAATTTGGTAAAATAAATTTATGAGTATTTTAGTAATAGACTGTGGTGCCTACAGTATTAAATTTGTTGAAGGCCGAGTACACAAAAAAAGATTCATTATTGATGATATTGAAGAAGTTCTACTCGAAGATGTTCGTGGGCCAAGTGACCAAGAAGTATCGATTCATGAACTTCAACAAAGAATCATCTCAGGCTTTCTAAAAGACCAGCACTACAATGGTCGAATCATTACTCAACTACCAAATGAATTCTTAACGAATCGCTATCTTGATCTTCCAGCTAAGAGCAAGAAAGATGCGGAACTAATGATTCCTTTTCAACTTGAAGAGGACCTACCATTTAATATCGCCGATACTCACTACATTGTTAATCTTTATAAAAAGATCAATAGTCAATTTTCAGCAATTGTTCAAATTGCAGAAAAGAGTGTCTTTGCGACTTATCGTAATTTTCTACAAGCCTACCATACTGTTCCATCAAACTTAACGTCGGAACTTAGTGTTTATCAGAGCTTTGTTGAAGAAAAGAAATTAGAATCAAATGTATGTATTTTAGATATTGGTCATCAGACAACGAAGGCCTACCTAATTTATAACGGTATTATCTACACTCACCATATTTCATATGTTGCTGGTTCGGCCATTGATGAGGCCATTTCAAAGACTTACAATATTGGGGCAGCAGAAGCACGTATTTTTAAACACGAAAATAGCTTCTTTCTAACGAAGTCACAACTTGATAGTGTAACAAAAGAGCAGCAAGACTTTGCTCTTATGATGCATCATACTTTTAAAGACCTACTTTCTCAAATCGACCGATGGCTACTTGGACATAGAGTAAAAACAGGTCAAAGTATCGAACATATCTACTTAACTGGTGGTTGTGCCAATATCAAAAATATTGATAACTATATTACAGAAAGACTTCACGTAAGTGTTTCACAATTTATGACACCAGGTCTTGAGAGAATGGTTTCTGCACAAGAATACAACTCTCTAACACTCGCCTACACAATGGGTGCTTCAAATACATACAGAGAACCTGCAAAAAACTTTTTTACGAAAGAATTTGCTTCTGCACTTAAAGATGGAATTAAACTAGAAAATACAATCTTTACTTTCTATCGTCTTGCTATAGTTTGCCTAGTTTTATGTGCAGGATTCTTAGTGGAATCACTCTACTTCGTAAATCAAGAAATCAAGTCAACAGATCGTGAGATCAAAAAGCTAATTAAATCGAGTAACTTGAATATTACGCAAAAACAGGAAAGATATCTTAGAAAAACTCCTGAGAAGCTAACAAAGATTATTAAACAAAAAAATAAAGCAATTGATGTTGATTTAAAAGTTTTAGCAAAAGTTCCAAAGACTAGTGCTCTTGCTAACCTACACACAATTACGAGTGCGATAAAAAGAAACGAAGAAGTATCATTAACTAAGTACAAAGGTGATCTAAACTCAGGTTTTGCACAATTTCAAAGTAAGAGTGATCGAGATACAAAACAATTATTAAAAGTCCTTAAAGGACTTAATGTTGACGATGCCAATATTGATGAATCTAATAAAGATAAGATTACTATTAGTTTTAAAGGTAAATAATGACACAAAAGAGCATGTTTAAAGAAATTGATGTCGCTATTGATAAGCAAATAGAAGAAGCTAGAAATTCTGGTGTATTTCAATCATTTGCAGACCAACTACGCTCTTTCTCTGAAACTGAGCAAAAAATTATTAATCAGTTCTTATCTGGACTAGTTGTTATTATTCCTGTCATAGCTCTACTTGGTGTCTTTATCTTTAGAACAATGAAAGTCAGTGATCTGAACACAAGAAAAGAATTAGAGAGCGCTATTGTGAGCTTTAAAGAAGGCAACGTGAAGCTCAAGGCCCAAGAAGGCCCTATTGTAATAAATGATGCAATCTACGAAAAATCTGATTTCGTAAATAAATTAACGGATGCGACTTCGAGATTAAACTTAAAAGCAAATCAAATTAATGTTGATGGCTTTCAAAAAGAAAACTTAGGTGGTTCAATCAATCGTATTGAAACAAGTATTATGATTGATAAATTTACTAATAAGGCTTTCGTTGGCTTACTAAACGAACTACACCGAAAGTTTAAAGTTATCATAACAGAAATCTATCTTGAAAAAACAGCTGATGGTAAATTTGTTTCAGGCAAATTTCTTGTCGAATTTTATGCAAAAGTTAACTAATACATAATATGGGTATCCAGAAGAATAATATGAGTGAAGAAGCAGTACAAACAGACGTATACAAGATAAATAAGAAAACAATTTTTCTAATGACGATCCTTGCATTCTTATCTCTCTTTCTTGGATTCATTTTCAATTTTTCAGTTGAAGATAAAGTAATGAGTCTCGTTTATGATGGACTTAGAAAGAATCGAAGCTGCCCTATTTATTATCAGAACGCCTCTCTTAGCTATTTTCTTCCAGGTATTAACTTAAAAGAAATCGATATCTCATCTCGATGTTTAAATGCTCCATCAGGACTAACTATTTCAGAGGCCGATATTTCTTTAGGACTTCCAAGCTTTGCACCAATGGGTCTTACATTTAATACAGAAATAAGTAAGATTTCGGGATTAAATAATAATATCAATATTAAATCGATTCACAATTTTTCAACTCAATACATTAAGATAGAAAATTCTGTAATCAGCTTTGAGGCCCTTGGCCCGCTAATGAATGCATTTAAAATAGATGGAACGATCAATCTAAACGCACTTGTTAGTACAGATTTAAAAGCAATAAAAGATCTCGATATTTATTTAACATCAAAGAATTTTACGATTCCGGCCCAAGTCATTCAAAGTTTTGAATTACCTACTCTAGCAATAAAAAATCTTTCATTTAAAGCACATGCTGAAGATGGAGGGGCCGTTGAAATCCAAGAGTTAATCATTGGAGATAGCAACTCACCTATTCGTGCCAATGCAAGTGGAACAATTTCTCTAGATAAAAGAAATATTAGAAATTCAAAAATCGATCTCGAAGCACAGGTTAAATTCACACCAGAATTTATCGAAAGTTTTGCGATTATCAACCTTCTTCTAGGCAATGGTACTCCTGACGAACAAGGTTTCTACCATATGAAAATTGATGGGACTCTTGGACGTCCAAACACGCCGAAAATGATTAAGCGCTAGTTGACTAAAGGCCAACTTTAAAGCATCTTAATTCAATGCAAAATCAATCACTACTTAAGCCAAAAGAAGCAAGGCAGCAAATTGAAGCTGACCTAAAGTTATTTATCGATCAAAATAATTATCACAATTTCTTCAGTGAGATATATGATTATTCGTTATTACCTGCAGGAAAGTTATTTCGCCCTCTGCTCGCTTATGCCACTGCAAAAGACTTTGGTATAGACTTTAGTAATCAAAAGCTTGAGAAGTCAATTAAGAGCTTCTCATGTGCATTAGAAATTCATCATACATATACACTTATTCATGATGATATGCCTTGTATGGATGATGATGAATATCGTCGTGGCAGACTTTCAACTCATGCAAAATTTGGCCAATGGCAAGCACTACTGGCCGGAGATGCACTACAATCTCTAAGCTTTAATTTAATAAACAAAATACAAGTTAGGAATAAATACGAAATTCTAAATTATGCTCATTGGTGTTTAGGCGCCAAAGGACTAATTCTTGGCCAGGCCCTCGATTTAGGCCACCATATGACAGAGAGTTTTAAGAATTTAATTCTTACTCATAAGCTTAAGACAGCACGTCTTATTCAACTCTCAATTGTTGGGCCATACCTATTTAATGACGATGCGGATTTAAAAACAGCAAAGGCACTACACCGCCTTGGACATCACATGGGAATAGCATTTCAACTTCTTGATGATCTTTGCGAATTAGAAGATGAAGTTTTAAGTGAACATGAGGAAGCTGTAAATCCTTGGAAGACACGATCGCAAGAATGTTTCAATGAATTACAATCTAATCTAGAATATATGAAAGTATTTTTTGAAAAGTACGCGTGCGAAAATATCCGTTTAGTTTACGGAGAATATCTTGGAAAGATACTTAGTATTATTGAACCAAATCAAAGAACAATAACTGGTCACTTAGATGTAGAGACAGGCGCTAGGCCCGCCTCTTTAGATCCAATTATTTCTTTGTTGAATACTTTGACTCTTTAGGTTCAATTGATTCAGGATGCTCTTCGCTTGCTCTAGTTTATCTAAATCAATATTGTAATTTACAACTTTTGATTTAGAAGACTTTGCAGGCTTAGTATTTAACTTCTTCTTGGCAACAGCACTGTCTTTAGAAAGATCTAATTGACCTCTTAAAACTAGCTTAGCTTTTTCAATAGTCATCTTTTCTTCAAATAGAAGGCCTTTGATTTTTGCCAGCATTTGAATATCTTTTTGTTCAAAAAGTTTTTGACCAGTAGAAGAAACGAGAGGTGAAATTTCATCAAATTCACTTTCCCAAAATCTTAATACGTATGGCTTTACACCAACGATTGAGCAAACTTCATCAAGTTTAAATAACGATTTTTGTGGAATCGATAATGTTTCTAGCATTTAAAATCCGTTTTCACTCTCGTAGTCATCATCAGTATCATTTCTGAATGATGTTAATGCTTTCGGTGTTCCTTCCTTAGGAGCAATTGAAGTGTCTTCCTTACCTTTATCATCGATACGGTGAACGTAGCGTCCAGTAATATCTTCTTTTAGCACCTGTGAAGGTTTAAAAGTAAGAACACGTCTTGCTGAAATTTCCATCGCCTCACCTGTTTGTGGGTTACGGCCAACTCTTGATGCTTTATCGCGAATTGAGAAGTTTCCAAAACCAGAAATTTTTACTTTTTCCCCGCGGGCCAAAGTATCTTTAATTACCTTAAAAACTAAGTCAACAAGGTCAGAAGCTTCCTTTTTAGAAAACCCTGCTTCCTTATAAACTCGTTCGACAATATCAGCTTTAGTCAAGCTCATTGCATTCCTCCATGAATCAAAAGAACCTTTATATATTAATAGGTTAGCAGAATTATGAATATTTCACAAAAAAAATTTTGTGGGAAATATATTTCATTTTAATAACTTAGCCTTTTTCGGCGTAAAGATGTCAATTAAGCCAGTTTTAAGAAAACATTAAGTTGAGTAGCTAAATAAATACCATGTATTATGTTTATATCAACTTCTTCTTGTCAAATTGGCGTATTGACATGAACAATCCCCAGCACAAGTTTTGCACTTCTGCTGGGGATTTTTTTTATCAGACTATTTCACTTAGATTATTAAGACTTCTTTTTAACTGCTTTCTTCTTGGCCTTTTTCTTTCCAAGTTTCTCTTGATCTTTAGCAATCTTTTTTAGGAGCTTTTGCTTTTCCGCATCTTTCTTCTTAAGCCAGTCAGTTAATTTAGTATCAACATCATTTAGCTCTTCAATTAGCTTCTTGGCAACAAGCTTAGGTGACTTCGCAATTTTTGTATACTCATTAAGTTTTTTCGTTTCATCCTGAATAAGTAACTTGCGTTTTTCAACTTCATCTTTTGTCATACGATAAATTGGCATATCTGCTAGATAGTCAGCATAAACGTACTTCTTTTTATCAAGATACTCTACGAAAGACTTTCTGTTTTTCGACTTTGTCGCCTTTTCGTATTCTTTATTTTTGATGAATTTGATAATTTCATTATTCTTTGTAATTGAATCTTTCAGATCAAGGCAAAGAAGTTCATAACGACGAGTAACAACCTTTAACCTTTCACCAGTGAAGATTTCAATAATCTCTTCAGCTTGATCAAAGATCTTTACCCCTCTTTCTGAAATTAGAGTGTAATTTGGAGACAGAGTTGAAGTTGCACCAATTGTATCTTGAATTTCTTTAAGTGTTGCTTCTTGGCCCTTCTTTAAAAGAAGTTCAATATTGATTTCATTATCCACAGAAGCATCAACGAAATCTTTGATATAACCGCTATCAATGAATTTTGTCAGGTGACGATAAATCTTCTTAGCATCGTAACCACGAGGAAGTTCAGTAATAAAGAACTTTCCACCTTTTTCTTCAATCGACATTTCAAACGTAAGTTTTCCAGTCTTCTTATCAACATGAATTGGTAGAGAATAATTATGAACGTAAGGTTTTAACTTCTTCACCTTACCAGTTTCAATAAATGAAATCATCGACTTAATAATATCTTTGTGATGAAAACTTGGAATCGTCGAAGAGAAACCTGTACCAATCCCCTCAGCTCCGTTTAATAACATAAGAGGAAGCTTTGGAAGAAGCCCTACTGGCTCCATCGAACGTTCATCATAATTTGGAACCATTTCAACTTGGTTCATATCATCAAATAGTAAGAGATCAGATACCTTACCTAGCTTACATTCGATATACCTTCCAGCGGCCGGATCAGTTTCCATCCTCTCTCCGAAGTATCCTTTCTTATCAATAAGAGGATAGTTATTAGAGAAAGTATAATCTTGGGCCATATTTACAATGGCCGATTCAATCGAAGCTGGTCCGTGCGGGTGAAGAGTTAAAACGAGACCAGTGGCAGCTGAAACTTTTAAAAGTCCTTTCGACTGATTTTTCCAAAGCGTATAAAGAATACGTCTTTGACCCGGTTTAAGGCCATCTTGAAGATAAGGGATCGCACGATCCATTAATGTATAGATCTGATACGTGCGGTATTCATCTCTTACGATATCTTCTAAGTTTACTGATTCAAGTGAATGAAGATAAGTTTCTTGCATTATTTATTTCCTTCCAATTTCTTTTTTAATCAAGGTAATCAATCATGTCGGCCAGACCACCAGTTGCAGCTTTTTTTGCAACGGCCTTCTTTGCCTTTTTCTTAGCAGCTTTCTTAGCGACTTTTTTTGCTGGTTTTTTCGCCGTTTTCTCAGTTTTTTTCGCAGCTTTTTTAGCTACTTTCTTAGCTGGTTTAGGCTTAGTTACAACTTTATCTTCAGAAATTGCCTCTGACATAATCTCAGACTGCTCTTCATCAAGTAATAAATCTTTTCTAAGATTCGTATCTTTACCAAAGCAGATATTTAACATCTCTTTAGCTTTTGATTTTTGATCAACGATAATTTTTGTATATTCATCTTTTGATAAAACATACTTCCAGGCTTCCGGTGACATCTCACCAAGCCCTTTGTTTCGATGAATTTCTTTTATTCTTACTTCTCCAGAATTTCTAAACTCTTCTAGTTCTTTATCTGATTCGAAATACAGAGTTTTCTTATCTGTCACGACTTCAAAAAGTGGCGCTTTTGCAATTTGAATAGCACCCATTTCAAATAATTCTGGCCAAAATTGGTAGAAGAAATTTGTTAGAAGCGTATTGATGTGCCCACCGTCAACATCTGAGTCGGCAAGGAATACGATATTAGAATAACGAAGTTTCTTCTCATCAACCTCTTGTCCAAGAACAAGACCGATTGAAGCCATGATATCTGAAAATTCCTGATTATTTAAAATGTCTTTGATACCTGCTTGGGCAACGTTCATAGGTTTACCACGAAGAGCAATCCCACCTTGGTACAGTTTATTACGAGCAGATCTTAGACCGCCAATGGCCGAATCCCCTTCACAAATAAAGAGTGTACATAAATCACGTTTTTTTCTTTCGTTGGCATCAAGAAGTTTTTCAACTCTTTGTCTTTTTTGCTTACGGCCCTTAGATGCCGCTTCTTTAAGAACTTGATATTTGTGACGAGACTTAGCTCTTTCAATAACAACTTCAAGATAGTCTTTGTTTTTTCTCATGAATTTATCAATAGACTTTGCCATTAATTCTTCAAGGGCCTTTTCAAGATGTGCATCACGAACTAACTTACGTTTAGTTTGCGATTCAAACCTTGGATTTGGCATTGTCACACCAAGAACAAAAGTAAGACCAGAAAGAATATCATTATCAACTAACTTAATTTTCTCTTTCTTTGCCTGACGTTCTAACTTGTCTTTAATCGCATTAATGAAAATTCTTCTTACGCGATCGTGGTGGAAACCACCATCATAAGTAGGAGTAGAGTTAACAAAAGAAATAAATTTCTCTCTTTCTTCACTTCCCTTATCAATAGTTAGAGAAAGAGACATATCAATCTTTCCCTTAACCTTTTTCTTCTTAGTATTTACTGTTTCGTAGATATAGGCTGCTTCACCAAAATCATGCGCATTCTCTTCATCAATTCTTTGAGCTAGTTGGAAGAGACCTTTTTGATAGTGATACTTCTCACCATTAAAGTAGAAAGCTAGCCCTGGATTATTGTAAGCAAGGTCAATAATTCTCTTTCTCAGAAGGTTTTCATCAATCTTATTATCTTTGTATACTTCTTTTGACAGAGTTACTTGGATTGATACACCAGATGCACCTTTGAAGGCTTTTGGTTTTGATTGAGTAATCTTTAGGGCCCCGTCGATAAACTTCGTCGTCTGCTCTTTCTTAGAGTTATAGTGTTTAATTGTAACAATAAACTCATCTGCAGTAAGACAAGTTGCAGCAGCACCAAGTCCGTTCTGTCCTAAAGTTCTGTGTAAGAAGCCTTTCTCATCTGTTTCTTCATCCTTAAACTTAGAACCAGTTCTAAACTCAGAATAAACCTGCTTGACTTTATTTAATGGGAAACCAATACCATTGTCGGCAACAACAACAGTTTTCCCATCTTCACTAAGAGAAGTGTGAATTTCTGTAACGTGCCCGCGGTAATACTCATCAATACAGTTATCTAAAAGCTCTTCAATGGCCTTTGATTTTGCCTGATGAAATTTAACGGTTTTGAAATCTACTGACTTATCTTCGTAGACATATGTTTCTAAATCTTCAATATCATTAGAACCAAAGACGAGCGTAATACGGTTTCGACAGTGCCACCTTTGATCTTTACTCTCAATGACGGCGTCTTTCGTCTTACCTTTACGATTAACTTTTTCAATGCTGCGTCCCATGCTTAAATTTTCCCCTATCTTAGCTTCGTGCTATAATGAATTTACTATAAAGAATAAGGGAAACTTAAAGGCCTTGAAAGTTACAACGCGTCAACCATTGATAATTACAGCAGTTTTTTACTTGATTTTGGTATTTTCAAATCTTGCTATCGCCTCTGATTTCAAGGGGATTGATGCTGATATCAAAGAAATTTTAGTTGATAAAAAAAGAATTTATCGAAAGGCCATTGTTAAGACCCAAGAAAACAAACAAAGTTTAGATTACCAAATATATGGAATCCATCCAAATAAATGCAAAGTCGCTTTAAGAAAATTGTCGCGCTACGAAAAATTTAATGAATATATCGACCTAGTAAAACTATCAGGTTATTCAGAAAAGAAAAAAGAGATCTATCTGTATCTCGACCATACTCTCATGCCCTTTCCGATGTCGCTAAATTTTAAAATTCCCCGCATCACAAAACCGGGTGCCTATCCATTTACATTTGATAAGGGATTCTTAAAAGGACTAAGGGGAGAAATCAATGTGAGACAACTTTCGGATGGTAGATGCCTCTTCTTTTCAAAAAGTTATTGGAAGGGTGAAAAATCTTCGATACCAGACACTCTCTTTGAGATGTTTTCAGAAACCCTTGGAGAGCTTGCGATGGAAAAGTTATTTCGTGTATCTCGCCGACTTTAGTTCTTCTATAAAAATTTTCTCTCTTATTTGCCAGAAACGCTGTTTCTTTCGCGCAATCACGAATTTCGGTTCTCTAAAATACTTTCGATCCTTTAAGATTTTATCAAGATCATCAATATAATACTTAAGCTCAGGTGTTTTTAAGTGTTTCTTCACAAAAGCATGATAGAAGGCCATCTGTTGCGACTTACTATTTAGCTGATAATATTCTTTTAAAGACTCTCCGTTCACATCAAAGTAGCTGACTTCAAGAGAGCGTCCCTTCTTACCTTGATGTTCACTAAAGATCATCTCTTCCACACGCATAATATGGGCATCTTTAAGTTGCATTGCCTCTTTTAATTTCTTATCAGCGTCACGTAATTCATGTGAACAATGTACACATTCATGAGCACTAATATCATTACTTTGTCCGCAATTATCACAGCTTTTAAATCGAAAAAGAAAGCCACACTCTTGGACAGTCATATTACTTTCATCAATATGGATACCTTGGCACTTTCGGCCATAGTGTTCAGTAATACAACCTTCACTATCAACCTTGCCCCAAAAGATATTAGCATGCCCACAATCAGGACACATCACCTGCACTTCTTGAGTTTCTCCATGTGGTCGGATTTCACCGACTTCAGGTTTAAAAATATCGTGGTCAAGTCCAGTATAATCGAGAATTAAACAGTCTTCTTTTCCTTCAAAAAGTCTTAGACCTCGTCCAACAATCTGTTGATAAAGACTAATGGACTCTGTTGGACGAAGGATTGCAATCAAGTCCACATGAGGAGCATCAAACCCAGTTGTTAAAACAGAGACGTTTACTAAGAATTTTATTTTTTGATTCTTAAAATCATCGATGATTTGGTCGCGAACTTTTTGATCAGTTTCACCTGTTACAATGGCACTAGAGTCTTCAGGTAAAAAACTCAAGACTTCATTGGCATGCTTTACTGTAGAAGTAAAAAGCATAACCCCATTTCTCTCTTTTGCCTCTTGGACGATATGCTTAACAATCCCTGGTGTAACACGAGCGCTATCATTCAAAATTTTCTCAATTTCTTGAGTTAAAAATCGTCCAGAATTCTCATTAACTTCAAGTTTTGAAAAGTCATAGCAAGCAACAGGAGAATCAATTTTAATTGGCCTAGTTAAATAACCATTTTTAATCATATAACTAAGTGGCAACTCATAAATACAATGCTTAAAAAAGCGCTCTTCTTTTGTCCTTAGAATTTCATGATAGTGATAGTTATAAATCCATCCCATTCCAAGGCGATATGGTGTTGCCGTAAGGCCAAGAAAGAAAACCTTTTGGTTTACTTCTTTTAGTTTGTCAAAAACCTGTTGGTATTGAGACTCTTCTTCTAGTGAAATTCGATGGCACTCATCAATGATAACAAGAGAGAAATCTTTGAAGAAATCATCAGTAGCACGGGCAATAGATTGAATCGAGCCGAAAATAACCTTTTCGTCCTTATCCTTTCTATTCATAGAGGCAGAAAAGATTCCCGCTTTTAAATCATAGGACTCATACTTAGCATGATTTTGTTCTACTAACTCTTTTACATGGGCCATCACAAGAACACGCCCACGTGCAATACGCGCAAGTTCAGCAATGACTAAACTTTTTCCAGCACCTGTTGGGAGAACAATAAGAGAAGGATCAGCACATTTTCTAAAGTGAGAGACCACTCTCTCAACAGCTTCAACTTGATAATCCCTGAGTTTAAATTTCATTGACGTATTGTATACAAGAATATTTGAAATGGAAAAAAAGTGGCCTATTGATTTTAATCAACATCAAACATTTAAAGAGCATCCCCACTCGATGACTCGCGAAGTCGAAAACTTATTATTTAATTTAAAGTGTAAAATGATTACTGTTTGATGTTGTTGAAAGTGACTTAGGAATACTTATTGAAACACTAGTCCCAACACCTTGTTTACTAGATACAACTACATCACCATACATTTTGGCCAATAAATTTCTTGCAATTATCATTCCCTGGCCACGTCCAGTTTCCCCTTCAGTACCCAATACCTGCTTTGACATGCTAACATTCATCCCCTTTCCTTCATCAATGATTTTAAACACGAAAAAATCATTGATCTCCGAAATAGAGATGATGATCCTTCCATATGGAAATGAGTATTTAATTGCGTTATAAAAATAATTTGCAAGAATATTATATGTAAAGATTGGTCTATTAATATAAAAGTCACTACTCTGAGTACTTACTTCAGTAATAACATCTAGATTCTTTCGTAAAATTTTATCTTTGAAACTATCAACTAAATCATCAACGACACTAGATACATTCTCAATTGAGTAATTATTAACAATATGGTCTTCATCTATTTCATTTTGAAGTGCATTATTAGCGATAAGATTTATGATTTCGATGTGTTTCGATATTGTTGTTGCAACCTTAAGATCTTTTTCATCCTCTAAAGTTCGTAGCAACCTTTCACATGAAAGTTTGATTGTGACGATTGAATTATTAATGTCATGGCCTAAAGCACGAACTAACACACTCTTTTGTTTTAGCGACTGATCAAGTTGTTCATTTAACTTTTTAAGTTCGTAATTTTGTTGATCTGATTCTTCTCTAAGCTCATTAATTAGATTTATATACATTGATTTTGCGGCCAAATGTGCAAATCTCGTTTTAAGAAAAAGACCAATTGTAGAAACAATATTCAGCTTTTGACTTGGAGATATCTCCATTGTCATTGAAGAGTTTTCAATCCTTAAGCTAACAACTTTGGCAGGTTCTCGACCAATTATCATTGGAAAGTTCCTATAAACTTCTGCATAAATCTTGAAAAATAACGAATGCACTTTCGGTGCCGAAGCTTCTTGGACAAGTCTAATATTTTTACCACGTGTCGATACATTCAAAGTAACGCCTTTGAATAAATATGTTAAAACCAATTTAGATTGAATGTTATAAAGGCTTTTAAGAGATAAAATACTAAAAACTAAGTTTTTAAATACACTTAGTTTTTCTGAATTTAGTCCATCATTGGCAATAACTCGAATAACTTCATCCTCATCAACTTTTTGTAGAAGAAGATCTGCATAGTCATTTAAAAACTTATAAGAAATATACTTATCACAAGTATTTTCATACTTAGAATATAATTCATTGAATGGAGCTTTATCGACACCAAGCTTTGTGACTGAATCTATAATCAGACGGGCCATTAGCTTGGAGCATTTAAATTCGTACATGAAAGTTAAGTACCAAAACTATTCAACAAATTCACTCCATAAATAAATTTTACACAGTTTATTGGCTTGTAAACAAATAACACCTACATCAGCTAATCTCATAAGTAACTGAAATAACGGGATAAATTAATTTGCAGTATAGATCCTCTCTAGTCGTACTACAATTCTCAAATGGAAATTCAACTAAAAATTATTCACAAGCAAGAAATATTTAGTAGCGCTAACAAAGCACTGCTTCAAAAGGCCTTTCTAATGTATCAAGAAACATGGGCCGAAATCTTTAAAATCCAAGATAACTTTTGCTCAGATACATTTCTAAGGCAAGAGCTTCATATTCTGCTTTTAGACGCTGATAATAATGTATGTGCTTACTGTGCAATGAGTAAGCATGACTTCTCCATTCCTTTATTTAAACAGCAATCATACTTTAGAGAAATTCCAATGAAAGGCATCAGGGCAATAAAAGAGCTGGCCATAAGTAACGTCTACAGTATTGAGTTACTAACAATTTCTCCGAGTTATCGTAAGAAAAGACACCACTTAGACTTCTACAGTATCTTGCGACAAATTCTAGTGAATATTACAAGAGATATTCAAGCAAAACATGTTATTGCACCAACTGTAAAAACTAATAGCGCAAGTAAGGAAGGTCAAAAGCATGGGGATATTATCTGCGCCAATATTATTTACAAGGGACTCTTATGTAATCTTCTATATTTTAACGAAAAAACAGCTGTCGATATAAATGATGAAATTCTTAAAAGAAAAGTTAACAAACTCTATGATGAGTATAGAGATTCAGTTCTATTTTTAAAGTTTCCAGATGAGGAGGAAAATTATGAATCATTTAGAAAGTTTGCTTAATGAATGTGTTACTCAAATAATCGAAGAAGTAAGAGCAATAAAGTTTGAAGATGAAAATGTATACGCCAATTGGCTAGCGCAAACTTACTATTATACCTCTGTCTCTGAAAGTATTTTGAGAACGAGTGCAAAGCATTGCAAGTCCGAGGAATTATCAAAGCGATGGTTAGAACATGCTGATGAAGAGTCTGGACATGAGAACCTGGCCCTTAGTGACTTAAAGAGTTTAGGTTATAACATTTGTGATTTTCAGGAGTATGAAGAAACAAAGATCTTCTACCAGTCACAGTTTTACTATGCCAATACATATGGAGGTGAAAGTGTTTTTGGTTGGGTCTTAGCACTAGAGGCATTCGCAGCAAATCTTCCTCAAATAATTGTTAATAACTTAATTCAAAAGTATGGAAAATCAGCGACAAGATTTATGAAAGTACATACAGATGAAGATATAGAACATATCAAAAAGGCATTAGAAGCAGTTAATCAACTACCAAACAAAGATATCATTATAAATAATATGAAAGAAACAACTAAACGTTATATCAGGTTATTACAAGCATGTGAAAGTAGTGCTCAGACTCTTAGCAAAGCATCTTAACAAATAGGCCCTACTACAATTTAATGAAGTAGGGCCTCTTTTATAAACTAAGCAATTTTACTTAAATCATTCTCATCACCTATCGTTGCCTCTTCCTCATAAAAGCGAGGTGGTTTTTTTAAGACCAGATATAGGTTGGTCAACAAGTAGGTTTTTATCAATTCAAGGTAACCTGACGTAGAAACCTGTACTAGGTCCTCTTCATTTTCGTAATCGATTAAACTATTGCAAAAATTTTGGTACTCAATATTATTTGCCCGACTCATTTGAAACATATTTGTTTTAAATCCCATCTTCTTGCATGGAGACTTAAGAACAAAGCGATACGGGTCAATATTGCACTCTGTAGGGTCCTGAAACCATTTTTTGATGTAGAACTCTTCAAGAAGTTTTACAACGTTAATATAGTCCTTTGGTGGTTTCTTGATCTGACTCTTTGGAGATGGCCAAACTTTACGACTTATCTTATCAAAGGCTTCAATTGCAGCAGGAGTCGCTGATATATTAGTCGTATAAAAACATTTATGCTGCTTAAAATACTCCAACTTATTAAAGCATGCCATCATGGCCATCGCTTCATTACCAGTATAAGAATTTGCAATCATAATTCCGACATGAAGAATATTTACATCACCATCTTCAATAATATAATTCATTAAAAATGAAATATCTTTTCCACGTGTATGAACTATAGAAACAATAATATGACTCAAAAAACTTTTAATCTCATCGATATCTTCTAGCTGAAGGTATCTAATATTTACTTTTTTCTTAGAAGTATTATTAATTTCTATAATTGAACGATACAAACGTTTTAAATTAAAATCATCCAAATACAGGCCTGGCCTGAAATATGTTTTGAAGGAGTAGCTCCCCCACTTTACCTCATTCATAAGTGCTCCCTAGGCAGCTTTCTTTACTTGTTTTCCTTTCTTACTCTTTGAACCAGCATTCGTTAGTTGAAATTCATACTGGTCAAAAAACACCCCTAAATGATCCGTATGTGGTAGGCCACAGATAACTTTATAAGCTTCGTTGGCCATGAGAACTCCAGATAACCAAACGACAGGCGTAAAACTAGGCCTTGTTGCTTCCTTAGTAACAATCTTATCAACGAGATCTTTAGAAATATATTTGTATGGAGAAAAATGACTGAAGGTAAAATCAACCTCTTCTCTAACTGCCTGGTTACATAGTTCAGGCGTTAGATCCTCAACCGCAGTATTCTTGGTACATAAATCGAGATACTCTTCCCAGTGGGGAGAATCCGGAGTCATTACAAAGACTGATGCAAATGGAGTGATCCAAGCATCAACGATTGTGATATTTTTTCTGCGCGCTGCTCTTTCTAGAATTAATGAGTAAAACATTTCATCCATTCCATTGATAACAATATCAACGTCATCTAAAAGATCTTCGATATTATCTTTTGTAACACCTTCGTTAAATGATTTGATTTTTAAATTTGGATTTATACTTCTGAATTCTTCTTCTAAGACATCGACTTTATAGCGATCATAGTTCTTTGCATTACAATGTATTTGACGATTTGAATTATGGGGCTCGTAACGATCAAAGTCAGCAATTTTAATTTTTCCTATTCCCATACGAACAAGAACTTCACTAGCGACACCTCCCATGCCACCAACTCCACAAACTAAAACTGATGCTCCTTGTAATTTATCTTGATCCTCTTGAGTAATTAAACCAATATTTCTTGAAAACATCTCTACCCTCCAGTTAACGTGAGAGTATAAGTTAAAATGATTTTTTTGGAGAATCTGGGGAGTTACAAATGGGGCATTTTCTGAGCTCAGCAAAAATACTTGGCACACAATAGTAATAATTAATACTTATGAGACTGATTTACGACTTTGTATTTTGACCGTCTAGGAAAAGAACGTTTGTAAAATCTGTATCTTCTTGAGAAATATTTTTTATTAACTCAATTGATGTTCCATTTCCTAAACTCGATGAAATATTAACCTTGAAGCCTAGTGCGTTGGCAGTATCCATAATGATACTCATTCCATGTCCAGAACCCTTCTCACCATTAGTCCCCTTAGTTGAACCAATTAGACCAACATTTCTTTTGATAAGCTTAAGTTTTTCTTCTGGAATACCTACACCAAAATCAACAATTCTTAGACAAAGGTTCTCATCACAAACAGAAGCTGAGAAAACAATACTTTCATTCTTATGTGAGAATTTGATCGCATTATACATAATATTAGAAATGAGGTTATTTTGTAGTGCGATTTTATTTGTATATAAAGTTAGGTTTTGATCAATTTTAAAGTCGTGAATAATTCGAACACCTTTTTGGATAGCAATGTCGTCATACTCTGTTACTGCTTCGATTAAAAGGTCATATAAATTATTTTCTTGAAGCTCAAAAAGTTCACCATCAATATGTGTCGTAACAATTGAGTTTTGAATAATTCCCTTAACTGAGTTTGAGAATTGATTAATCTTATTAACCGCTTGCTCATAATCACCATTCTCAATTCTTTTCTTAGCTACTTCAAGACTAAGAAGTTTATTAGCAACATCATGGTGTAAGGTACGATTACTTAAATTCAATTCTGTATTTAATAGCTCAAGGTTCTTTCGATACTCTTCAAGCTCTAAATTTTGCTTCTCAAGTAGATTCGAATACTCCACATTTTTTAGAATAACTTCGTGAAGTTTTTTCTTTGTGAAGAAGAAATTGTAAAGCAAGTTCGGAATGCTGACCTTAGCGAAGGCCGCATTACTAACAGAGAATACAACTCGGTCATCTACGACAAGATACTTCACTCTTGAATATGTACGACACCCAACGAAATTAACTGGAATCGTTTTGAAAAGTTCAACATACATATTTATGAATTCATGAAAGATCTGAGATGAATCTGAAAACTCAAAGATAATTTGAAAAGAATCTGAGCTAAGTTTCTTTGTATCAATTTTGATATTGGTATAAAGCATCTTAAAAGATAGCTTTAAAAAGAACTCATAGAGTAAGCTATAACTAATTACATATGTAATGATGTCAAAAAATGGTTTAATGATTCTGTTTGAAACACCGGTATTACTAATAATTTCAGTATAGTTCGGGTACTTTTCAGAGAAGAAGACTGTGATATCTTTAAATTCTTGCCAGCTTATACGCGACTTTACATCTAATAGATCTTTGTCTTTAACTGGAAGCTCGGCAATAAAATCTTCAACGGAATCCCCCATCGACTTTACACCATCAAAATATGCGACTAATGCCTTATTACTAACTTCCAACCAATTACACCTTATAAAACAATAAATACTGATTATCACTACAAGAATTAAAATGGCAACTTAAGTTATTTCTTTAACTTTACACCACAATATATATTGTAACCTTTGGCCAAGATTCTTAATAGCGAAGCAGAAGTTGCCGAGAACCTAAACTATTTGAAAGTATTTCTATTTAGATTGGATTAGAATTATATTCCTTCGAAGCATTTTTGTAATAATTCACCATACTCTCTCGTAGCGATCTCAAGTAAATCACTTGAATTTTTAGGAGCATGGTAATTGTCCACAAAGTGTTGATAGACATCTTTGCGATAAGAGTCAGGGAAGTTCTTATCTTTGATATTAAAATCTTTGCCCTTTACAAAGATTGTATTGGGCGTAAATACACTCGCAAAGCTTGAAATTTTTAACGTGTCTTTAAAATGAATATCGCCATCAGGAAAAAGGCGATCCTTAATTCTCTTAAGGCCTTTCTTTCCAAAGCACGTATTTTTATAGCTATTAATCCCGTGGGCCATATAGATATCTTGAAGCTTACTCTTAATTCCCAAGATGAGATCCGAAGCGGTATAACCAAAGAATTCATGGGCAGCAATATGAGCATTAACTCCAGGAATATTTTGAGAGAACCAACGCTGGGTATTCTTAAGTGCAATATCAGAACGTGTACGACTCCCCTTTATTAAAACATCAAAGTCCGCATGCATTAACTCATGAAAAATAGTCGATGCTAAGATAGTGAACTGATACTCTTGTCCAGTTGGAAAATCAGACGAGCTAACAATTCGATCTCCACGCCAATTCTTTTGTCGTAAAACAATCGTGTTCGTTTTGTCGTTATATGTGGCCTCTGCACCACTTTTATTCATTAACCATTTCTCAAAAACATTTGGTTTTCTGACTCTAATCTTTCTTACAACATCATCTAAGCGTGAAAGCTTCAATCCTAATTCATTTTCTAGTGAGTTAGAAAAATCAGATATTGCTACCGGAGAAGAGGCCAAGACATAAGTTGAAAGTAATAAAGTGAGTATCGATTTCATATCCATAATTAGACCCAATAAGCCTTAATAAGACTAGTTATGTAAGAAAAGATAAGAGTTTTAAGCGTGTGATATTACGTTGCTACCGTGGCCATCACGTTTATTATCTAAATGTTCTGATACTTGGTTAACAAAAGGGATCTTTACAATTACCTTTGTTCCACTCTTCATACTCATGAAGCTAATTTCACCGTCAATTCGTTTGATGATGTAGCAAAGTATGCTAAGGCCCATTCCACTGCCCAGTTCGTTACGAGTACCACTACTCGATCTCACTTTTGAGAAATTCGTTACTGATGAAATAATGTCGTCAGAGATACCGCCCCCTGAATCAATAACACTAAAGTACACATGAGTTTTATCGTGAATCATTGAGAGGTAGACTTTTGAACGTGGCTCAGAGAACTTCAAGGCATTAGAAACAAGATTACCTAAAATCGAGTTAACTAAACTCTCCTTACTAATGGGTAGCGAAGCTTCGATATTTTGATGGGGATAAGTGACAACCAACTGAACTCGCTTCTTGTTAAAGTCGTCTTGGTAGTGAGAGACAACAGACTTTACTATTGACGAAAGCTCCACATCATATGAAAGATTATCTTTATTAAATTGCTTACGAATCTCTGCTTTAAATTTGATGAGCTCACTTAAACGATCATAGGCTAACTTTACATAGGTCAAGTTCTCATCTTTTAACGCCCTTGAAAGACTTAAAGACAGAAAATTTAAGTCATTTGAAGTATCATGAATAACGGCCTTATAAACTGCATTAATAAGCTTTAACTCTTCTTGTAATTTATAATCACCATCAACTTTCTTTTCTAAGATCTTAACCAGAAGCCCTAACATGATTGCAATATAAGTGATGACGCCCGCACTCCAGCCCCAAGTCCCAGAGCCCTTTATTTCAAAGGTAAATGGATAGGAAAATGTGACTATTCCTGCGATAGCAAAAATAGTAAAATAGAAAAAATTCACAACATACTTTATTCGTTTACCAAAGTAGGCCAATGCATAGATACCAGGAGTGAAACTTCCGATGGCCACAGTAAGGGAATAATATTCAGACTCAACCCCAGCTAAATACAATAAAAAGCCAGCAATGCCACTTAAAACAAAAAGACTCATCAACTCAACTCGATACTGGCTTAATCGATTATTTAGAAAGAAATTACATATCAAATAAAGTGGAATGAATTTTAAGCCAAAGAATATGACGTCGAGTTCCATCCACTGAGCACAATAAAAACGTGTAGCATAGAGGAAGAAATTAAAAATTAGGGCCATTTTAAATTGCTGGTAGTCACTTTCTTTATCCACCATTGCAACAACATAAGTACTGACAACGCACAGAAGTAGAAATGATAAGAGTACGATATATAGGGCCGTCATATTATCCATACATCAAAACTAACATAGTGGAATATATGAACAATTGAAGAAAGGATAACTTAGCTTAACTTTTATTCGAAATTAGCTAATAAAAAAGGCCAGCTATAAAGCTGGCCTCTTCTATATGTAAATTTATTACTTTAATCCTAGTTACCCACCAAAATCGTCAAGCATGATATCGTCACGCTCAACCCCTAGGTCAAGAAGCATATCGATTACACACTTGTTCATGATAGGAGGACCACATAGGTAGTACTCACAATCTTCTGGAGCTGGGTGCTTAGCAAGATACTCATCGTGAAGTACTTGGTGAATGAACCCAGTGTAACCTGTCCAATTATCTTCCGGTAGTGCATCTGAAAGAGCAACGTGCCAAGTGAAGTTATCATTTTCGGCCTGTAGACCGTCGAAGTCTTCAACATAGAACATTTCTCTAACTGAACGAGCACCGTACCAGAAAGTCATCTTACGTTTAGAGTGTAGTCTCTTTAGTTGGTCAAAGATGTGTGAACGCATTGGCGCCATACCAGCTCCACCACCAACGAATACCATTTCTTTATCAGTGTCACGAGCAAAGAACTCTCCGAATGGACCAGAGATTGTAACTTTGTCACCTGGCTTACAGCTAAAGATATAAGAAGACATTTTCCCTGGAGGAGTTCCCTTAGGAGCTCTTGGAGGAGGAGAAGCAATACGCACGTTAAGCATAATGATTCCCTTTTCTTCCGGGTAGTTTGCCATCGAGTAAGCTCTGATAGTTTCTTCGTTTACAGTTGAATTATACTGCCAAAGATTGAAGTGATCCCAATCTCCACGGTATTCTTCTTGTACGTCGAAGTCTTTGTAATCAATTGAAAGCCCTGCTGGTCTTTCGATTTGAATATAACCACCAGCTCTAAAAGGTACAGACTCACCTTCTGGAAGCTTAAGCTTAAATTCTTTAATGAAAGTCGCAACGTTATCATTTGAGATAACCTCACATTCCCATTTCTTAACACCAAAGACAGACTCTTCAACTTCAACTTCCATATCAGTTTTGATACCAACCTGACATGCAAGTCTTAAGCCTTCACGAGCTTCTTTCTTTGAGATATGTGATAATTCAGTTTCAAGAATTTCACCACCACCTGCGTGAACGTGAACTTTACACTGACCACATGTACCCCCACCACCACAGGCAGAAGATACGAATAGTTTTTGATCGGCAAGAGCGTTAAGTAGTTTACCACCAGCTGGGATATGAACCACTTTCTCACCATTGATCGTTAGCTTAACGTCACCACTTGATACTAGCTTTGATTTAGCAAAAAGAATTACTAAAACAAGAGCAAGAACCACAACGGTAAACATTAAAACACCAAGAATAATTGCATTCATAATATTTCCTTTTTATTACTTACCGTTACTAAAGTTGGATTCCTGAAAAACTTAGGAAACCAAGTGCCATTAGACCTACAGTGATAAAAGTGATCCCAAGACCTTTTAGTCCATCTGGAACATCACTGTACTTCATTTTTTCTCTAATACCTGCAAGAGCAGCAATCGCTAGGGCCCAACCGAAACCAGAACCGATACCGAAAACAACAGACTCTCCAAAAGTATAATCTCTTTCTACCATAAATAGTGATCCACCCATGATGGCACAGTTAACAGTAATAAGAGGTAGGAAAATCCCAAGAGCGTTATAAAGAGCTGGCATAAATTTATCTAGGAACATTTCTAGGATTTGAACCATCGCCGCGATAACACCGATGTAACAAATTAGACCTAGGAATGAAAGATCTGTACCAGAGATCCCTGCCCACTCAAGAGCATTTTCTTTTAGTAAGTAGTTATAAAGTAGGTTGTTAATAGGGATTGTAATTGTTTGTACAACAACAACCGCTACACCAAGACCAATAGAAGTCTTAACCTTTTTCGAAACTGCTAGGAATGTACACATACCTAGGAAGAATGCTAAGGCTAAGTTTTCAATGAATACTGCTTTAATAAATAAACTTAAATAATGTTCAAACATATTTCACCTACCCTTACATTTCTTCTACTTGATCTTTCTTCCAAGTACGTAGTCCCCAGATGAAAAAACCAATTAAGAAGAATGCAGATGGTGCAAGAAGTGCCATACCATTAGTTTGGTACCAACCACCTTCTCCAGTTGTTGCTAAAATAGATACTCCAAATAGCTTTCCTGAACCAAGAAGCTCTCTAAAGAATCCAACAAATACAAGTACGATTGAATAACCGATTCCGTTACCAACACCATCAAAGAATGACATGATTGGAGGGTTCTTCATCGCATATGCTTCCGCACGTCCCATAACGATACAGTTTGTAATGATTAGACCAATATAAACTGACATCGATTTAGCAACGTCATAAACGTAAGCCTTAAGAACTTGATCTGTCACGATAACTAGTGAAGCAATAATCGTCATCATTACGATAATACGAATTGCACTAGGAACGTGATTTCTAATAAGTGATACGAATAAGTTAGAGAAAGCTGTAACAACTGTTACCGCTAAACACATAACTGCTACTGACTCCATTTTTGTCGTAACCGCTAGAGCAGAACAAATACCTAGGATTTGAAGTGCAATTGGGTTGTTCTCAAATAATGGAGAAACTACTGTTTCTTTAAAATTCATTATTCACCCCCACCTTGTGTGAATTTGTCAATGAATGGTCCAAATGCATCGTCACCCATCCAATAGCGAACAGTTCCTGTTACACCATTAGCTGTAAGAGTTGCACCTGAAAGTCCATCAATATCAAAGCTGCTTGCTTTATTAGCTTCACCTTTAATAACTTGAATTTGAGGTTTACCTGCATCACCAAAGATTTTCTTTCCTGGCCATACTGATCTCCAGTGTGGGTTATCAATTTCACCACCAAGACCTGGAGTTTCACCGTGAGAGTAGAAACCAATACCTTTAACAGTATTAAGATCTGTCTCAAGAACTAGGAAACCGTACATTGTTGACCAAAGACCTTTACCGTGAATTGGGAAAACAACAGACTTAGTTGTCTCACCATCTTTTACGAAGAATACTTTAGAGTATTTCGCACGGAACTTGATTTTTCCTTTGTCCTCAGATGCAGGAATTGCGTAGTTCATTTTTGGATCTTTAGCAGCTTTAACAGCATCAAATTTAGTAACATCCATATCAGTTACGTAGTCACCAGTTTTAAGATCAACTAGTTTCTCTTCGATTTGCTTATAAGCTTCTAAAATTTCTTCTTTAGTAGCAGTCGCCTTTACAAGACCTGCAGTCATAAGAAGGTTTTTCTTAACGTCTAAAACTTTATTCTCATCTTGAAGTGGCTTTAGTGAAACCGCTGACCAAGATACGACAACTGAACAAACAACACATAGGATTGTTGCTACGATCAGAGTTTTTGCAGTACTATCATTACTCATCACTGCCCCCTTAAGCCGTTTTGTATCCGTTTGCACGTTTTTTGATATTTCCTTGAATTACAAAGTAGTCAATTAAAGGTGCAAAACAGTTTCCGAAAAGGATTGCAAGCATAGTACCTTCTGGGAAAGCTGGGTTAATAACACGAACAAGGATAACCATGAAACCGATTAGAGCACCATAGAACCAGTGTCCTTTGTGTGTCATAGAAGCTGATACTGGATCAGTTGCCATAAACACTGTACCAAAAGCAAAACCACCGATCACTAAGTGCCAAAGTGGAGTTACTGAGAACATCATATTTGTATCAGAACCGATAGCATTTAAAATTGCTGAAGTAACAACTGCTCCAAGAACCATTGAAAGCATAATTCTCCAAGAACCGATACCTGAGATGATTAGAACTGCTGCTCCGATTAAACAAGCAAGAGCTGAAGTCTCACCCATTGAACCTGGCATAAATCCTAAGAAAGCATCTTGCATTGAAGTTGTGATTGCACCAACACCACCAAGAGCTGCCTGAGAAAGAGCTGTTGCTCCAGTGAAACCATCTACTGCAGTCCATACTGCGTCCCCTGAAATTTGTGCAGGATATGCAAAGAAAAGGAATGCACGAGCAGTAAGTGCTGGGTTAAGGAAGTTTTTCCCTGTACCACCGAAAACCTCTTTACCGATTAAAACACCGAAAGAGATCCCTACAGCAACTTGCCATAGAGGAATTGTTGGAGGAAGAGTTAATGGAAATAGCATCCCTGTTACAAGGAAACCTTCGTTAATCTCGTGACCTCTAACGATTGCAAATAGTGCTTCCCAGAAACCACCAGCGATTTGAGTCACTAGGAAAATTGGGAAGAAGTATAAGAAACCGTGAAGTAGGTTTGCAACTAAGCTTTCTGGAGAGAAACCTGCACCAAGCGCCATGATGATATCAGCACGCCAACCTTCAGGAGTCATACCAGCCGCTGCAAGAGCAGAGTTAGCCTGGAAACCAGTATTGTACATTGCCATAAACATTGCTGGAATAAGAGCAATAGCAACTGTGATCATTAATCTTTTTAAGTCAAGTGCATCTCTAACATGAACTGAACCTTTCGCTACTCCACCTGGAGTATAAAGGAAAGTATCGATCATTTCATAAACAGCATAAAACTTTTCGAATTTCCCGCCTTTAGCGAAATTATCATGTTGAGAATCTAGAAGTTTGCGCAACATTGTAATTATCCTTCTTTCTCAATAGTAGTTAAACTTTCTCTTAGAGCTGGACCAAAATCAACTTTACCAGGACTTACGAAAGTACATAGTGCTAAATCTTCTTCATCTAGCTCTAAACAACCAAGCTCTACAGCGTAGTCATTGTCTTTTGTAACAAGTGCTCTTAAAAGTTGAGTTGGTAGCATATCAAGAGGCATTACCTTTTCATATGACCCTACTGGAACCATTGCTCTATCAGAACCATGAGTAGCAGTTGTGAAATCGAAAATTTGCCCTGGCTTTAACCAGTGTAGGAAAGTACGCTTAACAGAGAATTTATTAAGACCTGGCTTGTGCCATCCTAAGAACTCTCTTTCACGACCTTCAGTAAGTAGAGAAATTTGGTTGTGGAAACGACCTAGGTAAGAAAAACTTCCAACCATTGCGCGACCGTTGAAAACCGAACCAGAAACAACTCTCACCTCACCTTGTCCAACTTTTCCTGAAGTAACTTCACCTAAATGAGCACCTGGAACTGTTTTAACAAGAGTTGGGTTTACAGATGCAGGACCTGCAATTGAGATAATTCTTTCAGTTGAAAGTTCACCTGAAGTGAAAAGCTTACCGATTGCGATTACATCTTGGTAACCAATCGACCAAACAATCTTCTTAGCGTTTACAGGATCAACAAAGTGAATGTGAGTTCCTGCGTTACCTGCTGGGTGAACACCAGCAAATTCCTTCACTTCAACTTTAGTCGTTGAAGGCTTTGGAATATTAACTCCAGCTGCTTTACAAACAAAAGTTCTTCCATCAGTTAGTTTTGAGATAATCTCAACACCATTCGTGAAATCTTCGCTTGCTTCAGCAATTACTACTGCTGGATCAGCTGCAAGAGGATTAGTATCCATTGCAGTTACGAAAATAGAGTGTGGCTCAGAACCTAAAGCTGGTGCCTTAGAAAATGGCCTTGTTCTGAAAGCTGGCCATAGACCTGACTCAACTAAAAGAGCTTGAACAGCTTCTTTCGTTAAATCTTTTACTCCCGTCCCTTTAAAGTTTTCAAATGTAACTTGCTCGTTACCTGAAACTTCAATTACTAAAGTTTCAAACGCTCTTCTTGCACCACGGTTAATTTCAATAACCTTACCGCTGATAGGTGCTGTATAAAGAACACCTTCAACTTTCTTACAAGAAAATAACGCCTGACCTTTTTTAACCTCGTCACCTACTTGAACAAGCATAGTTGGCTTCATTCCAACATAGTCTGGCCCAGTAAGAGCGACTTTAGTCACTTGAGGTCCTACCTCAATCTTTTGTGATGGCTTCCCACTGATAGGAAGATCCAATCCTCTCTTAATGTGAATCATAGCGACAAATCCCGTTATCTTGGTTTGTTAACAATAAAATATTTATGAAATTATTAGTTTTTTAACAGAAATACATAAAGTTGTAACCCTAATTTTAACTAATCACACCACCGCACTTAGCGACCATGACGCGTTAAAACAAAGGCTATTTAGTCGACAATTATCGACCACAACACTTCTTAAATTTCTTGCCTGAACCACAAGGACATTGGTCATTGCGTCCAACTTTAGCACCATCTCTCTTAACCTGCGCTACGATTGGCTCACCGTCAACGAAGAACCAGTCTCCATCAACCTTAACAAATTCAGAACGCTCATAATGCACATGGTCTTGGCCACCTAAACCAAAAGTCGCCTTAAACTCAACCATTCCCCAGTCATCTCTCTCAGTTCCTTCTGCAGTGTCAACGATCTCAAGACCCTTCCACTCAGATTGTGATGACCACGCCTTGATTTCATTTACATCCATATCATCTCTGTGATCAGGGTGAGTTGAATCAACGATGAAATCAATATTGCCGATTGTATAAGCAAAGTAACGTGCGCTCATAAGTTGAGCTGCAGTTTGGGCCTTGGCTTCACCCTTAACAATTGCTTCACATGTCTTTGTATCAAGACCAGAATTACTCATAATAAACTCCATTTAATATCGATATAATAAGTCGGTAAAATTTGTGTTTGTTTCATCAAAATATACCTTGCTTTCTAGTAGTCGACTAGAAATAAATGTAAAATGCTCTCTAAGCATTTTCTGGTATTTTGTACGACTTCGACGAATGGCATATTCATCTTTAAACTCAAGATCTTCGATCTGGCGATCGAGTTCTTTATCCGTTGGAACTGTTAGATAAAAATACTTTAACTTGGATGCAAGAATTGGCAGACAATACTCTAATTCCTCATCTGTGAGATATTGAAATACACTTGTGCAAACACCAAGATCAAAAGATTTCTTACTCTTCTCATTCTTGCGACACCAGCTAACAATATCCATTCTCTCTAACTTAAACTGAGTTGATTCAATTTTGTTTATTTCACGCTCTTTTACAATTTTGTAAGCGTATTCACTGGGCTCAATTCCATGGGCCTTATATGGCTTAAACTCGTCTAAAAGTGCCTCAAATAAATGACCAAGGCCAAAGCCTAAATCAATAATAGAATTGATATCAATATACTCTAATCCAAATAAATTTTTAATATAGCCAACGTGCTGCTCGACATTGCCTATTCCATCCATTTGATCAGCTTCTTCATAATTTACATCCCAATAGTCCTGGGAAAAACCAAGAGAACCTTTTTCTTTCATTTTATTTAACCTTTAGTGTCTTTCCGATTAAGTATGCATTCGAAATAAATCGGTAGATACCCACAGAGAAAATTGCCCCCCAAAGAAGCAAGAAGGATTGATTTTGATAGCTCAAATACGCCAGTGGCACAAAGCACGTAAAGAAGGCTATCACCATGTGACGACCTAAGAAATCAAAGCGATTGATTCCAAAGACTAGCCCATCATAGACATATGCAATTGAAACAGGAATTTGAGCAATGGCCAAGAAATAAATAATGCCTTTAATCGTTTCATGAATACTTTCATCGTACGTAAAAAGTGAAATTAATGGGCCATTGGCAAAAGTGAAAATGAAACAGAAGATAATTCCAATAATCCCCCCCATAAAAAGAAGCTTATGAAAGATATCTTTTAAGTGCTCATGGCCTTCATTTTTGAAAAGTGTCCCACCTATAATATTTCCAGAAGTCGCGACTCCATCAGTAAAGAAAGATGCAAATAACCATAGGTTGAGAATAACCTGATGAGCAGCGAGAGCCTTTAAAGAGATTGAGCTCGCAACTTTTGTGGCCAAGAAAAAACTTAGAGTTAAAAAAGCCGAGCGCATAAAAACATTGATAGAACTTTTTCCAATATGAAAGGCATCCGCTAACATGATTTTTTGTTTTAAAAACAAATGACGAATTTTTTCGTGAGTCAGAATAAAGTATAAACTTATTAGAAAGCCTACAGCATTAGCAAAAATCGTAGCGGCCGCAACGCTTGAAAGCCCCATATTAAGTTGATAGAGACCTAGGTAAGACAATACAATATTAATCGAAGTTGCTACCCCAATGATTCCTAAAACGATATTTACTTTCGCCATTCCTCTTAGAACTGATAAGGCCGACATAAATAAAAGAATAAATACATGGCCATATAGTCTGGTTAAAAAATAGTCATCACATAAAGAATAAAGATCCTTCGTGACACTCAAAAATTCGTAAACATAGTGGCGTGCGGGAACAAAAATGAGAACGAGAAAAAGTCCAATCGAAAAAGCGATTAGGAAAGTCACCTTAATAAGCGAGACTACATTCTCATACTCACCTTTAGCTAGTTTTTGAGAGATTGCTTGGATTGGTGCATGGACCAAGAAGTTAAACATCCAGGTAATAGATGAAATAACCGAAACACCAATGGCCATCGCGGCCAGCATTTTTGTATCAAAATTTCCAACAAGTGCAGTATCAACAATTGAGCTTAGAGGCTCAAGCATTGATGCGAGTATGGAAGGGATAGAAAGGGCCCAAAGGCCCTTGTATGTTAACCAGTTGCGGTCCAAAATTTTTACTTTGTAAATTTTAGTATTTAGTTACTGCAGAGAAGATTGCAATAAAGATTAACGCAAGGATTAAACCAAGACCTGCTAGACGGTTTGATTTCATACGTTTTGCAAGGATTGGCCCAAGCGCAGAAACTGCAACCCATAGTCCAACTTTTACTTTTACCCATACTGGCCAACCAGCACCGTGGCTAACACCGATACGAGCAAGAAGCCCCATACCACCTACGAAAAGTAGGAAACTTGCAATCCCAGAAGTAATTTTAAAAAGCTTTCTGTTTTGCGCTTCAGTACTTACAAATTGTGGTGCAAATGCAGCAACCATAAGAACAACCATAAACACGTGAAGTACTTTGTAAAATTCATAACTCATTTCTTTTCTCCAATTCTCTCTTCAAGACTCGTCATTCTATCATTTAATATTGTTAAAGTTTTATTAACTTTTGCTAGCTCTCTTTCTAGCATTAAATCTTCTCTATGTAGACTTGATTGCATCCCTTCTACATTTCTTTTTAAGACTTGTACACGTCTTCCGATCGTAAGAAATTGTCGACCGAGCATGACATTTGCAAAAATAGCGGTATAAGTGGCAAATAGCCCTGTACCAAAGATCATAAGAACGACAGCAATAATACGCCCAGCAAATGTGACAGGAGTAATATCACCATAACCAACAGTTGTTATTGTCGTAAATGCCCACCAAACAGCATCCCCAAGTTCAATAACTTTTGGGTTATGCCCTTTTTCAAGATGTAGAAAGACGAAGGCGAAGATAATAACACCAAGGTTCCCCATGATTGTAATAAACCAGAAAGCAACAGTTTTGAATAAATAAATAAAGCGTTCAACAAATACGCGAAAGCCTGTGCGCAAAACTAACCTCTTCTACAAAATTTTAATTTAATATATAATATTTAATATGAGCTATTTTGGAAACAGCAATAAAGGAGAAAAGATCCTACGCGGTGCATACAACTACTACCGCAAGGATAGTCTCTATGCTGAAGAAACATTTGAAGTTTACCGCAGACCAAAACTCCATCAAATCTACTTTGAAGGAGAAATGCTGGCGCGTGTAATGACTGGTGAGCTCTTAAAAATCAATGTCGCCTACACCGTTGATAAAGAGTACACACCTGTTAAAGTTCAAATTATTAAAAGCCTCGGGGAACAAATCTCAAAAGAGATTTTCTTATTTGATCATTCAACAAGTGAACTCAAGTACCAATTTGATTGCGATGGTGAAGTTAAGCTAGAATCTATTACGACTTCTCCAAAATTCTATGTCACAACACCGCTGAGCTGCTGTAGTATGCTTTTTCTTTGGTCAAAGAAATTTGATTCCGTTGGAAAGAATTACTATTCGTTCTTTTCCACTAATAATCAGTGGAAATACGAAGGCCCAATCATTAATAACAATATTGTTGTTGAAAGAGCTGCACAAACTTCAGAGTCCATTAAAATTGCAGGGGCCACTGTGACAGCTGTTCAGTACAAATTATTTGAGAAATTAGATTCTGATGATGCCAAAGATATGAAAGTTGATCCTGAATTCTTAAGCATCTGGTTATCCCAACACCAAACAATTCCTTATATTATTAAAGACAAGCAAGGAACTAATATAACGATAAAGTATCTTAACAACCTCGATCGAGGCTAAGAATGAAAAGGCTGTGGACAGGATTATTTCTAATCGTTTTGACATCTTCTTGCGCAGGTAAAATTTGGTTAGAAAGCACTAAGCCTGACTCGAAAGCTATCAATAGCATCCTGTCTAAAGAAAATGGTGAAAGTTCAAATTTAAATTTAAAACTTAATCACTCCGACAAAGTAGAATTCACTCATAACTTTAGGCCTTGTTGTGCTTTTGGTACTAATTTCACAGTGGCCCTCTTATCAATACCTATCCCCTTTTTTAAAGAGACAAATACGGTCAATTACGATTCTCTTGGAACCCATATATACAATATAGAAAAATTTTCAGCAGAAGAGATGGCCTCAATCGGTAAAAGAACGCCAGAGGTAAATGGCCTAATTTATACAAGAAGAGGTGGTTTAATCGATACTGCACATATCAGAGATACTGCAGATGTCACGCTTACACTCTTCTATAAAATTTATCCTAGGCTTGGAACAAATTTTGAAATTGAGTTACCTCGAGAAATTGGTAAACGATCAATTCTTTTCAATGCTTTTGATACAAGTAAAATGGAAGGAAAAGATAGAATCTTCCTAAGCTCTGCACTAGCGGCCAAACTTGCTTACGAGATGGCAGTTTCACACGAATTTGCCCAGTGGCATGGTTATAGGAATGTCTCAATATTTCCAGAGGAGCAATCAGCTTACTCACCAGAAGATCTCTATTCAAATATACTTGGTGCAAAACTTGCTTCGGCCCTAATCAACGAACAGCTCATCTTTTCAAGTATTCAGTATAATTTGAATATGACTTCTTGGCTTGAGCAAACTTTAAAAGAGTTAGGGCCTGTCGATAAAGAAGAAACTCAAAGACTTCTAATGACGACGAACAAAATATGGTGGGATCAAGATATTAGATTACCTGATAAGTTCATGCTGAGAAAAAGGGATTATAGCTTATCGTTAAGGCTCTCTCCTCTTGAAATTCCGACTTCTCCGCTAAAAGATCCAGCGACACTTGAAATTAAAGAATTTTTTAGAAATTACAACTTAGATAAAATTGCAATTCTTAAGCTTGAAATTGATCCTTCATTCGAAGATAAATTTAATCATGTTCCAAAACATATTTGGAATAAGAAGCTAACGATTAAAGACCTTAGAAAGATTGCTCAATACGATAAAGAATTTGACGACAATTACCTTAAGAATAATTAACTTCAAAAAACGTATATAATATAGATCTATGAAGAATAATCTACTTTCACCTATTCTCGCTTTACTCTTGTTGGCAACTTCATGCGCAAAACTTCCGGCCAGCAGAAGTGAAATTAAAAAGAAAAATAATACACATATTTCAAAACAATTATCACCATTCATGTCTGATGGTTGCTCAAAGTGGCCAGACGGAACAATTTCAAAACCAAATGCATGGCTGAAATGTTGCTTTGTTCACGATCAACACTATTGGCTTGGTGGAACGGAAGCGCAGCGATTTAATGCAGATCAACAACTAAAGGCATGTGTAAAAGAAGAGTTTACTGATTGGATGTCGATAGTCATGTACCTTGGAGTGCGTATTGGAGGAGGCCCTCAATACCAGACCTCTTATCGTTGGGGCTACGGTTGGAACTACGACAGAGGCTATATTCCTTTAACACAAGAAGAAATCGATTATGCAAAAACAGTCGCTCCAAAAGAGTTCGAAGATATTAACAAATATATAAGGAGAACAAATTAATGAAGCTAATCATCTCTCTAATAATTCTCCTAAGCTCTTTAATGAGTTTGGCCCAAGAAATGCCAGTTAATAAAGTAAGTGAAGAAAAACCTCGCTATTTTCCAATCTGGGGAGAAGAAGCAAAGAAGATGGGCTACACACTTCCTCGAGCTTATGGAATCAATATTTCAAGAATTGAGCACGATGAAAAATTTGGTGTAAAAAAAGCAACTCTAAATGGTGAAAATTTATTTGATGCACTCCCTGTAACAGGAGATGTAAAAGTCGATACTGAAACAAAAATAAATATGATTCGTACAGACTTCTGGCTTTTACCATTCTTTAACTTATATCTTGGGATTGGTCAGATTCATTCTGATGTACAACTTGAGTTTAAAACTCAATTGCCAATCGTTGGTGCCCAACAACATAAAATTCCATTTAAAGCGACTGGGACAGTTGCAAACCTTGGAGGAGTTCTTGTCGCTGGTTACAATAATTGGTTTGCAATGACTAATGTTAACTTAACTGACGTTATCATTGAAGATGAATTAGATGTGAGTCTTTATAGTATTGCTTTCCGAGGTGGATACAACGCTGGCAAACTTCAAATTTTTACGGGCGCTATGTATATTGATAGTGATATTAAAATCACTGGCTCACGCCAAGATATTGTCCTCAACGTAAGCCTTTCTTCATATGGATGGCACGGACTTGCGGGCCTCAATTACGAAATCAATCGTGAATTCGGATTAACCACAGAACTTAGCTTTGGCGATCGTTACATGTATCTTTTAGAATTTGGCTACCGTTTCTAAGTCCTAATCAAGGGTATTAACAAAATCTTTAGAAGCTTCAAGAGCATCCTTAAAATTTGTGCGATGAATTTGATATGGCTCCATTTGCTTTGTTAGCTTGGACATAGTCGAATTCTTCCACTTCTTAATACGAGAATCAATAACAACAACCGCTCCTGCATCCGACTCAGTTCTTAAAAGTCTTCCAAGCTTTTGATGAAGGTTTCTTGTTCTGTGTGCAAGATAGTAATCTTCAAATTCATTACCGATATTAGTTTCATAGTACTCACGACGAAGACGAATAACTTGCTCCATTGAAAGATCAGGGATTTTATCAATGAAAACAAATCTCAGAGCATCACCTGGAACATCAATCCCCTCTCCAAACGACTCCATTCCGATGAGAATACCATTACCACTTTCTTTGAATTCTTCCACAACATTGGCACCCATTCCTTGAACGAAAACAGGTAGCTTGCCCTCAAATTTATCCAGCATATATTCCACGGCCTTTTCAAAACGAGCGCGTGCAGAGAATAGTAAAAGGGTTCTACCATCAATATCCTCAATGAATGGTGTTAGACGATCACAAATAGTCTTTACAAAATCTTTGTCGTAAAGCGATGGTGTATCGTCACACAAGAAAACTTTTGTACGATTCTTATAATCATATACTGAAGGTAGATAGAGCCCTGTTCTAAAGCGTCTTTCAGGCTCACTATAGAGGTAGCCCGTCGACCATTCCATGCCACGACTTCCCTGATCTCCATGCTCATTACCAAGAGTTGCAGAAGTATAGACAACAGATGATGAGGTCTGCAGAAGCTGGTCATGTAAGATACGCCCAGTGTTGATTGGGCCTGCAGTTAGTAAGAAGCCTTGTTGTTCATGATACTTCATTGATAAAGAATGAGGCTGCGATGAGCTTTCAATCTTTAATAAGACAGCTAGAGCATTCATCACATCTTCAAGCTGACCGACAAATGCTTCAAAACGAGTCCAAGCAGTAATTTCACCTTGGCCTTGCATATCACTTGCCTGCCAACGAATTGTATACGGATATAATCTTTCATAAACTGATTTTAGAAGATAGAAAATACTCTCCAGATGGTGGAAGACACTTAAGCGAAGTCCTTCTTTTTCTGTTGGCATAATCATTGGAAGCTCATTCCAAAATTTATCTGTATAGCGAGGCATCTTTTTAAAGATCATCTCAAACTTTTCTGGAAGCTCAAATAAGTGATCTCTAAGCATAGAGGCCGTATCAATTGATAACATTCGAAGAGACGAAATCTCTTCCTCTTGATTTTCTTCAATCATTGTATTGATTAAGTAGAAAAGAGAACCTAAACCTTGTAGGTTTTGAAATTGTTTGTGAAGACTTTCAAGATCACTTTGTGCCACTTCTGCAGAAAAAGCCTTTGTCGCCTCACCTTCAATTTTATGGGCCTCGTCCACAACCACGTAAGCAGGTCTAGGAAAAGACTTTGTCCAAGAAAACATCAAAGCGTGGTTTCCGATAATAATATCAGCTTCCTTAGCGTCTTTTAAACCTCGAATATAAGTACAGTTGGCGTAGAATGGGCACTGCTTACTTGAGCAAGCGCGGTAATCTACGGCCAAGTCTTTTTGAGCTTGCGTAAAGTTTTCAAGCTTCATACGAAGAACAAATGGGAGATCATCTTTAGAGATCATATGTTCAAGCGCACTATTTGAATTGTGATAGAAAAGAGATTCAAAATAGATATCTGCAAACTTATCTTTTATGTCATTACTTTGAGAAAAAAGGTCTTCCTCATTTTGTCTTTGAGTAAATAGAAGTTCGCAAAAGTGGTTACTTGAACCAATGAGCTGGCGAATCTTCAGATCTTTTGGTGAAACTCCTAAAAGTTTATGAAGTGCCGGAACATCTTTATTCATGGCCTGGGCCTGAAGAGTCTTTGTCCCTGTAGCAACAAGAACTTGCTTTTGTTCACTTAAAGCAAATAAAGCACTTGGAACTAAGTAGCCAAGAGTTTTCCCCGTTCCAGTTGGCGCTTGCACCATGGCGTGAATATGATTCTTAAAAGATTGGCCAACTTTAAGGGCCAGATCCTCTTGTGACTTACGATAGCGATAGCCATTGAATAATGTCGAAACCTTCTCTTCATTGCTAAAGATATTTTTTACGTTTTGCCCGTTAAAAGTTATATCGAAATTTTGCTCATACACCTGCTTATCTTCAAGTGTTTTAGGATATGCCCACTCTAGGGCCATCTCAATATGAGCTGCTGGATCAAAATCTATCTGCTCAGAGATTTCAAATAGCTCTTCTTCATAAAGACATAGAAACCTAAAGAACCAATAATCATGAAGTGAGTACTTATGCATTATTGACATCATGAAGTTATATTTACCGGCATCTTTCTTTGTCATAAGTGTTGCGACAATTACAACTTTTAAAAGATCAACTGAATCCTGAAACCCTCGGTGTAATTCTTTTTCAGCTAATCCAAAACCAACAATAAAGTTTTCAAGTTTAAGTGAAGACATATGAGGGAAAAGGAGTGAAAGAAAATAAAGAGAGTCTTGCCAACGGTGACCTTCTCTAAAATCGAGTGTTTCAAAGTGCTGGTCTAAGAAGCCGGCCTCAAAATCTGCGTTATGAGCGAGAATGTCGTGGCCATCTAACTCAAGAACTTCTCCAATAACATCATCAAGAAGCGGAGCACGCTTTAGCATTTTGTTATCAATACCTGTGAGTTTTTGAATGAACTTCGAAATTTCAAAACTAGGACGACATAGTGATTCATATTTATGAACAAGTTTAGTTCCTTCAAACTGAAGAAAACCAACATCAATTATTTCATCAACACTACAATCTGCACCTGTTGTCTCGATATCAAGAAGTGCCCATTTGCCTAGTGTGTTATTTTCTGTATTCATCGTATCCATGCTTCTTTACTGCTCCCATAGGCCTTCGCCTTTATTTAACTTAACATTGTTAAATCGTATTGATAATCACCTTTTTATGCCTTATTCTAGGCTACATATTATTAATAATTTCATTACGTAAGGGTGCGCCATGTCTTCAGCGACATTTTTTCAAATTCAATCATTTTTGATCCTATCTTTAATGATTTATGGAGTAACCCAGAGCAAAAAACGCCAGAAGCACGTTAAGATAATGTCTGGAGCGATGATTTGGGATGTTATTTTAATTCTACAAATTGAATTAAGCCGCAGTGCAATTGATAAAGCAATGGAAGTATTCCAATCGCAAACAGCTCTAAAGATTCACCTATTCTTTGCGGTTTCAAGCGTACTTCTTTACATCGCAATGGTTATCTCTGGCCGTATGATTCTAAAAGGTAATTCTAGCTTTATTAAAAAGCACCGTTACCTAGGTATTACTACTCTAGCGTTTAGAATTTTAACTTTTATCACAAGCTTCTATGCAGCTTCTAAAGTTGTACTATAAGAAAACGCAAAATAATAAAGCGAGTTATTTATGTTATTTGAACAAGTAAAAACAATCATCGAAGAAAATATCAAAGATTCACAAGTAATGATCTACGACCTAACTGGTGGAGGCGATCATCTTGGTATCACAATCGTGAGTGATGAATTTAAAGGTAAAATGCTTTTAGCTCAGCACAGAATGGTCATGGATATTTTAAAGCAAAAGTTAAGTGAAGACTTACATGCGGTACAGCTAAAGACGCTAACTGTTGAACAGGCAAAAAATCAGGGACTAATCTAGTCCCTGTTCATATTTTTTAAATAAAAATCAAATTGATTATTTCTTAGTGGTGATCATCCATCATCGCATCATCAAAATCTTTACATGCAATTGCAAGAGACGCTGGAAGAAGGGCCCAGAAACCAACTAAACATAGTGCTACGAATACTTCTAAACTCATATATTATTCCTTTTAATTAAATTTCTTTGAAATCTAATGACCATTATAGGTCATTTAGGCTTTCCTGACTAGAAAATTCGACTTCTGGGGTTTGCCCCTTATCGATTTCAACTTCCATAATCCTCTGAAATCTCTTAGAAATCTTTCCAGTTGTTATATTAATATTATTTACATCTTTAGTAACCGTCGCTAAGTGCTTAGTTAGATCGCCCCATCTCTTCTCATAGAGGCCAAAATCAACTCCTAGCTTATTAATCTCTTCGTGAAGAATCGACATATACTTAGATCGCTCCATATTCATCAGAACTGATTGAACTGTTGTTAAAGTGGCCATAAAAGTTGTCGGTGAAGCGATCCAAACATTCTTCTTTTGTGAGTAAGCAATAATATCTTCGTGATAAGCATGGATCTCTGCAAAGATTGCTTCAGCAGGAAGAAATAGAACGGCCTGCTCAGAAGTTTCTCCCTTAATAATATACTTAGAAGAAATATCATCAATATGCTTTTTAACGTTCTTCACAAATTCACGACGAGCAACAGTCTTTTCCTCAACCGATCCCTCAAACATTCTCTTAAAATTCTCTAACGGAAATTTCGAGTCCACACAAAGTCTTCCAATTGGCTCAGGAAGATCAAGCATGGCATCCACAAGCTTGTCATTAGATAGCTTAAACTGAAGCTTGTAGTACTTATCACCTTCTCCAAAGACAGACTTAAGAAGAGAAGTTAATTGAACCTCACCAAAAATCCCACGTGACTTCTTATCTGTTAATACCTCTTGTAGACTTACAACATTCGTTGAAAGAGATTCAATTTTCTTTTGGGCCTCATCAATTTTAGCAAGACGAGCAATGATTCCAGTAAAAGTTTCGTTAGTTTTTTTGAAACCTTCATTTAAGTTTTCTTGAACCTTATTATTAATCTTTTCAAGCTTTTCTTGAATAGCATGATTAGTCTTATCAAATTTCTTTTCAAGATCTTGAGTTAGCTGATCCTTAAAACTAAACATGTCTTTATTAAGTGCGCCCTTTGTCTCCATTAAGCGCTCTACAACGATCTCTCTAAGATTTGAAAAATTCTCCGCAAGCTGATTATTATTTCTAAAAAGCGTCTCTGTCATATCGTCTTTTTGAGAGCGAATAAGATTTGTCACTTCATCAAAATTAACCGTGTGTTCTTTCTTAAAAATTAGAAATAAGAAAGCTAAGATTACAACTTGTAAAACGATGACAATAATTATTGGAGTCATTAATTCTTCCCTTCAACTTTTGGCGTAACATATTTTTGGGCCTTTTGCTCTCGCCCTTTCTCTTTAATGAACTGTAGTCCATCAATCCACTTGCCTTGCACACGAACACCCCAGTGTAAGTGTGGAGCACTAGAACGACCAGTATTACCACTTAAAGCGATGACTTGACCACGCTTAACTGTTTCACCTTGCTTAACTTTGAATTTTGACAAGTGGCAATACATCGTGATGACACCTGCACCGTGGTCAATAAAGATGGCATTTCCATTAAAAAAGAGATCTTTAACAAGAATAACTTTACCATCATTCGAAGCTTTTACAGGAGTTGGCCTTCTGGCACGCATATCTGTTCCCGAGTGCCAGCTATTTTTCTTATCATTAAAGACACGACGGTTTCCATAATAGGCAGTAATTTTTGAGTTTAGTGGCTTAATAAATTCTTTATCAGTTAATGACTTTTCAAGTTCAGCAGTTGCATAGGCTTCTTTTTGTAACTTCACCTCTTCCTGCCAACGCTTAACATCCTCAGGAGCTAAATCCACGTGTTTTTTAGAAACCTTAATATAAGACTTCTTATACTCAAATGGCTTAACTTCAAAAGTTGCAATATGATATTGAACCTCTTGTCCGTATACTTCAGACTTTAGGTAACAGTGAACCGAAGTTGGTGCGTTTGTCTCTTCACCGTCTTTTGTTTCAAAATACCAATACTGCGGTGCCCAGACTGTTTCAAGCGTATTCCCTTTCACATTGTGGCCAAGTGTCTCTTCGCCACATAGAACGCGAAATTTTTCGCCAATACTTGGCAATTGCAAGACGATTTTATTGACCTTACCAGGATAGGCCACACGCTGCTCAACTTCATAAGTTCCAAGCTTAGGTAATGGCTTAATTCCAGCACATGAATAAATAAATAGAATAAAGAAAAATAGTAATAGCTTTGTGTGTTGTCTCATAAGAAAATTATGGCAAAGAAGTCACGTTTTTTAAACGCCTATTGCTTTAAAAGTACTAAAAATCAGGGTATAAACAAATATATTTATTTCGAAGGGGTAATTTAATGGCGATTATTAAGCCGCAAAATGCAAAAGGTACAAGAGATTTTGGTCCAATTGAGTCATCAAGAAGAAATCATATTTTTGAAACAATTAAAAAGAGGTTCCAATCTCACGGTTTTATGCCACTTGAAACGCCGGCCGTTGAAAACCTGAACGTACTTACGGGAAAATATGGAGAGGAAGGAGATAAACTTCTTTTTCGTGTTCTGAACTCAGGAGACTTTTTAAAGAAAGTAAAACCAGAAGATTTAGAAGAAAAGAATCTATCAGCTGTTTCGAGCAAAATGTGTGATCGTGGCCTTCGCTACGACCTAACAATTCCATTTGCTCGTTATGTATGTGCAAATCTTAATGAGCTGGCCCTGCCATTTAAACGCTACCAAATTCAGCCTGTATGGCGAGCTGATCGCCCTCAAAAAGGTCGCTATAGAGAGTTCTATCAATGTGATGGAGATATCATCGGAACAGAATCACTACTAAGTGAAGTTTCTCTAGTTGAGGTTTATCACGATGTATTTAAAGATCTAAAAATCGACGGTGTTGAAATCGTTATCAATAACAGAAAGATTCTTCAGGGTATCGCAAGTGTTCTTGGAGTTAGTGACAAACTAACTGATATGACAGTTGCCATTGATAAGCTCGATAAAATTGGTGCTGAAAAAGTTGGTGAAGAACTACTTGGCCGCGGATTCAATGAAGATCAAGTAAGTCGCCTCTCTACTCTACTAACACTTGAAGGTGACTCAGATAAGAAGCTTTCAACAATTAGAGAGTTCCTTGGTGCTGATGAAATTGGTAAGCTTGGCCTAGAAGAGCTAGAATTTGTTCTTTCAAACGTAAGAGAGCTTGGTATTGAAAACCTAGTATTTGACCCTACTCTGGCCAGAGGACTTGATTACTACACTGGCTGTATCTTCGAAGTTAAGCTAGTTGATGGTTCAATGGGAAGCATCGGAGGCGGTGGACGCTACGATGACTTAACAAGTATGTTTGGTCAAAAAGAGAAACTCTCAGGTGTTGGTATCTCATTTGGAGCAGAAAGAATTTATGATGTGATGCTTGATCGCGGATTATTTGATGATTCAGTATCGAATATTGACTATTTAATTACAAATATTGATAGCAATTATACCCTAGAGTATCTAAAGCTAGCTAAAGAGCTTAGGGATAAAGGAAATCGCGTAGAAATTTACCCGACTACTGCAAAGCTAAAAAAACAATTAAACTTCGCCAATAAAAAAGGTGTTAAATGTGTAGTATTCTATGGTGAAGAAGAAAAACAAAATAATACGATCAAATTTAAAGGTATGAGAACAGGGAAACAATACATTCTCTCAAGAAATGAACTACCAGACATAAGTATTATAGAAAAGCACGAAAATACATTTGATGAAAGTGAATGCGAACCAATCATAGAATAAAAAAGCCACTCTAAGAGTGGCCTTTTTATTTCTAACGAAATTGATTCGTGTCGATTATCCTAGGATATCGTATGGACGAATTGTCTTTCTACCGTTAGCTGTACATCTCTTTTGAGCTTGATCAACTAGCCAGTATACGTACTCGTTCATTGCTTCAAGAGCGTCTGAAGATACGTTGTATCCTTTACCCTTAAGTGCTTCTTTAGTTTTTGAACCAACTAGTAGCATTTCTCTTTTAGATGCTTTCTTAGCTGTTTTCTTAGCTGCTTTTTTTGGAGCTGCTTTCTTTGCTGCTGCCTTCTTTGGAGCTGCTTTTTTCGTAGCTTTTTTCTTTGCCATTTTAAACCTCGTGTTTAGTGTTTTTAATGAAAAATTTGTAATAATGTAATTTTAAGTACCTGGCCTAAACTACGTCAATAAAAAAAACGGAATGCCTCTTTAATTTGTCGATAAATAGCACTAATCTCAACTAAATAAGTGGGTAAAATGGTCACCTTTGCACCGATTCCAAGCTTAAGCTAATCTTTAGTGATGGATAAACAAGCTATTAAAATTGCTTCAGAAAAAAGCAATAAATTTATATTAGCGTTTGAGAATATTACAAGTAATACAAACGTCTACGATACAGAAAAAAACCAAATACTGATGTTGGAATCACCTAGTAGTATTTGTGCAATTATTCCAAAGAAAACATGTGCTAGTGGGCACAAAATTAATCTCTACATCATTCAAAGCTCGCAGGTCCCAAAAGGTCAGCTAAGCGATATTACGAAACTTAGCAATGTCATAAAGCTTTCGAGTGAAGTCGTGGAGATTGAAGAGTATGGCCCTGAAGAAAATAAAGTTGTTTTTCGTTTACTAGAGGACAACATGAAGGAGCACAAGAAAATTGAAGCAGTGATCTTAGAAAGACAAGAGCGCTTCAATGAACTTTTAAATCAATATAGAAACACACACGAAGAATAAAAAATAAGAGACAGTTACGGAATTGAAGAAATGAATAGAGAAGCATTTTTTAACGACATGGAAGTTTTAGTAGTCGAGTCCATAGGAAACGCACGCGTGGCCTATGAGAATGCATTTAAAACTCTGGGGGTCCAGAGAAAGAATGTTCGATTTGCTAAAACTTTTGAAGATGCACTTAAAGAGATGAAAAGCTTTAAGCCTACTCTTGTATTCTCTTATGAAGTTCTAGCGGAAGGACGCTATAACCAAGTTCTTAAAGAGCACTTAAAAATACTTCCAAATCGTACAAAGAATAGTTTTATTCTCTTAACACAAAATGACTCTATTGATGCCATTTCAAGAATCGCGCAACAACAAGTCGATCTTGTTCTTCCGATTCCTTTTACAGTCGATAGCATCAAAGCACTTATGGAAGAACTTTACAAAATGAAGTCTTCCCCTAGTGAGTATAGACAATTAATCAATGAAGCCTACGAGTATGTTGGTTCAAAGCATGACAAGGTTTTTGAGATCACGCAAAAAGCCCGTGAGCTATCAAAAAATCCATTTGAAACACACTACCTTGAAGGTCTTTGCCAGTTTAAAGAAGAAAAGTATGATGAGGCGATAAAGTCACTTGAACAAGCCTATGCTCTAAATTCAACAGACTTCAATACATTAAAGTTATTCTTTAAAGCATATAAGCATCAAAAAAATTATTATATGGCACTTCAGTATTCATTAAAACTTCATGCTGCCTACCCTATTTCTCCAGATATGCTAAGAGATCTATCGATGGTTGCAGTTGCAGCGAGAAAGCATGAGCTTATCTTAAACTACTATGAGGCGTATAAGAAAGTGAATGAACCATCTGATGATATTAAAGATGCCATTGCTGCAGCTCTTGTTATCTATGTTCAATGTGAATTGGATAAGATTGATTTCGAAAATACTTCAATTCAAGAACTTCTAAGAGACAAGAAATATAAGGATTCATTAAAGCTCTTAGAAGAAGCTTCAATTATCTGTACGACAAAGCCTGCAATTTTAGAGCGTATGCTAGTGGTTCTGGCCCATACGCCAGACAATAAAACGACTAAATTTATTCAAGTAAAACAAAAAGAGAAGTTTCCAAAATATGAGAATGCACCGTTGATGGATGCCCTTGTATGTGACAAAGATTCAACTGCTTCTCAATCATTAAAGATGGCCATTGATACACTAAACAGCGGCTATAAATCAGAAATCCTTTATGAAATCATCATTAAGCGCTCTATTGAGATGAACCGAAAGAAGGAAAGCACCCAAGAGTGGTATGAGCAGGCCATTAAAATCTTTCCAAATATGAAGGTCAGGCTCGATAAATTTTATAATGCTTAATGTAATTTCGAACACTTCGCTCCGCGCCGTACTATAAAGCCCTTTGCATAGGCCCACCAAAATTATATAAGAATAGGAAATTTTTGGGGGTATTTATGTTTAGAGCAGTAATCTTGCTAGCTGCTATTGTTTACTTAACTAGTACAATGGCGCAATTTCAAGCACCACAAATTCCATCTCATACACAAGCTCAATGTGTTGAGAAATTATGTGCAAATATTCCAGGTGAGTGTAGTTCAAGAACAGAGCATCGTATGATCTTTGATGCATGTTCAAGACAACTAGACTTAGGATGTATTGATTTATCAATGAAGCTTATTTCAAGCTATGAGCAAAATGAAATTGAAGAGATGGTTTCAATTGCTCGCTCTTGTCAGTATGTATCTGGATATGCTCATCAAACAGCAATGAAGAATATGTACCGTTATGATCGTGATGAATTCTCAGAGATCACTTTTATTAACTCGAGACTTTGGCTTGTTCAAAACTCTTGTTTAGCAAGTGCTCTTTCAAGACTTCACCCAAGAGACTTTGATAGTCTTGAAGACTTAAAAGCGATTACAAACCAATGTACTGGAACTTTTGATGTAGCCTGTTTTGAAAAGCAGTGTAAGTCAAAAAATTCATGTAACGATCAAGAAGAGGTTGTTGATGCACTTAGAAGCTGCATCTCAGGACCAAGTAAAGTTGATCGTCGCAGACTATAAAATTTAAAGATTAAAAAATTAAAAAAATAAATACACACAAGAACACAACACACAGGTTTTTTTAATGATTAAAATTATAATTAAAATAGTGGCCATCACGATGGTGGCCACGTTTTCTAAGGCTCAATTTAACAGCTCAATCCTTTTTAGCGGGCGTCTTGCAAACTCATGTCAATTCGTAAGTGACCAAGCAGTCCTTGAAGTTGTCGACTCACTAATCACGGCCATCAAAGATATCAATGATGAGCGCTACCGTTGTCAGTCAATTTATGCCAACTCAAAGGCCTTCCTCGCCTCTTTAAATGAACAATACCGATCAAGCTCTAGTGAGCTTTCAATTATTGACTCAAACCTTGAGACCATTTCGAGTGAAGTCTATAAGCTTGTTACAGCTAGCTCATATACGGGACAATTTGATCAAGAAATTCTAAGTCTTCAGCGTAGACGACAAGAACTACTTGATGCGGATAATAACCGTAATAATGGAATTGTTGATTCGCTTAGTATGGCCACAACGATTCTTGATGATCTTAGAGCGGCACCAGAGTGTGATGAGGATCTTGGCACAAAAATGATTCGTCCAACGATCATGCTTATGGGTCAAGTTGCAGGCGCACTTTATCCTGGATCGAACCTATTTACAGCAGCGGCTTCAACAGGTCTTGCCAATATGGTGGACAGTCTTGTTTCATACGTTCAATTTAAAGGTAATGATGCTAACCAAGCTTTAGAAGATCTCTATAATAATCGTAACTACTACGTCTCTTACAAGTGTGCTTATAAGAATATCAATGCAATGACTTGTAACCTTCGTCGCAAAAATGCAACAAGAGAAGAAGCAAAGTGGCTGTACAATTATATTAAGGAGCTTGATACTCCAACAAAAGATTTTGAAAGAGTAAAAGACTTAAGAAAGCACTACCCTCGTCTTCAACGAATCCTTAGTGAACTTCGTGATATTTACGAGACAGCAAACCAACAGGATACAATTGTAACGATTGCCACTCTACAAAAAGAGCAAGCAAAACTTAGACTCTATCAACCAAATCCTTACGAGATTGAAGAGTGGAATGATAGCTATCAAAATATTCGTCCATGGGCAGAGTGGGCCCATATGCTGACTTGGTATACAAATATCAACTCTAAACTTAAAGTTTATTGTCGAGAGTTCCAAGATGGTAAGTACTGGGTAAAAGAAAATAGTGACTGTCAGGAAGCTGCTATTGCACGTGATGAAGATCGTACGCAATATATCCAAGAAGTAATTAAGCCGGCCTTAGCTGACCTTGGTGCCGATAAGGAAAGACTTTCTGAAAAACTTAGAAACTCAGTAAACGTTGAAAGACTTTATAAAGTAATCGAAGCAGAAGATAATTGGCGCGACAACAAGAAGGACTTCTCGATTTCTGAAGTTATTCAAATCTTTGAAGAAGACCTAGAAAACACGACAACAAGGCCAGAGGCAACGTCACTGTTTTCAATTAGAATTAAGAAAGCACTAAAGGCCCTTAAGGCACTCGTTAATTTTGAAAATGTTGTGACAGACACACAAGGACTAACGCCAGAAGATTGTGATATCGACAATCCAACATGCCAGTGTGACAGCTTCAAGGACCTTTCTCAAGCTGCTTATACGTACCTTGCAAATAACCTATCTGATGGTGATGTACTTTCAGTAGAAACAATTGATGCAAGTTTTTACAACTATATCAGGACAGTTGAAGAATTCTTCTTATATGGCCTTCCATATGCTGAATCTCCTGAGCTTACATACCAAGATAGCTTAAACTACTCGAAGTATATTTTCTTAGTTCCAATTTATCGTGGAATGCAAGAAAGCCTTCTTCGTGGAGATAATGTGGGAGCAAGTAATATCCCACTAATGAATACAGCACGTAAAAACTTTGAAAAAGTTTTCGCAAAAGAGATTATCAAGGTTCTAAACAAGAATGTAAAAGTCGCCCTTGATAAAGGAAGCCGTGACGATATCTACCGTGACACTCTCCACTCTTGTGCCATCTACTACCCGATGATTAAACAAAAAGGTATGGGCCTAAGAGCAAAGTATGTTCTTAAAAGGTGTAAGGAGCTACTGGATAAAAGTGGCGGAATCCCGTACCTCATCCAAGGTACAGAGCGCTTTTCAACAAAGAATGAAGCTTACAAAAACCAGTGTTTCTATCGTGATTACGAAGAGGCCGTAAGCACAAAGAAAGCAGAAATCGCTCGTGAACTTGATCAAAGTGGTGATTTACCAGAATTATAATATTGCCAACCCCACCAGGGTTGGCTATTATCTTTCTACAAAATATCTCAATTGAGGGCCTTTAGCTCAGCTGGGAGAGCGCTTCGCTGGCAGCGAAGAGGTCAGCGGTTCGATCCCGCTAAGGTCCACCAAAACAAAAAAGCCCACTCGCAAGAGTGGGCTTTTTTGTTTTTGTTGATATTAGTATCAGATCTAATTGCTTTTGGCGGTCGATGGCATGGATGCCATCGTGTCGACGACGCAGGAGCTAAAGTCGACTCCCATGCGTGCTTGCCAATCATCTTACCAAGATGCCAAAGTCGACTCCCCTGCAAACTAGCTCACTATTTAAAAAAGAACATTTCGTGCAAGATCACTTTACGTTGGCTCTGCATAAAGAAAAAGCAACTGGAAAACTAATCTTTCGCTTGCACTAGGACAATTGTCCTAGTACTGTACCAATTAGGACACTAGTCCTAATTAAGTAAGAGGTAAAAATGTCAGACTTATCCACTAGAGACGAAATCATAGAAAATGCTGATAGACTTTTTTATGAACAAGGCTTTGAGAAGACTTCCTTTACAGATATTGCAAAAGAGGTTCAAATCTCTAGAGGTAATTTCTATCATCACTTTAAATCTAAAGATGAAATTTTAAGTGCAGTAATACAATACCGCCTCAAGAAGACTGAAAAGCTATTAGAAACATGGCAGTTAAAAGGCAAAGACCCTCAAAAAAGAATTCAACTTTTCATTCATATTCTAATTGCAAATTTGACTAAAATTAAGCTTTATGGGTGCCCCGTCGGAACGCTTACTACTGAGTTGAATAAATTAGAGCACGTTTCACGAAGTGAAGCTAATGAAATATTTAACCTATTTCGTGACTGGCTTAGGCAGCAATTTGTTGATTTAGGATTTAAAAAAAATGCTAACAAATATGCAATGCATGTATTAGCAAGAAGTCAAGGAATTGCAACGCTGGCAAATGCCTATAGAGATGAATCGTTTGTTAATTATGAAGTTAAAGTTTTGATTGATTGGGTAAAGGGTTTAAATAATAAATAAATTAGGAGATTAAAATGTTTGTAGTGTTTTTAAAGTTTTCAGAAAATAAAAATCTAGCTGCGGACTTTATGGATGCCCATAAAAAATGGATAAAAAAAGGAATTGATGATGATGTATTTATGGTTGTTGGCTCACTGCAGCCAAACCTAGGTGGAGGTATCATTGCTTCATGTTCATCTTATTCAGATTTAGAAGAAAGAGTAAAGAATGATCCATTTGTTGAAAAAAATATTGTTAAGTATGAAATTCATGAAATATCGCCTTCGATGGCCCATGATAAGTTTAAATTCTTAATGAAGTAGAAAAGTATGTGTGAGCAATGAAAAATACAATTAAAGGTACTGACGGAAAATTAAGATGTAAATGGTGTGGCGTTTCCCCTGAATTTATTGAATACCACGATAAGGAATGGGGATTTCCCGTCAAAGATGACTATAGATTATTTGAAAAAATTTGCTTGGAAGGGTTTCAGTCCGGTTTAAGCTGGAGAACAATTCTTTCTAAAAGAGAAAATTTCAGAAAGGCCTTTAAAGATTTTAATTTTGATAAAGTCTCTAGATTTAACGAAAAAGATATTAATCGCCTACTTCAAAATGAAGGAATTGTTAGACATCGTGGAAAAATAGAGGCAACAATTAACAACGCTAAAATGGCAAAAAAAATAGTAAAAGAGTTTGGTTCTTTAGCTACCTATATTTGGAGCTTTGAGCCGAATAGTAAAAAACCAATAAAACCGCAAACTGTCTCTGTGACTCCTGAATCAACTTTACTGTCTAAGGACTTAAAGAAGCGAGGTTGGAAATTTGTTGGCCCAACAACTATTTTTGCTTTCATGCAGGCGATGGGGTTAGTTAACGACCACGTTTCTAAATGTGCCATCCAAAAGAATGTTGAAAAGTCTCGAAAAAAATTTAAAAAACCTAAAATAGAAAAAATATAAGGTTCCAGGTCACTTTCCGTTGGATCTCTCTTCGTTGACCGTGCGTAAAGAAAGAGCACTTGGAACAACAGTTTTAGAACTCCACCAACTACTGCACCAACGAGCCCACCAACAACTGCGCCCCCCAATACGAAAAGAACTTTGTTACATATTGTAACGACACTTTTCTTGTGTATAGATTGAGTATATGACGATTTGATCTTGGGATAATTGCCAACAACCGGACAGAATAAATCAACAGACTTTAAGACTCTAACTCAATTAGGCTATTACTCTCTCGATTGGGTTATCATAAATAAAAAAACGATATATAATTGTACAAATAATAAAAATTATTATTAATATAATTATTTTAAAAAGCTTTTTCAACACAGTCTCCTCCATGGTTTATCTTGTTGAAACGGGTTTAGTTGAGTACCCTCCCCTTTCCAATAAGTCGGTGCATTAAGAAAGTCTTTGTAATCTTAATATAAGGTTCCAGGTCACTTTCCGTTGACCGTGCGTAAAGAAAGAGCACCTGGAACTACAGTTTCTATATACCACACAAAAACGAACGGACAGTAACTTAAAAGCCACACAGTATCCAAACAGTCATAATAATAATTATCGATATTACAGCTTTTACAGCTAAAGATATCTTTCGTGCTTTTACACATCTATAATCATCACATTCCTTTATAAATTCAAACATATTAGATGACTTTGAAACATCATAGTCCTTTTTCAATCTAATAAAGAGCAAAGAATTATATGTAGACAATACGCCGAGTACAAAAAATAAAAATGCATAAATGCTAATAAATACTATATTCATATATCACCCCTTTTAAGAACAAAAAACAGCAGAATATCTGGCTCCTTGCCAACTTAACCAAGCAATAAAGTGTAGATGGATGTATAACACTTTATAAGTTACCATATCTTAAACAATATAAAACTAGGTAAAAAAAATGAATGATCAAACAAATCGCAAGAAAGACCCCTTAGAGGGTGTAACTTTAAAGATGATGTTAACAGATGTTATCAATCTCTTTGGCTGTAAAGAAATCTATGCAATGACAGAGATCAATAGTTTCAATGATGAGCCTCCCATGTTTAATAAAATTTTAAAATTTATTAGAAAAAATCCATGGGCCATTCAAAAGATAGAGAAGATGTATCGTGGGAATTTAGAAACGATAGAAAAAATGAAACGCGATGGAACGGTATCAAAAAAAGACCTTGCACTTGGAAGTGGTACTGGTGGGCGTAAGACAAAATACTGAGAGGCATAATAAGAATAATCACTAGGAAGTGTTTCTAATATCTAAAACCACATCAATTAAAGATTTTCGCCCGCTAAGCCGACTATTGAACGTTAATAAAGTGAGGAGAAAGCGTGGCTTCAACAGTTAAATCAAAAGTTATTGGATATGGCTCATCTAAGGTAAAGGGAAAAACTAGAGAGTACACATTTCTTGAATTTGAAGATGGTACCAAACTTAAGAATGTCATCACTACTACATATATCGCTGACCATATTTGTGTAGGTGAAGAAATTGAAATTTCTTATATGAATGTTAAAAAGTTTCAATTTATCATTGGTGCAAGATCTAGAAGAGGTGAATTAATGTTGGCCTCAGATGACTCCATGATTATTACGGCCGTTGCATTTTATTGTATTCGCGACAGCTTCCTCATCTCAACCTTTGTAGGTTACTGGATTGGAAAGCTTTCTTTAATACAATACGAAAATATTCAAATAGCGATTAGGCACTTTGCTTACTTTGCCATTGCTGTTTGTTCAATCTACTTATATAAGTTTATTAAGTTTACAAAAGATTATAAAAGTGGAGTTGCTGCATTAGAGGAAAGTTCCAAACAAGTACAGGCGGCATAACTTAATATATGTCTAGAAATAAGAATAAAAAAAATAACCTAAAACAACAGTACCGCATTCTACATGACGAAGCCGTCAAAAATGGTGAAGACTATTATAAGGACCCTGTTACAGGCGGTATTGTTTCAACAGAAGTACGCCTAAAGCGTATGAGAAAATGCTGTAAGTATGGCTGCCGCCATTGCCCTTGGGGCTTCAAGAAAAGAAGCTAAATTAAAAAGTAAGTGGATCACTGCTCTAAACAATGTAGAGATATCATGCTATAATTTTGACGTTAATGACAAATACAGGTGAACAACTTTGAAATTAAGAAATCAAATCGAATGGGCAATACATTGCATGGAATTTTTAGCGAGAGTTCCAGAAGGTGTATTTATCCCAACAAAAGTTCTCGCCAAATTCCATGGAATCCCTAAGGAATACCTATCTAAGGCCTTACAACTCTTGGCCTCAAATGGATTGATTGAAGGGACCTTAGGTCCTAAAGGTGGCTATCAATTAGCAAAAGACCCTTCCCAAATTAGTCTTTTAGAAATTGTTGAGGCCATTGAAGGAAAGAAAAGAACATTTAATTGTCAGGAAATTCGATTTAACAACCCTTGCCTAAAGAAAAAAGACAAAGATAAAAGTGTAAAGTGCACAATTGCAATTGCAATGCTTGAGGCCGATGAAGCTTGGAGAAATGTTCTTAGAGAAAAGAAATTATCTGACATTGTTTCAGGAATAAACGCGCAAGTTCCAGCAGAAATCTTCGACTTATCAGAACAGTGGGTAAATAAAGAGATGTCCTAAACGGCGCCTCTTTTAAGTCTCCAAAACATGTATCCATTTAATAAGGCCAATATAACAGTAAAGATAATAAAGTCATAAGCCTGTTCAAACCCTACTGAAAAAATCATACTGAAAGTAAAAGTTACTAAGAGTATAAAACTTGCTAAGAAAGTTTCTTTTAACCTTACATTAAAAATAAAAAAGACAGCTAATAAGACTTCAACGATAGTGACAATATACCCAAAAAAGTATGACACTTTTTTAGGAAACCATGGGTTTAGGCTTGCTGTGTAGCTCAAAAAAGTATCAAAATCACCCCAAACAACTCCCATATTTCCAGCAGGCCCTAGTAGGCTTAATCGATCAGCTACAACCCACAAATACGTGATTGCGAGAAGATACCTAGATATTAAAAGAGCTTTTTTAAAACACATACTTTTCTCCTTGAACCAATTAAGGATACAATATATCCTTAATAATACCTTTGCAATATAAAAAAAAGGATAGATATGAGTCAGGAAAAAAGATGGAAATTATTTTTCTTCTTATTATTTCTAGGAAATCTTATAAGCGGTTTGTGGATGCTAGTAGGCCCTGTACATTGGTATAAAAACTTTCCAGGAAGAATTCCTGACTTTGGACCTTTAAATGAGCATTTTGTTCGTGATCTAGGATGTATTTTTTTAGTATTAAGTGTGATCTCATTTAAATCAATTATCGATAGTTCATGGAGAAAGAATACACTCTTCATCTTACAGGCTTGGTTTACGGCCCATGCCATAGTTCATCTCTTCGATACACTTAGAGGGCTGGTTGCAATGGAGCATTTATTCATGGATATACCTTTATGCTACATGCCTCCTCTACTAGTTGGTTTCATGCAGTTTTATTACCATAAGGAACAGAGTTCAATGAAAGGGGGGAAGCTTGTTTAAAGATTTATTTTTCCTCTTGGTTGGAATCTATTTAGGACTCTCCCCTTTTTTAACATATTACTTTACCCATGGACCGGCTTGCCCATGTCACGCACTAATAAATGAAAGTGAAGTACCTTAAAGAGCTATCCTATTTTAATTAAGTTTCAAATAAATCAATATTCAGGCCACAAACAACTTCTGTTCCAGATTCCTTAATGTCATCTTGAGTGGATTGAATTAGCTTTAAAATTTTCTCCTTCAGAGGTAAGAAATCTTTTTCATCAATCGTAAATGTAGAAGAATAATGAATATTATTAGGCTCTTCTTTGGCAATGATGTCTAACACTTGTATTCTCTTTGCCATCTGATGAGGTGTGTTTAGCCAAGACTCAAATGGAAGGTGTATAGACTTTCCGCTAAAGATGTAGTTTTGATCATGTTTTTCAACTAGGCCAAGCTTTTCTAAGTAGATAAGAGTTGATCTAACTTTTTTCTCACTTAGTGCAAAGTGATTGGCCAGATTAGGAATTGTTTGTAACTTGGGACAACTAGTCGCGATGTGTATCGCAGACGGTATCCATGAGATAAAATAGTCTTTATATTGCTCATTTTCATCGTCAATAACCATTGAATTGACTCTAGAAGCTAGATTACCTGCTTCCTCAGCAATTTTCTCGCCCTTGTACTTCAAGTAACTTTTAAGTTCGTGAGTTGAGGCCCTAGCGTAGCGAATTAGATTTAAGAAATATTCTGTTTCAATTTTGGAGAAGTTAAAAAATACACTTAATTTATACGCTTGATCTTCACTTAGATCGGCCTTTTCCTTCAATACCTGCGATAGATATGCAGCTTGGCAACCAATTGCCTTTGATAACTTTGCCTGAAGTCCCCTTTGTGCATAAGCCTCGAGAATCAAGTAACGAAGAAATTTATGATAATTTTTAAACTCGAATATTTCCATTTACGAAGAATAGTATATTAAAAATAAACATTCAAGGGACAAAATGTATATAAAAAATATATACACATATTTTATTGCTTGTTAAATCTACTCCTGTTCAATATCAATTGAAACTATTTTTCTAAAGGGAGTACTTATATGAAACTAAAAATTGAAATCATCGCTTTTATCTTAATGGCATTACATCTAATTAACCCAGTATTTGCAGGCCCTATCGTTAGTGCTGGCCCTATGGCCCATCCAGCGATAAGCACAATGCATATTGATAACTCTGTAGCAGGTATCGACTTTCCAACTGATGCACCGGCTCCTCAATACGATTACGTTCTATCACTTTATAATGGAGTTAGAATTCCAGTTTATACTGACCATGCCGAGTTAGTTCGCGCAGAAGCAGGTACAGATTATCCGACAGATATCCAAGCACCATATTGGACGAAATTTCAAAGAGTCCTAGTATTAGAAAGTAAATTTCGCTACCCTGTTAGACTTACTTTTGATGTTAATGACAACCTATTATGGAAGCTAACAAGCGGTGAAGTTATTAATGTATCTGAAGTTGTAAAAATTGTGAAAGCAGAAGCTGGTATTGATTACCCTACTGATGTTCCATACTTCTTCAATCGTGACTTCTATGTTGCAGTTATGATTGATAGCACTAGAATCAAACTTTAAAGATATATCGATTGGCCGAGAAGAGCTCCTTTTCGGCCTAATTCAACAACACATATTAAAACATAAAAAAATAGTACCCATTCACAGTACTTTTATTCTCATTTACCCATTTAAATAGTTATTGAAAAGGCCAGTTTACTGGCTTTTTTATTAGCTCCCCAAGACAAAAAGCATGTAATATCAGAATCTTAGTAACTTCCCATTATATATTTAAAAGTAATTTTTTTTACTTTTATACCGAAAAGAAAATATGTTCTATTTTATAAGCCTTCTTATATTTGCCATCTCCTTACCTACTCATGCAGGTGATCTCGATACCTATTACGAATTAGAGTTAGAAATTAATCGACTTCATTCTCAGTTTAATAAGAATCAAGAAAAGGTATCAAAGAAGAACACTCTCTATCATCGCATGCTCAAACCCCAAGAAACGGCAGCAGAAATAGCAAGACTACAAAAAGAGAATAAAGATATTATAGAAAGATTAAGACCATTAAAAGAAGAGTTTCAGGCATTAGAGAGTAAGCTCATCGTTAGATCAGTAACGGGTGAACTTAAAAATATAAATGCTGTGAAGGATAAGAATCTTTGCCTAAATAATGAACTCCTCTACTTTTCAACTGATCGAGAATTTGAAGGGTGGAATTTAAAGTATGGTAGCAGCGAAAGAAGAATCTCATACTACGCTAATAAGAGCACATATATTAAAAGCTGTCTGGAGAATCGACCTGAAGACTCGGTAGTCGAGGTCGATTATAACTCACAATCACTTTGTGATAAAAGTAGCGACCTCTTAAAGTATGTTGGAACAAAGACAAAGTATAAAACCTACATTAAAGAAGGCCTTGTCAATGTCGATGTCTCACTCTACCTAAAGTTTGACGGTAATGAGAAAGACAAAGAAGAATCAATGGCACTTGTAAGAAACTCAATGCCTTGTGTGAAAGATTTTTACGCAAGACACGGGCTAAAGCTTAATGTCGATTTAAAAGAAGAGACTGGCATCATGGATCGATTCAAATGCGATCACACGATTACCATCTCTAAGGAACACAAAAGGCCTACGGCCAAAGAATGGGCAACTCATAAATTTGCAAACGTTGCAAATATTAATGATCAAAAAAGATGTAAGCTTTATATCCATGAACTCGCCCATAATTTGGGATTAGCTGATGCATATAAAGATAGAAGATGTCCTGATCGAAAAATCATTTTAGATGATAAGAATATTATGGGTGATGGACCAAGTGGTTACTCACCATATCAAGCCGAGTTAAATGGTAGCCAACTTAGAACGATCTTATCCCCACTTTGTGATTAAAGAGGAATTTCAATTCTAAAAGTTGTTCCACCCCCAGAATTAGAATCAATGGTAATTGAACCACCATGCTCCTTGATGAAATTATGAGATAGAGATAAACCTAATCCACTTCCTTTTCCATACTCCTTAGTTGTAAAGTATGGTTCAAAAATTTTTCGTTTATTCTCTTCACTAATCCCTGCACCACTATCAGAAACTTCAATAACGGCCTTATCGTCACGACTAGTGAGAGTTACTTTGATCTGCTTTACCTCACTCTGCTCAAGAGCATCTCTAGCATTGGTAAGTAAATTCATCACAACTTGTTGTATCTTCCCAGGACTTCCTTTCACCTGTAACTCACCTAAAGAATTTTCAAATGACACGCTAATCCCATAGTGTTCATATATCTCTTCAATCATAAGTATACAGTCATTTAAGACTGCAGATAGATCAAATAAAACTAATCCTTGACCATCCTTGCGAGAAAAATTCCTTAAGCCTTTAACAATATTTTCAATCTGTGTTGCTGACGATTCTATTTTCTCTAATGACTTTACGATATAATCTTTATGCTCACTAGATTTGAAGTTCTCTTTTTTTAGTCGGGCAAGGTATCCCTTTATAATTGTTAGTGGCCCATTAATCTCATGGCCAACACCAGCGGCTAGTTCCCCAATGGCCGCAAGCTTTGAACTGTGAGTAATCACTTGATCTTTTTGTTGTAGTTCTTTTAATTGACTAACAAGCTTTCTTTTAATAGGAATAAGAATTTTAAAAAATTCGTAAATTAATAGAAGAATGATTAATGAGAATAAAAGCAGCTCTATTTTACTTAAATTTAATATTTTCGTTTTAGAATAATCTGCAGACTCAAAAACAATCTTATTCATATTTTTTAAAAATAAATCTGTATCTTTGACAATCTCTTCAAGACTTCTCTTTTGATTTTCACACAAGCTTACGATACAGTTAATATTCCTATCAATACTACTTAAAATGGGATCGAGATCTTTATACTGCTGCTTAATATTTGGCGTAAATGCAGGAGCTATTCCCTTATCTTCACTACCGTTTTTCAAATCCTCATGAGTAGTAAACAGTAATTCTTTTGTGACAAGGATCTCCTTACTTAATTCACTCCTTGACTCAACACTAGTATTAAAAGAATAGATTAAGGTCTGCTTAGCAAGTCTTTGACTTAGCATACGTTGGCGACCAGCTAAGTTAATAACCTGGGAGTAACTTTCCTGTTGAAGAATGAAAAATTGCATTAAAGCTTGAGCAATTATAGTGAATAAGACAATCGATACGAAAGCAATAAGATACTTATATGTAATTCCTCTTTCATAATCAATCTTCATTAACCTCTTACCTCACGCTGCTAACTTACTTGCGACCTTTGTTTGATTATCATAAATATTCTCTAAATCAAATTCCTCCCCTAAGGTTGCAATCGTTGTCCTAAGACTTAACTGAGATTCGAGAAGAGTTTTAAAATGACTTGATGCCTTTTCTTCACCATGATTTAAAATAACAAGCTTAGGTGAAATACGTGATTCATTTAGCCATCCGATAAGATCTAAGTAATCACCATGCGCAGATAATGAATCGATATAAAATATACTAGCTCGAACTGGAAGTCTCTGTTTATGCATATGGAGTTCTTTTTCACCATCAATTAGAATACGACCTTTCGTTCCTTCAGGTTGGAAGCCAACTAAAATTATTCCACTATCTTCATCCACAATATGCTTCATTACATGATACACAACTCTCCCACCATCAATCATCCCTGAAGCACTAACGATAATACGAGGTCCAGACTTTTCCATAAGGGCCTTTGAATCTTCAACATCTTCGATTTCTTCAAATGTATCAGGATAAATATCGATATCCTCTGTTACATTATCTTTGACATGACCCTTTCGAAAACAATCATTAAATATACGGTTAGCTTTCTTAGAAAGTGGGCTATCTAAATGAACAGCTACACTAGGGATGGCCTCTTCATTCATCAATTCTTTAATAAGATAGAGAATATCTTGTGTACGACCAACTGAGAATGCGGGTATAACCGCAACTCCACCGCGCTTTAAAATTGTATTTAGATACATTCCTAAAACTTCTTTTGCAGGAATACGGGCATGTAGCCTATCTCCATATGTAGACTCTAAAACAAGATAATCAGTTTCACAGATAACTTGAGGTTCGTTTAAAAGGATATTTCTCTTATGCCCAACATCTCCAGAAAAAACGATTGTTTTCACTTCACCAGTAGCTGCTCTATAGCGGACTCGAATAAAGCTTGCTCCAAGAATATGGCCGGCCCAGAAAAAAGTAATTGCAATATTTTTAGAAACTGTCAGCTCTTGTTCGAAATCCACAACTTCAAAGTGTTCAAGAACAGCTTGAGCTTCCTGCGTTGTATATAAAGGAAGGGCCGGCTTGTGTCTTGATATTTTTTTTCGATTTGCATATTTAGCATCTTCTTCATGAATACGGGCCGAATCCATTAATAAGATCTGACAAAGCCTAAATGTTTCCCTTGTACAATAAACCTTACCTCGAAAACCATCCCGATATAGACGAGGTAAAAGGCCGGAATGATCAATATGTGCATGAGTTAAAAAAACTGCACTTAGCTTACTGGCACCATGATACGACATCCAATTGCGTTCACGATTTTCCTTGGCCCCTTGGTAGAGTCCATAGTCAACAAGATACTGCTCTTTATAATCCTTCCCAACTTTTAACAAAGTTTTAGATCCAGTAACACCTCCAGCTGCTCCAAGAAAAGTAATTCTCATCGATACATCCTTTTTATAATTAAATTTCGTGTACTACCTATCGACGTTTTAATAGTTAAGAATGTTTAATATTGATAAAAGAAAGGTTATCATAGTTGAGTATTCAATACGACTAACAAAAAACTCACAATCACTTTGCAGAAATTAGACTCGAAACAAACTTAAAAATTCTTTTTGAGACATATACTTAATTCATAGGAAATCAACTCAAGGAGAATTATATGAGAAATGCCAAAAAAATTAATCTATCAACAAAAGGGTCAGTTTAATACTGACCTTTTTTTATATCATCACACCACAATAGATTTATAATTTCATTCTTTGAGCGACTTCTCTTTGATAAGGATCATCTGAGGAACTAAGAGCAGAGATCACTCCTTGTCTATTTTCAACTGGTTGGTTTTGGCTAAGTTTCCACTGCCCTTCAAGAGAGGTTACTTCAATTTTAATTCCAATGATTGCGGCCAGAAGCTTTTGTGTATAATCACGAGGAGCATCTTCAACCTTCCAAGGATTGTGGCCTCCTTCTTCCTGTTCATTAGTAAGCATCTCAATCGAATTAAGAATCCACTCCTTATCTTCAATAAATGAAATTTTTCCACGAGCATGAACAACAATATAGTTCCATGTTGGAACAGCTTTACCAGTCTCTTTCTTAGTTGGGTAATGATTAGGAGAAATGTAACAATGAGGGCCATTGAAGGTAGTTACAACCTCACTGTTATCAAGTGTCGATTTCCAAAGAGAATTTGCTCTTGCAATATGTCCAAATAAGAATAGCTTCCCCTCTTCTTCTACAACGCAAAGTGGAAGATGATTAACCTCAATCCCTTCAGTTCCGTTTGATATCAGATTCGCAAATGTCGTCTCCTTCATCTGCTTTATTAACTCGATCCTATCTTCCTGCTTGAATAGCTTTGGTATATGCATTCTACTACCTCTAATTCATTTATTAATGCTACAATGATAACTCAATAAACACTGGAGTTAAAATGCCTTATATCCTAAGTCCAATTATTACAGAATCAATGCCTGGAATGTGGTTTGAAGGTCAAGGCTATAAGCGAGAGAATATTTACTCGATAAATGATCCAAAAGGTCCTCCAGTAAATTATGATGCTCATACTTTAAAACCACATAGTCTCACTCATATGGAAGCACAATCTCACACTATGAAAAATGGGATGAGCGTCGATGACTATTTTAAGAAGCAAATAAATTCATTTTTTGGGCCAGTAGTTGTCGTAAAACTAAAAGGAAAAAACTGGAAACCTGTAGAAGGCCTTGATGGTATTTACCATTGGGAAGTCTCACTAAGTGAGCTTAAGTCCGAGCTTGGAGATGAGATTCCATGCAAGTTGATTTTGTCAGTCGAAGAAATGCCAATAAACAAATCACAACTGCACGACCCTAATTATGTCTTAACACTTTCACAAGAAAGTGCTGACTACTTATTACAAAACCCTAACTTTGATATGTATGGTACTTCTTGGAAGTCTTCTGACTTTTGTCCAGGGAGCAGAAATAGGCCGATTCATAATACACTTTTTAAGCAAGCTGCCATTTTTGAAAATTTAAAACTAGACGACGTGCCTGCTGGAAAGTACTTCTTTTCAGGCTTTCCACTCCCACTACACTTAGCTTCAGAGTCACCGGTATGTCCGGTTCTCTTCAAGAAGGATGAAATTAATTTCTAAGATCACTTCTCTTATAAGCGTCATCGACAAAAACTTCGACTAAAGCATTTAGTGCATCTGTAACAGTAAAAATACCGTACACACGATTTCTATTATTAAGTACAATTGCTGAGCCAACTTTATTACTTGATAGCTGATAAGCTACTTCACCTAAGCTATCGTCCTTGTTAACAGCAAGAACAGATTCATTCATGAAGTCTTTAACTAAAACTCCATCACACCAGCTCTTTCCATAAATTGACATAACATCTCTTTCTGAAATGATTCCCACAATTTGATTCCCGTCACTTACAGGAAGATGCCTAATTCCATTATCTTTCATAATCTTAAAAGCGATATCGATACTGGCATTTTGATCAACAACGTGAACTGCGGGAGTAGTAAATTCTTCGACTGATATATGCTTCATACATGCCTCCTAAATTAAATTTAGATTAGCACAATGGACTAATTGGTAACTGACAAGTGTCAGTTTTTACAAAAAAAAATCTTAATTTTTGCCTTAACCTCAAGAGAGTTCTCGTCAATTTTGGCAAAAAATGGGCGTTAAAATCAAAAAAATTGGCCCTTGGTTAACTCACGTAACTATCTAGAATAACTGTATTATGTGATTTAAAACACAGTTTTTATTTATACGTTTGCCTTAGGTAGAAAGATTAAATACAATTTTTATATGTTAGCTAAGAAGAGGGTCTTGGTCGCCGAAGATGAACCGACATTAAATGATATCTACGTGGAAACCTTTGAGTCATTTGGTTATGAAACCATAGGTGTCAAAAATGGTGAGTTGGCCTTAGACTATGCAAAACATAATCCTGTCGACTTTGTCATCACTGATCTAAAAATGCCAAAAATGGATGGCCTAAAACTTTTGGAAGAAATTGGAAAGCTTAATGCTCCTACACCTCCAGTTTTAATTATTACAGGCTTCATTGACGAATTAAATGCACAAAGAGCAAAGGAGCTAGGTGCTGTTGATCTTATGACGAAGCCATTCGACTTCGACAAAGTCATTCTCTATATTGAAGAAAAACTAAAGCAGCAATCAGAATCCTAAACGCCCCATTCCTTAGAAAGTTCACCAATTCTCTTTTTAAATAAAAGCGAGAGAATCATTGAAACGATAGTAAGTCCTATTGCAAGTCCCGCCCATAAACCAGCTGCTTCCATTCCGTGTTGATAGCTTAAATAAATCCCAACAGGAATTGCAATTAGCCAATAACCACAAAACGAATAGAGCATTGGTTGCTTACTCATACCAAGCCCTCTTAAGACTCCCCACATTGCGACTTGTAGTCCATCAGGTATTTGAAATAAAGCAACATATAAGAATAGTCCTGATCCATAAAGAACAACGGCCTGATCAGTCGTGAAGAGTCCCATTAAGAATTCATGAAAGAAGAAATAGCATATTGCCGTTATGACCATATAAGATACGGCCATAAAGATACACCCATAGGCATAATTCTTAATCATCTCCATATCTTTTCTACCAAGAGCGTAGCCGACCTTAACCCCTGCCGCGCCATTGATGGCAAGAGGAACCATAAAAGTTAGTCCCGCAATTGTTAGAACAATGTTGTGAGACGCTGATGCAACAAGACTCATGCGTCCAACTAAGACAGTAACAGTTGAGAACATTAATACTTCAATAAAAGTTCCAAGACCAACTGGTATTCCAAGTTTTATCAATTCCTTAAAAGACTTCTTACTAAAATGCGTTTCAATTGGAAGTACTCGATAAGCATAAACATAAATAATTAAAGCTAGAATAAAGCGAGTTACAACAGTTGCAATTGCCGCACCTTTTATTCCCATTTCAGGAATAGGTCCAATCCCAAACATTAAACAGTAGTTCATAATGAGGTTAACGACATTCATAAAAATGATAAGAGCATTGGCAAAAATTGTTTTATCAAAAGCTTGAAGATATTCCTTAATCATTTGAAAAATAAGTGCAGGAATAATCGAGATATTTACCCAATAAAGATAAGTCTTAACAAGAGGTACGATCTCTTTATTCAAACCGATATAGTCAACAAAGTAAGTAAAGATATAAAGGGCCGTACAAATAACACTTCCTAAAAGAAGTGCTAAAGTCATTCCACTTCCCCATACGCCATTCTCGTGTGGATTCGTATCAGCTCCACGCATTCTTGCCGTAACTGCACTGACAGAAAATAACGTTGAGATCCCAATCATTATAAAAGGAGATAACATACCTGCTGCAACACCAATAGATGCTACTGCTGATGTTGAATAGCGTCCGGCAACAAAAATATCACCGACGTTAAAAAGCATCTGCCCAACCTGGCCAATAACAAGTGGAATAGTAAAATAAATAAGTTCTTTGAGTCTCTTACTCGTTGTTGCAACTACCATAATAGTTAGAGGTTATACCTTAATTTTTTAATAGATGGCATATAAAAATTGTAACCAAATATACTTTAAATCTCGGCCAAATCTTCGTAAAATATGAACACAAAGGAGTGCTTGTGAAAATTGTTTCAAATGCAGCGGAAGCTTTATCGATAGTATATTCTAATTCAAATATTTTTATTCATGGTGGTGATTCTACGCCACAGGCCCTAATTGACGGGTTACTTGAAAATGCTCATAAATTAAAAGATGTCACACTTACTCACCTACATACTCACGGTGATGCGAAATATGCAAATGAAGAATATTGTGAAAACTTTAAAATTCTCAATCTCTTTGTTGGCGGAAATGTGAGAAAACATATCGACTACCAAAGAGTTGATTATCTTCCATGCTTTCTATCTGAAATTCCAAACTTATTTCGAAGCGGTAGAATTCCTCTAGACTTTGCACTTATTCACGTCAGTCCTCCAGATCAACATGGGCACTGCACTCTAGGTACATCTGTTGATGTTGCAAAGGCTGCAGTAAGTAGTGCAAAAGTTGTTATTGCTCAAATTAATCCACATATGCCTCGTGTTCATGGTGATGGCTTTATTCATATTAATGATATTGATTATGCGATTGAAATTGATCACGAAATTGTCGGCCATCAAGAAGTTTGCTTGAGTGAAGAGGATTTAAAGATAGGACAGCTCACTTCATCTCTTATTGAAGATGGCTCAACTCTTCAAATGGGAATTGGATCAATTCCTGATGCAGTTCTGGCTAGTTTAAAGAATCACAAGAACCTAGGGATTCATACAGAGATGTGGTCAAACGGGGCTCTTGATTTAATTAAAAGTGGCGCCGTAAATAATTCATGCAAAAATGTTCACCGTGGAAAAACAGTTAGTGCCTTTATTGTTGGAGGCAAAGATGTACATGATTTTATCAATGACAACCCAAGCGTTATTCAACTTGAAGCGGACTATGTAAATAACCCAAGTATCATTAGAAGAAACCCAAAAGTATGTGCGATCAATAGTGCCGTTGAGATTGATCTTACAGGACAGGTCTGTGCAGACTCAATCGGCCATCGTATTATCTCTGGAGTTGGTGGCCAGATGGACTTTATGAGAGGCGCCTCACTTTCTGAAGGGGGTAAGCCTATTATTGTTATCAACTCACGAAGTGCTAAAGGTTACCCCAAGATTGTTCCAACATTAAGGTCAGGAGCAGGTGTCGTAACAACTCGATCACATATGCACTATGTTGTTACAGAGTATGGTATTGCTGATTTATACGGAAAGAGTCTTAATCAAAGAGCACAAGAGTTGATTAGAATTGCTCATCCTGATGATCGTGAGAATCTTGAAAAGATGTGGCATGAAACGCACTGTAGAAAATAATCTACAGTGCACTCACTGGGGATTGGCATAATAATTCTACCATACCACTCCCCTCATATTTTTCTTTTGCTACTTTTAGATCAACTCTCTTAAAGATCATATAAGAAATAAATGATCTAAGATTTAATAAGAATGGATTCTCTTGTCCATGAACAGATACATATGCATCCGAGACATAATTTTCATAAATTTCTCTAAAGCCAGGTGAGTCGATAACAAGAAGCATGACACAAATTGCGATAGCTTCCTTACCCTGTTCAACACCTTGATTGATCACTTGGTTTAGCTCATCAACAGTATCAAAGGTATGTTTTGAAATTTCTTTAATCTGCTCAGCGAGTAAGTTGATACAGTGTTCACCACATGTCGTAATAAATTCTTCTTTTGAACCAAAATGATAAAGAACTGAAGAGACATTAATCTCGGCCTTCTTTGCTATATCTCTTAAGCTTACACCGTAGACACCATTTTTTGCCATTAAAGGAATCGCAACATCAATCAAATTCTGTTTAGTCTTATTCATCTAGCTACTACCTTTTGTTAACTTACCGTCAATTTGAATAAAATTCTTGATTCAACTTAGTTAACATGTTAACTATATAGTTAACACATTAACAAATTTGGAGTAACAATGTCAATAATAAAGAGTGAATATGTACAGGAAAGTATTATCGGACGCATGATTCGCACAACTCGAATCCTCGATAAAATGATCTCTGAAGAAGTTTCGCATTTTAAACTTACAAAGCCTCAATTTGATGTCCTTGTCATCCTACACTTAACAGATCAAGAATCAGTTACGACAACAGAGTTAGCAGAAGAGCTTCTAGTATCGAAGGCCAATATCACGGGAATCGTTAAAAGACTTGAAGCGGCCAATCTAGTCAAGAAGGCCATTGACGAAAACGATACTAGGTCAAAGAAAATTACACTTACTGAAGAGGGCCTTGAATTAATCAATAAAGTACTTCCTCGCTACTTCAGCATGGGCCATGAACTAGTTTCAAGATTTTCTCAAGATGAGAAAAGTAAACTTTTATGTCAGTTGGGAATGATTGAAGAGTTTTATCAGTCAAAAAGATAAAATAAAAAAATCTTAAAGAGAATCTAAAGAGACAGAATATACAGGAGAACCACACTCATGAGAAGGATCAAGACTTATATTGTCTTGTTTGGACTTGCTAGTAGCGTAAGCGCTGCTCAATACAGTTTAAACGAACAATCAGTAGTTGAACTTGCAGTCAAAAGAAATGAAAATGTTGGTATTGCAAGACAAGAATTAGAACAGGCCAAGGAAACACTAAGTAGTGCAACATCTAATCTATTTCCAGTCCTTTCAATATCTGCAGGCTTAACGAAAAATGATGGTAAAGGTAATATCATGCCTCACGGTTATGATTGGAATCACAATGCAAGAGTTCAGCTCACACAACCTTTATACACTTTTGGAAAGATCTCTAGTGGTGTCGATATTGCAGAATCTGCAAATAAGATCGGAAAGTTGAGAACAGTTGTAACAAAGGCTGAAGTTGAGAATGCTGCAAGACAATTATACTACAGAGTTTTATTCAACCAAGAGCTTGTACGAATAACTGAAGACTCATATAAAAATGCTGTTAAAAATAAAAATGCGCTTGAAGAACGTGTTTCTTACGGACGTATCTCACGAAATGATAATATCAAAATGCAAGCTGACCTTGCCAGTAGAAAACCAAATTGGATTATTGCAAAGAAAAACCTTAAAAATGCAATCTTAGACATCAAAAACTTTCTGGCCCTACAGCCAGAAGATGACGTAAAGGTAGTTGCTGATAACTTTAATGCTAAAGATAAAATTGCAACGATACCCTCAAACTTACAAAAGCTTGATGAAACAGTTGATGTAAAGATTCTTAAAGAAAGCATTCAACTATCAGACTTCTCTGTTGAGCTTGCCAAGAGCCAACGTCTTCCCGACCTTGGATTATTTGTTGCCTACTCTCCTCTTACTTATCGTGTTGATAAACCATTCTCAGGAGATATCTCACATAACCAAAATGATATTTCATTTGGTTTACAGTTTACGTTTGACTGGGATCTTGGAGGAAGTAAGAACTCAGAAGTAGCTATAAAAAGAAGTGATGCGAATATCGCGCGCTTGAAGTTTAATCAACTAAGAAGAGAAATTAGAACTCAATACTTAAAACTTGAACAAGACTACGAAGGCCTTCAAGAAAGATTTGATGCGGAAGCTGAAGCTGTAAAACTAGCCTCTTCATCTTATAAAGTAGCTCTTAGCTCTTTTAAGTCTGGTGGAGTATCACAACTTCAGCTCAATGATAGTGAAATTCAACTTACTCAACACCGTCTAAATCTTGCTCAAACGAAATTACAACTAAAGGTAACTCGTGCTGAGATGGATCGTCTTCTTACGAGTACAGGAAAGGGAGATAAATAATTATGAAGCAAATAATCTTCGTTTTAATAGTTGGTCTTGTTTACGCAGGTAGCTTATTTGTTAAAGATTTAGACCTACAAAGAAAGAAAGGTAAAGAAACTGCGACTATGTATACAATTCGTGCTGTTTCAGGAACTCCAGTTAATACAACAAAGGTTACGAGAAGGGCCTTCTCAAACTTTGTCATTGTAACAGGTAGTAATATTGGCCCAAGAATTCATGCATCAGTTGCACCAAAAGTGGCAAATCTAATAAAGCCAGGAGCACTTGTTAGTATTCGCGTAAAAGATAAGAAAGTATACGGAAATGTAGTTTCGGTTGATACCAAAGCTGATTATCTTTCGGGCCTGCATAAAATCATTGTATCTTTTGCAAATAAAAAGATTCCAACAAATCTCTATATTATGAATATCGAAACACACAAATTAGAAAATGCTTTAACGATTAAAAGAGAAGCTGTTTCAGAAAGAGGTGGTTCGCATAACGTATTCATCGTTAATGATAAGAATATCGTTACAAAACGCAATATTGAAGTAAGTGATAGTAACGAAGACTTCTATGTTGTGAAAAGCGGACTAACTGAAGGAGACACTATTGTGCTAAGTGATCAACGTTATCTTAATGATGGCGAAAAAGTAAATATCATCAAAGCACTAGTGGATCAGGATTAAGGAGTTAGAAGATGATCGAAATATTTGTTAAACGCCCTGCCACAACAATCATCTTTATTGCCATCTTTATGGTAATGGGACTGGTTTCAATTGGTAACTTAATTATTGAACCGACACCTAAGGTTGAGCTTCCACTTATTACAGTACAGACGGTCTATGCTGGTGCATCACCTGAAGAAATCGAATCACAAATCTTAAAGAAGATTGAGGACGAAATTTCAGAAGTCTCTCAAATTAAGAAAATCAAATCAGATGCACGTGACAGTTTTGGTATTGTTATCATTGAGTTTGATATTGAAGCAGACGCTAATATCAAATCAATTGAAGTAAAAGATAAGGTTGAAGCAATCTTAAACGATTTTCCAGATGGAGCAGATCGTCCAATCATTGCAAAGTTTGACCCATTAATTCAGCCAATTGCAACTCTTGCTCTTTCAAGTACAAAGCATGACCTGACTCAAGTATATGAGTATGCTGATAAAAAACTTAAGTCTCGCCTATCATCTATCAATGGTGTTGCCTCTGTTGACATTTTTGGTGGACGAGAAAGAGAGATCAATATTGAGTTAGATAATAACCTTCTTATTCAAAATTATCTGTCAATTGAGGATGTTCTTGCGGCCATCTCTAGAAAGAACCTAAATATCCCAGGAGGATCAATAAATACGACAGACTCTAAGATTAGTGTTCGCTTCGTTGGGGAGTTTGCCAACGTTGACGAGATCAGAAATCTAGAAGTTGTTTCCCGAGAGGGACAAGTTTTTAAGCTTCAAGAAATTGGAAATGTTTCAGATAGCTTTAAAGAAGTTGAAACGATGGCACGCTTCAATGAAAAGGAAGTAGTCGGTCTATCAGTACTAAAGCTTTCTGATGGTGATGCTATTAAGATCGTTGAGAACTTAAAAAGCTCTCTTGAGAAAGTACAAAGTGAGCTACCTGATGGGATGCAACTTGAACTAGTCGTTGATACAACTCGAATTACACTAGATGATACAAAAGGTACAATTAACTCGATCTTCATTGGTATTGGTTTAACAATTGCGATTCTTTTAACATTCCTGGGAGACTGGCGTGGTGCCCTTATTGCAAGTATCGTAATTCCGACTTCAATTATCTCAACACTTTTCCTTATGGATATGTCATCGTTTTCAATTAACGTTATGACACTTCTTGCATTCGGTACATGTCTAGGTACCCTCATTGCAAACGCTCTTATCATTATCGAAAACGTTTACAAGCATCTAAAAATGGGAAAAGACTCTCAGTCGGCAGCCATTGATGGGACGAAAGAAGTATTACTTGCAGTAATGGCCTCTTCAGGAACAAACCTAGTTGTATTTACTCCACTGGCCTTCATGGGTGGTGTCGTTGGTAAGTTCATGCTTCAATTTGGTATGACTGTTGTATTTGCAACGATCTTCTCGATCCTAGCATCTGTTACGTTAACACCAATGCTTTGTGCCTTACTTCTAAAAGACCCTGATACTTTAAAAGGACCTTTCCCTAAGCTCGCAGGTCTTGTCGATCGCTTACTTGCTTGGGCAACAAAACAGTACCGTTGGTTCTTTGATAAATTTATGAATTGGCCTATTACTTCAATTATTGTCCTAATGGCGCTTTTCTTTACAATTGTTTATCCGGCAAAACGTGTTGGTAATGAGTTCCTTCCAAAGTCTGACCGTGATGAATTTAAGGCATTTATTCTTATGCCAGATGGTTCACCAATTGAAAAAACAGCTCAGATCACTCAACAGGTTGATGAGATTATAAGAAAGTACCCAGAGGTTGTTTCAACTCTTTCAGATATTGGTTATGACGGTGAAGAAAGATCACGTATTACCGTCAACTTAACTTCAGCAACAAAGAGAAAAAGAGACTATAAAGAAATCATGGATGATCTACTTCCAAAGGTATCTAATATTCCTGAAGCAGAAATTACTCTAACAGGTGGTAGTCGAAACGCTAGTAATGATGGTGATATTACAATAAACGTCACAGGAGATAATTTTGATAATATGATTATTGCATCAGAAAAAATGCAAAAGATCATGAAGGACTCAGGATACTTTAGTTCAATTGAAAGCTCTTACCGAATTCCAAAAATGGAGATTCAGTTTATTTCTGAACCTCAAAAAGTAATTCGTCAAAACCTATCAAGCTCGCGTCTTGGGGGTACAATCCGTGCACTTGTAAATGGTAATGATGATGCCGTTTATAAAGAAGGTGGTGAAGAATACGATATAAATGTAACTCTTGCGCCAGAATTTAAAAGAAATATCTCTGACTTTGATAAATTTCTAATTCATGGAAAGGATGGACTTATCCCAATCTCAAGCCTTGGTAAGGTTCAAGTTGTCGAAGCATCTTCGCCACTTAAAAGACGTGACAAAGAAAGAATCATTCAGATCAAAGCCTTTGTTGTAAAAGGTGTTGTTGGTGCCATCATGGGAGATCTGGGCCAGCAATTCAGTAAGGCAGAGCTACCACAAGGGACTAAGTTCATGTTTGCAGGCCAGGCAGAAAGTCAGAAAGAATCTCAACAAGAGATGGGAAAAGCCTTCATGCTAGCAGTAATCTTAACTTATATGCTACTTGTTGCGATCCTAAACTCATTTGTATTCCCAGTGTCAATTGGTTCAGCGATTCTAACATCTTTCCTAGGATCTTTTTTAATGATGTTCTACACGGAGCAGACGATTAATATTGGTTCCATGATGGCCATTGTAATGGTTGTAGGACTTGCCGTTAACAACGCCATTCTTATGATTGAATATACTCAGCAAAAGCTTGATGAAGGTGTTGAGATTAAGGAAGCATTATGGTTAGGGGCCGAGGAAAAACTGAAGCCTATTCTAATGACTTCTATTGCCATTATCGCTGGTACAATGCCACAGCTCTTTATGATCGACAAAATGAAGTCGGCCATGGGTGCGGTTTTGATTGGTGGTATGCTAGGTTCAATCTTCTTTACATACACACTCGTTCCAACGATTCACTTAGTGCTATATCGAGTGAAAGAATGGCTCTCTAAGCTATTGAAATCAAATGCATAATTTGAAAAAAGGCCTCTTAATTAGAGGCCTTTTTTACGTCTAAACTTAAGACATCTCCTGTAAATCTTCCCATCTTGAACAAACTCATCCTTAAAAGTGCTATAAATGTTCATTATTTTATTTAGCAACAAGCGAGAATTAAAGATGAGATCAATAATCCTTACCTCAGTTCTATGTTCAGGAATTTGCCAAGCTATGCCATCACAGGGTGTCGTTAAAGTATCTGACGGTGCAAGGGCAAATTGTAATGAGAAGAAGGACCTCTATCGAAATAAGCTTCAAGCATATAAAGTTAAAAATTATAGTTCCAAGCAAATTGGAGATAATATTGAACTGACATTGAACATTCAAATGCTCCAATGTAGTCAAACAGATAAAAGCTTTGCCTTTAAAGAAAAGAACATCTTTGATCTATTCACTTATAAAACATTTCGCAATATCGAAATGGAAGTAAGAACAAAGAGTGCTAATATTCTTTTCTATCAAGATGGTATTTATAAGAAACTTTCACAAGTTGATATCATAGATAACCAAGACCTTTCTAAAATTACTGCGAGCTTTAACGTTAAAGACCTCTTAACGAAAGAGAAGTATGAGAAATACTTAAATGGAGAAAAGGTTATCACTAGCCTAGACTTCAGTTTAAAAAGGTTAATTGAAGTTTCAGGTAATGACTTCAATGGAATTTACGATCAGAATTACGGTGGTTTTAGAGTGTTTTTTGAAATTAAATAATAAAAAAAGGGCCTCATAAGAGGCCCTTTCTATTTGTCTTATTTTTGATTCATACCTTTGTACTTATCTTTTGACATAGTCGTTACGTAGGCCGCAACATCTTTAATGTCTTGAGCTGAAAGACCACGAACCTTTGTCCACATCATAGAAGTATTCTTAGTTTTTCTCTTCTTTGATTGAATCGCAGTAACTTGCTCAGCAACGTAAGCAGCATCTAGACCAGCAATTCTTGGACCTTTAACAATTGCAATTTTACTAACATCTGCAGCTTTCCCCATACCATCAGCATTGTGGCAAAGAGCACAGTTAACTTTCTTGTAAATTGCTTTACCTTTAGCAGCATCTCCAGCGTAAGCACTTACACTTAGTAGAGCGGCAACAACAGTGATTTTGAATAAATTCACAATATATCTCCTTTATATTTATAGCGTAGCTATACTTTATGCAATTATCGTCAAATCGTCAGTAAATTTAAAAGAAAATATACCCTTGGGGCCATTTGTTGAGCTATACTCTCTTGCACACAGTGGCAAGTTAAAGAAACTCAAAAGAAACTTAAAAGAGAGTAAAAATGAACACAAGTGTCATAAGCCTAATTTTAGGAACAATATGCATCGGATTAGCACCTATTTTTGTTAAAAATCTCAGTGGTGACCTTTCTCCGAGCATGATTGGCGCTCTTCGTTGTTCAATTGCAGGTTCAATTCTTCTTATTTACCAACTTCTTATTAAGAAAAATTATATCAAGGACAAACGCTTCTATACTATGACGGCCGTCATAGGTTTCTGTTTTGCTATGGACTTATTTGTTTGGCATCGATCAGTTCACTTAATTGGTGCTGGCATGTCTACAATTTTAGGCAATACCCAAGTTTTCTACTTACTTGTTTTTGGCCTTATCCTTTATAAAGAAAAAATAACACTCAAAAAGCTACTAGTATTTCTCTTTGCTTTCTTTGGAGTATTTCTCATTCTAAAAGGCCAAGTTCAATTCTATCAGTCAGAGGAATTCTTTTGGGGAGTACTCTTTGGTCTGACAACAGGGTTGTGCTACTCACTTTATACAACTTCAATTAAGAAAACGTCCCTTATGACATTTAAGACGAAAATCACTGCACTAGAGATTATCACCTACTCTTCTCTTGTGACTGGAGCGATTCTCTTTATTACCGCTCAATTTGAGCACGGCCACAAAAGCCTAGCTCTTGAGCATCTGCCTTCTGTATTTGGGCTTGCTATTCTTTGTCAGGTCATTGGCTGGTCATTAATTAGCTATGGCCTTAAAAGTGCCCCACTTTCTGTTTCAGGACTTATTATTTTATTACAACCAGTGATTGCTAAGACTCTAAGTATATTCCTTTTTAATGAGCCATTCTCTTCACTTGAAATAATTGGAGCTGCAATTCTCTTAACGTGTATTTACCTAGGAACTCACCTTTCGCGTCCAAAGAAAACGAAATCAAATGACAATTGAGGCCAATCTTTATAACATTTCATAAATAATTTTAATTAGGTATGGTTTAAATGAAGGTGATCTCTTTACTTGCTCTAGTGAGCATTTTTCTTATTAGTTGTTCAAATAATAACGAGACAGATCTCCTTGTCCCAAAGGATAAAGAAATTCACCAAGAGGCAACTAAAAAGGCCATTAAAGAGATTGAAAATAATAGTGTTGTCTTCTCCCAACAACAAGCAAACCATTGGAATGGGAAGAAGAAAGTTGATTTCAACAAAGATATTAAACCAATATTTGATAATCGCTGTGTTGTTTGTCACAGTTGCTACGATTCACCTTGCCAACTAAAACTAACTTCCCGAGAAGCCGTTGAAAGAGGAGCCTCTAAAGATAAGGTCTATATGGGAGAGCGCTTAATCGTTGCTTCGCCAAGCCGACTTTATATCGATGCAAACTCAACTAAGCAGTGGAGAGATAAAGGTTTTTTCTCAGTTTCACATAAAAATCTTAATAAAAACGTCATAGCAAAGATGATAAAGTTAAAAGAGGTTGTGCCTCTTCCGGAGACAAAGATTCTTCCGACAAGCTTAGACTTCAGCCTAGAAAATGATCGTTTTTGTCCAAAAGAAGACGAATTTGAAAACTACGCGAAGTCTTCTCCTTTTGGAGGTATGCCATATGGACTTCCTGCACTAACAAATAAAGAGAGTGAGCTAATTACAACTTGGATAGCCCAAGGCTCAAACTTCAACAAAGAAGCTCCCCTTTCAAGAGAAGAACTAAAAAAAATAAAAGATTGGGAACTTTTCTTAAACAAGAAAAGTAAAAAACATCAACTTATGGCGCGCTACCTTTATGAGCACCTTTACCTAGCAAATCTATATTTTAGTGAAAAAAATGAAACGAATTTTTATAAATTAGTAAGATCTAAAACACCAACTGGAAAACCAATCAAAGTCATTGCCTCTCGAAGGCCATTTGATGATCCAAAGGTTAAGAGAGTCTACTATCGACTAGTGAAACAGAAAGAGACAATTGTCGATAAAACGCATATGCCTTACCTCTTTGATAAAGAGAGAATGAATTGGTATAAGAAATTATTTATAACACCAAAGTATCAGGTAAAAGAACTTCCTAGCTACCGAGCCCTAGAAGCAGCAAACCCATTTTTAACTTTTAAAGATTTACCTGTTGAATCACGTTATGAGTTTCTTCTTAAAGAGTCTCAATACACGATTTCTAACTTTATAAAAGGTCCTGTTTGCCGCGGTCAAATTGCCCTTAATGTAATTCAGGATCACTTTTGGACTTTCTTTGTAAACCCTAAGCTTTATAAAAACCGCAATAATTTTCCACTTACAAATGAGCTAGAGCGCATGAGTCTTCCTGCACAGTTTGCAAATGTGGGTGGTGTTCAATGGTTCAAGTATAAAAATGAAGAAGAAAAATATCTTAAAAAGAAGTCAGAATTTATCGATCAAAACTCCTCTATCCTAAATCTAAATTCTATTTGGAATGGCGATGGAAACAATCAGAATGCAGCATTAACTATTTTTAGACATTTTGATAGTGCGACAGTTTTGAAAGGACTTGTTGGTCAAAATCCAAAAACAGCTTGGGTCATTGATTATCCACTCTTAGAAAGAATTCACTACCTCCTGGTTGCTGGCTTTGATGTATATGGGAATTTATCTCATCAACTCAACACTAGACTTTACATGGATTTTTTAAGACTTGAAGGTGAATTCAACTTTCTAACATTACTACCTTCAAAACAAAGATTGGAAGAAAGAGAGCTATGGTACGAAAGAGCTTCTGATAGAGTTAAAGAACATATCGTAGGACGCTATGCTTGGATAAAGAAAGAGCCCGCAATCTCATATAAAACTAGAGACGCAAAGAGTGAACTATTTGAACTTTTAAAAAATAGACTCGCTCCTGCTTTAAATAAGAGGTTTGAAGTTAAAGATGATAATCTCAAAAGCTTAATGAATAACGAAGAAATGAAGAAGACTGCAGTTAATCTCTTTTCACAAGTATCTTTTATCTTGATTGAGGATACTAATGAAACATATACATTAATTCACAACAATGCTCACTACAATATCTCTCACCTCTTGAAAGAAGGAAGTCAGAGAATTACTGAAGAAGATAACTTCACTGTAACAAAAGGAACTGTAGGGAGTTATCCGAATACTATTTATAAACTTAAAAAATCTCAACTACCGAATTTTGTAAATGCAATTAAGAATACTACTTCACAGGCAGCTCATAGCAGGCTTCTTGATAAGTATGGTGTGAGAAGAAGTGATAAAAGATTTTGGCCAACACTAGATAAAATTCATGAAATAGCCTTTAAAACAAATCCTATTGAATTTGGTCTTTATGATTTAAATCGATTGGAAAATCGCTAAAGACATCAAAATTTAGTTAATTTTTTAAAGTAACTCTCCGACAGTTATGCCATGGATAAAGTATTAATTTCTTGGGCAGGAAACGATGAAGTCGAATCCTTCTCCCCGTACTGTGCAACTGTAAATAGAATTTTTTCATTTCTAAATATCGACTTTAAGTTAAAAACAGTCCATGTGAACTCTCAAATTCAGGGAGTGCCAGCTAAGATGAGCAGTCTTCCTGCTATTATTGATGGCGATAAGAAATACTTAGGCATTAGAAATTGTATCAACTACTTCAAAGACTTGCGTGGAGAATCTGAGCTTTTTCTTTTAAACAATGAAGAAGCAATGCAGGCCCAGCTCTTACAAGATTGGTGTATAAATTCATTATGGGCAAGTATCGTTTACTTCTCATACAAAGATACAAAAGGACTTAGCGCTATGAAGAAAAAGTTCGCTAAGCAGGCCAAGTATGTTCAAGATATAGATGAATCACCAGAAGATGTTATTTCGTCAGTAAAAGAAATTATAGTAAAGCGTATCTCAGAGTATGAAATCTTTCATAAAGATCAAGCATGTGCACTTGATTATTTTGAATCACAGATTACTCATATTAACGAAATACTGGGAACGAAGAATTTTATTTTTGGCAACGATATCAAGTATATCGATATATTACTCTATTGCCATCTGAATCGTATTCTCATTACTGGACTACCTCCTGCAGATCTAATTAAGCAGAAGTACCACCGTATCATCAGGTGGCTCCAACGAGTGGCCGCCCAAACACGTTCAAAAGATAATATCTACCCAACCCATCTAGAAAGTTAGCTGCAATATTTCAAATTATGCTCTTTTTCTATTAAACTTAGATAAAAGATTTTAAATGGAGACATTATGAAAAATATTGCCATCATCATGGCCATGGACTCGGAAGCAGCACCGCTTTTAGAGAAACTAGCTATCACAGATCAAGACAAAAAATTAGACCCAAATCTACCAATGAAATTATATCAATGTGAATATCATGGACATAAAATTTCAATAATTATCAGTGGTGAATGTAAGCATCATAAAGTTCAAAATGTAGGAACCTCTCCAGCAGTTGTCTCTACCCTTCTTGCAATAAAAGAGCTTGGAGCAGACATGATAATTAATGCTGGTACTGCAGGAGGCTTTAGAAAGCGTGGTGCAGAAGTTGGTGATGTCTACACGGCAGACACGACAGTATTCCACGATCGCAGAATACCAATTCCAGGATATGAAAATTACGGAATATATAAGACAAATCACCCTATTGCCCAAGAATATGGAAAGCTTCTAAACCTAAAGACAGCAATTATTTCAACAGGAAACTCTCTTGATATGAGTGCTGAAGATGAAAAGTTAATTGAAACAAATCAAGCAGTTCTTAAAGATATGGAAGCTGGAGCTATTGGCTGGGTAGTTGATCAATTCAGTATTCCAACACTCTTTTTAAAGTCAGTTACTGACATTGTTGACGGAGAGCATCCAACAGAGGAAGAGTTCTTTGCCAATTTGAGATTAGCATCGGATAATTTAGGTAAGAAATTAATTGAGCTAATCGAAAAAATCTAAGGAGTGATTTATGAAATTACTAGCTGCTATGCTTTTTATCCTTCCAGCTTTAGCTGCACCATGTGCAGGACAAGAAGGTGAATATTGGATCAACAATGATGGAACACAAGGTGGATTCGTTGCTGATACAGCTTATGTATCAAAGAATGTTTATATTGGTGAGAATGCACAAGTTTGTGACAAGGCCCAAGTAACAGGATTTGCAAAAATCACAGGTAATGCAATTATTTCAGACTACGCTAAAGTTTGGGGTAATGCTCACGTGTATGAGAATGCAAGAGTTTATGATGAGGCGTCAGTTTGGGATAATGCTGAAGCTTTTGGCGAAGCTCAAATTTATGGCTTTGCAGGACTTAAGGGTAACGTAAAAGTTTACGGTAAAGCTCGTATGTTTGATGCTACTTACTCTTCAGGACGTTATTACTAGGAATATATATGAGAAAAATCTTTTTATTTTCACTGTCTCTTTTTCTAATTGTAGGCTGTAAGGAACAAACACAAGTTAAACTTCGTGTAATTGAAACCACTGACCTACACGGTTACTACAAAGACTACGATTATTATAAGAACGAAGAAAGTAAAAGATTTGGACTTGTTAAAACGGCTACACTTATTAAAAAGTATGCCACACAAGCAGATAATTATACGCTCATCGATAATGGTGATCTCCTTCAGGGGAATCCTATGGCCGACTTTGTGGCCACTCACGGAAAAGAAGGAGTTCACCCTGCTTTTAAACTCATGAATCATCTAAAGTATGACGTGGGTAATATTGGAAATCATGAATTTAATTACGGCCTAGAGTTTCTAGATGCCTCTCTTAAAGATGCAAAATTTCCTTATATCAATGCTAACGTTTACAAAGACGAAAATGGTAAGCCAGCATCGCCTTACTTTAAGCAATATGTAATTTTAGAGAAAAAAGTTAAGGACACAAAAGGTCTGCCACATAAGCTCAAAATTGGATACATTGGTTTTGTTCCGCCACAGATCATGGTCTGGGATAAGAATAATCTTGAAGGGAAAGTCGTGGCCCGCGATATTATTGAAGTCGCAAAAGAGCTTACGGCGAAAATGAAAAATGAAGGCGCTGATGTCATCATCGCAATTCCACATTCAGGAATTAGTACAGATGAATACAAGCTTTATGCAGAGGACTCAGTTTACTACCTAAGTCGCGTTCCTTATATCGATGCCATTGCCTTTGGTCACACTCATGCTCTATTTCCTTCAAAAGAATATGAAGGAATTCAAGGTATTGATGCGAAGAAAGGAACAATTAATGGAGTCGCTGCCGTTATGCCTGGGAAATGGGGATCACACGTTGGAATCATTGATTTAAAATTAAACTTTGATGGAAGTAAGTGGCATGTGATTGATGGACAATCCTCAGTCTACTCGATTTATGATAAAGAATCAGATTCAAGTGTAAAACCTGATCTTGAACTTGCAGAAATCATTGAAGATGATCACCAACGAACAATTAAGCTCGCAGGTGAAAAAGTTGGTTTCTCTAAGGAGGAATTTTATAGCTTCCTCTCACTAATCCAAGATGATGCGGCAACACAGATTGTCTCTAACGCTCAAATTGATTATGTGAAAAGAGCAATACAAGGCGATGCTAATTTAAGTGGGCTCCCAGTATTATCTGCAGTTGCACCTTTTAAAACAGGTGGCAGAAAGAATGATCCAAATGGATACACAACTGTTGAAAAGGGAAATCTGACATTGAGAAATGCAGCTGATCTCTACCTCTACCCTAATATGCTCTACGCTCTAAAGCTCACAGGAAAAGAAGTTAAATTGTGGCTAGAGTGCTCTGCGGGGATGTTTGCTCATATTGATCCAAACTACAGCAAGGACCAACCTCTTCTAAATTGGGGAAGCTTTCGTTCATACAACTTTGATATGATTGACGGTCTAACTTACGAGATCAATATCACAAAGAGAAGACACTACGATGAAAATTGTAAGGTTTTAAATAAGGATTCATTCAGAATTGAAAACTTAAAGTATCAAGGAAAGGCCGTTACTGATGAGCAAGAGTTTATTCTTGCAACAAATAGCTTTCGTGCAACCGGTGGTAAATTTCCAGGTGCAGTAAAAGCCAATGTCGTCTTTAGTGCTCCAGATAGCAATCGCCAAGTTCTAATCAACTACATTAGAAAAGAAACAAAAGAAAAAGGTTTTGTCGATGCTCGTCCAAATGAGAACTGGAAGATCAAGCCAATAGCTAATGCAGACAAACTTAAGGTTTACTTTGAAACTTCTCCATCAGATAAAGCGACAAAGTATATTAAGAAGAAGTCAAAATTTAAGCTTTACCGTATTAAAGGCCTTGATGATGAAGGCTTTGCAAAATACTATATCATTCTTAAATAGACACACCGCTCTTAAAAATCACCAAGGCGTAAGTTATTGAATTTACGCCTTAACGTATTAATAATATGACATTTAAATCAAGATTAGATAAAATCTAAGGTCCGGGGATTATATTCTCAAACGATTTAAAAGGATTTTATATGTCAGTATACGTCAATAGAACATTAAATATGAAGAAGATCAAGGCCATTGGTTTTGATATGGACTACACTCTAGTTCGCTATAAAACAGAAGCTTTCGAAAAATTTGTTTTCGAACTCGTGCTTCAAAAATTAGTAGATGTAAAAAATTATCCAAAAGAAGTAACAGATTTAAAATTTGATTTTAACCAAGTTATTCAAGGTTTAATTATCGATCGTCTTCGTGGAAATATTTTACAAACAAACCGCTACGGAAAAGTAAAGATCGCAAAGCATGGTACAAAGCCAATGGACTTTCATGATCAGAATGAAATCTATGGGAATAGTATCATTGACCTAAACTCAGAACAGTATCAATCACTAGATACAAACTTCTCAATTTCAAATGGTGCAATGTTTGCAAACCTTGTTGATCTAAAAGACCAAGGCTTAAAACTTCCTGATTACGAAACACTATCTCACGATATCAAAGAAGTTATCGATATCGCTCACTCTGACAATTCTCTTAAAGGATATGTCGAAGAGCATCTTGAAGACTTTATTATCAAAGACCCAGAAGTGGCAAAACTGCTAGAAAGGTTTAAACGCTTTGGAAAGAAGTTAATTCTTATCACAAATAGTGAATGGTCTTGGACAAAAAGACTTATGGAATACACGATTAATCCATTCTTAAAAGAGCATGAGAACTGGACAGACCTATTTGATATTTCAATCTGTCTTGCATGTAAGCCAAGATTCTTTAACGTAAGCAATATGTTTCTAGAAATTCAAACGGATACTGGACTAATGACAAATGCAGAAGGTCCTCTAGAGCAAAACAAGGTGTACCAAGGTGGATGGGCCGGAAAATTACAAAAAGATCTAGGCCTTGAAGGTGAAGAGATTCTTTACCTTGGTGACCATATCTATGGTGATGTTCTTACATTAAAGAAAACTTTCAACTGGAGAACAGCTCTTATCCTAGATCCTCTTGAAGCAGAGATTGAAGCGATTAGACAGTCAACACCAACACAAGCTCTTATCGATGCTGAAATGGAACAAAAAGAAAAGCTAGAACATGAGCTAAATAAGCTAGAGCTTTTAAAGCACGAAGATCCAGAAAAATATAATAAAGAAGATATTGGAAAGATCTTTAGCGAAATTGATAAGATCAACTCAAAAATCTCTCTGCACTTAGATGCTTATCGCCAATTCTTTAACCCACACTGGGGAGAAATGATGAGAGCAGGACTGGAAGAATCACGTTTTGCTGATCAAGTTGAAAAGTATGCATGTTTCTACATGGCAAAGATTACAGATCTTCTAGAGTACACTCCACGTACTTACTTTAGGCCAAAGAAAAGAATCTTGGCCCACGAAGATTCAACTATGCTTTAAATTTATATTGAACAAATTGTTGAAAGACACGGTAAACTTCATCACCGTATCCCCCGGCCATAACCCATGCTTGGGGGATACCTTTCGACTCTAATAATTCATTCATATACTTATCTCTTTCAAGACATTCTTCTAAACTTAGCTGAATTCCTTTAGCACTTTCCAAAATGTCTTTTTCATAAACATCTGCACCTTGAACTACAATACAAAGATCGTAATCTTCTTTGATAAAGTCCCCTACTTCTTTGAGTTTTACAAGATAGTCATCATCGGGAGTAACTGGGATATCAAGAGTGCTAGGAATATAACTTGAGTTAGTTTTATCAGGATTATCAAGTGGCCAACCATCCTTCATATGAATTGAAACACAATCAATCGACTCATCGTTGGCAACAATTTGTGCAGTTCCATCACCTTTATGAGCATCCATATCTACAACGAGACACTTACCAAGACCTTTTTCCTTTTGTAATTTTCTAATTGCGATAACGATATCATTAAACATACAAAAGCCACCTGGCCCATCACTCTTTGCATGATGCATTCCTCCTCCTAAATGATAAGAAAAGCCCGACTCTAGAGCATTACAGGCAGCAAGGTATGTTCCTTCGCAATGAGAAAGAGCACGATTAATAAAATCACTTAAAGGTTTTACTGCAGCAGAAGGCTCGTAACGATGATAGCTTCCATCGTCATTAATAAGTTCATAAGCTTCAAGAACAAGTCCAGTAGGATCAAGTTTAGTACGAGCACAAAAGTCGCGATCATGGGCAAGGGCCAAGTCACTTAAAAAGAAATGTGTTGATTTTCTTCTTTCAAGAAATGGAGATTTTTTGAATTCTTCGAGGATTTTGGTTACTCTCTCGTCTTTTAAAGGAACGCCAATACCATAGTCAGTATAACTTCCAAGGGAGTCTTCCATGTAATAGAGTCGACTTTTTTCTGGATGGTATTTCATATTCATTCCTTTATTAACGAAACTTAGCTTGCTTGATTATCCTAATATTATATAGTTATACATTAAAATGGCCTGTAAATCTTACAAATTTAAGAATGTGACAAGGCCCTTTGCTATAGTAATCTATTAGCTTTGCTATAAGTATACGATTTTTCTGGGAGATTAAATTTCATGACAAATAGGACAATCTGGCTTCGCCATGAAACAAAACCATTTGAAGAGCGTAGTGCACTTACGCCCCAAGCTGCCCTAATGCTAAAGGAGCTTGGTCATGAAGTAATTATTGAACGCTCACCTAGTCGTATTTTTAAAGATGATGAATTCGAAGCACTTGGCCTTAAGATGATGCCTACAAATTCATGGATAAACTTTGCACCGGCAAATGCTTTTATCCTTGGTTTAAAAGAATTAGATGTTCACACTTTTCCATTAACTCACAGACATATACACTTTGCTCATGTTTACAAAAATCAAACAGGTTCAAAAGAAATGCTTGATCGTTTTATTCAAGGAGATGGAAAATTATATGACCTTGAATACCTAACAGACCCTAAAGGGAGAAGAATTGCAGCATTTGGGAAGTGGGCAGGATTTGTGGGAGCGGCCCTAGGACTTAAGAACTGGATTTGCCAACAAAGAGGAAAAGACTTTAATGACTGTGGCCCATTGAACTCATATTCATCTCAGCATGAGTTAATTAATGAGATATCAAAGGAGCTGGATGAGCTTGGTTCAAGGCCGAGAGTTCTTGTCATTGGAAACCGTGGACGTTGTGGCCGAGGAGCAAAAGAGTTACTTGAGGCTGTTGGTGTTGAAATGACTGGTTGGGGAAGGGCCGATACACAAGTGGCCAGACCTATTAAGCAAATTCTCGATTACGATATTCTAGTCAATTGTACTTTAAATAAAAAACCGGCCGAGCCATTTCTCAATTTAGAAATTCTACAAAATGAAAGAAATCTTTCTGTAATTTCTGATGTTAGTTGTGATCCTACAGGTCCTTGTAACCCTCTTCCGATATATCCTGATATTACGACAATTGATATTCCAACGTTTAGAGTTCAAGAGTTAGATCAGCTTTTAGAAGTTACAGCTATTGATCACCTTCCATCTCTTCTTCCAAGAGAAAGTACTGAAGAATATGTGGAGCAATTACTTCCTCATTTAATCAATTTACTTAATGGCGATATTGAAGATTCTCCGTGGGAAAACGCACTTGAGATTTTCTATCAAAAAACGATTGAGCTAGGCCTAGAGAAAAAGTTAGTCGAAGAGCCTCAGCTATTGATGTAATTTTCAATAGCTCTTACTTCATCGTAATTTTCAAAATTTTCGTATTTTTCATAGCCCTTAATAAGGTATTGGCACTTTTTTAAACAAAGCTGAGTTAACACTTCAATTCTCTCAGTTGAAAGCTGGCGATTTTCTTTGGCCCAGGCCATGGCCTTAACTCTCCAGTAATCCATTGCAAAGAACTTGAAGGATAGTTGATCATCATGACCTGCATGCTTAATTACCAGAGGCTCATCTAAGAAGTCGATTTCATACAAAGAAGTTATCTTAAGCCATAGGTCATAATCTTCGCACACAATAAAGCTTTCATTAAAACCATTCATCTCTTCAAATAATGTTCTTTCAAGTAAAACGCTTGAAGGTGAAATGACACAATTTTTTAAAGAGCGAATAAACATATCCCCTCCGACTTTTTGATGAGCTTTTTTTTGTTTTACAACTTCACCATCTCTAAGCCAAAGCTCCCCTGTATGGCAGAGTCGATGTTTTGAGCTATCTAGTAAGCTTAATTGTTTTTCAAGCTTGTCTTCTTTCCACTCATCATCAGAGTCAAGAAATGCGATATATTTCCCTGAAGATTTTTTTACACCTAGATTTCGAGCAGCTGAAACTCCTCTATTTTCTTGAAAAAAATATTTTATGCGAGAATCCGAGTAGGACTCAACAGTTTGCTTTGAATTATCAGTTGAACCATCATCAATAACAATTAATTCAAAATCTTGAAAACTTTGACCTAAAACAGAGTCAATTGCACGGGCCAAGAACTTGGCCCGATTGTATGTGGGAATAACGACACTAACTAACACTATTAATAATATCTTCTAGTACTTCTTTCGTAACTTTCTTCTCAAGAGAGTTTAGGACTCCATCTAATTGGTCATGATCTCTAGCACCACAAAGAACAGTGCTTAGTTCATCATGAGAAAGATTAAAGTGAATTGCAAAGTCTAAACCAGTAAGTCCGTGCTTTTCTAGTGCAGGTTGCATTCTTGCAACAATATCATAGCGACTTTCTTTATCCATGGCCTTCCACCATGGTGCCCATGAGCGGCAGTCACTTTTGTCAAATTTTCGATCCTTCGTCACTCGTCCAGTTAGGATTCCTTTATCAAGAGTTCCCCAGCTCATAAAACTTAAGTCATTTTCATTTACGATTGGGAAAATATCTTTTTTAACGTCTTGTTCAAAAAAGTTAAATTGTGATTGGATCACCTCAACTCGATCAACTTGTGACGCTAATTTAAACTCTTCGGCCGTTGTATTACAAAGTCCGATATGCTTAACTTTTCCTTCATGCTTGGCCTTTGCAATAACCTCAAGAGTTTTTCTGATATCCACTCTTTCATCAGGCCAGTGAACCATATAGAGATCAATATAATCTGAATTTAGATCTCTTAGTGATTGTTCAATCATTTTTTGAGTGACAACTGGATCATTAGTCATATCCACTCGTTTATTCTCGTGCCAAGTCACACCTGACTTAGAAACAATAAAAACTTTTTCACGATTATTTTTAAATGCTTCGCCAATTCTCTTCTCACTCTCACCAAAGCCATAAATCGGTGCCGTATCAAAGATCTTCACTCCACGATCAAAGGCGTATTGTAAAAGACTAATCGAATCTTCTTTACTAATATCACCAAATCCATAACCCGCGCCCTCTCCAGAGATACTGGCGCCACCAAAAGCAAATTGTCCAAATTGATCTAATATTTTCATAAGTCATGAATATCTATTTCGCCTAAATGCGTAAAGACTTGACGCACCGACAAGATAAACGTTATTTCCTAGTTATGGATTTACTTGTATTTGCCCACCGCGGCGAAGCTCAAACATTTTTAAAAGAGATGGATTTTAAATCACATCCAGACTTTAATGACCTCTACTTATGTGCAGATAAGAGCTACGGCTTAATTCTGACTGGAGAAGGCCCACAGAACGTTCTCATGGCCCTCACATATGCTATGGGTATCCTTAAAAACCAGGCAATTCAAATAGGTCAAATCATCAATCTTGGAATATGTGCTTCATTTAATGCTGATCTTAAGCAGGGTGAGATTTTTGAAATCAGAACAATCTACGGGCAAGAGGAATTCAAAAGTTTTCAATGCCAACAAAGCTCATCTAAGCTAGATCTTATCACTGCAAATGAAAGAGTTCTTGATGGCGAATTAGCAAAATCACTTTCACACTTTGCCCCTTTGGCCGATCGCGAAGCATGGGCCATTGGTCTTGCTGCAAAAAAATTTCAAACACCACTTAGAGTTTTTAAATTGATTTCGGATCACGTCACTGATGCACCTATTTGTGAATATATAAAAGAGCATGCCCAGGATTATTCCCAAGAGCTTTACCGCTACTTTATTGAGTCTTTTACAAGTGAAGAAAAATTACAAAGTGACGATCTTGCTCTACTAAATGATGATGCATTTTACTTTACACTCTCACTTGAGCGCGAAGTAAAAAATCTCGTACAACAAATTCTTATTAAGTATGATATGAGTTTAAGTGATCTTTTAAACTTAAGCACATTTAAAGATATTCAAGCATTAGAGACAACCCCAAAGAAGAAGGCCCTCGAGCTTAGAGACTTCTTAAAAGAGAAACTCTATCCGACTCGTACTAAGATTATTAGACAACTAGATAACTTTATCAAAGAAACAGGACTTGATAAAAATGAATTATCTTATGATCCTTCTCTTGAAAAAGTTGTGCTAAACCTTAGAACTAAAATTAATTCTGAAAAAGAAATCCTTGATCTACAAAAGAAGCTTTCAAAGATTGATTGGCAAAAATTCAACGCCCTTATGAATGGAGAAGAGCTTTGAAGATCGAGAAAATCTTTATCGAAGATTCAATTAAAAATTCTCTGATCTCAAATCAGCTTCCACTTAAGTTTCCAAAGGCTACAGTCCAAATAATCGAAAATTACGCTGATATTTGGGGCAGAGTTAAAAAGCCCTACTTACAAAAGAGAGATTCTCTAAATCTCTTTATTGCAAGAAAGCAAGGCCAACTCGTTAAAGAGGCTCCCAATGCCTACGGTATCTCAGGAGAGCCTCACTACTACTTTATCCACGCTTACAACTGTATCTATGAGTGCGACTACTGCTACCTTCAAGGTTATTTCAATACTCCTGACCTTGTTCTCTTTGTGAATCACGAAGAGATTATAAGTGAGATGCAAAAAATTGCTGAACAATCGGATGAGAATATGTGGTTTCACGCAGGCGAGTTTAGTGACTCTCTTGCCCTAACTCACCTAACTGGAGAGCTAGATTACTACCACAAATTTACAAAGAAAAATCCTCACTGCTACATTGAACTTAGAACCAAATCAGCAAATATAAAAGAGCTTCTAAAACTAGAGCCACTGCCAAACTTCATCACTTCTTTTTCTCTTTCGCCAAAGAATAAGATTAAGTCTCACGACCTAAAGACACCAAGTCTTGCGGCCCGCCTAAAGGCCATTAAAAGCCTTTATGAAGCAGGTCACCCCATCGGTATTCACTTTGATCCTGTGATACACAGTGAAAGTTTTGAAAGTGAATATGAAGAGCTAATTAGTGAACTATGCAGTGTGATTCCCTTAAGTAAAGTTGAGTATATTTCCATTGGTGTTGTACGCTTTACGAAAGATGTCTATTCACAGGTCAAGAAGAACTATCCACAAACAACATACTTCCATTCAGAACTTACTAAGGGTGAAGATGGAAAGATTCGCTATCCAAGACCAATGAGAATGTGGATATTAGGAAAGATTAAAGATCTTTGTCTTAAAGCAGGTGCCTCTAAAAAAAGTACCTATCTTTGCATGGAAGAGTAATTAATCATTTAGATATTCAGGATAACTAATATATAGAATTTCAATTACAGACGAAGAAAAGCCTCGTTGTCTTTCGCGGTAATTACGATAGATCTCTCCAGGATTAACAACCTTTGCCTTCTTATCTGAATCTTTCATTATCCCAACTTGCGTCGCGGCCATCTCATCATAAATCGACTCAAGTTCAGAAAAGTATTCGTCATTCTTGCTTGATAAACTTCCAAGGGCCTTTAATAGAGTAAGTGACATTAAGATATTATCTTGTAAGCTATCACTTTCAAGACTTACAACTAATTTATTAACCATACTGCCCACAATCTCGGCCCTTTGGTTGTCAGTAATTTTACCTTCACTAGACATTTCAATTAGTGTTTCAAATAGAACTGTAATATTTGATTGGCGACAAACAAGTGGAGCGCGCATAATCTTTGCCATATCATCTTCACTTATCTCATCAACACTATCCAAAGCCTCTTGAGCAAGTTCAGGAAAGCGTTTTGCAATAGCTCTACCTTCGATATTTATTAATAAATCCATCGCACGATTAAGGAGACTCAAAACATTGCCGTCTTCTTTTGCGTAAAAGCCAGAATTTGGATCTATGATTTGAGCAGGAGGCATATAATCATTATAAGTCTGTTCACAATCAATATTGGCCTTTCTAAGCTCTTCTATTGAACCACTCAGCTCAGAGAAAACACCATTGTCCATACCGAGCCCAACCAACGCAACGACCTCATCGTCAGACCTTTTATAATCACTCTTTTCATGAAATTGCTTTCGCGGGACAAACTTTTTCTTTGGTAATTCACGGTTAGTGAAGGCCACCGGAGCATTCTGTGAATACTGCTCTCTTAGGGCCTCAGGATGGTATTCGTCATTGTAGTAAGTATAGAAATAGTAACCGAGGGCCATTAAGACCAAGACTGACAAAAACAATAATATTCGTTTTTTCAAATCTCTTTCCTCGAAAAAAGTTCTAACTATCTAGAATTACATTTAATAATAATTATATGATAACGATATTTCGCTGCTATGTCCAAACAACTTTGATTTTTTGCAGTAAAAACCATGGGATATTACGCAATTTGTACAAAAGTAGTTGCACTTTTACGACGTTATGTTTATATTCTACAACCTAATAACCCATATATTAATGTAGAGTTTATATAAATAAATAAGGATGAAGTGATGGCACGTACATGTGATTTAACTGGAAAAAGAAGACTTGTTGGTAACAAAGTTTCTCACGCTAAAAATAGAACAAAAATGACTCAAAAACCAAACCTACAAACGAAGAGAGTTTTTGATCCTGTAACTGGTGAAACAATTAAGCTTAAGCTTTCAACTAGAGCAATTAGAACTCTAGATAAAGTTGGTTCACTTTCTAAGTTCCTAAAGAAGTACAAGCACCTTTGGAACGCTTAATTAGATTTAACTTAAAAGTTATATAGATAAAGAAAAGGCCAGCATTAGCTGGCCTTTTTATTTGTGTGAATTTTAAAAATTCTTAGTATTGAACATCTACTTGATCAATAACAAATCCCCACTTCTGAACTGAACGGTCAGACTTGAAGATAAGCTTTAAAGTATCACCTTCAGCGAAGAAAGAAGTATAGTTCTCACCTGCTCCAGTAATTTTCTCAACTAGAACACCTCTTGCATCTCTAACTTCAATAAAGTCATAACGATTCTCAAGATCAAATTTACGAACTCTAACTCTCATAAACTTTGCACCTTCTACTGAGTAAGTTGTTTCAAGAGTTTGGTTTTCTGTATATGGGTGCTCTGATTCAAAAGAAGCAACATCAACTGTTTGCCAATCTTCTGGATTTGGTTCGTTTCTTTCTGGAACTGTGTCTGTAAGAAGGTTGTAAGCGTTGATACGACCAGCATTGATTGTCTTACCTCTAAGAGCAGCAACAGGATCAGAAGTTACCATAACTTTATTTCTTACTTGTAGTGGAGTTAGTCCTTTATTTTCAGAAAGGAAAAGTCCAATTACACCAGAAACATGTGGAGTTGCCATTGAAGTTCCAGAGTAAGATGCATATCTACCATTAATAACAGTTGATAGAATTTCGTGTCCTGGAGCACCGATGTGTACAGTTGAGCGTCCATAACAAGAAAAGCTTGCTAGTTCATCAGCAGCAGTTGTAGCTGCAACAGAAATTACGTTATCAACATTGTAGTTTGATGGGTAGTGTGGACGTGAATCATTATCTGTTGAAGAGTTACCAGCAGCTGCTGTAAATACGATACCTGCTTCATTTGCTCTTTCGATTGCTTCTTTAAGAGCTTCTGAGCGGCCACCGCCTCCCCAAGAGTTAGACATAATATCAACACCAATTTTTGTTGCGTAATCAATTGACTTAATTGCCGCTTCAGTTGAACCTGAACCGCTGTCTGTTAGGAATTTAATCCCTACAAATTGTACATCTCTCATTACACCAGCAACACCAATTGCGTTATGTGAAGCACCGATTGTACCAGCACAGTGTGTTCCGTGAGAGTGTCCGTCCATTGGATCACCATCGTTATTTGCGAAGTCGTATCCGTGAACATCATCAATATATCCGTTTCCATCATCATCAATTCCGTTACCTGGAATCTCACCTTCGTTTGTCCACATTTGATCTTTTAGATCTGGGTGGTTGTAATCAATCCCTGTATCGATAACTGCGATTTTAATTGCACGATCACCTTGAGTGATTTCCCAAGCTCTTAGTGCATCAACGTCAGCACCTTCTACACCTGAAACACCTCTTGGAGCATTAGAACCTGTATTTTTTAGACCCCAAAGTTGTCCAAATTTTTCATCTGCTGGCGTGTAGTAAACACCTTCATCTGAAGTTGTGTTATAGCTTAAGATTTCTTCTAATACATTTGTGTTTACGATTGGCTTAACGATTTTGTAGATAAAGTTTGGCTCTGCATATTCTACTTCTGCTCTTTCATTCATCTGCTTTGCAATTGAATCAATTGATACAAGAGACTCGTTAAATTTAACAACATAAAGATCCCCTGACGTAAGCTCGATACGACGGTCAAGTGAACTTCCATGTAATGATTGTCCAAAGAAACTTTCAACTGAAACATCTTTCTTTAGCTTAACAATTAGTTCACCTGGAACGTAATCAGCAGCTAGTGGAGAAAGTGCCATCGCTGAAACAACAGCTGGTGCTAAAAATGCGTTTAATCTCATTAGATCCTCCTAATCTTTTTATCTCCCTTCCATGGGAGACCCTATGCTAAGACTTTTAAATAATTGTCTATCAAGTAGTTTAGCACCCTTTCAGAGGCAAAAATTTCAAAAGATACAAAATATTGAAAATGTGAGAAAATGTTAGTTAATGATACACGGTAAAAGTAGCGACCCAGTCCTAATTAAAAGAATCAAAGTTAACGTTTGGACACTTCGAGATGAAGTAGAAGCAGCGGTAAAACTAAGGTACAAGAATGGTGAAAAGCCTAATATTGATGACCTTATTGAGACTTATAAAGATAAAGGTGAACTTCCAATCAATGATAGTATTGAAAGTGAAGAAGCAGCACTTGATCCACAAGCTTTGGCAGATGCTGCCATGTCTGGAGACAATGTTACTCCGATAAAAGAAACGAAAATCATCAAGCAATTTATTCCTGATTTACCTCCAGAAAAGGTCTACGTCGGCAATATTCTCCTATCTGAACTTTATATGGATGGGATGTATTTCTTTTGCGAAAGACAATTTACTCAGGGCCAATCAATTGTCGTTGATATTCAAATTCCAAATCGTATCATCCTAAATGGTGTGGTTGTCTTTTCTCGTAGCTACAACATGAAAAGTCGCATTATCTCTCAAACGAGTATGCCATTTAGAACAGGGATAAAGTTCACTTTTCTTAAAGAGGGTGAACGTACACTTCTTAGAAATTTCATCAAATCTATTGAGCCAGAAGTTAGAGAAGAGCCGGCGGCAGTAGCGGCCAGCAAAGAAAGTAGCTCAGGTGGCGATGACGACTTCGATCTCTTTGACGATCTCGAATAAGAATTCTAGAATTTCTTATGCAAAATATAAAACGTAATTACTTTTCAGCTAGTCTTGTCTCAATACTCTTTATTACTCTCCTATTTGGAGCAGTTATTAGTGAGTTTTTTCAAGCACCGGTTATTACATCTAAAGAACTTTCTAATCTCCAATTTCTTTTCACAAGTGATCAGATTGATAAGGTTGAGGATATTTCACTTCAATCAAACCTTGGACGATTTAGTCTTGCTAAAAATAAAAACCAATGGATTATTACGAAGCCTAGAAGAATCAATGCTAATGAAGCAATCATTAATAAACTTTTAGACTCACTAAAAAATGTAAAGATTAAAAAGATCTTTCCAAAAGATCCAATCAACCTTTCAAACTTCTCACTAGATAATCCAACTTCAATTGTTACATTAAAGGGTGAAAATGGAGAAGATGAAACGATCTCATTTGGACTTATCAATCCTATCGATAACTCTACATATGTTGTAAGCGATAAAGACAATGCGATCTACCACGTTAATGCCGTTAAGTTTTCACTTGAGAAAATCGACCTTCCATCACTTATTGACTCACGAGTCTTTAGTTATGCTCCAAGCGATATCAGAGGTGTTAAAGTTATAAACTCAGGCAAACTACGTTTTGAATTTAGTCGTAATGATAAAGACATCTGGGTATCAGGAAATAAGGCCCTTGATGATGAAGCAGTCCAAGAGTTCCTAGTTAAACTAACGAGTTTTAAATCAAATTCAATCCTTGATAAGCGTACTGAAAAGATGGACAGTGCAATTGAGCGCTATCTTGCTAAGCCATATTATAAAGTTATTGTAAAAATTAAAACTGGTGAAGAGATTGAATATGATCTTTCTTGGGTATTAACTAGTCTTCCAGATCTTAATATTGAGAAAAAAGAGAACTTTATTATACGAGCTTCAAATAGAGAGCACCCTTTCTTAGTAAGCAAAGAGTATCTAAATGTATTATACAAAAGGCTTAAATCTTTTAGACCAAGCCCTTTGAATAATATTATTTACTAGTCGATTAAATTGTTAAGAATTTGAGAAGCTGCACCTTCAACTTCATCAATGACGTGTTGGATAGCTTTTCCAATGCGGTGGTGCTTGATTGGAAACTTAGCAAAAGGAATGAACATATAATATGTCTCCCCTTTACATGTCTCAAGAGCATTTAAGTCCTTAAAGATATTCTCATCGAAATCAATTTTAACTGTTTTTGCTCTTGTACAATTTCCAATAACTTCATCAAATTCTTCGAATTTTTTCCCTGTAGCGCTGAGGAGTCCCCCAACCTCAGCACTAAGAGATATTTGGTCGGACTGCGATAGACTTAAGAAGTTCTTATGACCTTCAATTGATACAAGGATTCCCTTGCGACTCAACTGAACAATCTGTCCATCAACAGGTTTTAATATTGAATTCCAAAATGAAAATTTTGCTTTTAAATTTGTGTTCATTCTAAAGTCGCGATGACTTAGAGAAAGATTATTTAATAGACGGTCATATACAAATAATTTGTAGATATCGTAATCAACCCATCTCATTGAATGGAGATGCATGAATGGACCGGCCTTATGCTTAAGAGAAATAAGAGTTTGCTTATTAACATCAAACCATAAGTGCTTAAGCCTTGGGTCTATATAGAAGTTATAAAGATCAAATAGAGTCGTCTCCATCTCACCTTTCTTATTAACAAGCCATACAGGAATTTCTTTGAAAGTTTCAAGCTCTTCCTTCACTTCTTCAATACTCATTGAAGAATCACCATTGATATGACGCTCTTTCATTGCACAAATTAATTTCGACCAATTCGACCAGTGTAAACTGTACGAACTATCATCAAATAGTTGAATTGATTCAAATAATTTCGGATCAGCAATGTAATCTTCTAGATTCTTAAGCGCACTCATGGCCTTCTCTCTTGTCAAAATTAGCTCAACATTCGTTGTATTCAACCAATATAGCAACTTAGTTAATAAATTCGAGCCTTATTAAAATTAGCCTTTATATTCTATTGATTTCGGGCTCTTAACTTAGAACGTTAGGCTTTTTCCAAGAAATTACAAAATTGCGAAATATTGCCTATTATTCTTGGTATTTAATGATTTTAGCGACTTAAGCTATAATATGAACATGAGAGCAGAGGATATATTCCGTAAATCACATTTGGCACTAAACTTGACCCCTTTTACGATTAGGGAGCTTTTTAATATTCCGACAACACCTTGTGATGTTTATATCTTCGAAGATGGTAAGTTTAAGCACAACCTCTACCGTGGAACATATGTTTCTAATGACACTCTTAAAGAGATGATTGAAAGAGGTCACACGATTGTTTTTGCAAGCAAAGAACAAAGGCAAGAACTGAAAGAGCTGCAACAAGATTGCCTCAGGCAAGTAACTCGCTCTTTTTCAATGGGTGATACTTATCAAAATTGTAAGAATCAACTTAATCTTATTACCATAAACCTTCGATATCTCTTTGAAGATCCTACTGATGATAATGCCCTCAATCTTCAGTATCAAAGCTTAAAAGTACTGGCATCTTTCTTGATTAAGAATCCAAAAATGCACGAAGCGCTCTATCGTTTTTTTGCGGCCCAAGGTCATCATTATATTTTTGCACAACCCCTACTTTCATCAATTTTTCTAGTAGGGATATTAAAGACATCTCAACTTTATAATGACAAAGATATTGAGAACTTTTTTATCACGAGTTATTTTAAAGATATTGGAATGTCTGCCATTCCAATTGATAAATATGACAAAGAGAACCTATCAGAGATGGATAAGGTACTACTTGCAAAACATCCAATAATTTCAGCGAGAATTTTACAAGGTCGTATTCAACTAAGCCCTGCTCACATGAAAGTAATAGAAAACCATCACACGTTCAGTATTCTAGATAAGTATGATTCAGATAATCAGTATCTAAAAAACTTAACAGTGACAGGTTTTGAAACAATCATGGTTAATATTTGTGATATCGTAGCGGCGATGATCTCTCCACGCCCATATAGAGAGGCTTTAACAATTTTTGATGCTCTAGAAAAAGTACGCACACATATTAGTAAAGACTACCCTCACGAGTTTAAAATTATCATTAACTATTTCAGGAATTTCTTTACAAGTTCAGTCAAGTAAAAAAAACTTTTCATTACGTTTCAAATATTTCAAAATAATAATTAACCAAGGAACCGGTTAATATATTTTTAATTACATATATTTAAATAAAACTATAGATTGCTAAATGATCCAGGGAGGGAACATGGCCAACGAAGTAAGCCCAGTTACGGGAATTATCGCAGAAGAAAACGTCTTTATCGATTTTGGTGAGCACGAAGGAAAATCAATCCTTGAAATTCAGGACACTCTACCTGATTATTACGAGTATCTCGTAAACAAAAGAGAAGAAGGAATCTGTACGATTCGTCGTAATCAAGATAAGTCCTTCAGACTTTACGTATCAAATACATTACAATAATCACGCAGGGCGACAATGTCGCCCTTTTTTTTTAACAAAATCTTAATAAACACCATATTTACCATGTGCTAAATTCAAGAAAACACTGAATTTAGGAGACACACATGATTAAGAGAATAATTGCACTTTGCCTACTGCTGGCGAGTTCAAGTACTTTCGCTTTAAAGATCAACGCAGCTGGAGCATCATTTCCATATGCTATTTACTCAAAATGGTTTTCTGAATACTCGAAAATTCATCCAGAAATTCAATTCAATTACCAACCAATTGGTTCAGGTGGTGGTATACGCCAACTTTTAAAAGAGACTGTTGATTTTGGTGCATCAGACGCACCAATGAAAGAAAAAGATAAGAAGAAAGCAAAATGGCCAGTTCTACACGTTCCGATGGTTCTTGGCGCCGTTGCCATTGCTTATAATCACCCACAAATTCCAGATGAGCTTAAGCTTGATGGTGCAACTCTTGCAGATATCTATTTAGGTAAAATTACAAAGTGGAATGCTGAGCAAATTGCAGCTCTTAACCCTGGTGTAACTCTACCATCTGATGACATTCTTGTTGTTCGTCGTGCAGACGGATCAGGTACAACGAAGAACTTTGCAGACTACCTTGTGGAAGTCAGCACAGAGTGGAAGCAAAGAGTTGGTACGGGTAAATCACTTCGTTGGCCAACTGGAGTTGGAGCAAAAGGAAATGATGGTGTAACTTCAATTGTAAGCAACACTAAGGGTTCAATCACATATATGGATCTTGCTCACGCTAGAAAGAATAATATTAAGACAGTGGCCCTTAAGAATAAGTCTGGTATCTTTATCAATCCAACTGTTGAGGCCGTATCAGCTTCAGCTAAAGAGTTTAAAACAACTGGAAAAGAGTTAACAGGTTCACTTATTAACAGCAGCGCTAAAGACTCATATCCTATCAGTGCTCTGACGTATATCCTTCTACCAATGGTAGAAAAAGACCAGAAAAGAGTTGAGATTTACAAATTCGTTGAATGGGCAATTAGTAAAGGCCAAAGTTATGCTAAAGAACTTTACTATGCTCCCCTACCAACTGAACTTTCCAAAAAGGTATTAGAAAGGGTAAAATCTCTTTAATGAACCTACTTAAAAAATTAGGGCCAATTTCTCCTTCAAAACAGGATAAGTTGGCCTATATAACACTTCGCTTTTTTTCACTTATTGTCATTATTCTACTGATACTTATGATTGGTCAGCTTTTCTATGCCAGTCGTGAAGCATTTAGTGAGTTTGGATTTAAATTTATTTTCGATGATTTCTGGAATCCAATTGATGACGAGTTTGGGGCACTTCCATTTATCTTTGGTACTGTTGTTACTTCACTTCTTGCCCTTCTAATTGCAGGTCCTGTTAGTATTGCAGTGGCCCTCTTTATTACAGAATATTTACCTAAATCAATTTCAAGTATTCTAGGAACTTTTGTTGAACTTATTGCGGCCGTTCCAAGTATCATTTTTGGTTTATGGGGCCTCTACTACTTAGCTCCTTTTGTTAAAGACCTTCTAACTCCTGCCCTAAAGGCAGTATTTGGATTTTTACCTTTTTTCCAAGGCCCAAGCTTTGGGATTGGTATTCTTACGGCCTCAATTATTTTGGCCATTATGATTATCCCAACTATCACATCTGTTGCACGAGAGGTATTTCGTTCAGTTAATATACTCCACAAAGAAGCTGCCCTAGGGCTTGGGGCCACAAAATTTGAGATGATTAAAATTGCAGTTTTAAGGCCAAGCTTTTCAGGAATGGTAGGAGCACTAGTTCTAGGTTTAGGACGCGCCCTTGGAGAGACAATGGCCGTGGCCATGGTTATTGGTAACACTCCTCAAATCACTAAATCAATCTTTGCTCCAGCTTCAACAATGGCCTCAGTTATGGCAAATGAATATGCAGAAGCAGAAAGTGATCTACACTTATCCGCTCTATGCCTCGTTGGACTTCTCTTATTTGTCGTTACTTTTGTAGTTAACTTAGTAGCACGTACAATTGTATGGAAGCAAACAAAGGGAGCATCAAAGTGAAACTCTCAAAAAGTCGTGTCATAAAGAATCTAATTTTTAAGGGACTGTTAGTTCTTTCTGCTTTATTAGTGATTCTACCGTTAATTTTAGTTTTTATTTTCCTTCTTCAAAAAGGTTCAACTTCAATAAGTTTAGACTTCTTTTTAAATGATCCTAAACCAGTTGGAGAAATCGGTGGTGGTATGAGACATGCCATCCTAGGTACTCTTATTATGGTATCAATAGGTTCACTAATTGCGGTTCCAGTTGGAACACTATGTGGTGTCTACTTAAGTGAATACGGGAAAAGTAAAATTGCAACGGCCCTTAGATTTACAATCGATCTTTTAACAGGCGTGCCTTCAATTGTAGTTGGTATCTTTTCTTATCTAATATTTGTTGTAAGCTTTAAATCATTTTCAGCACTGGCCGGAGCATTTGCTCTAAGTATTATTATTCTTCCAATTGTAACTAGAACAACGGAAGAAATCTTAAAGCTAATCCCTAGACATGTTAGAGAAGCAGGACTTGCTCTTGGACTTCCAAGATGGCGAGTTATCTTCAATATTATTCTTAAAGGATCAAGAAACTCTCTCATGACAGGTGTTATTCTAGCAATATCACGTGCGGCCGGAGAAACAGCCCCCCTATTATTTACGGCATTTGGAAGCATGTACATGAGCTACAATGTAACAGGTCCAATGGCCTCACTTCCGGTACAAATTTATAACTACGCAATCAGTCCATATAAAGAATGGCAACAACAAGCTTGGGCCGGTTCATTCACCCTAATTATTATTGTTCTTGGACTGAACTTAAGTGCAAAATTCTTATTCAATTCAAAGAAGCTTAAGAAATTCTTTGTGAGGAAATCATAATGGCAAATAGCGATATCATATTAGATGTAAAAAATATTCAAGCATGGTTTGGAGACTTTCACGCTGTAAAAGGTATTGATCTTAAGTACCATAAGAATACTGTCAATGCGATTATTGGCCCTTCAGGTTGTGGTAAATCAACTTATATTAGAACCCTAAATCGTATTCATGAAGAAGTCGAAGGTGCACGTGTTTCAGGAGAGGTTATTCTTGAAGGAAATGACATCTACGCTCCATCTGCCGATCCTGTTGAAATTCGCAGAAAAATTGGAATGGTTTTTCAAAAGCCTAACCCATTTGCGGCCATGAGTATCTATGACAATGTTGTCATCGGGCCAAGACTTTGGGGAAAGAAGAAAAAAAGTGAACTCGATGAAATCGCCTATAATTGTCTAACGAAAGCGGCCTTATGGAATGAAGTAAAAGATAAACTTCATCAAGAAGGAACTTCACTATCAGGTGGTCAGCAACAGAGACTCTGTATTGCTAGAACACTAGCAACAAACCCGCCAATCGTATTAATGGATGAGCCGACATCGGCCCTTGATCCAATTGCGACCGGAAAGATCGAAGATCTTATGAGTGAACTAAAGAAAGACTATACGGTAATCGTTGTTACACACAATATGCAGCAGGCAGCACGTATTGCAGACTATACAAGTTTCTTTATCCTTGGAGAGCTTATTGAGCATGGACTAAGTAGTGATGTCTTTACCAACCCAAAAGAAAAGAAAACTGAAGATTATATCACTGGCCGTTTTGGCTAAGGAGCATTCAATGGAATTGACTGTTGAAACACTAAGAAAAGATATTACAGAAATGGCCGCAATTGTAGAAAAGATTCTACATGTTGCTGTTGATGAAAAATCAACAATGGAAAATCTCTATGAGCTTGAGAATGAAATCAATGAATTTCATAAGCTTGTGGATGATCATGTATTTAAATTTATCGCTCTTAAGTCGCCTACTGCAATTGATCTAAGAACGGCATTGGCCATCATGAAGATCAACTCTGAACTTGAAAGACTCGGAGATGAAGCAGTTAACTTAAAGCGCTACTTAATGCGAATTTCAAATAGAGAAAAACATTGCAGCATCATTCAAGCAGAAGTTTTTGAGATGGTAAGAAAGAGTTTAATTGCCTTTGCTTCTAACAATATTCAAATGGCAACAGATGTAATCAAGGCCGATCACGAAGTTAACTCTCTTCATAGAGATCTAGTGAAGAAGTTTTATCAACTTCTTAAAGATGGAAAGGCAGAGGTTGATGAAGGTTTTGCTGTCATTCGTGTTTCGAAAATATTTGAAAGATGTGGTGATCACGCAACAAATATTTGTGAAGATATAATCTTCTTAGAGTCAGGTAAAGACGTAAGACATACAGAGGATCAATAAGGCAAATAATGAAAGCACTAATTGTAGAGGACGAACAATCAATCGCAAAACTAATTGGGGTAAACCTTAAGGCCATAGGCATTGATTATGACATGGCAAATACAGGTAATGATGCCATCACTGCTATTGAGAATAATCAGTACGAGCTTTTTGTTTTGGATCGCATGCTGCCGGACCTTAGTGGTGTACAAATTTGTCAGTATATTCGAAATACTAAGAAGCTTAAGAATGTAGGAATTCTTTTTGTTACTGCCTTAACTTCTAGCGAATCCATTATTGAAGGACTTGATGCCGGTGCTGATGACTATATTACGAAGCCTTTTGATATTGGAATTCTAAAGGCAAGAGTAAGCAGTCTAAAACGACGAGTTGAAAGTCATCACACAAGCTCTCCAATCAACAACAAGAACACATATAACCATATGGGAATAAAAGTTGATGTCGATGGAGTAAAAACTATTATTGATGAAAAAGAAATTAAGCTGACAGTTTCTGAATTTAAAATTCTTTGTGTCCTAATCTCTTCTCCAGGTAAGGTTTTTACACGTAAACAAATCGTTGATCTTATAAAAGGTGAAAATATTTATGTTACAGACCGCACTGTTGACACTCATGTTTTCGCTCTTCGTAAGAAGCTTGGAAGTAAATCAAAAGTTGTTGAAACAGTTCGCGGGATAGGATATCGAGTAAAGAGTGAAGAATAACTTTTTTAACTTCCTTAAAATAAAGTTTCTAAATGATATCATCTTTTATCAAACGCTAATCTTTTGTTTATCCCTACTCTTTCTGGGCACATTCTTTATCATAAACTTTAAAGATAACTTTATTCACTCGATCGTAGATCAGGAATTACAGTCGCTACGCCAAGATGGTATTGCGAAAATGTGTGACAAACAAACAAAGAGAACACAATTTTATATTCTAAATGCAAATCGTACGATTAGATGTGCGGCCCCAAGCTTTAAGATTGAGGATTTTAAAAATATTATTATTGGCGAATATGATAGTGATGATCGATATATCTATCATCACCGTGTACTTCACTCAAAAGGAAAGAGCTATACTCTCTTTTTAAGGATTGAGTCTGATGCACTAAAACTAATTTCATCAGAAGTCTTTTCCAAACTCTTTATGGCGATGGGAATCTTAGGAATTCTCTTTATTGCAGGACAATTCTTTCTCTTCCGCCACTATTTTACTCCTCTATACGACCTCTTTCATATTTTTAGAATGAAAGGAGTTATTGATACTACTGATAGTCGTGATTACTGGGATTATATTGAGTCTAAGTCTATTAAGAACTTCAATAAGAGACGAAAGCTTCAAAGAGATCTCTTTAATACAAAACAGTATTATTCAGTCATTATTAACTCAATAGATGACCCTGTCGTTGTAACTGATAGTAAGGGCAGAGTTATTTTCTGTAATAATGCATTTAAGAAATCTTTTGCACCTTTTAATGGACGATATCGAGGCGTAGAACTTATTAGTATAATTAGAGACTATGACTTTATTAATCTTATAAGAAAGAATGGTTACCAGGCCAATCTGATCCATAATACTCAAATCGCCTTAACAAAAGTTAGTGGGAAAACGAACTCATTCCAGTTAAAGATTAGCGATATTGAATCTAAGAATAAAGACAAAGAGATTCTTTTCTACTTTAGTGATATTACAAAACTTCAAGATGTAAATAATATGAGACGTGACTTCTTTGAAAATGTTTCACATGAGATTAAGACACCTCTGACATCGATTAAAGGCTATACTCAAACTCTAAAGTCCATTAATACGGACGAAGATCAACAAGAGATTATGGATATCGTTATTCAAAACGTTGATCGCCTTGACGAGTTAATCAATGGAATTCTTTCACTATCAAAGATTGAAAATGAAGGAAAAATTGAAGTAGAAGAAATTAATCTTCCTTCTTTTATTAATGCTCTCATTAATGATCAACAGCTCAAAATAAATGCAAAGAATATGAGTGTAAACTACTCAAATACGGGAGCTGATACAATCGTTGCTAATGGAAAGCTACTATATCACTGTATTTCGAACCTCGTATCAAATGCGATTAAGTACTCGCGAGAAAATACTCAAATTACTATTGAAAGTGGTCAAAGAGAAAATCATCGTTACATTGCAATTACTGATGAAGGTGTTGGTATACCAAATGATAAAATCGCAAGAATCTTTGAACGCTTCTATCGTGTTGATCAATCTCGTAGTATCAATACTGGTGGAACAGGCCTAGGACTTGCCATTGCAAAGCACTCTGCACAAAAAATGAAGGCATCAATCGAAGTTGATAGTATGGTAGATAAGGGAACAACTTTTACAGTGCTCTTTCCAATTAAATCTTAATCGATTTCAAACTTAATAGGTGCCTGCATTAGTTGACTTAGAACTTCTTCAACGTTTGCATCATTGTATAGAACTTCATAAAGTCCTTTAAAAATTCGTGCGCGAATTTCATATTTCTCAGCTAGTAAGAAAGCCGCTTTTGTCGTCTTATAACCTTCAACAACTGTACGTTGTGAATTGATAATATCAAGAGGCTTTCTTCCCTTAGCGATCTCAAGTCCAAAAGTTTTGTTACGAGACAGTCCACCTGTTGTTGTTAGAATGAGATCCCCCATTCCACTTAGGCCATAAAATGTTTCAGGACGAGCGTTAAATACCTTACCAAAGCGTAGCATTTCGACGATTCCACGAGTAATCATAGCGGCACGCGTATTGTGATTGTAGCCTAGGCCTTCAACGATACCACCAGCAATGGCCAAAACGTTTTTAAGAGCACCACCTAGAAGGACACCTTTTATATCGTAATTTGGCAGGGCCTTAAAATATGGAGTTTCTAATTTAGTGGCAACATCCATTAACACTTTTTTAGATCGTCCTGCGATTGTGACAAGAGTAATCTGTTTTTCCATAATTTCTTTTGCGAAACTTGGGCCAGATAAGAATGTGATATTGTCACGATAATGCGGAAAGAAATCATTTAGTAGATCATCACTTAACTCAAGAGTATCAGGATCAATCCCTTTTGAAAGACTAATTAAAGGAATGCCTTTACCAAGGTAGCTATTAAAGCGAACAAGGTTTTCACTAAAGAAAGTTCTAATTCCGTGAGTAGGTAACCCTGAAACAATAAGCTCTAAACTATCTTCTTCACTAGGATCTAGCTCACTCCAATCAAGGATTGCCTTAATATTAGCGTCAAGCTTAATACCAGGAAGATAGACAGAATTGATACGGTCCTCATTAATATCTTTATAGATATCTTCTGAGCGTACCTTTAAAATTACATTTTCAAATTTATTTGCCAGAATTGATGCAATCGAAGTTCCGAAAGCACCAGCTCCAACAACTAGAGCTGTTTTATATTCAAAGTTATCTTTTGTCATAGTGCTAGTATACCATGTAGGCGCCCGACTCTTTCATAAATCGTTAACACTTCATCAGAACTATTGCACTTTACATTGAATGTGAAAGAGATGTACTTGCCTGTTTTAGATGGTTTTTCATGGTGAGGCTTTTCTCCTACGGCCATGATTAACTCATCACGATTTGTCTCATTTCCAATAAACTTAAAATTATAGACTGCTGGCCACTCATATTGGTCATCCAATAAGGCCTTTAGTTTTGTTAAATCCATACTAATCAACTCCTACTTTGGCCATGTATCCTTAAAATCAATAGGACTTCCGTCAAAGTCTAAAACTTCAGGAACGATGCCATGGACATAGCGGAAGATATCAATAACTTCTCTAACAGCACCGTGTCCACCTTCTCTTTGCGTTACATAGTCACAATACATTTGAATCTCGTGAGATGCATGTGGCGTTGTTGCAGCAAATCCTGCTGCTTTTAGTAGAGGAACATCAAAGAATTCATCACCCATAAAAAGTACTTCTTCTTGTTTGAATCCAAGATCTAAGACTTTTTTAAATGCGACTCTTTTATCCTCGTCACCCAAGAAGGCAAAATCAAGTTTTAAGTTATTCACAAAACGCTCTTGAACACCTTTTGATGCACCTCCAGAAATAACACCAACTTTAAATCCTGCTTTCATAAGTAGTTTTAAAGCATAGCCATCCGAAGTATGTGATGAGCGATTAAAGCCCATTTCATCATCTTGGTACCAAACATGACCTGGAGTTAGAACTCCATCAATATCAAAAGCGAGTACTTTAATATCTTTTAATTTTTCTTTATATTTTTGAGCTTTTGTAAATAAATCCATTAATTATTCCGTAATAGCGTTTCTAATTCTTAATAGTCTTTGGATAATAACACCCGCTTGGTCTAGAGGCAGGCTTGTGGCCGCATCAGACTTAGCTTCACTTGGATTCGGATGTACTTCCATAAAGATTCCGTCTGCACCTGCTGCCACGGCCGCTTGAGCAAGAGTTAGAATCTGCTCACGCTTTCCACCAGTTGAAGTCCCTAGACCTCCAGGTCTTTGAACACAATGAGTAGCGTCGTGAATTGCACGAACACCAAAAGACTTCATGATTTGGAAAGATGCCATATCAACAATTAGATTATTATATCCAAATGAAGTTCCCCTTTCAGTTAGAAGGATCTTATCCTTTGAAATAAATTCTTCGGCCTTCTTAACGATATTTCCTGTCTCTTCAGGAGATAGGAATTGCCCTTTTTTAATCTTAAGTTGAGCGTCGTATTTCTTACAAGCTTCAGCACCTGCTAAGATCATATCTGTTTGACGGCAAAGAAATGCTGGAATTTGAATTGTATCAACAACACTTGCAACAGCATCGGCTTGTTCAGCAGTGTGAAAGTCTGTGATTAATTGCACTCCATATTGCTTCTTCACTTTTTCAAGGATCTGAAGACCTTTTTCAAGTCCAGGACCTCTGAAAGAATCGATTGATGAGCGGTTTGCCTTATCAAAACTCCCTTTATAAGAAAAGTTGATTTCATCCTTTACAGGCTCAAGCATTTCTAAAAGACGTCCACAAACATCCATACACATTTGTTCAGACTCGATTACACAAGTCCCCATGAATAGATCAAATTTTTTATTTTCCATATTTATCTGCCTCTTTAATAAATTCACTAAATACTGGGTGGGCCGCATATGGCCTCGATTTAAACTCTGGGTGGTACTGACATGCAAAGAAGAAAGGATGATCCTTAATCTCAATTGTTTCAACGAGGTTAAGTTCAGGATTCTTTCCACTAATAACAAGACCACACTCTTTTAATTGTTCAACATAGAAGTTGTTAACTTCTAGACGATGGCGGTGTCTTTCATTAATTAGTTTTTCACCATACATCTGTCTTGCGCGACTTCCATCAAGAAGCTCACACTCATAGCTACCAAGGCGCATACTTCCACCTTTAGCACCATCTCGAGTTTGACCTTCCATATAGTGAACTAAAAGATCTCCACCAGCATTAAATTCTTCTGATGTAGCATCTGTTAATCCACAAATATTTCTAGCATATTCAATAATTGCAAGCTGCATTCCTAGACATATTCCAAAGAATGGAACTTTATTTTCACGAGCAAAACGAATGGCCGAAATTTTCCCTTCCGTACCACGCTCTCCAAAACCACCTGGTACAAGAATACCTTGTACATCTTTAAGAAGCTTATCTGCTCCTTCTTTTTCAATATCTTCCGAGTCAACATATACAGGAACAAGCTTAAGTTGGTGAGCAAGAGCTCCGTGTCTTAAGGCCTCATCCAGAGACTTGTACGACTCTACTAATTCCGTATACTTTCCAACAACACCAATCTTCACCTCTCTTAGTGGATGATCGAAGTTATATGCAACCTTTTCAAGGTCATCAATCTTTGGCGATGAAGACCAAATCCCTAAGATCTTTGTGATCTTTTCATCTAGCCCTTGAGAATGGAAGTTAAGTGGTACTTTATAAATTGAATCCAAGTCTAGAGATTGGAATACATTGTCTTTTGGTACGTTACAAAATAGTGAGATTTTATCCATAATCGACTGATCGATCTCACGATCACTGCGACAAATAATAATATGTGGGAATAGACCTTGTGAACGAAGCTCTTTAACTGAGTGTTGAGCTGGTTTGGACTTTAACTCTCCCGCTGCAGATAAATAAGGAATTAAAACAAGGTGAACAAATAAAACATTCTCTTGTCCAACGTCATGAGCAAATTGTCTAATTGATTCAACATATGGAAGAGATTCAATATCTCCAATAGTTCCACCGATTTCTCCGATTAGAATATCTGCATCCTCTGCTGCAATATGAATACGACGTTTAATTTCATCCGTGATGTGAGGAACAACTTGAACCGTCTTACCAAGATACTTCCCTTCTCTTTCTTTCTCAATTACCTCTAGGTAAACTTGACCTGTCGTAAAGTTTGATTGTTTTGAAAGTGTTAAAGAAGTGAATCTTTCATAGTGACCAAGATCGAGATCTGTTTCAGCACCATCGTCCGTTACAAAAACTTCTCCGTGTTGAGTCGGACTCATTGTCCCTGGGTCAACATTGATATACGGATCCATCTTAAGCATATTAATGCGAATTCCACGTCTTTCTAGTAAAGATGCAATCGATGCAGCTGCTAAGCCTTTTCCAAGAGAACTTGTAACTCCACCAGTAATGAAAATATACTTCTTTTGGCTATTTGCCATTTATCACTCCCTCCACGAATGGAATATCTTCCGGAGTATCAACTCCACATAATGTCATATCTGTAATTGCGGCACCAATTGTGTAGCCGTTATCAAGTAGTCTTAATTGCTCTAAACATTCAATCTTCTCATTAGTCGACTCACCTAGAGAGCAGAAATTCTTAAGGACTTCTGGTTTGAATGAATAGATACCAATATGTAAATACCAGTTTAGCCCCGGTGTCTTTTGACGATTGAATGGATGAGGGCTTCTTGTAAAGTAATGGCAAATATTTTTCTCTTTTGAAAAGACGGCCTTCACCTTATTTGGATTTAAGTAATCCTCATGATCATTATCAATCGACATCTCTTTTATAACAGTCGCTACATCAAAATTTTGAGAATTATGAATTCGCAATAGTTCAGTTAGTAAGTCAGCTTTAATCAATGGCTCATCACCTTGCACATTGATAACGAAGTCATACTTTTCATCTTTAAAAAAACGATCGTAGGCCAAGAAGATTCTTTCACTTCCCGACGGAACATCATCATCGACTCGAACCACATTGCGGCCAGACTCATTTAACATTTTTTCAATTTCATCATTATCCGTAACGACACAAACTTTTGAACCAGGAAAATTTTCAACAATACCAGCACATCCATCATAAACATGAGAGACCATTGCCTTGCCGGCGATATTTGCTAGAGGTTTTCCGGGGAAACGAGTCGAGGCGAATCTTGATGGTATTAATACCAAAGCTTTTAAGTTCATTATTTACCTTTTTGACAGTAAATAATAACAAATACCTGTGATACTTGCAAAGTGTGATATCATAAATCTCATGAAATACTTCGCCTTAACACTCAGTGCCATTGTTTTTATTTATACGGCCTCAATTGAGAATAGACTTAATGCGCAAACTATTTCCGATTCAATTATTACTGACCCAAGTATTTCTCGTCGTTGCGACTCACTAATGAACCAAAGACAAGAAAAAGTTGAACACCGTCAAAGACTGCTTTTTCTCTTAGATCGAAACAAGAATCTTCTAAAGACGACACCTGATAATAAAAAGTCGATTTCCTCAAAGCTAAGAGACAATCAATACCGCGTCATCCAAGAATTAAAGATTACGAACTTGAAAGTTATTAAGCTCGAAGAACAAATTGTTCGCCGTGGATGTCCAGGATTGACTCTCTAGCGAGCAAGTGTTGCCATCTCATATCACGCAAGTCATAATTTTAGCAGACGCACAAAATTAGCAATTAGCTAAATGAGAGGGACTTCACTTATGACTAAAACAATAGGCTTTGTTTGCGCCTACCTATTTCTATCAAGCTTTTCTTATGCATTAGAACAATCTCCTGAAATCTTTATCCAAGAGGCCAGTGAAGATAAAGTTGATGAAAATGCTTATCGTCCACTCGATATTGGAACAGTAATCGAGCAAGGAATGAGAAGCTACCAAGACAATGTTATCCGTCGCAAAAATATTGAGATTCTAAAAAATAGATTAAAGGATACAAAAGAAGAGTTCTGGACGCCTAATCCAAAAATTAACTTGCAACTAAACCCACAGCGAATTGGAACACTTAAGAGTGGAAGTAATGACCTAACTCGCCTACCTCGTACAGCGAGCGGAAGTGTTGGACTGGAGCTTGGAGAATATACGCTTTTCAATTGGGGTAAGGACTACCTTAATTATAAGAATGAAAAAGAATCACTTGAGCGTCAAATTGACCGCGACAAAGAAACGCTTCGTGAGTTTAAACAGGAACTCGTTCGTGAATATGTAAGACTGATTCACGCTAAAGACTTGAAGATCATTGCTCGCCAATACCTTCAACGCGCTACTCTTGTTTATCGTATGAACCGAGAAAAAGTATTACAAAAGAAAATTACAAAACACGAGTACTACCAATCTCGCTCAGAGTACTTAAGAGCTCAAGAAGCCTATACTGACGCTAAGACAAATGAAAATATCGCTTCAGAAGATATGGCCAAACGTTTAAATGATCCTCCGGGAACACTTTATTTCATCAAAGACGATTATCAATACGAAAAGTCGACTTATAGCAGAGACAATGCCATCGCTACAGCGAGAAAAGTTTCACCATTTATTCTTGATAAGAAAGTCGAAAGAAATATTAAGAATCGCGAGTATGAAATAGCAGTTAGAGATAATCTTCCGCTGCCAAAAATCACAGTAAATTTTGGAACTTACTCTCAAATTTTTGACGGCAGCTCTGTAACAAATGACTACTACACGACATCAGTTGGTAATTCAAATATTGATCTTGTGGCCAGCTTAAACGCAAGTTGGACAATCTTTGGGGACGGTGGACTTTTTAATCGTAGAAAACTTGCAAATGCAAGACTAGAAAAAGAAAAGGCCATGTATGATTTAAGTCTTACAAGAAGAAAGGTTGAAGAGGCCATTGTTAATATCTTCAACTTTTTAAACTCTGCAGTTGAGCATCTAAATATTATTAAATCCCGTAATGACTCGTTAAAAAAGAGAATGGAGACAGCTCTTTATCAATATACAAATCGTAAGACACGTTATCTTGAGTACCAATTAGCGATGCAGGACTACTTTGACTCACTAACGAGAGAGTCGATTATTAAATTTCAATACCTGGCCAAGAGAGTTGAACTGGCCCAAATTGTAGGTCTAGAAAATCTTCCTGACCAAGCCTTTGATAAGGCCATTATTAAGGGAGGAGGACAATAATGAAAAAATTAAGTTTTATCTCTACTCTACTTTTATTAACACTAGCCTCAACTAGTTTTGCACAAGACTTAACAAGTTTTGAAGATATCAATATCACTGATGAAGATTATGGCTATGAACTTTCACGCTATAATATCAAAGATGATAATTTTTCACTTGAATTTAATTATGGTGGAATTACAAACTTAAGTGAATTTGCTTCGACAAATACAATCAGTGGTACAATTACATTTTACAGCGAAAGGTATTCACTAAACCTCTACGGCGCTCTTAATACACTTGATGTTGCGAGTGTAACACAATTTGATAACCTTGATGCAAGCCTAAGTGTTTACTCAGTCGGAGCAGGGCTAAGTAGACGCTCAATCCTAATCAACGACTTCATCAATATTAAGTCTATTTACGATGAAATTCAGGCACATCTTACTTATAATATAAGTGACTCAGAGGCTTTCGGTACAGAATTATCAGGGATTGGCTTTAATGCAAGCTATGGCCTAATTTATCGAGCAAGTAGTGGCCTACACTTCTCTGCACGATTTATTTATAACCTAATGGCATTAGAAAGCTCAGATGAAACAATTACGACTGAAGCATCAGCGAGTTGGGTAAGTGCTCAGCTTGGAGTTGGATTTATATTTTAATTAACTGGAAGACTTATGATTGAAAGATACGAAAAGAAAGAGATTAGTGAAATTTGGAGCGAGCAATTTAAATTTGAAAAATTTCTTGAAGTCGAAATTGCACTGACAAAGGCCCTTGAGAATGCCGGAATTATAAAAGAAGCATTTTCAAATAAGTTAAATCTTGTGACTGTTAATCCTGAGCGAATCAAGGAGATCGAACGTGAAACAAGACATGATGTTATTGCCTTTTGTACTTCAATTACTGAGCAACTAGAGACTAATGAAGGAAAGTATTTTCACTTTGGAGTCACTTCATCCGACATCATTGATACAGCTCTAACACTTCAAATAAAAGAAACACTCAATCGTATTCTACCAGCTTTTGAAATGCTTATTAAAACACTTGATGAAAAATCAAATGAGCATATGAAAACAATCTGCATTGGACGCTCTCACGGTATCTTTGCAGAGCCAATGAGTTTTGGCCAAAAACTGAGAGGACATCTTTGTGAGTTCAAAAGACGCTACAGTGATCTCAAAGATTTTTATGACAACGAACTGACAGGCCAAATATCAGGTGCAGTTGGAAATTACACTATTTTAACTCCGGCAATTGAAGCTGAAGTTTTAAACTTTCTTGGACTAAAAGTTGAACCTGTTTCAACACAAGTCATTCCTCGCGATCGCATTGCAAAGCTAACGACAATTATCTCACTATTTGGCTGCGCCTTAGAAAGACTATGTGTCGAGATTCGCCATCTTCAACACTCTGATGTTGCAGAAGTTTTTGAAGGCTTTAAAAAAGGTCAAAAAGGTTCATCGACAATGCCACACAAGAAAAATCCTATCTCAAGTGAGAACCTTACAGGAATGGCAAGAATGCTTAGAACATATAACCAAGTAGCAATGGACAACTGCCTGCTTTGGCATGAAAGAGATATCAGCCACTCAAGTGCTGAAAGGTTCTTTCTACCTGATATGTTTGGAATCCTACTCTACTCAATTGAGCGTATGAATAGCACTGTAGAAGATCTCGTCATTGATAAAGAAGCAATGAAATCTAAAGTTACTCAAAACTTTAAACACCTTTCTAGCTTCGTTTTACATAAATTAATTGAAGTTTCTAATAATACAAGAGAAGACCTATACCGCGTGGTTCAAAAGGCTTCATTTGAAGCAAGTGATCGCCAGTCTTTTTTTACGATTTTAGAAAACGATCTTCCAGATAGTGACGACAAGAAGCTTATTGGGCAACTAAAAGATCTCAATGATCTCGAAATCTATAGTGCCCATACAAAAAGTGTTTTTTCTCGAAGCTAAAACTAAACAGTAAATTCAGTAAATGGATGCGGAAGAAGTTCTTTAAATAGAACTTTTTTCGTAATTCCTTTTAGATTTCCTAGATAAACAGGAAAGTCTGCCTTTACAAATTCAGACATGACTTGAAGGCAAAAAGCACAAGGAACTGCTGGCTCTTCTTGGTCTGTCACAACTACGATAAATTCGAAATCCTTCTTACCAAATTGTGCAACACTTGATAGAACACTTCCCCTTTCCGCACAAATTGTTCCACCGTAGCTAGCATTTTCAACATTACAACCTGGGATTGGATCATCAATACCGTTTAGTTTTAAGGCCGAACCTACTTGAAATTTTGAATACGGGGCATGTGCATTTGAGCGCGCTTTAATTGCAATGTCATATGCCTGCTTAACTTTGTCTGATACATCAATTTTATTTTCCATAGAGATCATTATAAATGAAATCACATCGAAGTCTATTTGAAAAAACCGGCCTCCTTTTAATAAAATTGAAGAGTAGAGGCCGGACAAAACCTGGAGGAGTTTTGATGAGGCTTAAAAACTTAAACTTATATTTCCAAGAACATCTCGTTGATTAATCAGCCCATGTCCTTTCTCTAGTGTTTCAGTAGAGATCTCACCTAAGTCCATTGCAACAAGAGGCTTAAGCGCCCCCGCTTCAACTAAATGAGTCACCTCTCTTAAGTAATTTCCGTATTCTTCATGATCAACTATTCCACTTGAAGAAACTAAAACAAACTCTTGCTCAACTTCTGGTAAAGCGCTCACAAAATCGTTAGGTAAAAATTCATCTCGAGTCGAAAAAAGAGATACCATACGAGTTCTCTTACTTACTATTGCCCTTAGCCTACGAATGTATTGATTCGGAGAGCTAGCACAAAGAATATAGTCAACTTTATCAATTCCCATTCGCTTTAATTGTGTAGCAATTGGAAGGGAGCTATTAATGGTCAAGTCTGCTCCCATCTTCTTTGAAAACTCCTTCGTTTCCATATCATCAGCAGTCGTAATAATTGTTAAATTCGTTATTTTGCTGGCCAGTTGCGTGGCCATGGCACCAATACTATTGCCTCCATCGATAATTAAAATTGTTTGCCCACGACTACGTTCGGGATCAACTTGTAATTTATCAAATAGACTATCAAAGGCCATAATTGATGCTAAAGGGAGCGTTGCCGCTTGTGCAAAGTTTAGATTACTTGGCTTATGTGAAACAAGTCTCTCATCCACAATTTGAAATTCTGAATTAGTACCACTTCTTTTCATATCACTAGTGTAATAAACTTCATCACCAACTTTAAAATCTTGAACGCCTTCACCAACTTCTGCCACAATACCTGAAGCATCAAAGCCCAAAGTCTTTCCCATATGTGTTGGTCTCATTTCATTATCATATGAGCCAAGTGAGACAGACTTAACCTCAATGAGGAGATCTCGTCCCTTTGCTTTTGGGCGGTCCACCTCTATTTGAGAGAAGCTCATTGGATTGATTTCGTTCACAATAAAAGTTTTCATAAATAAGTCTCCATGTAGTAGTTGTGTGATAACCACATGCCTATTATGGAATTTTGTAGCGTAAAGTTTGTGGAGAATTGGTCAATTCGCCGTGAATAATAATTTTTATTGTGATTTTAACGAAAAGATAATTTGATTTAATGAACAAAACCTTTAAATGTTGCGTCAAATACTATAGTATTTAGCCTTACACTTAAATAGGAAGAGAGACATGTCAGCTGATAAAATCAAGCATAGTGAAGATGTGAGTGCTTCGCTTAAAAATCGTTTTATCGATTTAACAATCAAGAAACCAGAGAACTTAAAAAATGATTTTCTTTCAGGACTAACAGTTGCTTTAGCACTTGTTCCTGAGGCCATCGCATTTGCTTTCGTAGCAGGTGTTCATCCAAAGGTTGGTCTTTATGCGGCCTTTATGATGGGACTTATCACAGCAATTTTTGGCGGACGTCCAGGAATGATTTCTGGTGCGACAGGTGCCGTTGCAGTTATTTTTGCTCCCCTTGTTTATAAAGTAATGGAAATGAGCAAAGATAGTGGAATGACTTTTGATGCGGCAATGGAAAATGCATTAAGCTATCTTTTTGCGGCCGTAATTATAATGGGACTAATCCAAATTATTTTTGGATTACTAAAACTTGGAAAATTTATTCGTCTCGTTCCTCATCCAGTAATGCTTGGATTTGTTAATGGTCTAGCTATCATTATCTTCCGTGCTCAATTTTCTCAATTTACGGTTGGTGGAGAACTTCTTGCTTCAACTCAACTTCTGGTAATGTGTGGATTGATCGCTTTAACAATGGGGATCAGTGTTTTCCTACCAAAACTAACAAAGGCCGTACCGGCAACACTCGTTGGTATCGTCGCGTCTACTGTTATTGGCTACTTCTTAAATGAAGCAAATCCAGGCCTTGTTAGAACTGTACTTGATTTTGTTCAAGACCAAGATAAGACAATCACAACAATTGCAGCAGGTCTTCCAACATTTAAAATTCCATACGTTGAATTAACAATGGATAATCTAAAGCTAATTCTTCCATATGCATTCCTTGCAGCAGCAGTTGGTCTAATTGAATCACTAATGACACTACAATTAGTTGATGAACTTACAGATACTAGAGGTCAAGGTAACCGTGAATCAGTTGGTCAAGGTCTTGCCAACTTAGTAAACGGATTCTTTGGTGGAATGGGTGGTTGTGCCATGATCGGTCAATCAATGATTAATATCCGTGGTGGAGGTCGAGGTCGCTTCTCAGGTATCACGGCGGCAATCTTACTACTAGGATTTGTACTTTTTGGTGCACCTTTGATTGAGATGATTCCTCTTGGAGCACTTGTTGGTGTAATGTTTATGGTTGTTATTGGAACATTTGAATGGTCAAGCTTACGTCTATTTAAGAAAGTTCCACTTTCAGACTTCTTAGTTATTATTCTTGTTTCTGTCGTGACAATCTTAGCGGACCTAGCTGTTGCAGTACTAGTTGGTATTATTGTTTCTGCTCTTGTATTTGCTTGGGAGCACGGAAAGACAATGCATGCAAAGAAAAGAGATGAAGACGACAAGACAATCTATGAATTAGATGGCCCACTATTTTTTGGTTCAGTAACATCATTTAAAGATCTTTTTGATTTTAAAGATGACAAAGAGCATGTGTATATTGATTTTGACAACTCACGTGTTTGGGATCACTCTGGTATTGAGGCCCTACAGAATATTACTGAGCGCTACGCACAGCAAGGTAAGAAGCTACACCTTCTTAATTTAAGTAAAGACTGTCTTATTCTATTGGATAAGGCATCAAATATAGTTGAATTATCTGTTATTGAGGATTTAAATACTCATATCGCAGATGATAGACTTGATGGGTAATTGATTTTTCTGTACAAAGAAAGTCTTTTCCTAAACAATTATTAGAGACACTAATTAAAGGATTAAATTATGAGTGAAGAAAAAGGATTAAAAAAACCAGTAAAACTAAAATCAGACTTAGCAGCAATGCTTGGTGAGACAGAACTACCAAGAACTGAAATCACTAAAAGACTGTGGGATTATATTAAAGAAAAAGGTCTTCAAACTAAGACTGAAAATGGAAAGCCAGAGAACGCAGGTAAGTTCATCGTAGCTGATGCAACTCTTCTTTCAATCTTTAAGCACACACACTCGACTTCAAAGTCTGGTAAAGTAACTGACCTTCGTAATATGAAGGAAGGTGAAACGATCAACATGATGCAAATGGCAGCTGTTGTTGGTGCAAATATCGAAAAATAATTTTCATAAAATTGCATAAAAAAAGGGCCTACTTAGTAGGCCCTTTTATATGGATATCAAGTCCAAGTTCTTTTTGAATTCTTTTAAAATATTTTTCTTCACTTGGTGAGATATAAGAGATAGCAATACCTCTTCTTCCCCCACGTCCAGTGCGCCCTATTCTGTGAGTGTAATTTTCAACTTGTTGTGGAAGACTAAAGTTTAATACATATCCTACGCCATCGATATCAAGCCCTCTTGCCGCAATATCTGTAGCAACAAGAACATGCATATTACCTTTTTGAAATTCTTTTAAGTTATAGATTCTCTGGCGCTGGTCTCGATCACCATGAATGGCACATGCTTTTATTTGATTTGCTTTTAAATGCCTCTCAAGCTTATTGGCATCTGACTTTGTTTTTACAAAGACAATGATACTTTTTACTTGGCGATCTTTTAAAAACTTTAATAGGAAGTCAGCTTTTCTTTCTTCTTCGACGAGATAGGCCATCTGACGAATCCCCTCATACCTTGCTTTAACAGGTGCAATTTCAATTTTATGAGGATTCTGTAAAAGTTTATTTGCAATAGCTTCTACTTCTTTGGCCATCGTAGCAGAAAAGAAAAGGCACTGCTTACTTTCAGGAAGTCTCTTTAATACAAATTCAAGATCATCTTTAAAGCCCATATCTAGCATACGATCCGCTTCATCAAGAACTAAGTGCGTTACTTCATCTAAAAAGATTTTTTCATCTCTTATAAGATCAACTAAGCGTCCTGGAGTTGCAACGAGGATCTGAATCCCCTTCGCAAGCTTTTGAACTTGTAACTTTTTTGCACTTCCACCATAAACAGCAAGAGTTGAAAGAGCTAGGCCCTTACCATACTCCTTAAAACTTTCTTCGACCTGCATCGCTAGTTCGCGAGTTGGTGCAATAATAAGTGATCTAATATGAAATGGTTTAAGTTTTGACTTACTCTTTGAGATTAAATCAAGAATAGGCGTCGAAAATGCGGCAGTCTTCCCACTTCCAGTCTGAGAGATCGCAAGAAGATCCTTGCCTTCTAATACAGCTGGGATTCCTTCAGCTTGAATCTGAGTTGGTTTTGTATAGCCCTTCTTTAAAAGAGCTTCTTCAATAGTTTGGGATAGCCCCAATTGCGTAAATTCTGCCATTCGTCATTTTTAGCAGAGTTTATAGGGGCCAGTCAATGTGTATTCCATTATACTAAGGATATGGAAGTTGCATTTAATAAAGAACATCTCTTAAAATTCGTCCAGACCACGATGCCATTTGGAAAGTACAGGGGCCGACTTCTTATTGATCTTCCTGATGAATACCTCGTGTGGTTTTCGCAAAAGGGCTTCCCACAAGGAGAGCTCGGCAGACTCCTTGAAGAGCTTGCCGAGATCAAATTAAATGGACTTGAATTTCTATTCAAAGACCTTCGTTAGAAACAATCCTCACCAACTCTATTTGGCATTTGATGACTTAGAGTGTGTGTAAACTTAAATCCACGAATATTTGCGTTAATATTTTCTTGAAGAGACACACGACATTGACCTTGCGCATCTTTAGAAAAGAACTTTGTCAGAGTTATTTCAAAATCAATATCTTCGACGCCAGGGTTGTTGCCAATAACATCTTCAAGGTGTTGTGTATCGTACGTGAACATACATGGTCCATCTTCACCTACGTTACGGTGATTCATAATCGTCTCACCAGCAAGCTCCGGAACAATAACTTTAACAAAGAAAGTTTCACCATAACCAAGGCTCGTCCACTTAAGTTTGGCCGTACTAATATCAACTGGTAGTGTAACAGTACGCTTTGATAAAACTTTTTGATTAGCAAATGTCATTAATGAAAATAATAAGACAAATAGGACCTTCATTTCTCCTCCTCGATTCCTTTTGATGAAGAGATAATGGCCTTCCTATTAAGATAAATAAAATAACAATTACAAACTACTGTGATAAGTAATATTTATTATAAAGCATGGTACTCCAAAATGCGAGACCGATGACATTGAGAATAATTATTTGTGTGATACGAAAGAATTTTAATTTTTCTTTGTGCTTAATTCCTAATCCGAATTTATAAAGAGATAAAAGATTCAGAACGACAGGAACAAATATCATACCAAAGATAGCAAGTCTTAATGAGTCGTGCATATAATCCACTTCTTTTTGTGACTTACTTTCTTCAAGGTTTAAAACTTCGATGCCGTTTTTCTCTAAGATATACTTAGCATCGATATAATATAATTCTTCAACAGAAATCAAATACTCTTGGGCAGCTGCAGAGTTTAAGTAAATATGCTGATTCAAGTGGCCACTAGAAGAATGTACTTTGATACCAGCGCTCTCTAACATTTCCCTTACATGCTTTGCATCTTCTAAGATTAATGTCGTATAAATTTGCTTAAGCTTCATTTTAATTTGCAATTAATTTTTTAATTGCCTCCACACAATTTGTCTTACGTGAAAACTGCTTTCCACCATAGAAGTTAGGATCAAGTGTCGCACGATTAATCTCACCTTGTTTGGCCGATTCCACGCGAAGCTCTTGAAACTCTAAAGCTTCGGGATAAATCGGCCCAGTATACGCCTTTCCTTCCGAAGCTATTGCAGAGTTTTTCCCTCTTGGCCTAACAGCTTTTTCCCAACCATCAAAAACAGGATTATTCACAAGCTGATCTTTAAGTGGACGATAAAACCTCATATTTGTGTACTGCTCTACATTTGCAAGACCTTCACCAATAATTGGACGATATTCTCGCATTTCAAGTCCTAAGTCATCTGTCATTTTCTTAAGATCTTCAATAAGCCTTGCTGGATTCTTAAGATATTCTTCATGACTTACATTTTGTAACTCCCCTGAAATCTCATCTGTTGTATTTAAGGCCTTATTTAAGATGGCCCTGAATAACTTCATTTGTAGAGCACTCTCATAAGCATCACGAGGAGCATTCATTAAACGAACCTCGGCCTTTCTGATTTTCGGATTAACTCTAAAAGCAGGACGCCATGGAACTTTTGGATTAGATATATCGAAATCATCACTAATAAATTTCTCAGGGATAACATCTTGGAAATATGCCGAAACATCTAAGTGAGTGTAACGGGCCTTACGTCCAACACGTTTATTAAAATAGCCTTCATTATAAAGTGCTTTTTTTAGTTCAGTTTCTGTCCCATTCCAATTAGCAAGTTTTTGTGCAAACTCATCTGAGATAGCAACTGGCTCCGCACTCTTAACTCGATTTAAATCTTGAAACATAAATGCAATCACAGAACGATACTCATTGAAGACAGCAAGAAAGCGAGCAAACTCGTGAGGCTTACCATCAAAGACTGTTAAATCAATATTTAAGTGACCACCACCGGCCTTAATATATGGAAGTGCATTATTCTTTTGAAAAGTATCAAATACCGCCTGCATCTCATCCATATTTGGTTCAAATTTAGGTGTGACAACTTCAATAGATCCAGCTCGAACCGAGTCAATAATGACATCACCTGCTGGAGTATAATTTCGGCCAATACCATCCCACTCAACTCTCCATGATCGATCTTTAGAGTCACGGATTTTAAAAGCAATATCAAGACCGTGGCCATGCCCATCTTCATACAGTCTTTCAACTTCCCCTTCTCCACCTAAACGATCACGAAGATCAGTTGCAAGTTTTTCAAGGTATGCTTCTTTTTCATCAGGAGACATATCCACACGAGTTTGAAGCCATGACATTTTACCGTCCATAAGCCTTTGGCGATTATAATCGCCATCTTCATTTTCAATCATAGCAAAATCACCCTGATACTTAAGGGGAAATTTTGCAGAATACTCAATACCAAGATCAACTTTATTTACGTCTATTGGCATATTCGTACCTGGTTTGAATTTATGAAAGTTTTCTGTGTCAGAAAAACTTCTCTGCGGCATCATGTACTTTCTGATGTCTTCTGTGATATTTGAAGAAGCAACCCATTCTCTTTGTAAAGAGATGATGGCCTTTTTCAAGTTCTCTCGATTAGTATGTCTTAAGCTTCCAACATCAATGAGATAATCCCTTGTTAAATTTTTAAGAATCGTCTTCTTAGTTTTCCCAAGAATCGGACATTCATTATACCAATTCCAAAGGACGACATTATAGCCTTCAAGGGATGCTTGATTAAGTTTATCGGCGGCCCTCTTCGCTTGTTCCATTGTTAGACCAAAGCGATGCTTTAAATCGGAAGCTTCTGCATAATGTATCGTCTCTTCATCAATGAGAGTCCAAGAGCGAATCTTTTCAATTCCAGAAAAGTCATTACGAGAAAAACGTGAAGCAAGTGAGGCTTGAATAAAACGTGCGACTCTTGCATTCTTTGTTCCAGAGCGAAATTCAATTGAAATCGAATCATTTACAAAACGACCTTCATAATCAACTCTTAAAGGTCCTCTATTGGTTTCTTCTCCATCGATAATTCCATTTGATATTTCCCAATCATCAAGAATTTCTTTATAGTCTGCCGTTTCGATTCCTGAGCGCCCGGCAATTCCCTCAAGAACAATAAGGGCCTGAGCGACTTTAGTAAGTTCTGCAGCTTTTTGACGATTAAATTTTTTCCCAACTGGAACGACCATACGTTGATGTCCAGGGGCCTGAAACAACTCTCCATTTCTTCCCATTGTCTTTTTAAACCACGCAATCATCTCTTGGAATTCACCATATGATTTTTGAGGTTTAAATAGAATTTCCCAACCAACCGAAGTTGGCTCGATATCATCTATATATTTTTGAAAAATACCGATATTTGGAACCATACGGTAGTAAGGTTTCAATTCTGTTTCGATATGTGGAAACTCACCTTTAAAGAATTGCCTTCTCGTTAGAGGCGAAAGATAACTAAATGGACTGTTATTTGTTTTACTTCCCCACTCATTCCACATTTCCTCAAGTTCATCCAAAGACGCTTCTTCTGGATTAAAACCATTCAGAAAGGAAATATCCATGGCCTTACTTCGCCCTTTTTCATCGAAGAGCTCTTGTGCAGGATCGTAGCGAGTTCCGTTTTCATCTACCCATACACGACTTGATTGACCCGGGGTATTGTTCATCCATTTTGTGAAGAATTCTTTTAAAAATTTGCGACGCTTCGACTCTTCAGTTGGAAGAATATCCATAAATGCTCTAACATCTGGACCTAGAATTCTAGTTACATACGAAGAGGAGCCTTCTTTCTCCGCCCCCCATGTAATAGAGCGTCGGCCAGAGCCTTTGACACCTATTGCTTTAGCATTATAGCCAACAGATGCTTCCATCATCTCTCCCCAAATCTCATAAGCGCTACTTTGTGTTGAAGCGGGTGTTCGCCAATCAATTTCAGGTAGATTATTTTTTACAAAATAGACCTGAGGAAAAACACCTAAAAGAAGTGAAAAGATTAAGATAAAAGAAGGGTTCTTAATAAACTTCATGAACGTCCTTAATAAAGATTAATTATTCATTCACTTTTCGGAAATTCAACGTCCATACTTGACTAAAAGACTATTTTAAAAATAATTCCAACAACTTACAAGCTTGCCTAAGTCTAATGAGATACATATAATCGCGCCCATGAAAAATAAAAAACCACTAAATTACTGGCGTATCAGTTTTAAACTAGTCTTACTTGTTCTAAGTATTTACATCTGGTTTGCGCTCTACCAAGGAATGACTGGTAAGTAATGAAGGCCGCAGTCATTGGAATACTTTCACTAAATATCTTAGCGGCTATCCCAAGTCCCGGATTTTGTCTTGCGGACTATGCTACGAAGAAGTATATCCAAAATGATTTTTCGGCTCCCTATCCAAAGGAAGTCATTTTTAGTTGTCAGTATGATTGTCGCGATATGGAAAGTGAATCCATTGAAAAGATCACTGGTATTTCAAAGGTAAGTGTCTCAAATATTTCTGATGATGCTTTAAAAGTTGTTTGCCAGGGTGTTATTGTAAAAAAATCAAAATGGGGATACGACTACGATCGCACACTTGAGTTCTATGCTCATCAAACAAATATAAAAGAAGTAAAGAGCTGGGCAAATCACACTATTCCAACAGAGAATAAATATACGACAAAGCTTCTCACTGATTTCAAAAATCATCTTAATAAAGTCTATCCTAGCTATAAGATCGCAGGAGAATCGAAAACTGAAGTAGCAAAAGAATTTGCACAAGCAGCTTATATTTTAGAAGAGATGGCAAAGCAATTGCCTGAGAATAGAAATCTATTTGATGAATATCGACTAATGCTTGAGCAAAGAAATGGAGAAACGGGAAGTGAGCTAACGGCCAACAAGTTAGTCATGGACCAAATACTCTTTGGAGCAAGTTGGTCCATGAATATAAAAAATTAATCGCGTCGATTTAATTTTGAAAGAAGTCTTAATACTTCAATATATAGCCACACAAGAGTAACCATTAAAGAGAAGCCCGCATACCACTCAAGATATTTTGGTGCTCCCTGATCAACACTTTTTTCAATAAAGTCGAAATCTAGAATTAAACTAAATGCAGCAACACCTACTACAATAAGGCTAAATCCAATTCCCACTGGGCCATTTCCGTGAATCATTGGGATCGTTGTTCCAAAGAAAGACATAATGAAACTTACGAGATAAACACCCATGATTGCAAACATCGCCGTCATGATTACCTTTCTAAACATCCCTGTTGCTCTTACAAGGCCCCAACGATAAAGAAAGAATAAAGTAATGAAGGCAGAAAAAGTAATCGTTACAGCATTAAAGACAATCCCTTGAAATTGAAATTCATAGATTGCAGAAATTGACCCAAGAAGAAGGCCTTCACATAGAGCATAAACAGGAGCTGTAAACATGGCCAACTTTGGTTTAAAGATCGTAATAAGAGCGAAAATAAAACCGCCAATACCACCAATCAACGGATACATACCCATTTGTGGTTGCATTGAATTCTCCAGAGTACCTAGAGTTACATTCCATGTATAAATAAATGTCATAAGCATTAGAGCAAAGAGAATCATCCCTTTATTAAATACTCCAGAAAAAGACATTCTTTCATCTGATAAAGTTCCCGCCTTAAAGACGTCATTTCTTAGTGTCGGGTTTGTCGACCTCATAATTCCTCTTTTGTTATAATTTTAATTTATTATATCAAAAGCACAGAGGTTTGGTCTAAGAAAACAGAGTCTTTTTAAATAACAGAGAGAATTGTGTACCGTGATTGTCAGGTGATACTGCTTTTGTTTTTGAGTGCACAGAAATACTGCCATGACTAAGTTCGACAAAGGTCTTAACTATGGACATTCCAAATCCTGTTCCTTTTTCTCCACTTGTTCCAATTTTAGAAGGAATCGCATTATTTTCAAATAATACTTCTAATAACTCTTCCTCAATTCCTACACCCTTATCAATTAGATTAACTTGAACTCCATCACTTCTTTCAGTAACGGATATTTCGATTTCTTGGCCTGTTTCTGAAAATTTAATCGCATTTGATAACAGATTGCCAAAAATTTGATATTTTAATGCTGTGGAATTCCCCATGAAGTAAACATTCTGGTTTGCATTATAATCATACTTTAAGGTGATATTCTTATCATGTAATTTTGATTCAAAAACTCGATAGAGATATTCAATGATATGATTCAGATATACTTTCTCAAATTTTAACTCAACCTTACCTTGCTTAATTGATTGTAGATCACGAATCTGAGTTAAAATATTGCTTATTCCCGAAGTACATGAATTAATACGAGTTAAGCACTTTTGAATATCAGCATCATCATTAGTGGCCAATAACTTACTAAGCCTTTTAGCAGAGAGATTAACAACTGTAAGAGGGTTACTGATATCATGTCCTACTAATGTTAAGAGAGTATCAATCTGTTCCTTTTTTTCAACAATCGCTTGGTAGAAGCGATCTCGATCAATCATGTAAACAAACATAAAAAGAGAGTTCAAAAGAATAAAGCCAATCATGATCAGAACTTGACCTAAAACTTCTCCTGTTTCATTCAAGTAACTATGTAGAACAACACCATTTAGGTGCAAGATGAATAAATAAGTTGCGGCCAGAATAGATAAAATAAACCATAGGAGTAAATCTCTCCTGGTTCCAATCAAACCTGCAATCATAGGTAAAACTGCAAACCAGATAGGAGAAACACTAAAAAATCCTCCCGTTAAAATTGACCAAGAGAACTCATGAATAAAGCCTGCTAAAATTGTAATATTAAGAGCTAGTGATAAAGAACCAAAAAAATAATAAAAAACGGGACTAAAAAAATGTATTAAACATGTACCGATTCCAATTTGATAAAGAAGAGGGTTGTCACAAAAGAAGTAGGCAATAACCAAATGCCCCCACATTAAGGGCGCAGTTAAGAAAACTGTATAAATATACAGGCTCAATTGTGAAAGATCTCTTACAGATAGATCAGGCTCCCTAAGGGCCAAGAATCTAATGATCTTATTAATAGGGTTTACTGGATTCATAACTATTTATTAATACCACGAACACAAGTTTTGTTTAGATAATTAAGATATTAATAGTAGATAAGCGCTTAAAAATAAAGATAAATTTAAGCGCTCAGTGCTATTTGTAATTTTCCTTAAAAAAGCTGTGCAACAAAAAATATTGCCAACGATCTATGGCAAGTTAGAATTGAATACTTGCTGATATTTTCTTTAATGGCATGTACTCTATCCCCTCTATTTTTAAAGATTTATCCAAATTTTTAAGCTCCTTCTTGAAGTTTTCAGCAATTTTTCTTTGCCTTGGATCTTTAAACTTATAGCGAGCATTAATTAGCTTTGTCACAGTAGTCGGTGAAAAGAATAGATTATCGGCCATTGAGTATTTCATCTGATCGATAGCATTGACCAGCTTTGATCTCTTGATCATCTTTGTATCTTTTGTCGGTGCTGCTTGTCTTAGTCGCAGTGGAACTTTTCTTTTATCAAGGATTCCGTAATTATAGTGATCCGTAGCGTGTGCAACAGTAACGGTAAAAAGATAAGTCGTGACCGCTCGAACTAATTTATCATCTTCGAAAATTTCTTTACTCGAAGGAAATTCATTTACATGCTGATTACAGTAATCGGCCCACTTACTAATCCAAAAGTCATCGGTACTCACATCAGCTAAAATATCTCTTACGAAATTATAAAATACTTCGTAGTAGCGTTTTAAGTAAATGCCATACTTACCCTCTACACTTGGCGATTTTAGTGAATAAGAAAATGGCGGGTATGAAAGATTACCTTTAATACCTTTATATCCTTCAACTAGTAAATCTCTTAAACCTTCAGGTCCTCCTGGGTAAGGAGCATAAGTCATCCACCACTTTTCTTGTAGAAGTGAACTCTTATAATTCAAGACTGCATTCTCTAGAGGAAGAGTAAATCTGAAGTGTGGAGATAATAATCTAAAAAGAATATGATCTTTTGGAAGAGATGTTTTTGAGATGGCGTTAATTGAATCAAAAGGAAAATGTAAAAGAGGATGAACAACAAGGGTTGCACATAGAGCACCACCTTGAAGAACAAAGTATTTCGCCAACTCCCAAGCATCACATGGATTGGAAATATCAAATACCGTCTCTGTCTTTTGAACGTAAATTGCTTGAACTTTGAAACGTTTCCCTTCTTTATAAAGAAGTGTTTTTGTAGCGCTCACATGAATACCTTCTAAAGGCTTAACAACACGAACTGCATCAAGGTCAACGATAAACCAGTTCTTTTCGTCTTTATTATAATCACTAAAACACTTCCAATCTTCATCATCCAATTTATCTGTTAGAAATTTACTCATCATGGAATAGTTTAGAAGATCTTCGAATTCTTTATTTGTTACTTCTTTAAGGCCAGGAAAGATTAGACCCTTTATAAAGTAGTATGGAGAGAGAGCTAGAGTGGCCACATAACGAGAGCCAATAAACATCCACCAATCAAGAGTTTCTCTAAGTGGTACATGAATAACCGCAGGAGACTCTCCCCAAGGGTGTACAGGAGAAGGTTGAGGCCATGGCCCCTTTCTCTCATACATGAAATCCTTTTGAGAATAGAGGTGCTTTGGAGAAGTTGCACTGTTGATCTGAGAGCGGATTTTATCCTTAACTCGACTTGAGAACTTGCCTTGATTTTTCATTTTGCCTTCCTAGCTTAAAAAAATATTATTCGATTTCAATACCAAAAGGACTCAAAAGGTTAAGGACTTCAGGCATTGAAAACTTACAGTTTTTTAAATTTGTATTTGCAATATCGATATAAAAATTTCGTGCATTAAGAAATTTAGAGCCTTCTAAATTGGCCCTTGAGAAATTTGTTCCCTGAAGATCGCTTTCAGAGAAATCACTCTCCTCAAATGTCCCTTGAGAAAAGTCTGTCTCTCTAAGAGATGAGCAAGTAAATTGCGCCCCATGAATTGTACAGTCCTGAAAAGATGCATAATCTAGAATACAATTTTTAAACTTAAGTTCGAAAAGAGTGTTACAGTCTGCGAAGTTTAAACCAATACATTTAGAATCATTGAATGTAACATCACGAAATGTGGCACCTAGCAACTTCAAGTTACTTAAGTTTGAACCTTTGAAAGAACATTCGATGAACTTGGCCCCAGATACATCTATCTCACTTATATCAAGGCCGTTGAACTCACAGCAGATAAATTCACTACCCTTGAACTCACTAACCTCGCTAATATTATCAGTATCAAAAACTTCATCTTCAAAATATGGCATGAGAGCATTTTAAACTAAATTTATTAACGAGGCTATTTTAAATTTTATGAGAAAATAGGTACAGGTTTGCGATCATCATTAATAGCAACAAGAGTGAAACTCCCCTTTACTGCTTCAACTTGTCCCTCTTCGTACATACCTTCAAGCATTAGTCTTACTTCAACAACAAGACTGCTATTGCCAACCTTCGTAATCTCTCCTACAAGCTCGGCAAAATGCCCACCTGGAATAGGCATATTGAAGTCAACTCGGTCACTTGAGACAGTTACAAATTTCTTGCGGCCAAATCGAGTTGCAGTGATAAAGGCTACCTCATCCATCCACTTAAGCGTGTTACCACCAAATAATGTATCGTAGTGATTTGTACTATTAGGGAAGACGGCCCTAACTACCGTAGTTTTCGCGCGTGCAATAGCTTCGCTTAATTGCGCTTCATTCATAGATTCCTCCTCGGGATTAAAATTTTGCTAGCTTGGGATCGGACTTTACCGTTGCGGGACAGTGTTGGAATTACACCAACTTCACCTCCTAGCGCTAACTATCCTAAATCTCGATAAACTTAAAGGCAATAAGAATTACAATTAAGCTGGCTAATTAATGTGGCCGTGGTATTGAGAATCAACAATAATTAATTAAGGACACATATTATGAAGAAGTTACTATCAATTGCGGCCTTATTTCTTAGCTTCAATGCTGCCGCAGTTCAAACTACAGCAAGGCCATTTAGCTTTGATCTATATGCACCTACTAATGAGCTAAATTTTAAAGTTACTCTTGAGCAATGGTGCCGCTATGAAATTCCAGTTTGGGGAGATAGCGCGAAATTTGAAACAAAACATAAATCAACTGCTCTAGTTGAAAAGAAGTCTAATCAATCAAGTGGGTTAACTCGCTATACTTTTTCACTAAAACAAGCTCAAAGCTTAGATATGACTGGATTTTTTAAGTACGGCAAAGAGTGTACAAGTGGAATTAAAATTCTGGTTCAAAGTGCAAAGTATGCGCTTGGTTGGGCAAATCAATATGGCCGTCCAATTGAGTTTAGCTTCTTAGATGAAATGTATGCTTTTAAAGAATATGACACAGTATTTGAGCCAAGTGATGATAAGAATATTAAGCTATTTGAAGGTAATGAGATCTCGTTCGTATACGATTCGCTACCAAAGGCCAATCAGGTAAATGTAACGATTTTATCAAATGGCAAGAAAATACCGAGCGCTTTTACTAAAGGTGTTCTAAAAAATCCAGAAACTGGCTTACCTTACAAGTTAAAGAAATAAAAAAGGCCTCTTTAAGAGGCCTTTTATTTTTTAGTATCCTAATTTATCGTAAACAACTTCTTCTTGTTCAGTCACACAATCAGTAACTGCAAAGTAAAAATCTTGATTAAGTCTTGGCCAACCATTACGAGATACTTCAATCATTTGATCGTACTTTGTATATCCCTTGATTTCACATGTTGCTGCATATTCTGTTGCTGTATAAGAGTCATCATCACCCCATACTTCATCAAGAATAACAAAGTCTAAAACACAAGAGTTAGTTTCTGCATTACACTTAAGAGTATCAAATCTAAAATTAAAATCACCTTCACACCAAGTATCACCACAGATATTATCAATCTCAGTAACAACTTTACTTTCTTCTTGCTTAGTTAGAGTGTTTGCAAAAACAGACGATGCAAAAAATGCTAGAATTATAATTTTTTTCATGAGTAATCTCCCAAATAATGATTTTTCGGGAATATAGGCTGAGCAGAAGTGTATGTAAATCCGATTAATAATATTTACATGATACAATAATTAGATAGATTAAAAGAGCTCTTCGATCATCTCGATTCCTCTAGCAAGCTTGGCCGAGGCATCTGAATCCCTTTCATTTCGATCTGCAATATCTCTTAAATCTTGCGATTTTATCTTCTTAGAGAGCTTAAACTTTGCTGAGAAGGCTTTTTTATCAACATAAGCAGTAATTATAGCTGTAGCGTATGCTTTATTCACTTCAGCAATGAAGTTATTAACTGGTCGATAATTATTCGCTTCTTTAACTAGCTTCTTAATTCGGCCACTATCTTGAGACACTTTAAGACCTCGATCTTTCATTTGCTTCATAAACTCTTGCATTACACCAGCACCACGTGTGGCCAGTCCAAGAAAGATAGAATCAATATTTTTTTGATTCACAGGAATTCGACTAATATTCTTATAAATAAAGAGTTCTGCACTTACTAATCCCGTTTCACTTGATAGCGTTGCCATATCTCTTAAATAGTTTGGATCAATCTCATTTTTTGGATCATAACCCCCAAGACAGATATTACAGGCCGCTACTTTTGCAGATTTCTTATCAGAGAAACAACAAACTTCACAACCATAACTCACATCAATTCCATGGCCATGTCGATATCCTAAATTATGTAGAAGCTCATGAAATACAATTCCTTCAAGCTCATCTCTAGGTGGACCATTTTTAATTGAGTTTAAAAACCCTGACTTCATTTTTGGATTAAGTGAGACATATGGGCCATCCACCCCTAAGTTTTTCAATTTGTTGTTACCAACAGATGCGTTAGCAATTGTTCCTTGCCAAGAATAATCATTTTGATGACATATAACTGATGTCGGCTTTACTTTACCACTTAATTGAATATTTAAGAGATTGATAATATTGGCGATCTCAGCTTTTGCTCCAGTCTCTTTATTATTTGTTCCAAGCTCTGACAGACAACTCATTCCTTTATCAAGAGAGTTTCTCATAAGAGTTTCAAAATTATCATCACCAAAGTTTTCTAAACAGCTCTTATGTATTTGTACTCCGGGTGTAAATTCATAAAAACCATTATTAAGTTTTTGTAGAATTGGATCAAAATCAGAAATCAAATCATCAAGCGAGTTGATGGATTTTAAAAAGCTCTCATATGAGCACGTATTTATCGCTTCGCTATGCTGAATATTTTGAATTCTTTTTTCAATAACCAAAAGACGCTTATCGTTTTCAATACGGTAAAGTTTATAAATCGATTCTTTCTCGAGTTTCTCAATGATTTCAATTCGATCAAATTTTAAATCGAAGTTATTATCAGATTCAATCGTCGTTAAATTTCCAACAACTTTCATCTGATAATCAAATTTTCCATCGTAATTACGATCATTCAGATGCTCAACAAGTCGCTGACTTTGGTAGCGAAAAATATTATCAATCTTTCCATCTTTATTATCATCAAACTCAAAGACTTGTTTTTCTTCGGCCTTGCCCAGAAGACTAAAGAAGGCCAAGATTATAATTGAAAGTATTTTAGAATGCGATTTCATCATGATATTTATTTATCGGAAGAATCATGAAAAAAATGACAAAAAAGGCCCACAATCGTGGGCCTTAAATATATGAAAATATATAGTCTAGATTACCAAGTATTGTAACAACGCTGACGACTTAACTTCTTTTGAGTTTGGTTATAGTAGATAGTACAGCTATGGTATTCATAGTGTAGCATTAACTTAACATGGTGATCCTCTTCCTCACCTACTGGCCAGAAATTAGGTGCATGACTAACCTCTAGATCCCATAGACGATCAGCTGTACAAAAAGCTTCTACAGAATCGTAATTTAAAAGATCAGCAGTGAATTGAATTGCTTCAACCTTAACAGCATCATTTTCAAATCTTAGACATTCATTTGATCCATTAATTGCGAATACTTGTGTGCTAATAAATAGCGCCACTAGCATCATAAGTGCGTTTTTCATAATTCCCCCTTATAAAAGTGAGGAAGTTTTACCTATCAAACAATAATATGACAAAACATATTGCGTTAATTAGGCCACTTTTGCGAGGAAAGTATTATCAAAAGTCTCGAAATCACCAATAATCTCGACAAGCTGAATATTTTTGAATTCAGGAAGCTCTATTGGATAGCCTCCACCAATAACGACTTCAATCTGACGCTCAAGTCTGTCGTCAATTTTTTGAAGATATGGAATAATACTCTTAAAGTAATCCCAGCTATCAGATGAAACAGCACCTAGGATGAGCCCCTTGCAGTTTAGGGCATTGATTGCTTCAGCAAGACACTCTGCTGGATTTGCGGCACCTAGATAGTAAGTTCCAACCCTTCTTGTTCGACATAGAATATCTGCAATCATAATTGAAAGCTCATGCAAATTTCCTTCCGGAGTTGCAAGAACATAACGTCCATTTAGATCATTATTAGGAAGACGTATCTGGCTCATTTGATCGCGTATAATCGTCGAAATAATATGTTCTTGAGTAACACTGTAACTTCCTTCAAAGACAAGTCTTCCAATTTTTTGCATAACTGGTAGAACTACTGAGAAGATAAAGTCTTGGGCACTAAGACTTAACCTTAGAAACTCTATTTCATTTCTCACACTTTCAATTTTGTATATAGCTAATGCTGAAAAGAGCTTATCAATTGATTGAGCAACCTTATCTTCTTCAGAGAGACTTGATTCACTAATAGCAATACTAAGTTCTTTAAGCTCGTCTAAAGACAGCCTCGCTACTTTGGAGATGGTTTGCCCAGACTTAATGAGTGAAGCAATCATCTTGGCGCGGGCCAAGTCTTCTGGGCCATACAAACGTTGACCGCCCTCATCGCGAATTGGGCTAAAAGCATTGTATCTCTTCTCCCACATGCGAATTGTGTGAGGCTGAACATTACAAATACCTGATATTATTCGAATTGCTACATTTTGCTTCATTTTTAACCTCAATATCTCACAATTAGGTGTTTAACTGTTGTATATTATATTATATATACAAGACCTATACAAGGAGTAATTAATGGGAATTATAATTACTGGTGCAACAGGGCTTATCGGCCGTGAATTAATTCATGAATTGGCCATTCATGGCCATGAAGATATTCGAGTACTGAGTCGAAATCCTGAGAAGGCACAGGCTTCTTTTAATATTCCAATCAAATGCTTTTACTGGGATCCACAAAAAGGTGAAGTCGATAAAGACGCATTTAATTCTGTAGATACTATCATTCATCTTGCTGGTGAAAATATTGGTGCAAGAAGATGGTCTAAAAAACAGAAAGAAGAAATCGTAAACTCTCGAGTGTTATCAACTCGACTACTCGTCAACACTATAAATGAAAATAAAACTTCGATTAAAAAATTTATTAGCGCAAGTGCGATAGGAATCTATGGCAATCGAAGTGGAGATCAAGTCTTAGATGAGCAAGCAAGCTTTGGAAGTGACTTTCTCGCTAAGACTTGTATTGCATGGGAAAAAGAAACAGAGAGACTCATTAATAAGGATATCTTGGTTAATCATGTAAGAACAGGGATAGTGCTCGCAAGTAATGGCGGTGCTCTTGAAAAGATGCTCATCCCATTTAAGCTAGGAGTCGCAGGAAAGCTTGGTAGTGGAAAACAGATGATGAGCTGGATTCATCTTGCAGATATGGTGGCCATCTATCGCTTTCTTGTTGAAAATGATTTCGAAGAAAGTACATTTAATGCGGTTGCTCCAAAAGCCTATTCAAATTCTAATTTTACAAGAGTAATGGGAAAAGTTTTAAAACGACCAACAATCCTTCCTGCTCCAGGTTTTGCTTTAAAGATAGCACTTGGAGAAATGTCGACATTAGTGTTAGACGGACAAAACGTTTACCCAAAGAATCTCTTAGATAAAGGCTATTCATTCAAATTTGAAAATCTGGAAGATGCTCTACATAATCTGGTGGGTTTAGAAAAAGAATTTAAACAAGTTCAATGGGTAGAAAGGCCACTAGATGAGGTTTTCGGCTTCTTTAGTGACGAGAAAAATCTTGAAACAATAACGCCTGATTCTTTAAGCTTTAAAGTCCTAGGAAAAAGTACTCCACAAATAGAAGCAGGAACAATTATTGATTATCAACTAAGTCTTTATGGCCTGCCATTTAAGTGGAAAACAGAAATATCAAGTTATGATCAAAATAATGAATTTACTGATACTCAGTTAAAAGGCCCTTATAAAAAATGGGTTCATACCCATGGATTTAAGGTGTACGCAAACGGTACTTTAATGACAGATAATGTTTCCTACATGGTTCCCATGGGACAACTAGGTAGTATGGTCGCAGGTGCCTTTGTCAAAAAAGATATTAATAAAATTTTTAACTATCGTAGCCAAAAATTATACAAAATTTTTGGTGAGACTAATAACCATGCTGAATAAAATTTAAGAGGAGAAGAAATGAAGAAGCTCATGTTACTTATTGCCATTTTATCAAGTTCACTAACTTTCTCTGGATCGTCACTTCCACTAGATACTGTCGATTATGTTGATCTACAAAGCTATCTTGGTAAGTGGTATGAAATTGCTCGCTTTGAACAGAGTTTTCAAAAAGGCTGTGCTGCAGTTACAGCAAATTACAGTCTACGTTCTGATGGTGATATCGAAGTTTTAAATACGTGTCGCCAAGGTTCACCAACAGGAGAATTAAAAACTGCCAAGGCCCGTGCTTGGGTTGTTGATAAAGAAACTAATGCTAAGTTAAAGGTACAATTCTTTCTACGTGGAATTAAGCTGCCAATCTTTGCAGGAAATTATTGGATCTTAGATCTAGGCGAAAATTACGAATACGCTATGGTTGGAGATAGTTCAAGAAAGTATCTGTGGATTCTTTCAAGAACAAAAGAACTTGATGAGAAGATCTACCTTGAGCTTATTGCCAAGGCGAAAGATCTTCACTTTGATGTTTCTAAACTAATTAAAACAAAGCACTAATTGCTAAACAAGGAGAACCCAATGTCTTTGCGTCCTAAAATTGCCATAAGCTCTTGTCTGCTCGGTGAGAATATTCGCTATAATGGTGGTCATTGTCGTGAAGACTGGGTCTACTCTGAACTATCAAAATTTGTAGACTTTGTACCAGTATGCCCTGAGTTTGAAATGGGTCTAGGAGTTCCACGAGAAGAAGTACATTTGTTCAAAGTTGATAAACAATCTAATGAAGTACGCTTAAGATCAAAGTTTACTAAAAAAGACCTTACGGAAAAAGCAAATCAGGTTTATCAAAATATTCATGCACGTATAGCTAACGAGGAAATAAATGGTCATATTTTTACAAGAAAGTCCCCTACTTGTGGAACTGACAACGTAAAAACAATTACCCTTAGTGATGAAAACTACGTTACGAAATCAACAGGACTATATGCTCAATATATTATGGATACGATGCCAACTCTCCCATTTATTGACAGTGGTAGAATTAAAAATCTGGAGCTACGAGAAAACTTTGTAAAAAAAATATTCTCTCATTTAAGATTTCAACAACTCGATGGATCGATAAGAGAGCTACAACTATTTCATCAAATGTATAAGTACTCTATTATGGAACATAATCAGAACAACTTAAGACTCCTAGGTGGAATAGCTGCCAATCATGAAAAACTTGATGTTAGTGAAGTCTATTCAAAATACTTTAAGCTCTTCATGGAAACACTCGATATTCTCCCTACAAGAAAGAATCGACTAAATGCGTGTTTTCATGTTTTTGGCTATTTCAAGAAAGATCTCACAGCGCATGAGAAAGATATTCTCATAAAAATGATGGAAGACTATAAGAATGGAATATCTAACTATTTAACAGTTAATTCCTTTTTGAACATACTAACGAATACACACAAGAAAACTTACCTTCAAGATCAATACATTTTTGGGCCTTATCCAAAAGACTTGAAGCTTCTAAAAAATATTGCATAGAATGAGAAAGAAAGAAGAAGTTAATATATTTTGGTTTAGAAGAGACTTAAGACTTAGAGATAATCGTGGTTTACTCTATGCCCTTCAGTCTAATAAACCAGTTATACCGATCTTTATCTTTGATAAAAATATTCTTTCCAAGTTAAAAGATGAAGATGACCTAAGAGTAAGCTTCATTCACGATGCAATTCAAGAACTCAAGGAAGAACTAATTGAACTAGGAAGTGATCTTCTTGTATATCACTCAACTCCAGAAGAAGCATACAAAGATTTATGTGAAACCTATACTATTGAGGAAGTTTTTACAAATGAGGACTATGAGCCTTATGCGATAAAAAGAGATAACAAAGTTGAGAAGATTCTAAAAAGTGAAGATATAAAATTCTCACGCTACAAAGACCACTGTATCTTTGCAAAAAATGATATTTTAAAAGAAGATGGTAAACCTTATGTTGTCTACACACCTTTTAAAAATAAGTGGCTTAGTACACTTGCACCAAAAGATATTGCAACAATTGAGACTCATAAATTCTTTAATAACTTTCACAAGTTTAAAGCGAAAGGCTTTCCAAGTTTAAATGAGCTAGGTTTTACTTACAATGAGAAGGCCAAGGATCAAGTGAAGACGATTAAAGGTAAGATCATCGATAACTACGATCAAAACCGTGATATCCCAGCACTAGATGCAACCTCAAAGCTTGGTATACATCTACGCTTTGGAACAGTCTCTCCTCGAAAGTGTGCCCAAGTGGGCTTTAAGAGAAATCAAGTCTGGCTTAGTGAGCTAATTTGGCGAGAATTTTTCATTCAAATCATGTATCACTTCCCTCACGTGGTCGATGGGCCATTTAGAGAAAAGTACGGCCAGATTAAGTGGAATAATGACAAGAGTCTATTTAAAAAATGGTGTGAAGGAAAAACCGGTTATCCAATCGTTGATGCAGGAATGAGAGAGCTTAATGAGACAGGCCACATGCATAATCGCGTGCGAATGATTGCGGCCTCTTTTCTCGTGAAAGACCTTCTCATTGACTGGCGTTGGGGGGAGGAGTACTTTGCACGTAAATTGAATGACTTTGAGCTGGCCTCTAATAATGGTAATTGGCAATGGGTTGCTGGAACAGGGTGTGATGCCGCTCCATATTTTAGAATTTTTAATCCCTATACACAGCAAAAGAAATTTGATCCTGACTTTAAATATATAAAGAAATGGGTACCCGAGTACGGAACTTCAGAGTACCCTAATGAAATTATTGATCACAAAATTGCTTATCATGAAACACTAAAAGCCTATAAGGCCTGTGAGTAAGAAACAATTAAATTGTTACACAATCAGTAATTGAACGCACTACTTTAAAATCTGAACCATAATCATCACTTAGATTATATTCAACAGTGATTTCATCATTTGAGTATTCGTCTGTCGCGAAATCTTCTTCACAGCTAAGAATCTCAATACGATCGTGTGCCCCTTGATAATAGCGCCCATTCATATCCTGTGCTGCTTGATGAATTTGACTGCATACTTGTGATGCATCACCCACAAAACAAAATTGGCGTGCTCTAACAGCATCACTAACTTCATAATTAAAACTTGAATCACTAAAACCAATGATAGCACCAAGCTTTGAATCCGAAGTGATGATAAATGTTAAATTTGAAGAATGTGCAAACGCACTGACTGCACTCATCATAATGAGTGACTTAAAAATTGTTTTCATATTGAGCTCCCTAATACTAAATATGTTTTCCAACTTCTAGCATGATGATCTCAATAAATAAAACACTAATAGAATCTTAACGAAATCTAAAAATTAATGACGAAGGTAGTGTTTTCACTATCATTATCGATAAATAGCTTATATCCCGAGCGCTCAATAATCTGCTTAGTAATTGCAAGGCCGACTCCATGTCCGTTTCCGCACTTCTTCTTCGAGTGTCCTAACTCAAAGATACCTTCTTGAACTTTGGCCGGTATCCCCTTTCCACTATCGATAACTTTAACAAAGCGCTCAGTTGAAGATGCTACGACCTTGATCCATGGTGAATCCGTAGTTTTAATCTCATCTAAAGAGTTTTTAATGAGATTAACCAAGCAAAGACTAAGTTCCGTTTCATTTCCCTCAATTGCAAAATCATCCATCTCTATTTCAACTCTAACACTATGACGTGCAATCTTATCACTAACTAGTTCAAGAGCATCTTGTGTTATTTGGGAAACAGAGATCTTTTCTTTCGATGATGAATAATTCTTTTTAAAAATATTCATATAAAGGTCAGTTACTTCAAGGATCTTTCCAATATGACGACGCAGCTTTTGCGTATAGGGAGAGAGTTCCTTATCTACCATTTTATCAAGTCTATCGTTAGTCGTACCTAAGACAAAGAGATGATTTCTTATGTCATGAGCAATACTTGCAGAAGCAAAACCAAATTGAGCAACTTTAGAGAGCTTAACCATATCTTTTTCAAGGTTGTACATTTTAGTAAAGGCCAAGTCTTGATAGTACATATTAAAGCGCATTGATTCAAAGACATAACCTAGGTAATAGATCGGCACTAGATATCCAATTGTTTCAGTACCAATTAATGTATCCCAACAAGATACAAATAAAGTAAGAAGAATACCTGCTTTAAAAAGATACTCCTTGCCCTTTCTCTTATTTAACTCACTCCAAATCACTACCGTCGTATAAAGAATTGTTATAATTCCAAAAAATCCGACAACAACAACTAAAACGCTTGGATATATAGTTAAGTTTAATGCTTGAGTAAAAAGAGTTGATGGAGGAGTTGTGCGAGGAATAAACATGAGGTCGATATCTGTTAGCAGGTAAAGGAAACCTCCTATAACTTGGAAAATAGAATGACCTATACAAAAAATCTTGGCCGGCTTTAATAACTTTATATCCTGACCAAGAAAGCCTTCAATTGCCTTTATATAACAATAGTAAGTGAAATATGCGAAGAACCAGTAAGTGAGTAGAAGAAAATTTGAAAGCTTAATATCTGAAACGTGAGTATTGACGGCAATTAGGATGGCGTATGAGCCTGCTCCCAAACACATTGCGATATGCCAGAAGACCTTACGACTAAGCAACTTTCTAGAGGTATAAACCCCTATAGAAGCTTGGTATAAGAAAAACGCAAATGCGAAGGTCGTTACATATCTAGTAAGTACCTTATATTCTTCGATGCTCATACATTAAATATACTATATTTAAAATAATTAAAACACCTAAAAACATTCGAATTTATTAAAATTATCTCAAGCTAGTTGGTAAAGGTCTTATGACTCCAAATTTTGACTCAATTGAGTTCTTCTTAATACTCTGTTCCTTCATTAACTCAACGATTTCTAATGCACTCATATTAGGGTTTTGTTCCATAAGATGGGCCGCCATATTAAGGGCCATTGGCGAGGCCATCGATGTTCCCGAGTGACGTATTTTCATATCACCAAGAAGGGCCGCCTCAACTTTTGTTCCTGGAGCAAAAAAGTCAACAAAGCTAGAACTATAGTTTGAATAATCTGCCATTTCATAATTTTCATCATTTCGCCAATCACTATCTGTTGTAGCACCAATAGTCACAACATTAGGATAAGTATAGCAAGCTGGGTACATACAATCACGGCTTCCATTCAGAAAGCGCCCATCATTTCCAGCGGCCACAAAGAAGACAACCTCAGGATTGTTCAAGAATAGGTTTTGCATACTTCGATATGTTTTACGATCAACTAGCCCTAGTGACTGGTGCGGAAATGAAAAACTCATATTTACGAAATCAACTTCTGATTTCTGTAGCTTTGCTGAAATCATATCGAGATATTTCGACTCTCCAAAATCTCCAGCAAAGGCCAGAAGAGATGCCGACTTTAAACCACGTAATGCAATTGAAGAAACATGCGTTCCATGCGATGTAATTGGACCAGTTGTTCCCTTGGCCTTAATCGTTTCAAATGGGATTCCGTAAACTGCAGCTTTTTGAACAGAAGGAGCACCCGTTCGAGGTAAGAATCCTGAAAATGGATTCATAAACTTGATATCGCTATCACCATCAAAATGGACGCCCAAAATATTATCAATAAATCCATCACCATCATTATCTTCTTTATTAAAAGATTCATTTGAATTGATTAGGATATGATCTTGAATATCGACATGGTTATGATCAAAGCCAGAATCAATAACAGCAATTTTCACAGTGGCATCTTTAGGCCCACCATCAACCTCACCTACTTCATTTTGAATATAGTCACCGATTTTGACGTCATCATTATTGAAAACATCAAATCCGATAATGCGATCAGCATCGTAGATAAACTTATATTTAAAATCTTCACCGTCTGTATTAATAACTTTTCTCTCGACAATAGTACCTTCAGATATAGTGTCAATACTTTCTAAAACATGGGTTCTCTTATTAAAACCATATTCTTTTAAAATAACTTCTTGATTATTTATCTTTTGTACTAATACCTTTGACTGTACATGGTTCCCCTGAGTATTAAATACTGTTTTAAAGAATAATGAATCACTTTGATAATCAAAGGTAATACTTGAAATCTGTTCTCCCTCGATTGTATAGAATTTCTGCTTTACTAATCTATTATCTAAATAGAACTCTTGGGAAGAAAGGCCATTAGTCTTTTCAAAATATTTTGAAATACTTTTCTTAGTACCTTCAATACATGTTTTGACATTGCCATCAAGAGTACAAGTCTGCGCAGCAAAAATATTAGTGATAGAAACTAGGGAAATAAAAAAAGGGATTATTTTCATAATCCCTTTATATCTTAATTTTGAATTTTATATTTGTTCTTTGAAAAAACTATGTCCAAGATTAAACTTTAGACACTTCTTAGTTTAACTCACAAGTGTAGTTAATTTTATTTTTCTTGAATAGAAAACAACGGTAGCTAACATTAATTGATACAGAGTTTTCGTCAATTGAAATTGTCTCTTTATAGTTAGAAGCACCACCAAAATCACCACAAGCATCTCCACCTGGACGATTAGAGTTTGTTGAAACAAGAAGAGTATCTGCATCTGTTAATTCTGCACTATCAAGGAGTGCAACTGAAACAGGATTTGCATATAGTTCAGGAGTATCAAACTCAACTCTTACAGCATCACTATCCTTCTCAATAAGAACAGTACAATTTCCTCTTTCTTCACCATTCATGATTACCTTACCAGACTTACCGTCAAAGCTTTTTAGGTCAGATACAAAGTTATTAATATCAGAGTTTGCTGATACATTCGCTCCAAATGCTGAAAGTGCAATTAAGATTGCTAAAGAAATTGATTTCATATGATTCTCCTTATTTTTAATGTCTTATAGAGAACCTTATACCTAAGAAATAAAATTTAATCAGCTTAACATGTAATTTTAACCTACCTGTCAAAAATCAATCACAAATGTAGTATTTAGCTCATCGCAGTTTAAATCGAGCCTAAAACCGGCCCGTCCCAGTAATTCCTTAGTGATAGCAAGACCTATTCCATGCCCGCCAGCACTTCCCTTGGTCGTATAGCCGAGACTAAAAAGCTCCTCTTTACTCACAGTAATCACTCCATGCCCACAATCTATAATCGACAACTTACGGGTTTCTGCATCCGTCTTAATTTTGACCCAAGGAGCATCGTACTTCCCCTCTTGAGAGACCTCCTCAAGAGCATTTTTTAATATATTAACTAAGCAAATCGTTACCTCTGTTTGATTGCAGCATAAGTCAAAGTTTTCTATGGCCACATCTAATTTTACGCCGGCCTCTTTAAATTTTGCAGAAACTAGCTCTAAGGCTTCTTCAATGACAAATTTAATCGTCGTATCAGACTTAATATTATTAGTATTCTTCTTGAAGACATCCATATAGAGATTAGTGATTTCAGTTATCTTATCTGTATGTTTATCAATTGAAAGATACGTCTCTTCAGGGTTTGTTGATCGCCCCCTAATTAAGCGCTCAATAGATATTTTAATAATGAAAATATGATTCCTAATATCATGAGCAATACTTGCGGCAGCGAAGCCAAATTGTGCAATTTTAGAAAGTCTAATAACCTCTGTTTCTAGGTTATACATTTTTCGATAACTTAAATTACGGTAGTAAATATTAAATCTAACTGCTTCAAATGCGTTCCCAAAATAATACAGAGGTAGAATTGCTCCAGTTACTTCAAGTCCAAGAAGTGAATCATTTAATACGACTAAAAAACTTATTATAATTCCTAACCGTAAGAGGCGCTCCTTCTTCTTTAATCGATTTAATTCTAACCAGACCATTGTGCATGAATAAAAGACCACAAGGGCACCGATCCCCCCAAGTGCCTTCCCTATCAAATTTGGAGAAACATTAAAATTCATTGTTCTAGCGAAGAGACTATCTTTTACATAATTATGCTTATCAAAGAGAAAGTTAAAATCAAAAGCAAGTGTAGTGAAGGAACAAATAAGCTGAGTAACAACGAAGAACAGACAAAATGTCTTAGCAAATGAAAGACCTTTAACTTTATGCCCGAAATAAATCTCAACCGTTCTTAGGTAACAATAGAATGATGAGTAGGCACATATCCAAAATACAATAAGAATAAAATCAGATAACTTCTGATTAATAAAATGCGTATTAAAAGCAAAAACAAAACAGTAGCATGCAGTTGAAATACACATGGCCGCTGGCCAAAGAATATTGCGATCACGTATCTGATAATAATTCGCAAGGCTAGCAAAGAACTGATAAACGAAGAATGAAAAAACAAAAGTCGTTAAATATCTTGTAAATGAAATATATAAGTCAAGCTCCACAAACGTTCCTCTAAGTAAATGACTTAGCGATTAGTATAATAGAGATTAAACTCCATTTAATTAGACCAACCAAATTATCTTGATATTCTCTAATTATATCAATCGGTTACCCTTTAAACCTCAATGAAGGTGAATGGCAAGAGTTGTATTCGAAAGATTTTCATATAGCCAAGAATTAAAGTCGAAACGACTAGATAAGATTCTCTCCTCCATCATCTAATTGCTCAGGACGACTCCAATAACTATACTGCGGCGTCCAGTCACTGGATGATACACCGGCCAAAGATAGAATATTCCACATAGAGCAAAATTCATCTCCAGGACCGAATGCCGCAGAATTTTTTCGATACACCTTAGTGCCAACTTTTTGGTAACAGACAATTCCAGGCATATTCTCCTCACCTGCAACGACGCTTTGATCCTTAATATATTCTCCTCCCCCATGAGATAACATATTAAAACGCCACCCTCTCTCATTTGCAAAACGACGTTGTACGTCTGGCCTGTCTTTTGATACCAAAACGAGTGAACACACGCTCTCAATATGAGAAACAAAACCGTTAATTCCATCTCCCCACAATGTACAATAACGGCATCCTTGTCCCATATTGTGTATTATAATGAGCTGATCCTTATCCCCAAAAAGATCATATAAATTCACTGCACCTGCAGTGCTTCGAAATGTATAATTTTTAACTTCTTGCGAGGCTTGATCTCTACGTAGAGCCGCAACCTTTTGAGTTAACTCAAAAAGCTCCTTTTCCGCATCTCTTAGTGCTGAAACATTTTCCATATAATCTCCAAATGAATGAATTTATATTCAAGTGCACACTAGAAGCTGTCAATTTAGGAAAGGTAAAGAATAGAAAAGCTATTTTAAACAATTGATTAATTCTTCAATAAGCCTTTTTGTATCTCTATTTTCAAGAAAGTTTTGTCGTACACAGATATATATTCCGTGACTACTGTCTTTCTTCTTATAAATTTTTAATCCACCAGAATTATTGAAACTTGATTCAGGTACGACACAAAAATGGCCACCAGCTTCACAAAGAGAAAGCATTGCCTTATGTGAGTTTACACAACCTATGATTTCAAATTTAGATCTCCAATTTTTACCTAAAGTTTTGTGTAAGAATTCTTCTGTATAAAGGTCTTCATTACGATATGTGACGAGCTTTCTTTTGCGCTTACCATCCTCTTTCTTAGGGCCAACGAGGTAGGTGCCGTCACGAAAAACTTCAAAAAAGCTCAAGCTCTTTTGAGCAGGAATAATATGAGTCATAATGATATCTAACTCTCCTGCTTGTAATTTATCGATAAGATTAATGGCCGAATCGAACTGGAGATCAAAGTGACCAATTCTTTCATTTTCATGTAAGTCATTTAGGGCCGATAAGAGATATTTTTCACCTGCCTCAAAGATACTCCCAACTTTCAGATCAATTTTCTGTTCTTTATTATGAATAGCGCCACTAATAGTATTAAAACTAGGCAGGACTTGATCAAGAAACGCCTGTCCTTTTAGAGTTAATGATGTTGTTTTGTTTGAGCGAACAAAAAGCTCATAACCTAATTCATCTTCTAGAAGTTTTATCTTTCTTGAGATCGCAGGCTGGGATGTATTTAGCTCCCTCGCTGTCTGAGAAAAATTTAAGTTCTGTCCTAGGTGGCAAAATACTTCTATATAGTTGAGATTAATATTCATAGCTTTTAGCTACCATACTAATCTGGTATACACAAAATACTTTTATATTATTTCAATATATAAATATTTCTTGTTATGAATGGCCAACAAGGAGAATTTGTATGAAAACTGTGTGTAAAAATCTTATTTCTATTTTTTGTATTACTCTTACTGCCAATACAACTTTGGCATCTCAAATTAATTACAATACATTTACGAAACTATTTTGTAGTGATGATGTTTCAGGTCACACTTATAGCGTATCACTTCTAGACTATAAGCCTAATACGACATATATCCTGGAAAATAGCGGTAACAGATCATACAATGGCCACAGTGCAGTTAGATCGATAGAAGACGGCGAAATGGTGATTTACTCAGAGGAATCAGATTTTGGAATCGCATATCCTATCAATGACTTAAGTGGTGCCTACTATTTCGATGGTGGCGACAGCCGTGCTATTGAGTGTAATTTCTTTGATGAAAGAAATGTAAAAAGAATGAAGCTACCAAAGAAGCTTAACTTTCTAAAAAGACATGGAAATGTCGATGCTTATATTACCGATCTAAAAGTTGGTGGCCTTGAAATTATCCAAGAAGTTTTTGAAAATAAGGTTGTCGATATGGGCGATTGGTATCCAGTAAAAGTCGATAAAGATCAACAGAAGAAAGTTCTTTATACCCTTGATAAACATATACCTGCATTTCGCAAGCTAGTCGATGATATCAACAATTCAGGTATTCAATTTGTAGGCCTTTTATTCGGAAGAGATTGGTATTACGCCAATGGTGAAATTGCTTTCATTCTAAGACATGAAAATAAACTATTTCTTGCTCATTTCGAATTTGATAGTGATATAAGATTTGGAGATAAAGATCTTGATTATATTTATTAGAAGCAAAAGGGAGCATGAAGCTCCCTTTTTATATTCTTAGTAACAATAAGCATTTTGAGTAAGTAGAACTTTCTTAGTATCTACTAAATAAACCATTTCCTGCTCACATTCTGTTTTTACAGGAACATAAATTTGCTCACCTTCATCGTAAAAAACATCTGTCGTTTCTTCAGTCCAAAGCACGTTAAAGAAAACCTCTTTATCTTCTGCACTACTATTTGAGTAGTAAACATAAGCTTTTGGTCCAAAATATGATTTTGCAGTTTCTTCTACTGCCTTCTTTGCCTTAGCAATAACAGAGTTAGAAACAGGTGATGCAACTGCAGTTAGAGATAGCATTGCTACCAGTAATAATTTTTTCATCGAATTCTCCTCATAAGTTTTTGTCTAAATAGCAAGCTTTCTATTTAGTCGTCCATGAGTTTTCTAAGGTATGTAATTTATTCTTCTAAATATTTTAATAACTTACTAGTGTCTATTTTTTAGTCTGCCCTATGATTAATTACACTTATGAAGCTTTTTTTACACATTCAGCTATATTGGCCTCATGAAAAATATAAAGAAATTAATTACAAATGGTCTAATCCTATCAACTCTCGTATCGAGTGCTATGGCACAAGAGAATCTCTACTTCTGGGAACAGAAGTCATTCAATCCACTACAGGAGAACTGCGAGTGGCGTTATGAAGGCTGTGTCTCAGTAGACGAAAATCAAATTGATATGCGCTCTCAAGCAAAGCGAATGCTTGATGAAATCTACAGCTGTAAAAATACAATTCAAGGCTGTAGTGAAGAAGAGCAAAGAAATATCGATGAAATGGAAGGAATTAAAGGAAGAATTGGAAACGAAACGATTCGTGGCGGGATGAATCCTAAAGAGTTCTCTGAATTCCTAAGAAAATACGACCCTAGTGATAACAAGAAGGGCTACTTCATACCACTTGGTCTAAGTGACAAAGAAGCACTTATGTTAGCAGCATCAACATCACTGGGCCTTGTAATGTTTGCATCAGATGAAGAAACGATGGACTTCATTCAAGACCACAAAAATGGATTTACTGAAAAGTTAGTATACCCAACAAATAACCACGAACGCCTAATCATGGGCGGAGCTGCCGCAGGTTCTTACTTTATGGGTGTAGTGCTTGAAGATGGAAAGTTAAAGAAAGCAGGACTTTATGTTGTAACGTCACAAATTGCGACACAAATTGTAACGGAGGGCTTTAAGAAAACTTTCGGTCGTCAAAGACCTAATAAAGACCTTGGTGCCTATGAATTTGGAACTGAAGGGAAATCATTCTTCTCTGGACACTCTTCAGGTGCATGGTCATTTGCGACAGTATTTGCAGAAATCTACAAAGATAATAAAGTTGTGCCATACCTTGCTTATGGTGTTGCGGCGCTAACATCTTATGGCCGTCTACACGATCGAAAGCACTGGCTATCAGATGTATTTGCAGGGGCCATCGCAGGTCATCTCATTACAAAACTTGTTATCAGAATGCATGAAAGTGATGATAGCCAAGGTGGACTAATGGTTTTTCCAAGCTGGAATGCTGAATCAGGAACATTCATGGTTAATTTTGAATGGACTCCTAAGAGAAAAAATTCACAGGGTGAATTCAAATGTAAAAAGATGCCTGAAGGAAAAGAAAAAATCCGCGCATGTATCTATGAAGCTTACTTAAGATCACAAAACTAAAACTGAGGCCAGCATAGCTGGCCTTTATACGTATAAATTTTATCGAGTAACTATGATAAATTTTGATATCCCCCTATAATCAGGCAAATTGGAGATATTATGAAAAAGTTGAAATCCCTAGCTCTACTAGCTCTTATTGGAATTAGTGCACAAGCTCAAGCGGCCCGTATCTGGTCATCAATCCCTTTTGTAAGAGGAGCGGATCTGTGTGCTTATAAGCAAGCCTACTCACAAACTCGAACTGAGTATATGAGTGAGATGACTGGCCTTGCCTCAGAGCTTATGCAATCTGGAGCAAAAGGTAGTGAAGCGCTACAGATGCTTGTTACTTTCGATGCTTTATATGACAAGAACGTAAGACTAGCGACTCAACATAAGTATCTTGATGTAACTCTTGAAAATACACTAAAGGCTTACTTTGATGGTTACTACCGTGATTTTCCAGTAGTTGATAGAAAACTAGAATTCGTCCAAATGAATAATATTCGATATATTTTTAATTCAATCAACAATGGTCAAAGGCCTGGTTGGATTCCTGATAATGCTGGTGCACTTGTTGATTACATGGCCTATGGATCATACTCTTTTGCTCCAAACTGTCGTGGAAATATTCAAGTAACTCTTACTCTTGTAGGCTCAGATGGTTCTACTAAAAACTATCAAGGAATTGGGCAACCTTCTGTTGTGATGTCTCAAATTGCTTCACGTATGTTTGAAGATTTCCAAAGAACAAAATTCCCTTCTACTCTAAAAGTAAATGGTAGAAAACTGACAATCATTGGAACGCATAATGGCTCAATCGGAAGAGTAAACTCACTAAGACAAGCAGAACAAGCTTGTGACAATATGTATGCAAGACTTCCTAATGGATCAGAGCTTGAGGCCATTGATGCCTACGGAGACTGGAACGGAGGTATTTCTATCCACCAAAATATTTGGGCCCTACGTGGCGGAAAGGTTTATCATCCAGGACTAATGAATCCGTCACCAGTGCGTGATCCATGGTCAGTAAATGCAAAAGTAATGAATTACTTTTGTGTACGTTAAATTTTAAATAGTTTTTTAATATCAGTGTCGGGTTTAATTTGCCCGGCACGATAATCCATAACTCTCTTTCTCTTCTCATTGAAATAATGATGAAGATGAATGAGAACACCAAATTTATCATCTAGTTCCATTTTAGAAATAAGAAAGCCGGCCTTAAGCTTTGGGATAATAACGGCATTATTAGTAGCACAGTGGCGAGAGTAGACCATCTGAAATCCTTCTGCTTCAAGGATTGCGAGAGTTTTATCAAGCATGGCACCGTACACACCGTGTCGTCGATACTCAGGAAGAACTGCAGAGTTACACATATAGTAAGTGGTACTATTTTCTTGAAATCCCCAACTCCAGCCGATGAAATTCTCATCTTTATCGAATGCCGCAAGACAAAGTTGATATGGACTCCCCATATTCTCTTTTAGTCTTTTGATATTAGTTAATTCTTCTTCTGAGAGAATATCCCAAAGAACATAACTATGGTCTTCTTCAAAGACTGCTTCTTTGTGTGCCTGATAATACTTATCAAATTCTTTGCCTTCTAAGATTCTAATTTCAAATTCCATCATAGAAAAATGATACAGGAAATATTAACGGGTGCAAATCATTTGAGAGAATTTAAAGAGGAGGCTACGCCACATAGCCTCCCCCATTTTAGAGTTTTAGAATCTAAAACCAATACCGATACCAACAAGGAGAGGATCGATATCAACTTCAGCCTTCACAACTCCAGATCCAGTATCAACTGTTGCATCTGTTTGTAAGTAAAGTTTTTTTACGTCAAAGTTTAGATACATATTTTGTGCAACCTTGATATCTGTACCAAGCTGTAATGCATATCCAAATGAATCATCGTACTTAGTTGAGGCCATGTCTCCAGGAACTTCTCCATAAAAGATTGTGTAGTTGATCCCTGCTCCTACATATGGTTTAAACATACCAAAATCCATATGGTACTGAGCAAGTAATGTTGGAGGTAGAAGAGAAACACTTCCAAGGCTTCCTGTTCCGTTAAGATTTACATCATGAGTTGCTGTTGCAAGAATTAATTCAACAGCAAAGTTTGGATGGAAGAAGTAAGAGAAATCGACTTCAGGTACTGATTCGTTATTAATTGCAATATTACCACCGATATTATCACTAACATCAGGGCTTACACCTAGCGCTCTAACACGCACCATCGCGTTTTCCTGCGCGAATGAAAAAGAATTGAACATTAAGAAAAATAGAATTGAAATGATTGATGTTTTTTTCACAAAAACTCCTTGTGTGTTTTTTTATATAAAAAAAATAACAAAAGAGTTTTTAAATTTTTATGAGACAGATCAGAGATAAAAATAAAAATAAAAAAAAGCCTACTTTTGTAGGCTTTCATTTTTAATTCTTAGTAGTGGAATCCCCACTGTTGCATGAATGCATGATCTGAATCATCAAACATTGGCCACCAGCCTTGAGAACCTAGTTGCTCACCTGTTTCATAATCGATCGTATGGTTGATCCAACCTGTTGGCTCTGGTCCAACAAAACGACGAAGAACAATTCTTCCATCAACAATATAATCTGAACGGTGATAAGTTACAGTGAAAACAGAACCGTCAGCCTTTCTTCTAAAGAAACGAATTACTTCACGATCTGTTAAATTATCACCAAGGTTCCACATAAGAGTTGTGTCACCAAAATCTTTGGCCTTATACCAATCACCTACTAGGTAATCGTGCTTCATTGTTGAAACCATCGAACGGAATTCTTGGTATTCAGTCATAAGTGTTTTTGCGTCTGGGTGGTTATAACCAAAAACTAGGCAAGGCAGCATTGCCAGCATTAAAATGATAGATTTCATTAACTTCTCCTTTAAATTGAACGAGTATTTTCGCAATAAAGATCATGGAATGGCAATAATTGGCAACTTAAGAAAGTTAAATTTATTTATTTTCACATACTTACAATGAGATAAATAGCAGTAATTCTTATAGGATGGAAGATCGTTAGGGCCATAACATACTTATTTATGGTAGTTATAGCGCCATGCAAGTAAACGTAAAATACCTCGACAATCTAAAAATCGAAGCAAGCTTCGACGACTTTAAAATCATCTCAGACCAACCTGTTCGCTACAAAGGTGACGGTACAGCTCCTGGCCCATATGACTATTTCCTCGCATCCTCTGCCATGTGTGCAGCCTACTTTGCGAAGGTCTATTGTAATAGTCGTGATATTCCAACTGATGATATTCGTATCAGTCAGCAAAATATTGTGGATCCTGACAATCGCTATAAGCAATCATTTGTCATTCATGCAGAACTTCCCGCTACGATTTCTGAAAAAGATAAGAAAGGGATTCTAGCATCAATGGAGCGCTGTACAGTTAAGCGAGTCATCCAAAATGAAATCGATTTTAAAATAGAAGCAAAAGAAGTTTTAGGAAACGATGTTAAGCTTGAATATGAAGTTGAAAACACTAAAACGATGATTCCAGGCAAAGATTGTTCTCTTGAAGAGACAATCGCTAACATGACTGAACTTCTTGCAGGACTAGGGATTAAAATTGAAATCGCTTCTTGGCGTAACCAAGTCCCACACGTTTGGTCTGTCCATATTAGAGACGCAGACTCTCCAATGTGTTTTACAAATGGTAAGGGTGCAACAAAAGATGCGGCCCTTGCATCTGCTCTTGGGGAATACCTTGAGCGCATCAGTACAAATTATTTCTACAGTGATTACTATCTTGGTGAAGAAATCGCAAATGCAGACTTTGTTCACTACCCTAATGAGAAATGGTTTGAGATTCCAGAAGATGACTCTTTACCACTAGGGCTTATGGATGAAACACTTATCTGTGCCTATGATAACGATGGAGAGCTTTCAGCATCACATTTAGTTGATACGAACTCAGGAAATTATGAGCGCGGTATTTGTGCTCTTCCATATGAAAGGCAATCAGATGGAAAGACTATTTATATACCGGCCAACCTTATTGCAAACCTTTTTGTAAGTAATGGGATGAGTGCTGGAAATACAAAATATGAAGCCCGCGTACAATGTCTTTCTGAAATTTTTGAAAGAGCTGTAAAAAAACAAATCATTGTTGATGAAATTACTCTTCCTGATGTACCCAAATCAGTATTAGAAAAATACCCAACGATTATGGAAGGTATAAACAAGCTTGAAGAAGCAGGTTTTCCAATCGTAGTTAAAGATGCTTCACTTGGTGGAAAATTTCCAGTTATGTGTGTCACTCTTATGAACCCTAGAAATGGTGGCGTCTTTGCTTCTTTTGGTGCGCACCCTCGTTTTGAGGTTGCTCTTGAGAGATCACTTACTGAACTTCTCCAAGGACGAAGTTTTGAAGGAATGAATGATACATTCCCTCCAACATTTAATGAATTTGCGATCAAAGAGCATAATAATATTGTTGATCACTTTATTGATTCAACAGGTATCATTTCTTGGCGTTTCTTTGCAGGAAAGCCGCAGTATGAATTTAATGAATGGAATTTTTCTGGAACAACTCAAGAAGAATATGACTACCTGATGGGGATTTTAAAAGAGCTCGAAAAAGAAGTATATATTGCTGACTACAATGAACTTGGAGCAGCGGCTTGTCGAATCTTGGTACCTAATTATTCTGAAATCTATCTTCCAGAAGACCTTATTTGGGATAACCACAATCAGGCACTAGACTACAGAGAAGCGATTTTAAACCTACACGCACTTGATGAAGAGGATTTGTCAGAGTTAGTTGGTCAACTTGAAGAAAGTTCTCTTGATAACTATATGCCTGTATCAGAACTAATTGGTGTGGCATTTGACGAAAGTACGGTTTGGGGACAATTAGTAATTGGCGAGTTAAAAGCACTTACATACCTTGCATTAAAACAATTTGATGATGCAAAAGAGCTAGTAGAAATGCTTGGTACGTTTAATGACAATACTATTGAGCGAAGACGTTTTTATCAAGTATTAAATATTGCACTTGATATTGAACTTGGCGACGATCTTGAGATGAAAGATTACATTGAAAACCTAACTCGTATGTACGGGCCAGATCTGATGGAGCGAGTGAATAAAACCATAACAGGTGAAAATCGTTTCGACGGCCTAACACCGACAAGTATGAATCTTGAGGGAATCGATAAACACCTTAAGTTAATTGAAAGTTATAAAAAGCTTCAATTGGCACGCCACAACTTTCTTAAATAAATCTTTATGGTAACCTCTTATAGAAAATCTTTAGGAGGTTACCAATATGAGTACAAATCTAAATACAATTCAATTTAAAGATGCAAAAGGTCTTACAAAGACGATCCCTGACTTTAATGCAAAAGCATACCTCATCGTTAATGTTGCTTCAAAATGTGGCCTAACACCACAATATGAAGGATTACAGAAATTATATTCAGAATACAAAGACAAGGGACTTGAGATTCTTGCGTTCCCAGCAAATGAATTCCTTGGACAAGAACCTGGAAGCAATGAAGAAATCCAGCAATTCTGCTCTCTTGAGTACAACGTGACATTTCCAGTAAATGAAAAGATCATTGTTAAAGGTGAAGGTCAACATCCTCTATACAAGGCCCTTACTGAAACAAAAAAAGATGCTGTAAGAAATGATAAGCCTGACTTTGAGCAACTTCTAACTAGTAAAGGACTTATCACAGGCCAAGAGCATGATATTCACTGGAACTTTGAAAAGTTTCTTCTAAATTCGAATGGTGAAATTGTAGAGCGCTACTTTCCTGATATTGCTCCAACTGATGAAAAAATCACTTCAAAGTTAAATGAAATTTTATAAGTAAGACCTGCGTTAAGCAGGTCTATTTCTTATGTCACTAACATTTTTATTCATCAAGAAGCGAATAAAATATTTATAGAAGAATTTTTTTATTCCTTTAGGGTTTGTTCCATATTTTTGATAAAACTCATCTGGTGTTTCATATAATCCCAAATCTCTTACGATCCCTTCCTTTTGAATATAAGTTGAGTTTCCACCTTTCCAATCGACTTCAGGATTCTGTAAATCTTTACAAGCAACTCCGTAGCCACAAAACGAACGAACATCCTTACCGGCCATCTTTTGAATAGCTGTCAGGTAGTCAGAATCGAGAATAAAGCCCTCAAGGTTATACCATTGCCCTTGATACTTCACTTCTACCCAGCTATGAAGAATTTCACGAGGAGCGATTGTATAAAAAAATCCTGTAACTGCTCCGTATTGTAGTTTTTTGTCAATCGTAAAACCATGAAGCCTATTCTCAATCCCACAGGAAGTCAGTAAACTCATCAGTAGTGTTGCCTTGGTATTGCACTGACCGTAGCCGTCACGTAATACTTGAGATGCTGTAATATCATCACTTGAGTTATAGCCAAAATTAATCTCATCTCTAACATAACGGTAGCAAGCTCCTATGATTTGAGATTCGTCTCGAGAAAGCTCTAGAATTTCATCTTTCAATTTGATTATATCGGGGTGATTAAGATCGAGTAACTTTGATTTCATATATTCTCCTTAAGAAGATAATACGAATCTTGGATATTTTATTCTTGTATAAACTGGCTATTTTTAAAAATTTTTTTTGGTGAAAGACCAAAACTTTGTTTAAAAAACTTTGAGAAATGTGCAGAATCACTAAAGCCAGCAGCGATGGCAATGTCCGTAATATTTCGACCTTCTGCTTGTGCATCAACCGCCCTCTTAAGCTTTTGCCAAAGAATATACTTTCTAAATGTTACACCAACCTCTTCTTTAAATAGATGTAAAAGACGACTTTCCGAAAGTGCAAGCGAGTTTGCAAAATCCTTTAACTTTACTTCATCAAGGTTCTCATAATCTTTAATCATTTGAAATAGCTTGATAATTCTCTCATCCAATTCTTTATTAGATATTAGGCCAAGTTGTTTAAGAAAGCTTTCGACACTCTTGCGATTGATCGTTTCAAGTTTTAGAACTCTAGTATCAATATGTTCAACATCAAGTTTGAAGCTGGCTTCTTCATCAATGAGAATCGTTAAATTGTGGCAGCTTTCACTTAGGAATCTGTGCTTTGTTAAAGAAGGCAGGTAAATAAATCTCTTTTCAAACACGCCTTCTTCCGTCTCATATTTTAAAGGACAAGAATCTAGGGAGAAAGACAACTGTTGAGCAATATGAGAATGAAACTCAACATTTAGTGATTCGGATTCAATTACAGTGAAATAGTCAAAGAGATAAATTTTTCGATTCATGGCCCTATTATAAGGGCCATTTGAATCAATTACTAGCTTGTTATGCTGCGATTTTTTCTAATTTCTCAACTGCTGTTTTAATTTGTTCACTCTTCTTAACTAGATCTTCAACTTCACGAGCTGAAGACTCCTGTGAACTCTTTAGCTGCCATTGCGACTCATTTAGAGTATTAATCGAAGTATTAACATCTGCGATACCATTTTCTTGTTCAGAAAGAGCACCTAGGATTTCATTACACATACTTGAGGACTCCATTGACTGACCAACCAACTCTTCAAGAGCATCACGACAATCGGCCATTAACTTTTGCCCTTCGAGCAAATCTTTCTCTGTTACTTGAACGAGATTTTCAACAGTCTTTGTCGTCATATCAGTTAACTCTTTCACTCGACGAGTTGATTCATCAATTATTGTAGCGATCTCAATTGCTGACTCTCCACTAACCTTAGCAAGTCCCCCAATTTCTTCTGCCACAACACTAAATCCCTTTCCGTGCTCTCCAGCTCTTGCAGCCTCGACCGAAGCATTGAAAGATAAAAGCTTTGTCTGAAAAACGATATCACTAATAACTTCAGTCTTTTCTTGAATATCATTGATTGTATTCGAGATATCATTTAACTGAACACTATTGTCTCTAATGACTTGAATTACCTCTTCGTTATCTTTTTTGATGATATCAAAAGACTGCACAAGTCTTAGAATTTTTTCTTTAGACTCATTTGAAATATTTGCTGTATGTTTAGCAAGACCACTTGATCGATCAGCATTGTCCCTTGTTGAGTCAACCATAGACTTTATTTCAGTTATGGCCGCAGCAACATTATCCACAGAGTCAGTTTGCTTACTTGAAACATCAAGAATTTGTCTCGAACTAGAGTTAATATTATTAGCGATTCTCTCTAGCTCTACATATTCTTGTTTAAGGTTTCTAATGACTGACTTAATTGGAGCAATGAAATTTGCATACATTGAGTGCGCATTCCACAAAGAAAGGCCAAGAGCAATAGCAACACAAATCATAAGACCAATTAGAGTGCTCTTTTTAGCTTCAAAAACTGCGACATTAACATCATCTAGATAGACACCTGTTCCAATTACCCAACCCCATGGTTCGAAATATTTGATATAAGATGTTTTTTCAATTACATCACCTTCTTTCTTTCGAGCACGATAATAAGTTAGTTGGCCTTCCCCTTTTTCAAGACCAATCTTTAGAAATTCCTTATAAAGAAATGTTCCCTTACCGTCTTGATACTTGGCCATATTATTTCCAACTTTATATGGGTCTGCACCATGAGCAACAACATTAAGATTCTTATCACTTACAAAGAAATAATTCTTTCCATCAAAACGTAGCGCCTGAAGAAGGTTTTTAGCATGAAGCTTTGCTTGTGCTTCTGTAATCTTCCCCTCTTGTGATTCATCATAAAGATACTTAACCATACTATATGCATTATGAATCGCAACTTTAACACTTTCATTCTTTCCATTACGAGCTGTTGTGTTAATCGACGGAAGTGTCACTGCAAATAACAGAACAACAAAAACCGCTGAAGATAAAACTGAATAAACTGACGCAGAAAAGAAGTATTTGATTCTCTCTTTTAGACTAATCATTAGATTTCCTCCTAAATACCTCTTACTCCTCGTCAGTTTGCAAAACAAATTAATGAACCGAACTCAATTATTTTTATGATATTGGTCAGGGTTTACTATTTATAGGAGCGACAATTATCAAGGACAATCAATTCATCATCATATAAAGACAACTCTACTCGACTTCCCTCGATTATAACTTCTCCAATTTCTAACTCATCTTTATCTGTACTTGTATAAATACGAGCATTAGTTGAACTATAGAACTCAATTCTTCCCTTCGCTAATACTTGAGTACCGTAAGGAGGCCATCCACACATTCTTCCCGATGGCGTGGATAATTCTTTAGTGAAACTAAATTGATTATTCTCGTAAAAGAAACTGTAAAATGATGACCAACATCCAACTGATGAACCAGAAGCGCTTCTGCAAATTAGATTTGCTGGTGCCTCTTGAGCATAGGCCTTCATTCCAAAACTTGCCCCTATGGACATAAGAAGAGTAAGTTTTAATATCAATAATTTCGCATACATATATTCCTCCTTTACTGTTGGAGACAATATACAAAAGTAATTTATTGAACAAAAGTGAATATTAATATATCTTTGGTAACTAATGGATACCAATAAAATCAGACATTTTAAATCAATTGTACAGACCAAAAATATGAGAGAAGCCGCGCAAATTCTTGGGATATCTCATGCAGGGCTTTCAAAATCAATCAAAAGCTTGGAGCAAGAGCTTGGTGTTGATCTCATTACAAAAGACGGACGTGGTATAAAAATCACACAGGCGGGATTGCGAATTGCCCAAGAGATTGATCGACTATTACTAGAGGAAGAAAGGCTTTTACAACTGGCCAATCAAGAACAAATTAAAGTTGAAACAATTTGTCGGATTGGTACCTTTGAAGTTTTTTCTACTTACTTAGCACCAGATATCATGACTCAACTTGGTGACGATATTCAAGTTGAGATACGCGAATTAACACCTGGAAAAATTGAAGAGTCTATCATCAATGGTAATGTCGATTACGGCCTGACTTATATTCCAGTTCCTCATCATCAACTTGATCATTTAAAAATAGGTCACGTTCAAATGGGACTCTATGGTACAGAAAAATTTATAAAGAAAAATATAAGTGAAAAAATCGATTTTGAACTTCTACCTTTTGTCGCTCCTCTTACTTCTGTAAATGATACTCCAACAAGGGCGCAAGGACTTGATGGTTGGCCAGATGGAAGAATAAAGCGATTTATCAAATACCGTGTAAGTTTACTTGAGACGGCCTTATCAATATCACGATCAAGCTTAGCAGTTGGCTATTTTCCGACTTTTCTAGTTGATCTACACAATAAGAATGTGAAAAGTGAATTTAAACTTCATGAAATAAAGATTTCTAAACTTGATTCGACTAAGCAACCAATATATCTTGTAAAAAGAAAAGAAGATCAGGAAAATAAAATTACAAAAGTACTTGGTAAAGTTCTTCGAAAACTTAAATAGAGTAACTTGAATCAAGAATAACAAGAGGGATAATGAAAAAGTTAGTTTTCTTCGTACCGAAAGCCAATGCAGAAGTGGTAAAAAATGCGGTATTTGATGCTGGAGCAGGAACAATTGGAAATTATGATCGTTGCTCGTTTGAAGTAGAGGGTATAGGACAATTTAGACCTAATCTAGAAGCAAATCCACATATCGGAAAAGGTGGAGAGCTTGAGAAAGTTATAGAACTTAAAGTTGAAACCATTTGTCCTGATGATAAAATTGAAGATGTCATTAAGGCACTAAGAAAGGCTCATCCGTATGAAGAGCCAGCAATAGACCTCTACGAACTTATAAATTTCTAATCGTTATTGGGTAGGAGAATATATGACAATATTAAGTGAAAAAAGCTGTATTCCATGTCAAGGCGGAGTTCCACCTCTCCCACTTGATGAAAAGCTACAACTAAAAGACCAGATTGATCCACGTTGGAGCTTTTCAAATGATAAGAAGCGCTTGTGTCTTGATCTAACATGTGAAAAGTTTGAGCAACCAATGGCCATTGCAAATGAAATAGCAAAGGTTGCGGATGAGCAGTGGCATCATCCTGATCTGTATATAAGTTTTGGAAAACTAAGAGTCGACTTATGGACACATAAGATAGATGATCTTGTGGAAAGTGACTTCATATTTGCGAGTAAAATCGATCAGATCCTAAAGTCACATAAGCTTTAAAATAATATTGTATACGAATGGTATAACTTCAATAGCAATAAGAACAATGATGACAATTTCCATCAAATGACTTTTATGGTTATTTACTTCTGCCATATACATTTGTGAAACATCAAGTAAGTTTTTTAGTTTTTGATCCACAAGAGATTGCCATTGTTCTACTTGTAAACGCTTCAAACAAATACGAAATAAGCGTGCATAGTAAATATCTCCAATAACCTTAACGGAATTCTCAATTCGATCGACAAGTTCACTTGTTTCAAAATATAACTGACTTGCATCCTTAGCTAAGACAGAAATTTTACTAAAGACAGAAGGATTTTTTTCCACGACTTGGCGATATAAACCTGAAAGCTTCTTATCAAGAAGATCATCAAAGTAGCGAAGTTCTAGGAGCTGTATATTTGCAAATTCAATAACATCACAAATATCATGTCCATCAACTTCAGAATAAACGAATGCATTATCCCAATCGATTGCCACTAGATCATCCGGTCCATACGATATCGTACAATCGATAACCGGAGCGAGCATGGCCGGACTAAGCTTTACGTTCTTTTCCATTGCTAATAACTGATAAACAAAAGAGTCTTCTAGCCAATAATCCTTATTATGATATTTTGGAGAAGTAACGAAAATACTATACTCTTCACTTTGTTCCCAAGTCTTAGGCTTAATAAGAGAATCCCCTAACGACTCCACAAAGAAGTTGATTCGTTCTCGACAGAAGTTCTCTACAGAGTCTCCCTGAGACCAATTCTCTACCCATTCAATAAGCTCCTTCTTCTCAACAAAGAAAGGACATTCGATATCAACAGAAAAAGAAAGCGCACCATAACTCCAAAGTTTAACAGTTACAGCAACTTTCATATTTTCGATTGAATGATCTCCTAAGAAAACCACCAAAGGAGGATCTTGAAATAGCATATTTTTAGAAGGTCTATTTAAGCTAAACTTTTTTAAGATAGTAAGACTTTTGAGCTTTTCATAAGCTTTGTCTAATTTGACTTCGTGAGCGATATCAAAAATACGATATACTTTTAGGACACCCATTTTCTTATTCATAAGTCACCAATACCTAATTTATGGAAATAGTGAAATAACACATTTCAACTGTCCACTTCCATATTTTGCCATTTTTTCAAACTCATCAATACCTACAGGGATGTTTATATTATCGACCTTATCTTGATTATCTTTCAAATCAGGATCATTAAAATAAATAAACTCGTCATCAATATTAGTTATGACAATCCAATGCGGAACTTTCGTCTCCGTCAATCGATAGGCACTAATTAAAACTAAGGCCAATCCTCCGCCTTCTATTATCTCACGGATTTTGCTGATGCCATAATTTTTAAAGTGAGTTTTTACACCTACTTCCTTGAGTTTCTTTTCAAAATTACTTTGAACTAGCTCAATCACCTGTTTTTTCTTCTTATCTCGTACTGTGTCAGTAAAAAGAGATGACTTTCTATTGATGTAAATTTCAGTTTTAAGGCCGCGATTCGCGGCTGCAAGAGCAATCCCATGAGGGCCACATCCACCATGGCCAGAAGCCATATAAATGGTTGTGGCCTCACGCCATAGATCTAACTCTAACTCTTGATTAAGCTTAATTTTTGGACGTAAAAAGCGAAGTGCCATCATCAGTGCACTCGGTCCACAAGTGAAGTCTGTCGTTTGTTGATAATAAGGGATATTTCTCTTTGCCTTGAGCGGAGCTTTACGGATCCTCTTCTCATAGCAAAGAGCATCTTGATGATCCTCATAATAGTCATGTTTTATCTTAAATTCTTTATATCCTAACTTTTCATAAAGAGAAATGGCCCCCTTATTAGTGCGTTTAACCTCAAGGCGCAAATATGAACATGAGTGTTCCAAACCCACTTTCTCGGCCAATAACATAAGTTTTTTTGCTAGCCCCTGCCCTTGATGGGCTTTACTTATAGCAATTGAGTAAATACGTCCTAAAGAAGTCCCTCTGTGAAAAAGAACTAGGATATAGCCAGCAATTACCTTGTTAACAAGGATAACTTTTAAGGCCCCATGAGACTTGGTAATGGCGTATTTAAAATTCGTGGCGCTCAGGCGATCGCCATCAAATGACTCCTCTTCAATTGCAAGGAGTGCGTTCAGATCTTCTAAGGTTGCATCTCTAAAAATATGCATAAAAAACTCTCGCTTTTTTTTAATAATTTATATTATTCTTGTGTAAAAAAATATCTTTATTTTTATGTGGAGATAAAAAAAGATGGAAAAACTTGTTGTCATCGTTGACCGTCTAAAAGATTGGCAACCCTACTTCCCAACTGACCAGGTCATTACGGCCAAGGACTACTTATCAAAAGAAGAGTACCAACAACTTAAAAACTTAAGAGTTTTGAACCTATGTAACTCTTCCAAGTACTTATCTCTTGGCTACTACACTTCTCTTATAGCAGAAGCAAGAGGCCATAAAGTCATGCCTACTGTGAAGACTATTAACGACCTTTGTAAGAAGAAGCACTACACTTATGATCTCGACGAACTACAAAGTTTGGCACAAGAGGTGGCAACGAAGTATATCGACAATAAAGAGGAAGTTCGCTCAATTGCTTTTCGAGTCTTCTTTGGTGAAACCAAAGAGAAGCTCTTTAGGAATATTGGTAAGGTAATTTTTAATAACTACCCTGTCCCTATTTTTGAAGTACGCTTGGCCTTTAATAAGATTTGGAAGATTAACTCAATCGTACCTGTTCATATTTCTGATCTCAGTGAAACACAAGAGACATTCTTCGCTGACCATCTAGAGAAATTTAACAATCGTATTTGGCGTCTTCCAAATGCGAGGAAGCAATACAAATATGATTTAGCAATCCTAGTGGATGATAAAGAGAAGCTTCCTCCTAGTAACCCAGAAGCAATCAAGAAGTTCATCGAGATTGGTAATAAGAATGGACTCTATGTTGAAACAATTTCTAAGTACGACCTTGCACGAATCAACGAATTTGATGCTCTTTTTATTCGTACAACAACATCTCTAGTAAATCCTACCTATGCATTTGCAAAAACTGCTGTTGATGAAGGACTTATTGTCATTGATGATCCAAATGCTATTTTGAAGTGTACGAATAAGATCTATCTACACAACCTCTTTAAGAAGAATGGCATAAATACGATTAAGAGTGAAATTGTTAGTGACTACAACGAAGCAACACTTAACCTTCTTGTTGAAACGCTGAAGTTACCAATGGTTTTAAAGATTCCAGATGGAAGTTTTTCAATTGGTGTGACAAAAGTAGAAACTAGAGAGGAATTAAAAGAAGGCCTAAAAGACTTTCTACATAAGTCAGCTCTTATTTTAGTTCAAGAGTTCCTTTATACAGATTTTGACTGGCGAATTGGAGTGATTAACAAAAAGCCTTTCTATGCTTGTAAGTACTTTATGAGTAAGGAACATTGGCAGATCTATAATCACGCAAGTGGTGAAGAAGATAGCTCAGGAGATTCGCTGTGTTTAGCGATCGAGGATGTTCCACAATATGTAATCGATACTGCGACAAAGGCCTGTGCAAAAATTGGTGATGGACTCTTTGGCGTCGATATTAAAGATGACGGAAAGAAAGCTTATGTCGTTGAGGTCAACGATAATCCAAACCTCGATTTTGGAGTTGAAGACGAATTAATTGGCGACGAGCTTTATGAAATTGTTATCAAGCATTTCATCCATAAAATTGAAGAAACTAAGAATCTTCACTAGAATCATAAGTGTGGCCTAGCCACACTTTCTTTAAAGCTTCATAAAGCGCTTCATTAATATGCATTAACTTAGCATCTGAACTTTGTCCCAAGAGATATATTTGCTTAGCAAAGTCACCTATTACTGGTGCATCGTTTGGGTCTAACTTCTTTACTTCCTCAGGATACGCTTCTTTTAAGCGCTTACATATACTCATTGTTTTGCCCCCGTTCTTGTCTCGGTAAGCAGCAACACCAAATGAGCGACAGACTGCCGGCCTTGTTGAATAATTCATACAATAACCTTTAGTCCCATCTTCAGAGTTACGATGGTAGAAGACACAAGTTTTAGAAGGAGTCCCTTCAAGTTCATCTAACAACTCTTCAACTCTCTCAATTCCCTCGTCATTAAGTAGACGGAATGCACTAGGTAACATTTCTGAAGTTGAAGCAGATATTTCCTGACTCAAGCAACATGCTCCACACCCACTAAGGCAAGGTAGTTCCTTGGTCAATTGATAGCTAGAGAAAGTCTTTGCAGACTCTTCAAAGATTGATTCGATATGCTTAGAGATCTCTTTATTTAAATTCACAAAACCTTCAACATGTAAAAACCGAAGGCCATTCTATTCATAAAAATTTAATTGGCAATAAAATTCGACATGCAAAATCGCTTCAATAAATTCAACAGCTTAGCGTTTAGTAATTTATACAACACAACTACTCTAGATAAATTTTCTAGAGTATAAAGCATCCATGAAAATCATAATCACTACCCTATTTCTAAGTCTTACGACGTATGCAAAAGTTTTTAATGTTATGGCACCTCTACTTGTAGGTGATCCAAATAATTTAAACTCTGATTATTCCAAATATCAAATTGAAGACTTTAAAAGACAGTTACATGAAATAAAGGCCTTGGGGGCAACAGGTGTCAGTACAGATATTTGGTGGGGATTAGTTGAAAAAAATGATAACCAATTTGATTGGCAATACTATCAGCTCTTAAGTGATTTAATTATTCAAGCAGGTCTAAAGTGGGTTCCAATTCTTTCATTCCATCAATGTGGTGGTAATGTTGGAGATACATGTAACGTCCCTATTCCAAATTGGCTTTGGAAAAAATACGGACAAGATGCCATGTCAAAATCAGAGCAAGGTAATTACTCAAAAGAATTTCTATCTGTGTGGACAACTAAAAATGCCATCGGAGAATTTTACGATGTCATGCACTCGTTTAATTATCACTTTGGTCACAAGATGAATCAAATTTATGAAATTAATATTAGCCTTGGCCCTGCAGGAGAGCTTCGTTACCCTTCTTATAACTCCCACGATTATGGCACAGGATATCCGACAAGAGGAGCAATTCAAGCCTACTCAAATCCAGCAATTGAAAGCTTTCAAAATGCAATAAAAGAAAAATATAAGAGTGTTAATGCCTTAAATAATGCGTGGGGTTTTGGATTACAAAAATTCACACAAGTTTTCCCACCAAATCCGAATTTCTTTTTTTCAAATAACGAACAGTATACTCAATATGGGAAGGATTTTTATCAGTGGTATTCTAATAGCTTAAAACAGCATGGAAAGCGCATACTATCTGCGGCCATTGACGTCTTTAGAATGCACTCACATATTCAACTAGGTTTTAAAGTACCAGGAATCCACTGGCGTGTGGCACCTGGAGGGGATCGCCTAGCAGAGTTAAACGCAGGCTTAATCTCTACAGATAATGATATTTATAGCGATAATACAGGTCATGGCTATAACCGTATCATTGGTCTTGTTAACGAACTTAAGGCCGAGAAAAATTTTTACAATATCAACTTTCACTTCACTTGCTTGGAGATGGATAATTTTGATGGACCTACACATGCCCAAAGTTATGCTAAGGCCCTTGTGTTTTGGGTTGCTCAAGAAGCAAATCGACAAGGAGTAAGGATTCTCGGGGAGAATGCATTGGCAGGGACTTTATACTCGCAAAGAGCATGGGATAATATCGCCGATGCCCTTTACTTTGGAAATTATGATGGTGTTACATTTCTTAGAGTGGGAACAATTTTAAGCAGTGGACTAGCAAGAGACAACTTCTATCGCCTTACTCATCCACACTAACTTTTTTAAGTAGAAAGTCTGCTCTATCGTCCAAGGCTTTGTAATTTTCGCTTGAAAGCTTCCCTCCAGAAAGAGAAAGCTTTCTTACACTATCTCCGATCACAAAGTCATGATAGTAATTATTTAAATAGATCACATTTGAGCTTACACCTAAAACCATTTGATCTCGCCTTGTAATACGCATAGACTGATCTATTGTTACCTCTTCTAAGTTAGAAAAGAATCTTAAGAAATAATAATTTCCAACAATCCTCCATTTTCCTTGAATAAATTCCGCCTTACTACTAGGCTTCTCCGAATATGAAATTGTTTTAGAGAACCAAGCATTCATCGAATCACATTTAAAATTACCGATAACTCGAGAGGCATACGTATAAAGTCCCTGCCAACGAGCAATGCTTAAAGAGCTTAAATTATCACATTCTAATTCAGATGAGTTTTCTCTTTCATTTTGTGCAAACTCAAATGGATGATAATCAAAATCAGAAGGGTTATATTCTGTTTTATTAATTACACTTTCAATCCATGCCTTATAGTCAGGTAAGAATGTATACATCCCCTTTCCTGAAGAGCAATCGAGATCCTCAACACCATCAAAAGCTGCTTTAGCATACCCTTGAGTCGCCCCAACTAAGTAAGTTTTATCATCAATCATAACCGTGGCAGGACCACCAGAGTCACCACGACAAGCTCCGTTGTCGTCTTCATAAAGTAGAATTGAACGCTCTAAAAGATTGCGCCTTATATCCATTGCTCTTACTTCAACCTTCTTGGCCCTACCAACAACTCCATTAGCATCTTGACCAAAGCCAGTAAGCTTAATCTTTCTATTTAAAACCTTATCACTTTCCAAAGGATCAAGAATTTCTATAACTTCAGCACTCTGTGGAGCTTCTTCTTCCAATTCAAGAATAGCGATATCAAAGTTATGCCCAAAGTCTCCTCTTACTGATTCGAGGTTATGCATTCTTAGCAAAGTATCCTGTGCCAAGTGGACTTCTTTGATATTAATAAATTTAGTACTGTTAGAAACAAAGGCAACTTGCATATTCTTAAAAGAAGAGCCAATCAAACAATGGGCAGCAGTAATAATGTGATTCTTGGAAATGAGGCTTCCAGTACAAAATGACTTAGCCAGATCATTTTCTTTAGTTATAGCAACCGTATATTTGAGTTCCTCTGCTTGAATCGCTAGGGACTCTCCACCAATAATGGCATTCGCTTGTGTTTTAACTTCCATCGCTCTTTGGGAACAAGAAGTAAGTGAAATTAACAGGGCAATACATAAAGGAATATTTCTCATGTAAAGAATGTAGCAAAAGAGAGCACTCGTAAGTAAAACTTCGTAAAATCCAGATAGTAATTATATGTAAAACTCTTGGCCAGTTATCGTATTTTCAGCAAGTTAGACACTCACCGAAGCAAGTAAATCTTATCTGGCACCTATTCATAACTACTTTATTTTATTACAAAGCATTATGACAAAAATAAAACTTCTACTCCTAGCACTTCTACAATTATCGATCTATGCCATATCCTTTGAAGGTAAGGTCCTCTATATCCATGATGGCGACACCATGACTGTTTATAGTGACTTCCTTGGCAAGAAAAAGAATATCCGCATGCTAGGAATTGATACTCCTGAAGTAGACTTTAATGGTAATACTCAAGGACAAATATCTCATGATGCTAGAGACTTTCTAAGAAGTCTTGTGCCAATTGGAAGTATGGTAACAATTGATCTTGGAAGAGATGGGGATCTTAATACTCGCCGTCTACTTGGAACAGTCTTGTATAAAGGTCAGGACATAAATTATGAGATGCTAAAATCGGGGCTAGCAGTTCCTTATTTTATCGAACCTTTTGATAAAGAAATCATGTACAAATATATGGAAATTTCTGAAAGAGTCTTTCTCGAAGAAATTGGTCTTTACGCACTAGACGTTCAGCTTCCTTACGAGTTTCGCATGAGTGTTCAAAATCGAGTTGGAACAAATTACGTTGGTGACCTTAAGACGAAAATCCTTTATTCTCCTGAAGATGGCCACCTTGTACCACCTTATCGCAGACTCTTCATCCGTTCTTTTGAAAGAGCAATGCAACTGGGCTACAAATTATTTACAAAGTAATTATTCACAAACGTGCCTAACAATTTCACTTACACCATCACCTGATTCAACTTCAGTTGTGTAGATAAATTCGTTATCCTTTGGCCCGTATGCGATAGCCTCTTGTTGAGGAAGATCTTTTGTCCTAACAATTCTAAAGTCAGTCTTTGCTTCTAATTTTCTAGAATTAAATTCCGCTAACGAATTAAATTCAATATTAAATTCGAAAACTGCCCCATAAGTTAGAACAAGTAGAGTTTTCCCATCTTTAGAGATGTCCATTGCTGTCGCAATCCTTCCCCACAGATTGTAGTTATACAAATGAAATGGAAGATCAATAATTGCAACTTCCTTTAATTCCATTTTTTCTTCTTTCTTTACACCTTCTTGGATTTTTTCTTTTTCGATTTTGAATAGCTTCGCTGGCATTGCACGACGATTTTCTTCATCGACAATTTTAGTTAAAATATAAATATCACCACTTGGATGAACAACCATACTTTCAGCATCGTACTTTTCTTTATTTGGATAAACTAATCTCAAAACAAATTCAGGATCAATCTCTTTGGCATCATCTTTAAGCTTTGCTTCATTAAGAGCTACGACAGAAAGGAACTTTCTCTTCTTCTTATTGTCTCCAATGTCGGCGATGTAAACACACTTTTGCTCACCACATGGACCTAGAGACATATCTTCCATATCATACGGTCGGAAATTATTGATTTTAACTTTCTTTGTATTCTTCCCTGTGAGAGTTGTCCAAAAAATCTCAGGGCCTGATCCTGAATCATTTAAGTTATACATTCGATCATCATAAATCTGAGAAATTGCAATTCCAGATGTCTCATTTAAAACAGTATTATCAAGCCTACCAATTACCTGTGGTTCAGACCATTTCTGACAAATAGCAAATGTTGAAATTGACACGAGCGCAATTGTGATTAGACGTAACATAGATCCCCCAAAATGTTGCTGGACTATTAAATCACCCGTCGTTTACTATGACAATACACATGCATGGAGAGATTAAATGCTAGACTTTAAGGCAAAACCAATAATTGCAGTTATTTACCTTCGCCCTCTACTTGGCTACCCGAGTCATCCTGGGTTAAATAAAGTCATCGACTATGCTCTAGAAGATCTTGAAGTCTTAAGAAAGTGTGGAGTTGATGCTGCCCTTTTAGAAAATGAGCATGACAGACCTTATACTATTGAGGCTTCAAAAGAAGTCATCGCAAGCATGAGTGTTGTGGCCAACATGGTTCAAAGACAAGCAGGTAACTATCCTATAGGCTCAGAGTTTTTAATCAATGATCCAGAAGCTTCACTTGCTATTGCTAAGGCCGGTGGAAACTCATTTATTCGTACAGACTACTTTGTCGATCGCATGGCACGAGAAGAATACGGTGGTGAAATGAAAATTGATCCAAAAGGCTTACTTGATTATCGAAAAAAGATTGCGGCAGATGACATTCAGCTCTTAACAGATATTCAGGTTAAGTATGCGACGATGTTAGAAGAGAAGTCTCTTGCCCAATCAGCTCGAGAAGCTTATGAATACAAGAGTGCTGCCGCCGTAGTTTCTGGGCGCGAAACAGGAATTGCTCCTAGTGTTTCAGAAATTATGGAGGCAAAAGAAGGCGCACCAGATCTTCCAATCATTATTGGTTCTGGCCTTTCTCATAACAATCTAGATGAACTCTATCCTGCTCTTGACGGCGCTATCGTTGGAAGCGCGCTTATGACAGACACTCGTATGGATTATGAAAAGATTGCACCATTTATGGATATCGTAAGAAGGCTTAGACAATAATGTATACCTTCATTGGTGATGCTGGATTTGATGTATATTCAACATCAAACGAAAAATTTCTTGGCGGCTGCTCCTTAAATGTAGCAACCCACTTTAAGAGAAACTCAAATTTAAGAGCAAGCCTTATCTATCCTGCTGCAAGTGATGGTCAAGAGATCATCAGTCATTGCCAAAAAGAAGACATCCAAGCTCATCCACTTGAACGAAGTGGTAAGACACCAATTCAGTTTATCGAAACCCTTGAAAGTGGAGAAAAGAATTTTACAGAATACCAATCAGGCGTAATTGAAGATTTTGCATTAACAACGCAAGAAATGAACATGATTTCTGCCCTCGAAGGCTACATCATTTGTCCATTATATACTCAGATCCTTCCATTTATTGATCAACTTATTGCTTGTTCACCTAAAGCGAAATTCATTTTCGATTTCCACGATGCTAGTGAAATTGATATTGAAAAATATCTAAAACATGCAAGCCTCGCTCAGTTCGGCTTAGTTAATGGCCATCCTCACGAAGACTTTCTCTATGACTATGTAAAGAATCACGAGATTGAAATTTTGATAACAAGAGGAAAAGATACGATTAGCAAGTTATCAAAAAAACAAATTAAAAACTACAACCCAATCCCATTAGAAACAGTGGTCGACTCGACCGGAGCTGGCGACGCATTCCTAGGCGCATACCTCGCCCTCAACAATATCGAAAAAGCATCTCAATATGCAAAATCTATTTTATCTGTGAGGGGCGCGGGTACTAATCGAGAATTCAAAGACTTATAGACGAAAATTAACCAATCCAAATACAAGTGCCTAACTACTTATTAGTGGAAATCTTCATATGTACCCGCGCCCCATTTTGAAAAATATTAATATCAAAATGAAAATAAAGTGCGCAATATCGGTGTAAGACTTATTACCTCTAAAAACAAGTGAGGTAAAAATGAATCAATTACTAATTAATTTTAAAGAATCAAAAACATTAAATGAATTAACAGAAATTCTAGATAGTGGATGGCAAACATATAAATCTAATGCATTGTTATACAGCAGCTTCACATTAGGTTTTTCATTATTACTATGGGCACTTTCAATTATCCCATTTGCCTCCGGTTTACTAACACCATTTTTTTTAGCATCGTTTTACACAGCAATCATCAAATCAGAAACGAAAAAAGAAATTACAACTTATGATTTCATTGCAATTCCTAAAGAAAAATTCAATCTAATTTTTATTAGCGGCTCCTTGTCATCATTGATTACATTCTTTGGTTTTATTCTCTTTATCCTTCCAGGACTTTACTTTTTCGCTTCTTATCTTTTTGTTATGCCTTTAACTCTAGAGAAACAAAATGATAAGTCTAGTGCATGGGAGATATTAGAAGAAAGTAGAAAAATATTTACAAACAATTATAAAATCATAACAGCAGCTGTATTTGTTTACATTGCTCTAGCACTACTTGGAGCACTAGCACTCGGTCTAGGACTTTTTATCACAATACCTTTAATAACTTGTATCAATTATCAACTTTATAAAAAAATTAAGTAACAACTTATGGCGCTTAATGCGCCATTTTTTTTAGCGAGGTAATAATGCCTAAGAAAAAATTAATTCGACAAGGAGAATTCCCCTACCACGTTACGACTCGTAACAATAACAAAGACTGGTTTAGCATTCCTATGCATGAAGTTTGGGATATTTGTAAAGAGTCCCTAATTTATGCTCTAGAGAAAGAAAAAGTCGAAATAAACTGTTTTGTTCTTATGTCAAATCACTATCATTTACTTCTGACTACTCCTGATGAAAATATCGATCGTTTTATGATGCATTTCAATTGGAGAATTAGTTATTTAATTTCTAAAAAGACAGATAGAATTAATCACAAATTTAGCAATCGCTATAAATGGTCAATCGTGGCAAATCAAAGTTATCTCTATAATGTTTATCGCTATATTTACCAAAATCCGATACGTGCAGGAATCTCTGAAGCTTGCATTGATTATCCTTACACATCACTACATTTTACTAGTTTTGAAGCACAGCTATTTAAATATCGGCCTCATATAAATTATACTGGAGCTAAACAACTTATAGAAAGGAAGTACGATACTGACTTTGATAATTGTATCAGGAATTCCTTAAAGAAAAGCTACTTTACTCCAAAACAGAATATATCTGCACTTTATCTAAAAAGATTAAAAGGCATTAAGATTGGAATGTAACAAGTGGAAATCTCGATTGGTACCCGCGCCCCTTTTTAGGAGGCATATAGAGGCTTAAGTTTTATTTCACCTTTTTCAAATGCTATCTCATGAATTGAAGAAATAAATCGTCGCTCACTTCCTGATTCCTTTTCTTGAAAGATGATATATTTGAAAACCTCAGAAACTATCAAAGCAGCTTCTTCTAAGTTATATCCATATGAAGAAACAACAGACTGTCTGATCAAACGATCAATTACATTAACAGGACCACTACCTCCAGCACAAGCAACTCCAACAGAATTATTTCTAACAAGATCAATATATGGATAACTCAATCTTTCATCTAAGTAGCTAAGTGTAATGTAGTCACCTCTAGATTCTTCCGCTGCACTCATGACCTCGGTAATAGAATCAGCATCTTTTCCACGTGGCATAAGTCTTGTGACTAAATTTCGATAAAAAACTATCGATGGCGTTGTTTCGATAGAAACGAGTGTCTTCTCTTTTGGTAAGAGATTTAGAATCGTATTATAAAGAGTTGTCTTGCCTGAACCAAAGTCTCCTGCACAAAGAATACCTTTATTTGATCCAACAATTTCTGTAATAATATCTTTTCCTTTTTCTGTAAGCGCATTTAAAGAGACATAATCCTCAAGAGATAAAATTTTCTTAGGAAGTTTTGTTAATTTAAGCGAAGGGCCTTTAATCGATATCGGAGAAAGAACAACTGAAACAGTTAGAACTTCTGTTATATATCTAGAGAAGGACACTTGATCTTTAGTTATACTAAAACGATCTTTAAGTGCGTTGATGACACTTTCATACTCGTCTTTACTATTGAAGCATTGTACAGGGTGCCAGCTATCATTTTTTTTAACTGATACATCGTGATAAGCACCAATGCTAACTTCATCAATAGATTCGTCACATACTAATTTATATAAATTTCCAAGTACTGCTTCTAATTGATCGTTCATCTTCTCTCCTACAGTTAATATCTACTGTAAGCTTATTTGTTATCTTAAAATAAATCACCTAGGGACTTCCCTAGGAGGCTACTAACCACCTGAATTTAAGTGCATTAGTGACGGCCTCTGTACGCTTACTTGCTTGAGTCTTTTTGAAAATAGAGCTCATATGGTATTCAATAGTCTTTTCAGATATAGAAAGAGCATTGGCGATCTCTTTATTCGTGTAACCAAGAAAGACCAAATCTAGTACTTCAGCTTCTCTTGCAGTCAAAGGATTATCAGATGAAATCGCCGACTGATCGACTGATTTTGTTAATGACTCCAGGGTTTTAGCGACGCGATTAAGGCATAGAGATTGGTTTTTACCTCGAGAGTAAAGACGACATTCTTTTGCTAAATTGAGTAATTCTGCCTCAAGGGTTTTGATAGATGCTCCCCTAATTAAACTAAATTAGTAAAAAACAAAAAATCCGTAGTATTCCTATCGGTTAATGGCCTTGAAATAATTAGCTTATTTGATCTTTGGAGAGAGTTAAACTACTGAAATCTCGATTGGTACCCGCGCCCCTTTTACGCGCCCCCTTTAAGTAAGAATTACAGGAGGAGGTGTCATATGGTCTAAATAGAGTTAATTAAGTTGAATATTGAATAAAAAGGGACAAAGAGGGGCAAATGAAGATCTTATCACTACTTACCATTCTATTTACTCTAAATGCCACAGCAGGATGTCTTGAAGACCAAACAAGCTGTGACTACGAATTTCAAGGCTGTGTGAATTTTGCGATTCAAATGCCATATGAAAAAGATATCTCTTCAATGCTCTATCGCTGTCAGGAAAAATACTTAACAGTAATCACTTATGAACAATGTATGTCAGTGGCAGAAGAAATGATCTTCATGAGAGACAAGAATAAGGCCCGCGCAATATGTGGAACACAATTTGGTGGTGCATTTAATTTTGATCAATGCCTAGCTCATGCTGAGGCACAAGCCTATACTGAAGATACCACTCGCCTAGGACTTGAATGTTTTGAAAAACAAAAAGAAACAATCACACTAGCACAGTGCTCACAGGTTGCTGCACTTATGCACTTTATTAAAGACAAGAACTATATCAATCGATACTGCTTTGAAAAGCATTTCTAAATACAAAGCCTCCGAAAGGAGGCTTTTTTATTTTCGCACTAATTCAAGATATGCATACATTGCTCTTCGCTTGAGCTTCTTCGAAAAACCAAGAACTTCGTTGGTTGAAGAGACCCCCGCATAAATCGAAACTTTCTTTTTCTTAAAATATTTCAATGCTTCATAGTATAGCAGTTTTGAAACACCACGGCCTTGAGCATCCGGATGAACTGAAATTGACATTATATGACCTATCTTAGTTCTTGTAATACTTGGAACGATGAAACCAATTGCCTTCCCGTTCTCAACAGCAACTAACGCGTCCACATCATACTTAATAAGACCATCCACAAAACCCAAAAACATCTTACGGGGAAAATTCTCACAGCGTGAAGTTGCACTAAACTTGTGAGCAAGGTACTCAATATCGACAACCTCATCTCTTAAATCTTTATTGAGTTTTACGATTTTAACATTCTTATCAAACTCATATTTTGAAAGGTACTTTAGGCCATCATCAACACTTGCCAGAAGCTCCTCTCCACGGCTTCGGCCGCCTAACTCGAGCAATTGATTATATATTTGTGACTTTACTGGAACATAGAAGTGTGCTCTTTTAATGCGTTTAACATTTTTAAACACATCCTCGATCATGTCTCTAGTTTCAAGTACAGACCATTTTGGAGCAATTTGAACATCAACTTTTATTATTCTAAGACCTATATCATTTGAAGCAAAGAACTGATAAAGGTATTTATTTTTCTTCTCATCATGACGTGTGAATTTAGAAATATCACTTAAACTCTCTCTAATATCATTTTTACGAGTTGAAGTGTATTTTTTTGGTACAGGGATGTCCTTGCTTTTGCAAAATTTCACGAGAGCAGAATTATCATATAACAAATCAAGGAGCTTTCTATTCATTAATAATCCAATAAACTTTTAATAGTTGGATGATCTACTTTTTCTAGCTCTGCCTTGATATACTTCATCGAAGTTGCAAAACTACCATCATTCCAAATGCTAGAAATATTAGCTTCTTTCTCTTCTATTAATTGTTTTGACGTTAAACCAATTTTCTCAGTTTGAATTCTTGTGATGATACCAACCAGCTCACCTGTTTCACGATCAACTAATGGAGATCCTGAATCACCACCTGAAGAATCACAACCTGTAGCAATTGAATAAACCTTATCAAGCTTTCTTACTCTATCATCTCCAAAAATAATCTGACAGTCATGAGAATTCTCGTAACGTGCTAGTCCAAGTTTCTCATTATCAAAGAAACCAAATCCGACAGTAGTTAGAGGAGTTCCCTCAACGGCAACTTTATCAAAATTTAACTTCACAGGTGTTACAGTTTCCATAAGAATTGATTCTTTATCCTCCATGTCGATTGAAACAATCGAAAAATCTAAATCATCACTATAGAAAACAAGCTCTTTTGCTTTTAAAGAAAATTTTGGTCCGGCAATAAAATGAAAAAGCATATCTTTAAAGTTTTCACGATCAATAACATGGGCAGCAGTAGCAACAAGGTGCTCTCCTGCAAAATGGCCGAGATAAAAAGCTGTACCAACATTCTTCAGTGTTAATTTATTGGCAGTATTTACTACGCCAAGTCCAGTGATTAAGATTGAGCTCTTTAGTGTTTCTACATCTGGCGAATCATTTTCACTAATATGAGTACGATTCCATTCATCACCAATAATATACTCTTTAATATTTAGATCTCTTCTCTGATTCGAAAGTACATATTTAAGATAAACGCTTGGGTAATTAATATTTTCGTAGAGCTTAATAATAGCTTGATAAACTGACCTTGAAGAACAAGTACGCTCGATGCGATTAACTTTAGTTACATAAGCTCTAATATATTCTTGTCTTAAATCCATGAGATTCGTTATATATACACCGTCATCACTCATATTCTTAGTGATGCTTGTAATTTCGGCCAGAGAGCTTCTTTCTTGCTCCTCACTACACAATTGTGCTTGAGTATTGAAAGTGATTAAGAATAAAATTAGAATAATTGGTAAATTAAAGCGCATTTTCTATTAGACCTTTTTTAGCGTTTAGTTTCTTTTTAGTTAAACGAATTAGACGATTTAAGGAGATATATCTCTCCTTTCCTTTACGCATACAAAGTTCATTACTTTCACTAGCAATTTCAATAACGGCATTGCGAACTTCTTCATATGAATAATTTGAATTCTTATATTTACGATTGACTCGTTTTACAAATATATAGAATAGATTATTGTCACGACTATATTTATTCTCTTGTAACTCAAGTACTTCTTCTTCGATTTTAGAATCTATATCCTGATTAGCAATTTCTTCTTCAGAGAGCTCAGACATTTTTAAAATAATATATGTTCCAATAATTCCTTTTTCATTTTGTAAAAGATCAAAGAAAGAAGCAACAGCAGTAATTCCAAGAACAATTGGGATAGAGAATGGAACAAACGCCACAATAAATACAGCAATAGGATGACCAACAACTTTTGCTAACCAGTAGTAACCTTTTAACTTATATACCCAATCTTTATCTGTCTGATTACTTGACTGGTCTTTAGGATAGAATGTCTCAATTTTATCTTTATAGGCGTCCATACACTGATATTCAAAAGTGCTTGCCTGGGCAGTACTCCATAAAATCGAAATACATAAGAATAGGGTTTTAAGTATTTTCATCATATTTGTAGAAAAGAGAATAAATGAATTTTTTATAAAATACTTAAGTATTGAAATAAGTATCTCGGTGTTCAGGTAGTATACACCTCTACACTCACCAATAATATTAACCACTTAGACTCAATCTATATTTAAACATTCTTTAATCCAATCTAATTATCTCAATACCGAAAAAACCATTGTGGAAAATAAACTTAACTTAGACATTCTACTAGAAAATATTGATGGCATTGCCTATCGCTGCTTAAATGATAAACAGTGGACAATGCTATTTATGACTTCAGGAGTAGAAAGGATTCTTGGGTATAAACCTGAAGAATTAATCAATAACAATGAATTATCGTTCGCTGATATCTACCACCCTGATGATGCTCTTAGAGTTTGGAATGAAGTCCAACTTGCTATTGAAAATCACACATTCTTTACCATTGAATATCGAGTTAAACATAAGAAAGGTCATTATATTTATGTGTGGGAGCAAGGCATCGGTATTTATGAGAATGGCAACCTAATTGCTATTGAAGGCTATATCTGTGATATCACAATTAAAAAACTTACAGAAATGGAGCTAATGGAGATCGTTGAAAAGCAAGCAAAAGAACTTCTTAAGAAAAAAGAAGGTGAAATTGAAAGAGCGAACTTTCAACGCATTTTAGAGCTCACAAAAGGTATGGCCCACGAATTAAAAAATCCACTTACACTGACATTAAATTCTTACCAAATACTTAGAGCTGAGATTTTTAGAAAAGAGCGTCGTCCAGAGAGAATTGATATGCTCCTGTCTGTTATGAAAGATGCCAATACTCGAATAAATGATATCGTAGAAACAATTGATTTAACTTTTCGTTCCGTATCTAATATCAAAGAAATTTTCAATGTAAGTAAACTAATCGAAAAAAGTTTAACTATCGATTATAAGCAAGAAATAAAAGAACAAAATATACACTTATCAATTTCCGAAGAAACCTCTAACTATAACCTATTCATAACCGGGCAAAACTTTATTCAAGCTCTAAAAAACATAATAAAAAACTCAATCAATGCACTTCAAGAGAGTAGTAAAAACAACAAGAGAGAAATAAGTATAAATATCGAAATTGATAATAACAATCAATCGTTATTACTTAAAATTAAAGATACGGGAATAGGCATCTCACAAGAATATGTAAAAAGTGTCACTCTCCCCTTTTATTCTGCAACCTCACAAAAAACGAGTGGTGGATTGGGGCTGGCAATTGCAAAATTCTTACTACATAACGATAAAATTGATATTTCATTTAAAAGCGATATTGGTAATTGGACAGAAGTTACTTTAAGTATTCCAAAGGAAAGGTGGAGGCATAGCGATGGCGATTAATATACTCTTTGTTGATGATGAAGAAGCTCTACTTGAACTTATCGAAATGATATATGAAGAAGATGTTCTAGCAGGAAAGCTAAGTACACAATTTGCATTATCAGGAAAGGAAGCTCTTACAAAACTAGCTAGTGATAAAGGTATAGACATAACTGTACTCGTCACCGATATAAATATGCCTGATATGAATGGTATAGAACTCGTAAAAGAAGTTAAAAAGAAATATCCACATATCATCATCTATATGATGTCTGCTTATGGTGATCAAAAAACACTAGAAGAAGTGAGTAAACTTGATATTAAGCACTACTTTAATAAGCCTGTAGACTTTAGTGAACTCAAATCAACTATTGAACAAGATTTAAGCTAAACATGTAGAAGATAAATATTGCAATCAGTTCTTTTCATTATATCTAAAGTAACACTACCAAGAGAAAGGTGTTCAAAAATATAATGCTGTGGTTTTAAAACCACAAGATCTGACTTTTCTTCTTTAAGTAACTCTTCAAGACGACGTGCTGGTTCAGCATTGAGAATCATCTTTAATGTATAGCTCGCTTCTACTCCTTGTTTCTTTAACAGTGCCTGTGCCTTTTGAAGCTCATCCTCGGCTCCCTTATGAAGCTCAGACATCTCATTAGAAAGGACTTCTCGAGGAAAAGGCCCATCAGGGAATACTTCCAAATTATAGCTCACAAAATTAATTGGAACGATACAATCCATATGAACTTTAGCGTTGTTACATTTTGCAAGATTTGCAACTTTTGCCAAATCATCTTCATCGATTGACTCATAAGGAATAAGATAAGTTATTTTTTTAAATGTATCGACTCCAGATTTATTGATAAGAACATCCTTATTCAAATTAAAAAGAGATTTTTCTGCAAATGTATTGAGAAAGAATCGATGTAGGTCACCGTGATGACTGGCACCGACAGACAGGACCTCCATTTCAGGGTCTTCCTTCAAATGCTCAATTCCTTCATTTATTGATCCCTCGAAGTTTTCAAAATCAATATCTTCTTTATCAATATCAAGACGTCCAAGGGTTGCGTTCACCATCTCTAAAGATGTTTCTTCAATTCTCTTTTTCCAAATAGGATCTTCAATTCGACGCGACAGGGCCGAAGACGCGTGAAATTGTTTTTCTATCTGAGGAGAAATTGTATCGATATGGTAGAGAGAAGGTTTTAATCCTAGGGCCTTAGCAAAATTAAAACCTGAACGAATATTTTTTTCAGAACCTTCATGAAGGTCTGAGCAGATAACCAGTTTTTTCATGCTGCCTCCAAGTATATATTATTTGGCAAATGGATTTAATAAAACTTAAATTAACTCTATATATTCAAAGATTGGACTGCTATCACTTGTACTTTAGAGCCAGTTAACTTGGCGCTAGACTTGCTATGATAATACTCATGAAGTTGATGAATACTAAAAATCACATCCTTAGCGTGATGTACGTCTTATTTCTATGTCTAATTCTTGGTCAGAAGTCTACATATTGTGCAATTATTGACAATAATAGCGAGGACAATATCTACGCTTCCCAAAAAGACAAAGAGCGTTTTGAGATAAAGAATCTAGTTAACGAGACGGGATTTGATTATGGGATAGACCTCAGTGATCAAGACCTAGAAGAAATTGCTGAGAGTGTTGGGAAATTTAAAATCTCTACACTAAGCTTTTCAAAAAGTCGCTTTAATCGTGAAGGTGCCATCGAGTGGTATCATAATATTCGTAACGTTAGTAAAGTATTTTACAACGTTATAACTGATCATAAACACTACAATGAGCATACTGCGGTTAGAGCTTCAATAAATATGGCGCATCAGCTTGTTTCATGGTGGATAACTCGAACAAATTACACCCTAGTACATGAAGTTGCTCATGGTGAGGCAATAAAAGAATTCGGCGGAAAAGATATCAAGCTATGGGTTGGAAACGACTCTTTTGATAGTGTTGGTGCATTCTATCTAGCATTCATGTCAACATATAATCGAGGTGCTATTAGCTACACAGTAGATACATTAAGTCCCGAGCAAGAAGCAGCTATTTCAGCAGCTGGCATTAACTCACAACTGCGTTTAGCAGAAGAGATTGCAGAAGAAAGTATTATTAATCGCAGGTTTGATCAAAGTGATGCCCTTCACTATATATTGAATAAAGTCATCTCGACAGTTTACTATCAATACGATCCAAATTCGAATATGAGTGACCTCGCCCACTACGCGCAAGCACTTCATCAGCAAGGAATCATCCATGCAGATGAAATTGATTCTACAAAAGAGTATATCTCGAATATTTCTTTCTTAGCGACACTCTTATCAGGTAGAACATGGGAGGCCGTAAACGCTTTTAGTGACGAAATTATGTTAAATAAACACTACACTGACACGTATGCATTCAAAACACCAGTGGGCGAAGTAACATGGCCAGAATTTGCAGCATTCCTAAACAATAAAGGAGTTAGTGGAAAAATCTCAGCGAGCCTTCTAACTGAATCTCGCATGACATATCACTTTTCATTTGAAACACCACTAATTGGAGAAACAGCTAACGAAGTAGGTTTAGGATTTACATATAAGTCAGATAGTTGGCAAACAACAGTTAAGACATATTTTAACGATCAAGATGGCCGTGGTGCTACAATTAGATCTCAATACGATGTTGGAAGAAAAAATGGTTTTTCTTTCTTTGCTGAGGCCAAGGCCGAAAATGGTACACTTAACCAAAGAAGGCATCAATACAGCCTAACAGGACAAGAAAGTAATGAATTTGAAACTAGTTTTAATATTGGGGTTGAATATCGTTTCTAAGAACGATAGAAATTTACAACGCGTCCCTGTTGCTTGCGGCTTTGATGAGATTCTAACTTCTCAAGGCCAGCAAGATTGTCCAGTGCATTCAGCATAATTTCATCCCAACCAGAAATAAATAGCAGATAAAACTTGGCCCCAGAATCAATTAGATCCTTAAAGTGAGCAATAAGCCTTGGAACGTTATCTGTACCAACTGAATCGTAGAGATAGTAAACATCACGGCCGGCAAAAGCCTGAGGATTTTCTAGGAAATCACAAGTTTCAAATTTAACATTATCTAGTTTAAAATAGCTAGCAACTGAATTTGTGAACTCAACTCTTTCCTCAACTAACTCAAGACCTAGATAATCAAGCTTCTTATCCATCATTAAGGCCATATAGAGTAAAGCACGTCCTGTTCCAGAACCAAGATCACATACACTTTTTATATCACTTCTAGAATTGATAAAACTAATCAAGAGATCAAGATCATCATAGCAGGCCGTATAAACGTGATAATTTTCTCCAAAGATAACATTATCATCGTCACCATTACACTCATTCCCCTCTTCATATTCTTCAGGATAAAGATGTTCAATATCTATAATACGAAGAAGCCTGTCATAAATTAAATCACGGAAACTTGGATCAAACTCACCACGAGCAATAATTTTTTTAACAGATTTGAAGATCTCAGTCATGAGTGGGAACTCAATATTATCAAAGAACCTCTCTCTTAAAACAAGAGCATCTCGACTATTGACCTGACAAATCTTATTTAAAAACTTACTTTGTTGATCGATCGGTCCTGCTAGAACCTTTTTCCATTTTTTATCGGCTTTTTGAAAGAACATATTTTCAAACTAGCACTTATTTTTGGATGAGTTAACTAAAACTTTTGAAGAAACACTTAAACATTGAAATTATTCACTGTATTTCAAGTTCTAAGTTCAGGATAGCGTTCACTCATTAAATTAATGAGTTTATCGAAATCCACAGGTTTTTCAAAATAATCGAGGGCACCTAGCTCTTTTGCCTTATTTCTGTATGCGTTACTTGAATAGCCTGAAATCATTATCGTATCGATATTTGGAAATCTATGATTAACTTCTTTTAACAATTCAAAACCATCAATACCAGGCATATTGATGTCTGTTAATATCAAAATAATATCCTGACCTTCTTCACTCTCCAAAATCTCTAAAGCATGGGCACCAGAAGTTGAAAAAGATAGAAGCATTTTATTGGCCTTAACCCAGTCTTCAAAAATATGCTCAAAGATGAATAGCACATCCTCTTCATCATCAACTAAAAGTACATGAACCCTAATCACGAAATCTCCTTAGGAAAACGAATCTTAAAAATTGTAAACTCGCCTTCTTTTGACTCGACAAAAATCTCACCATTATTCTTCTCTATAATCGATTGTATGATAGACATACCAAGCCCAGAACCTTCCCTTCCTGACTTTGTCGTAAAAAATGGCTCAAAGATATTATTTAGGAATTTTTTTGGAATCCCTTCACCGTTATCTTTAATTTCGATTAGTATATAATGATCTTGATCAAAGGTTTGAACAGACAACATGGCCTGACCATCTATATTCTTAAACTTCTTATCCAGAGAATATATTGAGTTTTCAAAAAGATTTAAAAAGACTGATTGAATATCATTAGTGAATACATGTAAATCTTCACTTGTATTTAGAGAGTATTCAAATTTGAGATCAACACCATCCGTTTTCAATGAAGAAGCATGATAGGCATACTTGAAAGACTCTTCAATAAGCTTATGTAATGAATACTTTTTCTTTCCATTAACCCTGGTATCCAACATAACATCTAGGATATTTTTAATTCTTAAGCTATGTGTTGAAATAATATCAAGCGCTTTACTCAAATCTTTTGAAACTTTACTATCATCACCACTCAAGCGCTCTTTAAGAACCATAGCAACTTTACTTGCATTTAAAATGAGATTTAGAGGATTCCTAATTTCATGAGCAATGCCTGTAGTTAATCTACCAAGCGCGGCCAACTTTTCTTGTTGAAGCATTGTCTCATGAGACTTTTTAATGAATTCTTCTTTCTCACTTACTTCTTTTGCAATAATCTCATTTAAGTCAGCAATTTTTTGATTTGCGTTCATCATAGCAAGCTCGACACCGATGCGACTTGCAAATAAATCAACAGCTGTTGCCACAAAGGTTGGATCTTTTATGGGGGCTGTATTCAAAAGAACAATCAAACCGAGAAAATCGCCAGAAGGAAGTAAGACAGGAGCACCAATATAAGCATCGACCTCCATATTCTGAAGCATTAGATCTTGTGGATAGTCTACGCATACATTCTCAGGATGCATGCAAACTCGTTTCCCCGTAATTACATCATGACAAGGAGTCCCTTCAAGATCATATTCTAAATTATCAATAAATTGCCCATTAGATATAGCAAAATCTGTAAGAATAATATTGGGATCACCTTCTTTTGGGCGACCGACAAAAATAAAATCAATCTCTAGATAGGTAGCAATATTCTTTAAGAGACTCTTTATGTAATCTGCACCACTTAAGTGCTGATTTATATTATAAATCTCTTTAATAATTTTAATTTTATCTTTCTCATCCATTAGGCTTACCATGACGCCTCACTTTATTAACGATATTTCATTATAAAAGAAATGCATAAGACATGGGTTTAAGAAATCTAAAGAAAAGTTTGGATGATATTAGCGCCTTCGACGACCCCGATATCTCTTTTTGTCCTTAGGTTTAGATAAAGGATAATCATGATGAAATGGATGATCTAATACTTGAGAAATATTCTTTCCAATTAGCTTTTGAACATTACGAAGAAAAGGCAAATCTTTTTCACTGCATAATGATAGTGCCACACCTTCTCTTCCGGCCCTTGCTGTTCGTCCGATACGGTGAACATAGTATGTTGCATCTTCCGGCATATTATAATTAATAACAAGATCTACATCATTGATATCAATACCTCGAGAAGCAATGTCGGTTGCCACAAGAACTCGAATGGCACCAGAAGTAAAGTCTTCAATCGCCTTATTCCTCTGTCCTTGCGTTAAATTACTATGAATCTCCCCAACACTAACATCGCTGCGTGCAAGAAGTTCGACAACTTCAGAAACGGCATACTTGGCCTTACAAAAAATTATAATTCGCGATTTTGTTTTATCCTCTAATAAACTTAAAAGGAGATAATTCTTATTTTCTGCCAATGTAAAATAAACAGATTGTTCAATCTTATCTACTGTTGAAGATTGCGCAGCGACTTCAACTTTTACAGGTTTATTTAATATTTGATTTGCTAGTGTCTCGATTTCTTTTGGCATAGTCGCTGAGAATAGAACTGTCTGATGTATACTTGGAAGCCTACTCGCTATATCAACAACACCTTCATAAAATCCCATATCAAGCATCATATCCGCTTCATCAAGGACAAAGGTTTCAACTTGGGATAATTTAATGAATCCTTGCTCCATTAAGTCGATAAATCGCCCAGGAGTTGCTACGACAATATCGACGCCTTCATTTAGAGCAACTATTTGCGGGGCACTACTGACCCCTCCCATAATGACAGTCGAACGAACGTTGCCATTTTTTGAAAAGGAGAGAATACTTTCGTTAATTTGAGTTACCAGCTCTCTCGTTGGAGCAAGAATAATAGCACGACAGTGATTAGGCATAAGTTGCACTTCACATGTCATGAATTTTTCAATCATTGGTAAAGAAAATGCCGCGGTTTTTCCAGTTCCCGTTTGTGCGATTCCCAATAAATCACGGCCTTCAAGTAAAGTGGGTATCGACTTCTCTTGTATAGGAGTAGGTTTAACATGGCCAATATCAACAAGTGCATCCTGAATACATTTGCTTAGCTTAAAAGAATTAAAATCCACCATAGAGATTTATCTCGCATTTCACTCTTCTTGAAGAAATAGATTACTTAGAAACAGCTCTTGATTTTCGAGCAGGTACAACTTCTTGTTCATCAACGACATGACCATTTTCATAGAAGTATCTAAGAACACCTGTCTCTTTTGTTGAAGGCCTATAAACGCGGCCGTCAGCTGTCGTACACTCTGACTCAGAAGCGTTTGGCTCACAGAAGACTTGGTGTTTGATTGATTCTGTCAGTCCACCGTACTCTTTTTGTATTTCTTTACATTGAGGATCTTTAGTTGGTGCAAGTTTACCGCCTTTATAGACAAACCCACACTTATTAGAAAAATTCACACCATTGATAGATTGTGTGACGGAGTTAACTCTCCCCTCATTGTCGTATGTGAATTTTGTCCTGACTTTATCAACTGTTTCCTCTAAGAGATAGTCACCGCTTTTCCAATTTGCAATTTTAAATGAGAACTTAGGATGAACCTCGCCATTGTCGGCCACACAACTAAATGTTGTTGTCTTATTCTTACCATTCACTTCAGTAAGCTTGTAGAGATAACCAGATGGACACTTTTGCGAGTGTTTATAATGATCGACCTCATTTCTAGCAGTGACTGATGTGGAAGTTATTAAGATAAGAAGAATACTTAGTTTTTTCATAAGTACTTTATCGGTTCAAAATTCAACTTACTTTAGTATTTTAGTCAATCATCTTAGTAAATATATGAAATTATTAAGTTTTAAAAAATTATGTAACAAAAGATGCTAATGCTTCGAAGGACTAGAAAACATAACTAATAAACCTGATAAGAGGAAGAAAATGAAACAAATATTATTAATTGGTCTAGTATTATTCACATCCTGCAAAACGACAAGGCCACCATTATCCGAGTTTTTTGGAGAGAGCTTAAATAAGCTCACTTATTTTGGTGAAAATAAACCAAAAGAAGAAGTTATCTCCTTAGGGCAAAAGCTTTTTTATGACACACGCTTAAGTAAGGATGGGACTGTTAGCTGTTCAAGATGTCACCTACCACAGCTACACTTCTCTGATGGCCTTCAAAAGTCTAGAGGGACAAAAGATCGTTCTGCTCCTAGAAATGCACAAACGTTAATAAATACTGCAGGTCAAATCTCACAACATTGGGATGGAAATAGACAAGATGTTGAGGAGCAAGCAGCAAAGTCATTCTTTATCAAAGTCCCTTTTGACCTTGATAATGAAGAGCACTTAAAAGAGAAGTTAATTAGCAATAATTATGCTCAAGATTTCTTTAAAGCATTTAATATAAAACTAGAAAGTGAAGATGCGAAGTCTCTTGTTAACTTATCTGCAAAAGCAATTGGTGCATTTGAGAGAACACTTGTTGGGCCATCTCGTTTTGATGATTATCTTGATGGAAATGTTAAGCGTCTGACAGTACAGGAAGAGAGAGGACTTAAGAAATTCATCGATTATGGCTGTATTGGATGTCACAGTGGTCAACTTGTAGGTGGTGAGATGTATCAGAAATTTGGTGTTGTTGAAGATCCTTACAAGTACACAAAATCCGAAAAAAGGGACCTAGGCCGATATAATTTTACAAAGAATGAAGATGATAAAGAGTTCTTTAAGGTTCCACCGCTTAGAAATGTAACTAAGACTGCTCCATATTTTCACGATGGAAGTGTTGCAAATCTTGACCAGGCCGTCTACATCATGGGTAAGGTTCAGCTTGGAATCGATATTGCAAAACAAGATCGTGACGATATTATCGCTTTTCTATCTACTCTTGAAACAAAAGAAGAGATTATGAAGCAATTATCAGAAATACCAAGTTTGCCTTAACTTAGTTATTCTTTCCAATTTGGATTGATTTTACTAGTGAGAACATGGTCTTGCCAGCTTCCTGCAATCATAAGGTAGTTTCTAGCAATGCCATGTTCTTCAAATCCAAGGGATTTAAGAACTTTACTACTTCGAATATTTTCAGGAATATAATTGGCCTCAACTCGATGAAAATTTAGTTCATTAAACATATAATTGATCCCACAAGAAAGTGCTTCGTTCATATATCCAAAGCCTTGAAACTTCTCACCTAATTTATAACCAACACGACAATTCTGAAAAGGTCCACGCTCAAGTGTTGTGAAGTTAACCATACCTATTAATTCACCACTTTCTTTCAAAAAAATATTGAATCGAACCGAAGTCTTATTTTGAAACTCATCTTTGGCATCTTGAATCTTCTTTGCCCAGTAATCTAACATGAAAAAGTCATCGGGTTTCTTGGGATCCCATGGAGCAAGATGGTTTTCATTATTTTTGTAAAATTCAAGAGTGGCAACTTCATCACCAAGTTCAGGAATTGCTAAAAGAAGTCTTTGTGTTTCAATTTTCATTAATAAAATATAAACGAAACAAAAAATCATGACAACGAAGTCCTAATATTTCTTAAGTTCTTACTTTACCAAACTTGCTTTGAGAAAATTTCAATTTTTCAATAATCTATACTCATGAATGAGTTAATTAAAAATCATCAAGATCGATTTATCGCTCAAAATACTGGCCTATCAGAAGAAGTGATCGATGCTTATTACCGAATTCCTAGACATCTTTTCATCTCTAAATTTAAGGATTATCCAGATAACTGGGTCGACTTAGATGATGATAATTTGGAGCGCTACCTTCCTCTACTCTATGCCGATCACCCACTGGCGATATTTGGCAACCAAGAAGTTGTCTCAACAATTTCTCAACCTTCTTTCGTTCTAACAATCCTCGATTTATTAAATTTGGAGCCAGGTCAAAAAGTCTTTGAACTTGGCTGTGGAAGTGGATGGAATGCTGCCTTGATGGGACATATTGTAGGAAGAGAAGGAAAAGTTATAAGTGTTGAAATTATTCCAGAACTAGTTAAGAGAGCCAGAATATCATTAGATAAAATGGGCATTAAAAATGTAAAAGTAATTGAAGGAGATGGAACAAAGGGCTTCCTTGAAGATGCTCCTTATGACAAAGCAATCTTTACGGCCGGAGCTTATGATCTACCTAGTGTTTTTCATAAACAATTAAGAGATGATGCTACTCTCGTTTTTGTTCTGAAAGGAAGTCTTGAGGCGGATGTGTTATACGTATTAAAAAAAGATGATGTAGAAGGGTGCTTTATTTCAACCAAAGCAATTGCCTGTAGCTTTGTACCAGTCATAACGAGTTCAAAGCATAAAGTTTCAGAATTTAATCTTTCGATGGCCCTAAATCATACTCTTAAAATCTATCCAAATATAAAGGAAGTGGATATCCCCTGCCATCACATGATGAAACAACACGATTCTCTTTTTGTATGGGTATAAATATTTTATTAAGCGACTTCTTTGGAAATAATTACTTTTGTACCACGACCTAGCTCTGAAACAAATCTTACATTAAGACCTAACTCGCGACATACTTTTCTGATGATAAAAAGGCCAAGGCCTCGCCCTTGTTCACCATGAGTTCCAAGAGTACTTTTAAAGAGTTTATCCTCATTTCTATTAATTTCGTTAACAAGACCTGAATCAATCCCGATACCACTATCTTTACATGAAAGGAAGAACTCGTTATCAGTCATTTCAATTCGAAAACAAACCTCAGAATCTTCAGGCGAAAATTTAATTGCATTTTGTAGGATATTACCCAAGATACTATCTTTAAAGGCCTCTTTATTAGTTCTGATAGTAAAGCTCTTATCAATCTCTGATTCAATTCTTAACTTAATATTCTTCGCTACTGATTGATCTTGGTATTCAAAAATTAATTCTTCTAATAAGTCCCAAACAACAACATCAGTCATCAAAAATGAGCTAGAATTATCATCAACCACATTTCGTGTATTTTCAATTATTCCCTTAACCGACTTATAATAGATATCTAGTTTTTGACTGGCCTTTTCAATTTCGCCACGTGCGATTAATCTCTTCACATGTTCAACAATGAGCATTTTATTAGCAATATCGTGACTTATGATTCTATTGGCAAGTAGAACCTCTTTATGGGCCTCGCGGATTTTCCTTTCGGCCGTCTCAAGCTCTAAATTCTTTTTTTCAAGATCATTAGTATGTTGAAGATTTTCAATTATAAGATTCTTATAATACTTATCGAGCTTAAATAACCTTAGGATAACAATTTGGAGGGATGCAAAGATTGAAGGCGCCCCCATGTGCTCATTAACGTGATAAATTAGAATATTTTTATCTTGGCTTATTTCGACATCCCATGACATCGAATCAGACACTAGCTTTGGCAAGGCCAAGAAAACGATTCGATACATATCCACAAAAACTGGAAAAATATCTTCAGGACGATCAAAGGTCAGCTTAATATCAAATGTGGTTTTGCCTGTTTCTATTAACTCGATCTTAACTGCGTCCGTATAGAACGTCTTAAATGAGTATTTTAAGATAAAGTCACCCACAAAGCGAAAGCTGATCATTCGTGAAAGAATATCTAAGACACGTTTTACGTACTTATTAGTGAGTCCATGTTTCGTCATCGCCTCGTAAAACTTTTCATATTTATCATTTAAAGCTTCAGTAATGAGACGGTAATCATTCCACGTCATGTACTTTTTTTCATCGCTAATAATGTCATAGTCATGCCCTAGATTTTCAAAGAAAACCTTTGGATCATCATTATTTTCAACGATGTAATTTATGTATGCATGGACTGCTTTATTGCTGACGTTCAAATCTTCCCCAAATTTAGTGGAATACTACCCCATAAGACTTATTTAATCTAGAGTATTGAGCAATTCTTATCTCAAGGTTAACCATATAAGTAGCTGATCTTTTAATGAAAAATTAACCAAAATTAAAACTATGAATCTGTTTTACTGCTAATATAAATTTAGTGCTAGTTCTTGTTGGAGAATGACCACTCTGCGTACAGCATATCGTTGCGTGTGCGGCATAACAAAAAAGCCCTTCTCACTGAGTAGGGCTTTTTTATTTCATGACATGCCGAATACCTTACCTTAGAATTTCTAAATGAATTTGGCCCTCTTTGATTTTGACGGAACAATTACCTTCAAAGACACATTTACAGAATTTATTTTCTATTCAGTAGGTCCTAAGAAATTACGTCTTGGAAAGCTCCTATTATCCCCTTTTATTCTTGCTTATAAGTTAAAACTCTTATCAGGCCCAACGATGCGTGCGCTTATCGTTAGATATGCCTATTCAAGACAAAGCACCACAACTCTTAAGCACCAAGGCCAAAACTTTTCTCAATCATTTCTTCCAAAGGTTATTAGAACTAATGCACAAGAAGAGATCGATCGCCATAAGAAGCTAGGAAACAAAATTGTTATTGTGTCGGCCTCTTTGGATCTCTATCTTGCTCCTTGGTGTGAAGCTAATGGTTTTGATCTTATTTGCTCTTCCCTAGAATCTAAGGATGGCAAATATACAGGTGGCTATTACGGTGGGGACTGTACAGGCCATATGAAGGCACAAAGGGTCAAAGAGAAGTATGACCTATCTAGTTTCGATAAAATCTACGCATATGGTGATACGGCCGAAGATCAACAGCTACTAGAACTTGCTGATGAGCGCTATATGTGTTGGACGAAAATCTAAGTTTTCAGTCAATAAATTATACATACATTCAACTCTACGCTGTACTTATCCTAGCTCTCTAATCTATATTAAACAAAAACTGATTGCCTAGGAATTGTTATGATTAGAAAATACATCATCATCTTTGCTCTTTCATCTTTTGCATTTGCTAGTGAAAGTGAATTAAGTGTTGCGACTAAAGAACTATGTAAGAAGATTGGTAAAAACCATGCGCAAGACACTGTTCTTTGTAACAAAATCATTAAAAATGATGGGCCTCTCGATATCAATGTTATTCCTGTCTGCTCTGAAATTGCAAACCACTCAGTAATCTATGGCATGACTTGTGTAGAAAAAGCTGCGGGTAAAAAATTTCCAAAGAATGCCACTCAAAACTGCATTAATATCGCAAAGAAAGTTAAAGAGAATTCAGTCAATGCTATTGCCTGTGTTGAAGTTTCTGTAAATAAAGAGTTTGATAATAATATTTTAAAAACGTGTGATGTATTGGCAAACTACTCAACGTTTAATGGGTACCACTGCCTAAGTTACGCAGCTAATTCGAATTTTAGTGCCCCTGCTGCCGAATTTTGTACAGCAATGGCAAAAGAGACAAAGGACTTTGCAACTTATACATTTAATTGTTTGGAACTAACGGCAGATAAGAATCTATCTGAAGACGACTTGGCCCCATGTTTTGAAGAGTTACTTAATGGTGGAGAATTCGCTCCATTCAAAGCAAAAGAGTGTCTGCTACAATTTTAAGTAATTAGTAGATCGACTGCTCAGAATAAGTTGTAAATAATTCCAAAGCTTCGATACCGGCCAGAGAGTTACCAGTGGAATCTAAAGCAGGAGACCAAGTTGAGATAGACATTTCATTTGGGATAACGCCGACAATTCCACCTCCAACTCCAGACTTAGCAGGTATCCCTACTCGGTACGCAAAATCACCGACTGAGTTGTAAAGGCCACACGTCATCATTATGGCATTCATTCTCTTATTTTGGCTCTTAGTTAATATCTTTTTTCCATTCCACGGGTTTTGCCCATTTGAGCTAAAAAGCCTAAACGATCTGGCCAGATCAACGCATGACATTTCAATAGAACAAATCGTTGTATAAATATCAATTACCTTCGATACTTCATTATTGATATTGCCATAGCTTTTCATGAAGTACGTTAGCGCATAGTTTCGATTGGCAGTAGCAAGCTCTGACATTCTAACAGATTCATTAATAAAGATATTTTCGTTTCCACTTAACTCACGAATAAATTTTAAAACTTCATTTACAGGATCTTTATAGAGATCAATAAGTGTGTCGATAACAACGATTGCACCGGCATTAATAAATGGATTGCGAGGAATTCCTTCTTCGTTTTCAAGAAGAACAAGAGAATCAAAACGATTTCCAGATGGTTCTAGGCCAACACGTGACCAAAGTTTGGCGTCTAGTTTTTGATAAGCTAGAACAAGAGAAAAAACTTTAGAAATAGATTGAATAGAAAACGCTTTTTGGGCATTCCCAATAATATACTCGTGTCCATCATTAGTACAAATAGACATTCCAAATTGATTAGGATCAATCTTTCCAAGCTCTGGTATATAGTCAGCAACTTTACCTTTTCCGATAATAGGTGAAATCTCGGAATAAATCCTTTCTAAAATATCTGTATAATTCTCTTCCATGACTAGTAATATAGCTTCAAAATCTTATTTTTTTAATTTTAATTTTTAATATTATGAAACTCTTACTTACTACTTACTTAGATTTGAGAAATCAGGCATTTCATGATTCCACTTTTGATAGATTTTTTCGAGCTCTTTTGACTTTAGAAGAGTTTCCATATTCTTATCGAAGATCTTAATTAGCTCTTCAGACTTCTTTGTGCGAGCGTATCTAACATAGAGGTTCTTTGTAATCACAGGCTTCATTACGTACTTGGAAGGGTCTAGCTTTAGCGCCTTAAAATTCGGCATAATCGTATTTTTAGAATCAATGAAGAAATCAATACGTCCCTTTTCTAAAAGCCTAAGACCATTATCCGTATCCTGAAGCTCTTTCCAGTCCATCTTAGTTTTTAAATATTTGTGATAATCATAACCACGAACCCAGTAAACTCTTTTACCAGCTAAACTCTTTTGGCCCTGCCAGTCTTTTAAAGTCCCCTTTTTGAAGACGACCAGTGTGTACTCAACATCGATTGGATATTGAGGGTAAATTGACTCTTTGACTGTATTGTATGCTCCAAGCATGGCATCTTTGTGATTTTCATTCACATACTTAACGGCCCTAGGCCAAGGAACGAAGGTATAGTTAACTTTGATATCAGAGAGTGAATAAGCTTTCCTAACAATTTCGAAGTAGAGGCCACTTCCATCCTTATTTGTAAAATCTTTCCATTCAGGCGTTGAGATCTCAATTGTTTTAATCTCACTTGCAATACTCAAATTAGACCATATAAAGAGAATAAGAAATTGTATTAGAAGGTGTTTTGTCTTAACCATAACAATTCAAAGGCTATATTAACCAAATAGTATTGACAAGAAGGTACGCGCCACTTTTTCAAGATATCAGTATGTTAGATGGATTAATTTAGTTTTAAAAACTTTTCGATCTTCTTTAACTTGGCCTTATCTTCACTAATTCTATCTTTAATAATGGCCTTCTTCTGTTCAAGATTCTTTTTGAAATTTTCACAAGGCTTACCCTTTTTAATAAAAGAGTCCATCCCACGTTTAATCTCACTTAGTGTAAAGCCCAATTCCTTTGCACTAGAGATAAAACGAATCTCTTTCAAGTTTATCTTTGTATAGATCTTATAACCATTAATATCTCTTTGCGGAGGTGATATTAATGAGATCTTCTCATAATAACGAATCGTATCTCTTGATAAACCACTAATATTCTCAAGTTCAGAAATATTCATATTTTCCCTTTACTGTGGAGTTACTCCATACCCTATTATAAATTCAAAGGAGCTTATATGTTAATAACTCAAGTGCGAAATGCAACAATTTTGATTAGCTACAAAGAAAATCTTATTTTAGTCGACCCAATGCTTGCTAATAAAGGCATGCTGCCACGTCTTCGTTTCTTTGGTTCAAGCGTAAAGAACCCAACAGTTGAACTTCCGGAAACGTTTCATCAGCAAAAGGGACAGATCACTCATGCCTTAATTACTCATTGTCAAAAAGGGCATTTCGATCATCTTGATAGTGCCGGTAGAAAATTTTTAAGAAGAAAAAATATTGCTACATTTGCGACTCAAAAAGATGCAAAATACTTAGAGTCAAAAGGAATCAAATCATGGCCACTTGAAAAAAAAGATAAATTCTTTGATGGTTCAATTCGTCAAATTCCGGCCCAACACGTAAGAGGCTTTCTCTATCCTTTCCTTGAGCATGGAGTTGGTTATTTTATTAAATTACCAAATCAACCTTCTCTCTACCTTATGGGAGACACTGTTCTTACACCTCGAATTATTGAGTTTATCAAACAAGAACAACCTGACTATATCGTAGCGCCAACAGGAGTTGCCCAATTTGATATTGGCTCACCACTACTTCTTCCTAAGAAAGACATAAAGAAATTAATCGAGATAAGCACAGGAACAATCATTGCAAACCACATGGATGCTCTTGATCATTGCCGATTATCACGAAGGGAATTAAAGGAATTAATAGGTAAAGAAGCAAGTAAGAGAGTCATCATTCCTGAAGATGGAGAGACTATTAAACTAAATTAGGGGGGCGAAATGCCCCCTACTTCTTTATCAGCTCAATCACTTTTAGAGTTGCTTCTTTGGCAGATGCGGGATTTTGCCCTGTAACCAATCTTTCATCGACGATAACATTTTCACTCCAGGCCTTTCCATAGATATGCTTTCCACCTCTTTGAGCAAGCTTTTCTTCTAGTAAGAAAGGAATGATATCGAGTTGCTCAATCAATGCCTCTTCTTCTCTTGTGAAAGCAGCGAACTTCTTCCCATCAATAAGATACTTTCCATTTGATAATTTGATATCTGAAAGCGCGGCCGTTCCATGACAAATTGCTGAGACAACTCCACCCATTTCATAAAGCTCTTTTGAGATGCGATTGACTTCTTTATTATTGGCGAAGTCCCACATTGCACCTGAGCCACCACTATAGATCACAGCTGTATAATCTTTTGGATTAATCTTTGCTAGTGGAATCGTGCGAATAACCTTGGCCATAAGACTCGCATCTTTTAAGAAGCGATCATTATAGCTGTCCTTTTCGGCAAAACTATTCATATCAATCGGTGCACTTCCACCTTGTGGGCTGGCGATATCAACTTTAATACCGGCCTTAATTAATTCGTAATAAGGATGTGTTAATTCCGGTAACCAAAAACCTGTCTTCTTGCCAGTATTACCTAATTTATCGTGGCTTGTGACGACAATTAGAACCCTTTGATTTGTTTTGGCCAGAGTATTAGTTCCTAGACCAAGAGTAAGTAGTAAAGCTGAAATTTTAAATAACATACGCATATTTTCTCCTTTATCGTTTGTTGATTATGGAGTTAATATAGCGTGGCCATTTTTTGATTTCCTTTACATAGGTTGAAAAGTTGATTTTTTTAAGAACGAGATGCCTTTTCTAACCACAATTCACCCTTCTGGCGCATTTCTTCGTTTCGAGCAGGGTGCTCTGGATAGTAGATCTTATCATTGTCAGGCTCACACTCCCCTGCACAGAGATAGTAAATAAAGTCGCTAGATTTATTAATAAGGGTGTGGGCAACACCTGAGCCGGCCTTAAAATCAATGCCAGTAAATGGTTTAACAACTGACTCCTGACCATCTAAGTAGACATGAGGCTCACCTTCAAGAACAAAGACAAACTCCTCTTCCACAGAGTGGGCATGTGGCCATGACGTCCTCTTCCCCACAGGAATTCGTTCAAGCCAAATTGCGATATTCTTCATCCCAAATTTTCGGCTTAAGCAAACACCATTTGAGAACGTTTCAGTATCTCCTGGATAAGAAAAGCTATCATTCGTTAGGTTATCAAATCCATTATAGACCTCAATAGAATCATCTCTTAAGCTCTCAGCAAATGTACCAGGCAGTCCATCATGTCCCCCTAGAATTTGCTTGGGCATATCGTCCCACCACTTATCCCCGCACTCAGCTTTTAAACTTGGATCTAAGTGAAAGTGGTATTGGTTATCAGGTTTAGTTCGATCCCCTGAAACAAATAGCTCACAAGGAGAATCATAATTATTGATAAAGCAGTGACCGACACCTGTCCCCGCAGGAAAGCCAATGCTGTCACCTTTGCTCATTTTTTTAATCTTTCCATTTAACCAAAGATCAATTTCGCCAGAGATCACATAGACAAATTCTTCTTCTAAGCTTTCTGCATGAGGCTCAGATGTTCGATACCCCGGAGGAATTTTAAAGTAATGTGCCGCTACTCTTTTTAATCCAAAGTGCTTTGACATATTTGCATTTGTTCCACCAATCTTTAATTCTTCATTAAAGTGATCATCATTGATCTCTGTAATATCAACAAAGTGGCCCACATCTTTCAAATCTCTTTCCAAATCTAAGTCCTAGTTAAACTAATTTCTCTTAGTATAACCGAAACAGAAAATTTTAGAAATTAATGCAAGAAAACTTTTGTTCAGCAGTCGCCATTATACTTGGTGATTGGAAGTCAATACGATGATGAAACTTAACGTCGTCATGTAGCCTAAAGCTCTCGCCCCCACAAATATTAACAATAGAATCAAGGGCCATTTCAAATGCATCAAGCTCAGCATGCTTACCTGCTAATATATTAGCGACTCGTGAATGAGTGTGAAAGTACAGGGCCTTCCCCTTAGCGGTGAAAATATCTTGTGCAAAAGTATTTAGTGATAAGAGCGCACAGGCCATGATAATGATAGATTTCATTTTTTCCTCCATTTAGTTGAACTAATAATGATCAAACTTTATGGATAAGAAAAATAAGTATTAAGTGATTATATAATAAGATTATTTTATTTCTTACCATCGTAGCAACACTATATCCAGAGGAGGTAATGGAACCCTATTTCTGGCATTCAAATTGCTCTATATATAGCTAAACTACCTATAATTAAGGGATTTATATGAAGCTTTCACTTATAAATTTGATTAGTTTAATGACAGTGTTTACTTTTAATACACTAGCAAGTGACTGCGATTTTAATAAGAAGAGCATCGACCCTTCAGCTGAGATCATCGGAAATATTAAGCTTATAGAAGTTGCGACAAATGCCCTTCGTATTAAGAGAGGCAATCTTGATATCAATACAGACCTAAGCGAAATTAAAAAGATCGATCGTAGAAAGCAAAAGAATAAGAACTCACCAAAAATTTTAGATGCGGTAGGAAGAATTGATATTCGTTTTTCAAATGGAGATAGAGCGAGCTGTTCGGGAACATTAATTGCGGCCAAACCGGGACAATCTAGCCGTACAATTAGCTCCGCTGGACACTGCTTTGGAAATACAAAGACAAAGTCAAAGTATGATATCAAATATATCACATGGATAACGACGACAAAGAGTGGAAAGAAAATCGCAGCAGACCTTACTCTAGAAGACTTAAACCTTGACCATGACAATGCTCTACTTTCTATGAAGTACAAAATTCCATTTTCAACGATTACACCTGCTCTTTATGAGAATGAAGTGGCCTTCGATCCAAGTGATATGATTTTCTATAATGAGAAATCAAAAATTATCGCTGCCGGTTATAGCACTGATGACTACCTTGGAAAGAATGGAGAGGTCTTAACTTACGACGACCAAATTACTTACAACCACCTTAATAGGTCTTTATCAGACGAGTTTAATCACATCTCAAGTATTACTTTTGAAACTGTTTCATTTTCTGGTGCAAGTGGCGGTGCTCTTCTAATCGATACAGATCTTTCAGAGGAAGATATCGAAAACCCATACAAGCAAACATATTATATCGGTACACTCATTCAGGTTGGAGGTAATGGTGCTGAGATATACGGATACAAAAATAGAAGCACAGTGGGAAGTGATATGACAATTTCAAGATCGTATCAAATGCTTAACCCTGAAATTATCAATCATTTGAATGACAAATAATAAATTTAGAGTAATAAAGACAAATGAGTTTTAATGATCACCTGGTCCTCGCCCCTATTCGCGGCGTAACCAACTATGTTTATCGCAATGCCTTGGAGCAGACCTTTTCTGGCGCTGATAGTGCCATCGCTCCTTATATCGTGACGAAAGAATCAAATGAACTCAATGAACGTCAACTCCACGATGTTCTTCCCGAAAAAAATCTCATTCCTACAACGGCCCAAATTCTTACAAAGGAAATTGATCAATTCCTCTATGTGGCCAATATCTATAAAGACTTTGGTGTTAAGAAAGTTAATTTGAATATGGGCTGCCCATATCCAATGGTGGCCAATCGAACAAAAGGCTCAGGACTTCTTCTTCATCCTCAAAAAGTAGAAAAGCTCTTAACAGGAATTAAAGAAAAATGTCCCATCGAATTTACGGTTAAGATTCGCCTTGGGCGTGAGGATGTCTCAGAAATTAAAGAGATCATTCCCATGATTAATAAATTAGAAATTAATGATTTCACAATCCATGCTCGCTACGGAAAACAGATCTATGTTGGCGGTGTTGACCTTGATGCTTTTGAAGAGTGCCTACCTCTTTTAAATACACCTCCTTGCTATAACGGTGACATTAATACAGTTGAAGACTTCAAGACTTACAAGGCAAGATTTCCGCAGATTAATCGCTGGATGGTAGGACGCGCGGGCCTTTCAAATCCAGCGCTCATGGCCCAAATCAAAGGTTCTAAGTTTAACGAACAAACCTATCTGGCAAAATTCATTGAAATGCATAAGCTAATGACTGAAGAATACCTCTCAATGGATAATGCCAAATCAGACTACCTACAAAAGATGCGTGGCCATTGGCTCTACTTCAAAGATATCTTTGAAAATGAGCATAAGGTTTACAAGAAAGTGAAAAAGGCCAAGTCCATCGAGCACTACAATGATGTCGTTGAGTGGATCTTTGAGCAGGATCTTAATCCTGATTTTTTGGATTAATTTGTTTTCATCATCTAAGCAACTGAAAGCTTATTTAAAGGAGCTTTTGATAGTGGCGTTGATCCATTCAAGGAACCTTTTCGTTAAACTTGGTAAAGAAAAAGCATCTGGAACTATTTATTGAATTAACTCCAAGATAAAAAGTACCCAGCAATCATTAGAAGCCAACCAACAAAGTAAAATAAAGAGTTCTTTTGGTCCATAAGATCACAACCAAATGAGATAAGCTTTTTGTTCTTTATTATTGAAAATTTGGCCTTTAGAAAAAGTCCTAGGCCAATAAATGAAATTATGAGTCCCCAAAGATTAGGTTCTTTGTCTTTAATGTATTTTAGATAATATAAAATGATAAGCAGCGGAATTGTCGGAGCAACCAGAGCGGCATGTATTTTCCCAATAAACGTTTGTGTATACTTATATTCCATAGACTCCTCTAGAAGAGAAAGCGGATAAAGACAATAATTAGAACTATAACAAATAGCCATAGCTCCCAAAGATTGAAAATTAATTCAATCATATCTTTTTTAAATTCATCTTTTGATTCGGGCCCAAATCTGAACTCACCGTCTTTCATAAAGATATTTTATCATAGATTCGCACTGTCTAAGTTTCTGAAATCAAAGCATTACCCAAATTCGACTATAACCACTCTTGCCCAATCCTTCATTGGCTTCTAAGGGAAATTACCTAGAACTTTAAATGAGAATTAGTCGAGAACTGTTTTAAAGTTTATCAGCTATTAACTTAGCTGTTTCATTTAACTTGTCTCTTGATGACTCATCAGGATCAGTGCCTGAAAAGCCCATTCGATGACCGTCACCTGTGAACCTTGGTGCTATGTGAAGATGAGAGTGTGGAACTTCTTGGCCAGCAATTTCACCGTCTGAAAGAAAAAGATTCGCTCCCTCGCAAGATATGTCAGACTTCTCTATGGCCTTTAGTATATTTTGAGCTACTTTAAACATCTCAGCAACCATATCACTATTTACGTAAGAGAATCTCTCATGGTGCTCATTAGGGATAACCAGTACATGCCCTTTATTAATCGGATTGAGGTCCATGAATGCCGTGACCTTGTCACTCTTGTAAACAAAGCTAGCATCAGCCTCATCGTTTAGGATTTTACAAAATATACAATTACTCATTACGACTCCAATAGTTTAATTAACAGCAAAGGCTTTTTTTATATATTCAGATAGAATAATTCTTTCCACCATCAAAACAAGCATCCAGACGGCAAGTATTAAGCCAATAACAAATGCTAAACGACTACGTCTTCTAAAAAACCTCGAAATTAAATAGGCTAATCTGAAAAACAAAAAACCGAAAGAGAAAGTATGCTGATAGTAAAAACGCTGATTGAGAAGCTTTATTACACTTGCTGTTTCTCTATTGTACTCCTTTTCATTCTCAGCTTTTAAGTATTCGGTCATTGCCTTCTTCTGCGTCTCAATTAAGTCACCTGACATTTCACGATGCGCCTGACTTAGAAGATCAAAAGCTACTTTTTCCTCAGGTGTGAACTTCTTATCCATGTGAAGAAGCGATCGCGCTAATTCTAACGTAGCGCCTCGATGATAAAAATTATCAATTGTCTTAAATACTGAAAGATAGCTACGCTTAGGATTTGTTATCTCACCTATTAATTCACGTGCTACTTCTTCACTAAAATGAGACTTGATAAACTTTGTTAGAAAGCGAATTTCGTACGGATGAATGTCGTCATCAACGCTTGCTAGACTCAAAAGGACTTTAATTTGTTTTGCTCTCTCTATCTCGTTCATAAGAATATTATCATGCAAATAAAAAATATTTCAACATTATTAAATGATGCTAAAATAAGTCATGAATAAAAAACTCGCCTTTCTTCTAATTCTATTCGTTATAGGGTTATATAGCTTTTACTATTGCCCAAGTGACTTAGAGATTAGCCATTACAATCGTAAATATAATGATGGTAAGACAACTCTTAAAATAGCACACATTTCTGACCTCCATACTAAGGGCTTAGGTACAATTGAAAAGAAAGTAATTTCAGCTCTACAAAAAGAAAAGCCTGACATTATAGTTATCACAGGAGACTTAGCGACGCCTGATGGAACATATGAAGGTTACCTAGAAGTACTAAGAGAAATGAAAGCTCCTAAAGGAGTCTACTTTGTCCAAGGTAACTGGGATATATGGGAAGAACTCCCAAACAAAGAAGAACTATTCCAAAAAGCAGGCATTATCGATCTGACTAATTCAATGAAACAAATAGACAAAGATTTAAACTTAATTGGATTTGATGATCTAATTGGAGTACCTGCAACCAAATTATTAAAGAGTGTAGATAGTTCTCTACTAAATATCGCACTCTTTCATACTCCTGATTTCTTCGACACCATTCCCAACTCAATCCCCCTCTCTCTCGCAGGACATTCACATGGTGGACAAGTAAGAATTCCACTCTACGGCCCTTTATGGACTCCATATGGCACAGATAACTATATTTCGGGATGGTATAAGAAGGAAAACAAAGAACTCTTTGTCAGTCGAGGAATAGGTAATTCAATTTTACCGATAAGGTTTAACTGTCGTCCAGAGTTGGTATTCATTGAAATTCGTTATTGATATATCTCAATAAAAACTAATCTCAGGTGCTACTTCGTTGTCCTTGCGTAATGAAAAAGCACCTGGATACTATTCTGTTAATCGGATTGAGGTCCATGAATGCCGTGACCTTGTCACTCTTGTAAACAAAGCTGGCATCAGCCTCACCTTTTAAGATTTTACAAAATATACAGTTATTCATTACAGCTCCGAAAGATTAACTTTAAAATTTGATCCCTGGTACATTTTCATTGACCTTGCGTAAAGAAAAGGCACTTGGAACCATATAACACATTATGAAGAAATGCTGTTGGAAATAAAAAACACATACAAGAGTTTCAAACTCTCTTTGTCATTTCAATAAAGTTATTACAATCCTTCAGACATTCGAAGTCTGGATCATTATGGGCCATTTCTATATACTTATCATCCATATCAATTGCTTTTTTTAAATAATCCAATGCAAGCTCATTATTTTTAACTCTTGCGTAATAGCATCCGAAATTATACATTAAATTTTTGTCATTTGGTTTAATAGTAGATGCCCTCTTTAAATCCTCACCAGCCTTATCAAACTGATTCAAATGCGTATATGATATCGCCCTATTTATATATGTAGCAAATAGAGTAGGTTCTAACTTCAAAGCTTCATCATACAGAGTTAACGCTGCTGTGTGATCCCCTACCTTACTCATTGAATGTCCTAGAGATGACAATCTTGTCCCGTTGTTCTTATCTCTAGCTTTAAGTATATTTACCAATTCTCTTACCTCATCAGCTTTATTTAATCCAATGAGAATATCAATCTTCAAATAAAGTGAATAAATATAATCGGGCTCTAGCTCTATAGATTTATTAATTAACAGTAATGCTTCCATATAATTATTCTTCACCTTTTCAGCCTCTGCTCTGTCGTATAAATCTCTATATGAAAGTGTAACTCCAAACTTTTCTAGTTCTAATATTCGTTGATTTTGTTCCTCAATCAACTTGTCTATATCTTTAGAAGCTTTTGTACCATTTTCAATTTTTTGAATCATTTTTCTACTATCTTCATAATGTTCTCTATACTTATGTGCTTGCTCTTCTAACTCGTGGCGTTTTTTAGACATATAATTATTGAAATCCATCGTTTCTTTTTGAGCTGTCTTGAACTCATCTAAATGCTCTTTAGCTTCTTTCAGTTTATTATTAAAGATATATCCAACCCCACCTAAAAAAATAGAAATCAGAGCTAAGAATGTCGAGAAGATTGTAAATGCATGACCGATATTCTCTACACTATTCTGTAGCATTTCCTCTCTCTTAATTAAATGATACCTACTCAAATCATTTTCCGATATTTTCTCTATCCCTTTTTCCTCTACAGCACTGAGTATCATCTCTTTATAATTTTTTATTTTTTCTAAACGTTCTAATCGTGAATTATATTCTTCTATCTCTCTCTTAATACTAATACTAAGTTGATTATACTCACTTTCCTTAGCAGAAAGTTTCTTCTGCAATTTTAAGTTCTCTATTTTCATGTTTTTTATCTCATTGATTTCGTCCGATGAAAAAACATTGATACTTATCAATGCAATTAAAACAGTTAGAAAATTTCTCAAATTAATTATTTTTAAATAATTCACATGACTCCTCATTCTAAATATATTTTTGAAAACTAGGTCTCAGATCCCTTTTCGTGGCGTTTCTGTACAGAGCGAAACTGATGCCTTACTTGTGTTATAAGAAAAACCTAAAGCATAATAAATTCGAATAAAATTATACTATGACCAAAATATGCGAAAGATAAAAATATCAAAAGAAGTAAGGTAGCATCTACAAAAAGAGTGACTATTAATCGATGTTCACGAAGAAATCTTACAATAGAGTTCTGATATAAACCTCTATAAAACTTAACATAACTCGCCCTTCCACTAAAATTAAAAATTGCAATCTTTAAGAGGAAAAATAGAGTTATTGGAGAAAATACAGCTAAAGCAAGAAAAAGAAAAATAGACATAACATAAAAGAACGGCATACTTTCTATATATTTATAGTCATTCCCCGCATTATGTATTCGATTTGAAATAAAGTACTGTGTCAAATCAAACCCAGTCAAATAATTAGTAGATTTATATGAGTTAGTTGGTGTGAATGTAGAAGCAAAAGTAATAAGCCTCTTCTCACTGACATCATTGAATCTATTTAAAAAAATTGATGCTTCAACACCACCTTTACTATGCCCTGTTACAATCAACTTTCGTTTACCTAAACTTTCCCTAACTTTTGGTTCAATACTATATGATTTTGTTAAAGAAACTTCGCTAGCTAAATAAGATGAAATATCATTTTTAAATGAATGAAGTAAATATAAAAAAGTACATGATGCGAACAGGATAACCGTAATCGAACTAACAACCTTAGCAAGCAAGATTAAATTATTAGGAAGATAATTAGCAAACATTCTATTCCTTCGTAACTCAATTTGTTTACGAAACAAAAGGAACAGAGAACAAATCACAAGGAATAATATTTTTAATTTTAAATGACTTGAGAAGTTAAAAAATAATTCTTTAGAAAAGAAGTCAGTTCCTTTGAATACTACATAAACCTTATCATCCTGGATATACATCCCCGCATGTCCTATGTGACCTGATAACTTACAATCGCTATTATTTTCACATAAAAGATTTCCATCATTAGTTTTATAAATCAAGGAAGATAATTTAAGGGCAGTCTTAATTTCATTATCGTAATCTTTATTATTAGTTATTTCAGATACTGTCGTACACGTAATGAAAAATAAAAATAGAACGAGTAGATAAAAATACGAAGTAATAATATTTTTAGCTTTATTCAAAATTGCCTCTTATTCAAGTTAATATACATTTTTTACTACAACACTATATCCTCACTACACAGAAGTAGGGACTCTCTTACTGTATTCTTGCAAATCAAGTGTTTTTTTATCGTAGTCCTTAAACTCAATAATTCCGAAGTACTTCTGTCTATAGAAAGTCACACTTACATTTTTAAAATCATCAACTTCGTACAACTCCATAACTGCCTTACTAACATCAGCCATGAGAGATTCCTGATAAGCTAAATCTTTGTATTTTAATTCTGGAACAAGAATCGTCACATTAAGATAAGTTCCATTATTGTTACTTGAACTACTAGTAAAGTTTGTAAATGTAACACGGACATTTTCATTGTCGATATAATGAGAAATCTTTTTTCTTAAGAAATTAATTTCATTATAAGTGCTATCACTCATAATAAAGCTAGGATTCATATAGACATAAGTTACACCAGAGATAATGATCAAAGAAACTAGACCAGCAATGGAGCTCGCTATAGGTGTAAAGTTTTTAAATTTTGAAAAAGCTACATTTCGTTCTTCTTTTAACACCACACGAGTTTTAAAAAGAAGATCATGTATTCCTCTCTTTTGAGGATGAAAGAATGTAAAAAGCAAAAGACCAACCGTTATTATACCTATAAGACTATAAAAGATCGGTTGAGTCACTTTTGCATATGATGGGTTTATAAATATAGGCAAGCTTCCAAATACCATATTAAAAGATACAACAGCTATAATAAATCTTCTTCCGAATGCCCTAAGATAACTCGGAGGAGCACCATCTTCGTTAATGACTTTTATATTAAGGGCCCTCTTTCCAAATGTTGACTTCTCACTACTTTCAAAAAATGAAAAGTATAGAAGCGTAAAGATCATAAAAATAATATTTGCAATTAAATCTTTTCCAACAAAGTAAGAACTGAAAGGAAGTGTAATTGTTGCACTAATTAATATGATAAATACACCATCAATAAAGTTTGCAACAATTCGCCTAAATATTCCTGCTGATATTTCTTTATCAATCACATCTTCTCCCTCGCAATAAGGCTTTATTAATAACTGACTTTTATACTCTTCGCTCGTTAATACCCAAAACTTAACCCCGTACACCACCAAAACCTCAATAATTCCAGCAACATACGCACCACCCGAACCCACCCCAATAACAAAATGAACACCTTACAATTCCAACCTAAACTGCACCTCAAGATTTTAAAGTCAAAAAAAGTTCAAATAAATTTTCGAAAATGTTAAGCTACTCCTCACACAAAAGAGGATTTTCAAAGTGCCAGAATTACCCGAAGTCGAAACCATCAAATCACAAATCTCACACGTTCTCCCAATGGAGATCGAAAACGTCGTCTACTCTGACGTGAGTGACTCGATTGTGAAAGACAAGGACTTCAACCCCAAAGGCATGACTCTTGAGCGAGTGGAGCGCCAAGGAAAAGTTCTGCGCTTTTTCTTCACTGATCAAGACGGAAATGAATGGCGTGCAATTTCAGGTTTAGGGATGTCGGGGTCGTGGCGAATTGCTACGCAAGAAATTACAGAAAAACACACTCACATAAAACTCATAGGAACAAATGCCAAAGGCCCTCTGCACTTGGGCTACATCGACCCGAGACGCTTTGGAGTCTTTCACCTCTACTCTCCACCAAATGAAGCGACTTGGCTTACGCGCTTAGGACCTGATGTTTCAAAAGCAGAGTTCACACTTGAGTATCTTTTGATGCTTAAAAAAGAAAGGCCTAATAAAGTTTTAAAGCCGTTTCTTTTAGAGCAGAACTTTTTTTCTGGTGTTGGAAATTATATGGCCAGTGAAATATGCGCCCGTGCGGGAGTTCGCCCGACTCGTCGTATGAAGACACTTACAAAGCTTGAGCTTGAAAAAGTTTTCATGGCCGTAAAGATTGTTTTAGATGATTCTATTAGTACTGGTGGCACGACTTTCTCTGGTGGCTATCAAGATGCCTTTGGTGAAAAAGGAGAAGGTGTAAAAAATCTTGTGGTGTTCTATCAAAAGATTTGTGGACTTTGTAAAGAGACAGAAGTTAAGAAGATCACACTTGCTCAACGTGGGACTTACTACTGTCCTCACTGTCAGAAATAAGACTTACTCCACAATTAGATAATCTTCAATCTTATAGTGATTTAATTGATTTACTAAATAGAGTCTTCCCTTCTTTGTGATGATACGAAAGAAGTCATTTCCTATTTCAGGGTCGCGAAGTTTTTTTCTAAGACGACTTAAACTCACATCCATTGTGTTCTCACTAGTTGAACCAAAGAGAATATCTGTAAGCTTTCCCTTTTCTCCGTTACCCGCGCGATTGATGAGACGAAAGAGTTCCATGTCAGTTCGGCTTATGATGTGAAAGAGTTTGTAAATTTCCATTAAGTGAAAGCGGCCATAGAGGGCGTCGATAAACTCCTTCTCCCCCATGCTCTTTAGCACACACAGGTTTCCTCCAAGCGGTAGAAAGCGATTAAGGTTTGGCTGAGTAAAGTCATCGATCACATAGACAAATTTTAGAGTGGTATATTTGATTTCTTCAATGAGCTCATCTGGAATTGTATCGAGTTCAATAATAAGAAGTTCTCCAACTCCTGTTTGAGAAGGTAGGACATCTAAGTATTCAATTGTAAGTCCGAACGCTTCTTCAATAGCATCCGCATGAAAGAGTTTTCTCTTATCACTTGTGTATGCCAAAATTTTCATTTCTACCTCTAAGTAATTTTACTTGAAACGACTAGGTAGGAATCTTAATTTTTTCTAATAAATGTTTTGGTATTTCGTAATTCGTTAAACGACTGACCACATAGAGTCTTCCGCTCTTTGTGATAATACGAAAGAAGTCATCGCCGATATTTGGATCACGCAGCTTCTTTCTTAAACGACTTAAATTTACGTCCATCGTACTTTCACTAGTGGAGCCAAAAATAAGTTCACTTAATTTAGACTTCTCTCCATTACCTGCCCTTAGAATAAAGCGAAATAATTCAACATCGGTATGACTAACTAGGTGAAGTATCTTAAACATCTCCATTTGATGAATGCGACTTGTGAGAATTTCCATGAAGTCTTCAAATGGTGTGCCCTTAACAGCAAATAAATTTCCACCAATTGGAAGCAAACGATTTAAGTTGTGCTGCTTAAGCGTATCAACCAGCGTCACGAACTTAACTCTTGTATATTGGGCCATATCAATGAACTCATCAGTGATCTCATCGAGGTCTAAAAGCAGAATTTCTCCAGGGCGAAGGTCAAATGGTAATTCATCTAAATACTCAAACTTGGCACCATAGAGGGCCTCGATTTCCGCCTCCCTAAAGATTTTCTTATGATTAGATGTGTAAGCCTTTAATTTTATTGACATAGTAAACCTTACGTATTTGTAAGTAAATAATATTGCCTAAACATATTATCATCATGTTGTACCAATAACAATAGTTGGTAAATAATAAAACTGGAGGTTATGGATGAAAGAAAGAAGAGTGTTTGAGAACATCGCTGAATTAATTAGAGTCAAAAGACGTTCTTTATCACCTAAGGTGTCACAACAAGGATTGTCGTACCGCCTAGGTTATAAGAACGGGCAATTTATAAGTAATATTGAACGTGGGCTTTGCTCAGTACCACTACGTTCACTAAATACTGTATGTAGTGTTCTAAAAGTATCTAAGGAAGAACTTAAAGAAGTACTACTAAAAGACTATGAGCAAACTATTGATAACTACTTTGCAGAAGCTGCCCAAGAAGAGGCAAGCACTATTGTAGAAGCGAGGGACGCTTCTTCAAAAGATAAGGAACGAAAGGGAAATTTTGAATTTGCCAGCAGTTTAGTAATCTAAGTAAGTCACTAGGAAAGGTGACTAAATTCCCCTCAGGTGTACTTAAAAAGCACTTCGATTCAATATAATCTGAGTACACCTGAGGAACTTTTTTCAAATTGAGAATAATAGGCCATAATGCATACACATAAAAGTACACGCATACGAGGTCTAAATGGAAACTCAATCCCCATTACAAAAACTAATCAATCATTTTAAAAATAAGCGCGGCCAAATTTATACGGCCTCGTTCTTTTCAGTTTTAAATAAAGTATTCGACATTGCTCCTCCCCTTTTAATCGGTCTTGCCGTTGATACAGTCGTCAAGCAAGAAGACTCATTCCTTGCAGGCATGGGAGTGACAGACAAAGTTGAACAAATCTACATTCTAGGTTTTCTCACATTTGTGATTTGGGCCCTGGAGTCATTATTTGAATACTTATTAAAACTATGGTGGCGTGGACTGGCCCAAGAAGTTCAACACGATCTTCGTATGGAAGCCTACGATCATCTTCAAAACTTACACATCTCTTTCTATCAAGATAATAACTCTGGGAATTTAGCGACAATTCTAAATGACGACATCAACCAACTAGAGCGCTTCTTAGATGTTGGGGCCAATGATATTATTCAAACCCTAACAACAGTTGTCTCTATCGGTGGAATCTTCTTTTATCTTTCTCCGCAAATTGCCCTACTATCATTAACACCTGTCCCATTTATTCTTTGGGGAAGTTTCTACTTTCAAAAGAAGGTACAACCTCGCTATCAAAATGTTAGAAGTGAGGCCGGACTACTTGCGAGTATGCTTGTAAATAATATTGCAGGGATGATGACGATTAAGTCATACGTTGCTCAAAGATTCGAATATGACCGCTTAGAGAAGCAATCAAATCAATATGCTAAGGCCAATAAAGATGCCATTCGCGTCTCTTCTTCTTTTAGTCCAATCATTAGAATGGCCGTTCTTTGTGGCTTCCTATTCACTCTAATCATCGGTGGTATCGATGTTCTTGATGGAAAGCTAGAAGTTGGTTCTTACTCTGTTCTAATCTTCTTAGTTCAAAGACTACTTTGGCCACTAACAAGACTTGGTGAAACTTTTGATCTTTACCAAAGATCAATGGCCTCAACATCTCGAGTGATGGAGCTAATTGAAACAGAAGTTAAAGTAACTGATGGTGATAAAGAGCTTGAAGAATTTAAAGGAGCTGTTGAATTTAGTGGTATTAACTTTAAATACGATGAAGAAGACAACACTGGCCTTAAAGATATCAATCTTAAAATTGAAGAAGGACAAACTATTGCACTTGTTGGGCCAACAGGCTCAGGAAAGTCCACAATGCTTAAACTTCTTCAGCGTTTTTATGATCCACAAATTGGTTCCGTTAATTTTGATGGCCACAATATTAGAGAGCTAAAGCAGAATTCACTGCGCTCTCACATTGGGTTTGTCTCACAAGAAACTTACCTCTTTCATGGGACTGTCTTAGAAAATATCATCTACGGCTCGCAAGGAGCATCTGAAGTTGATGCCATGAGGGCCGCAAAACTTGCAGAGGCACATGACTTTATCGAGCTTCTACCTAACGGCTATCAGACAATCGTTGGTGAGCGCGGGCAAAAACTTTCAGGTGGTCAAAGACAGCGTATTGCCATTGCACGTGCCATCTTAAAGGATCCGAAACTTTTCATTTTTGATGAGGCCACAAGTGCCATTGATAATGAAACAGAAGCGGCCATTCAGCGCTCTCTTAAAACGATCACAAAAGGACGCACTACTGTCATGGTTGCCCATAGGCTTTCAACAATTATTCATGCGGATCAGATTTGTGTTTTAAATGAAGGAAAGATTGAACAACGTGGAACTCACGAAGAACTTATCGCTCAAGAAGGTCTTTATAAAGCACTATGGAGTGTTCAGACAGGAACTGCTTAGAAAGCAAATTTTAGAAAGCAAACTTCAAAGACGAATAGATGGTGTCGTTAGCTCGGTAAGCCGACCAATAAGAATTCTTATTTGGCGACTTAATCAGCTCGGCACCTAAATTTAAACTAGCAGCGCCACGCCAAAAAGCATAAGTCGCTTCAGCCTTTAGGATGATATCATCGCGATCAAAGTCATACTTTAAGTCCCCCATCACATTGATGAAGTCATTAAAATAATAACGCCCACGCATACCAAGAGCATTACTCCACTTCGCAGTATCAGAGAAGAAATCATCTGATCCACGCTCATTATTTGTCAGAAGGTTGATATAGTTTAAAGAAAACATATAGTAACCTTGATTGACGTTAAATGAGACAGAGGCGTAACTTTCTTTTTCGTAGTTAGGCTCAATATTGAAATACTCAGATTCGAATTTCTTATTTTCTTCACGGCTAAAGTCAACAACCTTAAAGTCGTTTCCAAAAGTTGCCGTCGGATCACTCATATCAACACCGGCAACCATTTGCACGTCACCTAACTGCTGCTTATATTGAATCCCATAATAAAGATGGTGGTTAACAACCGGTGAAGCATCAACTGCAATAACGTCGCGATCTTGGTCAAAGCGAGCATCAGCATTCATTTGAAGACTATTTTGTGGCTTATAGATAAAGAAGGCCGAAAGCTCAGAACTCTTCTGCTCATTCGTTCCAGAAAGTCTAAAACCAAGAGACTTATTCTTTACAACATCATTATAGATATTAGGCATATCGATCGTGTAATAAAGAGGAAGAACATTTCCTTCAAGCACAGTGTACTTTGGTGGAAGTCTTACCCACTCACTCTTACTCGATACATTCCCATCTTCAATTTCAAGCCCTGGATTCATTCCTGGAACAAAGAAGTATGAGAAGAAAACTGAAAAATTTAAATTCTTATTAAATTTGCGATCGTATTGAATACCAACTAGACCTTCTTTCTTTTCAGAAAGTAAGTAGAAACCTTGGTTTGGATTTAGAGTACTAAGTAGCCAGTAATCTTCGTTCTCATTCCATCTAAGAAGCTGGCGGCCAAGAGAGATACGATTATCTTCATCTTTAAACTCAATATAAGCTTCAGGCATTGAAAAGTTGAAAGCAGGCTCTTTTGTAACATAGGCCCTAGCAGCAAATTCACCATAAACCTTACCATTCCACGCTCTTGTCTCGTAATTTCCTTCGATTTGGGCCCAATCGTCATACTCAGACTTTTTAGCTGGGTCATTTAATCGTTGAAATTTCTCATATGACACACTTCCATCTAGCTGTGCGTAGACAGCAAGGCCAGAAAGCGACACGCATAGTAATGTAATTTTTTTGATGAATTTATTCATTAAAGTTAATTAAATCAGAAAAGATTCGTAAATAGAAGTCTTTAACTCGGATTTGGTATCTATTACCTTGGGTGTTAACACTTTTGACAGTATAGTGTTAGGAATTGTGCACACTTTTAACGCAATACGTAAAAACATTTCAAAATATTCGGTTATTCCTTTTCATTTAACTAGAAATTTTCTAGAATTTGGGTGAGGGAATTATGATTAAACACAATAAGTTATTGAAATTACGAGATTTCATTACCTACCTTCTGGTAGCACTACTAGTTTCGTCTTGTGGTTTCGTCAACGATGACCCTGTCGAAGGTGCAGACATCGCCGAGTATGACGGAATTTCAGCTAGTTGCAAAATCGACACGGATCGTATCAAAAAATTATTCGAAGTTAATATCGAAAAAGACCTTAATTGCGTTCAAGATACACTAAATAAATTCAAATATGTTGAGTCCAGAGATAATCGTTTCTTCTTCCGTGAAGATATCGTGAAATTTGCTCGCAAGTATATGGATAACCCAGCAGGTTCTGCTGACGATATTATTGAAGGCCTTGATCTTCTTTTTAAATTAAACACTCTTTTACAAAGAGATATTCCGGGACAAATGTCTCGCACGAAGATTGATTCTTTCTTTCAAATCCTAAAAGAGTTTAACCGTTCAGCCGTTAAAATCGTTGCAACAGTTAAAGACCTACAAGATGTTAAATCAAAAGAAGATTACTATAAGACCTCTGCCATCTTAAGAGCACAGGCCGATGCGTTTTCTTCAAACTTAAATGAAATCCTTCAACAAATTCCTGGACCTGCACAGGCCATCGATATTCAAAGTCTAATCCTCGACATTACAAGAGACCTAAAAGACTTCAAACTTGGTAAGGAACTTCTAAACTCTCTTCTATTTGCTAAGAAACTATTTCTTGGTGGTTCACGTATCTACGTTGACTCAGATGAGTTTGCCCAACTTTTTACTTTCTTCCCAGTTTTCCTACAGAATACAATCGATATCTTCTTCCTTAAAAAGGAATACTTCGAAGATGGATCAGAATACTTCAACAAGCTTGCTAATAACCTAGAAGAGCTTAAGCTCTATGTTTACGAGCACCAAAAAGAAGAAAATATCATCACGATTGCCGATATCAACAATATCATTGATGAATTCTTTAACGAAGATGATGACTTTATTTCAACAATTCTCGGTACGACTAAAGATACCAACGTTAAACTTAAGTCACTTATTCGTTTTGCAAAGAGAGATCTAATTCGTGGAAACCCAGAAGTTTTCTCTTATGCAGACGTTGAGCTATCTCTTGGAGTTGTTAACGTTGCACTTAGATCTTTTGAGTCAGTAAATGTCTTAAATGATCTAGTTAAAGACATTGAAGAGAAAGACTTCAATAGAAAAGTTGAGATTAAAAAGCAATTCCGTGCCGAAGTTGGGCGCCTAAGTGAGAATGCAAAGAAGTTATTAGACGAAGATATTTCAATCCCTCGTGACCACGAGATGAATGTTCTTAAGTTCGCTAATGATACGATCAAGCTTTATGACATCGACCTAATCGAAGATGTTGTTAAGTCATTTATGGCACTGAAAGTAGTAACAACTGGTGGTAGCCGTGAAACTCTCCTATTCCCAGAGTTAATGACACTTCTGACAAAGACAGATCCACTTGCGGCCCTATTCTTTGACCTTAAGTTTCTTGCAAAGGAATACCTTGAGAAGACTCCACTAGAAAAGAACAACTTTTTCTTAGCTCAAGTTAGATCAGTTCAAGACCTTATTCTAAGTGATCTTGAAAATGACCAAGTAATTACTGTTACAGATATTAATAAGCTAATTGAACAATTCTTTAGTAAGCCAGAAGACCTTGATAAGGGAATCGCCATTAAGAATCTTGTTCTTAACTATAAAGATAATATTCTAAGGCTTGCTCCAGAAATTGATTATCTTTCATTTAAGCAATTTAAATCAACTGTAAATGTTGTTGCAATCGTTTACCGCTACCTAGCATTCCTTGATATGCACATTGAGAATGTTAAGCTATTTAAAGATGAAGACTCAAAGACGGCAAGAAAAGTTATTTCGAGAAAGGAATATGTAAATCAATTCCTTTCGATTAAAACGGAACTAGCTAATTACCTACTGGATAAAGACTTTGTTAACCAAGATGGTCTTATCAAGTCACTTATTGCTCGTCTTAAAGAATCAAGCGGAATGTTTAAAGAACCATTTAACTGGAAGCTTTACTCAGAGGCCATGGCACTTAAAGGTCTAGTACTAGGTGGAAATAACCTTATTCTAAATCGTGATGATCTTTATTATTTAACTGAGAAATCAGAATCTCTAGCAGAAGTACTTTATGATGCCTTCTTTACGGACTTCTCTGATGATACTCAATCAGTTCAAAATATTGCAAAAGTTCTTGAGCTGCTTCGTAAGACTCGCTCAATCTTCCACCCTATTGAAGAGAAGAAGAATTATTTTACAGCAAAAGAGATCCTTTCATTTGGTGATGAGCTAATTAAAGAGCTTAATCGCAAGTCGGATAATCCAAAGGATGAAAGTGAACTTCTTAAAGTTTCAAATTTTAAGCGTACACTAATCGACTTTACTCAGCGTATTTTTGATCCAATCCCTCGCTCAGAGCTGATGTATCCAATTCCATGTAAACCAAACCCAGCTTACGATGCCGATAAGCAAGGTAGTTCTAAGTGGATTTGTTCAGAGCTTGATCCTCCGGGAAGTGAGAATTTTGACCTAATGATTACAAGTGATGCTGTTAATCGCATCCTAGATATTGCAGATAGTGCTTTTGAGACACTTTTATTCTCAGACTCAACTTTCCAGTTCTTTGACGAGAGAATGAATTCGCCTAAGCCACTTTATATTGATCGTCGTGAGTACCCAACGGAGAGAGAAGTTCCAGAGTATAAGTACATCACTAAGAAATCATATGTTGTTCTTATTGAAGAGTTTACTAAAGTTGCTCGTGACTATCGCTACTTTAGAAATAAAGACGGATTCCCTACTTATCAGGCGAATATCGTAAGAAACAAGACTGGTTTCAATTCGATCATGCTCTTTAGAAATGTGCTTCCACACATGCTAGAGGGTTATAAGACAGAGGGTGATACAACTCCTCCAAGACAGTCAAAAGGTTTATCAGATAACCAACTTAACAACGCACTAGTTGGACTTAAGGCCGCTCTTGAAGAAATGGGACTTTGGACTGAAGACTTTAAAACTTTTGGTGAAAATATTCTTCTTCTATCGGATCTTTTCCAGGCAACTTCTGGTGGTGACCTTTTCATTAACCTAGATGAAGTAAGTGAGTTTATCGAACTTATCTTTACTGCAGCTAAGATCACGACTCTTTTAGAAGAAAATCTTTATGAGAAGAAAGAGTGTGACACTAGAGTTGATGAAGCAGGCTTCTCTGTAATGGACTCAAAGTGTATTCGTACAAAATTCTTTGATAAATTATTTGGTGAGAGCGAGCTGAATCTTTCAAAGTACTTCCCTCGCCTGAAAGAGTATGTAAAGAACAACAGCAGAGAGCATGTTGTTGAATTTATCAAAGGTGTTGAGATCTTCTCAAGAAGTGTTGAAGATGTTGATAAGATTTGGTGGAGAAAGAAAGACTTCACACTTGTTATTGGCGCAATGTTAAATATCGAATCGACTTATATTCGTTTTGATAGAAATGCAGATAATAAACTAGACCGCGGTGAATTAGATCGTGGTTATAAGGATGCATATAAGAACGCAATCATTAGTATTGCTAAACTAAAAGGTAAATTAAAGACCTTTGGACGTACAGCATTTTTCTACCTATTAAAGTACCATAAAGACCCAGGTGTAGTTAATATCGCTTGGACTCACGTATGGTTTAAGAAATACTTCAATGATTTTGAGGCCAAGCGTCTTGATATCAGTGAGCTATTGAGATTCTTAGTTGACAAGCGTAAGCCAGAAGATCCTTCTATTATGTTTAAAGAAGAATTAGCTGCTTGTGCTCTAGGTAGATCTGACGTTGATGAAGATGAGCTAAACGAGATTTTCAAAGGAATGAGTATTGAAATGATCGAAGCACAAATTAAGAAATGTCACGCTGACTACGTTCAATCAAACGGAAGTGAAGCATTTTATGGAAATTTTCATTAATCAAACTGTTGCCATCCTAATCGATGGCAACAATATCGAAAGAAGTATTCACAGCGTAACAAATAACTCAAATACCATGGTTAATTTTGATACGCTCATCCCAAAACTCTTAGATAATCGAGGGCTAAATCGCCTTATCTATTTTAGAGAAGGAAAGAATATCTCTTCTAAACTAACTGAGCGTCTGCACAATCACTACTATGGATCAGTAATTCCATGTCATAAGAGTGCCGATATCCCTCTGACAATTAAAGCGACACAGCTTGCCTCGAAGGTTGATACGATTATTATCCTTTCAGGTGATTCTGATTATATCGAATTAGTTCGCCACTTAAGAGCAGAAGGTGTCCGTGTTGAAATCGCCTCAATCCCTGAGACGACTTCGAGCCTGCTTGTTGAAGAAGCAGACTATTATCACGAAATTGATGAAAGTGATTGGTTTGAACTTCAAGGCCAGACAAGACAAACAAGACCTAAGAAGTATAGCAAGAACAAAAGAAACTAAGACTTAAGTAGGTATCGACTTAGACAAAGCTCCGAAAGAGAGTGATCTATTTCCTGTAGTTTATCTTTTAGATCATTTACAGCAACAAGCTCTAGCTCGATATCTTCATCTTCATCAAAATTTTGCTTCCCATCTGGGCGACAATTCTTTGCGAGATAAAAGTGAGCAGTATTGCTCATAAAGGCAGGGTTAACACTTACAGGCCCTAGGCTTTCCCACTCGTCACTAATATAGCCAGTCTCTTCTTCTAGCTCTCTTTTAGCTGCAGCAAGTGGATCTTCTCCGCGCTCAACTGCACCGGCAGGAGTCTCGATTGTGATTACATCTTTTCCAAAGCGATACTGCTTAACAAGAACGACTTTATTGTCTTCGGTAATGGCAACAATATTTACCCAATCAGCAAGACGGATAATATCATAAGGGCCTGCACCAATTGGTTTTGTAGGATGATTGGCAACAATGGTTTCATACAAAAAGATATTTCCGCGGTAAACGTTCTTTCTCTCTTTAATAATCCATTTTTCCATTTCGGCCCCTAAAACTCCATTAGCATGGCGGCGTCATTTGCCTTTGTCGCCTCTAAGATTTTCTCATTTGTGCGATCTCTTAGTTCAAGATACTTAATGAAAGCATCTTTTCCAATTTTTTGAAGTAGAAGATCGTCATACTTTTTTTGAATTTCACGATCAAACGCCATTTCTTCTTCAGTTGGATTATATGTATAGTTTTCACCATACTTTTCTTCTAATTGATCATGCATTTCTTCAAATGCAGAAACCTTATCATTGAAAAGACCCTCTCTCATACTGAGGTAATCTTTATATTCTTTCTCAGTAAGCCCAAGGTCATTAATAAATAACTCTTTTACATTTGTAAGCCACTCTTCTTCAAGGCGATCAAATTCTTCTTCTTTTGCCTCTAGCCTTCTTTCAAGTTCTTCATCATCAACAACATCAAGATCTAGGTTAGGAGTTCCCTCATTGGCACCAAGAGTTTGGGCCTCCTCACTTCCTGCAGCAACTTTCTTAGCAGGAGTATCCTCAAATTCGACGACATTAACTTGAGAAGTCATCACTTCTAGAGAGTTTTTATCGTTAGCAATATTTGTCTTAGATTGTTTTGTATTGAAAAAGTAGAAACCACCAGCTGCGATGGCAAGTATGATAATTGTAATTACGATTTTTTTCATAAATTAACTCAAGGTTTAATATTCTCAAATATAATATTAGCACCTAATCGCTTAGCTGTCCTCATTTGTTCTTTAGTTCTTACTGTCCAAAAGACAATATTATTAAAAGTAAAATGCTTGATAATGCTAAGCTGTAGCTTTGAGTATGTATCGATATCTAGTCCAATATAATCTGGCCTGATAACTGGAATAAAAGTCATATTCTCAAGAATCTTTTGCTTGAGAGGATTAAGGCTTGTATCACTAAAATCTCTTGTTACAAGTAGGCCCAAAATAACGGCCGGATAGTGCTTTCGAAACCACTTTAAACAAAATGGATTAAAGGATTGAATCGTATAATCCCCTTCATAGCCTTGAAGAAGTTTCATGACTTCAGACTCAAGCTCTCCATTGTGTTCGATAACCTTCAATTCAATGATAAGTGGAACTTGTCCATTAACAAGATCGAGGACTTCCTTAAGAGTAGGAATCTTCTCTTTTGTTTCTTTGATATAGAGCTGTTTTAGGCTATCGAGAGTGTATTGAGATACTTTGCCATTGCTGCCCGTTAGACGCTCTAGGGTTTCGTCGTGAAAGACCACCACATGGCCATCACTTGATAAGTGTACGTCTAACTCAATAGCATAATTATGTTTAATGGCCGCCTTAAAAGCGGCCATCGTATTTTCAGGTTTTTTTTCGTCGTGTAAACCACGATGAGCAATATAAGTATCGAGATAAAATGTCATTATAATGTTCTTAAGAACATACGAAGATCCGATTTATCCTCATCACTAAGTAGTTCATTACCCTCTTTATCCGTAAAGATTCGTTCGTAGTGACCTGAGTTTGAAAGCCCTGGTAACTTTGTATTGTAGTAAGCTTCTCTAATTCTGCGCTCCTCAGGAATATCCATTCCAACAGGAAAGCCATTACAATCATAATCAAAGTCTAGCATCGGATCAACTGCTGGGATCTGATAGAACTCTTTTACTCTTTGCGCTGGCGGAGTCATTAGCTCACAAAGATTTGGAATTGAATTATTGTGCATATATGGCCAACGGGCCCAGATTCCGTTTAGTGGTGGTGGTACATATCCTTTTTGTGGCTCCACAACAGTTTTCATCCATTTAGAAATTGCTAATTCATTTAAAGCCTCAGCAAAGTATGCTGTACCTTGATAGCGAAGAGGATCTGTTCCAACATCCTTAACAGGTGTCTTTTCATGATAGATAAGCTTTTTCGTCTTAATTTGTTCACTCTTGGACATAAGTGCAGAAAAAGGAAGATCCCAATTCTTCTGGTATTCTCCGTGACATTTCTGACAACGATTCTCAAAATGCTTTTGTCCTCGCTTTGCTGATTCAATATCAATACGTGACACATCAAAGAAGTCATCAATGCGTGGTGCTTTTGTTGAGAAGGCCGCTGCCGTAAGCTCTTTAATAATTTCAGGATTATCTTGTAACCATTTTTCTAATTCATATAAATCTGTTCCACGCCCAAGTTCATTCCACAGGAAGTTTGTGAAGATTGGGTTACCTGCAACAATTGATCCATCTGATAGCCAACGAGTTTTATACTTAAGCGTCCACCATGGCATTGGCTTAGAGTCGGCAACTGTTGAAACAAGAGGATTAAATCTTGGAAAGACTTCATTAAGTTTAGACTTTGATGCGTACTCATCTTGTTTACGATGAGCAAGAGAGAGAGCAACTTGAGGAAGTGAAGTATCAAGTCCAAGTACCATTGGTGATGTTGCTCCAACAGAGTGGATATTCTTCTTTGTTCTCTTAAGCATTGCAACTTCACCATCTGTTGCATTTGTTACTTTTTGAAATGTCTTCGTCGGAATAAATGGAAGAAGTTTTTTTGCTTTAACAAAAAGTTCATTGGCCTTCACTGTTTTATTTGTTAGGCCCATAACAGTTGTTCCAAAAAGGCTTGCTGAGTGACAAGTGGCACAGCTAAAAGTTAGCCCTTTTCCCCACTGAGTATCAACAATACTAGCTCCCATATAATAATCAGGCTTGTGCCCTTCTGGATAAGGGATACGATAAATCCCCGTTGCATCTTCATTATTATATGGATTAAGTCCTAGCCATTGATAGAAAGATTCAACACTATTAACACCAAACTTCTTTTCACCAAGTGTCGTTAAAACAAAGTTTACAAATTTTTCGTCGCGTAGTTCAAAGAAATTATTAAAAGCTTCATATGGAATAAGAAGTCCTGTTACACTAACTGGCCAAACCAGTGCGTGCTTTAGTCCATCTTGAGTTACTTGTTCGTATTCATCTTGAGATAGTTGGTAGAGGTTTTCGCGATTCTCACCCTTTTCAATTTTAGCATCACGTCCCCAATCTGGTGCGTATGAAAATGCAGATAAACTAATTAGTAGTAAAAGTAGTGATTTCATCCTCTCTCCCCTCTAAATTTTTAGAATAAGATTAACTTCTTTCGAGTGTAATCTTCCATCGCATACGCGATTCCCTCACGTCCAAGTCCAGAATCTTTTATCCCTCCATAAGGCATGGCATCCATGCGAAATCCTGGGACGTTATTGAAGATAATTCCTCCAACATCGATTCTTTGACTTGCTTCCTTCATATTTACTAAGCTGTTTGTAAAAACACCAGCTTGGAGTCCATATTTTGAATCATTTACAAGCTCAATGGCCTCTGAAAATGAGTCATAAGGCTCTAAAATCACGACAGGACCGAAGATTTCCTCTGAAACAACCTTCATATCCAAATCTGTATTAGTTAAAACTGTTGGAGCATAAATATGGTGGTCTTCATCAATAATATGCCCACCACACAGAAGCTCGGCCCCATTTGATATGGCCTCTTGTACCCACTGATGAATTCTCTCAAGAGCACCTTCATTGATGACAGGGCCATTAATCACACTCTCATCTTTTGGGTCACCTGAACCAATTGTCTCGACCTGCTCAAGAAATAATTCAACAAATTCATCAAAGATTTCACTGGCAATAAAAACTCTCTGAGTTGAGATACAAATTTGTCCTGAATATAAGAAAGAGCCATTAACGATTTGAGCTGTCACAGCTTCCATATCTTCAACGTCATTAACGATAACGGCCGCATTACCACCAAGCTCAAGAAGACACTTCTTCTTTCCACTTAAGGCCTTTAGCGCCCAACCAACTTTTGCACTTCCCGTAAAAGAGAAAACACTAATTCTTTCATCTTCTAAAAATCTTTGTGCAAGAGCATCTTCACAAATAACAATATTCACAACTCCTTTTGGAAAACCAACTCTTGAAAGTAGCTTTGCAAAAGCAAGTAGAGTAATTGGAGTTTGTGGTGATGGTTTAACAATAATGCTACATCCGACAGCAAGTGCAGGAGCGATTTTATGAAGTGCAAGGTTTAGTGGAAAGTTAAATGGAGAGATACCAAAAATAATCCCTTCCGGTTCATGGCGAATCATGGCCATCTTATCTGCACCAGGCCCATATGAAAGGTCAGGTGTTTCACTGCTGTGATGACGAGCTTTTTCAGCAGAGAGCCTAATTGTTTCCACACAACGAGCAACCTCACCCTTTGCATACGATATTGGCTTTCCCGCTTCCATACATATTAAATGAGAAAAGAACGAAGCCTCTTCTTCTAAAAAGTCAGCAAGCTTAAATAGTAATTTACTTCTTTGGGCACTATCAAAATTTTTATATTCTTCGAATGCATTTTGTGAAGATTGAATAACCTTTTCGTATTGGTGAGAAGCTAAGAGATCAACTTCATTTAAAATACTTTGATCGTATTTATTAAGGACTTCAATAGAGCTTTCACCATAGAGAAATTCATCATTCACGAACGAGGAACGAAATTGCGAAAAATTTTGCATAAAAAAACCACCTTGCTAAGGTGGTATTGTATCTATTCTAAAAATAATGGGTCAATTAATATTGCTTAAAAATCAAATTCACTACCAGCGTGTTGAGTCGATAATTCATAACTTAATGAAGGATTATCTTTTAAAAAGAGTTCTTCTCCACCCATAAATAATTTGATGGAACACAGATAGCAAAGTTTAATTTTAACTTCTCTTCCATTGAAGCTTGAGTATAGTCTTGCCTTAATCATTTTACTTCTGCGAGGTCCGTTGGCCAAAGACCAGTTACGCCCTGCAGCTGAACACGCATCACACATAGCTATCACCTTCATGTTATTTCAGATACATAAAAACTGTTTAACAACGATTTCTATAGATTTTATCGTCATTCTAAAATAAAACTTAATAAATTTATAGTTACTGTATTTTCAAGTATTTAGGTTTTACACATTTGGCCTAAAGTGCCAATCTAATGGGTCAGCAAATATTCTCTGGCCAGAAAAAATTCCCTCATGATACCTTTTATAAGTTATTGAAAATCAACGAATTCGGAGAAGTTAATGACTGCAACTATCAGCCCATTAAAAGTAAAAAATCATCTTGCAACGGCACCAACAAATGCCCCAATCTATGCAACTAAAATTCATAACTTAGCGGGAGAGGAAATCACTCTTGCAGACCCAAAAGCAACAAGAGCTCTTGTGGCCCTAATGAATCAACACGCAGTTATTGGTGGAGCAGCTTGCCACTGGGGTGGACCTGCGGCCTTCGCAGAGATGATGAGTGCTCTTCACTCGATTATGTTCTCACAAGGACCAAATTGGTTTGAGAAATTTAACTTCGTAAACGATGCTGGTCACGCAGAAAATGGAATTTACGCTCTTCGTGCAAATCTTGGTTTTGATGGACTTACATTTGAAAGTCTAAGAGGCTTCCGTTCAATAACATCAAAACTTACTGGTCACGGTGAAGCTCACTTAAATCCAGAAGGTGTTTTCATTTCAAATGGCCCACTTGGTTCAGGACTTCCTCAGGCACAAGGTCTTGCTCTTGCAGATAAGGCAATTGGAAATGATCGTGTAACTGTTTGTACAATCTCTGATGGTGGTTGTATGGAAGGTGAAGCTCGTGAAGCGATGGCCGCAATTCCTGGTCTTGCACAAAAAGGTAAAATGAATCCATTTGTTATGATTATCAGTGATAATAATACAAAACTTGGTGGGCGTATTACTGAAGATAGCTTCGATATGAAAGGAAGCTTCCTTGCTCTTAGAGAAATGGGTTGGGATCTTGTAAGAGTTGAAGAAGGACACGACCTAGAAAGAGTTTATCAAGCAATCGAAGAAAATATTGCAAAAGCAAAATCAAATGAACTTAAGCCAATTGCTCTTGTTATCAAAACAATCAAAGGTTACGGTGTAAAATCAACTGAAGAAGCAAAGTCTGGTGGTCATGGTTATCCTCTTGGAGCATATGATGAAAAATTAATTTCATTTCTTGATGAAATTTATACTGGTGAAACTTGTCCAGAAGAGTTTAAAAATTGGGCAAATGAAATCCTATCTTCAAAGCCAGCTCCAAAAGAGGCTTCTAAGTCTTCGGCCCCTTCAGACAAGGTTCAGCCAGGTCTTGCAAATGCTATGATTAAAGCAACAAAAGAAGGGCTTCCAGTTTTTTCTGTAACTTCAGATCTTGCAGGTTCAACTGGTGTTTCAGGCTTCCATAAAGAATTCCCTAATCACTATGTTGATATTGGTATTGCAGAATCGAATATGGTTTCAACAGCAGTTGGTATGGCAAAACAAGGATTCATTCCTGTTGTTGATACTTTTGCACAATTTGGTGTAACAAAAGGAAATCTTCCTTTAATCATGTCTCAGCTTTCTCAAGGTGCTGTGATTTGTTTGTTCTCACATACAGGTTTCCAAGATGCTGCTGACGGTGCTTCACACCAAGCAACAACTTACTTCTCTGCTGTAGCAGGAATTCCAAATACAACAGTCATTGCTCTTTCAACGAAAGAAGAAGCTGAAAGCCTAATGTATCAAGCAATTAAGAGATACGAAGAAGCAGTAAACAAAGGAAAAACACCAGAAACAACTGTATTTTTCTTTGGCCGTGAAAAACATCCAGTTTCATATATTGATGGTGCAAACTACGGTTGGGCCAAAGCTCAAGTTCTAAGACAAGGTACGGACGGAATTATCGTAACTCACGGTCCACTTGTACAACAAGCTCTTAAAGCAGCGACAGAACTTGAAGCAAAAGGTAAAAATATTACTGTTATCAATAATCCATTTATTAACAAGATTGATGTTGAAACATTCAAGGATCAGCTAGCAAAGAATGGAAATAAAATTGTAACTGTTGAAGATCACCAACTAACAGCTGGTGCTGGAGCAATGCTTTGTCATGCTCTAAAACAAGAAGGACTTGAATTTAATATGAAGTCACTTGGAAATGATGGCCACTTTGGTCAGTCTTCATACACTGCACTTGAGCTTTATAAGAAATTTGGCTTTGATGCAGATGCAATGATTAATCAATTCTAATTAAATATAGGCCTCAGAAATGAGGCCTTTTTTATTACCTTTCTTAGGCCATTTTAAAATACGCTAAAACCGATATCCCCTTCAAGTAACTCTAATAATGCAATAAGGAGGAATCGTGTTTCATTCCAAAAAATTACTCTATCTCATTACCCCCGCCCTACTCTTAATCTCACTACTAGGTTGTACCCGAGCTGAAAGATATTCATTCACTAATGATCCTAAGCCTGCATCAAGGCACACTCTGGATTCTCACAAGGCCGTTTCCCAAGAGTTAAACTTTGATGATGATCGAGACTTTAAAGATTCTCAAAAGGGTTTTATTGCAAAACTTGAAGGGCCAATTAAATCAAAAGATGGAATGAAAGAGATTTTTGATCCTGCTAAATTTCCTTCCCTCACACAAGGAAAGCCACCTGAAACAGTAAACCCAAGTCTTTGGCGTCAATCGCAACTAACATCAATCAATGGACTCTTTCGTGTCACTGACCATATCTACCAAGTAAGAGGAATTGATCTTGCAAATGTTTCCTTTATTCGTGGAAAAAAAGGATGGATTATTATTGATCCCTTAATGACAACAGAGACTGCGAAAACTGCATTAGAGCTAGTTAGAAAAAATGTAGAAAATCTTCCTGTGACAGCAGTTATTTTCACTCACTCTCATATCGATCACTTTGGTGGAGTTTACGGAGTTGCGAGTAAAAGTGAACTTGAAAGCGGCAAGATTCAAGTTATCGCTTCCAAGGATTTTGTCTATGAGTCAGTAAGTGAAAATGTCATTGCAGGAACGGCCATGAGTCGACGTGCAGAATATATGTATGCTCGAACATTAGACTTCGGGCCTCAAGGCTCTGTTGGGACAGGACTAGGAAGCTACACTGCTAATGGTGAATACGCCATTGCTAAACCCACAACAATAATTGATAGAGATAAAAGCTTAGTCGTAGACGGAGTAACTATTGAGTTCATGTTTACACCAGGAGCGGAAGCTCCAACAGAGATGATGGCCTACTTCCCAAGAGACAATGCACTTTGTGGAGCAGAAATCTTAAGCCATACAATGCATAATATACAAACCTTAAGAGGTGCACAGGTAAGAGATAGTCTAAAATGGTCAAAGCATATTCAAAGAGGGCTTGAAAAGTACAGTAAGGCTGAAGTCCTTTTTAATTCTCATCATTGGCCAACTTTTGGAAATGACCGAGTCGTCTCTCATATGGCCTCTCAAAGAGACTTGTACAAATTTATTCATGATCAGTCCGTAAACCGTTTAAACAAAGGTCTTTCTGGAACTGAGCTATCAGATAGTATTAAGTTAAATAGAAATCTCGCCAGAAACTTTGCCAATCGTGGCTATTACGGAAGCCTAAGTCACAATACACGTGCAGTATACGATAAATACCTTGGCTTCTTTGATGGTAATCCTGCTCACCTAAATCCGCTCCCAGAAGTAGAATCAGCAAAGAGAACGATTGCTTATATGGGAGGAGCCGGAGACGTCTTAGAAATGGCCATCAAAGATTATAAAATTGGGGAGTATCGCTTTGTTGCAGAAGTCTTAAATAAGCTTGTCTTTGCACAACCAAAAAATGTGAAAGCAAAGCAACTTCTGGCAGACACTTATGAACAATTGGCCTATCAATCCGAGAATGCGACTTGGAGAAATTTCTATGTTCAAGCAGCTCAAGAATTACGTTACGGAGTTGGTCGGCCAGCACCGGCAACGGCTTCACCTGCAATTTTATCTCAAATGGATGCTGAATTACTCTTAGATTATCTCTCTGTTAGAGTTAATTCTGAAAAGGCCAATGGCACAGACTTAACACTGGAATTAAATATTACAGATAGGAATCAAAGGTACTACTTAACCCTTAGAAATAGTGTTCTTAACTATTCAAAGAAAAGACCTCAAGAACAAAATCGCCAGCTCGCTTCAGATGATAATGCATCAATTAACTTAAAGCATGGACAATTAGTTAAACTTGCAATGGGAGCAGTTTCCTTTGCTGAGCTTGATGAGAAAAATATTAACTATAGTGGGGATAAGAAAGTTTTCGATGCCCTTAATGAAACATTAGATACTTTTCCTAATACATTTAATATCGTGACACCTTAAAAAAAAGCCTCTGTTTTACAGAGGCTTTTTATATTCAACGACCATTTTTTCTTCTAGATCTTTATAACAAAAATTTTCAGGTGTTATAGAAGGTAGAATAACTACTTTGATTTTTCTACGTTTTAAAAAATTCCAACGGATTCCTTTAAAAACACCTTTTCCAGAAAAAGAATAGAAACTTCCCCATAGACCTTTAATAACAATTGGAACGACTTGAGCATTCGTTTGCTCTACAACCTTCTTAATACCAGGCTGATACTTTCTAGGCTCACCATCACGAGTAATCCACCCCTCAGGAAAGAAGCCTACACAGCGCTCTTCATTTAGAGTGCTATTTAGTTTTGAATAAGCTTCATCAAGAACCCTTGGGTCCTCTCTTCTTGTAGCGATCGGAATCAAATGTCCCTGCATAAAGAATTGCTTAAGCCCTGGAATATTATAATAGCGGTGGTCAATTACCCAGCGAATAGGTCTTGGAGAAAGACTCATGACAACACCCCAGTCAACAAATGATGTGTGGTTGGCAGCAATAACAAGCCTTCCTTCTTTTGGAATATTTTCTTCACCTTCAATTTGAATATCATAAAGAAAAGTCGTAAAAAGCTGCACAACAAAGCGCCACATTTCTTCATGGAAGAAGTAGTAGCAAATTCCTGCATAGATCAGATTAAGGCCACCAAGAATGAGTAGATTATCTAGAGCCGTTGCGCCAGCACTCTTAAGAAGAATAATTGAAACAGCTGCAACAACCATAAAGATAGCATTCCAAATATTATTGGCCGCGATTGTTCTCGCAAGCTTCTCAAGAGGTGCACTATGCTGCATAAAAGTTAATTGTGAGATATAGAAATTCCCACCAAATATTGTAATAAGTAGAAGATCAATAATTGCTCTTAGAGCAAGTGGTTGTGCAAAAAATTCAGCAGGTGGCATCAAAGCGCCTGTCACTGACATTGGCCACTGTGTAGAAACATAGTAAAGATCAAAAACAGCTAGCGACATCCCCACTGCTGCAACAGGAACCATTCCCACTTCAATTCTCTTACCAGATAGCTTTGAGCAAATCCAAGAACCAAGCCCCATCCCTACTGTAAATGTCGCCATAAAGATTGAGGCAACCATTTCACTTCCGTAGAAAACATTTTTAATAATGGCCGGCATAACTGAAAGAACAAATGAGCCTAGAAACCAGAACCATGAAACTCCCATCATTGCACGGAAAGAGTTCTTCTCTTTTACAGAGTTAATGAGAAGTTGAAATGTTGGTTTAACAAATGTGTAATCAATTTTTACATCATTATTAATATCGTTAATTTTATTTTGAAAACGTGCTGTAATAACACCAAGTACCGCAAATATTAGGATTGCAAAAGCGGCCGTATCAGTAGCATCAGGTGCTGCAGCGGCAAGCCCTCCAATGATTGTACCAATAAGAATTGCAATAAAAGTTCCTCCACCAATAAGTGCTGTTCCTGTCGTTAGCTCTTCATCTTTTAAAATTGTCCTTAAAGACGAGAACTTAACTGGTGAAAAGAATGACGACTGAGCACCCATTAAAAAGAGTGTAAACATTAACAGTCCGTAACTCTCTGTAACGAAACCAATCGCTCCACAAAGCATAAATGCAAGCTCAGTAAATTTTGTTACCTTAATAACTTGCGCCTTGTCGTAGTGATCTGAAATTTGACCAGATGTAGCAGAAAATAAAACATAAGGAAGAATGAAAGCACCACCAGCAAAAGCGACTAATGATTCTGCACCAAGTCCAAAGAGTGAGACATTCTTATATGTAATTAAGATAATTAGAGCATTTTTAAATACGTTATCGTTTGCGGCACCAAGGAACATCGTCCAAAATAGAGGCCAAAATTTTCTTTCTTTATAGAGCATTGCTAATGACATTGTTTTTCCTTAAATAATTCTTAACAATATTGTACTATTATTTACTAATACGTAATGACGCATAAACCCGAAAGGAATTTATATGAAACTATATCACTATATCCATTGTCCATTTTGTGTAAGAGTTCGCATGGCACTTGGTTTCTTCGAAATCGAGTATGAATCAATTGTACTAGATTACAATGATGAGAAGACACCTGTCGAGCTTACTGGCACAAAGATGTTACCAATTATGGAAATTGATGGCGTCATTATGAACGAATCACTTGATATTATCAAGGCCCTTGCAATTCACAGCGATAAAGATTTGAATCTATCAAAATTAGATAGCGAAAGTTTTAAGCTGCTTAATGATTACCTCGATCAACTTGGAAAAGATGTTCATAACTTATGCATGCCTTACTGGGCGTGGTCAAAAGAGTTCACTCCAGAGGCAAGAGAATACTTTATTAATAAAAAGTCTGCTAAACGTGGCCCATTTCACTTACTTGCGCAAAATAAAGCAGAATACTTACATAGCTTTGAACAAACGCTGACTCAGCTTCCAGCAAAACTTTTACCTTACTATGAAAGCGACAAGTTTACGATTCTAGATATCCTTCTAGCATCACATATATGGGGAATGTACATCTTTCCAGAGTATCAATTTCCTCCGCAAATTCACATCTACCTTCAAAAGGTGAAAGAGCTAACAAACTTTAATTATCATGAAGATTTCTGGCGCAACTAGCGCTAGGACTTCTTACCTAGAAAAATCCAAATAGGTCCAATAAGAAGGAATTGAAGATCTTCAAAAAAAGAAGGCTTCTTTCCTTCTATTTTGTGACCAATAAACTGCCCAACCCAAGCAACAACAAAGACAACAATCCAAGTAATAAAAAAATATTCCGCTAAAAAATTAACAAGAAAGAATTGTGTTAAGAGCATAAATGGAATCACTAAGCTAAGAGCGACAGTGATGGCCTTTAAATTTTTTAGTGAAAGATAGAAAAGACTAGCAAGAATAACAAAGGCCCATGCCCAATTAAAATAGCCAAAGAGTGCAGGCTTTGGAATCGCCCAAAGCATTCCTAATAGTGACCAAGTAATCAATGGAACACATACTTCGTGAATGCGTTGATTTGTTTTATTCTGATGAGATTCACCGTACATCTCAAGCCACGTTTCTAAACTTCTCATTGAGTATGCTCCAAAAAACAAAGGGAGACCATTTGGTCTCCCCTCATTATATCATAATTGATTTTTAAATTATGAAGCTGCTTCTTCTTTTTCTTCAGCTGCGTCAGCGTGAGTCTCAACAACCATTTCAGTTTCTTCAACTTCTGGCTCAACGACAACTTTCGGAAGGTGACAAGATACAACTGATGCAGTTGGATCGATTGACCAAGCTAGACCCGTTGGTAGAGAGAAGTGCTCAAGTGCCCAGTGTCCATCAAGCTCAAGACCAGTGATATCGAATTCTAAGAATTCTGGCATATCTTTTGGTAGACCTTCTACTTCAACTTCATGCATATTGAAGTTAACTAGACCACCTGCTTTTGTACCAATAGCTTCACCTACAAAGTGGATTGGAAGAGAAATAACTACTTTCTCTTTTGCAGATACCTTATGGAATGAGCAATGTACAAAGTCTGTCCCGAGGTGACCTCTTTGAACATCTGCTAGAGTTACAAGGTGCTTCTTACCTTCAAACTCTACTTCAAATACCTTTCCAGAAGTATGTAGGAATTTTGAAAGACCTTGCTTTGGAACCATAAATTGAGCTCCTGCAAAACCTTTTCCATAAATAGTTCCTGGAATATATCCGTCTTTTCTCATTTGAGTTGTTGATCTTCCCGGTTTTCTTGTTTCAACTTTTAAAATACTAGTTGTTGACACATTTTCCTCCTGTGTTCCGTGGATTCAATAGATAGTATTCTATCGACCGTTCATAAAAAAAATTTAGAATAAACTTGAATAAAAACACACAATCACCTATTTTTCTCCTATGAAAACTGACTTAAACACACAACTACTAAACTCTTTTTATATCCCTGCAAGTGACATCACACCTACTAATGCCCAGAAGGTTATGATTATCTTACACGGCCTAGGCGATAGCCTTGAGTCTTACAAAATATTCACACAAGAAATAAATGTAACCGGTCTAAGCTACTTGCTCTTAAACGCGCCAAAGAAGTACTACTTCGGTTACAGTTGGTACGATATTCCACCTAATAATCCAGTGCCTGGTATTGAAAACAGCGTAAAAACTCTAACGAAGATTATTGATGAGATTGTAGAAAAAAATAGCAATATCGACTACTCGGACATCTTTATCGGTGGCTTTTCTCAAGGTGGTTGCGTGAGCCTTGAGACGGCCTATCAACTCGATCACAAACTAGGAGGAATTGTTCTAATGTCCCCTAGAATTTATCCAGAAAGAAGACCTCAGCAATTGTCAAAATGCCTCAAAGAAACGGCTATTTTTTGCGCTCATGGAAGCCTTGATCCAGTAATTGACATTCATCAAACAAAGGCCGGAATTGATCATCTTGTAAGCCTAGGGGCCAATGCACAATTCCATGCCTATGAAATGGAGCATGAAATTGATATTGATGAAGTGATTCAGCTACGTAACTGGTTGAATGAACATCTATAATTTCTGACACTTGCCCTAAGCTATTTCCAAAACTACCATTATTAGGTAAGATAGGAGCAAATGAAACTCAGGAAATAAAGGAATCAATATGAGCGATAATCCATTCAACATTCTAGGTAAAGAATCTACTCCTATCAATCAAGGAGAAGCTGTTTCTGGTGCCGATAAATCAAAAGAACTAAATGAGCAAATCGAAGCACTAATTGGATCTGCTGACCTTTTCTTATTCATGAAAGGTACACCTGATATGCCAATGTGTGGTTTTTCAGCAAATACAATTGCAATGCTAAACTCTGTTGGTAAACCTTATAAGACTTTTAACATTTTAGAAGATATGGATATTAGAGAAGGTGTAAAAGTTTACTCTAACTGGCCAACTTACCCACAACTTTACTTCAAGGGTGAGCTTGTAGGTGGTAATGATATTATCACTGAGATGTTCCAATCTGGACAACTACAAGAAGTTCTAAATAGCTAATTGATTATTTAAGCATCGACGCTAGGCCTTACTATGTTTTGGCCTAGCGATATTGAAAACGTTGTATACTCAAAGTCTTTTTCAAAATCTAAAATCATATTATTTTCTAATGCTAACTTTTTCGAAATACTAAGGCCAAGACCTGTTCCTTCACCGACATCTTTCGTTGTGAAGAATGGAGTGAAGATATCTTTAGCAACATTATCTTTGATCCCATCACCACCATCCTGTACGTAGATAGTGAACTGATCTAACATTGACTCTTCAACCCAAATTTTTATCCAACATTTCTCAAGAGATTCAAATTGATGAACCGCCTGATAAGAGTTAGTGAGCAAGTTTAAAATGATTTGATAGAACTCATTTTTTTTACACGCTACTTCTAAGTCACTAAACGGATTTTTAAAATCAATATAAATTTCTCGACCAGTTTGGGCCTGAAATAATCCCAATGAATCCTGTATTAAGTTATCAAGGTTATGTATCTCTTTAGTAATTGAGTTTGAGGAGCGAGAGTAAATCTTTAAACTATTAGCAATATTTTCAATGCGATCCACTTGCTTAATAATACTCTCTAACTTTTTCATATAAGAAGGATCGGAATCCTTGATCTTACCAGCATAACGATCTTTCAACTGTTCGGCCTGAATGCGTATGATACATAATGGATTATTTATTTCGTGTGCAATTCCTGCAGACATTTGTCCAAGAGAGCGCCATCTTTCAAATTCTTCAAATTGCTTTTCTTGCATTTTCAAAGTTACGCGATTGATATGTTCTTGATGAACATCGCGAATTTGAACCATATAACGTCCAACACCTTGAATAACAATATAGGTTACACTAATACGACAAAATCTTTTTTTAGAACGACGCTTGCGATAAATAGGATGAGTAACTTTTAAGGCCACGCCGTCCAAACGTTTTGCTTGTTCAAAAGTATTTAAGAAGAACAAATACTCTTCATCATCAAAGATAACTTCTGAAAACTTGTTTCCCACAAGACTTTGCTTTGTCACCTTATTTATATCTAAGATCACAAGTTGATTATTAAGAATGAATAAATCATCATCGGTGGCGGTATAGAAATTTTTGAACAGAGTCGAGATAAAATTCTCAGCTCCGGCATTAATATTACGACTGTAAACCTCAATAAATGACGGGCTTGTCCCTGTAGCTGAATAACCTGGCTGTAGCCAAATCTCCCACTGATCTCTTTCGCCTAATAAATTGATTGATTCAGAAAAGAAGTGGCAAGCTTCACCATTCTTTACTCTTTCGACTTGTTCAAGAAAGAACCCCTTCTTTTCATCAGGAGTATATTGAAATAAATTAGTGCCAACAGTTAACCCATAACCGAGATATAAATCATTCACATAAATGCAATCTCCATCAAAATCGATGTGACAGTAATGGATATTCGAATTTAATAGCTCCTTGCGAAAGCTACTATTCGGTTTATTCACTTGGCGTCTCGTCTCAATCATAGCGATAATGATTGTTTTAAATCAACTTCTTCTAAATATAAAATCGCCTCTATTTTATTAGAGGCGATTTATGTAAAAAAATATTAATATGTATTTTCTGAAACAGAATTATCACTGTCATTAGAACTAGATGAAACATTTGACTCATCTGAACTTGCAACTTTTTCATATGTATCAGGAATAAGTGACCACTTACCGCCACCTTCTGAACGAATAATATAACCGTAGTCATGAAGCTTTCTTCTTAGGTTATATAAGTGAACATCCACTGTTTTTGGGTGAACAGTTGTATCTCCCCAAACATTATCTAAGATATCATCGCGACTTACGATACGATGTGGAGAATTAATAAATAGTCCCAGTAGTTGTTTTTGTTTACTAGTTAAGTGCTCTACTTCTTTACCATCTAGCAGCATCGACTTGTGAGCAATTGGTTGAACCATTCTTCTTGGACTACCATTGAATACATTTTCAATCTTAACGATTAACTCATTTTTCTTAAATGGTTTTGTTAAGTAATCAAGTGCACCTTCCATAAAACAGAATCTCAGTGCATCAATATCATCGATACTTGAAACGATGATAAATGGAATCACCATTAAACGACGATCTTTTGAATGATTTAAGTAAGTCATGAAGTTACCATCATCAAGCATAAGATCTGCAATGATTAGTGCTGGATTCTTTTCAGTATTTGATAGAGCATTTTGAAACTCTTCAATAGAAGTAAAAAATCTTAAGTTGTTGTAGCGGTGAACGAGAGTTTGTTCGTAAACAAAACGACATCCCTCATCATCCTCTAAAATCCAAATTTCCTTGTCCGTTGCCATTGTCATAATTCAAACCTCACCGATAAATTGTTGTCCCCATCAAGAATTTCGTAATCCTTTCCCTTTGCTAAAAAGTTATGAATTCCGATGTATCTTCTTAATGATTTTTCGTTTTCGTCACCTAAGTTTAAGATGGAATCTAACTCTTGTCTTAAGTATTTGTTTAATTCTGACTTAATAAAAATTAATTTTCTTAACTCGTCTTTAATTTCTAAGGTGATATGGAATGTATCTCTTCCTTCTTTTTTTGCCAAAGTTGAGAATAAGTGGGCAAAAGAGAACAAGATTTCACATAAATCGTTAGCTTGTGAACCTTTTACGGTTACATCATTAGCAATATTCCAAGTTAAATCTGCAAAATGTTTCTTTAAGTAGATACGTGCTTGACCGAAGGCCCTAGTAGCGATTTTGCTAATTGGAACTTCTTCATCTAAGAAATAAGGTGTTGATTGCTTAAGAAGATTTAAATCATTCTCAAAGCGTTCAAGACCTTGATTTAATTTTTTAACAAATGGGTTATTTTCATCCTGATCCTGCATCAATTCATCAATACAAAACCTAATTAAATGCATATGACCCGAGTAATCATGGGATAAAACTCTTAGCGTTTCGTTAAAAGCTTCTCCTCTATCCAATTCATTATTCATAGAACCTGCGCTGTTTTTTAATATATATTTTGTTTACATACCAATAAATATTGCTTATTCATAGTAAAAAATCACGCGTATCAGTAAATCATTGAAATTAAAGAAGAAAGAAGGAGTATTTTTTATACTAGATTGGACAATATCCAAAAGATATTCTAGTTTCGCCACATGGAAAATAAATTTTTAAACGCTGGCAAAGACGAAGTTTTTGCAAAGAAAATTGAAAAGATATCAGATTTTGAATTCAATCAAGATGTGGCCTCTGTATTTGATGACATGGTATCGCGAAGTATTCCAAATTATCATGAGATTCATAAAATCATCATCGACCTAACTAGACGCTTCTATCAATCTGGAACAGTTTATGACTTTGGTTGTTCGACAGGAACGACGATGCTTTTAATGGCCGATTACTTTCGCCAAAACGACAAAGAGCTTCCACAGTTTATCGGTATTGATACTTCAAGACCGATGCTTGAAAAGGCAGCACAGAAGCTTAAGTCTCACGGTCTACAAGATAATGTTGAGTTATTAGAAGAGTCGATCACTGATGTAAAAATTGAAAATGCCGGTATGGCAATCATGAACTACACTCTTCAATTTCTACCAGTTGAAGAGCGCCTTAATGTTCTTAAAAATATCTATAACGGGCTTAATGATAATGGCTGTTTTATTTTGGCCGAAAAAATTATCTGCCAAGATGAGCAAATTGATAATCTTTTGATTGATCTTTATTATGATTTCAAACGTAGAAATGGATATAGTGAGATGGAGATTGCTCAAAAACGAGAGGCCCTAGAAAATGTCCTTAGGCCCTTAACTCCACAACAACAACTTAAAATGTTAGATGAAGCAGGCTTTAAGAAATCTGAAATGATTTTTAGATGGTATAATTTTGCTTGTTACCTATGTATCAAATAGGAAGAGAATGGATAGTTTAGAGTATTTAGAAAAATTTGGTAATCGTGTTGATATTGAATCTTTAAGACAACTTAAAGCAGACAAGCTTCAAATGTTTCGCACAAAATATCAGAAAGAATACAAAGAGATCTTTGATGTCATCCCATCTCTTCAAGAGAACTCGAGCGAAACCCTTGAGACTGCGACAAAGCTTATTCCATGGCGAAAAGGACCTTTTCAAGTTGGTGAGCTTGATATTGATGCCGAATGGCGCTCAGATAAAAAATGGGAAAGACTAAAAGAATCTCTTCCAAATTTAAAAGATAAGGTTGTTTTAGATGTAGGCTGTAATAACGGCTACTATATGTTTGAGATGGCCAAACAAGAACCAAAGTTAGTTCTTGGAATTGATCCTGTCTTACACAATCAGGCCCAATTTGAATTCATTAATCACTTTAAGAAATATGATAATTTAAAATTTGAATTATTTGGTATCGAAGATCTTCCAAACTTTAGATCATTCTTTGATGTTGTTTTCTCGATGGGCGTTCTCTATCATCACCGTCATCCACTTGAGCAATTAATCTCCATCAGAGAATCTCTTGTTCCTGGAGGAGAAATGATTATGGAAACAATTGGTATTCCAGGAGAGGAGACAATCTGCCTATTCCCAGAAGATCGTTACTCAAAGATGAGAAATGTATGGTTTCTTCCAACTCTAAGCTGTCTTAAGAATTGGATTAATCGAACAGGCTTCATTGATATGGAAGTTGTCTCTGTTTCAACGACAAATTTTGAAGAACAAAGACAAACGAAATGGTGTCCTCCACCACATCAATCCCTTGAGGACTTCTTAGATACTGAAGATCAAACGAAAACAGTAGAAGGCTATCCTGCTCCAGTAAGGTTTTGTATTAGAGCAAAGAAAAAGCCGAATTCACCAATAAAGACTTTTTAATGATTAATAAGAGCAGAAAGGCCATTTACCTTAGTTTCGGAATTGCATTTGTGATTCTTGCTTTTATTGGTATTTTTCTTCCTCTTATTCCAACAACTCCTTTTCTTCTTTTAAGTGCCTACTTCTTTTCGCAAAGTAATGAAAAGTACTATCAGTGGCTACTAGATCATAAGATTTTTGGCCCAATTATTACTGACTGGAATAAATATGGAGTTGTGAGTGTAAAATCTAAAATCATTGCCATCTCAATGATCGTAGCACTCTTTTCATATACGCTAATTTACGTTGAAGTGAATCCGACGATAAAAGTTATCGTTTCATTAATTGGTATTGGAGTTATTGTTTTCTTGCTAACAAGACCGAGTAAAAGAAAGTTATAGTTTATATTTTTGGCCCTTTTCAAAAATATAGCACTCTCCATGAACAACAATTTCTTCATCAGTAACGACTAGGCCACTCCCATCAGGGCAAGCATAAATTGGAAAACGAGAGAATATAGAATGTCTCTTTAACTCGTCATCGTAGCGTTTTGATTTACGATAATGAGGAAAAAACTCGAAATCAATAATATTCATGGCCTTAAAGTCTGTGACATCATCGTCATTATCATCACGATCCCATGGCGGAAATGATGCTGTCATAATATTTGGAGTCGTAATAATTGCACCAGCTGAAAGGCCTGTTAAAATTCCACCATTTTCGACATAATCGATGAGTTCTTCAAACATCCCACTTTCTTTTAAGTGCTTTAAGAAATAAAACGTATTACCTCCACCGAGATGAATCACGTCACTTTGAAGTGCCTCTTCTTTGAGAGTTCTGTCAAATTCATGATCAACAGGAAGATGGATAAACCTTTTAAAACCTATTTTCTTATAGGCCATAATTAAATCGATAAAATCTAATTCTGATTCGTAGGAACCTGCTGGAATAAAAGTTATACTTGGAGATTCACTATTACAAAGCTCTAAGATATGTTCGTCAATTTCGACATTATCACAAAAGTCGCCACCACCATATAATCCAATTTTCATTTCTTAGATGCCTTCTCTATAGTCTCTTACAATTTTAAGAAGTTCTTTTACAATTGGTTTTAAATGTTTTTTCTCGTTTGCCACACGATCACTCTTTGGACTTACATTATCAGGGTCAAACGTTTGGTGTTCTCTAAAGTCACGAACAACATTGAAGATAGTAAGTGGGTCAAATTTCTTATACTTCTTCATCATAGAATCGACGATACGAGCAATACTATCACCTGTTACTCTTTCAAACTTGTTTATAATCGATGAGCGCATAACAACTTCAAGAAGAATATCATCAAATCTCTTCTTAGATTTTTTAGCAACAAGATGTAATAATTCAATATAGGAATCTTGAAATGCATCGATTTTATTTGCACGATATGTATTAATCTCTAAATCAGATTGACTCGCATAACTAGACTTAGCGATATTGATAAATTCATCTCGTGTAATCCATTCACCACGGCTTAAAATAAGCTGAGGATATTCACGTAGAATATCTCGCATACTAAAAATGGCATCCCAGCAAATACCATCACTCACCTCATAAAGACCAAAGCTAGATTTTGCCTTTTCAAAGTAATAGAATGGCTTTTGTAAATTTTCAATCTTATGTGAGTGCTTCTTTACCAGCCAATCATGATACTTCGGAGAAATCCCAATTTTAGAAATTAGGTTATACTTCTTTTGAGTTTCAAAAATTTCATCAAATTGTTCAAGGTACTCACTAGTTGAAAAATCAGCTATCGCTTTCTTTTCTTTTGTTTCTAAAAAGTCCACAATTTGAATAAAGGACTGAACAATATACTTCGCCTTATCTTTTTGTTCTTTAATGGTAGTGGAATAACGTTGAACATCATCGAATCGGTATTCATGATGATAAAGACCAAACTGTCTAATCGAACCATAATCGATGATACCACCATTCATAAGAATATTATCGCCATCCCAATCAAGCCAACAAAAGATATAATCATCTTCAAAATTAGCAGCAAGCTTTGCAAATACTTCCACCTGTTTCTTTAAAAAATAACGATATCTTGCCTTCGCAGTTTTTGGGACTCTTTGCCATTCACCATTAATCTTTTGGCGATCAATATAGTAATTAACAATATTTTTTAAAGCATCATAATTGGCCTGCTTTAGATGATTAAACATATGAGAAGGTCTAATTAAGTTACTATTGGCCCTAACATTAATTGAAATATTGTCTTTAAATTTAATGATGGCCAAACATCTCTCTGTCTCATAGTTATTCTTTTGCATAACTTCAGAGAACATTAGAGTTGCTAGTCCTTCATCAAACTCAGAGTAGCCACATCCATACGAAATAGATGGATCACCTGTTTTAAAGTATTTATTTTGTATATGGGTTGCAGGTGATAACTTTGTTGCTCCAGTTCCCTGACTCGAGATATCCCAAGTAAGCCCATTGTGATCAACTGTACCATTCCAGATCGAGCGTCCATCACCCGAAGTCTTTCCCTGCTTATTTGGATGCTGTAGCTGCAAGTAGCGAGTTGCCATATAGCGATTTGGTAGAATCTCATCTTCTGGATACTCGATCCCATTTTCAATATCGTATTCATTGATAATCACAATCGAGAAAGTCTCAAGAATTCTTTGGGCCAAATCTTTAGTCAAAGTATTATCATGGCCTTCAGAAATTAAACCCATCTCTTTTGCCAATTCAAAATTAAAGTAAGCAACACTTCCCCCATGTCTTTTTCGGACTTGATACGTGATAAACGAATCCGGACAACTTTGCTGCAGAGGATGTTTTCCATTAATTTGACTAAATTTAGAATAATTTAAATTCGATTTACTAGATAACTTATTATTTGTTTTGCTACTTATCTTTAATGAGCCCATACCCAGATTATATCTTAACTAAATCAGCAAATTCTTCCCTACGAAGAATTTGCTATTTATAAATGCTATATCTGAGTATTCTGGTTTGTTTTAAGGATTAAGGTAGGACGTAAACCTTCTTAATCTCAATATTTGAAGCTGGAAGATTTTGAAATGGACCATTTCTTCCAGTTTTTGACTTCTTGATTCTATTAACAACTGCCATTCCACTAACAACCTTTCCAAATACAGCGTAACCATACTGAGATGGAGTCGGCCCTGAGTGATCCAGGAAGTTATTATCTTTTACGTTAATAAAGAATTGAGAAGTTGCAGAATTAATCACAGAAGTTCTTGCCATTGCAATTGTTCCAAGAACATTACTTAGGCCATTTGTTGCTTCGTTCTTAATTGGCTTTTCTGTTTTTTTCTTCTTAAGACTTGTATCGTATCCCCCACCTTGAATCATGAATCCGTCAATAACACGGTGAAAAATAGTTCCATTGTAGAATCCAGAATTAACGTAGCTTAAAAAGTTTTTTACTGTTTCGGGTGCCTTTTTATCATACAGCTTAATAGTGATGTCCCCATAATTTGTCTGCATCATAACCTTAGTGTCTGCATGAACGCTTAGGCCAATTAAGATAATAAAAAGTAGTTTTAATTTCAATTTCATTTTTCTTCCTCGAAGAATTTTTTAAAGTTAATAAATTCTTCGTGTTCATTATAATCTAAAAATTTATTTTTAGCGAGAAAGTCTATATTGTGGTTCCCCCAATAAAAATCATCGTCAACTTCAAATGTTGGAACACCAAAGACGCCTTTATCAAACGCTTCATTGATAACAAGCTTTAATTCTTTCTTTAAATTACGATCACTATCTAAACGTTCATACTCTTCTAGTGTCAAACATTTTTCAGTAATAAATTCTTTAAACTGATCATAGTCATTAAAATCATGACCGTATTTCCAACCAAAATGAAATGTATTAAGAATAAAGTTTGCCTGTTTTAATTTATCATCCCTAAGTCCAAGGGCCATTCTTAAGTAAGGTAAAGAATTGAACGGAAGCATTTTTGGTGAAGTAAGTTTTACTTCCATTTTATCCGCTGTCCTTAACGCCTCTTTAAATAAGTAGAGTGCTTTATTCTTAGTTTGTGCAGGAGCACTCATCTCATTTAATGCAAATAGCCTTCCCACCATCACTGGACAGAAGTTAATTTCATATTTCTCAGAAAGAAGCCCTGCGTCTAACTGCAACATACTTAAGTATGAGTAAGGAGATGTAAAATCAAAGTAGAAATTTAAGTTTTTTTTCATTTATATACACAATTGTTATTTAAAGATTGGTTCAAAAAAATTATACTCTCTTCGTGATCAAGTTCATTTATCGTTTCTTATTATTGCTTCTTCTTTTCATTCCAGCAAAAGAAATTCTCGCTACAGAGTCAATTGTACAAATTAATAAAGAGACTTTCAAAGATCAAAATCATAATATTTCAAAATATGTTGAATATAAGCTATCTGATAATAAAGAATACACACCAGATGGATTCACGACGAACGATAAAAGTGTTTTAAACTTAGAATACACAAATAAAAATATTTATCTACGCGTTCAATTTAAAAACTCACTCGAGCATTCTGTACATAAAGAGCTGTATTTTAATACTCACACTTTTAGATTAAATGAAGTTTACTTTCTCAATCAAGACAGTAAGCAACTTTCTAATTTTCCTAAAGATAAAATCAATTCAAATACGACACTCCATAAATCGCTAAGTATCGATCTAAATCCAGGAGAGAAAAAAACGATTGTTATCAAAACTCATAGTCTTCATAAGTTTGATACAAAGGCCTTGCTTGCTGATACTAAATATATTCAAAAGACAGAGCAAACCAGGATCATTAGCTTATCTATTTATCTAGGCTTTATGTGTACGTTATTAATATATAACCTGATTCTTGGAATGATAAATAAAGAATCAATCTATATTGTCTACTCAGTCTTTATCTTTTTTATGATTAACTCTGTCTTAGCATTATCTGGATACACACAAGGAGTTCTTTCTTTAGACAACCATATTAAATACCTTGGTGTCTATGCCATGATTTCATGTAACTACTTATATAAGTTTACAAAAGATCTCTTGAGTATCGACTTCTTTAAGAAGCCTATTATTAAGAAGACAGAAAAAGTTTATGCTCTGATATCAATTACTCTAATCACCTCAATCGTCTTCTCTTTCTTTGATTCTTATAATTTTATCATTGGACCACTTGTCGATATTTACATCTTAACACTTGTGATCTTCATTATTTATATTTCGATATATACAAATATTACAAACCCAACGATTGAATCAAAAGTCTATCTTCTTTCATGGCTCATCATGAACGTTGGAATCTTTGCTTACTTTGCGACTATCTATGGATTCTTTACCGATAATGACTTCACTCAAAACTCTATCCTCTTAGGAAATATGGTTGAATCATTTACTCTTTCAATTGCCTTAAGCCTTAAGATAAACAGGCTACAAAAAGAGAATGAAATTAGCTTTATAAAGAATCTAGATAAGCAGAAATATATTCGCTTACTAAGAGTTCTTTCACACGATATTGCAAATTCTTTATTTGTTATCATTGGTTATTCAAGCCGTTATATTCGACGTGGTTACGTTGAAGAAGCTAGAGCGTGGCCAAAAGTCTATTCGGCCTGTATGCACATTAAAGATATTCTCGATAACGTTAAGGCCGAACAGGAATTAATTAATAATGAGCCACAGCTTGATTATGTAGAGATTAAGAGTTTACTGGATAATATTCAAACTATCTTTACACCTCAATGTGAACGAAAGAAAATCTCAATCGAGGTTCCTGAGATTAAACAAGAGCTTAGAGTTTATTCAAATCTCGCCATCCTTACTCATCAGATTCTTGGAAATATCATCTCCAACTCAATAAAATTTACTCAAAACGAAGGAATGATAAAGATCTCATGTACGCAAGTGGATCAAGCTTTAAAGCTAGAAATACAAGACAACGGTATAGGGATAAGTAAAAAGAAGCTTGAACAAATCTATAATAAGATTGATACGGGAATAAGTTTTGGAACTTTAGGAGAAAAAGGTTCCGGTTTTGGTTACTTCATTATTCGCTCATATTGCGAATTACTTAAGATAAAGTTCACAATTGAGCGAAAACCCGTAGGTACTCTAGTCGCACTTTATATACCCCTTAATAGTCCACAGAAGCTATAAGTTCAGATAGTTGTATAAATTCCTAATTCACCATAAAATTAAATTAATAGAATTTATTATTAGTTTTAATGAAATAGGATTTATGAATTACTACCCTCTAAGAATCACAACGATTGAGCCAGAAAGCTTTATACCGTTTGATTTGTATATTTACTTCAAAGAGACTTATCTTAAATATCAAGATGCTGGTACGGCCATATCACAAGAGAAGCTTGAAAAGCTAAATAAACAACAAGTAGCAAAGTTCTATATTCTTGAAAATGAAGTTGATAAATATCAGCAATATATTAAAGATCTTCTTGATTCAAAAGTTCAAGACTTTGATCTTCCTCTAGAAGAGAAAGTTGAAATTGTAGATGGTGCTTGTAAAACAGCGATTGAGCAGTCGCTCAATGCACCAGAAAAAGAAGAAAATTACCAAATGACAGAGATAGCGGCAGCACAGCTTAAAAAAGTTCTCTCATCTGGCCCTGATGCTTTGAAGAAGTTCTTCGAAAAGAAAACAATCGATTCAAATTTAATTATCGAACACTCAATGAATGTTGCGACTCTTGCAACGAGACTTGCAATAAGAGTTGGTTGTAATGATAGTGACATCTCAAATATAGCCACAGCTAGCCTACTACACGATGTTGGTATCACGCGATTAAATAGCCAAGACCAAGAGCTATTTAAGAAACCAAAAGATGAACTCAGCGATGATGAAAAAAGAGTTTATGGCCTTCACGTAAAAGATGCAGTTAGTGCATTGAAAGACAAACCATGGGTAACAAAAGGTGTTCTTGATCTAATCGTAAACCACGAAGAAGTAAAAGATGGTTCAGGACCAAATAAACTTAAGACATTGAGTTTGCCGATCATGATTATCTCACTCGTAAATACATACGACAAAATGGTTACAGTAAGTAAAATGAATGCTCGAGACGCACTTACAGAACTTACAATGAATCAACTTAATCACTATGAGCATGATGTGATTAATAAATTTAAGGATGTCTTAATTGATGAAGGTATTGTCTAGTCTATTCGTTTTAGTTCTTCTTCTCTCATCTTGCGACACAAAAGTCGTCGATGAGAATACTTGTGATATTGAGTCGATGAAATGCTATCGCGGTTATCCTCAATCATGTGACTTTATAAAAAAATGTAGTGGAATAAAGCACAAATTTACAAAAGCAGTATGTTCTAATGCTTTCAATGAACTCTTTAGAGGAGCAAATTCTAAAGATGTAATAAAAAAATACTCCCCTAAGATTCTTCATTGTTTCAACGATAAAGAGTTTCACAACTTCAATATCGATATGAAGCTAAGACCTAAAGATTGAATCTCTAAGTCTTTTAAATAGTGATCGCTGAGTTTTGATACGAGTTCTCGACTTGAGCATATTTTTAGATGAATCTAAATTAACAAATTCTTTTTCACGATTTTCAATATACTGATTAATCTCTAACTCTTTTTGTGCACTTGTGAAATTCTGACGAAGCTCTTTTGCGTGCAATTCATTTTTAGCAGTTATTTCTCTAGCTCTTTTTACGGCCTGATTAGCAACAGAACTCTTTTGGGCCTGAAATTTTCCGTCCCAAGGCCTTTGCTGCTTCTCTAATACTTCCTCAACGGCCGAAACAACTTCAACTTTCTTGGCCTGCTTCTTAGCTGTAATATCATTTAAACCAATGGCCATAATTAAAACCTATTACTTAAATTTCCAAAGTTAGCTTGCCCAAGTCCACCAAAAACTCTTGCCTGATGGGCCGGAAGTTCCTCTTGCTCAGACTTTCTAGTGTGATAGTTCGAAATCGCATGATGAATTTGCTTAAATAGCTCGACTGTATCTTTTGCAATGGGCTTTCCTGCTGCATGTTCCGCAATTGAAAGATTAAGGGCCATTGCCTCTTCAGCAGATACAGACTCTTTAATACCAACAGTCGTACAGCCTGCAACATTCTGATAGTACCAATTTAGAATATCGTTACTAAGTTTCTTATTCGTAGAATACTTAGTTGGAACAAAAATTGATTCAAAATCGAGTCTCATTTCATCTTTAAATTCTTTTAAAAAGTGAGAGAAAACTCTGAAGTTTCTAAAATTATTAATTTTACATTCAAGTGGAGAAACAAGAGCATCACTTGCTACAAGAGCATTAGTTGTCAGCTTGTTCCAGTTTGGTGAACAGTCCATAATCACAAGATCAAAGTGTTCTTTTAAAGGATCGATAACTCTTTCCTTTAACCAAAATTCACGACGGTTAATATTATTAAGAGAGTCGTTTAAGGCAACAAGCTCTGGCGTCTCAGGAATAATAAAAAGATTTGGTAATCCAAGCTGAACAATGACTTCATCAAGAGTTGCCTCACCAGAGAAGTAATCACAAAGACCTTTTGTTTGATCTAATTTTTGAATTAATTCATCAAGGCTACCACTGTCATCAGACTCAGTGTCATAACCAAGTGACGTCGTTACATCTCCTTGAATATCAAGGCCTACGACACAAACGCGCTGTCCGTGAAGAGCAGCTGTGCGTGCAAGATTTAGTGCTAGAGTCGACTTAAGAACTCCACCTTTTGTTGTGAATACACAAACAGAAGTAGGCTTATCAAATTTTTTGAAATAACCAATTTGTTCACCAATTTGTGGAAGTAAATTAACCGGCCATCCTTTTCTAAAAATTGCTCCACTTCTATACTTGCGAGAAGCTGGAATTTGCCCCGAAGATTCAAGATCTTGAATATCAAATTTTAGATTTGGGTCACCATATATATCGGCCACTTTTTTAAGTGGGTAGAAATTATCCATTATTAAGTCTCCTCCATAAGTACTTTACTTATAATTTTACGCATTTAGTGGAGGCTGTGTCAAAAAAATCATACTCACAAATAAAGCTATGATACTATTTGGATGTGGAAGCTCTAGCTCTTGATCATATTTACGACTTTAAAGGACACAAGGCGCAGATTCGCGAGATTAGTCCATTTGACAAGAAAATGCTTCTTGAAGGTCTGCACGAGATGGAGCCCAAGTCTATCTATCATCGTTTCTTTGGTGCAAAGAAAGGTTTAACAGCAAAAGAGCTTATCAATTTAACTGAATTTGATAAGAGATTTCATTATGCCATTGGCGTGGCAACGATTACTTCCCCTGCTCATCCAATGGGGGTTGCCCGTTTTGATATTCACCGAGATAATTCAAAAGTTGCAGAATTTGCGATAACAATCATTGATAAGTATCAAGGACTTGGTATTGGAAAGGAGCTACTAGGTTTATTAATCTTAGAAGCAAAGTCTCGAGGGATTAAAATTCTTGAAGGTGAAATGTTAAATACGAATACGAAGATGATTGCCTTGGCCCAATCCATGACAAAGACGCATGGATGTGAGCTCAAGTTATCACGAAGTGAGCAGGGAGTTCAGACCATAAGCCTGATCCTTCCCTCTTAATCACCTACTGGCGGTTACGCCCTTTAAGAACTTCTTTTCCGCCCATATATGCTCTAAGTTTTTCAGGAACATAAACAGATCCATCTTCTTGTTGATGATTTTCAATAAATGGAACAAGAATTCTTGGAGTCGCAACCATTGTATTATTTAGCGTGAATACGTGCTTAACGTTTCCATCTGCATCTCTGTAGCGAGTATTTGTTCTTCTTGCTTGCCAGTCATGAAGTGCTGAACATGAGTGTGTCTCACGGTACTTTTCTTCACTTGGTACCCAACATTCAATATCGTACATACGGAATTTACCTGCACCCATATCACCCGTACAAACTTCAAGGATTTGATATGGAAGCTCAAGCGCCTTACAGAATTCTTCTGCTGCTTCAAGAAGTGACTTGTGCCATTTTTCAGACTCTGCTTCATCACCTTTACAGATTACGAATTGTTCTGTTTTTTGGAATTGGTGTACACGGATTAGGCCCTTTACATCCTTTCCATAACTTCCTGCTTCCCCTCTAAAACATGGAGAGAAACCTGCATATAAAATTGGAAGATCTGATTCACTTAGAATCTCACCACCGTGTAGACTATTTAATTGAACTTCAGCTGTTCCTGAAAGATAGATATCGTGCTCAGGAATATAGTAAGCATCTTCTCTTCCTGTCGGGAAGTGACCTGTACCATATAGTGCATCTTCTCTTGCCATCGATGGAGATGAAACAAGTGTAAATCCCTTTTCAGTTAGCATATCTAGAGCAAGACGGTGCATGGCCATCTCTAAAAGAACCATGTCATTTCTAAGAGAGTAAGAACGTGAACCACAAACTTTTGCGATATTTTTAAACTCTGCCCACTCATTCATTTCTAAAATTTCAACGTGGTGTCTTGGTGCAAATGAGAAATTTGGTTTATCACCTTCAACACGACTAACTACGTTTTCACTATCGTCTTTACCAACTGGTGCATCTTTTGATGGAACCATTGGAACAACGTACATCAGTGCCTTAAGTTTTTCTTCAAGATCACTAATTTCTGGATTCATTTCCTTAAGCTCGTTGGCAATTTCCTTACCTTCAGCAATAAGTTTTGGCCTGTCTTCGTTAGATGCCTGAGGGATTAATTTTGAGTGAGCATTTCTCTTCTCTTGTAAATCCTGCTGCTTTGTCTTTAATTCAGAGAGTTTCGAGTCAATTGTCAGTAGCTCATCTAGGTCTAGACCGATACGCTTATTTGCAATTACCTCTTTCATTAAATCAACATTTTCTCTGATAAATTTGATATCTAACACTATGCACTCCAGTTTATTTTTATAGTTGTTAGAATAACCTAAAACCACTAAAATTGACACTCTAAATTGCTTTAAAATCAGGGAGTTACTCATGGCATCATGTCGTTATTGTGGAAAGGAAATTACTTGGATGAAAGATGGGCGTAAAAACGTTCCAGTCGAAGGAGACGGTGCTGTCCACAAGTGTGAGAATATGATCAATGCCCGTAAGAGCTTCCGCAAAATCACTCCAACAGAGATCGATCCAGAACTACTTAAGCAGTATGAGAACGCGATAAATGAGAAGGCCAAAAAATAATAGCGGCCCCAATCAAAATCATTGCTAGACAATAGAATTGTCCCACAGAAAACAGGTTAAAGAAGAGCCCAATTTGTGGATCAGGAGTTCTAAAGAACTCAACAATGAAGCGACCAATTCCATAAATGATAAGAAAAAGGCCAGAGTTTAAAGCTGGTCTTTTTAAATTCTTTTTCAAAGTAAATAAAATGAGAAATAGGACAAATCCTTCGAGGAAGGCTTCATAAAGCTGTGAAGGATGGCGAGGGCTTGAGTCGTAAAGTCTTGGAAAAATCACTGCCCAAGAAACATCTGTCACTCTCCCCGCAAGTTCTCCATTGATAAAATTTGCGATTCGCCCAAACATAATGGCCGGGCCTACACTTGTTAGGACAATATCTGTTAGGGCAAAGAATTTAAGTCCGTGCTTTTTAGCGTAATAATATGTCCAAAGAGCTCCACCAATAAGTGCACCATGAAAGCTCATGCCACCTTGCCAAAAATAGAAAACGCGCTTTAAGTCTTGTGCATAGTAATTAAAATTATAAAAGAAGATATAAAAGAGCTTTCCACCTGCAAGCATCATAAAGAAGCCAGTGAATAAATAATTTAGATAGTGATGAAAAGAGACACTTAGTCCCTCTCTTTTTATGAGGTATTTTCCTAAATAAAGTGTCCAGAAGTAGCCAAAGAAGTAGGCCAACCAATACCAAGCAATCTTAACTCCCAAAAAATCGAGAGCAATTGGATTAAGATTGTGGACATAGTATTGCATTAATTAACCGTGAGATTTGTGATTAGCTTATTACACTCGTTAGTTAAATTATCCATGTGTTTGTCTTCAATTGCAAATCTCTCTTTATCTTGTGAGAAACGCTCTTGTTTTGATAGCTCTTTTCGAGATTGGTGAGTTGGGAAATGTTTAATTTCCTCATACATTGAAAAGATAATCGGATACTCTTCGTTTTCAACAAAGTCCACGCGGTCAATAAGCATTCTTAAACGAATACAGGCTTCACTTGCCTCACATTGTTTTTGAACAAAGGCACGAGCAATTGTAATAAGACTATCGCGCACGAATGCCTGGCGCTCTTTTTCCTTTGCTTCCATCTTGTCATGTTCAGCAATGCGCTTTCTCGTCTCTTCTTTAAGCTTAATATAGAAAAAGCCTACCCCCATTGAAAGGATAAATACTAAAACTGATAAAATGATAAATGCGATATTGTACTGTTCTTGAGTCATGGCCAATTTATACTGCTAAATCCTACATATGTGAAGGTTTTGGTGGATATGTTCCCTCTGGAGCTTCAACAAACCACTGCTTAACCTGCTGAATTATCGTGGACTGATCTTGAGGAAGACTCCCTCCAATTGGATACATATTTGAGACGTGATTAATTCTAAGTAAAATTTCTCGAGAGGCTTTTATCCCAGAGAGAATGTCGTGCATCTCCCCTAGTATCTCCTTAGTCGTAAGCATTTCAAAGCCTCGTTGTACCATTCGGTAATACGGAGTCCCCTCAACCGCCATTGTCGTAAGAAATGACAGGTAATCTGGTGAAATTTCAGAAAGAACTCTCGCCGTCTCGGCCACATGGGTCTCTGTATGTTTCTTCCCACCAAGCCCAAGCATGGCAATCACCGATAATTTCATCCCTGCATCCATGACTTTTTTTGATCCATCAATCATATCTTGGGCGCTATTGCCCTTAACCGTCATATGGAGAACCTTGTCACAACCAGACTCCATCCCAAGATAAGCGATTCCAAGCCCTGCTTCCTTTAGGTAACGAAGCTCATCTTCTGATTTATCCAGCATATTCTGAGCTGTTGCGTAGACACCGACGCGAATATCCCCAAACTCCTCGCCAATTGCCAAAAGACTTTTGTAGAGGTCTTCAGTTGGTGCCCCAAGCGCATCTCCATCACATAAAAATACTTTAGAGGGACGCATCTCAAATCGACGATAGTAAGCTGCCGCCTTTCTGATATCCTCGATTACCTCGACGCTGTTTCTCTCTTTATAAGTCTTAGATCGATACATATTGCAATATGTACATTTATTATTGGAGCAACCAATGGTTTGTTGTATAAGGAGAGAACGCCCTTCAGATGGAGGACGGAAAACAGGTTCGTGATATTTTATCGGGAAATCGTAAAACATGGCGCTACCTTAATCGATTTGGATTATTTATGAAAGAATATATCATTGAATCATATGCAGAGAAATACCTAGTTACTTCTAATATTGAACCTGAGTTCAATATTCTTTGTGATACGAAGTCGATTGCTCACCACCTGGCCCTATCTCTTAATTTAGGAACAATGGAGACTCCACTTCAAGGCCCTGAGCTTTTCACATTAATTGGAAATGTTCGCGGTATAAAAACATATAGCCTATCTCTTGTTTCACCAAACCTTAGAATTGATGAAGAGGCCGATATTAATGACTGTTGCCAGAGTGGATGCAGCGGTTGTCCTTACTTTAACGGATATTAATTTATGACTAAATTTAGCATTACGGCCAAGGCCAATACAGATACAACAGCAGCGGACCTACTTGCAGAAAAATGTGCGAAGTCAGGAATTGAGCTTTCAAAAATTAAGATCAAAAATCTTATGAAACAAGGTGCTTGTTGGACAAAGACTGCAAAGCCAGAACGTATTCGCAAGGCCAAGACAGAAATAAAGCGCGGCCAAACAATTAAATTATATGTCGATCCAAATATCGGTGAATTCGATATGAGTTCAGTTCAATGTATGCATGAAACTCACCACTATGGCGTTTACTTCAAACCTGCTGGACTTCTATGTCAGGGGACAAAGTATGGCGATGAATACACAATTCTCCGCGAAGTTCACAAGCGCACTGGTCGCGAACCTTTTCTCATTCACAGGCTAGATAAAGAAACAGCAGGCCTTATGATGATTGCATATACAAAGAAAGCTGCTCGAGCGTTTTCTGATCAAATTAAGAATCACAAAATTCAAAAGACGTATCAGGCCGAAGTCAAAGGGAAGCCAGAAAAAGTTAAGCGTCTTGAGAGTGTTATTGATGGAAAGGATGCTGTTCTAGAATATGAAGTGAAGAAATACCTCGATAAAACTGCTCTTGTAGAAGTTAATCTTATCACAGGCCGTAAACACCAGATTCGTATCCAATTTACTGAACTTGGTTTTCCAGTTATGGGAGATAATCGTTATGGTAAAGGTAATGGAAACGACACAGGTCTTGCCCTTATCGCTTCAAAATTAGTTTTTGATGATCCGTGGAGAAGTGGAAATTTAGTGACTGTTGAGCTTCCTGAAGAAAAGAGATTATTTTAATTACTTCTTTGTATTTTTAATACTATCTAACGAGATATTCTTAACTTTCAAGTTAAGCTCTTTCGCAATTGATTTTTTAACGAGTTCATTTTTATAGTCGACGATTGGATTCTTACTTCTTCTATTGATTGGAAATAAGTATTGGTCTTTTTCAAAAAATGCGATGTCGATTCTTCCGGCTTTCATACGCCAAAACTTAACATAGATTAAACTGACGTGCATCTATTACTTAGACTTATGCTACGTGTTCATTTTAAGAATGTAATATCAAGCTATTGAACGTTGAATTCTAAATCAACTTTGTCGTGAATAACCTTATCTGCCACAGTGCCCAATAAAGATGATCGATATTTAATGCCAAATTTTGTTCGGTCAAAGCTAACTTTCCCCGTGGCCTTCTTGCCATCGTAGATCATATCGAATGTTAGTGGACGTGTAATTTTCTTAATCTTAAAGTCAGCAACGACTTTATATTTATTCTTTGCAATCTTTGTAATTGATTTTGTTTCCATCATCGCCGTTGGATATTTTTCGATCTCAAAGAAGTCACTTTGGCGAAGATGATTTTGTAGCTTATCCTTCCACTCACCTTCAAGATCACGCACATCGATTGTATTCATCTGCACAGTAAAAATTCCCTTAACAGGTTCTCCTTTATCATTGTGCTCAATCGTTCCTTTTTGAAATTTAACATGGCCCCAGTGCTTGCCACCAACTTTACTTGCATGCCATTTCAAAAAGCTTTTATCTGTATCGATCTCTTTAGCGAACGCTAGAATAGAAAGTAAAATACAAAAACCGATAATCAGCAACTTCATTCACTATCCTCCAAAAACATAACAACGTTAATAGTTGTAAGTATTCTAAGAGAAAACGAGATGCGCTAATAACTAAGTTTTCTTAAAGTTTGGTTAAACCGGTAAAAGAAAGGCATTCTCAAGATCAATAGCTAGTTTAACTTGTGAGCCAATGCTCACTTGAGAAGAGTCGGCCAATTGGAATCTTAGAATTTTTGCGTTCATTGTCGCAACTTCAACAAAGTCATACTCTCCGTGCCTAATTATCGACTTAACTCGTCCTTTTAGTTGTCCCTCACCTTCAACAAGCTTTAGGTATTTTGGACGAAAGGCCAGATAAACAAATTGATTATTTGTTTTGAGATTATCAGTTACTTCAAATTGACCAAAGTCGTTCTTAACAACGACACGCTCACCTTTCCTCTCTGTGATTGGTCCTGCAACGAGATTAATCATTCCCCCGAAACGAGCGGCATCAATTGAGAGTGGCCTGTCATAGAAGTCTTGAGGCCTTTGATATGTTTGAAGTTTTGCACCACTAAGATAAATAATTCGATCACTTAATGAATAAGCTTCTTTCAAGTTGTGAGTGACAAAAAGTAATGAGATTTCATTTTCTTTGAAAATTTCAAAAATTTCATGGCACAAGGTAGCCTTTAGAAATTCATCAATATTAGAAAATGGTTCATCTAGTAAAAGAACGTCTGGTGCGACAACCATTGATCTCGCAAAAAGAAGTCTTTGCAATTGTCCCGCCGAAAGTTGATCGAGCTTCTTATGATCTTTATATTCAAGGCCAAAGATTTCAATCATATCACGTACGCGATTCGTATCAGCACTTGGCTCATGGGCCAGTAAATGACTTTCAATATTTTCAAAAACCGTTAGGTCCCAGTTAAGATTATCAACACCTGAAACCATCTCAATTTTTAAGTTCTCGGCCTTCTCAACTTCTCCACTTAAGGGAGTTAGCTTTCCCGTAAGAATATTAAATAAAGTCGTCTTGCCTGTTCCAGAAGGACCAAGAAGTGTTAAAACCTCACCCTTATGGAGATCGAAAGAGATCTTATCAAACTGACAAATTGATTTTTGATCAAAATTATAAGTTAAATTATTTACCGCTAATACTTTCATTAACCCTAGACTCTCCCAATGAAGACAATCTGTAAATACAGGGTTTAAGCAGAATTTAAGAAATCTTTGTTCAAAAGAAAAAATGTTGCCTACGACAAGTAAATTAAACCCCTAAGGAGTCTTTATGAATTTTGACAAGGATCTGATTATTGAATCATTTGCGAGAATTGAGCCCAATTTAAAAAATTTCACAAATGCTTTCTTTGATAATGTCGTTATTCTCGAACCAGGTATGCAGAAAGTATTTGCTCATGCTGATCGAGAGCAACTAAAGGCATCCTTTATTAGGGCCCTAAGTATAACAATAAATAATTTAAAGAACCCGGAATACCTGAAATACTACCTGCAGGGACTTGGCGGAAACCAGATTAAATACGAAGTTTCAGAGACTTATTTTCCAATATTTGAAGAAGCCTTCATTCAAACATTAATGCTTTTTCATATGAATTCTTGGACTCCTAAACTAGAGACAGCATGGCGCGATTGCTTCTACTATATCGCAGAGTATATTTCTGACGGCATGGTGGATGCGACCCTGCGTAGAGAGTTTGAAGAATTTTTAGAGAAGAAAGAACATGTCGACTCTTTTAAAAAGGCAGCCTAACTACTTTCTAAAAAGTGTTGATTTGATTGTTAAATAATCACTACCTTCTTGCCACGTTTCACTTACTTCAACTTCATCTTCTGCAACGAAGTAGAAACGTAAAGTAAAGCCGTCTTCTTTTGAATAAATTGTAAGCTCGTCATTGTTAATGAAGCCAGAAACCTCTCCTTTGTAATAAAGAAGCGGCCCTCTTACCTCAAAGACAGAATAGGGATATTCAGCACTAAGGCCATTACAATTATATCCACCCTCTTGTATTTTAAATTTCGAAGCATCGTAAAAAAGCTTAAAATAGATTTGAGAACATTTTTGAGTTGATTTTGGAGTTTTTGCAACACCTTCACCAATCCATTTCCCACCAATACTAGCAAATGATAATTGAGTAAATAATAAGAGAGTGATTAATTTCATGAGTTAATTATCTCTAGCTCTTGCCCTATAGTCAAAGGCCAACGACTTAAATATAATAATTGCTATGAATAAATTATTCCTTACCACGCTAATTTTTATTTTAACTTCTTGTGGCAGTTCAAAAACATTTTTGGGCCAAAAACAAGGAAGTGTCTACTCTTCGACAATATTAAAGAGAAACCCTAGTGATGGTGCAGAAGTTGCTTTAAAAGCACGAATTCATAAGAAGCTCAAAAATAACTACTACCTCGTTCAAGACCAAGAGGGCATGATTCTCGTGAGAATTCCTGAGAAGTTATTTGGCCTAGATACTGACTATAATTATCAAACCCTCTTTCTACTGAAGGGTGAAACAGATAACGAATCAAAGCACTTCTATGTTGAAATAGAAGAGCTTGAAGTCATTAAGCCTTAGTCAGCTATTTGCCTACTAATCCTCTGAGCGACAAATATCATCTCCGTAGCGACGACATTCACCATCTGAAGCACGAGAGTCGCAATAAGGAGTACAGGCCGCATTGATTCCACAGAAATCTTCTTTATACCTACGACATTCGCCATCAGAAGTTCTTGAAGCACAATGGGCAACGCATCGCCACTGACGATCCTGAGGTGGCCTGCCATCTTCAGTACAATAATAACGAGTACCATCCACAACGACAGTTACATCTGCACTCACATTGGAGGCTAAAAAGAATAGAAATGTAATAAGAATGAGATTTTTCATCCATCCATTAACTCACAACCCTGACATTTTGTTTAGACTGGCCGCACATAAAGTTATGAATGACACTTTAGCTCAGGCATTTTATATTGAGCGAAACAATAAGGAGATCACATGGTTTCAGATATTTTTGACCCAAGTGCTTGGAAAGAAGTTGAAGGCTTCGATTTCAAGGACATTACATACCACCGCGCTGTAGATCAAGGGACAGTTAGGATTGCATTCAATCGCCCAGAGTGTCGCAACGCATTTAGACCTCAAACAGTTGATGAGCTATACCGCGCCTTAGATCACGCAAGAATGTGGAGTGATGTTGGTGTTGTTCTTATTACAGGAAACGGACCATCACCAAAAGATGGTGGTTGGGCATTCTGCTCAGGTGGCGATCAAAGAATTCGTGGAAAAGACGGATATAAATATGTTGATGGTGACGGAACTCCAGACCCAGCAAAACTTGGAAGACTTCACATCCTTGAGGTGCAAAGACTAATTCGTTTTATGCCAAAAGTAGTTGTTGCAGTAGTTCCTGGTTGGGCAGTTGGTGGTGGACATTCACTTCACGTAGTTTGTGACATGACGATCGCTTCAAAAGAGCATGCAATCTTTAAACAAACGGATCCAGACGTTGCTTCATTTGACTCTGGTTACGGTTCAGCATATCTTGCTCGTCAATGTGGACAAAAACGTGCACGTGAAATCTTCTTCTGTGGTTTCAACTATAGCGCCGAAGAAGCATTTCAAATGGGTATGGTAAATAAAGTTGTTCCTCATGCAGACCTTGAGAAGGTTGCGCTTGAGTGGGCCAAAGAGATGAATTCAAAGTCACCAACAGCAATGCGTATGCTTAAATTTGGATTCAATCTTCTTGATGATGGTTTAGTTGGTCAACAGCTTTTTGCTGGTGAAGCAACTCGACTAGCTTACGGAACTGCTGAAGCACAAGAAGGCCGTGATGCTTTCGTTGAAAAGCGTGAAAAAGACTTCTCACAATTTCCTTGGCATTACTAAAATAAAACGGGGGCCTCCATGCCCCCTCGTTCTCTCTACTTCCATGAGAAAATTGTTGATAAATATTCTTTTGTTGCATTTTGACCTCGATCAATTATTGTCACCCCTATTTGATAGAAACCTTCAAGATCATATTTTCTTTTAAAAAAATTCTCGCTGAAATGACTTGATACAGTAAATTCATCGATCGTTTTACGGTCCAATATTTCGGATTCATTTTCACCAGAGAGGATCACTTGATAAAGAGTGTACTTATAAAATAGTTTATCAGCACTCACACAATTATCATCGGCATCTTTAAAGTGGAATTTTGGTAATTGTTTTCTAAATAATGGTGAATAATCAATTCGAGCAACTTCTTTTTCATCAGGAGGGGTAAAATCAAAACGTATAGGATTTGTCTCGATAATGACTGATTTTCGATTCCTCTTATCAACTGATTGAAAGTATACTTGAACCTCTTCACACTCTTTATAACCTAATCTAATTAAATCATGGCCATCAAGAAGTAGTTGATTTGTATTTTGCGGGAGTTTCTTCCATTCAACTTGTAGATAACTTTCTTTAGAGTAGTATCCGTAGTAAATCTCATTTACCTCTGATTTGTATTGATGATTCCAATAAAACCTTAACGGAGCCACCTTTGAGCCCCAGTTAGGAACCGGAGATTCATGAATAAAGCGATATGGAAATGCGACGGAGTAGCTATAGTTAACATCAATCACCTGCTTTGCACCTTGATAACTTTCAAAGAGATTTACTTCATAAATTTCATATTGATTTCTAGAAAGCATATGAGAACTAGAGTTGATCATCGAGTAATGTCCATTAAGACAATTTACCTGTTCAACATTTTCATTGCTCACATCAAGTAAGCGAACATAGCTCCCTTGAGAACAGTCGCCTTCGATTAGATGATCCATCGAAAAGATATCAATCCCTTTAGGGGCAAGTCTAATATCATCTGAAGGAATATAATCAAATGAAGTTGAGAAGTTATTTGTTTTATAATCAATATAGAAGTCATGGCATTCTGCAAAGATGGTTGTCTCCCCCTCAAGATCATATTCTTCAGGATAAACAATAAATGCGCCATCATCTTGTCTTAGAGGGATGTTATGGCCATTAAGAATAATATTCTCTGATTTTTTTGTGTATAACCTTACATGACCATTGAGATAAGAGCGACCACAGGTCCCACTGATAATATGACGACCTCTTGCCCCTTCATCGTACTTTCCTTTAGGAGCAATAAAGTGAGGTGAAGTTTCGGCTTGCTTAAAATAATAAAACAACATTCTAAGATTTGATCGAAAGTCCCCATTTAACCCTTCGATAGGAACCTGGTAAAGCATTTGTCCAGACTTCTTTCGTGCCAAAATATCAAGTTTATAACTGAAGTTTCCATTGAGACAGTCAATAATATTCCCATCAACACTAACGCGATCAAAACCTTTACAAGTACCGATGATATCGAGGTTATCATCAAAGACACCGACGATAGTCTCACTTAGAAAAATTGAATGATCATCATTTCTAAATTTAATTGGCCTAACAGTAAAATCAGAACTGTTACCATATTCATCAACTTGATTAATATAAAGATAAGTCTCAATACTTTCGGCATTGATTTTTGAAAAATAGATTGGCGCAAGAAATATACCGTTAGAACAACCTGCAGTTTTCACAAAGTCTGCAATATAGCTACCTCTTATAAAGACCGTTCCTTTTTTCTTACATCGACCAGAAACGTAAATAGTACGCCCGTAGTAATATCCGGCCATCGGCGTATCAACGACAACTTTTCCAGGCTTCTTTGTCACCACATTAGGAATTGAAATGGTAATTGAATAACCATCTTGAGTAATAAAAACGTCCTGGCGACCTTCGATATTATCTTGAAAGAATAAAACCTTGCGATACTTGTCATCAAAGCATTGAGAAGTGTATGCCTGATCTCTTGCCAAGTTATTTGAAAAAAAAGATATCAAAAGATTATTTGTACATTCCCCTTCAATAACAACTCTTTGTCCATTTAATCTTCTAGAGACTAAATGTGCTGTAAGGGATCCTTTTACAAGTTGCTGAGTAGTATTGACAGAACTAATCGTACGACTACGTTCTTGGCAGCCTTCAAGAAGAAAGATGAGAATAAGAATGGTGTAAATATACTTATATTCCACACCATTCTTATCGAGATTACGTCATTTTATCGAACTTAAAATTGATTAAAAATTGCCGTTAAAATTAATACGATAATTAAGTTACCAAAGAAAATTATATCTCTGAGGCTTATCGTTAAATTCAAGGCCTTAACAATCTCACTTTTTGAAGGAGATTTACCATTCTTTAACTGAAGTTGTTTAAATAGCTTTGATTCGATTTTCTTCTTAAAGTGCTGATCTTTAAAAAAAGCGATCCTCAGTCCAATGATAAGACAAACAAAGTATAACCACAGGTTCGAAATTCCCAAATCTTTGGCAAAGATGTAAGTAATAATCATTGGTATTTGAACTACGATCAAATAAACAAAGAGAGTTAGAATATTATTTTGTATGCCAATAGTGAGCATTACATTAGCCTTTTAACGACTTCTAAAAATAAAAGCCAAGTCTTTTCAACTGAAGCAATTGAAACTTGCTCATCAGGAGAATGGGCACCAGTAATCGTCGGGCCAAAGCTAATGATGTCTACATCTGGCATCGCTTTAGAAAGGATTCCACATTCAAGGCCTGCGTGAATAGATGAAATCTTAGGAGCTTTACCTCTTAAGTCTTTAAAGACCTCTCCTGTAATTGAAAGAATCTTAGATTCTGGATTTGGTTTCCATCCAGGATATGCTCCTTCAAGAATGGCCTTCCCATCGAGATCTTTTTGAGCTGAAATCATTTCTTGAGCAAAGTTATCTCTCGCCTCTTCACTCGCACTACGAATGAGATTTGCCATATTAAACTTTCCAGCTTCAAGAGTGATAACACCTAAGTTTGTCGATGTCTCCACGACACCTTCAAAGTGTTGATCCCAAGCTTTTACACCGTGTTGACAATTACTAATTGCAGATAGGACTAGCTTAGAGTCCTCAATTGAAAGAGCATTTGCTTCTTCATTTAAAGTGGCCAATTCAAATTTTAGGCCACCTTCTGCATGTTGATTTTTCTCCCAAAGAGATTCAAAGTTTTCACGAATCTTTGGAAGGTTCACTTCGCTTGTATAGAAGTCAACAAAAGCTTCTCTTGCAATAGCATTTCTTAAAGAGCCGCCCTTTATTGATACAAGTTGGATATCATCAACGCCTGCAAAAACATTTGGGATTAACTTATTTGCATTAAGACGGCCACGGTGAATGTCAATTCCAGAGTGTCCACCTTTTAAACCTTTAATTGCAATTCTTTGACGTACGCCTTTAGCAGCTATTTGATTAAATTCTTTTTCAAAAATTAAATCAACACCACCGGCACATCCAATAATTAGCTCATCTTCTTCTTCAGTATCAAGATTAAGCATAATCTTACCTTCGAAGTGATCACCCTTTAGCCCAATTGCTCCATGCATTCCTGCTTCTTCACAAGCTGTAAAAACACATTCTAATGGAGGGTGTGCAATATCTTTACTTTCAAGAAGTCCCATCGCAAAGGCACAACCAATACCATTATCCGCACCTAGAGTTGTTCCATTTGCACGTACCCAATCACCATCGATAATCGTCGTGATAGGATCTATTTTGAAATCATGTGAGTTACCTTCATTTTTTTGAGCAACCATATCAAGATGGCCTTGAAGGATAATAGGAGCCGAGTTCTCCCCCCCTAGCTGACCAGGCTTTTTGATAATGACATTGTTTACTTCGTCACGATATGTTTCTAAACCTAAACTCTTTCCAAATAGAAGTAATAAAGTTTGTACTGCCTCTTCGTGGTAGCTAGGCCTAGGAGTATCTAGTAATTTTTGAAAATTTGACCAAACATATTTTGGACTTAATTGATCGACACGTGATTGATTCATAAAATAACCTACTTGTTATGTTTATAAACAATCTACTATGAAGATCAATTTTAGCAAAGCCCAAAAGCTATGCTGCTTCTTCGCCATCATCTTCCTGTGAAAAAGGAAAATGTGGAAATTGAGGGTGATTTTGCGCTTCTTCAATTAAGTACTTATCGACAATATGTGGACGCCAACTCAAGTAAACACCATCAAATTTATCGAGACTTAAGTTTTCATCGTAATGGGGGCTTCTCTTCACATCCATATGATAGATATCGATACTGCCTTCTTTTTCAAAGTAATTTCTAAGGTTAGAGCCTCGAGATAAGTAGAGTTTGCGCACCGTCGACACGTCTGCAGCAGATTCAATATTCAAAATGATATTATAGTGGCGATAATCCACTGCTAGATTGATCGAATTACACTTTAAATCTGGCTTATAGTCATATCTTTTACAATCACTTGTCCCCAAATTATGAATGAGCAATACTTTTTCAAAGATTGCTCCACCATGCTTTTGTGCTGCTCTTGCGCGAGATTTCGAAATCGTTATGGAAGCGGCCCCTTTATAGCGCAAAAAGTCAAAATCAATTCCTGCAACAAAACCTGGTCGCAAGACATCATTAAGTAAGAGAGTAAAATCACTCTCATCTGACATGGCCACTAAGTGAGACAACTTAGAAGTGCTTATGGCCAAGTAGCGTTTTTGGCCATAGATATTCTTTAGCTCAACAATCGCCTTTGTCCCTGCATAAACTTCAATCCAATTTACTTGTTTTCTTGTTTGAAGCGCAATGTCACCAAAGATACCTGAATCAGGCCCTCCCATTAGGACATTACAGCCAAGACTTTTCATTAAGAGCTTAGAAAAATGCTGCACATAAGATTTATGTACATTTATATATTCTAACAACTCCTCTTTAAAAAAGATTTGTTCACATAATTTTTCCAACTCTAATTCGAATTCTTGCTTTTTCATGTCTGACCTATCGTCTTCCAAACGATACGCACTGAGTTAAAAAAAGTTAATTTAGTCAAGCCTCCTTAAAGCTGATAACGACTAGCAAAAGGCCCGAAAAGATGATAAAAAAGCATGTATAAATCAAATACAAAAAACTGAATTTAACTCAAAAAGTCGAGGATCTATGTCTAATTTTCTAGAAGATTATCACGCACATGTTGAGGAAAGGGCCAAAGAAGGTATTCCTCCATTAGCATTAACAAAAGAACAAGCAACAGAAGTTGTAAAACTTCTTGAATCTGAGCCAACTCAGGAGCTTTTAGATCTTTTAAAAGATCGTATCAATCCAGGTGTTGACCCTGCTGCACAAGTAAAGGCAAGCTTTCTAATTGGTATTACAAAAGGTGCACACACTTGTTCACTAATTTCAAAAGAATATGCAGTTGAATTATTAGGTACAATGGTTGGTGGTTTCAACCTTCAAGGCCTAACTGATATCGTAGCAGGAAGTGATGAAGCACTTGCAAAGCTTGCTGCTAAAGAATTAAAAAACCTTCCTCTTGCAGTAAACGTTTTTGATGACGTTAAAAAACTAGCAGATGGTGGAAATGCTATTGCTAAAGAGATCATCGAATCTTGGGCAAATGCAGAATGGTTTACTAATAAGCCACAAGTTGATGAGTCAATCAAAACTGTCGTTTACAAAGTAGACGGTGAAATCAATACAGATGACTTCTCTCCTGCTCCATTTGCATTTACAAGAGCGGATATCCCTCTTCACGCAAATGTTATGGGTGGATCACTTTTCCCAGAAGGTCCAAAGCAAATCTCAGACCTTAAAGAAAAGTTCAACCTTCCTGTTACTTTCGTTGGTGACGTTGTTGGTACAGGTTCTTCTAGAAAGTCAGCAATCAACTCTCTTCTATGGTGTATTGGTGACGATATTCCTTTCGTACCTAACAAGAGACGTGGTGGTGTTATTATCGGTCAAACAATTGCTCCGATCTTCTTTAACACTGCTCAAGACTCTGGTGCTCTTCCAATCCACGGATTTGATGTATCAGCGCTTACAACAGGAACAGTAATTGAAGTTCGTCCACTTGAAGGAAAGATCCTTGATGAGAAAGGTAGCGAACTTGCAAAGTACGATGTTGCTCCAGAAACAATTCTAGATGAGTATAGAGCTGGTGGTCGTGTTCCTCTAATTATCGGAAAAATGCTAACAGATAAAGCAAGAGCGTCTCTTGGACAAGGAACTGCTGATGATTCAGGAATCTTTGCTAAGCCTCACACAACTCTTGCACATGAAGGTCAAGGTTATACTCTTGCTCAAAAAATGGTTGGGAAAGCATGTGGAGTGACAGGAATTCTTCCAGGTACTTCATGTCTTCCAAAAATGACAACAGTTGGTTCACAAGATACAACTGGGCCAATGACAAGAGATGAGATGACTGAGCTTGCATGTCTAAAGTTCAATGCTGATCTTGTAATGCAATCATTCTGTCACACAGCTGCTTATCCAAAGCCAAGTGACGTTATCACTCACGCAACTCTTCCAGAATATATCAGAAACAGAGAAGGTGTAGCACTAAGACCAGGTGATGGTATTATCCACTCTTGGCTTAACCGTCTTCTAATTCCAGATACTGTTGGTACTGGTGGTGACTCTCACACTCGCTTCCCTCTTGGAATTTCATTCCCAGCAGGATCAGGGCTTGTCGCATTTGCTGCGGCACTTGGTGTTATGCCACTTGATATGCCAGAATCAGTTCTTGTACGTTTCACAGGAAAGTTACAACCAGGTATCACTCTTCGTGACGTTGTTAACATGATTCCTTACCAAGCAATTCAAGAAGGTCTACTAACTGTAGAAAAGAAAGGTAAGAAAAATATTTTTGCTGGTCGTATTCTAGAAATGGAAGGTCTTCCAGATCTTAAACTTGAGCAAGCATTCGAACTTACTGATGCAACTGCAGAAAGAAGTGCTGCTGGTTCAACAATTAAACTAAGCCGTGAAACAGTAGTTGAATACTTAAGATCAAACGTTGCTCTTATGCAGTCAATGATCGCAAACGGTTTTGGACATGTTGGAACTCTAGAGAGACGTATCGCAGAAGTTAATGATTGGATTGAAAATGGTGAGCTAATGGAAGCGGATGCAAACGCTGAGTACGCTGCTGTTATCGAAATCAATCTTGATGAAATGAAAGAGCCAATCGTTGCTTGTCCAAACGATCCAGATGACGTTAAGAAACTAAGCGATGTTCAAGGTGATAAAATTGATGAAGTATTCATCGGTTCTTGTATGACAAATATCGGTCACTTCAGAGCGGCCGCAACTGTTCTTGAAGGTCAAGGTCAAGCTGATGCAAGACTTTGGATCTGTCCTCCAACAAAAATGGATCAAGATCAACTAACAAGAGAAGGTTTCTACGCGAAGTTCGCTGCTGCTGGTGCTAGACTTGAAATGCCAGGTTGTTCACTATGTATGGGTAACCAAGCACGTGTTAAAGATGGTGTAACAGTATTCTCAACTTCAACTCGTAACTTCAATAACCGTATGGGTAAAGATGCTCGTGTTTACTTAGGATCTGCTGAGCTTGCTGCTATCGCTGCAAAACTTGGTTACCTACCAAAACCAGATGAGTACCTAGAGATGATGCAACCACTTCAAGGTAAGGACGATTCAATCTATCGTTACCTAAACTTTGATCAGATGGAAAATTTCTCAATTGATGAAGCTTAATAAAAGCAACATAGATAAAAAAGAAAGGGAGCTTAATAGCTCCCTTTTTTTTTATTCGCAAAATTCTTTAATTACTTTCTTAACTCTTTTGATCTCAACTTTCCTTCCCGTGTACGGAGCAAACTCTCCATACCAACGATTATAGTGAAAGAATTTATCTCCATAATTGTAGCGAACCTTTTGCAGCTCTCCAGGAAAATTACTATCAACTGCATAAAGAGTATAACCTGTTCTCGTCTTCTTCATATCCACAACAAGCCAAGCGTGAGCATCGATTCCCTTAATTTGTAATTTCTGATAAGTCACATCACCTTGATTAACAACGCGATCATAAAGTCCATCCATCATCTTTCTCATACCATTTTCGCTTCGCTTAGCTGTTCCAAGTAAACCAATCACCCACTGCTGATTAATAAACCCATCAGTTCTTTGCCAGGCCTCAAGTTCATTTTGAATTAAGTGATCATTATCAATTGAGAACTCTCTTAAGTTTCGATAACCAGGAATCTCAACGACACTACGGCCTCGACGAATTGCTTTTATGATAGTCTTCGCTTCATCTTCTGATGGTTTCGAATACTCTGGCCTAAAGATTCCAAGATAAAGGGCATTACGATGAAAGCGCGAGTGCCACCAACAAACACCACCATTAAGAAGGCCTCCGTAATTTCTAAAGCCCATGTGAGCACTTATCTTTGTCATCATCTGATTCCTAACAAAGTGCTTATTTTCTCTTTCTTTACAGAATTTCTGCTTAGTCGTTTGGGCCATGGCAGAATGTGCGCTAAATGTTGTTAACGCTATCAAAAGTGATAGATAAATAGATCTCATAGAATCGTCCCGTGTTTTTGTTCTAGATGGATTTTTATAACGCATCGCCACTAAACTCAAGGGAGCCTATAAAATCTTCTGTAAAACCATGGGAGTCTTTTGTAATTACGACTACTTAGATTGTTTGCTTTGACAAATCTTCGCTTTCGGATTCATTTCACAAAGAGCTTGCTTAAGCATCTGATTCTCTTCTTCAAGCTTTTTAGTTCTGGCCTCAAGAGAAGCAATATCTCTTCCCTGATCCTTTGAAATAGAAAGTAAACTCTTAACAGCTTCAATAAGCGGCGCAACTAATTTTGCGTAAGCAACACTTAAATAACCATTCTCATCTCTTGATACGGCCTCAGGAAATACCTTCTCTACGTTTTGAGCAATAACACCGATATCTCTTCCTTCTTTAAAGTTCTTTTGAGGGAATTCATCTTTTCTCCACTCGAAATAAACTCCATCTAGAAGAGAGAGCTTATCTAAAATTGAGATTTCACTAGAGATCGATGTCACTTTCTTTTTGAGACGCTCATCAGATGTTGAGTCAAACGCTGCTGTCCCTCTAACTGATCCATTTACATCTAAGGCAAAGGACCCACTTGGCGTAGTTGTAAGAATCCCTACATTTCCATTTGTTCCGTTTACATTTAGCACATCAGTAAGAATGGCATCCCCAACTGATAGATTAATGTCTCCAGCAAATGCATGCATGCGCATTCCATTAGCTGTTTCAGGTGCTGAGTGAAATAGCATGACATCAGACCATGAAGCATCAGGAAAATCTGCGGCCCAGTCATAATTTGAATTAAGAAGCGCAAAACCGGCTTCTGAACCATCCGCAAGGAGTGTGAAGTTTACTTCAGAAGAAATTCCAACATTAGAATCTTGAATTTTCATTTCCGCATGAGAGTCCGAAATATGAAGATCGGCCGCTGGTGTATTTGTTCCGATCCCAACATTACCACCAAGGTTTACATAGAGACCTTCATCTAGACCAGAATAAGAAATATAATTGGCCCCAATTTGAAAGTTCTGCGTGGCCATGTGACTTCCAAGATCATCACCAGATACTGTAAGATCCGCAGGTTCCCACTCAGAAAAAGTACCATTCCAAGTTAAGACTTGTCCGTTAGAAGGAGGATTTGGAGATACACTTCTAGATTGTAATGTCGTATCACTTGCAGGAAGATTATACAGGTTTGTTGCATCTAAGGAAGGCAGTTTACCATCTAATTCAAGACGAAGTAACTCTCCACCCGCATTTGATGTTAATAGAGTTATATCGTAATAGTCACCAACATCAGAAATACTAAAGTCAGTGCTAAAGTTAAAACCTTTAAATTGAAGTTCGCTACCATTCTTTTGTGCAAATACCCCGTAAGAACCACCGAGATTACTGGCCGTATTGACTTCACCTGCGGCAGCAATACCTGTTAATTGTGAACCATCGATAGCAGGTAGTCGTCCAGAAGCATCAAGACGTAGTAATTGGTTTGCTCCATTAGAAGTATTAACTCCCACTTGAACATCATTTACATTTTCAGTAATAGCAAGGTCACTCGTTACTGTCAGACCTTTTAATTCAAGATCAACACCTGTCTTTTGTTTAAATAAGCTAGCACCACCGACACTAGAAATCGTATTAGACTCCCCACCTGCTCCCGCACTTATTGTTTGCGGCTCCCATTGAGAAGCAGTGTTATTCCACACAAGGGCCTGCCCATCAGTAGGAGCAGTAGAAGCAACGGCACGAGATTGAATTGTATTATCCGATGTAGCAATACCAGTTAACTGTGAACCATCAACAGCAGGCAAACGTCCGAAAGCATCAAGTCTTAGAAGCTCGTTGGCCGCATTTGCAGTTGTTACATTAATTTGCACATCATTAGTATTACCTGTCAGAGTAATATCACTTCCACCAGTTAAACCTTTAAAGACGAGATTCGTTCCAACTTTTGCTTGGAATAAACCTTCTCCTCCAGCACTAGAAGCAGTATTGGCTTCACCACCGGCACCACCAGTAACAATTGTAGTTGGCTCCCATTGAGAGCTTGTACTATTCCATAAAAGAGCTTGTCCATTGGCAGGAGCAACAGCAGATACTGTACGAGATTGAATTGCTGTTGCATCAGAGCTTCCACCAGCAATCCCTGTTAGAAGAGATCCATCAATCGCAGGTAGACGACCAGAGGCATCCAGTCTTAAAAGTTGATTTGCACCATTTGATGTATTGATCTGTAGATCAACAGTATTCGTACTACCAGAAACAGTGAAGTCTGTAGATCCTTGAAGACCTTTAAGAATTAAATCAACACCCGATTTTTGCTTGAAAAGTGAAACTCCTCCAGCACTTGAGATTGTGTTATTCTCACCAGACCCACCACCAGAAATAATCGTTTGTGGCTCCCACTGTGAAGTTCCGTTATTCCAAACAAGCGCCTGTCCATCGGCAGGAGCAGTTGTCGCAACATTGCGAGTCTGAAGAGTTGTCGCATCAGAGCTTGCAGCAGCAAGTGTTTGAGGCTCCCACTCTGAAACAGAATTATTCCAAGTAAGAACCTGGCCATCAGTTGGCGCAGTTGATGAAATATCTCTCGTTTGTAAGCTAACAGCATCACCTGATGCAGAAGCCGCAATACCAGTTAAAAGAGATCCATCTAGTGCAGGAAGACGTCCGAAAGAGTCAAGACGAAGAATCTGTCCCGCTCCATTTGAAGTATTTATTCCGATTTGAATATCATTTGCATTTCCTGTTAAAGAAATATCAGTAGTATTTGATAGCCCTTTAAAGACTAAGTTTGAGCCTACTTTATTTTGATAAATTGCTTCGCCACCTGCACTTGAGGCCGTATTAACTTCACCACCAACACCTCCAGCAGTAATAGTGGCAGGCTCCCACTGCTGACTTACATCATTCCATAAAAGTGCCTGACCATTTGTAGGTGCGGCAGCAGAAACATCTCGTGATTGTAAAGTTGTATCCCCACCACCTGCTGCGATTCCAGTTAGCAAAGAACCGTCGAGTGCCGGAAGACGACCAGAAGAATCTAATCTTAGAAGTTGATTGGCACCGTTGGCCGTATTGATTTGAAAATCAACTGTATTTGTACTCTCATTAATAACGAAATCAGATGAACCTAAAATACCACGCATAACAAAGTCCACACCAGACTTCTGCTTAAAGATAGAAGCACCAGATGCTGTCGACATCGTGTTAGTTTCACCACTTCCACCACCTCCACCAGAGATGCCTGTTAACTGGGAACCATCAAGAGCAGGTAGTCTTCCAAGAGAATCAAGTCTTAGAAGTTGGTTTGCACCATTTGCTGTGCTTATTTGAAGACCAAGAGAGTTTGATCCTTCAGTAATATTAATATCAGAAGATGGAGAAAGACCTTTAAACTGAAGCTGACTACCAACTTTTTGTTTGAAGATTGAAGTTCCACCAGTTGAGTAAACTGTATTGGCCTCTCCAGTTCCACCTCCACCACCGCTTGCGATAGTTGAAGGAACCCAAGAAGAATTACTACTGCTCCAAACAAGTGCCTGGCCATCAGTAGGAGTGATATTCGAAACGAGTCGATTGTGAATTGAAGTTGCATTTGTTGAAGAACCACCTTCATCTGTACCAATAACCCAATTTGTTCCATTGAACTTTAAAATAGAGCCTGAGATTGCTCCACTTGTATCTGTATCGTAAAGATCATCAACTGTGAGATTAACCGCACCTAACTTTCCATTAACAGAGGTAACGCTAGAAGTTGGTTGATTAGCAGGTGCCCACTTTCTTGTGATGGCATTGTATTGGAGTATCTGCCCATGAGAAGCACCAAGATCTGGAAGATCAACATTAATCGTAAACGTGCTTGCACCATTTGCACTTTGCAAAGTCATCGTAAGAATTTGATTTAGAGGAAGAAGAGTATTTGAAAGAGCATCTGCAATGATTTCTCCCTCATTTTGCGATCCAATTGAAAAGTCTGAAGTCGTCCCACTCTTATCAGTGATGCGAATATTTTCAACCTTATGAAGACTTGAACCTACAATTCTAAGCTTATCACCTTGAACACTAATATTGCTTACCTGAACTTCTCCACGTGAATTTTCACGACGTTGAATCTCAGGCACACAACTAGTAACCAGTAGCTGTAGGCATAAAATATGAATGTATGATTTCTTAAATATCTTCATCATTTCGCCTCTTTATCGACGAGCTCAATTAAATTCGTATGAGAATTTTAATACAAATTAAAAATCGGCAAATAAAGTACTGAAATGATAAGAGGTAGACTAAAAAGATGGGGCATTGCTGCCCCAAAAATACGGCATTTTAAATACTTATAAAATTATGAATTTGTACAAAGACGCTCTTCCACAATGAGATGAGAAATATTGTACTTAGCTAAAATTTTCTCGCGGTAGTATTCACTCCCCTTCAAATTACAATTGTAAATCATCACTTCACAAGCATGAGCATTTGGAGCAATTCTCCAGAGGTGAAGGTCTGCTATTTCTATATCATCATCGTGAGAGAAAAGTTTTCTAATCTCTTCCTCATCAAATAATTTAGAGTTCCCATCAAGTAGTTCCCAGACTGTATCTTTAGCAAGTCCCCATGCCCATTTTAAGATAACGATGGCACCTAGAATTCCAATAATAGGATCGGCCCAGTTCCAACCAAAATACTTTCCAGCAAAGAGTGCCGCAATGGCCATGACAGAAGTTAGAGCATCGGCAATAACATGAAGAAGTGCTGAGCGGTGGTTGTGGTCATGAACATGGTTATGGCCATGACTGTGATCGTGACTGTGACCGTGATCATGTCCATGATGATGGTCATGGGAGTCCCATAGAAGAACTGCACTTAGGATATTTACAATTAAACCAATGATGGCCACAAGGATGGCCGTTTCAAATTTAATTTCCATTGGATTTAAAAAGCGGCCAATAGATTCAACTCCCATCACAATAGCAACAATTCCCAACATAAGCGCACTTGTGTAGCCTCCCAAAGGAATCATCTTACCTGCACCAAAGCTAAGCTTTTCATTTATTTTTTCTGAGCGGGCCAAGCGGTAAACGATAACAGTTATCCCAAGTGCACCAACGTGAGAGCCCATATGCCAGCCATCAGCAAGTAAGGCCATTGACCCCGTAAAATAACCATAGCCAATCTCTGCTACCATCGTGACAAATGTTAAAAGAATAACAAGCATCGTTCTCTTTTCATTTGAGCCTAGACGATCATCTTCTAGGACATAATTATGTGGTTCTAAATGTTCTTTATGTTTCATACTTTACTTCCAATAAGTTTTTATTAAATTTACTAATTCAATTGCAGCTTCATCCTGAGGAGTCTTTGGATCAAGTGGTGAAACCATCACATGGTTCTTCACATGTTCTTCAATCAACTCTCCAGTTAGGCCATTAAGTCCACCGCGACACGCGGCCAGAGTTTGTAGAATGCTGTAGCAATCCTTATCTTCTTCAAGAGCACGCTCAACCGCTTCAAGTTGTCCCTTGATACGTCTTATTCGCGTGATAATTTTTTTCTTATTTTGATGAATATGGGCCATCGTTAACCTCCGCTCACCATACTATACCCCAGTATAATATATAAAGATAGAGCGAAGAAATACCCTGTAAAATCAACTACTTAAAAAACATTGTTAATCAAAGCTTTGTCTAAAGTATGAACGAGGAAATTTTAAAAGCTCAAGTTTAGGAATATTGAAGTCCCCAATTTTTGTATCATTGAGTGTTACGGCATAGAACTCATTCTTGCCTTCTTTTCCAATAACGAAAACATTTAACTCCTCACCTTGCATGAAGAGCTTGTGTTCACCAAACTTACGGTATTCACCAAAGGTAGTCTTTTGATCTTCAAGTGGAAGTGTTTCCGGTCCTAAAGGTAGACGAAAACGATAACTACTAACAAGGTTTCCAGCAACAATCATGGCATTACCGCGATTAAGTTTCGTTGTGGCCTTGTTAATGAAGTAATCCATAATATAAGCGATAAGATCGACATCTTTTAAATTAAGGTCATAAATCTTTTGTTCGTTACCTTCTAAACGAGACTGACGATTTAAAATCACTTGTGAAATAAAAACATTTCCTGAAGGATGTAAAATACGAACCGTATTACCTTGATCCTTTGAAATATCCCAGGCCCATTCTGTTGTTGGAAAAAGTGGTGTTAGTGTTACAGTTTTTGAATTCATATTTGGATCCTAATCACATTGTTCCAAGTAGTAAAGATCTTGGTAAGTTTCTCGCTTTCTTATTAAACGATTTTTATCGCCATCAACAAGCAACTCACATGCTCTTGGTCTTGAATTATAATTACTAGACATCGTAAAGCCATAAGCTCCACAAGAGCGAATTGCTAACAACTCTCCCTCACTTAGTTCAAGCTCCCTATCTTTTGCAAGATAATCCCCTGTCTCACATACTGGGCCAACGATATCAAAATTTTCTTTTATTCCTCTAATTGATTGATCGACTTTGATGACTTCTTGCCATGCTTGATAAAGGGCCGGTCGCATTAAATCATTCATTGCCGCATCAACAATAGCAAAATGCTTCCCCTCATTTTCCTTAATGTACTCAAGCTTTGTCACAAGTATTCCCGCATTAGCAGCAATCGCTCGACCAGGTTCAAAGATAAGTTCTAACTCAGGATAGTCCTCAAGGCTCTTAATTACTTGAGCAAGATATTCACTTGGATGAGGAGGAACTTCATCACGGTATTTAACTCCTAATCCCCCTCCTAGATCAATATGTTTAAGGGGCGTACCGTTTTTTCTTAGAGTATCAACTAATTGTTTTAGCCTCTCTAATGCCTCTAGAAAAGGACCGATATTAGTAAGCTGCGAACCAATGTGGCAGTCAATGCCTTCGACACTGATCGAGTCTAATGAATGTGCGATGTCATAGACTTCTTGCGCTTTTTGAAATGAAATACCAAATTTATTTTCTTTTAAACCTGTTGCAATATATGGGTGCGTTTTAGCATCGACATCTGGATTCACTCTAATTGAAACCGGTGCCTTCTTTTTCATTTTTTTAGCAACTTCATTAATTCTTCTAAGCTCAGCTACTGATTCGACATTTAAGCATTTAATACCTTTTTCAAGTGCAAACTCAATTTCATCATAAGACTTTCCTACCCCAGAAAAAACCGTCTTTGATGCTTGTCCACCTGCTGCCAATACTCTTTCAAGTTCACCACGAGAAACGATATCAAAACCACTGCCCATTGCGGCCAGTTCTTTTAAGATATTAATATTTGAATTCGCCTTAACTGCATAACAAATTAAATGACGATGCTCTTTTAAAGGTTCTTGAAAAGCTAGAAAGTGTCTCTTAAATGTTTTCAAAGAATAGATATAAAGTGGAGTTCCATACTTTTGAACAAGATCGGCTACTTTATTATCCTCTGCAAATAATTCATTTTCTCTATAATTGAAAAAATCCATTTTAGTCCTTATCTACTTCTCTAGTTATTAAGCTGCATTCATACAGCATTCCTAATCCGCCATTAAATGATATTTTTAAGAAACCTTGGCCTTCTTCTTTTAATTTAAAACCGTACTTCTCATGCATCTTAATAGAGGTTTTATTTTTTGCATTAACAACATAATAAGCTTTCGTTGAAATTTGCCCAATGTGTTTAAGTCGCTCTTGAGTTAAGAGATCACCAATACCACGGCCACGATATTCTGGAAGAACAGTAAGTCCCATAAGATACCAACCGACAGGTGCTTTGTACTTATACTGATTGACCATTTCTTGTGTATAGAGAATTGATCTTCCATAACCAACTATTTCTTCATCAAGAATGGCAACAATCAGATGAAAACCTTTTAAGTTTCCACCACGGGCCAACTCTTTTTTCGTTCTTTCAAAAAAGAAAGAATAATCAAGGTTTGGATCAATATTATTTTCATTAATAATACGAGCAATGGCCTGAGCATCATCATACCTAGCATATCGTGTTTTTATTTCGTCAGGTACAGGCCTAGACTTGTGATCCACAATATAAGGACAGTATGAATTATACTCTTTATATGTTTTAGACGATGACTTCAATGTTTGAGTAATTAACTTTTTAAACATAATTTAATCTATTATAGCTCATCCATAAAAGTGGTGGAGATTATTAATTCAATTAATAAAGTTTTTATTTTAGATGATGTTCTTATGTGTTTTAATTGTGACAAATACAAACTATTTAACAATGACCGACCAATTTACTCATGGAAAAAATATATAAAAAGATATTCATAGGCTTGGCCCTTACTTTCATCACTGGCCTAGTCATTCTTATCCTAAATTATAAATGGGTGATCAAAAAGTCTCTTGCCATGGCGGGAGTAAGAATAGAGCAAGTTGAAAAAATCAGTATAGGCCATTGGGCCCTCCATAACTTGAGCTATCAAATAGATGAAAAGAATATATTAAAAATCAAAACTGTTAATATCGACTTTTTAGAAATTGATGTCGATGCAAAAAATATCGATCGCTATTTGCAGGCGCTAAATTCCAAAATAAAAGTGAGGGCACAAGAAATTCAATTACAAAAATTCAAACTTAAAAGCATGAATTGCTTTGTTCATAAGAAAGAAGGGACAATAATTGAAGTAAGCCAAATTTTTATTCCTGACTTTGGTTCTAAGAATCGAGGTAACCTAACTTTTAACTTAGTAAATCTAGAAGATATTCGTTTCAAATATAACGATCTTGATATTAACAATGTCATTAAATACTTTGATGCATCTTTAGGGCTCTCTGGATTAATTAACATCAATGCACAAGTGAATGGTGATATCAAAGCAAGTGTTTCAGGAAAGAACTTAGTCTTAAAAGGCTTTAGGGTTGATGATGTTATTACAAATTTTTTAGACACTCGCAATATTGGAATCATCGACGCCGCGGCCGTCTTGGCCTTAGGACCAATAGGCCTTCTCTATACAAGTGCGGCCAGCCTTGGACAAACGATTGGAGGTTTTCGAGGAGGAGACACAAACCTTAAGCAAGTCAATGCTGCAATAACACTTACGGGAGATCTTATAATCTTTGAAGATGTTGCAGTGGCAACACAAGAGCACTTAATCATTGCTCAAGGTGGAGCCAATATTGAGAAGCAAACTTTTAAAGATCTCGTTGTTTCAGTAATTGATGAAAAATATTGCCCGGAACTGCAACAGATAATTAAGGGAACATTTTCAAAACCAGAAATTTCAAAAACCAAGGCCTTCCTCGACACGGCCACGGCCCCAGTCTCAAGTGTAACTAGTTCAACATTCCAATTTGTCGGCGTTGGAAAATGTAAGCCAATCTATAAAGGCGTTGTTAAGCATCCTGAGCTAGAGTGAACAGTTTGCAAAGAGCGCAAAATTTAAAATGACACATTACACATAGTGAGAAAAATCATGGAGGAAAGCGGCTCCTTGAGGTATATTTGATTCTAATTGTTAAACTTAAACGAGGATAAGACTATTAGCGTTATATCTGTACTTATTTTTCTCTTTCTTTTTGGTATTGCCTCAATGGGCTATGTCTACGCTTACCGTGGAACAGAAAGATATGAGAGCTTAAACTTCTATCTCCGCAAAGGCTGGCCAATTTTTGCACCACTTAACTGCCTACTTTATATGTTCACTAAGAAGAGAGCAGCTAAGCCAATAATGAATCTTGCAGACTTTCCAGAGTTAAAACTAGTTCAAGATAACTGGGAAACAATTCGCGATGAGGCGGTGAACCTTAGAGAAAATGGATATTTTGATAAAGTAAAAGATCCAACTTCAAGTGCATATTACGACATTGGTTTTAGAACTTTTTATAAATACGGTTGGTCTAAATTTTATCTTACTTGGTATGGAACGACTTTAAAGTCAGCAAAAGAGCTGTGTCCAAAAACAGTTGAACTTGTTTCTAAAGTTCCTGGTGTAAACGGTGCCATGTACTCAATTCTTCCAGTAGGATCAAAACTAACAAAGCACTTAGATCCAGTTGCCACATCACTTCGCTACCACTTAGGTTTAAAAACACCTAACGATGATCGTTGTTATATTAATATTGATGGAACTGACTATTCTTGGCGCGATGGAGAGGCCCTACTATTTGATGAGACCTATCTTCACTTTGCTTTCAACAATTCTGAAAATGAAAGAATTATCCTTATGCTTGAAGTTGATCGCCCAACGAATATCATAGGAAAAATCATTAACTTTATCTTTAAGCTGATTATGAGAATTACTCTCGTTCCAAATGTTCCGGGAGATCAAAGAGGACTAGTTAATGCCATCTTTGGAGCGGTAACACCTACTCTTTTAAAAGTAAGAACTCTAAAAGAAACAAACCTGGCGCTATATAAAATTATTAAACATACAGTAAATCTAACATTACTAGCAATTGCATTTGGTTTAATTTACTTAGTGCTAACTTTTATTCAATCGTTATTTTGAAAAACTAGAAGCAACATAAGCGGCGACGTATTCTTCAAAGTCTACGTCGTCTAATTTCTCAAAGTCCACCTGACGCTGCATCGATGCATTCTTCTCAAGCTCTAATTCTTCTTGAAATACATGATTTACTTCTACAGTGGCCAGCTCCTTACGATGCTCTAGCGCAAGATCCTTCATCGCCTGAATATGACCTTTCTTTGAAACAAGATCAAATACTTTTTGTGAAAGAGTGTTAGCAGGATCAATTAACTTACGTTGCTCTTCAATAGCAAAAAGTAATGCTTTCTTACGCTCACCATCTGATATAGCATCAATGACTTCGGCCATTTGATTAAAGAATGTTGTTAGATATTCTTGGTAATTTATTTTCTCACCATCAACGCTAATTTCTAGGCCAGGCTTTCTTCCCTGTTTAACAATAAGCTGATTATTATCCTCAATCTCATTATAAATTTCACGATTGCATCTATCCGCTCGCAAAAATAAGCACGACAATAAGAATGCATCTAAGAAGTCCATTTGAACTTTGGTAATTCCATTCTTTGCAAATGGGTTAAGATCGAGAAGTCTAACCTCAATATATTCAATCCCCTTGCTTCTTAGGCTAGCAAGAGCACTCTTACCAGGAGGAGCAATTCTTTTAGGTCTAATGATTGAATAGAATTCATTTTCAATTTGTAGAATGTGAGTGCTAATTTGCTGAAGCTCTCCTTTCTCATTCCTTAAACCAATCTTATCAAAATCTGCAAAATTCATTTGCAGAGCTTCTTCTAAACTATCGCAATAACTATCAAGACCGTTGTAACAAATTCGAATACCGTTTTGAGAAGCACCTGTATAACCAAGTCCCCCCATCCTTAAGCATGTCCCTTCTTTCGAGCCAAAAGTTTTGCCATATTTCTCATCTTCATGAATCACATCTAGTGAATGTTTCTTACCACTTAGGAAGGACTCATGAACAGAAACAGAGTTTCCAAAAAGATATAAGAGAATATTTGAATAACTTCTAAAGTTTCGACAAAGATTTAAGTATTCCTCATTAATAAAAAGTTGAAGCGATAAAGAGCTTCCACTTAACTCATGCCAATTTTTCCAAAATTCATCTGTCATTGAAAAATTGTAATGAAGTCCCGCAATCGCCTGCATTGATCTTCCATAGCGAAGGCCAAGACCAGAGCGATAAAGAGTCTTTAAACGGCCAGAGTTACTCTCTCCGTAGTAAGCAAGCTTAATATCTTTATCTTCCGGTAAGATACAAGGCATTGATGATGGCCAAATGACTTCACTTGAATCTTGTTCTAAAACATAGTGTTGAAGATTTCCCAGAGTTTTTAAAGTTTCATCATTTGATTTTGAAACAGGAGTGATGAACTCAAGAAGACTTTCTGCAAAGTCGGTAGTTATCCATTTATGAAGAAGTTTTGAACCAAATTTTGGGTCATGATCGGAACTTGCAAGCTTGCCATCTTCAACCATTACACGAAGGCCCTCTTTCTCAAGTCCTTTATTTACATTAAGGATTGAATCACTTCCGTATTTTTCTTGATAGTTTTTGAGTGCTTGCTTATTAATTTTAACCGTCATAAATCGTCCTATATTTCGCATCTATAGTACGCTTTCAGCATTACGCAAGCAAGCTAATCTTAACCTAGTTAAGATTCCCAATACTTATTGGCAGCTCATAATTTATTCCAAAGGCAAAGTCATCATTCTTCGTTTGCCCTAGCATTAGAGCGAAGTTAGACGCGCTATCAGCATAGAAATGAAATAATGCAGGATATAGATTTAAACGAACCCTAAAGTCTTCAGAACTGTTCATCAATAGTGACGCAGCTTGTCTTCCCATGGTTTCAAGAAAGTAACCATAAGCAAAGCGCCCCTTCTGCTCTAGTGGATCAGTAAAGGCCATCCCCGCAGCAACAGAATGAGAAAGATCTCCGTTATCGTAAGTAAGCCCTACTAGATTCATCATTCCCATATAAAGGAGCGGCCTAAACTTATTAAAGTGTAGAAGCTTAGGACGCATAATATAATTTAGACCAACGTTAAAAAAGTCCTCATGCTCAACATCATAGACTGGCATGAAGTGCCAAGTTGTCATCCCCATTTCATCAACCATGAAATTCATAAATGGATCATTTAATCCAAGTAGAAATGCCGCCACGTCATAGATATATAAGTCTGCAATATGATCAAGTGCAGATACTTCAGGTTGAGTTGTTTCATTGGCCTCATTACCAAAGTGCATCGCATAGGTCACAATAAACGAAAAAGTCTTGGCCCATTTAATTCCATAGTAATCAGAATATTCCATGAGCTTCTTAGTCTCGTAAGCTCCACCGAATGTATGTAAAAAAATATTAGGTAGGACGCGATTACTTAGAAACTCTTCCTTTAATAAAGTATCAAGGCCACCATTCTTCTTAATCGAATGAATAGGATCTTTTACCTTGTTCCAAACAATCTTATGTTTCTCAAAATAGTCCTTCTGATTGAACCAGTAAGGATTTTGAATGACATCAAATGAACCGTTAATATAGAGCTGAATTGGAAACCAAGGACCATCGGTTTTCTCATTAAAAATAAGATAATTTGAGTTTTGAGCTATAACTTGAACAGAGGTAAATAAAATTATTAAAGAATAGATTAATTTTTTCATATTTATGATTAACTGGCTTAATTATCGCAATGTATTATTGGCCATAATGTAGCTTAATTTATATAAGAACACATCGTGAAAAGCTTTATTATTTCTATATCTTTTACATTACTTGCCCTGTCACTGCAAAGAACTTCTTTTGCAAAAACAGAGTATTTCTACCAAGATCGAGACCATACTAAAGAAGAAATTTTTAAAGATGTTGGATTCGTCTTTGGTATCTCTTTAATCGCTTATCCACTAACTCAATGGGATACAGTAAGAGAAGAAGGTTCATGGGATGTTTACCGAAGTAATTTTGGAAAAATAGTTTTTGATCGTGATGAGCCTTTTTGGAACTATATGGTTCACCCTTACACAGGCTCTCAAATGTTTCTTTACTATCGTGCCCGAAATTATCGATACGCTGATGCTCTGGCACTAACTTTTGTATCAAGCACAATCTTTGAGTTTCTCATCGAAGTTTATACTGAACCAGCTTCTGTTCAAGACCTTTATCAAACACCTGTACTAGGTGCGGTTATGGGCTATGGATTCGAAAAACTATCAATGCAACTCCTTAACGGAGATAGTAAAGTTGGGCATTTCTTTGGTCACCTTATTAACCCGATGACTTTATTTCCTTCAATTTTTGAAGGGACATCATACGCAGTCATTGCGCCAAATATTGATAAGAAATCAATTGGATATTACTTTCATGCAGAATTTTAAACTGATCATAATATTCATACTTTCTATAACTTCTGCCTATGCACAAAAAGGACCTTATGAGTTTTATCTAAGAGCAGGGGTAACTTTTCAAAATACTATCTTTAACGAGCTAGATGACGATCAGTACGAAAATAAATACGATATCGAAGACCGTGAAGAATCAAAAGCGCTTGGAATGTATACACAATTTTCATTTCGCTTAGAAAGAATTGAGATTGGACTTGAGTCACATACAACATTTGGGCGAGGACGAGACTTACGTTTCGCATACGAGAATAGAGTTCTTGAAGGCGAAGGAAATTTTAGATCCTTTAATATCACTCCTACGATACGAATTAACTCAGATGTTTACGAAATTGATTTTTTAGACTTTATTGGATTCAAAACTTTCAAAGCATATATCAAATTTGGCCCTAGCTGGCTTCTAAACTCACTTGACCTAGATGACTTTAATATTAATACTAATGGTAAGTCACTTAAGATTAATTATGATTCATTTGGTGGAGCACTTGCGATCGGCGTTGAACAAGTAAAGACAGTTGATCACTTTCCATTCTTTGCAGAAGTTTCAGTTGCCGCTTATCGATCTTACAAGGCTACTTTAGTCGATCGTACAAACCGAACGAAAGTAGAAATTCTGCAAGAACAAAGTGCACGAGAAGATATTAATTCATTCTCAATTTTTTACACAATAGGAGCATCTCTATTTTGAGCACACAAGTAACTGATAAAGATATTGAACAAATTGAAGCTTTTCTAAAAAGAGAGGCCAGAGGTATTCTTGAGGTTTCAGCAAGAACAGCTGATGCAAGGCCTGCTTCAATAAAGGTTACTCCAGTTGTTGATAAGGTTCCATTTCCAACAATCTACTGGCTAGTTGATCCTGTTGTTTACAAGGCCATTAGTCAGATTGAGGGACAAGGATTTACAAAAGAACTTCAAGCAATGATTGATGCAGATGAAGAACTTAAAGAGAAAGTTAAAGCTATTCATGAATCATATCGTGATGAAAGAGTAAAACTCTTTAAAGAAATGAATCTCGAATTACCAGATAATATGATGCCGATGATTACAGATACTGGAATCGGAGGACTTAGAGACTTTTATCACCTTAGGTGTCTTCATATGTTTTACGCCTACCACTTAGTTCGCCCTCACGTAATTGGTGAAATGGTTGATCGTAAGCTAAAACAGTCTTAATTCAATTTAACGATTTGCTGTTATGTGATGGTAAGTAAAGCCAATACTCCACACTAAAGATACTCCTAGGTGGATATAGGCCGACCATTGCCTTAAAAGATCATTATCACTTACCTGAATTAGATAACCCGATAAACTCATAGCAACAAAGAGTCCTATAAGAAAAATTCCTGATGTACGAGATTTTTTATAACCACTTAGAATTCTTTTGTAGATATGATTTGAAAAGATTGTACCGACAAAGAATAGTAGAAAAGGTACCGACAAGATATGTAGTTTTTGCATCCAAATAGAAAGAGGATGAGTTTCAACTCCCCACTCTCCTTGAATCTCCATAAAGTACTTGGCCACAAAATAGATTGTACCAGTTACAACAATGAAGTAATTTGAGGTAAATAGGTTATTCTTTTCTGAAGGAGTCATAGCTTAAACTAGATTATATCTTTTTGGAGATATAGCGACAACCATACTAAAAATTTTGTACTATTTGAAGAAAGCGTTGCCCCCGAAACAATATCAATTGAATCAGGCTTCTGAGATTTAAATCGAGATAGCCAATTTGATTTCACCTTATATTCTGAAGGCTCTTCAAATTTAACAATCGCTAAACTTTCAATATTATTTTTAACCACGTGAACATGGAGAACTTGATTCTTCGTTCGAACAGTATCTGTAAAGACGAAGTCATAAGACGTTTCATTCTTACATTCTCTCTTAAAAAACGAGTAAAAACGACGAATATCACGTGTAGGATACTTCGATTTGATTGTTTCAAACTCTTTATCTGTTAAGAATTTAGACTTCTCAACAAACGAACAATCAGGATACTTCTTTGAAAGAGTTTCCTTGATTCCAGCAAAAGCTTCTCCCTTCGCCAGAAATAAAAAAACAGTAAAGAGGAAAATCCCCTTTACTGCCTTTATATTGAATAGATTTGAAAATCTTAGTATTCCCATCCGATCCCGAAGTTTACTTCTTCTGATTCACCTGCATTAGATGCATTGTTTAGTTTTGTGAAATCAGCTTTGAAAGAAACTTTATCAAGTGGCTTATACATAATACCAGCTGTGATATTTTCTTTATCGTTTGCTTTATCAGCTACACCAACAGATGAGTCAACTTCATCTTGAGTGTTATAACTTTCGTATCTTACATATGGCATAATTGAGTAAGTTTTACCATGAGTAATATTGTAAGCTAGATCAACATAGTAACCTTGCATTACGTCAGCTACAACTTTTGATGTTGCTGCTGAGAATTCTTTACCATCAAGAGTTGAGTAAACATATAATGCCTTCACTGTTAGGCCTTTGTAGTTATATGCTAAATGAACATCGTAGATATTGTGCTCACCTTGTGCTGCACCGTTAGTTGTACCTACATAGATTGATGTCCCTAGATCTAGACCAAAGTCAAAACCATAGTCAACTCTAGCAACGTGTGACCAGTGACCAGCAAGAGCTTGAGCACCTTTTTGACGTCCACCACGTACACCTGTCTCAGAGAAACCATTCGTTCCATCCCAAGACTTTAGAGAGTTCATGATATAGTACTTATATTCAAGATTATTCCAAGTACCGTAGATCCCTAGACCGTTTTCACGCATTGTTGTTGGAATAATTGCATTTTCAAGTCTTGGACGCTTAACACCAATAAAACGAGTTGGCTCGTGCTCAGTGTTTACGATACCGATTGGAGTAAGTAAAAGACCTGCTTTAAAATTTAAAAGATCAGAGTGAGCATAACGAATTTCTGCAAATTCAGTATAGATTTCGTCAGCGTGCTCAATTTCGATCTCAGTCATGAAAGACCACTTATCACTAAATTGGTAACCTACGTAAAGAACATTTCTTAACGTATCCCACTGTGCCGTACCTTCACTATTGTCAGTGTAGATAATCTCACCGTAACCACCAAGGCTAACCTTTGACGAAAGGCCCTTAGCTTGCATGCTTTGTACTTCTTTTGAAAGAATATCAATTCTTCTTTCTAGCTCTTGTGTTGTAGCAGCACTAACTGTAGTTGCTGCAATTAAAGCGATAAACAACTTCTTCATTTATTCTCCTATTAAACTTTTTGTTTGAATTACCAAACGGATGTTAATGAGAATTAAATAAAAGGTCAAGTCACTAAACTAGACAATATTTTTAGTTGTTTCTATTCGCGCTACGCTCGAGAATGAAGACAAATAAGAAGCCGATGACAACTAGCGCAACAGCAAGAATATCTTCTGTTGTCAGGGCCGTTGGAAAATAAAGGCTCTCTGATAAGACCTTCGTCTTGCCACGAATCACAACAGACTTTGTCACTTCTCTCCAAGGCCAAACCTTAGATAAAGTTCCAAGAAGAATCCCTACTAAAAATGCCATTGTGCGCTCGCGGAAATTCTTCATAAAGAAGTTTAAAACCTTAGAAAAGCTCACAAGACCAGTTAAACAGCCAAGAGCAAAGACACCAATGATAACGAGAGCACCTTCTTGAAATGGATTTTTTAGAGCACCTGTTACGTATTCATACTTTCCTAAAATTAAAAGAATGAATGAACCTGAAATACCAGGAAGGATCATGGCCGTAATTCCGATAAGGCCACAAATATAAATAAACCACAAGTCAGTTGGAGTTGTTACCGGAACAAGTTGTGTAATAGCAAAACCAATAGCTCCACCTAGGGCCACCATCGCAAGGGCCACAGGGCTCTTACGATCCTTTAAGTCTCTTGCAATCACAATGATTGAAGCTGAGATTAAACCTAGAAATAATCCCCATGTAGGAACAGGGTGATAATTGATTAGATAGTGCATTAGCCTTGCTAAAGAAAGCATGGCACCGAGTATCCCTATTGCCAAAGGTATAATGAATTTTAAATCAATCTTCTCTGAAACATTTTTAAAATTTAATGTCACCACATCTTTGATAAGATTTTTATCAATGGACGCAACAGTCTCAAGAAGCTTGTCATAAATACCAGTTATAAATGCAATTGTTCCCCCAGATACACCTGGGATTAGGTCGGCAATGCCCATAAGAAAGCCCTTGCAAAAAACAAGGGCCGTATTTTTATTGATCATATTATTTACTCTTTATTCTCTTGTGCTTCTTCTTTTGCAAATGGAGTATCTTCCCAATCAACAGAGTGTTTACACTCAGGACATTGAAGCTGTTTTCCCCATCTCTTTGTTTCTTTAACGCCCATTACGCCAAATCCACAAGCAGGACAATCCATTACTTTAGGCTCATTCCAAAGAGCTGTTTCACATTCAGGATAATTCGTACACCCGTAGAAGATCTTCCCATAACGAGATTTCTTCTCAGCAAACTTTCCTTTTTTACATTTTGGACAAGTTACATCGATTGTATATGGAAGTGTCGTTTCACATTTTGGATATTCTTCACAACGAACAAAGCGACCAAACTTACCTTTTTTAACCTCAAGACGTTTTCCACACTCAGGGCACGGATCTCTAAACCAATCTTTTGGAAGTATTTCAATTTTACCGTCAAGGTGCTTTTTAAAATCGTGAGTAGAAGTACAATCCGGGTAGTTACGACAAGCAAGGAACTGACCATTACGTCCCCACTTAATCAGATACTCTCCGTCTTCACATTTTTCACAGTGAATTCCAGTTGGGATTTCTTGCTTCTTGAGGTTTTTCATTTCCTCTTTTGCTTTTTCAAGAGTCTTTTCAAAACCTTGCCAGAATTCCTTAAGTACCTTCTTCCACTTAATTTCACCGTCTTCAATCTTATCAAGTAGCTTTTCTACATTGGCCGTAAAAGCAACGTTCATGACATCTGGGAATGATTCGATAAGCATTTTACAAACAACAGTTCCAAGCTCAGTTGACATGAAACGGTTTTCAACCTTTTCAACGTAACCACGATCTTGAATATTTGAAATAATTGAAGCATATGTCGATGGACGTCCAATTCCCTGCTCTTCTAAAGCCTTAACAAGTGAGGCTTCATTAAAGCGTGGAGGAGGAGAAGTCCAATGTTCCTGCTCAGCAGGTCCATTTTTTGCTGGCATTTGTTCGCCGACCTCAATAATTGGTAGCTCACCTGTTGCCTTTGGTGTGTCGTTATCATCCTCATCATCATTTCCACCACGACGAGAAGCTTTCTCTGCAGCAGCTTCCATATAAACAGTTCTAAAACCTGGAAACTTAATGATTGAACCATTGGCCTTAAAGAAGTGACCTTCACATTCAAAAGTTACGGCCGTTTGATCAATAACAGCTTGGCTCATTTGAGAAGAGATGAATTTATTCCAAATAAGCTCATAAAGTTTTTGTTCATCTGGCTCTAAATCACCTCTTAGCTGATTTGGAGTATATTCAAGAGATGTCGGTCTGATGGCCTCGTGGGCATCTTGAACCTTACTACTTCCCTTCTTCTTATATTCAATAGGCTCCGGTGATAAATACTTTTCACCGTATTGATCTTTTACGTATTCGCGTAGTGCATTTAATGATTCAGGCTCAGTTCTAACAGAGTCCGTTCTCATATAAGTAATAAGACCGACTGTACCAAAGTCAGTTGTTGCAATCCCTTCATAAAGTTTTTGCGCAACCATCATAGTTCTTTTTGCCGTGAAGCCTAACTTATTGGCAGCTTCCTGTTGAAGCTTTGATGTCGTAAAAGGAGGTGTTGGGTTTTGTTTTCTCTCACGTTTCTTAACGTCAATTACTTCAAACTCTTTCCCATTAACATCTTTTACAATTTGTTTTGTGAACTCTTCATCAGTTAGTTCTGTTTTCTTCTTGGCATCTTCACCATAGTATTTGAATTCAAAAAGAGTTCCATTTTTTTCCATTTCACCATGGATAGAAAACCATTGCTCTGGAACAAAAGCTTTAATTTCGTCTTCTCTTTCAACAATAATTCTAAGGGCAACCGACTGAACTCGCCCAGCAGAAATACCACGTTGAACCTTATCCCAAAGGATTGGTGAAATCTTATAACCCACTAGACGATCAAGAACTCGACGAGTCTTTTGGGCATCATACATATTAACATTTAGCTCTACTGGATTCTCAACGGCATTCGTTACAGCATTCTTAGTAACGGCGTTGAAGATTACTCTTCTAATCTTTTTACGCTTACCAATTTCTTCAGCAAGATGGAATGCAATGGCCTCTCCCTCACGGTCCAAGTCGGGTGCCAGGAAGATTTCACTTGCATCTTTTGCTAATTCTTGAATTCTTTCGATTTTTGCTGCTTTACCAGCTATAGGAACAAGGTCGATCTCGAAGTTTTCTTTGATATCAACACCTAGTTTAGACTTTGGAAGGTCTTTAATGTGTCCGTTTGAGGCAACAACTTGAAAACCACGGCCAAGATATTTCTTAATCGTTTTGGCCTTTGAAGGTGATTCCACGATGACTAGTTTGTAGTCTTTTTCTTTAGATGAAGAAGCTTTCTTTGCTGTTTTTTTGGCCGTTTTTTTAGCAGCTTTCTTTGCTGTTTTTTTGGCAGTTTTTTTGGCAGTCTTCTTCTTTGTTGTTTTCTTTTTACTTGTTGTTTTTTTTGCTACTTTTTTCGAGGCCTTGTCAGAGGCAGCATTTGTTGTAGCTTCACTCACAACTTCTGATTGTGTCATGACGTTCACTTTCTCCTGTTATAAAAAAACAAGGTGCGTTACAGGAACGCACCAAGGGTATCTTAACATATTTTTTGCTAGCATAGATTAATTTGAGTCACTATTCAATAGTTCTTCAATTTCTTCGATGTCATATGGAGTCAATCCGTAAGGGTTTTCCTTAGTGTTCAGATCTTCATCCATATATTTTAGACCTTCTTGTGATTCAATTTCATTCATTGAAGGTAGTGCGTTAGGATCTTTAGCCTTCACACCTTTCTCAATTAAATTCAGGTCTTGACGCTCTAAGTAAGTATCTTCGTCGATCTTTTGCTCATTTAATTTTGTTTCAGCATCAATCAATTCTTTCTCAAGCTTCTCTAGTTCTTTAAGATCTCGAGCTTGTTCCTTAATGATCGACTTCTCTCTTTCTTGGCGTTCAAGTTCTTCAAGTTCATCCTCTTCAAGACGAATTTCATCAACTTGTTTAAGCAGATCTTCCCCAAGATTGTCTAAGTTTAGCTCAACATCAAGTTCTTCAAGAGCAAGGTTTTCTTGCTTACCAAGATTCTTTGCACGTGTGTTATTGCGTAACTGCTCGGCCATCTTTGCTGTCGCTTCAGATTTTGTCAGAGCAATATCTCCAAGATCAAGCCCTGAGTTACTATAAGAAACAACTGCCGTAGCAAAGTTATCAGTTACAGTAATAACAGTTGCCTCACCTTTTACATAAGTAGGTTGTGAACTAATTTGTTTTCCTGTTCCTCTATCCATAAAAGAGTAAACTTCAAAAACATTTCCAAGCTCAACTCCGTCAACTCGACCTCTGTCTAAATAGACAACACTTCCAAGGGCAAGCCCACGATCTTGTTGCTTATAAGAACCGATAATCGCAGCTTCAATACGACGTGGGTTATAAGTCTTAAAGATCTTAGCAATCTTTGGAGTATAAACAGTTAGCCTAGCTCCACGCTCAATTGTTTCAACAATTTCGTCAACAGCAACTTCCCACTTATTATCTTCTAACTCACGAATTGCCTTAACTTGACCAAGAATTGTATAGCGTAAACCTTCACGATCCGAGATACGGTGAGATACTTTTCCATCTGGTTGATAAATTGAAAACTTATCACCTGGCCTAACCTGTACACTCTTATCAAACTTAACGTAGATATGTTGGTCTTTGTGAATTAAAACCGACTCGTCTTGCTTATCTGAGATATAACCTAAATCTTGAATATGATTAGTTGTAAGAAAAGTATTTAGATAGAATCCATGAGAAACAGTGATCTCTTGTCTTTCAATCGAAGAAATACCATTTTTGTCATATTGAGTATCTGGCTCTTCAATAATGATACGAGAAATTGGTGGCGCATACTTTTTATAATCAGTATTTAACTCAATCTCAGTCATTGAAAGAACATCATCATAAGAAGACTCTGTTAGTGATTGAAAGAATGCACCTTTGTTTACAAGTGTCCTTCTCTCTTTTAACCAATCTGATTTTATATCGTCACCATATGCTGAGAATGCACCAGATGAAGCAACCTTAACGTTCTCAGAACGACGAACTTGACTTCCATCATCCTCAAAAGAACCAAAGGCAACTTTTGGAAAAGAACTCTCACTACCAGTAGAAAATACTAGAACTTGTCCTGGCTCAATTTCGTGTGGATTTGTAATCTGAGGGTTCATCGACCAAATTTTTGAATAATAAAAACCTGATCCAAAAAGATTTTGTGAAATCTTCCAAAGCCAGTCGCCATCTTGCACGATATACTTATCGACTTTTGCAGCTGTTGCAAGCTCATTCCACTCTTCTTCTGGAATTTTCTTTTCAACAAATTTTGCAAGATCTAGAAGCTCTTTCTCTTCCTTTCCTACATTAAAAAGATTTTTATCAATTGTTACATTTTGATTACTAACATTTTTTTGTGCAGCTTTTTCAGGCTCTACAATATCAACATTAGACTCTTGTGTTTTTGTATCAACATCTTTTGCAAGTATATCAATCTCTTCAAGATTATCTGCGTTCTCTAAATTATTAGCATCAATCTTTTTAAGATTTTCATCAGTAAGAACTTCCTCGCCAGGAAGTGTTTTCTTTTGATCACTTTTAATTGAATTTAATTCGTCTGAAAGGACTTCATCTGAAACATCCGTTTGCTGAGGCTGATCTGTTTCTTCCTCTAAAAGCATAAGAAGGTCTTTATCATCTAAAAGCTCTAGATCCTTAAGATCATCTTGCGCACGCACTTGTCCCATGCTCATGAGAAGAGATACGATACAAAAGAATAAGCTTAGATTTTTCTTCTTCAAACTATGCCCTATGCTTCACCAAAGAAATCGTGAAGGATTGAATAATACTTCTCTTTCTTCTTTGCTAATTTTAATTTATCTGTACAAACAATTAGTCTTCCTAAACTCTTAATAACAAGACCTGAAAAAGCGTGTTGTCTAAGAATTTCTTCATATAATTGCATAGCAAGATCAAATTCTTGTTGTGCAAAAAGCATTTCTGCTAGATAAAACTTTGCTCTTACTTTAATTTGGCTATGTCTTGACCCCTCAAGATCTTTTAAAATTGTTAACGATTGATCAAGGCGATTTTGGGCCATTAAACCTTCGGCCTGTTTTAAAAGATTTAATTCTTTTTGTAGAAGAACATCGTCAGTTTGTTCTTGCTTCTTTTGTGCTACCACTTCATTAGCAAAAACATCTACAGTCTCAGCAACATTATTACCTTTTGCACCTTGTAGATCATCAATCATACTCAGCTGTACTTGCTCGGCAGACTCTTTGCCACCTTTGGCCTTGTATTGCTCTGCTAAGCTTGGTGCTTTAGTATCTTTTAAAAGCTTGTCGTACTTTTCTAGAAGTTGATCGTACTGGGCCTTTGGAACCATTTGTTGTTTAGCTGCTACTTGCTTATCTTCTTCAATTGGATAGCCTTCTTCATCAAAAAGAGTTTTTCTTTTTGACCACGAACAAGATGTCGTTGCCAAAGCTAAAATTAATACTGAAGTGAGTGGAAATCTCTTCCTGAAATCTTTCACTTGTAGTCCTCCATGACTTGATAAAAGAGTGGCCTTTAATAATATTTTAGGTTACAAAGCGTTTAAGTCAATGAAATTTCGTGCATAGGCAAAGACTGCCAAGCCAAATAACTAAATAAAAAACAAACTTGTCGAGTATTTTATGAGTGAGATATTTAAAACAATTGTAAGAGTACCAAAGAAAGAATCAGCATATTTCTACTTTCAACTTGAAGCAAATGAAGGCCTATGTTTCTACTCAACAATCGAAGGCGACAAGCACGAAGGCCATCGCGACATTGTTGTTCAAGCACACCCTAGTCTTGTGCCTGAAGTTAAGTACTTACTGAATAAATTAGCTCAAGAAATTGATCTTCAATTTATTGACTAAATTTTGTACATCTACGAGAAGTTTTCAAACCCGACTAACTCAATCAAATTAAATGATATAACTCCCAAAAAACCGTAAACCAAAAAACGGAGAGAGATTATGTCACCAGCAATTAAAAAAGTTGCTAATACTACCCTATGTGTATTGGCCTGCCTTCAAATGGCATCTTGTAAGGTCGTTACCAATAAAGGCATCAACAATCATTTTAATGATTTCAAGCTAAGCCTTGAAAGCTCTGAAAAATCAAACTTATCTGACTCTAAACTTATGATGGCAAATGAGTTACAGATTAAATCTGAGCAAATTGCGAAACTCATTAATAGTGCTCCAAAGCTTGAGACATGGACTGATTCGAAACAAACTTATGGCTCTAACGATCGCAAAAGAAGAGTTCGTACAGTTGAAAAATATAATGAGAGTAAAGAGAAAATTCGTAATTGGATGAAGCAAGTAAAAGATCTAACACTTGATATTCACGCGATTACTTTTGATGCTGGAAAAGACTCTTACCGTAAAGATGAAAATAATCGTCTCATTAATACACCAGAACAAATGGCGCAGAATGAAGTTCTTGCACTCTACTCTCTTACTTATATGAGAAATCTAAGTGAAGGTTATTCAAAACGTTCAATCGGTTATATCGAAGAGATCTCTTCTGATAAAATGCAACGTTTTACTGAAAATGATGAAGCATTCAAACTTGAAGTTCTTCAACAGCATATGGCCTATATCGGAATGATGAAAATCATCGACCAAGATGCTAAGAAGACTCTTACTAAGCTAAAGGCGATGAGAGATGCAAATATTCTTTCTCCAGAATTAAGTGAAAATATCAACAATCTTCTTAATACTGGGAAGCAAGAAAATGCTGAAAAACTTGAAAAATTCAGTGAGTATAAAAAAGAAGCTCTAACACAAGAGCAAAGAGCTGAATTTGATAAGGCCCTAATGACTTACGAAAATGTATTTGGAAAGAAGTCACTTTTATTTGACCCAGCGAATCCAGATCACCCTCTTATGCACCTATTTGTTGTTGCCTCAAACCTTTCTTGGGGTCTAATTAACACAATGGTTGGTGGAGCATTTGTTGCAACTAAAGTACTACTAGTTCCAGTAAGCCGTGGAGTTAACTTATTCATAAACTTCCTTGAAGCAGTAACACCATACCGTTATGCAAGAATGATTGAATTTGATCTTCCACGTATCAGAATTGCTGCTTCAAAAATGCAGATCTACGCTGACGTATGTGGACTTGGTATTGTTCCAGGTAAAATGTCTGCAGGACTTTTTGAATTAGACTTCTGCTCAGGATACCGTTTCGCTTCTGGACACGAGGCTGGTCATGCTAAACAATCGGCACTACTTGGACCTCTATACTTCCCTGCTGCGATCCTATCTTATGCACTAGTTGGTGGACATGGTGGTTTTATTGAAGCATGGGCAGATATTTGGTCAGCTCACTACCACTAAGAAATGGACTAACTAGCTAAATGATTTTCAATAAGAAAAACATATTTAAGAATTCTCTAAGGGGCCAACTCTGGCCCTTAGGGATTTTCGCAATTTCGATGCTTTTTGCAAAAAGTGCATTTTCAATAACTTTCAATCTCATTTCTATTAATGAAAAGCTTCGCTATACAATTAATCAAACTTTCATAGAAAAAGATGTGATTAGAAATGATAACTACTTCATCTTTCTCGATCAAGACTTCGATGGAATCCCAGATGCTATGGATAATGACATTGATGGTGATGGTTACGACAATATCATTGATGAATTTCCAGAGGATAAATCAAAAGTAGGAAGTGATATCAATAACAATGGCATTATCGACTTTGTTGATTTTGAGTTTAGCGACAATATTACTGACGAAGAGAGATCTGAGGCAAGTTCATTACAACTTGAGATTTATGATGATTATAATGTCCTAATCATCCCAGCTGCAGAAATTAGTTTGAAACAAATCCGTCTTGTTAAAGAGTTACTCGACATTGGCTTTACTGAAACAACGCAAAATTTAAAATTCGTCATTTTTGAAACAACACATCCAACGAACTGGCTTACAAAAGGTAAGTATGATGAAGAGTGGAAACAAGTTGTTATCTATAAAGATCAATTAAAGAATGATGAAGAAATCAATCTAACACTTACACATGAGTTCTTTCACTTTGTTCAAAAAGAAAATCCAAAGCTATATCAAGATTTCATCAGCTCTGTTGGTTGGTCTTTAAATGAAAGATACTTTACATATCAGCATAATAACGACCAACATTATCCAGAAATTAATCTTTCTGAAGCCAAACTAAGATTAACAAATACTAATGATTTATTAGTGTATGATAACTTCCCTTCTGCATACTCGACAGTTTCACCTGAAGAAATGTTTGCAGAAGCTGCAACAGCTTACCTGTATCAAGAGAATTCAAAAGAAAAAAGTTTTGAAAAGAGATTTACTAACTTTGAAGCATTCACAAAAAGTTATGCTTTCAAAATTTTTAATGATTTATTCTCTATTTTTTAAAATCACTATTTAAAACAAAACGCTCCCATTTATTCTTAATGAACCATTCAGTTACACTTTTAAATGGGGGTAAATTCTCTCGTTTTCGTGCAGCATTTAGCTTTCTTAGATCTGGCCTATAATAGGTACCGATGACCTTTCCAGAGCGCTCGATAACTTGAAACTCGTTTGAAACTGGATTGTAGCGATAAATATCATTCTTACTTCTAAATGAGATGATGTTATCATCACTAGAGCGAGCAAACTTCTCTGCATTTTTTAAGTATTGCTTATCACTTACAAAGTTAAATTCATCACCGTGCTTCTTTGCGTGCCCCACAAGAAGGCCTTTGTCTTTAAAGCCACTTGTTTTGAACCCTTTACGATAAATCATCTGTTGAAAAAACATTGGATCGATCTCAACACCTCGATCAAGAAGACTTGTCATCTCCTGTCTAATCTCGCCTTTAATTCCTCTTTGACTCATTATCTTTTGAGACTCGATCGCTCTTGTAACCTTTTCATCTAGGTCCTTGCACTTCTTTCCTGAAGCAGCAATATTGAAACTAGAAGTGATGAGTATTGATATAATTAAAGCGCGCATGCTGCATACTCCACTGTAAGGTTTACGTAATTAGCTGATGAAAGAGAATTTACCTTATCAAGACCCTCTTTATTATTTGTCGTAAGAACTTTATTAATCAATTCCCCGACTTTATCCTTTCCTAACTTTCCAACATTCTTTAACTGATCAAGAAGTTGGAGAAATTTTGCTGATGATGTCACCCTTTTTGATAAGTCCGCTAACGAAGTCATAGCATTAGCAAGACCTAGTGGACCTTTCATAATAACATTAAGAAGAACGTTAGATCCTAAATTCCCCACAAGTGCACAAACTAATTGAACTTGCGACTCAACTGACATAGCGCCAAGGGCATCCCCAAGAGCGGCTAATTTCTCATCTATTTGCGTAATGAATTCTTTTGTTGTCTCATAAGTATCGACTGCACTATTCCAAAATTTCTTTGCTGACTTAACTGGAGATTTTATAAAATTCCAAACCCCACTTCCAACATCTTGAACAAGCCCGCCAGTCCTTGCCCATGCAGCACTAAGCGCCTTCTGTACACAGCCACTTGCTTGTGACATCAGATAGTCTTTATTGAACTTATCAATTGGAGCTTGGAGATCATTGATATTAACAATCTCTTCAAGCTGATTTTCACACTCTAATGCGTGGGCCTTTGGAATAATTAGATCTAAGAGAGTGTACTTCTTAAAGCTACCTTTCTTAATCTGTTTTGCAACAAAGCCCTTTACACTTTTTACGATCTTATATTTTTCAACTTTTGAGATATTTTCAAAATAGATAGATACTGGAGTGCTATTAACATTGAAGTTTACAACCTCTCCTCTTTCAAGTTCTATAAATTTATTTAAATGATTAGGATCTGCCTCTAGTCCAAGCTTAATTAAGAACCTTTCACTTCCTTTAGTAAAAACTTGATTGGCCAAGAAGTGCTCTGAGTAGTTTTGATAAAAGCCACTGAAGTCCTGATACTCATATTCAGCAATAAGGGACTTAGCTAACCCTTTAAAATCATTCGAACGATCTTGGTATTTAAAGTCATTTGATGAATATGCACATAGGCCGTAAATAGTTAAAATTAGAATTAAAATTCCCCTCATTCAACTATTTTAACTTAATTTTATCTGTAAAAATTGAGGAAATATATTACCGCCATCTAACTGTCTAAAATTTGTAGCCCCTATGTAAATACAACAAAAACACACTAGTGATTTACCTATCAAGATATAATGGCACAAATATAATTTTGTTTAGGGAGAATTTATGAGAGGACGTAAGTTTTTAAGAATATTGGCATGCCTAGTATTCGTAATTAATGCTCAAGCCGAATGCTTAGTAGAAGATTTCTTAAGAGATGGTCACTGCCCAGGAATGGGAGAAGATAGTGTATTTCAACCTCGCTACGCCGAAGATGGAATTATTAACCGTTACGGTGAATATACTTTCGCTCCTTCTTATCAAACGCTTCCTGTTGGCCTTACAAATGGAGAGCTTGCACTGATTGGAGCAACTGCTGGTACGGCAATTTTACTATTTAATAACGATGAAGAATTAATGCAATTTGCTCAAGACAATCGTACAGAAGTTTCAGAAGAAATTGCTTTTTGGGGTGAAAAAGCTGGAAGTTACCCTATCCAACTTTCTGCCGCAGGTTACGCTCTGGGTGTTGTTATTCAAAATGATGAGATCAAAAGAATCTCAAAAGTTGCACTTAAGGCAACTGTATTATCGGGACTAATCACAAGAGCTGCTAAGATGACTTTTAGCCGTGTTAGACCAAACAAAACAGAAGATAAGAATGATTTTACTGGATTTAATTGGGATAACGATAACGTTTCATTTCCTTCGGGACATACTACGACAGCTTTTACATTTGCGACAGTAATTGCAGAACACTACAAAGATGAATCAAAATTCATCCCTGTTCTTGCCTATACAGCAGCAGCTATTGGTGGTTGGTCACGTGTTCACGACCGTGCACACTGGGCAAGTGATGTTGCTATTGGTGCTCTTGTAGGTCACATAACAGGTAAACTAATTTATGCAAGTGAGTACAACCCAGAAAGAAACGAAAAGTGGGATATGTCGATTCACCCAGTTGTTGCTCCTGATTACGTTGGTTTTCACTTTGAATTTCGCGGAAGAAAAAAGAAAGATACTTATGCTCAAGACTTCATGAAAAAGTGTAAGGATTTCTATCAAGAGAACCCAGCTGGTGTTGATCCAGTTAGAGAATGTACAAGACTATATTTTAACAGCGTATTTGATAAATAAAAAAAGGCCCTTTTAAAGGGCCTTTCTTTTTTTAGTAATTTAATTCGAAAACAAGTGGAAAGTGATCAGAGTATCCGGCCTTAGCTTTCTTAGTTGCTAAGTGATCATAACGATTCGGTGCTGTTTGCACTTTCTTTGTCTCTACTTTAAATCCGCGATCTCTCATCTCTTCAATGTCTTCTTCATAAACACTTTGAGGTTGAGGTTGGCGAATAAAATCTGGTGCATAAATCTTGTAAGATTTTAAATCAACTCTAATAGGATGCTTATCACCTAGCATAACCTTTGGTACAAAGACGCGGTCTAAGTGATTCCACTGAGAATTTTTAGCATAGTAGTAAGTCCCCGGTGGCATTTCTTGCACTCTCTTTGCATTTGATTTTTCTGAGCGAAATACCTTTTCAACATCCACTATCGTTCCATCCTTTAAAAGAACGTCACGCATTGGGTGCTTATTGCCAGCTTCCTTTAGCTCTGGAATCGTATTGAAGTCACCGACAGCAAGAACTGATGCCTTAGCATTTTTCTTCATGATTTCATCAATTCTAGTTTTTAAAGTTGTTGCCGCTGTTACTCTTGCCTCATCAGGGTTTCCTAAACTTGGCCAGTGGTTAGCAAAAACATATAAGTCATTATTTCCTAACTTAAATTGTACTTCAAAGATATTACGAGAAGGTCTCTTCTTTAAGTAATCACTCTTTAGAACATGCTCTCTTTTTGAAACATACTTGAAATCTTTTGTTTCATTAAAAAGAACAGCAAGGTCAACTCCACGGTAGTCCGGTGAATTAGATGTATAGAATTTCTTATAACCTAAAACTTTCGCAAGTTGTCCGATTACGTTTTCATTTTCAATTTCTGAAACTACTAATAAATCTGGAAGTTTTTTTCTTTCTTTAAGAACAACGTCTTTAATTTGAGATAGCTTAAGATCAAGTTTCTCTTGAGTCCAATCTGCAGAATAACATTCTTCACGACGGTACTTAGATGAAACCTTCTTACAAGCTTCAACTTTTCCTTTAGTATTCTTTGGAAGGTATGACCAGTCGTTCTTTCCTTCATCTTTTTGCGTATCGAATAAGTTTTCAACGTTATAAGACATCACTTCAATTGTTGCTGCATAAGTCGTTGAAAATAATAAAAATAAAATTAGGGCCTTCATATACTTCCTCTTCTAAAAATTCAAAGACAGAGTCTATAGATTCTCTTTAATCCAGTTAAGTACGTCTTCATGGTGTGACTTAGTTTTCACTTTATCCATTACATATTTCAGACGACCGTCTTTGCCAATAATAAAAGTCGTTCTGATAACACCCATGTATTCTTTACCCATGAATTTCTTAAGTCCCCAAACACCATACTTATCCATCGACTTGTGCTCTGGATCTGATAGAAGGTCAAAATTCAGTTTTTGTTTTTCAATAAATTTCACAAGACGTGCTGGCTCGTCTGGAGACACACCCAAAACAACTGTATCGGCCTTTGCGAACTCTTTCTTATAATCACGAATACCGCAAGCTTGTGTTGTACATCCTGGTGTCATCGCCTTTGGATAGAAATAAAGAACAACGTTCTTCTCACCTTTAAAATCTTTAAGGCTTACTTTTTGCTCATCTTGGTTAAGCATTGTAAATGCTGGCGCCATATTTCCAACTTTTGGAAAACTCATATCAACTCCTTTAATTGTTTTTAATTTACCAATTATCTCTTTTCTTTCTTAAGTCTTTAATTCTTTCTTTATCACTCGTCATCAAGAAGAGGTTAACTCTCCTTTCTGTTTCAAAATTGGTTTGAAATCCAATGCTACCTTCAGATTGCACTCGCTCAAGTAACTCTTTAGCTGCCTCATTCTCCGGGTCATTGGCCAAGGTAAAGTTTAGATTATTAATAATGTAATCATGGCCAGGCCATAAAATAACCTGATCCTCGACTCTTTCATTAAGTGCTAAAATAGTCTTAACGAAGACTTCAAGATTGCCGCCATTTTTACAATTTCCAATGCCTGCATTAAAAATCGTATCCATTGTAATGATCTCAACCTGCTTAGCTGATTCAAAAAATAGAAAGCATAAGTGGTCCATCGTATGTCCTGGAGTCTCGATGACTTCCATTTCCCCTAATGCGGTTGAAATTCTTTCTCCATCAACGAGTATGCGGTCAATTGTTTCAAAACTATCTTTATGGCCCCAAATCTGAGCGCCATGCTCTTTTACTAATGCCTCAACACCTGCCACGTGATCATAGTGTCCATGCGAGAGTAAAATCACTGCAAGTTGACGATCATTATTGGCCAACCATTCGTTGATTAATTCGGGATAGATAGGATCAACTACAGCAACTTCTGCATTGCCCATTTCGACAATGTAGTTGTAATTGCGTAGAGGTGAATCGGTATAAATTTGGTGAACATTCATAGGCAAATACCTTTTTTTTTGTCATGATATAGAGGTCATAACAAATATAGAAGTTAAAAAAAAGGAAGCATATGGTCAATCTTACGATCGCATCAAAAGTATTTATTTCAGTCCTTTGTATCAAAGGATTAATTGAGGCTTACCTAGATAAGAGAAATATTAAACATATCGGTAAACACTTTAATGCTGTACCGGAAGAATTCGCTGACAAAATCTCACTAGAAGAGCATCAGAAAGCTGCTCGCTACACTATGGAGAAGCTTAATAAGGGACAACTGTTCAACTTCCTGGGCTATATTATTCTTGTTGTTTGGACTCTAGGTGGTGGACTTGACGCACTTAACAAATCAATTCTGACACTTGGATTATCACCGCTATTAACTGGTACGGTTTTCATTTTGGCATTCAGTTTCATTAATTCAATACTTGGCCTACCAGAGGCCCTTTACTCAACTTTCGTTATCGAAGAAAAGTATGGATTTAACAAAACAACTTTTAAAACTTTCGTAATGGATATGATTAAAGGCTCACTGCTAGGACTAATTATCGGAACTCCACTAATCTATGGAATTCTTTGGATCATGGAATCTTTAGGACAGTATTGGTGGGCATATGCATGGGCATTTCTAAGTGTGTTCCAACTATTACTTATGTGGATTTACCCAACTTTTATCGCACCAATTTTCAATAAATTTACAGAACTTGAAGAAGGAGAGGTAAAAGAGCGAATTCTTGATCTTTTAAAGCGTGTCGATTTTGAAAGTAAGGGGCTTTTTGTGATGGATGCTTCACGTAGGAGTGGACATGGAAACGCTTATTTTACAGGCTTTGGAAAGAATAAGCGTATCGTCTTCTTTGATACTCTGATTAATACATTAAGCGCTTCAGAAGTAGAGGCCGTACTTGCTCACGAGCTAGGTCACTTCAAGCGTAAGCATATCCTTAAAATGATGATTAAAGCTTTTGTCTTCAGCTTCATTGGTCTTTTTATCCTAGGTCAGCTGATGCAAACATCATGGTTCTTCGAAATGCATGGAGTACATACAACTCAAACTTACATGGCCCTAACTCTATTTTTACTTGTTAGTGGTATCTATACTTTCTTTATTACTCCAATCTCATCTTGGGCATCGAGAAAGTATGAATTTGAAGCTGATGAATTTGCATCAATTCATTCAAATCCTCAGGAGCTTATTAACGCTCTAGTGAAGATGTATAAGGATAACGCTAGTACATTGACTCCAGATCCAGTTTACAGCTCATTTTACCACTCTCACCCACCAGCACTGACAAGGGTGAAGTTTCTAGAAACATTTATCAAAAAATAATAAATATTCAGGGTAAGTTTGGCACCGCTTAAACTTACCCTCACTCTTAAAAATGTCCTCTCCATTGTAAGAATCCCATCTCAATCTTACATGTTTAAAAAAATTACTACACCGGACCGATTCTCTTTGTCTAAGGCCTAAATCCTTCCTATTCTAAGCATAATTCTATACGTGAGGAAATTATGAAACTTTTACTAGCAATGGCCGTAATCGCATGTCTTGGTATTAACATGAATGTATCTGCAACTGAGATCTTAAAGAGTATTCCAGTTGAAGACCAAGGGCCTGAAAAAGATGAAAAAGATTCTAAAAAAGAGGGTGACTCAAAGAAGACAAAAGAAGATAAGCTACTTCAAATAGCAAGTCGCTAATTCCAGCTTATTTTACGGACCTGGCCTTCTCAAGAATCTTTTCAATATTAGAAAAGTCTTTAACAACTTTCCTCATTTGAAGAAGATACTTCTTAGACTGTGGGCTTTGTTTGTGAATTGCGTGAATATACTTATTCAGCTCGCCCTCAAGTAGTCTGGCCTCAGATACAAAAAGGGCGATTAACTTCACCTGTGCCTCAAGCACATCCACTTCAGTTGAACTTTTTGCTAAATTTAAGATTTGTGTATGAGTGATATCGCCTACTGGCTTAGCACTTAGATCAAGATTATTTAAACTACCAGTGCTCTCTTCAGAACTTTCACCTAACTTTGATAAATCAACACTTTTGATCTGATTCGTAATAGAAAACTCTAGAACATTAGATGGATTTTCATCTTTAGAAGAAGCTGAAACCTTTGACACTTCTGCAGAAGTTGCTGGCTTCTCAATATTGTCTTGATCTAATTTCTTGGCAGTTGACAAGATATCCCCCCGAATTAATCTTAATTTATTTATCGGTTAACTCTTAGCTTAACTTTAACCTGTTTTTAGTTAGATTCTATATAAAATTAGCCCTTTAACTCATATCAACAAAGTATTTTTTTTTTAGATTCGAGACAAAATTGAAAGGTATTGAATTCACATTTAGGCCCTACCAAGTCTTGGTAAGTTATAAATTTCAAATATTTTTCATTGTATTTAAATATTTGGCCTTTAAAAATACTGATTTTTCAAACTTTAATTTGAAAAGTGCCAAAAGTTTGAGGTGTAACGGAACTTATTAAAGTGTCAATTTTCATAAGAAGTAATTTCTTTTTTCGACAAACTTCTTTTAGCTTTTTAACAATTTTGTTAGATTATGCCCTCATTAATTAACGCATTTTTATTCGAGCTTAGAAGGTGAAATAATGAAGAAGCCTATTGCTATCATTGACTGTGCTATCAACAATCCGTCTTACAATTGTATGAATCAAATGATTCAAAATTTTAATATACCGACGACATATCATTGGGTATCTCAATTTGGATGTGACTCACTAGATAAAATTGAAGAGGCCAGTGGCTATATCATTTTCGGCTCAGACTCAAACGTCTACCAAAGACTTGATTGGCAAGTCGATCTTGCTAAACGTATGAAAGAAAAATTAGAACAAGATATCCCTGTTATGGGAATTTGCTTTGGCCATCAACTCATTGCCGATATCTTTGGCTCAACAGTTGATATGGTTAAACCTGATAATCAGCTTTTTGAAGGGACCAGAAAAACAAAAATTCTCATGGATAAATTTGGTTTTAATAAGGGTGAAGAATTTAGTCTCTTTATTACCCATCACTACGAAGTGAAAGAGCTTCCAAAAGGTTTTGTTCACCTAGCAACTTCAAATGATTGCTTCCTTGATGGGATTGCTCATGAGACTCTTCCATTCTTTAGCTTCCAAGGCCACCCTGAGGCATCGCAAGATTTTGTCGATAGTCATATTGAGATGACTCTTTCAGATGAAGAGCTAAAGTCAGGTTACGAAGGTGGACGTAAAGTAATCAAAAATTTTATCGACTATATTCAAACTCGTTAGAAAATTAGTTTTTTAACTATTTCCCTAAGATAGTTAAAATAAGGTGTACGATACTTTTCAATTTCTTGATATTGTTCGTGTCGTGCGCCTTCTATCTTTGTAATCGTAAAACTTGTGTCTACTTCCTTTAAGTACCTTTCAAGTTCAGGAACACTAACTAGCTCATCAGCAGTTCCATAAGAAATATATTTCTCCACTTCATCATTAATAGGCTTTGAAAATACCTTCTTACTACAGGAAACCATTTCAAGTAGAAGTTTAGTGTGAAGCTTTTGAAGATTAAACGGATCGTTCTTAAATTCTTCAACAACTTGATTACGGTGAGATAATGTATTTAAGTCAACAAGGCCACCAAGTGGTATCGACATTTTAATCGAGGCCAGCTTGCTAAAGTACTTGCCTTTCACTTTATTAACAAACTTTGCGAAGGGACCACCTACTCCAACAGGAGGAGCGTTTACAATTATAGCTCTAGGTTTTGGGCCATCTTTTAAGTTATTCTGAGTGAAGCCACAAGTGATTAGAGCACCCATCGAATGCCCATAGAGAATATAATCTTCCATTTTATAATTCTCTCTTAAATGCTTAAGGCAATCTTCAAGGTCTAACATATACTGCTCAAATGGATCGATATATGCTTTTTCTCCACCACTTCGGCCATGACCACGAAGATCATATTGAAAAACGTTTACATCAAAGCCAAAAATTTCTTGCAGGTATTTATGTCGACCTAAATGCTCACCTATTCCATGAGTCGCTATTAGCCAGTACTTAGCACCGTGCTCAACGACTTCGGTATACAATTTGACACCGTCACGCATAGGAATCGCTCTTTTAATTGGCTCCATATTTTACCCTTTGATTAATTTTTATTTAGCTTTTATAATTATACTTAAATTTAAGGAAAAGTAATGTTTTGTCCAAAGTGTTTAAGTAACAGTGTACATCTAAAAGAAAAAGGCGTCATTCATATATTAGTTAATGGCCGCCAAAAAGATACTGGCCGCTTTCTATACAACTTAGAAAGACGTAGTGAAATAGCTCAGAATATTTCAAATAAGATTCTTGAGCATTTCAAATGGATGGCAAGCTTTCAAAATACGAAGCCAGTGGAACATGTGAACATCATCACTTCTGATGCTAAATGCGACAATGGTTGTGCGATTCCTCTAACGCAGAAGTTTTCGCTTCTTGACCATTTAGTTTCAACAAAAGAAGTGAGGAATATGGTTCAGCTCCACGCTAAAGAATGTGGCCTAGACGTCGACCTCGACATTTAAAAAGTAACCACCATGCTTTCGCATATTCACACAACCTGTATCTAAAATAAGATACTGACCTTTTATTCCCATTAAAGTCCCCTCAATAACAGGATTCTTATCGAAACCAAGAGACTTAACCTTCTTTGGAAATTCAATTACTGGATACTCAATATGAGTCACTTCTTCTTCAATATCATCAAGACCAAAACTATCAATTAAGTCTGCAAAGTCATCATAGATCTGATCGCGAAGCATTTCTAAATCTTCATCTGCAACTTCATTCATAAGCATTTTGCGCCAATTAGTCTTATCCGAAAATGCTTTTGCAATCTCAACCTCGATCTCTCCGGAAGTTTTTCTATCAGGTACCTCTAAAATAGGTAAAGCATACGATGCTCCTTGATCAATCCAACGAGTAGGAATTTGCGTGTGACGTGTGATCCCTACTTTCACATGAGATGATACAGCAAGATAAACATAGTGAGGAATCATACAATTCTTCTCTCCCCACTCTGGCTCGCGACATGTTCCTTTATGAAAATGGCATAGCTCAGGCTTTACGATACACGTGTCACATTGTGCAAGTGTAATCATTTCTTTATAAGAGTAGCCTTGGGAATATGACTTCTTAATTAACTCACCAGAGTAGACAGAGTTTATCTGACCATCAAAACTTAGCTTGATCTTCTTTTCAAGAAGATCATTCATATAAAGAAGCTCATCACCTAAAGGTAAATGATAGTGAGCTAGTCCGTCCTCAAGAGACGTTTTCATTTTGCGAATATTTCCACTTAACATATTTCTACTTTCCTAAAAAATCTTTTAACTTTTGAATAACTGGCATTGGTATTTCATGGCCACCTTGGAATGGGTGGAATTCATATTCATTAACCTTCTCAAGATAACTCTTAAGCTTCTCACTCAGAAAATATGGAAGAATAGGATCAACACTTCCATGCGATTGAAAAATTGGAATATGCTTAATATGCTTTGTATTTTCTGCAATATGCGCTTCATCAAATAAAGTAGATGAAAGTAAGAAGAGACGCTCAATTAAATGAGGTTCTTTATATGCAACGGCAAGACTTAGCATTGAGCCTTGTGAGAATCCCCCTAGGAATACTTCTGTGCTATTCTTTTTAATCTCTTTGATCAAATGAACTAAGCGATCACGCATATCTTCGATTCCATCAGGAACACTCTGAGAGAAGAAATCTTCGATTCGTCCTTCCATCGAAGCTTGTTGAAGTCCCATCATATCGATTGGAAACCAGGCACTTCCCTTCATTCCCATTCCAATATCAACTTTCATCGGTCCATCGACAAAATACCAATTGAATTCATCCTTTGGATCTAGATACTGATATAGAGGAGCTAAATCTTGAAAACTTGCTCCATATCCATGAAGTACTACGATTGACTTATTTGTACTTCCTTCTTGTAGTAAAATATCAAAATCATTAATTCTTGTTACTCTCATTTCTTTGTCTCTACTTTTGATTTACGATTTGGATATACATAGCGACAGATTGGACATTCGAGTCCAAAACATGATCTCGCCTTACAATATTCGCGGCCATAGAAGATAATTTGCAAGTGAAGTTTATTCCAAAGATCTCTTGGAAAGAGTTTCTTACAATCCTCTTCTGTTTGTTCGACATTCTTTCCCTTTGTTAGGCCCCAACGCTGAGCAAGCCTGTGAATATGAGTGTCCACAGGAAAAGCTGGTACATCAAAGGCCTGGGCCATAACAACAGAGGCCGTTTTATGACCGACACCAGGAAGCTTTTCAAGATCTTCAAAACTTGCTGGAACTTCTCCATCATGTTCATTAACAAGAATTCTTGAGAGATCATAAATGGCCTTAGACTTTCTTGGAGAAAGTCCACAAGGTTTAATGATTTCTTTAATTTCTTCTTGTGTTAACTTCATCATGTCGCGTGCGTTATCGGCCTTTGCAAAAAGTGCCGGCGTCACCTGATTAACTCGTTCATCTGTACATTGTGCTGATAATAAGACAGCTATCAGTAAGGTGAACTCATTCGTATGATCTAGAGGCGTTGGAGTCTCTGGATAAAGCTCCTCAAGTGCCTCGACAATATAGTCTGCTCTTTCTTGTTTTAACATCTTCTTTCCTATTAATTTGAACCATAAAAATTTAGCAAATTATCCATGAAAATGCTAAAATAACGCGTAATGAGATACATTTTCATCAAATTAATCCGCTTTTACCAAATAGCAATCTCCCCATTTCTCGGGGCAAATTGTCGCTATACTCCAACATGCTCTCAATATGGCATTGAGGCCTTTTCCAAACTGCCATTTCACATAGCATTTTGGAAAACAACAAAACGTATTGCGAGTTGCCACCCATGGTCAAAAGGCGGATATGATCCTGTAACTCTAGACTGTTGCCATAAGGATAAGCACAAATGAAGTTTTTAGTTTTAATATTTTTTTCTCTAGCATCTCTTGCCACAACATCAATCGACAATTTAAAGAAAGAATTTTTAGATAAGGGTGACGAATTAAGTTACTTCTTACAATGGGATAGTGGTAAATCAAGATCCCTCGATTCAAAAAACTCTTTTATCCCCGCTTCGATTTTTAAAATATTTTCGGCTTATTACATCCTCGATAAATTAGGTACAGACTATCGTTTTAAAACATCGATTGCCTCAAGAGGACATATTTCAAACGGGACACTAAAGGGAGACCTTATCCTAAGTACTTCAGGTGACCCCTACTTTCTAACAGCACAAGCCTATGATCTCATTGATGCAGTAAAGGCAGCTGGAATAAAAAAAGTAGAAGGAAAACTCATTGTTGTTAATAATTTTGTCGATCTAAATCGTATAGGAAATGTTGGACTAGATGACCAACCATATAACCAAAGTATTTCAGGCCTTAACATAAATTTTAACCGTTTCAAGTCGATCGGACGTGACGATAAAAATATTTTCCCAACTCACAATGGCCTAGAAATTAAAAAGTCACCTAAGCCACTAGGGCCTGGAGAAGTTTTTCGTCATATCAAAAATAATGAAAAGGAATCATGGGTTTATACAAATTCCAAAGATTACTTTCTAGAAGTACCTATAAGAGACTCTCTACAGTTTAATGCTAATTATTTTAATCATCACTTAAAGATTGCGGGCATTGAAACAAAAGGCGTGGCGTTTGAAGAAAGTTTTACTAAGTCTAAAATTTTAAACACTGTCTACTCTGTGCCTTCTTTAGATATGGTAAAATTATCTCTCGAGTACTCAAATAACTTATTTATTGAAACACTAGTCTTAAAAGCGACAAAAAAAGATAATTTGAAAGATGCTGCTCAAAAAATGGTTAGCGACTTAAAGCTACCTGTTAAAGGCGAGCTTACTAATAGTTCTGGACTGAGTGTTAACATAGAAATGTTAGCTCAAGATATTGTTAATTTCATCAATAAGAACGCTTATAAGAAATTTGGAAATAACTACTTCATTAACCTACTTTCAATTACTGGTCACAGTGGTTCTCTACATCGCAAGTACTTAACTAATAAAGGGTTTGAGAAGTACCGCTATAAAACAGGAAGCCTCGACTTCGTTTATAATATTTGCGGAAGAAGCTTTGAAGCCGATCCTGTTACTTTTTGTGTCATGATCAATAATCCAAAGAAGAGACAACTTCTAATGGGTCCAAACTCTGCAAAGAATGAGAAGTTAAGACAAGAAGCAAAAGCTTGGAGACGTTCTAAAGAACGCTTTAGTGAGCTCTTAATGTATGAGTTAAACTAAAGATTTGAAAACTGACGACAACAAGGGCGATCTTTAATTAGCTTTAAGAAATGATAAAATTTTTCGCTTGTGATAATAGAATCTTGAGTGACTAATGCTCGGTGAGAATACTCTTGATCGTAGTGAGTAGAGATAATGAGTTTATCTTTTAAATTTTTATTATCTTCCAAAAATTGAGTTAGATAAGACTCTGTTATGACGGCAATATCTCCACGTCCCTTTAAGATACTTAAAATATTTCCTTCATGTGAGTTGGTATAGATTAATTTCGCATCATATTTCTGATCAATATCAAAATCTAGAAAACCATAGTGATAACCATCATAAAGCAAAATGCTCTTCTTTTTTAAATCCCTTAAGTAAGCATGAGTTCTATTCTTATCTTTTTTAGCGATAAATTTTTCCCCACCTTTTAAAAAAGAAGGAGTCATATCATATTTTATGCCACGTTCTTCCCATCCCCACTTAGGACTTTCAAATAAAATCAAATCAAAGCGCTTCGTTGTAAAGTCTCGATAGCGACGTCTTGCAGATGTTTCCACAATCTTAAATCGATATTCACTCTGAACCTTATTAAGCTCTTTTATAACCTCATAAACGAGTCCAGACTTCTTTCCATTTTTAGAAATATAAAATGGTGGGAATTGATAAGCACCAACCTGAACTTCCTTGGCAGCAAAGAGAGAAGTAGAAAAAGCAAATATTAAAGCGTACTTAGTGAAGTAATTCACTAGCTTCTCCACTATATCTAGGTAACGATAAGATAAACTTCGTATTTTCAGACTTCGAATCATATCTAAGATAGCCATCATTATTTAACATCATCTCATAAGATAAACTAAGTCCTAATCCTGTTCCCTTATTTACATCTTTAGTCGTGTAAAAAGGCTCCATAATACGGCTTTCGATTCTTGGATCAATCCCTTTTCCACTATCAATGACTTCGATATAAAGATTTTCGAAATCTTGATTTATAGAAACGATAATTAATCGTTCGTCTAATTCCTCAATCGCATCAATCGAGTTATTAATTAAATTAACAAGAACTTGGCTAATTTGAGTTTTATTAGCATAAATTAAATTATCAATAGAAGATTTATCGTAAGAGAATTCTAAACGGATATCTTTTTCCGCCAAACGTCCTCGACAAATAGATGAAACAATTGATTCTAATTCTTCACACCTAATAATCGTTTTTAAATCCTTTTGACCATCACGAGACATTGTCGACATACTCTTAACAATATCAGTAATTCGATCTGCAGCAAGCTCAACCTTTTCAAGAATGTATTCACACTTTTCGCCATTAACACATTTCTTTAATCGATTTAGATTTCCAAGAATGACAAATAATGGGTTATTAATCTCGTGAGCGATCCCAGCGGCCATTTGCCCTAGGGCAGCGAGTCTCTCTGATTCGTGACTTCTTTCTCTTTGCTCATATAATTCCTGAGTTCTTGTCGTAACTATCGCCTCAAGCTCTTCATTATATCTCTTTAGCTTTACGTCTCTTAAAATAATTTCGGTTAGAGTTTTATTAAGTGTTTTTGCAAAGAATGATAATTCATTAAGAACAAATTTTTCACGTATTGGGCGGAAGTCACCACTGGCAATACGGCTTGTTCTATTTACAAAGTGCTTTAGAGGATTAAAGAATAAATAATAGTAAGCAATTGATGTCACAATCAAAGATAGAACAAGTCCCGATATAAACCATACCCCAATCATCTTCATGATATTGTGAACATAGATAGCATTTAATTGATTCGAAAATCTAATTTCAACACTTCCTATCTTCTTGCCCTCATATATAACTTCAAAATTTTCAATGACTATTTCAGGGCTTACATATTTTGGGGCCGCTGCTTCAACTAATGAAATCTGACTCAAAAGACTTTCATTCTCATCTCTAACAGTAATAGCAGTAACGGCCTGGTCGCTTGAGTTAACAAAGACATTAGAAATTTTCTGAATATATTCTTTATTTAAGTTCCAGATAGGAAGTTTTAGAGAATTTACAATCTGTCTTGAAATGATTTCTCTATCATTCTCAAAACGAACCCTTTCCTGATTACTATGAATACTGTAAGTAGCTGCGCCCATGACAAAGAAGCTTATTGTTAGTACTACCCCCATAACAATCGGAATAATAAATGAAAAGCGAACAGGTGACTTGTGCATGTCCAATATCTACATGCGTTATTTAGATTTAGCAAGTACTTTGTAAATAGAAATCGTTTTAAGACAATTAGGTTAGACTAATATAACTAGTAATATTAACTACTTAGAGATAGAAGTTGAAATCATCCAAATCCCTACTGCGATTAATAGGATACTAAAAAAGTACTGGGCCTTTTTCCCGCCTAAAACGTGGGCCAGACGATTGCCCATAAAAAACCAGAGCAGATGAGCACTAGCTCCACCAAAAAAAAGCACGGCACTAAAAAGTGTTAGAAAGAGTTTCCCCTCATTTAAAAATGGTGAGTAAACACTAATTGTGAAAACTAGGAATTTGGGATTTAGGGCCTGAAAAATAGCCCCTTCTAGAAATGAAGGACCTTTATTATTTTCTTCCTCATTCTTCACCTCTACTTTCTTTACATTAGTAAGGCTTTTATAGGCCATAAAGAATAAGTATAAAGCTCCAAAAACAGGAAGGTATCTCATGAGCTTCTCATGTTTCATGATGAAGTCTGTTGCACCATATAGACAAAGTAGAAGTCCTGAAATAGTTGAAAGCCATAACCCAAGTATGAAAGGTAGAGTTTTCTTAAAACTATAAGTTCCCCCAAGGCCGGCCAAAGTTATATTTGCAGGGCCAGGTGAATAACAAAGAGGGGCCACGATAAAGAAGAAGCTAGTAATTATTTTTGAAAGCATAAATTAAGTATCCATTGGATCGACATCGATTTTTACAGAGAAAGAATAGTCGATCTTATTTTGAGCGCGAAAAATCTGCAATACTTGATTGAGCTCGCCCCCATTCTTACACATTAAAGACATGCTCCATGTGAACATATTCGCACGCCTTTCAATCATAGCAGGAGTAGGGCCCCATACTTGGCCATCGATTCCCAACTGATCCATTAGCCCACGAAGCTTTTGAATTTCACTTGAGAGATTGGCAATTATTTTGTCGCGATCTCTACCAGAGACGTGAATATTTGCCATCTTTGTATAAGGAGGAAATAGACCAAACTCACGCGTTGTTAATTCGAAATCATAAAAACCAGAAAAACTATGTGATTTGATAAAATCGAACATTGTATTATCTGGAAGCATCGTTTGAATTGCAACCTTAGCGTGATTTGAATATCGCCCTGCTCGTCCTAAAATTTGAACAATCATTTGGTAAGCTTTTTCCATGGCCCTAAAGTCAGGGAAGTTTAGCATTGAATCAGTTCCTAAAATTAAAACGAGATTAACTTTTTTAAAGTTGTGACCTTTAGAAAGCATTTGTGTTCCGACAAAGATATCAATATCACCTTTATGGAAACGCTCAAGCTTATCTTCTAGCTTATCAAGATTTGTGATCTCATCGCGATCAAAGCGCTCAATCTTCTTAGTAGGATAAAACTCTTGTAAAACTTCTTGCAGTCTTTCTGTACCGAATCCCTTTTGTAGCAGATTCATATTTCCACATTCAGGACAAATTTCTGGTCTTGGAATTTGATAGTCTGAATGAGAGCTTGAAAGAATATTTTTATTTTTAAAATACCTTAGTGGTACACCAGTATTAGGATCTTCGAATTTATAACCACAACCTCGACACTGAAGATAATTTGAAAAACCTAGGCGATTTACAAAAACGAGAACTTGCTCGTCTCTATCTAAAGCTTCACTAATCATATCTAAAGACTTCTTTTCAAATGGCCAAATCGATAAGGCATCCATATCTTTCTTAGCACCATGAGAGCGAGAGTCTAATAATTCAATCTCCGGAAAGCCGCCGGCAACTCTCTTTTCCAATGAAAAGTAATTCTCTGGTTTAAGCTTTGAAAAAGTGAAGTAATTTTCTAATGAAGGCGTCGCACTACCAAGAACGACAGGTGCATTGAATAGCTGTGCTTTCTTAATGGCAACATCGCGCCCATTATAAGGACAACGATCTGTTTGCTTAAATGAGCTATCATGTTCTTCGTCAACGATCACAAGGCCTAGGTTTTCAACAGGCAAGAAAACACTAGAGCGCACTCCCATTAAAAGAACTGGCCGATCAGATTTCTTTAAAAACTTCCAAATAGCATTCTTGTGAGAAGGTGTTACACCCGAGTGATACGGAAGAATTGGACAATCCAAATATTTTTTAAACGTCTCCATAAACTGAGGCGTCAGGTTAATTTCAGGTAGCAAGAAAAGTACACTCTTTCCCTTCTTTAATACATTCTTTATCAAGTGAAGATAAATTAATGTTTTTCCTGATCCTGTAACACCATGAACGAGAAAGCGATCAAATCCATTATCAAGCTTAGCATTGATACTTTCATATATGGGCTTTTGTAGCGGAGATAGTTCATGTTCAAAATCTTGGTTATCACCAAATTGAGTTTCAACTTCGCGAGGACGTTTTAAAATTTTTGGCAAGCAGTCCCAAGCAAGTTGCCCAAGATTGTAGTGATAGTAACGAGACATCCAATCGTAGAGCTTCATCTCACTTTGTGATAATGAAAACTCTGGCGCGAGAACTTCGTTGATTGGCCTAAGCTTATACTTAGTAATCGTTTCTTCTAATTCTTTTTGCGTAATTGTAAATGGTACGACAACACCTTTAGCCTTCCTTCTACCAAGAGGGACTTCCACAAGGGTACCAACAGGAATCTCCTCTCCTAACGTCTTATAAGTAAGAACACTTGGTAGTTTTGGATAATCAACCGCGACTTGGCAATAATGTTGAGCGTTTAGTGTATTAACGTCTTGCATAAGATTTTAAAGTAAAAAGTAAGTGTAAAACCTACACTATCATCATACAATAAGTATATGATTACATGGAATGTTGATCCAGAAATATTTAGAATCGGACCTATTGCCGTTCGTTATTACTCACTAATGTTTATCGTTGGTTTCTTTATTGGTGAGCGCTATTGTCGCCGCTACCTAATCAAAGAAAAAAACTTTACTAAAGACGAAGTAAGCTCATTATTAAACTATATGATTGTAGGTTGTGTCGTAGGTGCACGTCTTGGGCATTGCCTCTTCTATGAGCCAGGTTATTACTTAAGTAATCCTCTTGAAATTCTCTATGTATGGAAAGGTGGACTTGCAAGTCACGGTGGATTCCTTGGTGTTATCGTTTCAATATACGCCTTTAAGAAAAGAGTTAAAGATGTCCCACTGATGTGGCTTCTTGATCTTGTTGCAGCACCGGCCCTTATGACAGGAGGATTTATTAGACTTGGAAACCTAATGAATTCTGAGATCTTTGGTCATCCAACAAATCTTCCATGGGCGTTTAAATTTGTTCGTGCAGATAATATTGCTCGCCACCCTACTCAGCTCTACGAAGCACTTGGCTTCTTTGCAGTTTCAGGACTTGTTTACTATCTCTATTCAAAATTTCACAATAAGTGGCAATCTGGACGCTTTTTAGGAATTATCTTTATTGGTGGTTTTGCATGGCGATTCTTTGTGGAATTCTTTAAAGAAAATCAAGTGGCATTTGAACAAGGTATGGCCCTAAATATGGGACAAATTCTAAGTATCCCACTTATTATCGTTGGTATTATCTTAGTTCTTTATAAACCTGTTACTAAAGGTTAAGCCCAAGTTCTAAACCAGTACCAATTTCTTTATTTTCTGTTGCATGAATGTAGTGAACAAATGGCTTAATACGTACTTTTTCATATAAGGTAAAAAGTGGATAGAATTGGCCATAAACTCCAGAACAAGATTTAAAATTTGCACGGAAGCTACTGCATTCGACAGAGCCATACTTATCGGTACTAGAAAACATATAGCCTCCTCGTACACCTAGGCTTATTTGTAAACTCTCATCAGACCAGCTAAGCATTGTCTTTTCAACTCCAATATTAGGAATAAAAACATTGTCATCATCTTTAGATTCTTGAAAGTCCATAACAGAATTTAGCATCAATCCAACACCCCAGCGCCAACTCTTTATCGATCTTGAAAAGTCGTCAATTGCACGAGTGTACGAAATTTCTGCAAGAGTTCCTAAATCAATTGAGAAGTACGACTCATAAGGAATGTAGTAAATAGAATCAAGATAGGCTTTTGAACCTAATTTTGCGACAAATTTTTCGGTAGCGTTGAGTTTATCAGTATAAGACTCAATAGATGTATGTAGTTTGTTTATAACCAAATATGGCGCATCACTTCGATTTATTCTCTTCTCTGTTTTATGAAGCTCATTAAAGAGAAAGTCTTCATCCTTTAGTTTTCTAAGTGTGTATTGAGTTATATTTTCTTTTTCTTTGAATCTAAATTCCTCATATCGATTTTCATATAAACGACTCTTTTTAAATGATTCCGTTCGATGACACAATTTTAGCTCTAGCTCTTGCTCACAGTTTTCAATAACCTTTGCTACAGAGATTTTTAAAATTGTCTTTAAATTCTTATTAAGTCCTTCAAGACAGATATGATTAAAGTCCTTTCTTTCAACAACTTCAACAATACAAGCTTCATCTTGATCAAATTGGATTCTTTTAGGCATCTTAAATTTTCGTCCCGAGTGATTCTTTGCAATATAGTCACTAGTAAACTTTTTAGAATCCGCATAACCAACTAAGAAATCAAAACGTCTAAAATCTTCTTCAAAGAAACCAAAGAAGGCATACATCGGAGAAGAGGCCAGAGGCAGTGATACAGTTGAGCTCATAGAATTAGAAAAACTAGGAGACTCATAAAAAGCAATTGTTTCACGAGAACGGGCCGTTCCTATAAAGCTATCAAAAATATCAAGAACATACTTTGCGACTTCCTTTCCATTCTCTTGAAACTCACGAGTTTCATAAAGTAAGTGTTCATCGCTTGGATCAATAATTAAAAGCAAATTATCCTTAGCGACTTTGTGCCTAGATACCTTATTAACGATTGTTAATGGAATATTATTAAACATCCCACCATCGATAAATGTTCTTTTTGTAATTGAACTCAATGGACACTTTTTCTTCGATTTAAAGTCCTCGTACTTACAATACTCAATATCAACCGGTTTAAAGGCCAAAGGAAAGGCTCCAGAAGCCTCGATTACCTGTAAGAGTTTTGTTAAGTTATCATTTTGATTCTTAGTGAATGGTAAGTAGATTTGTCTCGTCGAATTTGTGGCAATTGGATAGTTTTCGATGATAGGAGGCTTCCCCTCACCTTGACCACGAATTCTAAAAATGGCCTCATTTAGCATTTGAGGAAATTTTCTTCCACCTTTGTATACTTCAATAATCTCAGGCTTCTTTTGAGTAAGAGTGATTCCAAAAACAATATCGATATCAGCTCGTAAGCCTTCATTCCAGATTTGGCGTGCATCTTTATACATTGATTGAATCGGCTTTTTAGATAAAAAGTTAGTCATGGACATTTGCTTATTATCCGCTAGTCGATCAATTCCTAAAGGCACCCAAAGTCGCCAAAAGAGTGAGTCCTTTACAATATACTCTCCACCGTGAACTCTTCCGGCTTCAAGAAAAGTAATCAAAGCGTTCATACTACCAGCAGATGCTCCAGCATAAATTTGTGGCGTACGCTGTACTTGATAATTTAATTTTTCAAATTCAGTTAGATAACTTAAGAATCCGCCCTCATAAGAGCCTAGTGAAACACCACCACTTACAACAAGGGCCGTGTTGACTTGTTTTGCGAAAGGTTGAAAACAAAAGAGGAAGCTCAATAGTAGGATAAAACGTTTCATTCTAGTATTGTATTTGCTTCCTCTATTTGTGCCAAGTAAAGCTTAAGCTTACTTGCAATATGATAGATCTAAGTCATTCAAATTTTTGTAAATACTTGGACTAAATGCTTTATCCCAAAGATCTTGGCCGGCCATTTTATCCAGCGCCAGATCTGTTAATTTTAAGTTTTTATTATAAGCAAATGTATTTGCCAGAGCTCCAAATAGAGATCCGCCTTGTCCTTCGACTGCGTTACCATAGCAATTCATATCATCTTTAATATAGTCGTAGATATCGATCATACGCTCTTTACCCATACTATCTGCTGAGTAATACTTAAGTTCTCCACCTTCAATTACAGTGAACTTTTCAATTAGGCGATCGACCATCTCTTGCGAGAGCTCTTTACAAAGCCTCTTCTTCTTACTCTTTGACCCATTCACATGAAGATCTGCAATCACTTCATTTGTGGCCTTAACAAAGCAGTCTACAAATTGTTTTGAGTTAATTTGGGCCATTGAACTTGATGAAATAAGTACTAAAGCTGTTGAAATTACTAGATTTTTCATGAAAATCTCTCCTCGTGTCAATTGCGTATATAAATAAAATTACCACAAGGAGAGAATATAAAGGTCTTTTAAGAAACAATTACAATAGGTGTTCGGTCATTAGACACGAACAGACCACGTCACTTCATCACCACTTTCTTGGAAATCAATTCCTAATGCGTTTAATTCGTCACGGGCCGCATCTGCTGCATCCCAATCCTTAGCAGCACGTGCATCCGCTCGTTTTGCCAGAAGCTCATTAACTTTATCAAGGGCAATCCCCTTTCTTCTGATTTGAACTTCCTTAATTTCATTTAAGAATATCTCAGGATCCATTGCAAAAAGAGCACTCATCTTTCCATACTTTGCAATCCACTGTGAAAATGCAATTGCAGTAGGTGCAGAGTTTACATCCTTTGCTTTCTTTTCAAGATTTAATGTATTGAAAGTTTTAACTGCTTCATAAACCGCAGACATCATCTCACTTGTATTGAAATCGTCATTACATGCTTTCTCAATCTTTGCATCTAAACGCTTTAGGTCTTCTGCAAGTTTCTTATTAACTTTTGCACTTTCATTAGTTTCAAAAGTAGCTGCATGTTTGGCCACTTGAAGTGCGCGGTAAACACGAATTGCACCACCAAAAGCCTGATCAATTTTTTCATCAGTCACATCAAGCATTGAACGGTAGTGAGTTGAAAGCATAATATATTTTAAAATTTCTGGATGATACTCATCCATGAAAGCGCGAGCAGTGATGATATTGCCAAGGGACTTACTCATCTTCTCTCCACTCATATTGATGAAGTTATTATGCATCCAGTAGTTTACGTATTTACAAGAATTACATCCTACACCTTGAGCTATTTCGTTTTCATGATGTGGGAAAATTAAATCAATTCCACCGCCGTGGATATCAATAGATTTTCCAAGAATCGACTTGATCATCGCCGAACATTCAATGTGCCAACCTGGACGCCCCTTACCCCATGGAGAATCCCAAGACGGCTCACCTGGTTTAGCAGGCTTCCAAAGAACAAAGTCCTTAGGATCTTTTTTGCGCTCATCAACTTCGACTCGCTCTCCCGAATTGAGTTCCTCTAGATTTACACCTGAAAGCTCACCATATGATTCAAGCTTTGTTGTTTCGTAGAAAACTTCTCCGTCCACAACATAGGCCATGCCATTATCGATGATACCTTGAACGTATTCAATAATTTCAGGAATATAATCCGTTACTTTTGGATTATGCGTATGAGGACGAAGTCCTAGTCGGCCAAAGTCTTCTTGAAAGTATTTAATATAGCGCTCTGAGATTTCAAGGGAATCAACACCTTCCTCATTTGCTTTATTAATAATCTTATCATCAACGTCAGTGTAATTATAAACGAAGTTCACATCGTAACCGATATGCTCCATCCAATTTCTTGCGAAGTTAAAAAAGATAGGCCCACGAAAGTTTCCAATATGAAGCGGTCCATAAACAGTTGGTCCACAAAGATAAAGCTTAACTTTGCCTTCTTCTAATGGCGTAAAAGTTTCTTTCTTCTTTGTTAAAGTATTGTAAACTACTAGTGACACTATCAACTCCTCTATTTTTTTATGCAGATAGAATAACCGAAAAAGGGAAAACTGTCATGAATATCCGTGAATTCGACCTAATCATCAAAAACGGCACTCTACACTCTTCACAAAAAAGCTGGCAAGAAGATATCGGAATAAAGGACGGTAAGATAGTAAAATTAGCTAAATTTAATGATTCTGATCTAAAAAGCGCTGCCGAAGTTATTGACGCACAGGGACTCGATATTCTTCCAGGACTTATCGATTCACAAGTCCACTTCCGCGAGCCAGGTCTAACACATAAAGAAGATATCGCTCATGGCTCAAAGGCCGCCGTTCTTGGTGGAATTTGTACCTTCTTTGAAATGCCAAATACAAAGCCTGCAACAACAACTATTGAGGCAACCCAAGTTAAAGTTGATATTGCAAAAGAAACTTCATATGCAAATTTTGGCTTCTTCATTGGAGCAAGTGGAAAGAATCTCGACGAGCTTGTAAAGTCACAGGATATGGTTGGATGCTCGGGAGTAAAAATCTTTCTAGGTAGCTCAACAGGTGACCTTCTCCTTTATGATACTGACAAACTAGTTGAAATCTTCAAGACTTTAGACTGCCATATTTCAGTTCATAGTGAGAGTGAGGAAAGGCTTCATGCCAATGTTGCCATCCGTGATAACGCAAATGGAGACGTTCACGCTCATTATAAGTGGCGTGATGCTCAGACGGCCCTTGAATCGACAAAGATGATTATCGAAGTTGCAAAGAAAGCAGGACGTAAGGTTCACATCCTTCACTTAACAACAAAAGATGAAATTGAATTTTTAAAGGATCAAAAAGAGCATTGTACAATTGAGGTCACTCCTCAACACTTAACTCTCTTTGCTCCAGATATCTATGACAAGATCGGAACTCTTGCGCAGATGAATCCACCAATTCGCACAAAGGATCACACAGATGGACTTTGGGAAGGACTTAAAAGCGGTGTGATTGATGTTTTTGGAAGTGATCACGCTCCTCACACTCTAGAAGAAAAAGCTCAACCCTACCCAGCTTCTCCTTCGGGAATGCCTGGTGTGCAAACAATGCTTCCAGTAATGCTTACTCACGTTGAAGCTGGACGACTAACTCTAGAAGATATTGTTAAGTATTTAGCAGAGAATCCGGCCAAACTTTTCAAGCTTAACAAAGGCTTTATTCAAGAAGGAATGGATGGTGATCTGACAATCCTTGATATGAACAAGCGCTTTACTATCAGAAACGAAGACCAGGCATCTAAAGTCGGTTGGACTCCTTTTGATGGAATGGAAGTAAAAGGATGCCCTACTTATACAATCGTTAGCGGACAAGTTGCTATGGAGCATGGAAAGGCCATTAAAGTTCAGGCCCAGCCGATTGTAAGGACAAAGTAAGCGATAACCAAATCTTAACAATTAAGAACTACTCGATTCATTACGAAGTTTGTCATAATAGGATATTATTTAAAATATAGGAATGTAATGAAGAAGAATATCCTTTTTCTATGTACAGGAAACTCGTGTCGCTCGCAAATGGCCGAAGGCTGGGGTAAGGCCCTAAAAGGCGACAAGTTTAACTTCTACTCTGCTGGCACAAAGAAGCATGGGCTTAATCCTTATGCCGTGGCCGTTATGAAAGAAGTTGGTGTCGATATCTCAAATCACGAATCAAATACAACGGACGAAATTGAAGCAAAGATGGATATTGTCATCACAGTTTGTAGTGACGCCAATGAGAACTGTCCCTACTTTCCTGGAGGTAAGATCATTCATATTGGTTTCGATGATCCTCCTCGTCTCACTAAAGACTTTAGCGATGAAGAAGAAATACTTCAGGTTTATCGCCGAGTAAGAGATGAAATTAAATCGATGATAATAAATTTAGAAGAGAGAATATAAGATGGGATTTTTTGAGCGCTACTTAAGTATTTGGGTAACGATTTGTATCGTCGCAGGAATCGTTTTAGGAAAAGTTCTTGGAACATCGATCACAGTTCTAAGTGAGATGAATATTGCCACAGTTAATATCCCTGTTGCTATTCTTGTGTGGCTTATGATTTTTCCGATGATGGTACAAATCGACTTTAATTCCATCGCAGATGTTGGAAAGAACCCAAAAGGTCTAAGCCTAACTCTTATCATCAATTGGCTTATTAAGCCTTTTACTATGGCCTTCTTTGCATGGTTATTCTTCTCAAAAATTTATGCTGCTTACTTAAGTCCAGAGCTTGCACAAGAATATATTGCGGGAGCAATTCTCTTAGGTGCTGCTCCTTGTACGGCCATGGTCTTTGTTTGGTCTTACTTAACAAAAGGTGATCCGGAGTACACACTTGTTCAAGTTGCAATTAATGACCTAATTCTTTTAGTGGCCTTCATCCCTATCGTTCAATTCTTACTAGGTGTCACAAGTATTTCAATTCCATACGATACACTCATAAGTTCAGTCGTGATCTTTGTCGTGATTCCTCTACTTGCAGGTTATATCGCAAATAAAGTCTTGATCAAAAAATTTAGTATGAAATGGTTTAATGAAGTTTTCATGGCCAGACTTAAGCCAATTTCAATTGTGGCCCTTCTTACAACTCTTGTTCTACTCTTTGCTTTTCAAGGCGAGAAGATTTTAGCTAATCCACTTCACATTGTCCTGATAGCAATTCCTCTTACCATTCAGACTTACTTTATCTTCTTTGTCAGTTGGGCAATTGGCCGCAAGATGTGCTTACCACACAATATCTTATCACCTGGTTCAATGATTGGTGCCAGTAACTTTTTTGAACTTGCTGTGGCCGTTGCCATCGCCCTTTTTGGTCTCAACTCAGGAGCGGCCCTAACAACAGTTGTGGGAGTTCTTATTGAAGTTCCAGTCATGCTTAGTCTTGTTAAGATTGCAAATAAATGGCGCTATTAATTTAAGAAAGTAGAGATTTTATTTCTACTTTCACTTCAGTTAAGTCAAGATCATCAATATTAGTCGTATTAACAGTGAGGCTTTTACAATCTAATTCTAACTTTTCAATCTTACCTTTTGAAAGTGAGTCTTTGAATTCATCGAAGTTTAAGTGATCTTGATGCCCTGGATGTCTTTTCCCAGACAAGGACCTAGTCTTAAAACGTTCAAATAAGACGGAGCCATCACACTCACAATATATCGTAAGCACCCTTGCATCATACTTTGAGATAAAGTCTTTTAAAATTGGTGTATCGAATTGATTCGAAAAATTACTTTCTACCAACAAGCTTTTATTGGCATTAAGCTGTGCTTTAATAAAAGAATATAAAATTGGGTAACTTGCTTTTCCAAGTTCTTTTGACCAGGCCCTATCCTTCACTCCCAAGCTATCAAATAGGCTTTCTTTGATTATATCTTTTCCAATCAATGGTAATGAGAACTCTTTTGCGAGTTCTTTTGAAATCGTCGTCTTTCCTGTTGCAGGTAAGCCAGATACGATAATGAGAAGAGGACTATTCATTTTAATTCTCAACAAGCTTGGCAACTCCTACGAGCTTTCCATCATCGTAATAATTTGCCATCTTCATTCCACGATCAATAATGAAGTGAAGGAATGTATTATCGACGATACGAATAACAAATGAACCATCGCTACCTTCTAATATATTGCGATTGCCACCGGTACCGCGAGAGTGAGAGTAATTCTTTCCATCTTCATCATACAAAAGAATCTCTGACTGGCCATCTGTTCCCTTTCCTTCACTATCTTTGAAATATTCAATATTGATGACAATACGGTGGGTTTGACCTTTGTACTTGCCTTCTAAAATTTTAATATTTCCTGCATATGAACCATTCATACGTTTGAATCTTTTTTCATCTTCAATGACTTTAGTTCGCGCTAAATAGACAAGGGGCTCTTTAATGGCCGGGATCGGAGAGAATTTTACATTCTTATATATTGAATCAGCGACTTTTGGTTTTACCTCAGCTTTTTCTTTTTCTCTTCTCCAACGTGATTCATTCTGAAACACAGGCTTATTTTTATTAGGTGCTAATTTTTCTTTTATTGAATTTCGAGCAATAAAGCCCGTTGGATCTTTCATGATCTCATTTACTTCATCTTTATCTACCTTAATTTTTTCAAGACCAAGAGCCGCTAAGAATAAAGTAAAGGCTTGTGCCAAGGCTTCATCCCCGGCCTTATCAATGACAGGAACTTCCTTAATGACTTCAACTTTCTTTTCTTTGATGACTTCGACTTCTTTAATTTGAATTTCAGGATTTGGTGTTTGAGATTTTCCAATAAAAAAACCAACCGTAAGGCTGGCGATGACAGCAATAATTAATGTGTACTTCACTTAATCTTCCTTAATTAAATTAGTTCAGTATGTGGAGTGTTTCCTCTGTTCCATAAGTGCAGTTCTCACAAGTCACCTCTTCATGGATATAGAGGTTGTCGTGATCGGCCAAATGAGTAACAGTGAACTTGGCCCCACATTTAGGGCAACACTCAATCTGTTTTTTGACGTCCTCAATCTCACCAAAGTATCTGATGAAATTTTCGACTCTTAGGGATCTTTCCTTCATATCAAGCTCCTCGTCATATTCCATTTTACCTTATTTAAAAAAAATAAGCTTATTAAATGAGGTTATTTCCCAGAAATCAGTAACTTACGTTCATAAAGAACCTATACAAGTAGTGTATAGCCTTATAATTACTACGGAGTTCGTTTGCCAAAAGTGCTTGAACACGTTAAAACGTGCTATTATTAATGAAACCAAGGGTTGGACCACACCTACCTCTGTATAAGGAACAAAAGGACTCACATGAAAAATATTGAAGCACTTAGAAATAGCCGCGAAGATATCCTTAATTGCCAAATCAAAGATGAAACAGGTTTAAATGACTTTCAAAAGACAGCTAATGAAGTTCATATCGCCATTCCAAAAGTTGGTATTGAAAGATTTCGCATCCCTCTAAATTTTGAACACAGAGATGGAACTGTTAGATCAACAGATGCACAAGCGTCGATGTTCGTATTTCTAGAAGCACATAAGACAGGTGCAAACATGTCTCGCTTCTGTAATATTCTTCAAGCGGAAGGCTTAGAGAAAAATGTTAACAATGAATTCTTTGCGACAGTACTTAGAAGATACCGTACAGATCTTCGCGACTACGATACTGAACCACTAATTCCACAGGCCCACCTAACTCTAGACTTTAACTACCCTGTTAAACAACAGTCACTAAAGTCAGGAAACTGGGGATGGCAATACTATAAAGTATCAATGGAAGGTGTTGAAGGACGTGATGGTATTCCTCTAATCAACCTAACAATGGAATACGAATACTCATCAACTTGTCCATGTTCTCTTTCAATGTCGAAGCAGTACGAAGAACAGTATAGAAATGGAGAGACAACTGAAGGAAGTGGTATTGCTTCTGCTCACTCACAAAGATCTGTAGCGACGATTACTGTAACTTATAAGGCAGAGTCAAAGTTTCACTTAGAAGATTTAGTAGATCTAATGAGAATTGCTCTTCCAACTGAAACTCAGTCTCTTGTTAAGAGACTTGATGAGCAAGCATTTGCTATTCTCAATGGCGATAATCCAATGTTTGTTGAGCACTCAACAAGACGTATCTCAGAAGTTCTAAACTCAGCAGAAGAGATTCTAGACTGGCAAGCAAAGGTTGAGCACTTAGAAAGTCTTCACAGCCACAATGCTGTTGGTTATATCAGAAAAGAAAATCCAAAAATTTAATCATAAAAATAAAGGCCTCTAAATAAGAGGCCTTTATATTTCAAAAAAAATTAATTTTTTTTAAAACTTTTTAAATTTTAGTATTGACAAGTGAGAGTGAAATCCTTATTCTAACTCCACTTCAAATCGGAGGGCGATTAGCTCAGCTGGGAGAGCGCTACCCTTACAAGGTAGATGTCGGCAGTTCGATCCTGTCATCGCCCACCACTTTTTTTGTGGTACATTCAAAAAAAAAATCGGAACTCTAGAGAGTTCTTTTTTTTTGCCTTTTTTCTTCCTTAAATATTCAGCCTCGAAAAATAGATAACCTCATTACTATCGACTTAGTATTTTTACAAAAACAAACTCAATACAATCCATTTGTCTTCTTTCGAGCCAATTTGTCATAAAGAATTTGTCACAATTGGACATTGTCGAACGAAATAACATTCAAACAGAGAAAAAATTTACGGCCAATAATAACTATTTTAATTTTTCCTCATCAAAACAACTAAAAAATATAGAAATTGATAAATCAATTTTTGATAACAAACTAACGGAGGAATTTATGAAAAAAATTATCGCACTTGCTGCTGCACTACTAAGCGTTTCATCTTTTGCACTATCTGCAAACGATTCATGGGATACAATCAGAGCTGAGGTAAAAGCTAACCCAAGCCTAGAAATCTCTTCAGGATACTCAGTATTTGTTGGCCGTATCGTAACTGCGTTTGATGTATGTGTTGACGGTGACAACTTTGTTACACTAAGCCAATACCCAATTTACGAAAGAAAATGGATCGGTGGAAGTAAAGAAGGTGACAGATATAAAGACATCGTAGTTGGTTACGAAACACTAACTTTCCCAATCTCAAGAGAAGTAACAAGAAAAGTATGTCGTGGTAAAGAAGATAGAAACTGTAAAACAGTTACTTCAACTGAAACTCAACAAGTTGTTAGAGATATCACTGTTTCAAAAATCACTCGTGTTGCGGGACGTGACAGAGATGACAAGAAAGTTGAGCTTTTCTCAAAAACTTTCGAAATCCCAGCTTGTCTATAATTTCAAGTATATATAAAGTTTGAGGCCGAGTTTATGCTCGGCCTTTTTTATTTTCTACTGACATCTTTCTTGGATGACAGTTAAAAACCCTACTTCTACTGCCGTTGTCACAAAAAAAATAAATATCCTTTGTGTTTTTTAGACATCTTATTTCATCAAAAATATAACCTCTACATCAAAACAACTTAATTAATTAAAGGCTTCAAACTAAAACTGAATGTCTAATAAACCGGAGGAATTTATGAAAAAAATTATCGCACTTGCTGCTGCACTACTAAGCGTTTCATCTTTTGCACTATCTGCAAACGATTCATGGGATACAATCAAAGCTGAAGTATCTGCTGATTGGGATCTTTCATTCACTGGAACAGCTGTATTCGTTGGACGTCCAGTTAGCGCATTTGATGTATGTCTAGATGGTGACCAATTTGTTACTACTAGAGAATTCCCAATTTACGAAATCGTAAAAGTTGGTAAAGGTCACCCAGAAGCTGATGAAGATGGATATGCATCTGTAATCGTTGGTTACGAAATCCTTTCTTTCCCAACTACTTACACTTCATACAAAGAAGTTTGTAGAAATGATGACAAAAACTGTAAAAGAGTTGCTTATACTGTAAACCAAGATCTTGTTAAGAACGTATCTGTAAAAGAAGTTGTTAGAAGAAATGTTGGTAAAAACGATCGTACGATCGAGAAAACACTATTCTCTAAAGAATATGTAATCCCAGCTTGTAACTAATAAATTCAATAGCTTAAGTATTTCCCTAAGGTACTTAAGCTATACTTTTTATAGTATGAGTAGATAACGGCATCTACTCATGCTATTCAAGCCATCTATGGATAAAATGAACACTCCACAACTATCTCAAGCGCCTCTTGGGCCTATTGAGCAAGTAAGCTTAGACCTAGCTAAAAAGCTAGATGAGTATAAGAGCGTAAAAATTGGAGTTCGTCTTTTATCTGAAAAAACAGGAGTTAGTGAAAGAACACTCTATCGAATCCTGGCCAAAGAGAATAAGCCTACATATCAAACACTTTATAAAATCTATCGAGTCATTCACAACACAAGTAACGAGTCTCTCCTCTTAAATCTTGTTCCAGATGTTATTCGAAAGGAAATTGAAAAGTGTAATCCGAATAAAGTCTCAGAAAAAATACAGTATCACCAAGATATCGAAACTCAAATGAGTTACGATCGTACTTTTGCAGAGATTTATATACTGGCGGCATGTGCACCTATAACAAACGAATTAATTCAATATCGTTACGGAATGAGTGGCATGTTAACAGTGGAAAAGATGCTTGAAATGAAGGCCCTTAGAGTCACAAAGAGTGGTCACTATAGTCTAGGGGAAAACCAAGCTAATTTTAGTGCTAAGACCCTAAAGCGTATGGGTCTATCACTAGTAGAAAAATATAGTAAGGTACAGAATGCAGAATCATATGGTGAAAATATCATCGCATTCTTTGCAGAAGGCTTAAGTGAAGAAGCTTATGATCGATGGCTACAAGTAGATGCAAAGGCATTCGAAGAAAAAGTTGCAATTGCAAATGAAGACAAATCAAAAGGAACAAAGAGGGCCTTTACCTTTATGGTAACGGACACTTTGAATGAAAAATGAAAAATAATATGAAGAACAATATGAAGAAATTTATAGTAATAGTTTCGACTCTTTCGATTTACGCAGGAGTTGGAGGTGTTTCAGGTGGCCCTAAACCAACTAAAGACGACTTCTCAAAGCTTGGACCACAAACTTCGTGGCAAAAAATTATCGATGTCACAAAGAGAAATGATGACGTTAAGCTTGAAGGGACAACTGTTTTTGTATCAAGACCAGTTAGCGCTTTTGAGACATGTATTAATGGAGACGAAATTCAAACAACTAGAAAATTTCCTATCTATAAGACTAAATACGTTGGAAAAAATCAGATGGGAGCCGATAAAGATGGCTTTAAAACTGAACTAGTAGGAAGCAAGTACCTAACATATCCAATTAACTACAAAACACGCGAAAAGGTATGTAATAACCATGGTAAGCGCTGTCGTGAAGTAATGAAAGATGTATCTACTGAGACAATCAAAAACGTTAAAGTAAAGAAAGTAGTAGTCTATAAACCAAATAGTGATCGACCAAGAGAGGTCGAGCAAGACTCTTTTAGCAAGGAATACATCATTCCATATTGCCAGTAAAATTCAGATTAAATAAATAAGAGGGCCGCTAATGCGGCCTTTCTTGTTTTATAAGAGATTGCTAAATCTCAACAAATTTGTCCATTTGTCATGATTAAGGCCACTAATTTGGACAATGTCGGACAAAATTCTCATGTGAATTAGAAAAAATTGTCACCTCATATCAATCAAATTAATTTCATTTCATCAAAACAACATAAAAAAGTATTGAAATTGATAAATCAATTTTTTGATAACAAACAAACGGAGGAATTTATGAAAAAAATTATCGCACTTGCTGCTGCACTACTAAGCGTTTCATCTTTTGCACTATCTGCAAATGATTCATGGGATACAATCAGAGCTGAAGTAAAAGCTAATCCAAGCCTAGAAATCTCTTCAGGATACTCAGTATTTGTTGGTCGTATCGTTACAGCATTTGATGTATGTGTTGACGGTGATAACTTCAATACACTAAGCCAGTACCCAATCTACGAAAGAAAGTGGATCGGTGGAAGCAAAGAAAGTGACAGATACGAAGATATCGTAGTTGGTTACGAGTACCTATCATTCCCAATCTCAAGAGAAGTAACAAGAAAAGTATGTCGTGGTAAAGAAGACAGAAACTGTAAAACAGTTACTTCAACTGAAACTCAACAAGTTGTTAGAGATATCACTGTTTCAAAAATCACTCGTGTTGCGGGACGTGATAGAAATGACAAGAAAGTTGAGCTTTTCTCAAAAACTTTCGAAATCCCAGCTTGTAACTAATTATAAGCCAGGGACTTGGTAAGCGTCTTTCCCTAAGGGACGCTTACTTTATAGAACGATTGGCCGAGGCATTGCTTCGGCCTTTGTAATTTTTACTGCTTAACTGCATAAAATTATGAATAGTGCTAAACTCGCCAAAAAATACTGAGGCATAATGAGAGAAGAGAACTCCAATATAATCAACGAGTTACCAAAGAAGGCATCCCCTACACTTGGTCTCAAAGAGCAAGTAGCTCTAGATTTAGAATCGCATCTAAAGCAATTTAGAAGTGAATCTATTGGTCTTCGTAAACTTTCTGAAAAATCTGGTATTCACCAAAGAACACTTAAGCGTCTTTTGGCCCAAGAAAATAGACCTGGTTATCAAACTCTTGTAAGACTTTATTCTTGCTTAGTTGATAGTCCAAATGGTGGCCTTCTCTTAAAGAACCTTCCTGAAAAAGTTGCTAACGAAATTCAAAAGAAATCTCCTACTTCAACAGCAGGAAAACTTGAATATAGTGAAGAAGCTAACAAGGAAATGCTTTACGATAAAGTTTTTGCTGAGATCTATTGTCTGGCCTCGATGTCTCCTATAACTAGCGAATATATTCAATATCGTTATGGCTTAAGTGGAGCTGAAACTGCAGATCGTATGTTAGACCTTGGCGTTCTCAAGCTTACAAAGACAAATATGTTCACTACTGGTGACAAACAAATTGAATTCTCTCCGAAACTTGTAAAAAGACTTGGACTTAATTTAGTTGAAAAATATGTAAAAACTCAAGATGTCGATCTTGCAGAAAAGAACCTTATTGCATTCTATGCAGAAGGACTAAGTCCTGAAGGATATCGTGCATGGTTAAAAATCGATCAAGAAGCTTTTTACAAGAAGATTGAAGTAACAAAAAAAGAAGGCATGTTAGGTGATATAAAAACATTCACTTTCATGGCCACAGACACAATGAGAAAGGAATAAGGTTTTATAATGAAATCAATAATGACTATATTATTTCTGGCCCTTGCAATTAATGCATTCGCAGGAACAGGCGGAATTAGCGCATTTACTGGAAATAATGGTGGCGTTGATGCTGGTACAGGTGGAATTGTTGGCGGAGTTGATGATTTAAAAGAGTTAAAACAATACGACTGGAAAACGATTAGAAAGTACGTTAAGAAAAACTACGATCTAGAGTTATATGGAGATATTGCTTATGTAGGAAGAAATATTTCTGTATTCGATGTTTGTATTAACAATGATCAAATTCAATCGATTTCAAAGTATCCAGTTTATAAAAGAGTTTGGCTTGGTGGAAGTAAAGAGTCTGATCGCTACAAAGATATCGTTGTAGGAAAAGAAATTCTAACTTACCCTCTAGAAGTCGAAAAAGAAGAGAAGATCTGTTACGGGCGTAAGGATAGAAACTGTCGAATGGTAAAGACTGTTCATAGGCAAAATCCTACTCCAGAGATCGCTCTTAAAAAAGAAGTTAGCCGCAACGGAAGACGCGGTGACAGAGAATACAAAGAGATATTCACAAAAAAATATGACATCCCATATTGTCAGTAGTGTGTGTTAAGCCTAGGCCCTTGCGCCTAGGCTTTTTTCCTGAGTAAGAATCTCTACTTTTATTTGCCCATTAGAAATTTTAAAACGAAGTCCTTTCTTAAACTTCCCTTTAACATTATCTCTTAACAATTCTTTTGTTAGCTCCGTATCACAGCGAAGATCACCAAGAGTACTAATTCCAATAGCATTTTCTGAAGTTACATTTATTTTAACTTCATTAATTTTCGAGAAAACAAATGGTAGTGATTCTATATAAGCAGCAACTTTAACAAGAATATTCTCATCACGAATTAAAATCAAAGCATCATCTTCAGCAAATAGATTTGCATCAAATTCAACACGAGTAAGGGCCATCTCTAATTTATTTAAAAGATTTCCTGCTTCAACTTGTCTTTCAACATATGCCAATTCATCAACAGCTGGCTTAATATTCTCTTTTAAATTCTCTAGCTGTTGTTGCTCATTTAATTGTCTAGTTTTTAAGTCTCTCGCCTGACTTCTAAGAATATCAATTGAACTAACAATCGACTTAGACTTCTCCAGTTCTTCATTATAGCTGATCTCAAGTTGGCTGCACTCATTCTTAAGACTTGAAATTTCTAGAGATAAACCTGATAGTGTATTACGACTTTCTCTATTTGCATCTCGGATCTTAGAGATTTCCTCAGACAATTGATCTTTCTTTAGTAACAGTTCACCTTTAAACTTAGTTGAGTTCTCAATTCCCTCTTCAAGCATCTCTTTTTCAGATATAGCACTACTAAGTTTACTCTCAACTTCACCTAAAAGTGTTTTAGCTACATTTAGCTTATTTTGACGAGTTGAGTGTTCTTTAGTGACAAGCTCTTTTTCAGCTAATTCTTTCTGTAATATGTCTTGTTTTACTTTATGTTCTTCTTCAACAAGCTTAAGTTCATTAACACTTTGCTCGATTTCTGAGTTAAGCTTTACAATATCTGCTTTAGCAATTCGAGTATCATTTTCAAGCTTCTTTGCTTCCTCACTTAGCTGGACTTTGCGTAAGATATTTGATTCTAAATTCTCTTCAATTGTATTAATTTCTTTTTCTAAATCAGACAGTGATACTCTTAAAGAGTAGCAATCATTTTCAACTTTTGTTAATTCCTCATTGCTTACAATTTGCTGATTATTTAAGTCTTTATGTTGTTCCAATAGACTTAATCTAGACTTTTCTAATCTATCTAAAACTATGCCTTGGTCAACAATTGAACTCTCTAACTGCTTAATTGTTTTTTCATCACTTTCAATCATTGCTTCTATCGAAGAGATTTCAGCTTGAAGTTTAGTAGATTTTTCTTGTCTCTGAGATACTTCCAAATTTAATGAAGATAGCTCATCATCAAGCTCTCTCTTTCTTGATAGGGCATTATTGTAAAGATTCGTTTCAGTTTCGATACCTGAATTAAGTTCACTCAACTCAATTTTCATATTCTCTACTAATGATACTTTCTTATTGGCCAATCGCTCATATTTCTTTCGTGAAGATGAGATGGCCTTAAGTCTATCCGTTTTACGAATAACACTGTCCTTAAGGTCTAAAGTTATGGCATCCATCTCTTTTATTTTCAATAGAGCATCGTCGTATGATGTTTGATTAGTTTTTATCTGAAAGTCTAACGCTTTAATCTGACTTTCAAATGTTGATATTTTCGAATCCAATGACTCAATCATTCTTACAGTTTTATTCAATTTATCACATAGACTCTCTGAAATATTATTCAGGCGTTGGTTTTCTTTAGCGAGCTCTTCAATTTCAAGTCCTTTGGCTTCAATTCGATTCTCACCAATTTGAATGCGCCCTTTAAGACTTCCAATTTTTAAAAGTAATTCATTATTAGTATCACTTAATGAATTCTCATCATCAGCAAGTTCTTTAATAAGATTATTTTGGGCTTCACAGTCAGAGTTTAATAACTCATATGCTGCTTGAGACTTTTCAATTTTCACATTTAAAAGTTCAATACTTTTTCTTAAATTATCGGCCTGATCTTGAAGTACTTGCTTTTGGTACTCTACATTTTTTTGCTCTAGACCAAGATCAATTAAAGTTTGTCTTGCTTCAACATCACGTCCATTTAATTCTTGAATCTCAAGACGAATCTCACTTAATTGAGAACTCCCCTCTTCAATTTGTTTTTGAAGCGTGATAATTTTCATCTCACGATTTTCATTATTAAGAATTGCTTTTTGTTTTTTAGTTAAAAGTTCTTCAACACTCGCATCTAAGCGGTCAACTTCGCTCTGATAATTTTGAACACTTTTTTCAAGCGCAAGAGATTGAGTAAGAACAGCATCATGTTCTTTCTTAGTTTTTTTATACTCTCTATCAAGACGATCTATTTCAATTAATGAAATACTTTCTTTTTCTCTAAGCTCATTTATCTGAGCTTCTAATTTCTCAGACTTTGTCGTATTTTCTTCGATCTTATCTTTAAAGTTTTGTGATTCAATTTTAAGAAGTTGAATATCCTGAATTAATTCTTGCTTCTTCTTTTCTCGAGAAGCTATTTCTGATTCGAGGCTAGCAACTATCTCGAGCTCACTCATCTCTTGTGTGCGTAGTGTTTCAGATTCTCTTTCTAGCTTTTTAATATTAGTTTCAACTGCAATAATATCTTGATTTATCTTTGCTTGCTTAGAAGAGATCATTTTAAGATCAAGAATCTGTAATTCTAAATCCTTTTCTAAATTTTGCTTATCTTGTCGAACATCTTTAACTTTAACTGATAATTCTTCTAGTCTTTGAGTTTCCTTATGCTTCTTTTCGACAACCTCTTGAGTTTTTTCAATAAGCTTACTAATTTCAGTATCTAGTTTTATTCTTTCTGATTCTAATTCTGAAATATTCATATCACATTTTTTAATTGTGTTACTATCTTCTTCAATGGACTGTCTTAATTTTGAAATACGCTTATTAGCTTCTTCAATCTCCACCTTCAAGTGAGTACGAGAATCTAGATGATAGGCTTTATCACCGTTAATAACTGATGCCTTATTCTTCAGTGCAAGCTCTTCACCTCTTAAATTACCTAACTCTACTCTAATGCGACCAAGTTCATCTAAGTTTGAGGAATGTGATTTATTAAGATCTGTAATCTTCTTTTTCAACTGAACAATTGAACTTAAAATGAGTTGTTTCTCTTCAACTAGTTCTTTTAAGTTCGATTCCTGGTTATCATTCAATTGTTGAATTTTTACAATTCTCTTTTCTAGGATTTCCTTATCAGCGTGCTCATCAGTTAAAGCACTCTGTAATCTCTTAAGCTCTACTTCAGTTTTTTGAAGCTTTATCTTTTGTAATTCAACTTCTTTTCTTAGAGATTTATTAATCTCTTCATACTCTCCAATTAGCTTCTTCTCTTCACTAACTTGAATATCTAAATTGGCCTGTGTTGTTTTAATATCAACAATAGAGTTTATTTGAGATTGGTTATTTTTAGTTTTACTTTTAAATAGATTCATAAGGTCCTCACTAACCTCTATTTTCTCATTAAAAGCCTTTAAAATAAGCATGTGGCAACTTTTGCGTTGACGCAGACCTAAGTAAAAATATGTTTCGAAGAATCAATAATTTCCCCTCAATCTCTGACAATAATGAACAAGTATACTTCTTGTCTTACCCAATATATGAGTGCATATTGATAGCATGATTTTCTTACTATACTTACTTGTTGGTGCATTTGTTGGAACTCTTTCTGGCCTTTTTGGTATCGGAGGAGGTGTTGTTATTGTCCCTACTCTCTTATTCTTATTTCAAAAACAAGGTTTCTCACCAGATATTAGAATGTATATGGCCCTAGGAACATCGCTTGCGACAATTGTTATCACTGCCGCCTCTTCAACACTTAGACACTATAATATGGGAAATCTACTTACTGATGTAACAAAGAGATTTATTTTACCAATTGTTGTCGGTATCAGTACTGGAGCTTATTTGGTCAATATAGTCGAGGCCCAAACACTTGAGCTCATCTTTATCTGCTACCTTTATCTTGTTTCATTAAAGATGATTTTTTATAAATCTAAAGTGGAAGAGCCAAAAGAAACTTCTAATATGCTTTTTAACTTTACTGGCTTTATTATTGGTCTCAAATCAGCAATCCTTGGAATTGGTGGTGGTACGATAAGTGTTCCATTTCTAACTTGGAGAGGCTACCAAATGAAAAATGCAGTTGCTATCTCGGCTTCAATTGGGGTTCCGATCGCTCTTTTTAGTACTTCATTTTATATTTATAACGGTCTTAGTAAACCTACTCCACAATACTCACTTGGCTATGTTTACTTACCCGCCTTCCTTGGGATCTCAATCGCAAGCTTCTTTTTTACTAAGCTTGGAGCAAGAATATCAAGTGTTGCCAACCAATCAATACTAAAAAAGCTCTTTGCTCTTCTCTTAATCGGAATAGCCCTGAAGAAGACATTGACTTATTTAGGTCACTAAACGTTTAAGCTCTTGTTAATCACTTGTTTTAAACTAATGAAAGATTCTGTTGATTGAATTTCTTTAATCATTTGAATCTTACCGATAAGAAACTCGTGAAAATGATTTATATCCTTAACGATGATCTTCACAATTAGAGCATAATCCCCTGTCGTATAATAAGCTTCAACGATTTCATCCATCTTCTCTAGCTTCTCAATAACCTTGTGAATATCACGTGCATTCACTAGGTGAAGGCCAAGTAAAACAACTACATTATGTCCTAATTTTGTATAATCGACCTTAATTGTACTTCCGACGATTACACCGGCCTCTCTCAGTTTTTCAACTCGTTGATGAATTGTACCGCCGGAAACCCCTATTTTCCTGGCCATTTCAAGAAATGGCATACGGGCATCCTTTTCCATCAATTTGATTATCTTCTTATCAATACTATCAATTTCATAATTATTGGCCATATCTCACCTCTAAAACTATCAATTTATCACCATTTTATAGTATTTATTAAATAACTCATAGTTTTACATGTTCAATATTGAGAATTTATTAAAAAAAGCCGAATATTACTAAAAATATGGAGGTTTTCATGTGCGGATTTAGTGTATTTACGGGAAAAGTTGAAGAAAAAGAATTTGAAGAGAAATTTGATCTAATCTCTCACCGAGGGCCAGATCAAAGAGCAATCCACAAGTTAACAGAAGGAACAATGGGCTTTCATCGTCTAGCAATTATGGACTTAAGTGAAGCCGGCTCACAACCTTTTATCTCAAAATCTAAAACACACCTTGTTTGTAATGGAGAAATCTACAATCACCGCACTTTAAGAACTGACTATATTGACCGCTATGACTTTAAGTCTGATTCAGACTGCGAAGTTATAATTCCAATATTTGAGGAGTATGGCATTGAAAAGCTTCTCACATCACTTGATGGGGAGTTTGCATTTGCAATTGAACAAGATGGTAAATTCTATGCTGGCCGTGATCCAATTGGTATCCGTCCCCTCTTCTATGGATATGGCCTTGAAGATGGAAAGATAGCATTTGCTAGTGAAGTAAAAGCACTACAAGGTCTATGTAAGGACATTAAACCTTTTCCTCCAGGACACTACTATGCTGATGGTGAATTTACACCATACTTTGATGTTCGAAAAATTAAGTCTCGTGCAAAAGAAGATTTAGAACTTGTGTATCAAGGTATTCATGATCACTTAGTTGAAGGAGTAAAAAAACGCCTTGATGCAGATGCACCAGTAGGTTTCCTTCTTTCAGGCGGACTTGATTCGTCACTAGTATGTGCCATTGCGGCCAAACTTAGTGATCGACCTATTAAAACATTTGCCGTTGGAATTGACACAAACCCAATTGATTTAAAGTATGCACGAATTGTTGCAGACTACCTTGGCAGTGAACACCACGAAGTCATCTTTACAAAAGAAGAAGCCTTTGAGCATCTTGGAGAACTTGTTCACAAGCTTGAAACATGGGATATCACGACAATTAGAGCATCTATGGGAATGTCTCTAGTTTGTAAATACATCAAAGAAAAAACTGATGTTAAGGTTGTCCTAACAGGAGAAGTTAGTGATGAGCTCTTTGGCTATAAGTATACTGACTTTGCACCAAGCCCATTAGAGTTTCAAAAAGAAGCACAAAAACGAGTTCACGAATTATATATTTACGATGTTTTAAGAGCTGATCGCTCGATTAGTTCTCACTCACTTGAGGCCCGTGTTCCCTTCAGTGATAAGGCCTTTATCGAGTACGTCATGGGAATCGCTCCTGAGCTTAAAATGAACTGGTCAGGAGAGGGTAAATACCTTCTAAGAAAAGCATTTGACCACAGTGGCTACCTTCCTGATGAAATCCTATGGCGTGAAAAAGCGGCCTTCTCAGACGCTGTTGGGCACGATATGGTGGATTGGCTTAAGGCGCTTGCTGAAGAAAAATATAGTGAAGAAGAGCTATCTAAAGCTAGTGAAAAATACCCATATGCAACTCCATTTACGAAAGAGTCTCTTATGTATCGTGACCTCTTTGAAGGGCACTTTCCAGGGCTTTGCGGCCTTATTACAGACTTTTGGATGCCTAATAAGGAATGGGAGAACTGCCAGGTTGATGATCCATCAGCGCGAGTTTTACCTAACTATGGTGCATCTGGAGAATAAAAAAACACCTCAAAAGAGGTGTTTTTTATTTATTAAGTTTTTCTAAGCTAACACAAATTAATCGATCGCCTTTTTTTGCCTCTTGGCACTCTCCACTTATAGATTTTTCTTTTACTTGATAAGTACAGGCTGAGTTCACTGACTTATCAAGGCAAGCTTTTAACCTAGAACGATAACCGAAATTCTTAGGTAAGCTAAAAGCATTACTAGTGGTCACTAGAGAAATAATAATTAAAAGCTTCTTATTCATATCAACTCCTATTCCACCTATTATACGCGATATTTCGCTATTTCTATAACTTCTTGAAATAAAAAAGGCCCCGCATAAGCAGGGCCAAATTTAACAAGTATTAATTTTTTTAATAGGAGGCAAGCAGCTTAGTTAGCTACTTCCATCCCTTTCCCAGAGTCAATAACCTTCAGCCCTACATGCTGCATGAACTTTTCTGGCTCAGATAGATTTAGAGCAAGCTTTAGTACATCCTCAACATGTGAAACAGGGTGAATTGATAGTCCTTGCTTGATTTCCGGTGGAATCTCAAGAAGGTCTTTCTTATTCTTTTCAGGAATAACAACTGTTTTTACTCCTGCTTGCTTAGCAGCTAGCATCTTCTCTTTTAGGCCACCAATTGGAAGAACACGTCCTCTAATTGTCACCTCACCTGTCATTGCAACATCTTGCCTTACAGGAATTCCAGAGATTGCTGAAGTAATCGCTGTAACCATTGTAATCCCCGCAGAAGGACCATCTTTAGGTGTTGCTCCTTCTGGTGCATGAATATGGATATCATGCTTATCAAACCACTCAGAATCAATTCCTAAGCGACCTGAAATTGAACGAACGTAGCTCATTGCTGCCTTCGCTGATTCAGTCATAACCTCACCTAGCTTACCAGTGATTTGGATACCACCTTTACCAGGAACTGCAATAACTTCGATATGTAGAAGACAGCCACCAACTGAAGTATAAGCTAGACCATTTACTAAACCTACTTCTGGTTGTTCTTCAATTACATTATCATCAAACTTAACTGGACCTAGATACTTTTGAACTAGTTTCGAAGTGATTGAGAACTTCTTACCTTTCTCAACATCTTTCGTAACAACGTCTGTAGCAATCTTTCTAGCAATTGTATTGAACTGTCTTTCAAGCCCACGTACACCAGCTTCTTTTGTATAACCACGAACAACTTCCATGATTGTGTTATCAGTAATTGTGTATTCGTAATCTTTAAGTCCGTTATCTTTCCATGCACGTGGTGCAAGGTACTTCTTAGCGATCTGAGTTTTTTCAATTGGAGTATAACCTGCAAGGTTAATGATCTCCATTCTATCTCTAAGCGGCCCAGGGATTTGTCCTAGATCATTTGCAGTCATAACAAACATTACTTTTGATAGATCGTATTCAACTTCAATATAGTGATCACCAAAGTTTTTATTTTGAGCTGGATCTAGAACTTCTAGCATTGCTGCTGCTGGATCCCCTCTCATATCAGATGTCATTTTATCAATTTCATCTAAAAGAATAACTGGATTTGATGTTCCTGCTTTCTTAAGTGCAGAGATGATTTTACCTGGCATTGCACCTACGTAAGTACGACGGTGTCCACGAATTTCAGATTCATCTCTTACACCACCAAGTGAAACTCTTTCAAACTTTCTACCTAGTGATTCTGCAAGTGACTGACAAATTGATGTCTTACCAACACCTGGAGGACCTGCTAAACAAAGGATCGTTCCCTTTCCTTCTGCACCAACAAGACTTCTTACCGCAAGATATTCAAGAATTCTTTCTTTAACATCTTTCATTCCAAAGTGATGATCATCAAGAACAGTTCTTGCATGAGTTACATCATTGTTATCTTCTGTATACTCTCCCCATGGTAGAGAAAGCATCCAGTCAATATAGTTTCTCACAACCGCAGATTCTGCTGACATTGGAGACATTGACTTAAGTTTCTTAATCTCTTTTTGTACCTTAGTAACAGCTTCTTCAGGCATTACTTTCTTAGCTAGGCGCTCTTCCATTTCTTGAACTTCAGATTTCTCATCTTTTTGTCCAAGCTCTTTTTGAATAGCGTTCATTTGCTCATTTAGGTAGTACTCTTTCTGAGACTTTTCCATTTGAGACTTAACGCGAGTTCTGATTCTTCTCTCAACGTTAATGATCTCGATCTCTCCTTGCATTTTTTCAAGAAGAAGTTGAAGACGTGCTTCAATATCTACAGCTTCAAGAATTTCCTGTTTTTCAGGAATTTTCATTGAAAGGTGTGCAACGATAATATCAGCTAATCTTGATGGATCAGTGATCGATGAAATGCTCATAAGTAATTCTGGTGGAATTCTCTTATTAAGTTTCACGTACTGTTCAAATACATTTTTGATTGATCTTACTGTTGCTTCAATCTTTACTTGTTCAGGAACAGCTGGAACACACTTAGTTACATCTGCCCAGTAACCTTCAGTTCTTGCTTCAAATTCCTCGATTGTTGCTCTGTACTTCCCTTCAATAAGTACCTTTACAGTATTATCTGGGAGTCTAAGCATTTGAATGATATTTACAACAGTTCCTACGTTATAAACATCTTCACGATCTGGGTTTAGGATACTAGCATCCTTTTGCGTAACTAGAAAAAGCTCGTTACCATTTTTTGATGCTTCCTCAAGGGCGTTGATTGACTTCTCTCTTCCTACAAATAGTGGAACAACCATGTGTGGAAAAATAATCATGTCTCTTAGTGGAAGTAACGGTAGGCTCTTCGACTCAGTTGACTTCTTGTCTGACATAGCACCTCCTGCACTATTAATACTTGTCAAAAAAATTCTGGGAAAAGGAAAGATTGGAAGACTTCATGTCTAATCTCTAACCCTTTTATAAATTGTATCAAGAACCTATAAATATTTTGAAACTTTTTTTGGTCGGAATCTTATGCCCCTCAATAAATTCACAGTGCATAGGCCTATATTTACAACCACTTAAGTTATCCGACAAGAGAAGACCGGTTAGCTAAAATATTCTGACATTTGAAAACTAGTGTAATTTCTACACCGCTTAAACGAACAAGGGCCAGACAAAATGCCTGGCCCTCTTTACTTATTTATTAATTTTTAAATAATTAACTCTTAAGCTGATTCGATATCTTTCTTAGCTTCTAAAGTTGAGCTAGCAGTTGATTTCGTGTCTTTTCTTGGACCCTCTTCAACGCGTGGTGATTCCTTACCTGCAATAGATGCAGCAGTAATCACAACTTTATTGGCCTTATCATTTGCTGGAACATCATACATTACTTCAAGCATTGTTTGCTCGATGATGGCACGAAGTCCACGCGCACCAGTTTTTCTCGTAAGAGCTGTTTGAGCAATTGCTTTCAGAGCTTCTTCTTCGAATTCTAGTTCGATTCCATCAAATTCAAATAGTTTTTGATATTGCTTAGTAATCGCATTCTTTGGTTCAGTTAGAATTGAAACAAGTGCTTCTTCATCTAGCTCTTCAAGAAGTGCGTTTACAGGAAGACGTCCAATAAATTCAGGAATAAGACCAAACTTTGTTAAGTCTTCTGCTTCAATACCACCAAGCTTTTGAATTACTGATTCTTCGGCTTCAACAGTTTGTTTTGCAACAAGCCCCATTGGTCTCTTCGTCATACGTTTTTCAATAATCTTATCAAGACCTACGAATGCACCAGCTACTACGAAAAGGATATTTTTCGTATTAACTTGGATGAACTCTTGTTGAGGGTGCTTACGTCCACCTTTAGGTGGAACAGATGCGACAGTCCCTTCAACGAGCTTAAGTAGTGCTTGCTGTACACCTTCACCAGATACGTCTCTAGTGATTGATGGGTTTTCAGACTTACGTGCAATCTTATCGATTTCGTCAATATAAACAATTCCACGCTCTGCTCTTTCTACATCGTAGTCACATGCTTGAAGAAGGTTAAGAATAATATTCTCAACGTCTTCCCCTACGTAACCAGCTTCAGTAAGTGAAGTTGCATCAGCAATAGCAAATGGTACGTTTAGAAACTTTGCTAGTGATTGAGCGATAAGAGTTTTACCAGAACCAGTTGGACCAGCAAGTAGAATATTCGACTTTGCAAGTTCTACTGAGTCGTCTTTTCTTTTCGTATCACCGTGAGCAATTCTCTTATAGTGATTATGAACGGCTACAGAGATAATCTTTTTTGCACGATCTTGTCCAATTACATATTGGTCAAGGTGTAGCTTAATCTCGTGTGGCTTTGGAACATTATCAAGAGCGGCTTTAGAAACAGACTTAACCGTATCTTCGTAAATGATTTCATTACACAATTCAATACACTCATCACAGATATAAACACCAGGTCCTGCAATTAGCTTTTTAACTTCTTTTTGAGATTTCCCACAGAAGTTACAAGAAAGTGAACTATTGTATGATCCATCTTTTTTAGTCATTCATTGTCCTTTAGTTTTAATTCTAAAATAGAATTATATCTTACTTCTTATTTGATTCAATAACACCATCAATAATACCTAGCTCAATTGCATCTTGTGGAGATAGGTAATTGTCGCGGTCAGTTGCTGCAACAATTTTTTCCATCGTCATATCAACTGACGAGTGCTTAATATAGATACCATTTAGTTGGTCTTTTAGTGTTTGGATTTCATTTGCCTGAATCTGAATATCAGAACACTGCCCTTGAGCTCCACCTAGTGGTTGGTGAATCATAATACGAGAGTGTGGAAGTGAGTAACGGTGTCCCTTCTCTCCAGCAGTAAGAAGAAGTGATCCCATTGAAGCAGCAAGCCCTACACAATAAGTATAAACTGGGCAAGATACGTGTTGCATAATATCGTAAATACCAAGTCCAGCATAAACGCTTCCACCTGGTGAATTGATATAGAAATGGATTGGATCTTCTGGGTTACTCTGCTCTAGAAACATCATCTGAGCAATAAGTAGGTTGGCAACTGTATCATTAACTTGTGTACCTAAGAAAACAATTCGATCAAGAAGTAGTCTTGAATAAATGTCGTATTGTCTCTCACCTCTTGCCGTTTGCTCAATAACAATTGGGTTAGGTATATGTGCCTTTGGATCCATCATTTTTTCTCCCTAGATATATATTTGGACTCTTTTCCAATTAATTTGTCTAATGCATTCAGCATTTCGGTGGGTTGGGACTATTTCTTTAGATAAATATTTGCGATTTTCTGATTAAATTCCAGCTTAAGCAACTGAAATTATTTACCCTACTTTTTCTATATTTAACAAAAAGATGAACAGATTTTAACATTGCAGGTCTTGAATTTCCCCCACCCCTGCGGTTTAATTTAGCGCAAGAATTTATAAACTATTCAATAGTTATACGCGCAGAAAACAGGAGAATATTATGACTGAAACAGTTTACCCAACATCATTAGTTTCAAAAGCAGCACCAGAATTCAAAGGTAATGCAGTAGTAAATGGTGAAATCAAAGAAATTTCACTTTCAGACTTCAAAGGAAAGTGGAAAGTTCTTTTCTTTTACCCACTAGACTTCACATTTGTATGTCCAACAGAAATCACAGCATTTTCTGACAAGATTCAACTTTTCAAAGACCTTAACACTGAAGTTATCGCTTGTTCTGTTGATTCAGCTTTCTCTCACCTAGCGTGGACTAAGCAATCAAGAAATGAAGGTGGACTTGGTGATATCAACTTCCCAATCCTTGAAGACCTTACAAAAGAAGTAGCTAGATCATACGGTGCACTTATGCCATCTGGTGACGTTGCGTTTAGAGCAACTTATATCATTGATGACAACAACATCGTTCAACACGTTTCAATCAACAACCTATCAGTTGGTAGAAATGTTGAAGAAGTTGCAAGACTTGTAGACGGTTACCAATTTACAGCTAAGCACGGAGAAGTTTGTCCGGCAGGTTGGACTAAAGGTGCTGATACAATGAAGCCAGATCCAAAAGGATCACAAGAATATTTCAATAAGCTATAATTTTTGCTCGAAATATGAAGGCCCTCAAATGAGGGCCTTTTTTAATAATAAAATCCTACTCCGATTCCCAAGCGAGTGATACTCAATTGTCGATAATCATTTTTCAATTCATGACGTTTGGCAAAGATGTTGTACCACATATTCTCACTATACTTCTGACTGTAATTGATCTGATAACGTTGACCGCTTAAGCCTCTTTGCGAATTCACAGATTGAGAAAAGCTCAAATTAAGTACAAAAGGTGTAATTATCTTTTGAGCAAATGTTAGTCCTAAGGTGCCATAATAGATGCGCTTAACCTCAGTATCTAAAGATTCACCATCCAAGAATTTACTTGAGTTATAAAGATTGAAGACTTCGTAATCAACACCACCAAAAAAACCTGTCGAATTGCGATGTGTATAAGACTTATGAGCATAAAAACTTGCTCCAAGCTCTGGTTTAAGCTTTAAATTATTTGAAAAACTACTTCCACTATCACTCTCAATTTCTGAGGCAACAAGATATGAAATACTACCAAGGGCGACAAGAGAGAGCTTCTCAATTGATACAGGAAAATACGAAATCCCTGCTGTTAATGTCATTGGTGAATTCTTTTGTGTTTTTAAAACTCGATTAGATGTTTTTTCTTTAAACATTCCAAGAGAAGCAGAGGTTTGAATAAAGTAGTTATGGTTGTCCCCTTTAGACTTTAAGAAGAAATCCAAGCTCTTTCCATATACTTGGTTCGTATTTAAACCAATGTAAAAAATAATGAGTGATCTAAAAATTCTCTTTTTCACGGCCCTAATATTACCAGAGAAACATCTTAAATTTGAGAGAGGAAAAATACGCTGATAACTAATGCATATTGAATCAAATTAGGATATTCTTAACGTAATTTTTTTACAGTTATGCTAGGAGATAAAATGGAATTCATTGATCAGATCATGCTCTATATCAACACTCACGTGCACATGGCGCCATTTATAATTTTTGGACTACTCCTCTTAGCAGGCTTTAACATTCCAATTTCTGAAGATGTAATGTTATTTACTTCGGCCATTTTAGCGGCCAAGAACCCAGACTACCTATACCCACTTTTCTTTGGGGTATTTCTTGGAGCATATCTTTCAGATTTAATTTGTTACGGATTTATTGGACGCTACTTAGGCCCGAAAATTTTTAAAATTAAATTCTTTGCCTCAATGGTTACGCCAGAGCGCCTTGATATGGTTAATGCCTTCTTTAAAAAGTATGGTGTATTCACATTAATTTTTGGTCGTTTTGTTCCATTTGGATTTAGAAATGCACTCTTCCTATCAGCGGGTCTAGGACGCATGAATGCTTGGAAATTTGCCCTGTCAGACCTGCTGGCAGCAACAGTATCATGTGTTGTTTACTTCACTGTTTATTATAAATTTGGTGAGACAGCTATTGAGTATATCAAGAAGAGCAATTACGTTATCGGTGCAGTAGCACTTGCTGTAATTCTTGGTGTAATCGTCTCAAAATGGAAGAAAAAGAACGTAAACGCCTAAAATCATTAAAGTCAGAAAAAATTACAAGGCCCGTCAATTACAGTTTACAGCACGGGCCTCTTCCTCCATAATCCCGCTTGTTCACAAAAGTTGTGAAAAAAAATGAACAGTATTTGATTATTGGAGTACCGCTAAATGTTAAATTCAATCACGCAAAATAAAGTTATCAGTTTCAACGCATTTAAAAGCGAAAGAGCTAACCGTTGTGAAAGTACTGTTCAAAGAGATTATTTCTCTAAGCTAGACTTCTCTGCCCTAATCAATGAGACAAACTCTCTTGTTGCAGAAATCAACAGTGACGACGTTATTAATAACGAATTATTAATTAAAGTAGATCAGCTAACAGCTGAATTTAAAAGCCGCATCCTTGATAATGAATCGCCTATCGACAAATATCTTTTAGCGACAATCAAGGATCTTAAGTATTCGATAAAAGCAAAACTATAGTTTTGTTCTTTATATTCTTCTCTTTTTATTTTTTGTTTTTTTGTTTTAAGGCCCGTCATAATGGGCCTTATTTTTTTGCTTCCAGCAGACTTTAGAGGGATTCTAGCGATTGATAATCGTGTAGAACTTTGGCCCTAAGAAGTGGCAACTTCATTTCAGAATCATATCCTAGCAATGATGCCGTCTTTCTAAGATGTACGATATTCCCATTTTTCTTAGAAGAATTCTCAAATTGAGTTAGTAAGTAAATCATATTCTTTGAAAAGGTTGTCACGTATGAGCGTATCAGGGCCATATTCCCTGAAGTTACATGTGAAAACTTAGCACCGATAGATGGTAATAAGATTTTTTCTACTTCCGACAATCCTTCAAATGAACGAACAATATCAACTTCACAACGAATAACTTCAATATCAAAAGCGCTGTGGTCGATACTAATAAGTTTTTGAGAACTTAACTTTGAAAATTCTGGATATTGAATAAGAGAAACCATGGTATGAAAGCGTGTACTTGAAGGTACACGCCCCATATCGGTAATTAACATTCCACCTTCGGAAATATTAGAACAGCGGCCCTTTAAAACATAGTCATCACAAAGATAGAGCATCTCTTGATTTACAGGTGCTCTTAAATGTTGACGATTAGCTCTCGACACTCGCTATTCCTCTATTAAAGTAATTTTGAAGCTGTTTCAGAAAGCGCAGAACGCTCACCAACAGTTAACTTCGTATGAGAGATGATCTCTTCTGTTTTCAGTCTTTCTACAACATAGCTTAGACCGTTATTAATCTCATCAAGGTATGGACTATCAATCTGCTGAGGGTCACCTGTTAAGATGATCTTAGTTCCCTCACCTGCACGAGTTACAATTGTTTTAACTTCGTGTGGAGAAAGGTTTTGGGCCTCATCAACAATTAAGTACTGACCAGGAATAGAACGACCACGAATATAAGTTAGTGGTTCGATATGTAGTAGTCCATGATCCATTAGATCAACATATGAAGAACTTGTTCCAGCTCTTCTTTGATCAAATAGGAAGTCCATATTATCAAAGATTGGTTGCATCCAAGGACCTAACTTATCGTTTACATCACCTGGAAGATAACCAAGGTCTTTCCCCATTGGCTGAATTGGACGAGAAACAAGAAGTCTTGAATATTTTTCTTGATTAATTGTCATCTCAAGTCCTGCTGCAATTGCAAGAAGAGTCTTACCTGTACCGGCCTTACCAACAAGTGATACTAACTTGATATCGTCATTTAAAAGAGCATCAAGAGCAAATTGCTGTTCCATATTTTTTGGATAAATTCCCCAAACACCTTCTCTCATTGGAATTAAAGGTACAACTCCAAGTTTACTTTTAGAGAAACGTCCCAGAAGTCTTCTTCTATCATTTCCTTCTTCATGAACAACTAAGTATTCATTTGGAAAAATTTCAAGTTCTTCCCAGTTTTCAAGCTGTAAGAAGCGATTCTTTTCATATTCTTCAAGCTTATCTTTTGGAAGTGGTAGAAAGCGATAACCTGAGTAAATTTCCTCAAGCTTAATATCTTTCATTCCGTAGTCTTCAGCATTGATACCTAAGATATCAGATTTAATTCTTAAGTTGATGTCCTTAGTGATAAGAACAACATCTTCTCCCTGCTCCTTTAAGAAGATAGCTGAGGCAAGAATTAAGTTATCATTAATAGTAAGATCAATTGTGTCGTGTTGATTTTCAATTGTCTTATCAACAGAGATGATCAGGGTTCCACCATTGTCTAACTCAACACCATCCATAAGTGATCCCTTCTTACGAAGATCATCGATGATTCTTGAGAAATAACGAGCGTTACGCCCATTCTCATTCTGATCTTTCTTAAAACGATCTACTTCTTCAACTACAACTAGTGGGATGAAGACGTCGTTAGGACCAAATTTGTTAATAGCGTTAGGATCAAATAATAATACGTTCGTATCGAGTACAAAGGTTTTTCTTGTCAAAATGCCCTCCATGACATTTAGATTGATGCGAGGAAGCCTCTCTTAATTAAATTTTAAGTTATGGTAAAAAGGGATGTCAAAGAAAAAGGGCCGTTCACCTTTGTGCGTCATGAAACTCACACAAAAGCCTAAAAAATATCCATGGATGTATCAAATAAAGAGATAAAAACAAAAAGGCGATCACCTTTTGTTTCTTGATACTCAGAACCTATTTCTACATTATTAAATCCAGCAGTAATCGTAACTGGCCATAGGCGAATCTCAGCTCCATAATTCAGATAGCCTTCGCCAAGTCCTGCAAAGAAACCAAAGAAAGGGATATTGAGCTGGGCCCCAAAGTGAATCATTCGACCAAAGTTCAAACCTTGATTGATTGGCTTAACATCAAGAGCAAGAGAATAATCAAATGCCTTCCAGTCTTGTTTTACAGCAATTCCAGTGTTAACGGCCATATTGATGCGAGGAACTTCCCCATCCCCTTGAGTCTTTTTAAAGTATGTATCACCAATATCAAGAACTGCCATTGATGCGACAAACTCTGTATTTCCCCATCCATTGGCATATTCAATACCAATATCGTGACCTGCACCAGAACCTTTGGAATAGCCAAATGTATTTTTAATATCATCAATTGAGCCTAGGCCATTTTCAATTTTTGTAATGATATTTGTCGAGAAAATATCAAATTTATCTCGCGTCCCTTCTCTTGTTAAATATTTGAAAGAGTATCCTAGCGAAAGACGCTTACCTTTCATAATTTTCTTTTTCTGCTTATTGCGACTGCCACCAATTAGATTGAAAGCAAAACCAGCTATAAATCCACGATCATAAGAGTAATCAACATTAAAGGCCGGATTTACACGGTTCTTCAAAACGATATTGGCACGATTCTTAGTAAAATAAGAAAATGAAAAATGATGGGCCTTAATCGTTGAAAAGTTAGAAGCTTCTAAATAAAGAGGGTAACCCATTAGCTGATCAGCAATGCCAGCAGCATCACTTGGAAGATTATTAAAGCGATCCATATCATCGATCGCATTTGGCCCAGCTAGAATAAAATTAACAGGAGATATATCAACATCATAATTTGCACCTAAGCTAGCAGGATTGTAAAAAACAGTAAATGAATCCTGATTAGCAAGCCCCATCCATGCATTTCCCATTAACATGGCACGAGGACTCTGACCTAAAAAGAATTTCTCAAAGGCCAAAACATTGATGCTCAAAAGAGTAATGAATAGGAGCTTAAGCGTCTTTCCCATTACCTACCTTGAATGAAGTGTTTCAAAAAGTGCTGCCATATAGTAAGCAATTTGAAGTTCACTACCTGTAAAATCTGTTACACATTGAGTTTGATTTTTTATTGTCACAAGACTATTTGAAAAGCCTTTAGGTGTAATCACATTGTCGACAAAGTCTTGCCTAACAGTACTAATGTCGGCCAGAAATGTTGTTAAATCAACATCAGTAATATCACCAAGAGTGATATTTTCAAGAACATCTAATAAGTTATTAAAGTCAGTAACCAATGCGCAAGCACGTTCTAGATGTAGGCTTGAATCACCATTAGTTAAATCAATACTACCTGTATCAGCACCATCATCACATGCACCTGTCACACCACCTGCTTGAATATATGCATCAAGATCGCCATCTCCGAAGTAAGAGTATGCGAAGAGACATTCATTAGTTCCTACTGTCCCCGCTCCTTTCGAACCAAGCGCATCAGAATTTCCAAAGAAGGCCATGCTCATACCGTTTCGAACAAAGAGCATATACATTAGAAAAGAATTTATATCGGCCGCTCCATAACTTCCAAATGTTGCTTTACGAAGCGTAGCAGACGGATCTTTTGTTGCTGGGCCAACTCCTCCAGAATAAGTTAAAACATCGATTGCTTTGCCAAGATAGTAGTAAGAAAGATCATCAATGTCAGTCATGGCCTGGGCCAATGTAAATGTTGACATTGAACTTAGGAGATCTCCACCTGTTGTAATTTTTGTGATTTCATTTAAGAAGAACTCTGTTACAGAAAAGCCTGCTTTACATGCATAAGAAGAAGCAAGTAACTTATAATAAGTTGCATCTCCACTCTGCTCTTTCATCGCAAGCATTTTACTGAGGGCCTTATCACAATCCCCAGTCGATAAATGATCTTCAACAGAAAGATAACTTCTTTCAAGTTCGATATCTTCATCGACACCACAAGAGGTGAAAAGAATTGATGTTAAGAGATAAATACTGAAAACAATTAGTTTATTCACAGCTTAATTATCTCTTAACTTAACCTTTAATTCATAGTGGGAATGAGATACCAATCTTAAATAGCTTATTCCTGAGTTAAATACTCGGCGACACTAACAATTGCGTCTTTAAAATCATCTTTTGGTAGAACAAGAGAAATTCTGGCACAATTTGGAAGACCAAAATCCCCACTCGGGACCATTGCCACACCTTTTTGCTCAAGAACTTGTTCGCAGATCTCAACAGAGTAATCCGACTGATCAGTATCCGATTTTTTAAATCGGCCAATGACAGGAGCGCTTGAGAAATCAAAGAGAAAATAAAAAGCTGACGTTACCTGATACCAGCACTTTTCTAACTTATACTCTCTTAGAACTTCTCTTAATATAAGAGCATTCTCACGTAAGTGTTTTTTAACTGGAGTTAGATATTCATCAACATGATTCATATTATAGCGAAGTAGCGCACGCTGAATTAATGAACAAGAACCTGAAGCTGTATGGCCTTGAATCTTTTTAACAGCATCAATCACATCTTCGTGTGCAATACAGTAGCCAAGTCTTAGGCCAGTTGCTGCAAGACTTTTTGAAATACCGTCGACAATGATTGTACGTGACAATAACTCACGATCATATTGATAATAATATGTTGGTTTTGGGTCGTAATAATTTAATTCGTAATATATTTCATCAGAAATAATAAAAGTATTTTCATATGGCTTCACAATTTCAGCAAATTGCCTCATCCACTTTTCATTATAGAAAATCCCCGATGGATTATTTGGGCTATTTAAAACAATTGCTTTCGTTTTATCACTAATCAATTCTTTTAATTCCTCTAGGTCTGGTTCAAACGCATTAAAAACGGAAGCCTTAACTTCTTTTAAGACACCACCATTAAGAGAGATCATTTGTGGATATGAAATCCAGTATGGAGCAAAAACTATTACTTCATCACCTGGATCAACAATACTTGCAAAAATATTTGCAAGAACATGCTTTCCACCATTACCTACAACGGCCTTGAAATTATGGTCAAACTCATCAAAGCTAATGCCTCGAGAAGTTTCAACATATTCGATAATTTTTTCTAGTAACTCACTATCGCCTGCAACTGGGCTGTATTGAAAACTTTTTAGAAAGTCTAACTCTCCCCTTATCGATTCGACTAACTCTCTTGGTGGTCGATAAGGTAGTTGTCCTGCTGTAAGGTTGTAAACTTTCTTACCTTCTTGTGCCATAGCTACTGCTTTGGCATTAAGCTTTAAAGTAATACTCTCATTAATTTCTTGTGAACGCTTCGAAACATTCATTAGATCTTCCCTTTTTTAGCAATCCAGTTATAAATTGTATCTGGAACGAATTCCTTAATTACTTTTCCATGCTTATGAATTTCTTTAACAAGCGAGCTTGAAACATAGTAGTTATCTCTTTCAGTAATAAAGAAAACTGTTTCAATTTCTGGGTATAGTCTCTTATTCATTGAGGCCATCTGAAACTCTGCTTCGAAATCCCCTGTAGGTCTAAGTCCTCTAATAATTGAGCCAATGTCGTTTGCTTTTGCATAATCGACAATTAGTCCTTCCCACTTATCTGCTTTAATACGAGGCTCATCTTTAAATGTTTCATTTAACATCTCAACTCGCTCTTCAGCTGTGAAAAGAGGTTTCTTATTGCGATTGTGGGCAACAAGTATAATCACCTCATCAAAGACTGTTAGTGACCTCATTAAAATATCCTTGTGGCCATTTGTGAATGGGTCAAACGTTCCTGGGTAAATTGCTCTTTTCATTGAGTACCTAATTCCTATTATAAATTTAAATCAATTTTATACGACACCGGATTACAATGCAATTTTTGCAATATAACTTGTGCCTTGCTTGTAGACTTTAGAGAAAGTAAGAGAATGTTTTTTTAAATCTGCTTCAAGGATTCCCTTTTGACGATCGGATTCAATCCAAATCTCTCCAGAGAATGAAGATTCTTTAAGTAATTTGAGACATTCTAAGTAGACATCCTTTAATTCATATGGCGGGTCGATGAAGATGAAACTCTCATCGTATTCATCTGATGTTGACTCCAAATAACTTATACTTGTTTTTAGATAAGCTTGAGCTTTTTGCTTAATAATTGATAAATCTTCTGTGTCTACTTTTTTAGAAATCTCTATCTTATTCTTTTTTAAGACATTAAGAACTTTTGGATGGTCATCAACAAGTACGACTTTCTTCGCCCCTCTTGAAAGCGCTTCAAACCCCATAGCACCACTACCTGCGAACAAATCCACAAACAGACAATTCGTTAAGTCTTGATGAGCATCAAAGAATTTTCGTCGAAGCATAACACTCGTTGGACGAGTAATTGATTCAGGGGGAACAAAAAGGGCATGCCCTTTAGCATGCCCACCAAGTATATTTATGGCCATTTATAACCTTTTTAGTTTAAACAACATCAAATAATGTTAAGCGACTTTCTTCGCTTCTTCGGCCGAAGGAAGTGGAATATTAAAATTAGCTCCACCTTCAATACATGCCTTAAAGCCTTCTTCAGTTATTGAAACGTCTACACCATTCATTGTCAGAGTAAAGCGTCCATCAACTACACTTAATGTTGCTTGCGACCCAGCGATCGTCAAGTTTACATTAAAATTCATATTACCTGCTGCACTAAAAGTAACGTCACCACTTTCGCTAGTTGTTGGCGCAACATGCGTGAAAGAAGGCGCAGGAGTTTCTTTAGGCGCTTGATTTATCACAAGTATATTTTCATTGTCTTCATCTTTTATCACTGTTGATTGTGCATTCGCTGCCGGCTCTTCTTCCATTTCGAGAGTTGTCGTAGGTGATGCTGCGTCAATTTCTTCAAGATCTTTCATTATGGCATCCATTTCAGCTTCATCAAAGCCTTCAGTAAATGCTTCTTCGAGTGATGGAGATGAATCTCCAGCAACTGCTTCTTCAATATCTTCTTGAGCAACGATTTGTGTTGTCTCTTCTTCGAATACTTCTTCCACTTCTGCAACAACCTCATCAAGAGGATTTGATTCCGCAACCATTTCATCAAGAGGATTTGATTCCGCAACCATTTCATCAAGAGGATTTGATTCCGCAACCATTTCATCAAGAGGATTTGATTCCGCAACCATTTCATCAAGAGGATTAGCTTGCGCCTCTAGGGCATCTAGCGGGTTTACTTCTACAGCAAACTCTTCTACTGGTGCAGATTCTGCAACGCTTTCTTCGATGACCTCTGCTACTGGCGCGCTATCAAGTTGTCCTGACAGTTCTTTATCCAGACTTGCAAATTCTGCCATGATGTCATCTAGTTCATTCTCAGAAAATCCACTTTCTACACTTTTTGCTGCTGCATCTTGAGGTTTATTTCCACCCATATAAACTCCGTCTATTGATCCAATATCACTTGTGCTTTTCGACACAGATGACAGAAACTTTAAGAAATAAACATTGTTATAAAATCAATAACTTACAAAGCTTAAGTCGAGAATATCTATTTTTAAGCATGACAATATGAGTGGCCATCGTTATATTTTACTACCAATTTAAAAGACGCAACACACGACTTTCCTTACATAGTTTAGAATGTTAACCATCTTAAAGTTTTGAGGACTGTCGATTATTATACGGAACAACAGGCGAAGTGAAAGATTCATCGTTTTCAGCTAAGAATTGGCTGATTAACAATATTCCTGGTCCTAGTACCGAGGCAGATAGCCTTGAGGAGCCTAAGCATGCAGTAAATGCAAGCGGACCTACTCCTGTTCCTTCAATTCAAAGCGGACAATTTCTTGTTAGTGACCACATTATTCCGAAGTGGCGTGGTGAAAGCTTACTAACTAAAGGAAGCATGAAGTTCAAAAAAATTGTATTTGAACTTTTCAATGAAGCAAAAACTCAGGTTAAGTCTTTCAAGCACCGCAACCGCAGTCTTAAGCAATCTTTATTTCAAGAATTTATTGAATATACAACTCACAACGGTATTCACCCTGAGGGAGTTAGCGACTTTAACCAATTTTGGGCACAACTTGATGACAAGAACGGCCCAAGTTACGAATGTATCCAAGACTTTTTAAAAGTTTACTGCCTTCGTTCTATTAGCGTCTATATCTTAAAGGTTCGCTTTCTAACTCAACTGAGCTCTTTCTATTCAAAGACTCTTACTAAGAATGAGATTTTAAATCCAAACTCAACGCTAAGTAAGATCTTTAAAGTATCAAGCTCACGTGAATTATCGAGTCGTGCACTAGGAACTAATGAATACAGCTGGTTTAGACCAAATGAAAATTTTGGTGACAGCATTTTAGAACTTAGCTCTATCCTTAAAGACCTTAACCCTATTGAGTTCTTTAAAGTTCTAAATCATGAAATTCCAAATGAGTTATCAGTAGTTTTATTCCACAACGAAACTGATAAGTATTCTCATGCTTTCAGTAATCGTAACTTTGGACTAATGACTAATAATCTTTTAATCAACTTTCCAAAGTGGATTGAAAATCATGGTGGGTATTTCAATTTTAATACTCAACCACAATGTTTAAGTACCCTATTTACAGGTAACTTTCTAAACTCACTAACGATCTCTCACTGGATTGCTCAAGAGAATAATTCAACAGAGGCTTGGCAAGAAATTATCTGCCCAGAGTTTAGAGGTGATAATTATGTTAACGGACAATACTTAAAGATATTCCAAGAAATTCAATTCATGACTTTCTTAGTATATCTAGCTCCAAGACAGAATAAAGACCCTATCTCTTTAATCGTTTCTCTTTTTAAGCAGAAGTCGAATAAATCGAGAATTACGGCCAGCGGTCAATTTGCCCTGCTTGATGCTACAGAGGTACAGCAAAGTATCTACGATAGAATTCTGGTTAACTTAGTAAATATTCCTAAGAAGAACCCACACCACTACCTCATTACAAATATAATGCAAAATGGGGAGCATCTATCTAATAGTGGTTATATGTATGTCTTCTCTAATCAGAAGCTCTTTGTTCCTTCTCATGCAGCAAAGAACGAAGCACTATTTAAGCAGTACAAACTACTGATGCGCTTTAATCTTGAAGGCCTTAAAGGTAAGGGTGAAATCCCACGCTACTTCTATATCTTCTCGAAGCGTGTGGTAGAAAATAAATTAGATATTTTTGGTAACCCAGATGTTAACTCAACTCTTCTTAAGGAGTCGTGTCTTTCTGTAAATATGAATGGTGATCTGACTCACTTTTCGAAATTTGATTTCTTCGTTGAAGAAATTGATAAGCTATTTGCAAATAAGAAGGCCATCGATGCTCCGCTTTTTTCAAATGAAACAAAGTGTGGATTATCATTTGAGTTTCACCAAGATGCTATCCTTAACGGAAAGCTTCTAAGTAACAACAGTGAAAGTGATAAGATCACTCACCCACAATATTTTAGAAACCTAACAAAGAGTTGTATCCCATTTGATCAATTCTTTAGTGTTGAGTCTCTTTCAAATTACCGTGAAGATGACAACTACGACCTACTAGGCTTCAACCTTAACCCTCAAGAGAGATATCCATATCTTCTGATTGTGGACTTCACTAATGAGAACGATATTAAGCTTGAGCTGACGACAATTGATTCACTTAAGGCGAAGATTGAGGAGTATGGTAACGCTTACTTCCAATACTTTGGATTACTACCAAAGATCTCAAATCTAAATATCAATCTATTTAGAGAGTTCTTTAAGACGACAATTGGTAAGCAGATTACTCAGCTTACTTTTAATGGTGGACTGAAGAAAACGAAGGCAAAACTAAATGCCATGTTAATTCCAAAATTCCTTGAGAAGACGGAATTCTTACCTTCACACCATATTGAGTCTCTACAAGATATCACTCTTTCGAAAGAAGATGTCCAGACAACAGATTTTTGCATGTACACGCAAAAACTTGCTTCTAAGATCGATACTATCAACTTACTTGCTAAGCGCTGGCCATGGCATACAAGTTGTATCCTTTCTCACCTAAAAATTATCATTGGTAATTACCGTGATCAGGTAAATAGTGGAAAGGTTCAAATGAAGTATGATTACTCTTCAAGTGCACTCATTGGAAAGATTGTTGGTCTGCCAAAGACACCTATCTATCCAAACAATCAAGATATTTATCTTGAAACACTTATCACTGAGAGAAATGATATTCACCTTCCACTAACAAGTGCAATCTTTGAAAAGTCTGAACACACAACAAAGCTTAGACTTATTTCAAATGATAGAGAAGTTCTTAACCTACATGGTGAATTACAATTACTTCAATTCATCCAGTTCATTCTGACAAGTGCAGTTGGAACTCCTATTTCAACTATTGTTCAATCTCTTGAAGTACCTGCTGCTAAAGAGCTTAACTCTCTACTTGCTGAGCAAGATCAGGTAGCACATAACGTGAATGAAACGTTTGCACTAATTAATAACACTCTAAACAATATCATTATTGGTCAAATAAATAATTAGTGATATCATAGACTTATGCAATTGAAAGTCGATGAGACTCACTGGAGTATCTACCGCTATTTTAAAAATAAGGCCAACTCTCTTGAAGGAGAGCCATCAGCTTTACTAAAAAAATATCGTCAAGATCAACAGCGCTACGCTCGCCGAGACTTTCAAACTTCAAGCGTCAGTCAACTTTATGATTCAATTGATACCTCTGATATCATCTACCTTGGAGACTTCCATACTTTTGACCAGAGTACGAGAAACCTCGAACGTATCATTCGCATCCTAGCAAAGAGTGATTATCAATTTTCAATTGGTGTCGAATTCATTCATATCAATCATCAATTCTACATTGATTCATATCTTAAAGGGGCCATTACTGAGCTCGAATTTCTAGAATCAATCAACTATAAGAATTCATGGCGCTTCCCTTGGACCTTTTATAAGATCTTCTTTGATCTTGCTAAGGATCACAATATTTCAATAATTGCGCTTAATACTAAGGGAAATCTGGAGCAAAGAGACAAGAAGGCCGCAAAGAAAATTGCGACTTATCATAAAGAAAACCCAGAACAAAAGTTACTTATTTTATTTGGAGAACTTCACATTGTTCCAAATAAACTGCCACAAAAAGTTTTTGATCTGGCCAATAAGGATATTGTTCAAACAATCATTCATCAAAATACTGATGAAGTTTACTGGAATTTAGTTAAAGCCAACAAGCTAAGATCTGATCAAATTGTTAAGTACAATATGAGAGAATTTGTTCTGGTAAACTCTCCTCCTTGGTTAAAGTATGAATCTCAAATTTACTGGTATGAGCACTTAGCTGATGATCCTGACTTTGACATTCACGAGTATATTATAGAGACAGGTGCACTTAAGTTTTCAGACAATATCTTGGATAACTTTGCATACTTTTGTCATGAAATTAATAATACCCTTAATCTTGATATACCAATTGGTGAGATTGAAGATTTTAGAATCTTTGATCAGCAAAACCTAAAAAAAGTAAAAACAACAATCAATAAACTAAAGTCAAAGAAGGCCATTAGTTTTTACAATAAGCTCATCGAACATGGTAAGACGTTTAAACTTCCATGTAAGAAAGCTTATTACTGTTCAAGTTATTCAATTAATCGCATCTCGTACCTAGCAGGGATTCATATTCATCAATCAAAGTTAAAGATTCCGGAAAAAGAGATTGTTGACTTCTTTAATAAGAGAGATCGTACGAATTTATTTGTTTATCTTATTCATAATTATATTAGTGCTTACTTCTGTTCGAAGCTTTTTAACCCCTATCGAAAGTGTAATATGTATAAAGACTTTCAATACATGGCACGTAATAATAAACAACTTAAGAAGACTGATAAGATGGTCTTTAAAGCATGTTTAAAGCTTTGTAATAAACGAGCTAATGTTAATGAAGAACTAAAAGGACTAAATCTCTACCAGCTTCATAAAGCTTCACGTAAAGTATCACACATGCTTGCAGATATTATTTTTGACTACTTCTTCGCTGCTAATCGAGTTGAGTATAAAGATGTATACAGGCTTGTAGCATCAGATGATTACTCAAATGAAAACTATCAAAGCCTGTTGAATGAAATTGGAAATTTAGTAGATATTAAAAAGCTAAAAAAACGCGAATTCTAATTACATTAGTCTTTGCATAATCTCGCGCTTAGTACCTTTTTCAATACGAGTAACTTTCTTAGAAGTATCTTCCTTCACCTCTTCAGTCACTTTATCAGCACTTTCTACTTCAGCTACTGGAGCAGCAGTAACAACATCTTTTGTTTTAAAGATTATCTTGTACTTACGTCCAACTGGTTGTAGATCGTCATTGTAAAGGTTTGCAAGCTCTAGACGTCCCGAAATGTCTTTTAAAAGCTCTCTTACGATTTGAACTGAAGTTTCAAGTTCAGTTGAATTCTTACTCTCACCGTACGAAGAAATACTTAGATAGTAGATTGCTCCAAGTGTCTTACCTTGAACTTCAATCGTTCTCTTATCTTCATCAGCATTAATTGAGTTCTTAGCTGCATCTAAGAGAATATTATATTGAATTTGCTCAATCGTTTCTCTCTCACCGATGATTTCTTTTTCATTAGTATCAATTTTAAATTCGATCCCCTGCTCTTTGTACTGATCTTGTACTTTACAAGCAATAAAGCGGTTTACCGAAGAAATCTCACAACTTTGTACCATTGGTACATTAGTTTCATTTTCACTACTTTCATTTGATTCACTCATAGACCAAATTTGATCCGCAACTTGTTTTGCATCTTGATCATCATTAGAAAGAACCATTCCGAAAGTTTTATTTTCATTAGAAGAGATCGTCGCTTTTCTCTTCTCTTTTCTGAAGTTTTGCTTTTGTGCAGAGTAAAGCTTTGAGCAATGCTTCATCTCATTAAGCTCAAGAGCATTAATGATAACGCTTTCAATCTCATCGAAGTTATCTTCTTGATTAAGCATAAGAAGACTTAACGCCTCATCTTCAAGTTCTTTTCTTCTTTGCATAACAATCTTCTTGAAAATTAATTCCCATGCAAAAGTAAATAAGAACACTCCTGCAACAAGAGCAAGAGAGATTTTAATATTTGAAAGTGAACTTGAAATCGTTTCGAAGTGATTTTCAATAAGAATTGAGCCAGCATCTGCAGCATCTTCAAACTGAGAGAACTTTTCGTCGATATTGCTAGAGAAATTCTTGTCTGTTACAGAAAATCCCTTCCCTGTACTTCTAAGACTCTCATGAAACCAGTGAACATTTGAACTTACTGTATTAAATTTTTTAACGATTGCTGAAGAGAATTTTCCATACTCAGTCATTAGGTCAGAGACTTGAGCAAAGCATTCTCCTGTTTGCGCCGTAAAATTACTATCTAAATATGTTGAATTCATATCCCCTGCAACTGCAGCAGTGTAGGTTTGCTGAACTCTTGTACTACAAATTTGAATTCCGTTTTGAATTGTTGAGACCAGTTTATAACTATTCGATACACCACTTAGCATATAAGCAATGACTAAAATTGAGACAGAAGATAGACCTAATATTCCTAATCTCACCTTTGAAAATTTGTATTGAACTGGTTTACTCATCCATAAGTCCTTAAAATTGCGTAATTCATTTACTTTTGCGCCAATTAGCACACTTTAATTCTACCTATTGATTCAACTAGAAGAAAGAGTAGACAAATTTTACCAGTTTAAAGGAGATTCCTTTGTCCCAAACCAAGTAAAATGGTACAATTTTTATAGATAAATCCGGCCGGAGAAAAATGATCAACTATATTACAATCCTATTTTCCCTCGTTTTACATGCATTGGTACTAAGTTTAGTACTTGATGCTGACAATTCGAAGAAACTGGCCCAGGAAGAACCAATTAAGCTCAAGTTCAAACAAATTGAAGTTAGAAAGATTGGACTCGATAAGGCCCAGGATAACCAAAACCTTTTTGGTCAACTTGCCTATGGAAAACCTTCTTATACTGAAAAAGAAATCAAACGCGTTGATCAGGAAGTAAAAAGTCGATCTTCTGCCCTATCAAAGAAAGAAGAAAAAAGAATTGTTGAAACAGTTAAAAAGGAATCCGTTCAAAAGAATCAGATTACCCAAAGAAGGATTTCAAAAGAAAGCTTCAAAGAAGCTAATTGGACTAATGAACTATCACACGTTCAAGAAGCAACAGTAAGTTTTCTACCGCCTAAAGGTATTAGCCCCGACAAACTGAATGAGTTCGAGAAGGTTTTCTATGCTTTCTATAAGCGTGTTGCTGTTCAGTATATCAACTCTGTTCAAATTTCGGTGAGAAATCGAGTAACAGAAAGGCCTTATGTTCAAGAGAGTCTACGCTCAGCTTCAGCTCAAGAATTAAGGGCCGTTGTACGTTACGATGAAGAAGGAAATGCTGAAATTGTAAAAATTCTTAAGTCATCAGAAGATGATGATATCCATAAAATCTTTGAAACAGCTTTAGGGAAAATGAATAAGATTCCTAATATTGTAAAAGATCTAAAAGACGAAGATGGAAAGTACTATGCTATCTTCACTCTATCAGTAAATACACGCCGCTAAGATTATCGTTGCCACGATAATCAATTGTAATTTTCTTGGAATACCAAAAGTAAGAAAGATAAAGAAGTCTTTTACTGAGAGTTTGTACTGACGCTTTTTTAAGACAGGACTCCCCTTTATTTGTTCTTCTTCTAAATCAGGTATCAATTCATCTAACTCTCTAAAAAGCAGCTCCTCAACCTCAGAGTTAGCTTTATAAGAATTAAAATCATTGATCAAATCTTGTTTTTTTAAATCGTACTCAAGAAGTTTTTGGCGACAGTCTAGACATTGAGAAAGATGTTGTTCATTTTTCACAAAGTCACGACTTTCTAAATAAGTCATTTGCTTTGAGAAGAAGCACTTTTTAAAATTATTATTAATTAATTGTTCTTCCATCAAAGCTCTCATTTAAATGTATTCTATTATGGGATAATTGATCAATATAAGATAGAACCTCTTGTTGAGATATCTTAAGAGTTTGTGCAATACTCTCAACACTCTCCCCTTTGAACTCAAAAAGATAAACACAGGCCCTTTTCTCAACACTATCGATTTCGCTATTCTTTTTATTTAAGATTTGCTCACTTCGTTGTTTAGCTAGACCAATTAATTTTATTAGAAATTGATGTTCAAAATATTCGTTATCTATCTTGTATAGAACTTGATTACCTTGTTGAACATGGCCAGTGGCCACATCAATAATAAGTTGCATTGCCTGCAATTGATCTTGAATCAAGTAATTTGCCACTTGATAAAATTCATCCACTAATTTTCGAATAAGTTCTTTTTTAACTAACACATAATAATTTTAGCAAGCTTTAGAAAAAATGCTACTGCGATTTTAAACACTTAAGTGAAGATTAAAGTATATTCAATAGATTACCGATAAAATAGTGAGGAAATGTAAGAACGAGGATTACATGAGAAAATTTATATTATTGGGAACTTTAGTACTCATGACATTAACGAGTTGTACTCAACCGACTAATTCTAGAGCTAATTATAATAACTCTAACGGAAATGGTTGGGATAACGGTAACTCAGGAAGCGGCGGAAATGGCGGCTGGGACTGGGGTAACGGTGGAAGTGACAGCGATGATAGTGGCAATAATGAGCAAACCGATAGTGGTGATGGTTATGGAGACGGTAACGAAGAAGGAACAGCTGATGGCGATGGCCAGACGACAAACTTCTACACTGTAGGAACTATTGTTCTTCGTGGTAGCTCACGTGTATCTTCTGGATCAAATGTGATGTGGTCTTCGACTTCTCTTGGAAATGGTCAGGCCATGCTCTATACAGACTCTCGATTTAATATTCGTGTACGTCCAAGAACAGCTCCTACACAGGGAACGACAGATGCCTATGGAGAAAAATGTCACTATAATCCACAACAATATAAGAAATTAAGAATTAAGTTATGTATTCGCGCTCAAGGTGAAAGCTGTGAATCAAATATGATTAGAAGTGTAACTTTTGGTGATATCGCAAACGAAGAAGTTTCGAAAGTTAAAGAGTTTTCTAGCTACTCACTTCCAACAACAACAGGCCCAATCATTGTGGATGTTCTTGATGTTCAATGGGACTGGTCTTGTCAGTTCTATTTAAATCAAGGTTATAGTCAAAGTAGCGCTGAAGTGAATGGTTACTGCCCAATGGCCCGAGTATGGGATAATGACTGTGTAGGCTTCGATCTTCAATTTTCAACTGACTATACAAAAGACTTTCCGGCTTCAGCTCCAAGAATGTAATTATCTAAATAATTCAAGTGCGAGGTTTCTTTTCATAGCAGAAGAAACCTCCACCATTAATCCCGGACACGTTACGTTTACTTCCGAAATCTTTCCACCAAGAATATCAAAAGCAATTAAATCAACTCCGTCGGCCATAAGCTTTTCGCAAATATGCTGACATTCTGCTTTTACTTCAGGATCTAATTCGACGGCAGAATACTTTGCTCCTTGAGCAATATTGGCAAGGAACTCGCCTTCTTTTGGGACCTTTAGGATTGTTCCCAGTTCGTTAGCACGATAGAAAATTGTGCGAATTTCACCTTCAATAACAGAAGCATCAAACTCTTGTACAACAACTGGCCCTTTAAACTCATCGCATTTGGCCTTAAAATGCCCTTCAAATCCGTCCAAGCCTACTTTTTGCACACCAATACCCTGATAAAGATCAAGAGGCTTTAAAATCAATTCTTGGACCCCACGAGAAGCAAGAGTTGCAACAAACTTTTTAGCACCAGCAAGAGAAGTTCCTACATAGCTATCAAGGCTAAGCTCTCTTGTATAGGCCGAAAGCTTTTCATTATGTTTCATAATTCCTAATGGATTATTTAAAACCTGAACACCATACATCTCAGTTAAGAAATTAAGCATCCAAAGGTAGCGCTGATAGCGCGAATCATATGGTGGATCAATTCTCATATGAATTGCTGTATTTGAATCAATTGAAACAACTTGTGAATCATCTTCTACTTTGAAATCTTCAACATAGAAACTTTCATTGATCTTTCCACTAATGCGGTAACAGTCAAACTGAATGCCATTAGCATTTTGGACAAAGAAGTCTTTTTCAAAAAGAACATAAACATCCTCGCCTCTTTCTTGCATCGTTAGAGCAATTAAGATTGTCGAATCTTTCTTTGTGACAAGTTTTTCAATTGGATCAATAAAGAATAAGTGTTTCTTGTTTTTCATATCAAGAAAGATAACATTAATTCAGCGATTTGAAATTAAAAAGATAGTCCTCAAAGCTACCTTCCACGTCATCTTCAAGGTACTTTTGATAGCGTTGTTCAATATTTGCAAAGAGTGCTTTTAGATCACCATTAAATCTCTTAGCATATTCGCCAATTTGAGACTGACTTTTCTCATAAGTCATAAAAGCTGCCAAAGATGCTGTGTTCCACTCCATTTTTGCAGGCCAACAATTTGTGACCTCAAGACTAGAACAAAGCATACTTAGTTCTTTGGGCATTGTTATCGTAAGATAATCTTTCTTCTTACTCTCCCAGGCATCTTGTTTAAGAATTTCCTTGAGGTTTTTAGCGTGAATCGTAACGGCCTTCTTGAGCTTTGCATTTAACTCGAGATTCTTGAAATATTTGACCAGTTCTTTATCATTCTTGTAATACTCAATAAGCATTTGCTCACCAAAGTAGTTGGCAAGGTTTTCATTTAGGTCGACTTCATTCTTAGCAAAGAAGATTGTATGAAATAGTTCATGAAAGACTGTTTCAGTTAAGCTGTACTTTCCATATTCAAAAAAAGAAGAAAGTATTGGGTCATTGAAATTTCCAAGTGTCGAATAGGCCAGTACATCTCTTGTATAAGTTTCATAACCGTCTCTTTCAAGCTCCTTTGCAAACTCCACTGCAGATTCCTCTTTGAAAAATCCAAGATAAGGAAAGCATCCATAGAAAGTGAAGCACTCTTTGCGGGCCTTTATCTCATTAGGTCTAGAAGCTATAACGAGATAAGTAACTGCACGAGATTTTAAAAGTGTCGTCTTAGAATAAATATCTGTAGTAGGCCTTTTCCAGTATTCATAGAAATACTTTTTATAGGTTTCGATTTGTTTAATTTTATTCTTATATTCTTCACTAACCTTCGGGTCTTTTAAGACATCCTGATTAGCTCGAGCACTCCAAAGAATATCAACTTGTCCTATGCCCTGCTCAGTTAGATAACTTATTTTGGCACAAGATAAACTCGTGAATAAAATTGAGAGAAGAAAAAGTCTGTTTAGAACAACCATGAGATCCCAGCATTGTAACTTAACTGATCTCTCGCTTGTTCAAATTCAAAAGCACGAAAGACCGTTCTTACTGAGCCCTTTATTGAGAAAGTTCTTGTTAGCATGACCTTTAAAGCAAATGCCCCAAACATTGCATCGTAACTAGACTTCTCTTTTCCGGACTTGATGAGATATTCGGTCGAAGTATCTAAGTCCTTAACTAAAGTTGTTGAATAAAGAGTATACTGCTGGCGACTCCAACCAAGAGAGATTAGCGGTTGAAGAAATGATTTACGACTTGAAAGAGCTTGTCTTATCCCGATACCAAAGCTTTGAGTTTTAATATTGGTGTATTCATTTTCAATTACAAGTCCTGTTGAAAGACCTGAGTTATCATATTTTCCGATAATTTCATTTTCTGACTGAGAAATATTAAGTTCGATACCTGTCTTTGAAAGAAAGTAGAAAGTAACAGAGCCTGCATACATACGAGTCGTTTCGTAAGACTCACGATCGAGACCAAAAATATTCTTCTTGTAATTAAAGTCGAGATCAAGTTCTGTTAAGGCCTGTGAATTAATCGTTAACAAAGCTAAGAACGTCATTTTGCAAAGTAAAAGTAAGCGTAATTTCATAATATCCCCAAAAAATACTCAAGGATATTTTACAACTTAGGAAGTTACTAATGCTTATTTAGGCAAAGAACTCCATTTCACTTCGTAATTACAACTACTTACTTAAGCGACGGCCATGATCTTGAAGTAGTTCACCCTGACAAGAAAGTGCAGTAGTCGACGTACACTTAACATCAACCCAGTGCCACTTAAGGTTTAACTCTTCATTTTCCTTAGGACCTTTAAAGTGAATCAGACGATTACAATTCGTTCTTCCCTTCCATTTAGTCTCGCCTTTCATTGTATTTGAGCCTTCGACTAATACGCGGTACTCATTACCAACCATCTTAGCGCGAATCTTTTCTTGAATAGCAAGTTGAAAAGCTTGTACTTCGTGAAGACGTGACTTACGAATCTCTTGAGTTAGGAAATCTTCCATCTTAGCTGCACGAGTTTTACTTCTTTGAGAGTAAACATATGAGTAAATGAAATCAAATTGTGCTCTTTCTAAAAGATCTAAAGTCTCTCTGTGTTCTTCATCAGTTTCATTTACGAAACCACAGATAATATCTGTCGAAAGAACGATATCTGGTTGAGCGGTACGTAGTTTTTCTAAAAGACCTAGGTAATGCTCTTTTGTGTACTCACGATTCATTCTTTGAAGAACTGTATTTGAACCAGATTGAACTGGAAGGTGTAAATGTTTTGATAATTTCTTTGCCGCCCCATGAGCTGCGATTAGATCATCAGATACATCGTAAGGATGTGATGTTGTATATCTTAAAATCTCTAGGCCATTGATTTGATCTAGATCCATAATTAAATCAGACAGACGCTCCCCATTTTCCTTTCCAAACGAGTTTACGTTTTGGCCAAGAAGCATCACCTCTTGAACACCTTGATATTCAACAAGTCTTCTTACATCCTCAACAATCTCGGCCTGCTTTCTTGAGCGTTCGCGTCCACGAGTATAAGGAACAATACAGTAAGTACAATATTTATCACAGCCCTTGATGATATTAACGAATGCTTGTGGAGTTCCATGATTAATTTTTGTTTCAATGGAAAAGTTACTAGAACGATCCCAAGTATTTACTGAAAATTTATCATCACCTGCATAAGTGCGATAAACCATATCGTTAATTGTATCAATTGTATCTGGACCAAAGGCGAAGTTTAGATGCTTGAATTTTTTTACAAGATCTTTTCCCTCTGTTTGGGCAACACATCCACCAACTCCAATAACCAGGTCATCACCTTTTTGCTGCTTTAGATGTTTAAGTTCACCTAATTGTGAATAAAATTTATTATTTGCTAGTTCTCTAACTGCACAAGTATTGAAAAGAACCAGACTGGCCTCTTCTAATTCTTCAGTATGAGAGAAATTTAAGTTTTTTAAGTGAGAAAGAATACGTTCAGTATCATGATAATTCATCTGACAACCGTAAGTTTTCATCCAAACCTTACGTGGAGGAAACGATACATCCCCTAGTTGAACAATGCGATCACCTGACTTTTCATCTATAAATGATGAAGCTACGTGATTTTGCTTACTTACGCCTAAACCAGTTGGAGAAATATCTGTTGTCATGAATTTTCCTTCTATCGCCTTTCTTTTCATTTTCCCTGCCCTACCTACGGGCAAAATGAGGAGATGAAATACATATAAGTAGCTGAAATAACGACAAAACCAAGGAAAATACTACAACGTTAAAAGTTGTAACATGTTGAAATCATTGAGTTCTTTTTATCGTAACAGCTGTAAAATCTGGCGATAATATGGTCTTTTTTTAGATGTTTTTAGGTGGAATGTAAATAGATTTGAAAATAAGAAGGCCCGCTATAAGCGGGCCCACTCATTATTGAATTAAGAAAAGTGCTTCTTACTTCTTTTTAGCAACTTTTTTTGTAGCTTTCTTAGCAGCTACTTTTTTAGTCGCTTTTTTTGCAGTTGCTTTCTTAGCTACTTTTTTTGTAGCTTTCTTTGCAACTTTTTTTGTAGCTTTCTTAGCAGTTGCTTTCTTAGCTACTTTTTTTGTAGCTTTTTTAGCTACTTTTTTTGTAGCTTTCTTAGCAGTTTTCTTTGCTGCTTTCTTTGCTACTTTCTTAGTTGCTTTCTTTGCTACTTTTTTAGTAGCTTTCTTTGCAACTTTCTTAGTTGCTTTCTTTGCTACTTTCTTTGTAGCTTTCTTAGCAACTTTTTTCTTAGTAGCTTTTTTAGCTACTTTTTTTGTAGCTTTCTTTGCAGTTTTCTTTGCTGCTTTCTTAGCTACTTTTTTTGTAGCTTTTTTAGCTACTTTTTTCTTAGTTGTCTTTTTAGTAGTTTTCTTAACTGCCATTGACATCCTCCTGGTTTTTTCAATACTTATGTTTATGGTAAACATAATTTTATTTGTGTGCAAATAAAAAATTACTTTTTGATAAGCATAAGCATCTTTTTTATTTCCCTATGTTCTTTTTTAACTTCGGATTAAATTTGAAATTACTTTACATTATTTTTAAAGAAAACGTCGAAACGAGCCGACAGCACGGCTTTTCATAAAAAGATAAAACATTCAAATCTTCCTGATAGACGTTAGTTTCGAGCTTACTCTTATAAAAAAATTAAGCGAAATTTTTTTTCATTTTTTTTTCAAAGAATAAGCAAAAACTGCCCTTTCAGGGCAGTTTCATCATTTAAAAAATGTAAGTTTGATTGTTTTTAGAATGTTAAAAAGATTAGAATTTCAATTTTAAGTCATCATTTTCAACGACGACTTCTATTTTTCCACCTTGAGTTAGACTTCCGAATAAAACCTCAGTAGAAATTGGCTTTTTAAGCTTCTGATCGATGATTCGAGCGATTGGTCTAGCACCCATTTTCTCATCAAAACCATTTTCTGCTAGCCAAATTTTTGCATCTTCACTTAAAACGATCTCAATATTCTTGGCCGCTAACTTAATTTCTAGTTGTGAAACGAATTTTTCAACAATTTTAACAATGTATTCTGTAGAAAGTTTCTCAAAATGGACAATTCCATCCAAACGGTTACGAAATTCTGGGCTAAAAAAGTTCTTAATGGTCTGATCTCTCTTTCCAATATTCTTTGAAGATGTCTTGGCAAGGCCAATAGAGCCACTATCCATCTCTTTTGCACCAGCATTTGTAGTCATAATAATGACTGTATTAGTAAAGTCTGTTGTTCTACCTTGTGAATCTGTTAGTGATCCATGGTCCATAACTTGTAAAAGAATATTATAAATATCGACATGGGCCTTCTCAATTTCATCAAGTAAAAGGACAGAATGTGGGTTTTTCTTAACAGCATCTGTTAATAATCCACCTTGATCATGACCAACATAGCCCGGAGGAGAACCAATTAACTTACTGACAGAATGTTTTTCCATATATTCTGACATATCAAAGCGTTCAAGGTGACAACCAAGCTGAATTGAGAGCTGCTTCGCTAGTTCTGTCTTACCCACTCCAGTCGGCCCTGCAAATAGGAAACTCGCAATAGGTTTGCCTTCATCACCAAGACCTGACTTAGACATATAGATGGCCTGTGATACTTCATCAACTGCATGATCTTGTCCGAAGATAAGCATCTTAAGATTTTTATTTAGATCCTTTAGCTTATCTTTTTCAGTAGTTTCAACTGTTATTTTTGGAATATTGGCCATTTTAGCGACAACATCCTCAATATCCTTCTTTGTAATTGAAGACTTCTTTTTATTTTCAGGTCTAATTTGGTTTAAAGCACCTGCTTCATCAATGGCATCAATCGATTTATCAGGATTTTTACGATCCATAAGATAGCGCGATGTTAAAGCAACGGCTTCTTTAATGACACTGTCCGAGATTTTAACTCCGTGATAAGACTCGAACTTTGGACGCAATCCTTTTAAGATAGCAATTGTGTCTTCATTTGAAGGCTCATCCACATCAATTTTTTGAAAACGACGATTAAAAGCAGGATCTTTTTCAATAAACTTTCTATGTTCTGCGTAAGTAGTGGAACCAATAATTCTAACAACTCCACGACTTAAGGCCGGCTTTAACAAGTTAGATGCATCCATACTACCACCAGAGGTAGCACCTGCACCCATCACGGTATGCATTTCATCGATAAAAAGTATGGCCTTCTTACCATCTTTATCTAAATTCTCTAGATCTTTGATGACACCTTTTACTCTTTGCTCAAAATCACCTCTAAATTTTGCACCTGCAACCAAGGCGGCCATATCAAGATTAAAGATAGTTGTTCCCTTTAAAATATCTGGAACTTTTTCTTCTACAATCCTCTGGGCCAGTCCTTCAACAATTGCTGTTTTCCCAACACCAGCTTCACCAACTAAAAGAGGATTATTCTTACGACGACGACAAAGAATTTGAACAATTCTTAAAGCTTCTTCTTCTCTACCAACAAGAGGATCTATTCGATTTTCTCTGGCAAGTTCATTCAAATTCACAGTGAACTTAGCTAAGAAAGAGTCGCCTTTCTTATTTCGTGATTGAGGCTCCTCGCCTTCAACATATTCAATGCGAGGAACTTCTTCTTCATCCTCAGGGCCAAGACCGTGTGAGATGGCCTTAACAATATCAAATCTTTCAATACCCTGCTTTTGAAGAGAGTAAAGTGCGAAACTTTCTTTCTCTTGGAACAGAGAAACTAATAAATTAATTCCTAATATCTGACTTTTTCCGCTTGATTGCACATGAATCGCGGCCCTTTGAATCACTCTTTGAAGTGACATTGATATTTCTGGTTGATAGACAATACCATTTTCTCGTGCCAACTCTCTTAACTCATCGTTAACGAATTGTTGTTTAGAAAGTGTTTCAATTTGATCATCTGATAGAATACTAAAATTTGAATCATCGTGGATAAATTCATTTAGCTCACTTTCAATTTCTTCAAGATCGCCACCACAATATTCAATTACTTCTCTTACATTTTCATCTGCAAGAAGAGATAAAAGAACATTCTCTAGAGTCAAATATTCATGCTTCAAAGAATTTGCTCTTTGAATTGACTCATTAATGATGGTTTCTAGCTTTTTTGACATCATTTATATTTCTCCTGTGCCTATTCAGGCTCAACAGTACAAAGCAGTGGGTGACCCTCTTTCTTTGCTTCTGACATAACCTTATTCATCTTTGTCTCAGCAACCTCGTATGAGTAGGTTCCACATACTCCTCGACCATTATTGTGGACATCTAACATTATCTTCATGGCCTCTTCTTGACTCCTGTTAAAGACATGCATCAATACCCAAATGACAAACTCCATTGTCGTATAGTCATCATTATGTAGGATGACATGATATTTTGAAGGCTTCTTTACCTTTACTTTATCTTCTAGTGCTACATCACCATCCTCTTGTGTACTAAAGATGGTATTCATTTTTCTAATGTCAATATCGCCAACTTCAAACTTATTCAAATTACTTCCTCGACTTTGCTAAATTTATTTTCTTTTTTTCCATTATCGCCTATCTGTGTTACTCTTTACAAGGTATATACGACTGAAAATCTCTAAAAAAGGTCCATAATGAACTTCTTCGAATTTTTCAAATCTCTGAAGGCCGATCACGAATCAAATTCGATTAATCAGATACATTCCTATTTAAATAAGAAATTTCCTACAATGAACGATGAAAGGAAAGTTATTATATCTTGTATTTGTGGATTACTTGCTCGTATTGCCTACTCTGATTTTCACGTTAGTCAGAGTGAGAAAACGAAAATGCAAAAGATCATTACAGGAATGACTCAATTAAACTCGCAAGAAGCTGAGTTAATAACTGAATACTCAATTGAAAAAATGAAAGAGCTCTCGGGCCTTGATACGAGAAGTTACTGTAAGCCTCTTGTGGATATCATGTCTCAACAAGAGCGCTACCAAGTCCTAAAGGCCCTATTTGCAATTGCTGCAGCTGACGGTGAAGTTGATAATGTTGAATCAAATGAGATTAGCTATATTGCCAATGCACTCGTTCTAGAAAAGAAATATTTCTTAAGCGCGCAAGCGGATGTGAAAGAGTATTTAAAAACTTTTCAAGTTTAAAACTATTCTCTACACTCTTTAAGTAATTAAAATTTATGACAAGGAAGTTTAATGAAAGAGAGTGTTGATTCTAAGAGAAATCTAGAAAACTCGTTAAAAAAAGCCGCACAATTTATGAATGATGATTTTCAAGGGAATTTCAACTTTTCAAGCCTGCTTGAAAAGAATGAGAAGAAAGCATCAAGTGGCCCAATTTCTAATCTATTACAATCCACAACACAAACGGTAATCGCCTCAGATGTTGAAACTCATGTAGCTAATATAAATAGAGAAGATAAGAAAGATAATCTCTATAAAAAGATCGAAGACCTAGAAAGAAGATTCGAAACAAAAGAAGTAAATGAAAAATTTGAAAGACTTGAGTCGCTTCTTCAATCTATTATCATTAATCAAAAGAATGTTCGTGAGCAAATTGAGATGAAGCCAGCTCAAGAAGCTGATTCTTCAAATCGCCAAAAAGATCAAAAGCCCCTTTATATAGCGGCTTCAATCATTGCGACTTCGCTATTGGTTAGTGCAATGATCTTTAAGTCTGAACCAAAGACACAAGTTATTACCAAAGAGATAGTTAAGCCAGTAGTAGCAGCTGTTGAAAAAAAATATCATACGCCAGTTAAGTATCTTAACCTTAGAGCAATCCCAAGCACAAAAGGTGAAAAACTAGAGGTTGTCGCACCAAATACACGCGTAGAAATCATAAAAACTGATGGTGATTGGGTTCAAATTGAATTCAAAAACTATCTTAAAGGCTCAACTCATAAAGGTTGGGTTTACGATTCAAAGAACTTAAAATCTATTTAATTTCAATAAGATAACAAGGGAATTTCGAGCTTTCGAAATTCCCAACCTTGACAATAATTTCTTTCATCCCATCTTATAGGTACACAAAAATAAATGAGGTACCATGTTTCCAATATTAGTAATGTTATTCACAGTTATTCCAGCAATTGAGATTTACCTACTCTTTTCGATAGGTGGTCAAATTGGTGGAGGAAATACTTTTCTACTAGTTCTGATTACAGGTGTAATTGGAGCAGCACTAGCGAAGTCACAAGGAGCGGCCCTTCTCGCAAAAATTCAAGGAGAACTTTCTCAGGGGCGAGTTCCAGCAAATAGTTTTATCCATGGACTACTTGTTTTTGGAGGTGGACTACTGCTCTTAACTCCGGGTTTTTTAACAGATGTTCTAGGTCTTTCAATGGTACTTCCGTTAACTCGCCATCTTTGGCTGATCTACCTAAAGAAGTTCTTTATGAGTTCAATCGAAAGTGGCAATGTTCAATTCTATTCATTTAAAAATGGTGGTGGTTTCTCGTCTTATTCTGGCAACGCCTATAATGCTCAGGCCCGTCATGAGGGGACTAAAAATGGCCCTATTCAAATTGATGAGAACACATTTGAAGTTGATTACGAAAAGAAGTAAGATCTCCTTATGACAACAACCAATGTAACGCTAAGTGATATTCAAGATGCAAGACTTGCAATTGAAAATCGTATTATAAAAACACCACTAACCTACTCGACAACTTTAAGTGAGAAGTTTGATTGCCAGGTTTATTTAAAGCTAGAAAATCTACAGTTAACTGGAGCCTATAAAATCAGAGGGGCCCTTAATCGTCTTTCTAAGCTTACAAAAGAGGAAAAAGATAAGGGAGTCATCGCATCTTCAGCAGGAAATCATGCTCAAGGTGTTGCTCTTGCGGCAAAGCAGCTTGGGATTCAAGCAACAATTGTTATGCCAGAGTCCACTCCTCTTGCAAAAATTCAAGGAACAAAGAAATTTGGTGCTGAGGTTATCTTACACGGAAATTTCTATGATGATGCTTATCAAAAAGCCTTGGAGATTCAAAGAGAATCCGGCCAGGTCTTCATCCATCCTTTCAATGATAAAGATATTATCGCAGGTCAAGGAACTATCGGTTTAGAGATTTTTGATGAACTACCAGATGTTGATCTTGTAGCCATTCCAATTGGTGGAGGTGGCCTTATCTCGGGAATCTCAACCGCCCTTAAAGAAAGTGGTAGCCGAGCAAAAATTGTGGGCGTTGAAGCAGTTGAAATGCCAGCAATGAAAACATCAATTGAACAAGATAAAATTGTTACAATTGATAAGAGAAAAACAATTGCTGATGGAATTGCTGTAACGACAGTTCTTGATAATACATTTAATACTGTAAAAAAATATGTAGATGAAATTGTAACGGTTAAAGAAACCGAAATTTCACATGCTATTGTTACACTCCTTGAGTATGAGAAGGTTCTTTGCGAAGGTGCTGGTGCAACTTCAGTAGCGGCCCTTTTATATGATCAATTCAAGGATATTAAAGGTAAAACAGTTGTCCTCGTCGTAAGCGGCGGAAATATTGATTTAAATATCTTAGATCGAATTATCGAAAGAGGTCTTATAACTTCTGGTCGCTCATGTTCGATTATTGTCAATGTTCCAGATACGCCAGGAACAATTGCTAAAATTTCTAATATTATTGGTTCTAAACAAGCTAATATTCTTGAAATTCACCACAATAGAGCATTTACGACTAGTGTACTTGGAGAAACAGAAGTTGAATTTTCACTTGAAACCAGAGGACATCTTCATATAAAAGAAATCGTTGATGAACTAACCTCAATGGGCTTTAGTGCAAAGAGAGTCTAGGAATTCTAATGAATGAATTAAATTTCTTAAAGCTTACTCGAAAAAATGAAAATGGACTTGCGCCAAAGTCATTTAATTCTAAATTTAGTGAATTTGAAATTCATGATACGGGTATTATTGAAGTTACGCCAAAGTCTATTGAGACAGATGATACTTATATTATTTCATGTGGAATTCACGGAAATGAAACGGCCCCTATCGAATTTACGAATGAGATATTAGAGAAAATATACAATGACGAGATCGTACTTACTTCCCCTACTCTTATTATCTTTGGTAATCCGAGAGCAATGAATATTGGTGAGCGTTTTAGTGAATATAATCTAAATCGCTGCTTTAACGGAGCCTATAAGAAGTTATCTGATAATTATGAAGTAAGAAGAGCCAATGTGATTGAGCAACGTTGCTATCAATTTGTAGCCAAGTATAAACAAAAACAGCTCTTTCACTTTGACTTACATTGCGCCTTAAAGAAGAGTGAAATGGAGCGCTTTGCATTAGTGCCAAAGTCTAAAGATCGTAAACGAGATGAAGAGTTTAATCTGGCCCTGGCCAATATGGAAGTTGAAGCATCTCTATTTTCACATAAAGAGTCGACAGTCTTTAGTTCGTTTACTTTCGAAAAATTCAATGCTTTTAGTGCAACAGTTGAACTTGGAAAAGTGTATCCTTTTGGCAAAAATCCAGAAGGTAAATTTAAAGCAGCACAAGAAACTATTGAAAAACTTTTAAGTTCAAAAGAACTCGTGCAGAAACCTTTTCCTAAAGCTTTTTCAATCTATGAATCAATCAATAAAGAATATGATGACTTTAGTTTCACATTTGATGAAGAAGAGAGCGCAAATTTTACGCCTTTTAAAAAAGGACATCATATTTTTACCCAAAATAACGAAGAGTACAAAGCTCCGGAAGACAATTTACGAATGATTTTTCCAAACTCTAAGGTTATCTTAGGGCAAAGAGCATTATTACTTATAAAAGAATTAGAATAACGAATCAGGAGAGAAAATGAGTGATTTTTTAATCGTCACTTCAAGTGACGGAATGAACCTTAAGATGGCAGATAAGATTCTTGAGCTAGCACAAGAAACGGGGAAGTCATTTGAAATCGTAAAACTAAGTGACTATAAGTTACCTCTATATACAGCTGAAGAAGAAAAGAATGGAATCCCGGCCGACGGTGTAAAGCTTACTGATAAATTTATCGCTGCAAAAGGATTTGTTTTCTTAACTCCGGAGTATAATGGATCAGTTACTCCTTCATTTATTAATGCAATTGCATGGATATCTCGCTCAGGTGGTGAATCTTGGCGTGAGGCATTTGTTGATAAGCCAGCAGTATTAGGAACTCACTCTGGTGGCGGTGGTCAATACGTTATTCAGGCAATGCAAAATCAACTGTCATTTATTGGTCTACATATTGTTGGACGTAAACTTCTAACAAACTACAGTAAACAATTAAATGAAGATGGTGCAAGAGATGCACTAGCTAGCCTAGTAAAGCTTGCTTAAATTTCTGATAAACAAAAAGCTCCGAAAGGAGCTTTTTTATTTCTTACATGATTTTAATAAAATTAATTTCTTTGCAGGCTCTATGACTGACGCACAACCATCACCTTGCTGTGCTCTTTTTGAGACATTAATGTAGAAACGAATGCTATCTTTCACGACACTCTTCTTCCCTTTTAAATCTTCTACATTAACAGAGTAATTTGCTTCATATGCATGAACATCTTTATCAATAAGCTTCACATCTGAAATCTTTATTGCTTTTTCTGACGTGGCCAAATATTGTAATGATTTTGGCGCATCGTAATCAGGGTCTTTATTGAAACGATAATATTTTTGATACTTTGATTTCAGACAATCATCTTTAGCACCATCTATTAACCTGATACCGCTCATCTCAATCTCTACTAATTGCGCTGCGACCTTTTTAACATCCTTATTAGATGGACAAATATCGTTAGCAAAAGCAAATTGAGCTAATATAAATGTAGCAAATAATAACCTAAACATTTTTTGCCTCTTTTAATTTGTCTTGAAGACACTGATTAATACAGCTCTCACCTTTAAGTTTTGCCGGTTCATCATAGTAGCATGCAGCGTCTTCAGAATTATGTCTTAAAATACTAAAACGTCCAGACATCATCTCATTTGAATATTCTTGTTCAGATAAAATCGCCTTACATGAGGCAACTGCTTGTGCTCTTAAATTAGCAAACATAGTCGAACGATGAGTTGCATGAGTTCTTGCATCAACTCTTGCCGGGCCATAATTCTTTAAGGCCCCACTATGAATATAAGTGAAATTAAAGTCACTGATTGTAATATCATCACATCGACCGAGTTCAGAAAACTTTCTAATGGCCAGAGGGTCTTCCCCAATCGTATCAACCATAATTACGTGGCTCCCCTTCACATTAATGATATCACCTGATCGAATTGAATATGGTAATTTAAACTTAACCGGCTTAATACATGAGTTCTTACTTCTAACAGTATCATGCAAAGAAGTTGTCGTTAGTGAACGATAGTCTCTATCGTTACTAGTAAACTTAAGCCCCTCTGCTGCATATGCTGCTGAGATGAATTCTGAACAATCAATTCCTGATGCCCTAGCACCTTCTCTTGATACCCCTTGGCCTCGAGTGAACAGGTTAATCTCATTACTGCGCAGTCCTTTACGTGAGCCATAACCGTAAACAGGTGGAACCTTAGTTGCATCAATACAACCCTCACCAGGATAGCCTGGGTCTTCATCAAGTTTTCTTAAAACCTCATGAGAACGAACCATTGCTCCTACATCATGAACAACTCTTTGCTTAAAATCTGTTCCATCGCTGAAAGTCGCTTCTTGAGTTGAAACACCACTTAAGCTAGGAGTGCGCGAATCAATAACTGTATCAATTGGCTCACATGACTGATAAATCGTTGCCAAGACTTTACGTGCTCCAATAGATCCTGTTCCAACACTTCTAACAAATGACCACTCTCGCTCATGATCAGTCATTGCACACTGTGTTCCTAGTGCACTGACATTGCCATTGATGTAATCTGTAATATCGTAAGAAGTTGGAAAGTTTGTATAATTATCAGTGAGGCCACGTAGGTCTTCATTAACACCCTGGCCTTCTTCTTCACGCACGACATCGTCTACAACATCAAGGATATCACTTTCACGTGAGACTCTCTTTGCCATTCCCTGTGCCTTTCCACTTAAAAAATCACCACTAGTTAACTGACATGATGTATTTAAGCTAGCTAAAAATATAAAAGTTAAAATTGTATTTTTCTTCATAAGTCTCTCATCTCAAGGACTTATCGGCTTCTCGTTCATTGAACTTTAGACGTAATTTTAGATAGTTATAAGCAAGCATAAATAATTTACATATAATGTAAGGATTTGTAATTTTTTATTGAGGGCCCTTTTCTGTACTTTTTAATGTGTCATTGATTTAATGCGCCACTCACATAATAAGGATAAATAAATGAACTTTTCACTTGCCCTGCTAGCTGCTGTTTTTACTGTTAACTTTTCAACGATGGCCATTGATAAAGTTGTTTACGGTGAAGATAATCGCCTTGATCAATTCGAAGTAACGGATCAAAACAAATTAGATGCTCAAATGTCTACTTTAGCGATGATCCCTAAGTCTAAATTAACAAAAAAGACTGAAAACACTTACCTTGCTGATGATTCAAAAATTGAATTATGTGATGGTGAGAGATTTAATAAGCAAGTTGATGTTGCTGACTGTTCAGGCTTTCTAGTAGAAAAAGATAATAAGCAGTATGTTGTAACTGCTGGTCACTGTATGACTTCAAAAGCAGACTGTTATGATAACTTTTGGGTATTTGATTATTCAAAAAAATCTCCAAAAGATGATGCTAGAACAATTCTAGAAAAAAATGTTTATAGCTGTAAGAGAATTGTTGCTCAAAGACTTGGACGCACAAGTGGTGAAGACTTTGCTGTTATCGAACTTAATCGTGAAGTAACTGATCGCAAGCCTCTTGAATATCGTAAAAGAGATGAAATCCAAAAAGGTGAACAAGTATATGTTATCGGTCACCCTTCTGGTCTACCATCAAAAGTTGCTGATGGTGCATTTGTTCGCAAGGCAAATGAATGGTTTAGTTTTTCAACTAACCTAGATACTTTTTCAGGAAACTCTGGTTCAGCAGTATTCAATGAAAAGACAGGTCTTGTTGAAGGAATCCTTGTTCGTGGTGATCAAGATTATAACTATAATCCAAGAAAACAGTGCTACGAAGCAAACAACTGTCACATGAACGGTTGCGGTGGAGAAGACGTTTTCAGAATCACAAGAATTCTATTCTTAAGAGATCCAGTTCAAGACTAATTTTAAAAACTAAATTTACCATCCAAGCAAGAGTTCACTCGTTCTTTTGCTTGGTTGATATCTTCGTTAAAGACTGCCCCAACTTCCACAGTTAAATTCTCTAAAAGCATTTCTAAATACTTTGATTCGGCCGAGCCTTTGTCCGTTATCTGAAGTAATTGTTGGATATTATCAATGAACGTTTCAATATCTTGCTTTTGAATATTTGATTTAAAGAAATTAATTCGATCCTTTTTAGAATCAAACTGCCTAATCTCTCTGTCTTGCGAAAGCTTATCGAGAGTTTCTTCTAATTCTGTTGGACTACTCAATGGTCTAAACGCATCCTTCTTAACAGTTGGAATCATTGTTGTTGAACGACCTTGAGATGATTCAATAATATAAAATTCTGAACCGCTCATATCCTTGATTTCAGTAATTACGCCAACTCCAAAGTTAATCGATACTACCTCTTGTCCTATTTCTAATTTTGGCATAAATCCCCTTTCGTTAGATATGTATTATAGCACAAGTAAGTTAGAATTTCTTGAAGGCAATCTATTCGTTAATAAGCAGCGTCAATTGACGCTCAATCCTTTTTACTTCATTACATTGGTGGTATAAACCTTCTAAAATACTTTATTTTAAGGGGATTTAAGAATGAGTACTAATAGTTTTAAAGAAGCTATATTAGAGGGTATTCCTAAGACTTTACCAAAATATAAGAAATATGAAGAGGATATTAACCACGCTCCAAAACGTAAACAAATTCTATCTCAAGAAGAAGAAAAGCTAGCGTTAAGAAATGCACTTCGCTATTTTCCAAGTGAGCTTCATGCTGAACTACTTCCAGAATTTAAAGAAGAATTAGAAAAATACGGCCGTATCTATATGTATCGATACCGCCCTGATTATAAAATTCACGCACGCTCAATTGAAGAATATCCACATAAGTCAAAACAAGCAGCGGCCATTATGTTGATGCTTTCAAATAACCTTGATTACGCTGTTGCTCAACACCCGCACGAGTTAATTACTTATGGTGGAAACGGCGGCGTTTTTTCAAACTGGGCACAATATCTATTAACGATGCAATACCTTGCAACAATGACTGATGAACAAACGCTTGTTCTCTACTCTGGGCATCCAGCAGGATTATTTCCATCGCACAAAGATGCACCAAGAGTTGTTGTCACAAACGGGATGATGATTCCTAATTACTCTAAGCCAGATGACTGGGAAAAGTTTAATGCATTAGGAGTAACTCAATACGGACAAATGACTGCTGGGTCATTCATGTATATTGGGCCACAAGGAATTGTTCACGGAACAACAATTACTGTACTCAATGCTCTAAGAAAAATTTCTAAAGAAGCTATTACTGAAACGGCCGGAAAAGTTTTTGTTACAGCAGGACTTGGTGGAATGTCGGGAGCACAACCAAAAGCTGCGGTTATTGCAGGTTGTATTGGTGTCGTTGCTGAAGTAAATCCAAAAGCGGTTAAAACAAGACATGAGCAAGGATGGGTTGATGAAGTTTTCACTGACCTAGACGAAATCATTGCTCGCATTAAGAAAGCTCAAGAAAATAAAGAAGCTGTCTCTCTTGCTTACCAGGGTAATATTATTAACCTATGGGAGAAGATTGCAGAAAGTGATCTGCATATTGACATTGGTTCTGACCAAACTTCTCTTCACAATCCATGGGCCGGTGGTTACTACCCAGCGGATCTTTCATTTGAAGAATCAAATGAGATGATGGCAAGTAACCCTGAACAATTTAAGAAAGAAGTTCAAAAAAGTTTAGTGAGACACGTAAACGCTGTTAACAAACTTGCGGATAAAGGAATGTACTTCTTCGATTATGGAAATGCATTCTTACTAGAAGCATCTCGCGCAGGTGCTGATATTATGAAAGAAGGAAGCACTGAAGACTTCAAGTATCCTTCATATGTTCAAGATATTATGGGGCCAATGTGCTTTGATTACGGCTTTGGACCATTTAGATGGGTTTGTACATCAAGCACACAAGAAGATCTTGATCTAACAGATGAACTGGCAACACAAGTTCTAGAAAAACTAATGCAAGAGTCTCCAAGTGAAATCACGCAACAGATGCAAGACAATATCACGTGGATTAAAGGTGCAAAAGAGAACGACCTAGTTGTTGGCTCAAAAGCACGTATTCTTTATGCTGATAGTGATGGAAGAATTGAAATCGCTCTTGCTTTCAACAAAGCACTTCGCGAAGGAAAACTAAAAGCACCAGTTGTTCTAGGTCGTGACCACCACGATGTTTCAGGAACAGACTCTCCTTTTAGAGAAACTTCTAATATCTACGACGGCTCACGTTTTACAGCAGATATGGCCGTACAAAACTTTGTTGGTGACTCATTTAGAGGAGCTACTTGGATTTCTCTTCACAACGGCGGAGGTGTCGGATGGGGAGAAGTAATCAATGGTGGTTTTGGAATGGTTCTAGATGGTAGTGAAGATTGCGATCGTCGAATCAAGTCGATGCTTTTTTGGGATGTAAACAATGGGATTAATCGTAGAAGTTGGGCCCGTAATGAAGGAGCGACTTTTGCAATTAAGAGAGCTATGGAAAAAGAGCCTCTTTTAAAAGTTACGCTTCCAAATTTAGTTGATGATTCTTTATTATAAGAAAAAGAAAAGCTCCCACTATGGGAGCTTACTCTTATGCCGCAGTTTTGTAGTTTAAACTAAAGGGGTAGTAAATTTCCTGGGCATCTTTATTAATAATATCCTCGACCAAGGATATAAATTCAAATTCGTCTAGGCCATTTAATGAAGCCGCTGTCCAAATTGGCGATAATTTTTCAGAAAAAAGGTCTGCATTGAAATCTCCGTCTGATGTTGTTTCTAAATAAATCCCTTGCACCTCATTTCTTGTTTCATTTAAAAAAGTTTGTTTAAAATTGTCTTTTTGCATTCGAACGTCCCCCGTAAAGGTAAGTAACAAAGAAAAGTAACGTGTACTTTATTACTACTCATCCATTTTGCAGCAATTTTGAATTTCTAAGAATTAATTCATGCAATTCAATAAATTCAATGACTTAAATTAACTCAGATGAATAAAAATACATGATATTATCGTGAATTATTGTCAGCTTTCCTTGGCAATAAATAAAAACTAATGAACTCGTCCATCTGTCGAAACTCTTCATTGTGTTCTTTTTAAAAGCGAACTATATTGAGGCCATGAAAGGTATCATTTTATTAAGTATTGCTTGTGCAATCTGGGGTCTTGGCTTTGCTGGAACTCGATTTACACTAACTGACTATTCTCCTGTTTGGTCAAATTCACTACGCTATATCTTTGCTGGTTCATTTGCCTTTGTGATTTTATTTTTTAGAAATGATTTCAAAAAACTAGCGGGTAATAAAAAAGAAGTTATGGGTGGTCTAATTTGCTCTGCACTTCTTATGATGGCCCTTCAGCTCCAAACTGTTGGTATTGCCATGACAACAATGGCAAAGGCCGGCTTCTTTACTGTTTTCTACGCTATTATTACGCCGATTATCTCCGTTCTCTTTCTTGGTCAAAGAGTTCGTAAAACATTCTGGCTTCTACTATCAACTTCTATGCTTGGAATTATGATGATGAACGGAATGGACTTTAGTAATTTTAATATGGGAGATATTTTTGTTATTGCTTCGGCAGTCTTCTTCTCTCTTCATATTATTGCTACAGATCGCTACGCTAATGATGTTGAAGCTGTTCGCTTCAATTTTCTGCAGTGTATTTTTATGGGACTTATGGGCCTAATATTTGCTCTGATCTATGAAGGGCCGACTAGCTTATCTGTTCTTTATACAAACTCACCATTTAACTTCCCATCACCACTATGGGGATTCTTAATACTTTCGATCTTTTCTTCTTTGATTGCATTCTCGCTGCAAATAACGGCCCAAAGAAGTATCCCTGCTCACATTGTAGGGTTAGTCTTCTTAAGTGAATCAATCTTTGCAGCTTTATTTGGTTATATTTTATTTGGGGAAACGCTAGATCCTACAGCGATTGCTGGATCGGTGGTAATTGTTATATCTGTCGCACTTGTTCCAAAATTTACTAATATTAGAAAAGATGAAAGTGAATCTGAAGAATTATTAGAAAATACCGGGGCATCGTCTGTTGTCAACGATACCCGAGCATAAGTAATAACGACCTTAAGCCGCTAATGGTATATCGTTTGAAAATGGAAAAATAACGTTATCTATTTGAGTTGGGATTACTTCTTCAACGATAGTTGCGAACTCGTCCTCTGTGAGGCCATTGATTTGTGCCTCTGACCAAATGATTTCTAATTTTTCATTAAAGACATTACAATTAAACTCGCCTTTAATTTTCGATTGAGAAACGATTGATTTAATCTCATCTCTTGCATGGGCAATAAACGTCTCTCTAAAGTTTTCAATATTCATTTGTGTTCTCCTCGTCATTTAACCAAGGGGCAACCCTCTCTGGAACCCTTTTGGCTATTTAGCTATTATGCAAAGGTTTCGCTAAACTCTAACGAGAAAAATAATTTGATCTAATTTCAGATAGTTAAAATATGAACAAAGGGGTCAATCGTAGTGATTTTATTGAATTAGGTAATTTAAAAGTGCCATAGTAATATGCCAGCTTCAATAAAAACATAGACTTATAAATTCACGTAAATTTATAGCGAACAACTCGTAAGTCCTTTCTTTTTCAAGTACTTTTGGTGGTACTCTTCGGCAACGACATAATTATTCAACAATTCAAGTTTAGTAACAATTGGATTTTTAAAGCAACCACTTTCTTCAAGCTCTTTAATGGCCTTTGCTCCAGCTTCTTTTTGTGCTTCGTTACTATAAAAAATCACACTACGGTATTGAGATCCAACATCAACGCCTTGGCGATTTAAAGTAGTTGGATTATGGTTATTAAAGAAGATATCTAATAGGTTTTCAAACTTTATTATTGATGGATCATAAGTAATTTTAACTACTTCAGCGTGACCAGTTGTATCAGTACAGACTTCTTCATAAGTCGTTTGGTCGCTTTTTCCACCTGCGTAGCCAACTTCAGTTTCAATGACTCCCGCAAGCTTTCTAAAGGTTTCTTCGACACCCCAAAAACACCCTGCTCCAAAAACTGCGACTTCGATATTGTTCATTGCAAACCTCCGATTTATTTCGTAATTTAACCGACATATGAGCAAGAAAACAAGAAAATTCTTAGAAAAGAAATTTGAAAAAGAACTAGAAATAGCAAAAGAAAAGGCCGTTCACGGACAACATGAGATCATCATTATTTTAGATCATCTAAAGGGTGGCTTTAATATTGGAAAGATACTCAGGTCATGTGAGATCTATAGTGTTCACGAAGTTCACATTGTTGGAACAAAGTTCTTCGATGTAACCATTGCCAAAGGTGCACTCAAAAGAGTAAAGACATTCTTCTATGATAATATTGAAGATTCGATTGAGCGAATTAATGAACTTGGCTACACTCCTCTTACTCTCGATTCAAATGCACAGACATTTTTAAATGAAAGTGAACTTCCTAAGAAGTCTGCCTTTATCTTTGGCCATGAAGAATTTGGTCCACTAAAAGAAATGCCTGGAATTGAAAGACTAAAGATCAAGCAATATGGAATGACAGAATCTTTAAACGTCTCTATTGCTGCAAGTATTGTCATGTACGAATACACTAACCAACACGCTAGCGAGTAAAGTAAAAATGATTGAAACAAATAACCTCACAAAGAAATTTACTAGTTATAAAAAAGAAGAAGGATTTAAAGGAAGTATTAAATCGTTCTTTAATCGTAACCCTATAACAAAATATGCCGTTAATGACTTTAGCTTCAAAGTTGAAAAAGGTGAAATTAAAGGCTTACTTGGTCCTAACGGAGCAGGAAAAACAACACTTATGAAAATGCTTACGGGAATTATTGTTCCCTCAAGCGGAGAAGTTACAATTGCAGGCTACAAACCTTGGCAACGTGACAAAGAGTTCAGAAAGAAGATAGCTCTAGTTATGGGGCAAAAATCTCAACTTTGGTGGGACATTCCGGCCATGGACTCTTTTCAATTACTTCAAAAGTATTATGAAATCCCAGACGACCAATTCAAAAAGAAGCTTGGTTACATGGGTGAACTTTTAGATGTAACAGAATTATTTCATATTCACGTAAGAAAGCTTTCTCTTGGGGAAAGAATGAAGCTTGAGTTAATGGCATCTCTACTCCATGAACCAGAAGTATTATTCTTAGATGAGCCAACGATTGGACTAGATTTAGTAGCACAAGAGAATATGAGAAATTTCTTAAAAGAATATCACGCAAAAAATGAGCTATCGATTATTCTAACATCACACTACATGGCCGATGTTCAGGCGCTTTGCAAAGACCTCGTTCTAATCTCAAAAGGTCAAAAAGCATATGATGGCCCACTTCAGAATCTTGAAAAGATCCTTGGAGATAAGAAATCAGTATACTTCAGCTTTGATAGGGCCATTGATACAAAAGAAGAGTTCTGGTCAAAGCTTGATTGCGACTTCTTAGATAATGCTTCAAGTGTAGAGTTAAGAGTTGATAAGGAAGAGCTTTCAGAGATTTCTTCGGCAATTCTTTCAAAATATCCAGTTGTTGATTTTCATACGGAAAAACTTCCAATTGAGAAAGTAATGAAGAAGATCATGGAGAATCCGGAGATTCTAAGTAATGTCTAATCTTATAAAATGGTGGCAAACCATTAAGATCTCCATTGTAAAGTACACGGCATACCGCCTAAATTTCTTCCTTCAAATAATTGGACCGGCACTGGTGTTTCTCTTTATCAAATACAACTTGTGGACGGCAATTTTTGAAAGTACAGGAAGTGATACAATTAAGGGCTATACGCTTAAGGCGATGCTTACGTACCACGTCTGGGCCTTTGTGGTTTCACAACTTGCCCAAGGTCATACTGCACTTAACTTGGCCCTTGATATTCGAATGGGAAGGATTTCAACATATCTAATCTACCCTTTTAATTTTTGGGAGTTTCATACCGCTTCATTTATTGGCTTTCAAATTATTCAATTATTTGTAACAGGTTTTGCAATATTCTTGTTTTCGATAATTGGTATTTTACCAAGTGTCGACTTACCGACACTACTAAATGGTGTTGGGGTTTGTCTTTTTGTAAGCCTCTTTTGGTTCTCGCTACAATACTTAACGGGTGTTATGGCATTTTGGTTAGAAGAAACATGGATATTGAGAGTTATGCTTCAGATGATCACAGTTTTCTTATCAGGTGCAATTATTCCGCTAGAACTATATCCGGACTTCTTTAGAGAAATCCTTATGTATACACCATTTCCCTATCTAACTTACTATCCAATTAAGGTTTTCATGGGAGAAGCCGTAAGCTATGCAACTTTTTTTAGTGTCCTATCTCCATGGCTAATCCTTGTTAGTGTTATCAGTGCATTAACGTGGCGTCGTGGGATTAAACTTTACACAGCGGCGGGGATGTAATGAGTTTTAGTTCGGAAATTAAACACTATCTTTCAGTATATAAGAAATTTATCTCTACAAGTACTGCCGTGGCCATGAGCTTTCGTACGAGCTTTGTTCTTATGGTTATGATGGATCTTATGTTCTTTGGTTCGGCTTACTTCACTGTTGATTTTATTTTTGATCACGTGGATATGGTCATGGGTTGGAATCGAAACCAATTCATGCTCTTTCTCTCATATGTCTTATTAGTTGATGGCTTCCACATGATTATTTTAAGTCAGAATTTTTGGCGCTTTAGTGATGATTTAAAATCAGGTCAGCTAGACTACACAATCTTAAGGCCACTAAGTTCTATCTTTAGTGTCTTCTTTAGGAATGTAAGGCCTTCCTCAATTCCGACTTTAATTCCTGCAATTGTAGTATTTAGTTATTATGCAAACATAAACAATTTCTCTCTTTTTCAGTGGTTATTAGTTCCTCTGCTGTTAATCCTATCTTTGGCCCTACTGGCAGTTGTCGAGTTTGTCATAAGCTGTGCAATGTTTTGGTTGGTAGAGGGTGTAGGTATTAACTTCTTTAGAATGCAGATGCAGCAACTTTCGCGTTGGCCGGATCTGATATATGGTGCCGCAACGAAGAGAGTCTTTTCAACTCTTGTTCCAATTTTACTTGTAGGCTCGGCCCCTATTCATTTCTTACTAGATATGAGTAAGTGGCACTACCTACTTTTAATGGTAGTTGCCACTGGTGTATTTTGGTTTATCTTGTTAAAGCTTTGGGAACGTGGACTTCAAGTCTACGACTCGGCTTCTTCATAGGCCATATTTAAGCAGCTTGTCTTCTTTCACTTTCTTCACCCAAGAAGACAAGCTCGATCTCTCCAATTGAACGATTCACAAAGCTAACTTCATTTAAAAGCTGATCTGCGATATTTGATGCACCTTTAGCAATTCCAGTATTTGACTTAGAAGAGACATCGATATTTGAAATTGAATTTTGTAACTCAGAAATCCCCTTTGATTGCTCATACGTTGCAGTAGTAATTTCTGTAATTGAGTTAGTAACATTCTCAACACTATCGACAATTTCTTCAAGAATTTGCCCACACTGATTTGCTACTTCAGAGCCAGAAGTCACACTATTTCTAACTTTTTGAACAAGATCAGTAAGCCTCATATTAGACTCTTCAACAATTGAGTTTACTTCATTAACACTTGTGCTAACCATATCTGAGATTTCAATTGAAGCATTTCCACTCATTTGGGCCAATTTACCGACTTCTTCAGCAACTACGGCAAACCCTTTTCCAGCTTCTCCTGCCCTTGCAGCTTCAACAGAAGCATTAAAAGATAAAAGCTTTGTTTGAAAAACGATATCATTAATAATTTGAGTTCTTTCCTCAATGCGATTAATTAACTCAACGATATGAAGCATCTTCTTATTGTTATCCGTAAATTCACCAACCATCACATCAATATCACTATCAATACCATTCATAGAATGAATCATTTTCTTAACAATTTTCTTACCGACTGCAGCCTTGCCTAAACTCTCCTGTGCTAAATTATTTGAAACCTTAGCATTATCAGCAGTCATCCTGACCATAGAACTAATCTCTTCTAGAGAGCTTGAAGATTCTTGTAATGATGAATCTTGTCTTTCACTAGATAGCGATAGTTCATTAGATGTCGATGCAATACTCTTTGCACTTTTTGTCAGTGATCGAGATGTATTAGTTAGAGCAGTGATCGTTGCCTTTATTTTTTGCGATATATTAGATGCATAAGCAACACCGATAGAGAAGCCAAGGATAATTCCAATTAAAGAAACGACGACTAATGTAATTTGTAAGCTACGAGCTGTTGAACTAACCACTGATGCGGAAGTGAGAACTTCTTTAGACAGTCGTTCATTGTATTTATCTAAAACTCTTTGGTAATTTTCAGCAGCTTCTGGACAGTGAATTAAGAAAATTTCTTGAAGTTCAGATCTCGCCTTCTCGTTATTAATCTTTGCAAGTTCAACTGCTCTACCACCAACTTTCTTGAAGTCATTCCACTGCACTTGAAGTTCATTAAATATTTTTTGTTCTTCTGCATTAGAAATAAGACGACTTAGTTTATTAGCAGCTAATTCATAATTATCAATCATCTTTAGAGTGTTAGAAATAGCGCTTTCTCTATTTCTTCGATCCAAGTCCTCAAGCCCAAGAGTTCTAACTTGAATTCGCGTTTTCTGATAACTAACGTCCATTTCACTTAGTAATGAATTTCGAGGAATAATATTCTCGTTAAAGAAGCTTGATTGCTCACTCAATTCACTTACACCGAAGTAAGAAACAGTACTTATAACAATACTGACAACTGATAAAAAGAAACATAGTAGAATTAACTTAACTTTAAAATTCTTATTCTTCATTTATCCTCCATAACCACTTGAAGTATCGTACAGAGGCAAGTTTAATTAAAGTTTAGTATTTAAACTAAACCTATACAGAATAAAAATAAATAGAATTGGATATGTTGAATTCTAACAATTTAAGCAATAAAAAAAAATCAAAAAAAATCAAAAGTAAAATTAGTGGGACTCAATTTTTTCGCACGCGCCTTGATGTTTTATTTGCACTTTTTGGCAATTTGCGTTGCAAGCACTACCGTAAGTCTTTCCATCAACTCCACACACTGGCATCCAAATCATCGGACAGATACATGGTGCTTTCCCCTGTGGATGATGAGGCTTCATCGGAGAAGTAGCGTCGGGCCTTAGTTGTTTTTTATTTGTAGTCTTATTTTCTTTATTATCACATGCACCGTCAGAGATTTCAGTGGCCCCTGATGCTTGTGCCATACAACGATTTGAGTAAGTCTTCCCATTCCCACAAACAGGACTAAATTCTTTTGTACACTTAAATGCGTAACTATTAATTGTTAGAACAATCGCTAAAAAGAATTTCATATCTACCTACTTTTTTCGAAGTTTACACATGTACAAAGGACCTATTTCTCCCTTCGCATCAGGTAGAAATATTGTACCATATTCAGTTTTTTCTCCAAAACCGAAAGTATTTAGTTCTTGAACAAGCTCAACTTGGTCAGCTCTTTTTTTAAGAACCTTAGCTATAACTTCATCATTTTCAAGACTAGATATAGAACATGTTGAATACAGAACTTCTCCACCACTTTTAAGGGTCAAAAGGGCCGAACACAGAAGCGAGTATTGAGTGGCCGCAAGATTCTTAGTTCTCTTCTTAGACCACATATTGAGATATTTTTGATCATTTAAAGTATGACGCTCTCCGGAGCATGGTGCATCGAGAAGAACAAAATCGAATTCATCTTTTAGGTTTAGGCCATACTTATTGCCATCAAAGCCGCGAATATCAATGACATCCCTCATCTCTTCTGGCACATACTCTGAAATAACACGGCGTAGGCGCTCTTTTCGATTTCGAGAAAGCTCATTTAAAACAAGATGTCCCTTTCCTTGCATTTCTTCAAAAAGAACTAAACTCTTACCTCCAGGGGCCGCACACATATCAAGAACTTTGGATCCCGGAGTTGGATTTAGATTACGAGCAACGATAACGCTAGCAGCATCCATGATATAGTGGGATTTAATTTGCTGATTTTCACTCACTTCGCCATTAGCATAAACTCCTGCAATGATTTCATCGGAATCAATAAAATCACCTTCAAACCAAATATTACGACGATAGGCTTTTTCCTCTTTCTTTGTGAAAGAGTCCTTTAATGAAGGCCATCTCTGGCCCCACATTTGTGAGTAAAAATATTCAAAGCCCTCTGGGCCTTTCGTTGGTGCAGCTTGGTTTTTCATGCGCATCATGTTACTAAATAAGGCCTAAACAGCAAAGTAAAGGATCGTGAAATGGAAAAATTTATTGATCAAATTATCAAAAATTTAAGTGCCAATGGCTTCCCTGAAAAGAAAGTCTCACTTCCAACTGAAAAAATGTATGAAGTTGCAGATAATAAAGGTTTAAGCCTTAATAAAGTTCTCGAAGAATTAAGAGAAAAGAAAATGATCGACAGTGAAATCGGTCCAGAAAAGATCGTCTTTTCAATGCAAAAATTTGAAAATCAACAAGATATGTACGCTAAGGCACAAGAGATGATGTCTCAAATGTCACCAGAAGAGCTACAAAAAATGCAAGATATGATTCAAAACATGTCTCCAGAGCAGCGTGAACAAATGATGGAACAAGCAAAGAAAATGGGGATGATCTAATAGAATCATTTTTTTCTACTCCACTTTCAAGTCTAGAAGACTTCATCACAGAGCATGGATTCACAAGAGTTCATGCTCAAACGATCTATACTCAGATCTATAAGCACGGTGCAAAATCCTTTGAAGAAATTTCTGGATTACCACAAAAGCTTTATTCGTTATTAGAAAAAAAGTACTGCTTTGATTTTCTTGAGATCGCCAAAATTCAAGAATCAGTTGATGATAAAACAGTTAAGCTCTTATTCAAGTTAAGCGATGGGCGCACAGTTGAAACAGTCTGTGTCCCTTTTCAAAAGAAGTATACTCTTTGCCTCTCTTCACAAGTTGGTTGTGCAATGAAGTGTTCATTCTGCTTTACTGGAACTCAAGGACTAACACGCTCTTTAGAAAAGAATGAAATTATTCTGCAATACATACAAGCATATGCCTATATCAAAGAGAAATTTGAGGGCCACCAAGCAGCTCCTAATATTGTTTTTATGGGTCAAGGAGAGCCTCTTCATAATATTGATAATGTTGCAGATGCCATTGAGATTCTAAAAACCACAGAGGGCATGGGACTAGGTCCAAGGCAAATTACTCTTTCAACGGCCGGCTATCTTCCAGGAATTAAAAGATTTAGTGAATTAGGAAGCGTTAACTTTGCCCTAAGCTTTCACTCTCCATTTAATGAAGAAAGAAATGAGCTTATTCCATTAAATAAAGCCTACCCTATTGCGGACCTCATCGAAGAGCTTAAGTCTATAAAGCTCATGAAGCGACAATTTCTAACTTTTGAATATTTAATTATTCGCGACTTAAATCATACGAGAAAACACGTTGAAGAAATTGGAAGGCTATTAAAAGATATGCCTGTAATTTTCAATCTAATTCCTTTTAATGAATTTCCAGGTGCACCCTATAAGAGGCCAGAGATGGCAGCAGTCGAAGAGTTTAAAGCTGGGCTTATGGAGTTGGGGTTTCATGCAATGATTCGCACAACTAAGGGCGATGATATTCTAGCAGCTTGTGGCCAATTAACATCACAAGAAACGCTTAGCTAATTCAATATCAGGAATTGGACAAGTATCCATTTCCTCACCAATTCGATATCGATTTTTAGCAACTAGTTCATATAGCCAATTTCTTATCACCTTGGGAACGATCTTAAATATATTGAAATACCCATGGCCAAGCACATCCATCACAGCAATGACCGCATCCGACTTAGTAGAAAGCTTACCATTTTGATAAAAAACTACTGTCGACAGATTCTTAACAAAATCTTGTTGAAGATAATTCAAGGCCTTTGGGTCCTGTAAATTACAGAATTTGACCTTTTTCTTGTGGTCAATTCGATAAATAAACTTGACGAGCCTATTACATATTAAGCACTTACCGTCGATGAAGATGATATTCATACTATCCATTCTACACCATCTGCCAAATTGTAAAAATTATATTTGCTGAGTTAGAACTACATTGTTCATATTAAGTATGTTAGATTTTGCCAACTTTTACCCTATTATCGAGAGAGCAATCTATGAAGAAAATTCTACTTCTTGGTGTTAGTGCCATAACCCTTTTAAATCTTACGTCATGTGGGAATCGTTCAAGTATTTATGACGACAAGGGACCAACTATTAACAGTCAAGGCCTAAAAGGTGATGCTGTTGCTTCAGAAGTTTCAAATGCAAACTTTGTTTGTGACAGATTTTCAAAAAATGGATGTATTGATCAAGTCCTACTTATGGGTAAATTAAATCGTGGAAAACTTCAAACATGTGCAGCTTTCTTTGTTGGTGAAAATTTAATTGCGACAGCAAAGAAATGTCTTCCAAGCAAGCAAAAAGATCAGTCGTACTCTGACTGGCTTGACTCAGCTTGTTCGGCAGTTGCTTTCAAAGACCTTAAAGGTTTCACATATACTTGCTCATCAATTGAAAATCAAAAATATTCTGAAATTGCTCTAATCTCAACAAAGCAAAAGTCAAAAGTTGGATTTCTTGAAACAACTAATGAAGGTATTAACTTTGGTGGAAAGAACCAAATCTTTGAACTTACAAGCTTTAAAAAAGGTTTTGAAATTAACTATGCTTTATCAGAAGGTAAATACACGAGAGCAAAGAAAGAGTGTAATGGACTTACAGATTCACTTCTAACAACAATTAACGGATCAAAAGATTCTAAGAACTTTGTCCTTTCAAATTGTGCAATTGATTGGAACTCAACTGGTTCTCCAGTTCTAGTTGATGGAAAAGTTGCTGGTATGCTTCATGGTAAAATCGAAGGTGATGCAGATTTTGGAACAAAAGTGAGTGATAGAGATGGTGTTGCAGTTGCTGAAAACTTTGCATGTCAAACTAAGTTTAACGCTAATACTCCAGCTGCTTGTGATCTTCATAAGCTTGGAGATAAAATTAACAGCCTAAAAAAGACTCTAAAAAATGCCCTTGTTAATAATGGGACAGCTTTTGATGCAAATACTCAAGATATTACAATCTTTAGAAAAGATTCAAATCTAATGGTTCTAGCAACTGAAAAAGCAACGACTTGTGCAACAGAAGGTGAAAAAGGAAGCTTCCAAGCTTGTAAGGTAAACTTACCACTTAAGAACAAATTCCTTTCAACTCTTGATCTTGCAAATGTCGCACTTGATTGTGACAACGCCGTGACAACAAATTGGAAAACAATCAAAATTGATGAGAAGCTAACAAGACAATTTAGCTTTGAAGACTATACTTTGGATGGATACCACGCTGATAGATTTTGGATAGAAATTCCAGCTTGTGAATAAGTAGTAAAAAGAAAAAAATATAAAGGCCGCTCAATCAGCGGCCTTTTTTATTTAAAGTGTATTTTGTAGAAACTCTCTCATTAATTCCCAAGACTCTTTATCTGCTTTTTCATTATAGGCCAATGGAAGATTAAATTTCTTCCCATTCTCAGTGGCCTTAGGATTCGTGAAGGCATGAGTCGCACCTGGTAGGTTCACAAATCTCATAGGAAGCTGCGATCTTCTTATAACCTTCTTAAAATTAGCGATATCGTCTTTTGACACTAACGGATCATCTGCACCATTTATTACAAGTAGCTTTGCCTTTGAGTTCTTTGTGACTTTTTTAATCCCACCTAACGAGCCGTGAAAAGAGACAACTCCCTTCAAGTCTGCTCCTTGGGTAGCATTGAAAAGAACCACAGCACCACCAAAGCAGTAACCGATCGCTCCAATTCGTTCAGCATCGACACTTGGCTGCTCTTTTAAAAGCTCCATGGCCTTATTAAATTTGGCCTTTAGAAGAGTTGGATCCTTAAAAGCTTCAGTAGCAAATTTCATTGCATCCTTAGGATGATTTGCCTGTTTTCCATCTCCATACATATCCAGTGCAATAGCATTGTAGCCAAGCTCAGCAAGTTGATCTGCTCGCTTACGAGCATATTCATTATGTCCCCACCATTCATGAACAACGACTATTCCAGGTCTCTTATCATTCTCATTTCCAGTCAGGGCCATATAGCCCTTAAAAGTCTTATCCCCTACTGTGTAATCAACATTCTCCGTTGTAACAGATGAACAGCTTACAAAGCCCATCATCATAAAAATTGGCAGTAAAATTCTCATTTTTCCTCCTAAAATATTGACTGCCACAACGCAATCAGATAATTATGCATTATGACAAAAACAAGCCTATATAATTTAACTTTAGAAAGTTTCCCATATGATGAAGCAAAAATCATGGGAAAGTGGGTCTATAAAAAGTTAAATTTTAATCCTGACACCTGGGAGAATGCTCCACGTGTAGTTAGAGAAAAGGCAAAAGAATATGACCTATCACTGCTAAAAATTCTTTGGCAGGGACTTTCGAAGGACGGAACACGTAAGTTTCTTCTTGGTTTAGGTGATAAGAACTCAATTGAAGCGGTTCTTATTGAAAGTGAAAATGATAAGCGTCTAAGATCGACTCTGTGTATTTCTTCTCAAGTTGGTTGTGCCATTGGTTGTACTTTTTGTCATACGGCCACACAAGGCCTAATAAGACATCTGCAAACATCTGAAATAGTCGGACAATTTTTAACTGTCTCTAAATGGATGCAAGAGAATGTCGATCCAAAATATCAGATTTCTAATATTGTTTTTATGGGTCAAGGTGAACCACTTCATAACTTCGAGAATGTGAAGAAGGCCTGCTATCTATTAACTGATCCACTAGGTATTGCACTAAGTAAGCATAAAGTTACAATTTCAACATCAGGTTTAGTACCAAAGATCAAACAATGGGAAGAACTACCAGATGTGAATGTTGCCATCTCTTTGCATGCAATTAGAAATAATCTACGTAGTGAGCTGATGCCAATTAATAAACGCTACCAAGTTGATGATCTTCTTGAGGCTCTTAGATCAATTCCAGTTAAGAACTCTCGTCGTATAATGTATGAGTACCTCTTAATTAAAGATCTTAATGATACGCAAGAAGATATTGATGGGTTGATAGAAAACCTTCCGAAGAAGGAATCAAAGATTAATATCATCCCATTTAATGAGTATCCTGAAAGTAAGTTTAAACGTCCAAGTAACGAACATATTGAATGGTTTCAAAGATCTCTTCAAGCGGCAGGACTAACATGTACAGTAAGAGAAACTAAGGGTGATGATATTCTAGCAGCTTGTGGTCAACTGAAAACACAATACGAAAAGCTTAATCTTCCTTCTCAGAAGTAGTTTCTTCTTTTAGCTCCCAGCCTCCCCCAAGGGCCTTGTAAAGATTCACATAGGCAATGAGGTTATCTTGTTTGATGCTAATATAGTTTAGTTCACTTTCAAATAATGCCCGCTCACTATCAAGAACCTCTAGAAAACTAGTGACTCCACTATTGTAGCGACTTAGTGATATTTTTTTGGCTTCTCGAAGAGCAAAGACTTGCTCTCTTAAATTTATCGATTCACGATCTATCGTATTAACAGCAACTAAAGAATCTTCAACATCACGGAATGCTCCTAGTACGACTTGTTTATAGGAGTAAAGAACTTGTTTATACTGTGCTTTTTCCACATCAATCAAATCAAGATTCCTTCCCCATTGAAAGAGAGGTCCTATAAGATTAGCACCTAGATTCCAAATCGATTCTCCACCAAATGGATTAAAACTATTATCAGCTCCTCCGGTAATACCTGTTAGGCTAATCGTAGGGAATAAATTTGCTTCGGCCACTCCAATCTGAGCATTTTGTGCTCTTAGTGTTGCTTCAGCTTGAGCAACATCTGGCCTTCTTCTCAATACATCAGAAGGAATTCCAACTGGAATACTAGGAACAATCATTGCCTGTGTAATATCATCAGTAATAGAGATTTTTAGCTGGCCGGGATTATAGCCTAAAAGTATACGGATGAGGTTTTCACTAGCGATTATGGCCCTCTCAAAACGAGGCACTGATGCCTTTGCAAATGATAACTGCGCTTGTGCCTGATTGAGATCAAACTTTGACACCGTTCCTTTGTTAAAGCGTGCCTTTACGATGCGATACGATTCTTCTCTTGTCTTTACTGTCCCTTTTGAAATTTTCAAAGACACTTTATTCTTTAACAATTGAAAATAGGCCGTCGCAATGGCCGCACTAACCTGTAATTTTACAGCATCATAACTATACCTTGAAGAAAGAAGCTGATTTCTAGCGGCTTCATTCGCATTTCTAAGCTTACCCCAGAAGTCAATTTCCCACTGAACAGATGCCGCTAAGAATGATGACTCGACAGAATCCGGATAGACTGTACCTTGCGAATAATTACCTTTTTGAAAACTACCTTGATAATTAAATATAGGATACAAGTCTTTCTTTTTAAAACCATAGAACGCTGCTGCTTCTTCAATTCTGGCCAGTGAAATTTTAATATCAAAATTCTGCTTAAGACCAATTGTAATGAGCTTAGTTAATTGCTTATCATCAAAGACTTCCCACCATTTCTCATTGATTAGGACTTCACCATTGCTATTATCATAACGATATTTAGAAGGAGAAGGCATATCAGGTTTCTTATACTCAGGCCCTACAGCGCAGCTAATGACCGTAATGAAAAAGATAAGAAAAGACGCTCTATTCATCAGATCGCTCCTTTTTCTCATAACCAAATAGCTTACCGATAAAAACAAAGAGCATTGGATATAGAAAGATTCCAATAATGGTAGCGACAGTCATACCTCCAAGTAGTGCCATTCCCATTACTTTTCGAGACTCAGCACCAGTTCCTGTAGCAAAGACAAGAGGCAGGACTCCTAAAATAAAAGAAACTGCTGTCATAAGTATTGGCCTTAGACGTTGTTTTGCTGAGTCCATCGCAGAGTCAAAGAGATTCATTCCCTCTTCTTTAAAATTAATATTTGCAAATTCGACAATTAAGATTGCATTCTTGGCCGCCATGGCGATTAACATAACAAGTGATACTTGCATAAAGACATTATTCTCATAAGTATTACTGAATATTCGAGCAAGATAGACAAAAAGCATTGCTCCGAATATTGCAAAAGGCGTTCCAAGTAGAATACTTAATGGCAAAGACCAACTTTCATATTGCGCAGACAAAATTAAGTAAACAAAGATCAGTGCAAATATAAAAACAATTGCACCTGATCCTTGCGAACGTTTTTCTTGATAAGACATATTTGACCACTCATAACCCATCCCTTCATCTAAGGTTTGTCGAGCGACTTCTTCCATTACCTTTAAGGCCTGTGCGGACGAATAGCCGGCAGCAGGACTCCCAGTAATTTCAATTGAACGATATAAGTTGTAGCGTGTTATATAATCAGGGCCACTGCTTTCTTTTATTGTCACAATTGAAGATAGTGGAATTTTATCCCCGCTTTTATTCACAACATAGAAAGTCGATAACTTTGATCCATCAAGACGATATTGTGGTTCAGCTTGTATATAAGCTTTATATAATTTCCCAAAGCGGTTAAAGTCATTAACATAGGATCCTCCTAAGAAAGCAGAAAGCGTGACATAGATGTCATTGAGACGAATTCCCATTTTCAAGGCCTTTTCACGATTAATCTCAATTAACTTTTGTGGGACTGACGCTTTAAATGTTGTAAAAACTTGCGACAACTCAGGTCTTTTATTGGCAGCCAAGATAAGTTTTTGTGCATTTGAATATAATTTTTCAACTGATGTTCCGAGGCGATCTTGTAACATAAAAGTAAAGCCGGATCCATTACCAAGGCCAGGAATAGCAGGAGGACTTAGCGCAAAGATTTGAGCTTGCGGAAATTTTGTAAAAAAGACTCCATTAGCTTTTCTTACGGCCATATTGAGATCAATACTTCTCGAACTCCAATCCTTCAATTGTGCAATGACAAATGCCGAATTTGTCGACTTAGCACCAGAGAGAATTGAAAAGCCAATAACAGATGTGACAAATTGAATCTCTTCAAATTTCAAAAGTGTATTTTCGACTTTTGAAACAACATCATCTGTTCGTTGTAGAGAAGCGGCTTCAGGTAGTTGCACATTAATGAAGTAGTAGCCCATATCTTCAACTGGAATAAAGCCGGATGGAAGATATTTTCCAATGACACCTATGCAGGCAGTTAGAATTAAAATAAAAATGAAACCTCTCTTAGTTCTCCTTGCAAAGATTTCAGTTAGACTCATATACCCCTTAGAAGAACGATCAAAGCCTTTATTAAATAACCTGAAAAATCCCCCTAAAAGTCCTGTGTATTCTTTACGTTCTTTAAGTAATAAAACACATAGTGCAGGAGAAAGAGTTAGAGCATTCACTGATGAAATACAAACAGATACGGCGATTGTGATAGCAAATTGTTGATAGAGTAATCCTGTTATGCCGGCCATGCCAGCAACAGGAACAAATACTGCCACAAGAACTAAAGTTGTTGCAATGACGGCACCGGTTACTTTCTTTATGGCCTCAGTTGTAGCCGTTTTCACATCCATCCCATTTTCAATATTCACTTGTACTGCTTCAACGACAACAATTGCATCATCAACGACAATACCAATGGCCAAGACGAGACCAAGTAATGACAAGGTATTGATTGAGAAACCTAGAAATGGAAAGAATATAAAAGCCCCAATGAGTGATATGGGAATAGCAATAGTAGGAATTAAAGAGGCACGCCAATCTTGAATGAAGATAAAGACGACAAATATTACAAGTAATAAGGCCACAATTAATGTGATGACAATTTCCTTAATACCAGCAGTAATTGGTAATGTAGAATCATAAGAGACTTGATAATTCATTCCTGGTGGAAATTTTTGACTTAGCTGTCCAATCGTTTCTTTTACTCGGTTTGCAAGTTCTACTCCATTTGCTCCAGGTGCCTGATAGATTGCAATGAGTGCCGATGGATCGGCATTAACCCTAGCAAATGATTCATAATTCTCTACTCCTAACTCGATTCGAGCAACATCACTTAGAAATACTTGAGAACCATTTTCATTCGTTCGAACAACAATCTCACCAAATTCCTCTGGAGTTTGAAGTCGATCCTGCATTTTTACACTATAAGTAAAATCTGTCCCCTTAGGTGCTGGCTCTGCGCCAAACTTACCTCCTGGAACAATTACGTTTTGCTCTCTTACGGCATTTAGTATTTCAGGTACAGTCAGTCCATATTTAGCTAGTAGTTCGGGTTTGATCCAAAACCTCATTGAGTAATCACTCGAACCTAACATATCAACTCGTCCAATTCCTCTAAGCCTTGCAATGACGTCCTTGATATTTAATATTCCATAATTAGAAAGAAATTCTCTAGGGTAACGATTGTTATCACTAGTTAATGTGATAATCATTAATATGGTTGGCAATGATTTTCTTGTATTAACCCCTAAGCGCTTTACTTCTTCAGGTAACTTAGCAGTAGCAGAAGCAACTCTATTTTGCGTAAAAACAGTGTTCATATCAGGGTCACTACCAACTTCAAACGATGTTGAGATATTAATTGTTCCATCATTTGCATTCGTTGATTTCATATAGAGCATATTATCAACACCATTAATCTCTTGTTCGAGAGGAGATGCTACAGAGCTTTCCATATTCATTGCATTTGCACCTGTGTAGGCAGTTGTTACAGAAACGACAGGAGGTGTAATATCAGGATATTGCTCAGTGGCCAGATCGAGAATAGAGATAGCGCCAAGTATGAGAGTAAAAAGAGAGATAACAAATGCAAATATTGGCCGTCTGACAAAGAAGATATGCTTTTTATGATCATTACTATTCATAAGCAGCGCCTTATTCTTGCTTGAATTCTACAGAAGCTTGCATTGGTGCAACTAGCATGCCGTCACGAACTTTTTGTAGACCTTCATAGATGATCATATCGCCATCATCTAAACCATTTAGAATCATCCAGAAGGCACTAATCTTTCGTCCGACTTCTACATTTTTAATTTTAACTTTATTATTTTTATCAACCACGGCAACTTGATAGATCCCTTGTAGCTCAGTAATACATCTTTGTGGAACCAAGATACTATCATTTGAAGTCGCAACTTTGGCCTTAACAGTAGCAAATAGCCCAGGCCTTAAAATCCCATCAGGGTTTGGGAATGTAGATTGAATAAGTATTGTTCCTGTTGATGGGTCCACATTTCTATCCAGGAAATCAATTTTTCCTTTATATGGATATTCAACCCCATTTGCTAGAATAAGAGTTAATTCAATATTTCGAGTACTATTAACACTGGCCTTATCTCTTCTTAATTGAATAACATCTAAATACGTATTTTCAGAAATAAAAAACTCGACTCTAACATTTTCTAGAGAAGAGACGGTATTTAAGTCACTATTATTTGAAGAGCTTCCAACGAGATCCCCTACTTTAAACTTTGTTTTTCCGATGACACCTTTAATCGGAGAATAAACTTTTGTATAACCAAGACGTACCTTAACCGATTCTAAATTAGCTTCTTCTGCTTTTAAGGCGGACTTTGCAGCATTATAACTTGCGATTGCCGCATCAAGATCAGAGCGAGCAACAGCATTTTGTTCAGCAAGTGGACGAACTCTTCGTAGATCATTTCTCGTCTTTACAACTTGGCTTTGTGCTTTTGCAACTCGCCCCATTTGTTCTTGTACAGCGGCCTTATAACTATCAGATTCGATTTCATAAAGTAATTGATCCTTATCAACAAACATTCCTTCACGAAATTTTATCGAACGAATATAGCCTTCTATACGGGCACGTATAATAATATCTTTTTCACCGTATACTTGACCGACAAAGCTATTATAAAGAGAGACAGTTTCAGGTTTTACTTGGTAAACCTCAACGACAGGAGGAGAAAAGTTCACTCTCTCTTTCTGACATGAGATTAGAATACTCAAAACAGAAAGAAGTAAAATTATTTTATACGGATTGCTCACTTGTTACCTCTTTGGTTTCAAATGAGCCTATCGAAAGAACAGCTACTTTCTTAAAGTATGCTTAGTTCAAATTATAGTAAATTAAATTAAAGAGTCTTTAACAAGTGCAAGAATATCCTTAACAAGCAAAGAGTTCTTCTTCTCTACTCGATAAACTAACGCAATTTGGTCCTTAACTATCGGTGAGTTATTTACAGGAACGAGGTTCTTATAATTAGAGGCCACACGACTTGGAAGAAGACCAATACCAAACCCTTCATTTGTGAGCTTGGCAATCACTTCTAAGTTATCGCTTTCAACATGACCATCGATTTCAATCGAGTCATTTTTAAGCTTTCTTAGTAAGTCCTGACTTTGTGCTAATTGAGGATTAAAAATTAATTTATTATTTTTTCTTTTTGGTCGGCTCGACTCAAAAAGCTTAACCTCATCGAGACCCATCTCATTAATAATAAGGTCTGGATGTTTTATAGGATTAACGACAATTCCAAAATCAACTTCAAAATCAATAACTTTTCCAGTAATGATGCGTGAAGAATCGTGAATTAAATTGAAATTTAAACGAGGATACTTCTCGTATATCGAAGGTAGAATATGTGGGAGAGAATATATTGCAACTGAAGGATGAATACCAACCTTGAACTCTCCAATAATTTCTCCACCTTCTTGATTAAAGATATTCTTAGCATCTTGCCAGTCTTGTAAAAGCTTATTTGCACGATGATGAAATTCTTCACCAAATTTAGTAAGTTCAATTCCGCTTTTAAGTCGAATAAAAACAGGAGCACCAAGTTCCTCTTCTAATCTTTTAATTGAATAACTTAATGCCGGTTGTGTTAACCCAAGTTGTTCTGAAGCTCTAGTGACATTCTTAAGCTTGGAAACAATAAGAAAATTTCTTAAGTCATCTAATTTCAAAGACATTCGATACCTACTTTATTAATTCATTAATTAATTTTTTATAATCCATTCCTGCTAATTTTGCGGCCATGGCAAATTCATCTTTTGTTGCGACATTTGGATTGGGGTTGGCTTCAATTATATAAGGAATACCTTCTGGACATACTCGCAAATCAATTCGTGCATAACCTGTTAGCTCTAATACTTTATAAGTTCTTTTACAAATTTTTATAATCTTATCTTCCAGCTCTTTTGTTATCTTAGCTTTTCCAGTCTCAATACCTTTATCCTGTCTATATTTAAGACTCCATTTAGCTTTTTCAGAGTAAAGCTTAGCAAGTGGATTATCGATATTATTAAAAGCAAGCTCTAAGATGGGAAGAACCTTCAGTCTTTTTGCTCCCATTACTCCAACGAAGAACTCACGACCTTCGATAAATTCTTCAATAATTACATCTTCCTCATATTTATCCATAAGATAAATAATGCGCTCAATTGCCTTTTCAGGAGATTTAACTATAGATGCCGAACTAATTCCAAGAGATGCATCTTGATAGAGGCATTTTACAATTAATGGATACTTTAATTTCTTCGATATTTTCGTAACTTTGGCTTTTGAGCGGCTTGTGAAAACCTGAAACCCAGGTGTCTTAATCCTGTGGTACGAAAGAAGTTTTTTGGCCAACGCCTTATCTCTTGCTATCATGAGCCCGCGTGGATTGGCCCCTGTATATTTAACTTTCAGTAATTCAAGGTAAGAAACAACGTTTTGATCAAAGAGTACTTTTCCATCAAATTCCTCTAAGAGATTAAACACAACGTGTGGCCTAAACTCTTCAATGGCCTCTCTTAATGGCATAAGATCAGAGTAGACACCAACGATATTAACTTCATGACCTATTTCTTTTAGTGTTGAAATAACATTATATTCCGTAATCCACGGTTTAAATTCAAAGTCGTCTTTTTTCTTATCTTCTTTAGATATATCAGCTGGAGGAATGAGATCAGAATGAACAAGAACTAACACTCTTTTCTTTCTTTTATGACTTTTTTCTTTCTGGCTCACATGACTATCCTGTCGCGCCCCTCTCTAAAGTATTTATCAGCATGCGATAACACAATATTTTGTATGATTTGAGGGCCATACTTATTTGGAATCATAAGCTTTTTAGAACTTGAGATACTTTCCAAATCATTTACAACAGATTCTATTTTATATTGATATTCTTTTGTCAGCAAGGATATATCCCTAACGAGCTCTCTCCTTAAACCACCGATTACTTTATCTAGCTCTATTCCTGTCGTTTCATTATGGATAAGGTACTTTTGAATATGATGTATACTACGACGTGCTTGAGAGCTTTTACGTAATTTCTTTCTTTTAAGCTTAAGATACTCTCTTACTGTTAATTCACTTTCTTCAATACTATCAATCTCTTTATAACAAATGACGTTTGGCTTTTTATTACTTAAGGCCTTCATCATATTATCAACATACTTTAATTTTTTAAGAGCAGGCCAATTTTCATAGACTCGTTTCCAATTAGAACGTGGAGTTAGCCATACTGAAAATGTTTCAGCAAAATCTTCTTCTGGATGAGCTTGTGCATAGTTGTCTTCGAGATGGTACACAAACTTCTTTGAGAACTTCTTGGGTTCATAAAAAGTAGGATATGCGATTTCATGATCGCCAAAGATTGATTTTCTCTGTTTGTCGTCTTTTAGAAAATATGCATTATCCATGACATGACCACATTCATGTCTCAAAAGCTTCATGAACCAGTCATGAGTCTCCCCCTCACAAGCACCTGTAAATTCTTTTTCTAATTCAATTAGTTTTGGATGCATGAGGGTGAAAGGAACGGCAATGCCAGAGATTGAATCTGGACAAAACCACTCGTCACTTAGCCAAACTTTTGGCTTTACGAGTAATTTCTTTGCCGAGAGCTCGCCAGTAAGTTGATCTAAACAAGGAGCAAATTTACTTTTTTCAAAGCAAATATCAAGCTCCCACAACTGAGCGTTGAGAATGTCTTCACGACAAGCGAGGTCCAAATTCAATTTAATCATATTAATCTCTTCAAAGTAGTGGCGATTATAGCCCTAACCAGAAGAAATTAAAGAGATTTTAGCGACCTATGAATTATTTATCAGTTCATAAGTCGTTTATACAAACTTGGCCGTTGCGATTGATTTTTATTTTAAAATCAACGCCTTTAATCTTTGCACGAATATGAGATAAATGCGTGTTAATTGTCTTGTTTGTAACAACAACAGGGCCCCATGTACCAAGAACTAGCTCTTCTAATGTATAGATTCGCTTTTGACTTGAAATTAAGAAATTTAAAACTTTGAATTCTGTCTTAGTTAATGAAACCTCTCCATCATCAACAAAGACTGTCTTTGTGTTGGTGTTGATTCGTAAATTACGAAATCCGATCCACTCATTTTGAAAAACAAATGACATATTTCTTTTCTCCTCCCCCCTCATTTATTTACCTTAAGGGCAAGTGAGATATTACACAAGCTGTAAAATCAACAAGTTACGAATCTTATCGCTACTAATTAAAATAAGTTTGTTTAGGCTAACAATTTTAGCCATTTGACGCTTTATTCTTTAGAGATCGTGCAAACAGATTTGATTATTTCGATTAATTCTTATTCTAAAGTCAACGCCTTTTGTTTTATGACGAAGATGAGTTAAGTGAGTATTGACAGTTTTATTTGCCACTTCCACATCACCCCAAATATATTCAACTAGTTGCTCACGCGGATAGATTCTTTTTCCGCCACTTAATAAGAAATATAGTATTTTATATTCCGTCTTTGTTAATTCGATTTTGCGATCATCCACTAGAGCAAAACGATTTTGTGGATCGAGAGTTAAATTTCGAAAACTAAGTTGCTTTTCACCCGTGGCCTTGTCATTGTCATAAGCGTGCATATTCATTCTCCTCTAAAACTGTAGTTGAGAGAATTTTATTCCATTGAACAAGTCCATGTTTTTGAGGTAAAAAAAGACACATAAAGAATATTCAGTTATTAATTTATATTAAATATTATTAATCAAAAGATAAGAGAGTTTGATGGAAAACAAGAAGGCACTTTTTTGGAGTGGTGGGCTTAGCTCACTAAGTTGCTTAAAACTTTTAATAAAAGAAGGCACAAGCAAAAGTGATATTGTTCTCATTACTCTACTTTCAAAAGAAGGTAATGAAGTTGGCCATACTGGTATACCAGAGGAAATCATATCTCTTCAAGCCAGGTATATGGGCATCAAGCTTGTCAGGCTCTACAATGATGAAATAAGTTCTAAGGTCTTAAATAAATTGAGTGAACAGGGTTACAATTTTTATAGTGGCCAAAGAAATGATAAATTTTCAAAAAATCCTATTATTGCAAATCTAAAAATAAATACACCATTTCTCGGTTTATCTTATACAAAGCTTCTTGAAGATCAAATTAATCGAGCAATTTTAACAAGTGTGGATAGAGAAGATCATCAACGTTTTCTAGGAAAAGAACTTAAAGATATTGAGATAAATTTTGATGAGATGGATATTGATACTTTTGTTGTTTTTGACCCACTCATGAGAATTCGTATTCCTTTTTCTAAAAATATCATTATCGAAAAAGATAACCACTTTATTTGTAAAATAAGAAATGTCTAATGCCAAAGTATCATCAGAGACTTTGAAATTTCTTTAACATTACTATCATACTTGCTTGCCCCTTCAGTCATATAATCGTTAGTGATCATATTTGGAGGTCTTATGAAGAATAAAAGAAAATTCTTATTTGTAGGTGCGCGAATACTTATGGGAGCCACCCTACTTTTGGGAGGAGTTACTCCAGGACTTGGCTTACTTACAGAATCTCAATACACACCTGAAGCGTTAGCTTTCATTAATTCGCTTCAAGACACCGGATATTTATACTACATGATTAAAACACTTGAGATTGTCTTAGGTACAATGTTCTTGTTAAACTTATTTGTTCCACTAACCGCTGTTATCGCTGCACCATTAGTAATTAACATTTTATTCTTTGAGCTTTTTCTTTGTAATTCATATTTAATTGCACCGATTATTCTCATCGCTTGCGAACTTATTGTTTACCGCGAACATCGAAAATTATTTAATTGGCTATTTAAATACCAGATTCATACACACACGAATGATCTCGATGCACCAGATATGATAATTCTATCTGATTTAAAAGAGAAAGATCCAAAGATGTACCAGAACGTTGTTGATTCTCAGTATTATCATAATATTTAAAACAAATATTGAGTTGGCCCGTTATCTGTTTAATTGACAGATAATGGGCTTCTTGTAACTATCTTCCTAAATAATTTATAAAGATAAAGGTGAACTCTGTGAAATTCAGAGACTGTCCCGCAACGGTTAGAGTCCGAGCCCTTCAATTTTATTATGTCTCGGAGGAAGATCATAAAAACACTACTTTATTACGCCACTGCATTCTTACCATTAACATCAATTGCACAGATTACAATTAAGGCCACAAAGCTCGACACAAGTTCAGAAAGAATAACGAGTGCTGTTACTGTAATCACTCGTGAAGAAATTGAAAACACTGATGCCACAACACTTCAACAGCTCTTACAAAGTAAAGCAGCTATCTTTATTGGCCAGACAGGTCAAATTGGATCTGCTTCTAGTCTTCGACTACGTGGGTTGCCTAGCGGTTTCTCAAAAGTTCTCATCGACAATATTGAACTAACTGATCCTACTGATATCAATAATTCATATCAGATTAATCATCTTAATCTGGATAATATTGAGAGTATTGAAATTCTAAAAGGTAGTCAGTCAATTCTATACGGATCAAATGCCATTGGTGGTGTTTTAAAGATCAATACAAAGAAAGGTATAAAGAGCTCTAGTGTTAGAGCTGAGTATGGAAGTTATAATACGGCAAAGCTTGCGGCCCAATCGAGTGGTCACATGGAAAGGCTTAGTTACGGTGTTAATTTTTCATATCTTCAATCAGATGGATATTCTTCAGTAAATGAAGATCGATTAACAAATGCTGAAGATGACTCTTATAAGAACCTAAGCTTCTCATTAAACACGAGCTATCTAATAAGTAATCAAATGGAACTAAACTACCAAGGTCAGTTCATTGATTCAGAAATCGAAATTGATGGCTTCAATTTTGTTCCACCATTTAACCCTATTGATGTGGCAGACAATGATCTAAATAAGTACAAGCAGTACAATAACTATCTGGGGCTTCGCTATAATAGCTCAGATGAGAGATTCAGCCTTACTCCAAGCATTAGGTATTCGACAATTAGAAGAGAGGATCCTCAAGGCTTCACTCCACTATTTCGCGGTGAAGAAACTGATGTAAAGCTAGATGCCACTTATGAATTCTCTAAGAGCTTAAATTCATTCTACGGTATCCAATATCTCAAACAAGATGACTTAACACTTGGAAACTATAGTGAGCTCTTCTCTGTTTATACAACTTTCAATTACGCTTACAAGAACTGGTTTTCAGATCTAGGTGTACGCTTTGATAAATTCTCAACTTTTGATTTAAATACTATCGCTAGTATTGGCCTTGGTTATAACTTCACAAGAGAACTTTCTCTAAAGGGTCATTTCTCTGGTGGATATAAACTTCCAACTCTTTATCAGATAGCAAATCAACTAGAAAATTTAGATCCAACAGACAGTATTAATAGCGAACTAACGCTCTCTTATAAGAAAATCACATATCAAGTTGAACTTACACTATTCAACTATGATTTAAAGAACCAAATTGACTACGATGCAATCAATATGGGTTATCTAAATATTGCAAAATCTGAGATTCAGGGTATTGAATTTAACTTTAATCAAGAGTTTCAAAACTCATTTACACTCGCAACTTCTTTAACAATTCAGAAAGCGACAAATAAGGTTACTAATTTGGATCTTGCTAGAACACCAAAGGCACTTGCAAGTGTAGAGTTAGGATACAGAATAAACGATTCTCAAAGAATTACAAACTGGTGGCAATATGTAGGAAAACGAGAAGACTTTGGAAGTATGCCTTCTTATGTAATCGGAAATCTTAACTATGAATATCAGAACTTTAATTTCAAAATCATTAATATCCTCGACAAGGATTATGAAAATATTCGTTACTACGGAACGATGGCACGTAGTTATTTCCTAGGCTACAAGCTCGACTTCTGATGATATTTCTTTACCATCGCAATAGCGATGGTAAAGAATATTATTGATCCAATATTTAAAAAGTAGAAGAAATTAATCGCATCCTTTGCGCCAAAATTGTCAGCAATAACACCAAAAACAAAGTGCATAATAGCAATACTTACTCCGATATAACTCATCGTCTGGGCCAATACCACGTGATTCTTTTTTGGAAAGTTATTTGAAACCCAATCAACGATAACAGGAAAACAAAAAGACATGAACAAGGCCGTCATTGGATAAAAGATATGGTGAAATTGTCCTAAACTAAAACATATCAAGCTTGTTAATAATGAAATGTAGATTAACTTATTCGATGATAATTTAATATTTAAGAAGGCAAAGCCTAGCCTTCCTAACATAAGAAATAAAAAGAAGTAAGACAGATAATTATTAGCGTTAATATCTGAATAATTATGAGCTTCAACAAGATAGAATTTCAATCGAGAAGAGAGCATGATTTCAGATGCAACATAGAAACCAGCAAATAAACCAATCATCAAATTCATTAAAAAAGCATTTGGCATTGAACCATCGTTCTCTTTTATTTCGTCATGATGAGTGTCTTCAATAAAGAAAGAATAAATAAATACTAATGCACATGGTATTAATAAGAATTTAAAGAAGTGAATCCAATCAGAATTTAAGAAATAAAATAGGGAAAGAATTTGTGGGGCCAATAAAGAGGCTACACCGTAGACACCGTGAAGTCCTGATAAGTAGCGCCTTTTATGTTCTGAAGGTGCACCATTATCAACCATGAAATTCATGGTGATACCAGTAATACCGAAACCGAATCCGGCCCACGCACCAAAGAAGAGACTCAAGTCAAAATTTAAAAAGTCTCCACCTAGTCCAATTCCAAACGTCCCTATCCCCATCATAACCATGGCCATTCGAGTTGCTCTCACAGGGCCAAAACTCGGAAGCCAAAATGAAGTAGTAAGGTATGCAATGAAAGAAGTTATGGACATCAAAGAGAATATCAATGAACCTTTATCAGGTCTGATTTGAAAATATTGTAAAAGCTCAGGATAAACACTACCGCGTCCATTATCAATAAGGCTTAAGGCCACAAGTGATAAGTATCCTAAAGAGACATAACCAAAATTTTTCAAATCAACTTCCTTCTAAATCAATTAAGCAATTAGTGACTTATCTTTGAATAGAATCCAAAGCTGATGAATTGCTCTAGTTGCAGCAAGGTGCAGTCTTTTTCTTGCAGTATTATTAACTGGATAAACATCCTTATCACAGTCAGGAATAATAACGTAATCAAACTCAAGACCTCTAATTTGCTCAACTGTTGTCACATCTACACCTGGTCTCAACGAAAAGTTCTCATCAAGTACAAGTCTAATGCTTCCAACTTCTTCAATCTCTGAGTATAGCTCTCTTGCAATACTTTCTTTCGAACAAATAATAGCAATTGAAGCTTTCGGTTCACGGTTCATTAGTTCTACAAGTGCACTACTGATGAGCATTGAAGCATGCTCAAGGTGCTGCACAGACGTTTCAATGATCGGTCCTCCATCTCTTTTCGATTCAGGAAGCTCTTTTGGAGCCAATGGCCCAAGAACATTATGTGCAAAAGAAACAATTTCTTTTGGAGAACGATATGAAACATTAAGTTCTTCAACTTGCATATCATCCACATCAAGCTCAAGTGTATGACAAACATCGTGCCATGAAGTGAATTCAAAAGTGCTATCAATTTGTTGAACACTATCTCCTGCAATCGTGAAGTTTCCTTCTTGATGTTTAATTTGCCCAAGCATAATTAGTTCTGATTTTGAAAGCTCTTGTGCCTCGTCTAAGAAGATATGGCGATACGATTTAAACTCACGTCCAAAGTAGCGAAGGTGACCAAATTGCTTAACAATTAAGTAATTAAATAGTGGAAGATCATACTTATCAACAAATCCTGAAACATCTTGTCCATGATTTGCATAATCCGAATCTTTATCTAGTCCTTGAATTTGTTTGGCCGTATAAAATTTTAAATCATTTAACATGTGAGTCGTTACCATACGATTTGTCATCTCAGGTAGCCTCTCCATACGCTTTGAATCAGAAAAGATATTAAGTAATTCTTCTCTTACATTTTTAAAGCCATTTAAAATCTTTTTCACTTCAACTTTTAAAACAGAGTCACGTGTATTTTCATAAAGGTTCTTAACACGAACATAAAGTGGACGAGTGCGATCTTTAGTAAAAAACTCAAGGTCTGTCCCTTTAAGCTTCTTTTCAATATTTAATTCTTTTTCTGCTAAGTACTCATCAATAAGCTTTAGTAGCTTTGGATTTCTTTTTATTGTAACGATTGAATCAAGAGGATTATCTTCGATCTTCTTAGGAACCGAGCGCATATTTTGGAAGACAATCTTTTTAATTAGATCATCAAGAGTCGATACACGTACTTTTTCAAGTTGTGATTCAATTAAGAGTTTCTTTGATAATTTCACAAGTCCGTTATTTGGAACGATTACCATAACTTCTTCTTGGCGAATTCCATCTTCACGACAAAGCTTTGCAATTCGATATAAAGCAACTGTCGTCTTACCACTACCAGCACCACCTGTAATAAGAAGAGGTTTTTTAGCACTTTGATTAACGAGATCGTACTGAGTCTTATCAAGTAGAGAAATAACTTCTGGCCCATCAAATCCAGTGCGTCCACTACCAAGACTCTGGTTAGCACTCCCTTCTCCACCAGCAAGTTTTTGTGTTGATTCACTTAAAGAAATCCATTCTCTATCTCTTAGAACATTTGTGTTTCCTTCTCGATCAATTCGCACAAGTTGCTTGTCTCTAACAGTTAGGATTGATTTTTCTAATATATGCCCTTCGATAATTCGATCATCTAAGTCGAAATCAAAATCATCCCCCTCACCAAATTGATAGAAGATTCTCGCCATCGGTGACTTTTTCCAGTCAATAATTTTAAACTTTAACTCTTTATGTGAAAAAGGCGTATGCCCAATAAGAAAGTCTTTTAACTTTCCATTTTGTTCAATCTTAAAATGACCAAAGAACGGCGACTCTGCATTAGGTAAACTCTGGTGTTGCTCATAACGATCTGCTAATTGATTAAGAAGGTTCATTTGCTGGATAATTCCAGGAAGGTCATCTTCCTTACAATTAAGAGATTCATCTCTAAGGGCCTTAATATTCGCTGCAATATCGGCTAATGCTGCAGCATTCAAATCTGGAACTCTATTAATTAAATCAACAGTTTGCGCAAGGAAATCATTGATCTTTTGGATATATTCTTGATTTACTAATTCACTCATTCTTTATTTGCCTTTAATCATCTAGCTTGTTAGTGTTGACCTTTAATTTTTTATATTAATAATCAACAATTAGAGGGCCCTATTATGCCAAAAGTTATCGGATTTCACTACACATTAACGAACTCAAAGAACGAAGTTTTAGACAATTCTGCTGAACATGGTCCACTAGTTTTCTTAGAAGGTGTTGGTCAGATCATCCCAGGTCTTGAAAAAGAAATCGTAGCAATGAATGTTGGTGATAAGAAAGTTATCAATGTACCTGCTGCTGACGCATACGGTAATATAAATGATGAACTAGTTATTACTGTGCAACGCTCACAATTCCCAGAGGATGCACAACTTAATATTGGTGACGTATTCCAAGTTAACCAAGACCAAGGACTTCCTCCATTTGCAGTTATTGCAATTGAAGGCGATGAAATTACTTTAGATGGTAACCACCCACTTGCAGGTGAAGACCTAAACTTTGATATTGAAATCACTGAAGTAAGAGAAGCAACAGAAACAGAACTTGCTCATGGACATGCTCATGGACAAGGTGGATGTGGCCACTAATCAATCTTTACCTTTTTTAAGTTAGAATATCGCATAGAACCTTACTAAAATTAATTTATCGATTATTGATTTGAGTGAGGATTCTATGTGGGTTAATAATTTAAGAAGGTCTCTCGCATTTTCTATATGCGCGAGTTCATTTCTTTATTCAAGTACAATCACAGCTAAGAACCTCGGCGATGACTTCAGTCTCTACGGTAAAATATCCATGGCGGCCATTGGTCAAGATGGAGCTCAATCATTAAATAATAACTCTTCTCGATTTGGTTTTAAATATAAGAGAGATGGCCTAATCGAGAAATTCACCACTGGTCTTCGTGCTGAGTTTGGAATCAATACCAGCAATACGAGCCAGAGCATACAAAGCATCCCCAACACCACGGGACGCTTTCAAGTTGACAATACTAGCGACCGGCCCTTTTCTACTAGGCTAGCTTATCTTTGGATTGAAAACGGAGATTTCAATGCCACAATAGGAAAGAACTGGTCTGTCTGGTATGACGTAACAGAAATGACTGATATCTTTATGGTCACTGGTGCCTTTGCCTCCTCTACTTTTACTGCTAATAGTGAAGTCATTGGAACATCTCGTGGTGTAGATCTTTTGGAATTTCGCTACAAAATTGGTGACCTACATTTTGGGGCCCAAACGAAGTTTACAGGAGATGAAACGGCCGAATACGATTCTGATGGCGATGGAATTGACGATGCAGTCCTCACTCTTGAGCATTCTATTGCCGCTTCTCTAAGAATTGTTAAAAAAAATTACAAAGTTGGAATTGCAGCGATTAATTTAAATTCAAATAATAATGGAGTTGAAATTGCGAAACTTTCAGTTACCGTTGGAGCAAATTATTATTTTAAAAACCTTTTTATCGCCGCAGTCTACGGTGACACAAAAGACCTCGAATTAATTGATGGCAGATTCGTAAGAACTGATAATCTCGAGGCAATTATGGGTTGGCGCTTCAACCCATTTCACCAGATAATGATTGGATACAATTGGCAAACTTCTGATGACGATGGACTGGATGATTATGAAATGTCTAAAATTCTTGGATCATATATGTATACAAATGATCAGTATGAATTAGGTATTGAGTATGTATTTGATGATAGTGTCGATGTCAGTGGAATGCGCCCAAAGAACAATCAGCTCATTTTAGGCGCAACCATGTATTTCTAATAATTTTCAGGTGGAACTTTTTTAAACATAAAGGCCGGTATTACACTTGAAACAAGAGTGTAGATAACAAGACCTGAAATAATCTCTAAAGGAACTTCAAAGCGCTCCTTAGCAATCTGGGCCATTACTAAACCAAAGATAAGTGTCGGTAGTAATGAAACAGTAATCTCTTTACGGTCTGGCCAGAAATCCTGCATAAAGAATTTCATATTTGAGTATGTATTGAAGATTCTAAGAGGAATGAAAATTCCTAAGAATGCTAATCCAATATATAGTCCATCCATTGTAAATAGATCTTCAGTAAAGCCTACACCGGCCTTAAAGAAGTAGAATGGAATGAAGAAAGAAAAGAACATCTGTAGGTTCTTTAAAATTTCTTCTGACTTCTCAGATTTTCCAAAGTGCTTAAACTCTGAAGCAATAAATCCAACAAGGAATGCCCCTACTAGATAGTAAGTTCCAATTTTCTTTGTGATAACACCACAAATAAGTGCAGTAAGAATTAAGAAACCAACTTCTGAATCCTTTGCATATGGAGCGATATATTTGAAAAATAATTTGTAAGAAAGGGGTAAAAAGACACTAAGGGCAACTAAAATAAAGGTAGAACTACCAAGGTTAACTAAGCTCTCCGACTGAAGAGTAATAAATAGCAGTAAGATGGCAGAGATCTCCTTAGAAATTGCTTTTGATCTAATCCAGTACTCCTGCCCTTCACTAAATCCATAATTCTTTAGTGAGTTTAAGATGAAGCCTGTTGAAGGAGTCATGATACCAAGTGCAATTAAAGTTGCTGCACGGAAACTAATTGAAAAGAAGAAGTGAATCCCAAAAGCAACTATAAGTGTGATGGAGATAGTCTGGGTAACCCCGGATAGGAGCTCTTTCCAATTCTGCTTCAGTTCTTCAAATTCAACTTCAAAACCAGCGAATAAGAATAAAGATGTGATCCCCAAGCGAGAAAGCATTAGTAGTAGATCATCATTTTGAAACCATCCAAGCCCAAGACCAGCAGCAATCCCTAAGAAGATTGATGAGATACCAATTGGGATTTGGAATCGAAGTAAAAGTTTTGGAAGAATGAGAAGAATTGTAAACAGTAATAAGTACTGTACTTCCGTATTCTGCAAGTTAACCATTATTGTCTCTCCATGTATTCAACGTATGATCCCGGGAAGATGCGAACTTCCCCCTTATCCACTTCGTAAACATTTTCAGCTAATTCACTAAGAAAGTGTCTATCGTGGGATACAAACATTACTGTTCCCTCATAACGTTTAAGTGCATCCAGTAGAACCTCTCTTGATTTAATATCAAGGTGGTTTGTCGGCTCATCTAGAACTAAGAAATTATTATTTTGCGAAAGTAGTACGGCCATAACAAGACGAGACTTCTCTCCCCCTGAAAGGTACTTAACTTTCTTATCAACGTCTTGGCCTCTAAATAAGAAGGCCGCAAGTAGGTTTCTAACATACCCATCACTTGCCATTGGTAGATCTTTTCTAACTTCATCAAAAACACTTGATTCTGGATTTAGAACTTCCAGTGAGTATTGAGAGAAGTATCCGATCTTGATACTAGGGCCAATCGCTACTGTTCCAGCAGTTGGTTCAGTATGAGCAGTAATACACTTTAAAAGCGTTGACTTACCCGCACCATTTACACCAACTACGGCGATTTTATTTGTTCTTTTAACTGTTGTTGATAGTCCATGAAAGACTTCATGCGCACTTCCGTCAGACAGTGGCCATGATTTTGAAAGATCTTTAATGATAACAACATCATCCCCACCTCTTGGAGGCGTTGGGAATTGAAAGTTAATTGTTTCTTCCTCAGCAGGAACTTCAATACGATCAATTTTTTCAAGCTTCTTCACTCGAGATTGAACTTGAGCAGCATGTGAAGCACGTGCCTTAAATTTTGCAATGAACTCTTCTTCTTTTGCTAGCATATCAGCTTGACGAGAAGCTTGAGCAATTAATTGTTCACGACGAAGGTCTCTTTCTTTCTCGTAGAAGTCGTAATTACCTGTATAAGTCGTAATTCTCTTATGAGCAATTTCCACAATCTTATTACAAACATTATTCATGAAATCACGATCGTGGGTCGTCATAAAGATTCCGCCCTTAAAATTCTTTAGCCAGTCTTCAAGCCAAAGAATCGATTCCATATCGAGGTAGTTGGTAGGCTCATCCATTAGGATAAGTTCAGGATTAATTACAAGAACACGAGCAAGAGCAATACGCATCTTCCATCCACCAGAGAAGTCTTCAATCATCTTATTATGATCAACAGGCATAATCCCTAGTCCTGTTAGAACTTCCTCAGCACGTGTTTCAAGATCATAGCCACCACGCTTTTCAAACTCTGACTGAACGTCTCCCATTTTCATCAGGACATCATTCATCTCATCGTCACTCATATTGGCACAATCAGCTAACTTGTCTTCAAATTCTTTAAGCTGTTGCGCTAGCTCAGCAACTTTTACGTCTCCAGACATAACGACTTCTTTTGCCGTCTGTCCTGCCATCTCCCCTACTTTTTGAGAGAAATAGGCCCAACGCAATTTATCAGGAAAAGAGATTTGACCTTCATCAGGTTTCTCCTCACCAATAATCATACGAAATAAAGTTGTTTTCCCAGCTCCGTTTGGACCAACTAGCCCAACCTTTTCGCCAGGATTTATTTGAAAGCTTCCACCGCTATATAAGGTTTCACTACTTTGGATTTTTGAAATATTGGAAACATTTAACATATGCTGTAAATCCCACTCAACTTTTAATATTTATTTAGCTGCTATTTAATCTGAATATACGAATAAGTTCAGTCTAGCATGGCACTTCTAAATATGTCTTTAAGATTCGACACTTTTAACGCATTTAATCGTTTGGAAATCAGCTATTTAGCCTTATAATTTGCCTATGACTTTAGAAAATATATTCGTTGATACACAAGGTGAAATTAAAAAATCAGTTTATGTCACATTAGTACTGATTCTTTTCTATTTAACTAACCATATCTTTTCTTTCATTTTGAAAAAGACTAGTAGCATAAATATTGAAACGAAAAGACGCTATGTTGTTAACACAAATATTTCGTTAACGATTATCTTCGTCTTTATTACTCTTTATATTTATTCAACTGAGTTGAAAAACCTGGCCTTCTCACTTGCCGCCCTAATGGTTGCCATAGTCCTCATCACAAAAGAGCTCTCTCTTAATATTATGGGTGGTATCTATAAGACGTTTTCTGGTGGATTTATTATTGGGGATACTATTGAGATTGATGGCAAGCGCGGAAGTGTTATCGACCGAGATCTATTCACGACAACTCTATTAGAAGTTGGACCAAATAAAACATCTCACAACTATACAGGACGCTCTGTTATTATTCCAAACTCAATATTCTTAACAAATCGAGTAACGAATGAATCATTTTTAAAGAGTTTTGTTCTTCATACTTTTAAAGTTGTTCTCTCTCCAGATTGTGATTGGGAAAAAGCGGAAAGAATTCTTCTTGAGAAATCAGAATTCTATTGTTCTGAATATTTTGAGCAAGCCCAAGTTGTTTTAAACAAACTATTCACAAAGTCTCACTTAGAAACACCTATTCTAAAACCACGTGTTCAAATCAATTTTACTAGTAAAGATGAGATCGAACTCAATGTTAGAATAACGGCCCCAGCAAGAACGAAAGGCTCTGTAGAACAGAAGATTCTTAAAGATTTCTTGCGAGAATTTTATAAGTAAGAGACTGGTGCCAAACTGTCTCTAGACAGCGACTTTCAATATAAGATATTTAACCCCTACAATTTCAGTAGGGAGAAATTATGAAAAATATCTTAAGAATATTCTTATTCACACTAATCTCAATTACGTGTATTCAGGCCAATGGAGCTCCTACAGAGCTGGCCCCATTTGATCAAGCTGGTTCATATTTTGATGAAGACCAAGGGCTTATCATCGGAAGTGATGGACTTAGATACTGGCACCAATCTAACAATACAATGAAGAATGAGAATGGTGTTATTTTCAAATTCAGACTTTTCTCGATTAAAGCATCCGATGGTAAAAGATATAGGAAAGCATCAAAAACTCATATCAAAGAAAATTGGGAAGCTAAGCGCTATCCAGTAAAACTTAGTCAACGTATGCTAACAATTAGAGAAGATGCTGGAGTTGATTTTAAAGAACTATCTCATGCCATTGAAAATGGAGATAGCATCTATCTTTCTAAGCAAGAAAGAGATTCACTATCGGCTTACTTAAGGGTTAGACAACATGAGCAAGATAGCTGGGATGGTAGCTTTAGAACGAATCGTACAGGTAGAACGACATGTACAACTCATGGAATGAATACAGTTTGCACAACAACTTCATATTAAAAAAAAGCCTTCTTACGAAGGCTTTTTTATTTTTTAATTTAAATCTTTATTTAATTTTTTAAATTCTTCACCAATTCGTATTTCAAGCTTCTTATCTGATTCGTTAAACTCTTTTACGATAGCATCAGTTGTCGTTAGACGATAGGCAAAGACAGCAAGCTTATTCGCTTTATTATTCTTATACTCTTTATCCATACTCTTCATATGCTTTAGACGATCATCTAAGAAGAAGACTGCTTTATACTTCTTGTTAATCCCTGGACGATTAATTAAGTGAGTAAGCATTTGGCCCTTATTAAGTCCTGAAGTCATAAAGATACCATCAGCATAACGTACTTCTCTTCCTTGTAACTTTGTCATAAATGGAAGTCTTGGGGCATTTACTTTATTAAGATTAATTCCATTCTTATTCATTTCTCGAACTGTTGCAGGATAATTAACAGGACCTCTAGAAGTGATAGAAGTTACTCCGTAACCTGTCTCTTGTAGTTTTTCGATCAGTCTTGGAATTTCTTTTTCAACTAGAATCATATCAGAAATAAATGTTGCTTTATAAGAGTACTCAAGCATTTCATTAACTGACTTGGCAATACAATGAACCGGACAACCATTGTTAATTTGTTCCTTCTGCCAGTTATACCACTGATCACTACCGAAGCTTGTTTTGAATCTTAAAAGAGTGTTATCGATATCATAGACAACAAGAACATCACTTGTTTTTAATTTATTCTTCTTAGTATACTCAACAATCTTCTTATAAAAGTCAGAGTGAGAAGCTATCTCCTGATAAGATAGGGCGCTAAAAGCGATTAAAATAGAAATTATATATTTCATCATGTCTCCTTTTCTTGACCAGCAAGCATACCAGTAAAGGAGGCAAAATAAAAGCCTTCCATAACGGAAGGCTTTATATGCAAAATATACAGAAAGTATGTTTATATTGACTGATTAAGACGCCATATCATCATAGTCCATCCACGCATCGTTTGGTTCGAGGATTTCCATGTCTTTGTGAGCCATCTTTTTCTTATTAAGCATTTTTTCTTTCTTTCTTTGTACCTGTTTTTCAATCTTAGCAACAACAAGATCAATGGTCTTATATAGGCTATCAGAGTGAGCTTTCGCATGGTAATCGAACTTCGGTCCAATTACTTCGACTTCGGCATAGTGTTCGCGACCATCCCTAACCTCACAACTCCATTTTAGATGTAGATTTCCATCAAGGTACTTTGCGATTTTTTCTGACTTTTCTTGGATTCTCTCATCAAGTGCTGGCGTATGATCTAGGTGTCTAAAACTTACTGTTACTTTCATAAAATACGTTCTCCTCTATGTGTATAGTATCTTGGCTAAACCTATCGGCAGTTTCTCCAAAATATCGAGCTATTTTACTTTTCTTTTTGACGACGACAAAATCCCAAGCATTTCTCTATACTTAGCGACTGTACGTCTCGCAACCTTCACATCTTCTTGGCTCAAAAGGTCGGCAATCTTTTGATCCGATAAAGGTTTCTTCTCATTTTCATTGTCGATAAGTTCCTTAATTTTTAATTTTAGAACTTCACCTGCAACGTCGATTCCACCTTTGTCTCCACCGATTCCCGCATTGAAAAAATACTTCAATTCAAATAGGCCAATTGGTGTATGCATATACTTATTTGAAGTAGCACGAGACACTGTTGACTCGTGAACTCCCAGCTCATTAGCAACATCTTTTAGAACCATAGGCTTTAAATGTTTTGGCCCCTTCTTAAAAAATTGCTGCTGCTTTTTCACAATTGATTTTGCCACTTGATCAATTGTACGCTGTCTCTTATTTATAGACTTTATTAGCCATAAAGCCGACTTAAGTTTTTCTTCTACGAATTCTTTAGCTTCTTTATTTTTCAGGGATTCTGCTTGATTAAGCATATCCTGATACATTTTAGAAATTCTTAATCTTGGTACACCATCGTCATTAACCTGAACAACGAACTCTCCCCCTACTTCAACAACAAATACATCTGGTGTTACGTAATGAGTATCTCCACCACCTACAAGACGTCCTGGTTTAGGGTGAAAATTATGAAGCAGTTTTGCTGTTTCAATAATCTGTTCTTCTGATACTCCAGTGTCTGCAGTGATTTTCTTATAATCTCTATTTTTTAGATTTGTTAAATGAAAACGAATTAGCTTCTCTAAAAGCGGTGAACGCTCTTCTGCAATTCTTGCTTGAGCTAGCAGACAGTCAACAAGGTCTTGAGCACCACAGCCAACTGGATCAAGACGCTGAACAATTTCTAAAATATCTAGACAGTGCTCACGCTCTAATTTTGTTTTTTCAATAAGCTCATCAAATGGACATGACAGATAGCCATCATCATTGATATTTCCAATAACCTCAATGGCAAAATCAATTTCGACATCGTTTAAAGCTTCCATACGAAGCTGCCATTCAAGGTGTTCAGCAAGGGACTCTCCCTTTGAAACCATATTTTCATAATTAGGCATATCGTCTGGACTAAGAGAAGGTGCGGCCATATTTGGCTCGTATGTCGTCGAGTTATAACTATCGACATACTTTTGCCAATCCATATCATCGCCACTACTCATCATGGCCTCTTCTTTAAAATCGTCGGCCTTAGCTTCTTTAGTTTGACTCTCTAATTTATCAAGTTTGTAATCACTTTCACCAGGTGAAAACTCTTCCAGCATTGGATTTTCTACCATCTCCTTAGCGATGACATCTGTCATTTCTAAATGGCTTAATGTCAGTAATTTAATCGCCTGCTGAAGCTGCGGCGTCATCACGAGCTGCTGAGTTTGACTGAGATTCTGCGAAAGTTTTGTGGCCATATTGGTTCCTTATTCTTAGTAACCAGACCAGCTTATTTGCTTGGTCTAGCTACATTCTAAATTCTTCACCAAGATAGAACTTCCTTGCTCTTTCATTGTTTACAATTTCATCCGGTGTCCCACTTACAAGTAATTCTCCACTACTCATAATAAACGCGCGATCAACTACTCCTAATGTTTCTCTCACGTTGTGGTCGGTGATTAGTACACCGATATTCCTTCTCTTTAGACTGTTAATAACACTTTGAATGTCATTAACTGCTAACGGGTCAACTCCAGCAAAAGGCTCGTCGAGAAGAACAAACTTAGGCTCAAGTGCCAGAGTTCGTGCAATCTCAACTCTTCTTCTTTCACCACCGGAAAGAGCTGAACCAAGAGATTTTCTAATATGTCCAAGTCCAAAGTCTGCTATCAAGTTATCAAGAAGTGTCTTCTTCTTGGCCCTTGGTAGTTCTCGATTTTCTAGTACCGAGAAGATATTGGCCTCAACTGTTAAATCTCTAAAGATGCTGGCTTCTTGTGGAAGATAACCAACTCCCTTTAATGCCCTAATATGAATTGGTTGCTCTGTTAAGTCTTCGCCAGATAAATCTATTGTTCCTTCATCTGCCTTAACTAGCCCTACCATCATATAAAACGATGTTGTCTTACCAGCACCGTTTGGGCCGAGTAGTCCTACGACTTCTCCTTGCTTAACATCGATTGAAACGCCTTTTACGACTTCTCTGCCGCCGTAGACTTTCTTTAAACCATGAGCTGATAATTGTGCGATTTCTTCAACCATGCTGCTATTACCTTATTTTAAAGTTCGTATTAGCATCATCAACTTCTATGGTCTCGATGTCACGCCTAAGAACAATTGTATTTCCTTTTAAAACGTCTTTCTTTTGATAAACCCGTGGGAGACCAAGCAGAACAATTTTATCCTCTGCCATATATCCCTCAAGTCGCTCACTAAAAGCCTTTCTTTTAAAAGGAACTTGTCCCTTAGGAGAAACAGTTTCCTCAATGACCACATCGTCATATAGTGCATAATACTTGAGTTTTTTATTGTAGTTATCTAGATAGATTTCGCCATTTCGGGCACTTGCAAGTAGTTGAGATTTCTGAAATTTTACATTTCCACTCATGTTGGCATTGCGATTGCTCTTATCAACAATAATTGAGTCTGCAAAAAACTTAACCGAGTCCTCATAGGCCCTCACTCTTTGCACCCTTCCCTCAACATTTCCGTCATAAGTTCCAACTTCTGTCACAAGATTATAACTTAGCTCATCTGCATTTACCGCGACTTCATAAGCCGAATCAAAATCTTTTGAAATCGATTCTGTCTTGCCACGGAAATTCACAACCTGAGAATTATCTGAATAATTCATACTCTCTGACTTAATACTCATATTGCGATTTCTAAGAACGACCTTTCCTCTAAGAGAAAGATATTTTTCCTTCGCGTTCAAGACACCAGTGTAAGCATCGTAATACATTGGCTCTGCTTGATGATCGTTAATAAGAACCCCATTAGGCTCTGTTAGAATAAGAACATCTGTTGTTAAATTTTGAGAAACCTCTGCCGCTTCAAGGTGATAGCGAGCATCTTTATCTGTCTTTTTAAAGTACTTAACATTTTTAAAATACGAATAAATATCTTGGTTCAAAAGATCCGTCATCGACTGTTCTAAGTCCTCGTCTTCGTAACGGCTAAAGAGTCCAAATAATGTTGATGTCATGATGCCAATAAGAAATAACCAGATTGACAAACGTTGTCCAACGCTTAGCAAAAACAACTTCCTTCAGTTTATGTAAATAATCAGCTATTTACGTCCTTCTATTTTACGACAAATAAGTGCGTCATGCCAATTGTAAGTATTGAAGTCTTTTCCATTGGTGGTGTATTTGGTAGACTTAATCGCTCAAGAATACACAACACTTAAGGGAATCAATAACATGACTTTAGAGATTGAAAAAATCGTTGCCGAAGGCGTAAAGCTTACACCAATGATGGCCCAATATCACGAAATCAAAGTGAACTATCGTGACCATATGCTAATGTTTCGCATGGGTGACTTTTACGAAGTCTTCTTTGAAGATGCAATCAATGCATCTAAAATTCTAAATATTGCACTCACTCACAGAGGAAAACTTGGTGAACACAAAATTCCTATGGCAGGAATTCCACACCATGCAGCTGCAACTTATATCGATCGCTTCTCAAGCGAGGGTCTTAAAGTCGCAATTTGTGAACAAGTCGAAAACCCAAAAGAAGCAAAAGGGATTGTTAAAAGAGCTGTTACTCAAGTTGTCTCTCCAGGGATGCCTTACGATCTCGATAAAACAGATTCAAAAGAAGACCAATTCATTCTTGCCTGTAATGAAGTAAATGGCCGCTTTGAAATTGTTGCCATTGATTTTACAACTGGATTCTTCAAAGGTTTTATTCTTGATAGCTTTGAAGACTTTATTGAAAAAATTCGCGTCCTTCATCCTAAAGAGTTCATTACATACTTAGGACAGTGGGATAAGTATGAGAGTGTCGCTACTCTTAATGAGCACAATGGAACTCTTGTCACTCACCTTTCAAAAGAATATTTTAATGAAAAGTACTCAAGTGTTTATCTTGAAAAGTTAATTCCAACTTATAAACGTGATCAACTTTTAAATGAAAACCAAAGTGTTCTAGGCCCAATTGGAGCGCTTTCATATTATATTTGTTCGACTCAAAATCATGAAGAGTTCACTCACCTCCACGCTTTCAGTCTATCTGATCGCACGGGTAGCATGAAGGTTACAATTCCTACTCTTACAGGATTAGAGATACTTCCAAAGTCACGTGAAACTTATAAAGACTCACTTCTTGGCTTTATGGATAAGACAAAAACATCAATGGGTTCAAGAAAACTAAAAACTGTTTTCACAAACCCACTAACAGATCGAAAAGAAATCACAAATCGTCTTGATACAATTGAGTTCTTTTTAAAACATGATGATCTTTTACAAGATACTCGCGAGGCTTTAAATAACGTTCGCGATCTTGAAAGAATCCTAGCGAAGGCTGCGACAAACCGTGCAAATGCTGGGGACCTTTTAAATATTTCAAGTGCAGTGGATGTGTACGAAGAATTAACAAATTCGCTAAGTGAGCTTCCAACTAATGTCTTTAAAGAAATGAAGACGGAAGATAAAACGAATTTATTCAAGCTTCGTGATGATATTAAAAAGACAATTAACGATGAAATAGGTGCGAATCTCGATAAGGGTAACTTAATCAGAGAAGGCGCAAATGAGACACGTGACCACCTTGCAAAGATTTCTCAAAATACGGCCCAAGCTCTAGTCGAACTAGAAAATCGCTACCGCGAAGAAACAGGAATTCAAAAGCTACGTATTAAATCAAATAATGTTGCTGGCTACTTCATTGAAGTTTCTAAAACTCATTCAGATAAAGTTCCTGCAAATTTTATTCGCAGACAAACTCTTGTTAACTCTGAGAGGTACGCAACTGAAGAGCTAACTCAATTTGAAAAAGAAGTTGTTGTTGCACGCGAAAAGCTAGAAAAACTTGAAAGAGAAATCTTTAAAGGACTAATTAAGCAGATCACGGATTTAAGCCATGCAATTCAAATGCTAGCAAATATCCTATCTGCAACAGATACTCTTCAATCACTTTCTTGGATTGCACGAAACGAAGAATTCTCAAGACCAACTATTTCTGAAAAGTCTCGTGACATGGATATTCGCGGAGCATGGCACCCACTAATTAAAGCTGCCATCAAAGATCAATTCATTCCGCACGACCTTAAACTTAATGATGAAACATACTTCGGTCTTATTACTGGTCCCAACATGGCCGGTAAAACAACAGTTATGCGTGAGATTGCTATTATCCAACTTCTAACACAAATTGGATCATTCGTTCCTGCAGACAATGCCAAAGTTAGTATTTGCGACTTCCTATTCAGTCGTCTTGGTGCAAGTGATGACATCCTAAAAGGACAATCGACTTTTATGGTGGAAATGGCCGAAACAGCTGAGATCCTAAGACACGCAACAGATAAGTCACTTATCATTCTTGATGAAGTGGGACGTGGTACTTCAACTTATGATGGCCTTTCAATCGCTTGGGCCCTAGTTGAACACTTCATTGAGAACACAAAAGCACTTTGTCTATTTGCAACTCACTACCATGAGCTAATTGATCTTGCGGATCGCTACCCAGAGGCAAAAAACCTTACAGTAGAAACGCAAAACCATAGAGGAAATGTTAAATTTCTATACCGTCTCGTTGAACAAGCCGCTTCACAATCATTTGGTATCTACGTTGCCAAACTTGCAGGCCTTCCTCCAACTGTACTTAAGCGTTCACAATCAATTCTTAAGAGCATGGAAAAGGAATCAAGCGTATCTCAAGCCTTACTTGATAGTGATCATAGCGAACAATTAGATTTCTTCAGTGTACAAACACCAGCAGAAATACCTGAGTACTTGAAACAAGTTGAGGATCACTTATCAAAAGTCGATATCAACAACTTAACTCCTATTCAGGCCCTTAATAAGCTTAATGAATTAGTTGATCAAATTACTTTAAACTAGAAATATTTGCCAAGGGCGCTTTCTTAAGCGTCCTTTTTTTTACTCTCCTGCGTTCATACCGATAAACACTGTATGAGCACGAATAATAAGCTATCTGAAATTTACGATTACTACAAAAAAAGCAAAGCCGCTAAGAAGATAAGACAAGATCGTCTTAGAAAGAGATTCTACGCTTTTATCCTAGATATTTATCTTGTGGTTTTTGCCAATAAGGCACTAACTTTTATTTGGCTTTCATTTGTAAATAATTTCATTTCAAATATTTCGACTTCGCCAAAGGTTTCATCAATGGCATTTCAGAGTCAGACAACACAATTGTCATTAGCTATTATGTTCTTTAGCTACTTCTTCTTTTCTTACTACTTAGGAAATGGACAGACTTTAGGGAAAGCATTTTTCAAGTTAAAGGTTGTGAAGTCACACGATGTAACTGAGCCATTAAGTGCCCTTGATTGCTTTGGACGCTCAATCGGCTATGTTTTCGCTAACCTACTTTTCTTTTTACCACTTGTGATCAACTTCTTAAGACATGATCAAAAAGGTGTGCAGGACTTCATCTCTCAAACTCATGTGATCAGTACAGAAGAATTCGCTTATGCACTAGCAGAGATCCAAGCAGATACCGAGCCAGTTGAAGAAGTTGAACAAATCAGCCTATTCGGTTAGGGGCGCGGGTACCAATCGAGAATTCGGATACTTAACTAAGAATTACTTCTTAAATTCACAAAAATACAATAACGAACACTCCATAAAGCGATGCTTCGAGGCTAATTCATTAAAAATTTCATGGAAAAGTGAGAATTAGATATGATTCTCTCTTCTATATAATTGAATTCTCGATTGGTACCCGCGCCCCTAAAGTTCGAGATTGGCGAAGATCTCGCTGGCACGGCCCACGACACGTGACTTTAGTTTTTCGTCACAGCTCACTGACTTACTCGGACGACTCCCCTCACACTCTTTTTGATATGGCTTCATAACTGTCTTATTAGCAACCTTAGACTTGTTATAGCCTTCACTACTTCCATTAAAGAGATCACGCTGAGAACTATCACTTGAATCCCACGGTCTTTTCACACAGGCCTTATGCTCACCTTTTTGCGTACGACGAGAACGCTCCTCTTTATGATCGAGTATAATCTCAAGTAAAGATTCATCAGAATTTTCAATACGATTTTTAATCTTATTCTTTGTCGTTTTAACAAAAGTTTTTTCTAAACTAAGGGCCATAATATTCTATTTTATCTGCCCCTATGATTTCGTGCAACAAAGAACTTACTGGTCTCCGTAAAGGCTATTAATACTGGCCTTTAGCTTCTCCATGCTCTTGGTTCTTAAAATTACTTCATCACTATTTAAGAGAACTTCAACTTCTCGATCAACTGTCTTTCCACCTTTTCTCACAATATTATCTAGAACAGAAATGCTACAACCATTTCTCCCCTCAATATAATTGTGTTTTACATTTGAGTTTTCTGTACGCTCAGACATTTGAAGATTTCGCCTGGTCTGTCTTTCAAGAATATATGCAATTGAAGCAGCATCACATAACTTCGCTAACTCAAGACGAGAAACATCTTTGTAGCAATCATCCTGAACAAGTCCAAGGATGATGAGCTCTTCTTTCGCAAAATTATCAAGAAGCCCTTCTCTATGAGCAACTTCGAGGTAATCCCTTGGGTACATACCATCAGCACAAACCGTATCAATACTTCCACCTAGGGCCTGGTAATGAAGAAGATTATTCATATTATTAAAAATGGCAGAGCTTTTGAGATCTTCCATGATGGCCTGCTGCTCATAAGAGCCAAATAAATTACTAGAAGTGGCCATTGCTGGATATGTAGAACTTATCGTTTCTTTCATATGATTAGTATTGAGATAAATCCCTTTAGCAAATTCACATGCCAGATTATCTCCTAACCCATTTCGATAAGACTCTGCCACATCAATATGCTTTGATATTAAATCAGAAATCGGAGATGGTTTCCCTCCAAGTGATCTTGAAAGAATCTCTTGTCTAATTAACTCCATAACCTTTGTATCATCAAGTCCCCCAGATTCGAGAGAAAGCTTTAATAATTTATAATAGTCGTCTGAAAGGTTTCCATTGGCATCCATACCTATATAACGAGGATATTGATTTGCTGCCTTTGCAAGTTTGGCCCCTTTGTAATTTTCTTTAAGATAACTAATTAGTCCATCCACATCACCTTCGAAAGTAATATAGGCCTTTGCTAACTCAAGATCTTTATAAGACTCATTATCGACAATATAGCCAGAAGCTTGGGCCGAACGAATAAGACGTTCGATAGCGGGATTTACTTTATAGAAACCAGTATTTGTTTCTACATTATATTCATAGTATGGAGCTGTGGAATTACTTATAATCTCAGTTACCAATTTTTCACGCTCACTACGACTTAACTCATTCTTTGGATCAACACTTGCGAAATAACTTTCTAAGTCCACTGTATCATTAGCTGAATGGGATATATGATACTGTAATTGATTTTTTGCAAATGCAGATGCAATCGCTTTTTTATCTGGCATTTTCAGATTAACACCGTAATTCGTAAAGCTGCCCCCCATGCCCATTCCCATACCAGGATAGCCACCCCCAGAAGAGTTCATATTTTGATTCTGTTCTTGAACCATGACACATTCAACACATGCATCCATCTCGGCAAAGTCTTCGAACTTATCATCAAAGGCAAAGGTTAAAAGAGAACAAATTGATATCGTGGCGATTTTAAGTGCTTTCATACTCGACTATTCGGAGTGAGTAATTTGTACGCTTAAATAATTAATGAACTAAATAAAATTAGGAAAAATCATCCAAGCTAAGACATTATCACAATTAGGGACAAACTAATAAATGCCACAATATTGAGAATAACGCCAAAGCTAATCATACGATTCATAGGGACGAGACCTGTTCCATAGACAATTGCATTTGGTGGTGTGGCAACTGGTAACATAAAGGCCATATTACAACTAAAGGCCACGACAAAAGCCGCAGTAATACTTGAATAATTTGCTTGAGTTGCTGCTGCAATCAGAATTGGAACTAAAACATTGGCCGCAGCAGTATTGCTTACAAGCTCAGTGAGTAATATTGAAATTCCAACAACAAGAACAAGAAGAGCAGCAAAGCTCCAGTTACTAAAAATACTAATCAAGTTATTTGCCACAAAATCGGCAATTCCTGTTTTAAAAAGTGTCGATCCTAGAGAAAGACCAGAGCCAAAGAGTAACAGTGTTCCCCAATCAATCGTCTTAATATCATCTTGATCTAATAATTTTGTACGACTATAAATTGGTGTCATAAAGAGAGTACAAGCAGCAATGATAGCAACCATCCCCGCTGTTAAATATTTTTGTACATATATTGAAACGATATGCCCCTTACCTAATATGAGTGAGCATAAACTTGGAGCAAACCATAAGAAAATTGTAATCGTAAAAATGAGCATTAAGCGTATTTCGTTATTTGTAATTTTATTATTCTTACCTAAGCTCATCATGAGATCATTCTTATCAACTTTCTTAATATCTTCAGTAATTTTTCTCTTTGCATAAAAGAATAAAATTATTGAAAAGAAGATTGTCAGGGGAAAGCCAAACTTGCACCAATCCCAAAAAGTTAAAACTAGATTTGTATGCTGCTCAAGTAGTCCCATTGTAATAAGGTTTGGAGGAGAACCAATTGGAGTGGCCATTCCACCAACGGATGCTGCATAGGCAACAATTAATAAAAAATACTGCTTTGTCTTTTCTTCTTTCACTTTAAAAGACTTAAGTAAGCCAAAACCGATTGGCAGCATCATTGCAGTTGTAGCGGAATTTGAAACCCACATCGAAAATAGACAAGTGACACCAATAACGACGGCCAGAGTACGATTGAAGTCACCATCAATGAAGCGAGTATTTAGAATTGTCACCGATAATTTTCGATCAAGTCCAAGCTTCTCCATCGCACGCGCTAAAAGAAATCCTCCCATAAACAGAAAGATAATCTGAGAGCTAAAACTACTGAAGGCTTCTTCAAAAGAAACCACACCAAATAGAACAGTCAGAGCAACTCCCATCATTCCTGAAATAAATAAAGGAGTACTTGAAAGAAGCCATTGAATAACAACATAAGAAAATATTGCTAAGAATGTTTTTGCATTAGTTTCGAGCTGTAAATCTGAAGTATAGACTAAGAAGAAAGCGACGATTCCAAGAAATTGAAAAACCACCGACATTGTCGAGCTATGTTTCCACTCATGTAAGAATTCACGGTACAAGCTTTTAAACATAGATCAATATTCCAAAAAAGAGGCCCTCCTAATAAGAGGGCCTTCTACAATTATTTTAAGAAACCAAAGTGTAGTTCATCAGTCTGCTCTTTTGAAGGAACAGATGGTGCATTCGACATCATATCACTTGCTGTCGTTGTCTTAGGGAACGCGATTACATCACGAATATTATCAGTTCCGGCCTTAACCATTGTGATACGGTCTAGACCTAGAGCAATACCGCCATGTGGAGGTGTTCCGTACTTAAGTGCATTTACAAAGAACCCAAATTGATTAGCAACTTCTTCTTCACTCATACCAAGAACTTCAAACATTCTTTCCTGAACTGCACCGTTGTGAATTCTAATTGATCCACCACCAAGCTCGTACCCGTTACAAACGAGGTCGTATGCTTGAGCAGGAAGGTCGCGAAGAGTTTTATTGCTAACATTGATCTCTTCGTTCATAAATTTATCCATTTCACTAATCTTAGGAGAAGTGAATGGGTGGTGTTTTGCATAGAATCTTGATTCATCAGTTTCAAAACATGGGAAGTCATTTACCCATAGGAATGCGTAACCGTCTTTGATTAGACCAAGCTCGCGCCCTAGGTGGCGACGAAGAGCATCTGCACTATCGTGTACAATTCCCTCTTGATCTGCAAAGAATAGCCATGTTCCATTTTTTGCATCTCCATCTAAATCAGAAAGACTTGATAAACTTGCAAGAACCTCTTCAGTAATGAATTTAGAGATACCACCAGAAACGGCACCATCTTCAACTTTAAAGAATGCAACACCTTTTCCACCGTGAGGTTTTACAACATCAACGAATCCATCAAGAATCTTACGAGAAAATGTTCCCATTGAAGCTGGTACGAACATCGTCTTAACCATTCCACCACTTTCAATTGCTGATTTGAAAACACCAAATTCAGTATCTTTAAAAATGTCTGAAACAATATGTTGCTTTAATCCAAAACGTACGTCTGGCTTATCTGAACCGTAGTCTCTCATTGCATCGTTGTAATGCATAACTGGAATTTCAAAATCAGCGCCTAATTCAAAGATATTTCTCATAAGATCAGTTGCGATATTTTTCATATACTCTTCAGTAGCAAATGAAACCTCAATATCGATTTGAGTAAACTCTGGCTGACGGTCAGCTCTTAAGTCCTCGTCACGGAAGCACTTACAGATTTGGAAGTACTTATCAGTTCCACCAATCATAAGAAGTTGTTTAAGTGTCTGTGGCGACTGTGGAAGTGCGTAAACGTGACCAGGGTGAACACGAGATGGAACAACGTAGTCACGAGCACCTTCTGGTGTCGACTTATAAAGAATTGGTGTTTCAACTTCGATGAAGTCGTTTGCACTCATTGTATTTCTTACGTCTAGAGTAATTTTAGAACGAAGCTTTAGAATATCTTGAAGCTTCTTTGTTCTTAAATCTAGGTAGCGGTACTTAAGCTTGTTATCTTCTGTCGCTTCAGTTGCACCATATGGAAGAAATGGAATATTATTAATATCACACTCTGATAGAACTTCTAGTTCAGTTACGTGAACTTCAACTTCTCCTGTGGCCATATTCTTATTTAGCGCTTCTTCAGGACGTCCTGCAACAGTCCCAATAACCTTGATAACTGATTCAAGATGACATTTTTTAAGAAGATCAGCGTCGCCCTTGAAGTTTGTGAAGTTAAGTTGAGTTACACCAAATTTATCTCGTAAATCGATAAAAGTTAGACCACCTAGGTCACGGTTCTTATTTACCCAACCGCATAGTGTTACTACATTACCGATGTGCTCGGCCCTTAATTCTCCTAAATTGTGAGTTCTCATCAAACCCTTAATCTGTGACATGCTAATCCTCTTGATATATAGTTTTTTGGTATGAAATTTATAACAAATTCTTCACATATTCTCAGTACATTTTTTGTATTTCTACTATTAACGCTAGGCACACATTCACATGCCCAATTTATTAATCCGAAGTGGGCCGAGAAGATCATGATTACGCCAAAGAATAATGAGATTAAAGTCTCTTGGGCAGTATCAGAAGAGGAAAAGCAACAAGGCCTAAGTGGACTAAAGGCCAACAAGATGAAGAAAAGTGAAGGCCTCGTTTTTGTCTATCAACAAGAGATGCCACTAAAGTTTTGGATGCCTGATACTTACTTTGATCTCGATATTATTTTTTTAGATAAGAACTTTAAAGTTATTGCTATTGAAACACTACCTCATTATCCAAGTCGCAATGAACCGCAAAAGATTCCAACAACTAAGGTTTATCAAGGTCAATTTGTTTTAGAATTGCATGCCGGTATGGCAAAGAAGTACGGAATTACTAAGGGCTCCCAACTTAAATGGAAGAAAGCCCTCGATCAGAAGTTTCAGAAGTCTCTGGGAATAAAATAAGATACTCATCACGAGCGATATAACCTAAGTGATCACGGACAAGTTTCTTTTTATAGCGGTGATTATTTCTGATTAAATCAAGCTCTTTCATTAGGCCATCATTCTCTGCTTTTAATAGAGTCACTTCATGGTAAGCCTGATCAAGCGTCGATTTCTTATCAAAGTATTCAATTACCCCACCCTGAGAAAAAACTAAGCGGCCTAGAAGGAATAAGCAAAATCCCCAACATAACTTCACACCCCAGTGCGTAAGCTCACCTTTCTTTTTAGATTTAGATTTTACTTTTCTCTTAGCGCTTACCGCAGTCTTGGCCTTAGCAATTGCCTTTACTGGTGTTTGGTCAGCATAATTAACAGCTGCAGGAGCTGTTGTCTTCTTTCTAAGAGGTGAAGACATTTCAATATTATCTGCTTGAGTAATTGGTTTTCTTGTTGGAGCTGCACTTGGTGAAGCTGAAACTGATGGTTTTGGTGCTGCACTTGCTTCACGTTGAGCTCGTTGTGCTCTAAGTTTCGCCAATACAGACGATCCGGATTCACTTGATGCTCCTTCATCACGAGATGGAGCAGACATTGGTCTTGGACGAGCACTTGTTGCAGATGCCCTAGGCATTGGAGGCGGCGTTCCCATTGGGGCAGAAGCACGACTCGGTGCACCTGCAGGAATCCCTCTTTGATCTTGTCTCGAGGCCATCTTTGCACGATTTCTTTCAATCGCTTTTTGCATTGCTGCACTTCTTGAATTTTGCTCTGAACTACTATTAGTCGTCGATGCAGACCCTGACGCAGAAGGTCCACGATTTCTTCCTAGTGAAAACTGCAAACTTACATCCTGTTTTTTGCGAAGTATTCCTCATGAATACTTTTTTTCCCAATATCAATATTTTAATGCGTTTCAAAATTTCACACAAGTAGTTTTCTCACGGAAAACTTATCGTGACAAAGCGCACAAAGGCGATTCGAAGTTTTTTTATTCGTTTACGAAAGAAGATTTTGAGAAGTCGAATAATCAAAATTTGTGTTTAAAGACTCGATTTGAAGCCAAAACTTTCTGATAGTTGCCAACTCAATTAGATATAATTTCAAAGTCTCATCAAGTCCTCTTAGAATCTGAGCATCACTATCAAGCTCTCCTTCTTCAAAAACTAAAGATAATTCTTCAAATATTCGGTGAAAGCGATCTTTCGGCTTTAGAATGAAATGCTTTTCAGAAATACTAAACTCTAAAAGATTCATTTTCTCTTCTAGGGCCTTTTCCAGACGTGTGAAAAGAATACTTGCGATACACACATCGCCAATTGGACCTAGTTTCAGTCTTTGTCCGCTCCCCTCAAGCTTATGGCTTTTAAAGTTAATGCGAATGGCATCGTCACTTCTTTGATACCACCAGCTAAAGCCCGGGTCAGAGATATTGCAAATTAAATCTTCCTCTAAAGGGAAGCGCTTATTAAAAATTTGATCATAAATAACTTGAGCAAGATCTAAGTTAGGAATTTCGTAGTAAAGAGATTCGGCCACTTCACTCTTTTCAATTCGTAGTGACTTAAGTGTCGATACATCGCCAGAGCTAGCTAATTCGAATGTTTCACTAATATTATCTGTAATTACACCACGAATACTAAAAGTCGAGCTACTTTTAACGATATTGTATACGAAACCAGAGGTTTGAGGATATTCAACACATGATTCTGATTCAGACTCTAAACTTTGTGAGCCAAAAAGAAATTCATTGCGAAAATCTTCATCAGCTAAAAATTGTTCTTGTGTATTAAGATTAAAAGTCTCTTGTGTAAGAAAATCAAACTCGTTGTGCACTAACCCCTCCATAGGCAATACATATAATTATAATTTAATAACTTTTGATACGTATTGGCAAGAATTTGAAATTACAAAGAAACTAAAAAACTGCGACGAAAATCTTTAAAAATAAAATCACAATCATCGGAGAGATATCAAATGGAATATCCATTTCTGGCAACATACGACGAACAGGGCCACATGTGTAATCAGAGAGCTGCTTTATTCTTACACAAATTGGATGTGATTTATATTGAGGGATATAAGAAATAATCACATCAATAATGAGAATAAAAATATAAATATCAATTAGTGTTCGAATCAAAATACAACCCCTTTGAACTGCTAAATAGGATATATAAGAAGCCTAAAAAGTTCAAGGGATGGTTAGCAAATAAAAGCTTACCTATTTCACGATACTGGCCGGAATGCCCCTTCCAAGCTTGTTGCAGGCGATTTCATATTTATTCTGACAAGATAGCTCAAGATACTTTTGTGCCTTAGCATACTCCCCATCTTCCTGATAAATATCAGATAATAAGAAACAGGCCGGAGCATTATTTTCTTGTTCACAAACATATAAGTAGAAATCGCGTTTGAAAAGAATGTAAAAGATTGCCATGATAAAAAAAACAGAACCCATGAAGGCCCAGTTCTTCTTATAGCTTCTTTTTGGTGCTGTATATTCTTGATCGCTCATTCAAATAAACTCATTTGTGAACCCATGACAATATCGTCAAAGGAGATACCCATAAATTTTAGCACATCAGTTGCAACTGGTGATAACTGTTTATCAATATAATGCTGATAATCGATGTCCTTAGGCGCAAAAACAAGAGGAACAGGGCCATGAAGCGTCATTAAGTAATCGATTTTTCTGATGTTCTTATCAGGTTCTCTCTCCTGCAATAACCTAGCGGCCTTTACATGAGGAGGATTTGTTTTTGTGTATTCGCTGATATCTTTTGATAATCGTTTTGAATAAATCAATTGCCTATCAAAAAAACCATTCTTTAAATCATTAACGTAATTCTTAATATATTCATTTAAAGACTCTGAATTAAAAAACCTCTTATAGATTTCATACTGAAAGCTTTTAGCGGCCTTCGTCCAATCAGAACGAACAAACTCCATTCCAGAAAAATATAATTCACCATTTTCAAAAATTCCGGCATAGCGCTTCTTTGCACCCATTTCAGAACTTCGAGATTCAGGGATAAACAACTTCTTAAAGCATTTCTCATATTCCATTTCAAGATGAGACTCGAGGTCGTAATCTCTTTCGATTAACTCCGTTAAGTGAGTTGTTATTTTACGAGCTAGATCTGTACCGGCCTTATCCTTTTGAGATGATTCTAAGAACTTTAATTTTATGAAAACAGAATCAGTATCACCATAGACAACTTCGTAGCCAAGAGAGCGTGCATAATTCATGGATTCATTAAGAAGCCACTGACCTGTTGATGTTATCGATGTCGCTAGATCCGCGTGATAAAATCGGCAACCACCAGAGCCCATTACACCATAGAAAGAATTCATGAGAATTTTAACGGCTTGAGATAAGTTCTTATCCTGCCTTGTTTTTGCTATTTCACGCTGTTTTAAAAGAAAGTCAATTTGTTCTGGAAGAATATGCTCTGTCTTAGAGAAAGCAACTCCATTTTTAAGTATTGTTGAATTCACATCCCCTTTTAAGCGCGAAAGTGGATCAATCTTAAAAGTTTTAATAATTGTTGGGTAGAGAGATTTAAAATCTAAGACCACAACATTTTCATGAAGGCCTTTCGTTCCTTCAATAACAAGTCCACCCAGAGATGCACTTTCCTTATCAATATCTAAGGTATTTCCCGCAATAAAACCTTTACGGTGTAGGCGTGGTAAATAAATATGATCAAAAGCACGTGTTGAACTTGATAAACGATCAATTAACATTCCACTTAATTGTACGCGACGATAGAGATGTTCAATAATTTCTAACTTTTTATAAATATCTAAAACAAGAGTACAGTCGAGAATATTATACTTTGCAAGAGCATGCTTTTCTTCTAAGAAACGTCTTGTAATTTCTTCAACTTTATCCATTCCTGTTTCGGTAATATCTTTATTTGCACCAAGAACTTCAGTTGCAACAGTATCAAGTTTAAAATTTTCAAATTGATAAAATGCTGCTCTTAAAGTTGGAGGGCCATCAATAACCTGACGACCAGCTATTGTTGAAAACCAACCGGCTCCCTTTCTTTCTCTAAGACGTACTTGCGAGCCATCACGGCCAAGATTAAATTTAATGCCAAATTGTTGGCACTTGCGCTCTAAAAATTTTAAGTCAAAACCGATAACATGCCATCCGACAATGAAGTCAGGGTCATAATCAGGAAAATCATTAATGAATGCAATCATTAACTCTTTTTCACTTCGATAAAAAGTTGTTAACTCATCATTAGTATATTGGCCGCTTTCATCAACCATATAAACTTTCTTAATATCGCGATCACCTATTTGATGTATCGCAATCGAATACAGATCATTGCCCATACTCGTTTCAATATCTAAGGACATGATATTAAAATTAGGCGTTGGTTTTTGGGCGGACTCATGAATTCCCAAAGCCTTCATTTGAGGATTGTGGAAGACACGCATATTGCCAATCATTTGAACTTGACCTTGAATAAGTACTTCTCCATTTATGAATCTCTCCATAAGGAAGCGCTCATTTGGCCTAACGTCACTTTCATAGGTACGAATCCCATTTTTATGAAAGTGCTCTCTCGTATCCATAAGATCTTTATGACGATTAAAATAGATACCATCTAAAGTTCTGCCATTAAAGGCCTTAAGGTTTAACTTCTTTCTTTCTCCTTGAAAGCTAAGATTTAAATTAGCATCACTTTCAATAAAAAAGAGAGGTCTTTCATTTGAAATAATTACTTTGATCACATCCTCTGATGTCTTAATCCAGAAGATTAAATCCATATGATTTGCCTGATCAACGACCTGATCGTGAATGATAAAACCTTGTGTACTCGTGATATTCGTCATAGACAGAGCGTAGCTTATTTAAAGCAATTTGTTAAAGAGGATTTAGCCTTTTTTAGCATTTTCTTAAGTTTAGACATTGGTAAAAGCCCCGATATGCAGGGCATGACAATAACAATCGTATTCACAGTATTCAATTTAGTTTTTTTAGTGGATTTCTTTTCGGAGAAAGATGACAAGGGCAAGAAGTATCGCTTACTAAGCTATATGTTCTTTGGTGTCTTGGCACTCTTATCCATTCAAGTTTTCCAAAACCCTGTAATGAGCGTGGTATTTACAGCACTATCACTTCTATCCCTAGGATTCGCTCTTTTAAATGAATTCTTAAATCCCCCTAAGAATTCGAAAGAGAGGGTCTACAATGGCCTAGTGAATATGCTCTTACCAGTTGCGATTTACTTTATTGCCCTAAGATGGTTCCCTTCACAAGGAAATCTCGTGGCAGCAGAAGGAGGACAAGATATTAATCGCAATATCTTCATTATCCAAACTCTTCTTGTTCTGGGCGTAGCTTTCAAGTATTCCCCTACCCTCATCTTTACCAAAAAAGCTACGAAAGAACTTAATGAAGATATCAAAACTATCAAGTTATAGTCCCATCTGGGGCTAGATCATGTGGCCATGATTACCCGATCTATGCTAGTGTGTAGATACTTAAACGGAGATAATTATGGCCACTTTTAAATCAACAAAACACTTCTATGGCTTCCCATGTACACACCGTCAATGGAAAGCAGATTCACATTGTCGATTCGTTCACGGATACTCACGCTCATTCCACTTTGAATTTGAATGTTCACAGCTGACTAAGGAAATGTGGGTAATGGACTTTGGTGATCTTAAAGACGTTAAAGCTTGGCTTGATGATATGTTTGATCACACTTTCCTTGCATCACAAGACGATCCATTTATGGAAGAATTTAAAAAACTTGATGAAGCTGGTGTTGTTCAACTTCGAGTGCTTCCAAATGCAGGAATGGAAGGAACGGCCGAATTTGTTTATGAGAAAATGTCTGAACTAATTAAAAAGAAGACAGACGGTCGCGTTTGGATTTCACGTCTAGAAGTGAAAGAAAACGAGAAAAACTCAGCTATTTATATTCCATAATTCTTGTCGTGGGTTCATTATATTTCGAGTATATTGGGCCCATAACTATCCCTAAGCAAATAATTCCATTTAGAACAAATAAACACTGAATAAATTAAGAAAATTTAAGTCAATTTCGATGAGTTAAAGACTTGAATAGTATTGTATTGAGTAATATAAATTTATCTTAATACTTGACCGAAAAGAAAGCCTAAAGGATGTCACATGAAAATAGCGCCACTAAACTCTTGGATAAAAATTGATGAAAAACCGCTTGTTATCGCAGGCCCGTGTTCTGCGGAAAGTGAAGAGCAAGTATATCAAATTGCAAAAGAGCTCGTGGAGAATGGCAAAGTGGACGCCTTTCGTGCAGGAATTTGGAAGCCAAGAACTCGCCCTAATACATTTGAAGGTGTAGGTCTTGTTGGTCTTCCTTGGATGGAACAAGTTAGAAAAGATTTTAATATTCCAATTACAACTGAAGTTGCCAATGCTTCTCACGTTGAATTAGCACTAAAACATAACGTTGATATTCTTTGGATTGGGGCACGTACTACTGTTTCACCTTTTGCTGTTCAAGAAATTGCAGAAGCTCTTAAAGGTGTCGATATTCCTGTTATGGTGAAGAACCCAATCAACTTAGACCTTGCTCTTTGGATGGGTGCTATCGAAAGGTTCTCAAATGTAGGTCTTGATAAACTTGCTGCGATTCACAGAGGTTTTTCAAGTGCAGAAAAAACGAAATATAGAAATAAGCCTTACTGGGCAATTCCAATTGAATTAAAAAGACTTATGCCTGAGCTTCCAATTATCTGTGACCCTTCACACATTGCAGGGAATCGCAACCTAATTGGAGAAGTATGTCAGAAGGCCATGGATATGAATATGGATGGTGTGATGGTTGAAACTCATATCACTCCAGAAAAAGCATTAAGTGATGCCGCTCAACAGGTAACTCCAAAAATGCTTCACGATATCATCACTCACCTACAAGTAAGAGATGCTATTGGACACAATGATGGCTTTGAAGACGAACTTAATAAACTTAGAAATAAAATCGATCAAATTGATAATGATATCCTAGAGTTTATGCATATGCGTATGAATATCGTTAAGCAGATTGGTGCACTTAAGAGTGCAAATAACGTAACTCCACTTCAAGTAGGAAGAATGGATACGCTAATGAATGATCGTATTGCTAAGGGTGAAAAGCTATCTCTTGATCGCAGATTTGTTGAAGAGCTATACCACGCAATTCACACTGAATCAGTTAGAGAGCAAACTCGAATGATGAATGATTTTAAGAAAGAATCTTAAAAAGTGATATAATTAAATTATGAAAGTATCTGAAAGAGTGGAAGGAATTGCTCCGTCTGGAAGTATCCAGATATCGGCACAAATTACAAACCTTAGAAATCAAGGAAAGGATATCATCGGTTTAAATATCGGTGAGCCTGATTTTCTACCAAAAGAAAGTATTCTTGAAGCAATCTATGAGGCCCTCAAGAAAGGGAAAACTAAGTATTCTTCAGTAAGTGGTGAGCCAGAGTTAAGGCAAGCTATTGCAAGTTACTTTAACAAACGTTGCAATACTCAGATTGGCCCTCAAAATATTCTCGTAGGTAATGGCTCAAAGCAAATTATTTTCAACTCTTTTCAATCAATTCTAGATGAAGGTGATGAAGTTATCGTCCCTATCCCATATTGGGTAACTATTCCTGAAAGTATCAAGCTAGCTGGAGGAAAGTCTGTTTTTGTTAATTCACAAGAAGATTTTCACCTTGATCTTGATGCAATTAAGAACGCTATTACACCTAAGACAAAAGCAATCTATATCAATACACCAAATAATCCATCAGGTGCTGTGTATACAAGAAAAGAATTAACAGAACTTGGAGAGCTTGCTATTGCTCATGATTTAATTATCGTAAGTGATGAAGCCTACGAGTCTCTGACTTATGACTGTGAATTCGTCTCACCTCTTATGCTTGGTAAAGAAATCGCAGATCGTTCAATTTCAATTCAAAGCTTTTCAAAATCATTTTGTATGACAGGCTTTCGTGTCGGTTACATGATTGCCAAGGAAGAATTCATTAAGAAAGTTGATAGTTTTCAAGGTCATCTTTGTGGAAATATTCCACCTTTTACTCAATATGGTGCAATCAATGCCATTGAGCATAGTGATGAAATTATTGGCGATATGCTTAAGACCATGCATGAGCGCAAAACTCGTGCCTATGAATTATTTTCTCAACTCTTTAAAGTCTCTAAGCCTCAAGGAGCATTTTATCTATTCTTAGATATAAAACCATTTATTGAAAAAGGTATCGTAAAGGATTCTATTGAGATGGTTCAAAAGCTAATTGAAGAAGCTGGTGTCGCTCTTGTTCCAGGAAAGTTTTTTGGTCAAGATGATTATATTCGCCTAGCTTTTACAGATTCTGTTGAACGTATTGAACAAGCTTATGAAAATATAAAAAAGGTTCTTTGTTAATGAAAGTTGGAATAATTGGTTTCGGACGACTTGGAAAGTTAATTTCAAAATACCTAGAAGAAGATTTTACAGTTGAGGTTTATGACATCAACGAAAGTGTAAAAACTGAAGTAGAGGCCATGGGTTGTCACTTCAAGTCTCTTAAAGAAGTTGCAAGTAATCCAATCGTCATCCCTTTTGTTCCAATGAATAAATTTGAAGCAGTCATTAAAGAAATAGCACCAATGTTATCAAAGGATGCTCTCGTTGCTGATGTTTGTTCTGTCAAAGAAATGCCTGTTGAAGTGATGAAGAAATACTTACCTGAATCAGTAAGTATCCTTGCAACTCACCCAATGTTTGGACCGGATTCAGCAGGTGAAACATTATTTGGAACAAAGATAGCGGTTTGCCCTGTTCGCATTGAAGATAAGTATTATCAAAAGATCTGTGCCTTTATGCGTTTTCATGGGATTAAAGTTATTGAAACAACTGCCGCAGAACACGATAAACAAATTTCACACTCTCTTCTACTCACTCACATGATTGGGAGAACGCTAATGGATATGGATGCGAAAAAACTTCCTATCGATACTAAAGGTTACCGAAGACTTTTAAAAATTCTCAAGACTGTCGAAAATGATTCATGGGAATTATTCGCGGATATGAATGAGCATAATCAATATGCCAAACAAACCCGTGAGGACTTTATTGAATCATTTAATAAAGTAGTTAAAAGGCTTGAGAATTGAATAAAGGCATGAAGGTAGCATTTCAAGGCACCAAAGGTTCTTACTCAGAAGAAGCACTCTATAAATATTTTGGTAAAGACGTTAAGGCCGTGGGCATTGCCCTAAGTGAAGACGTATGTAGCGCCCTTGAAAATGAGGAAGTCGCTTGTGCCATCTTACCTATCGAAAATAGCATCGTCGGAAACGTCGATATTAATATGGATTTAATTTTTAAACATGACTTCTTTGCCATTGGCGAACTCTACCTAGAAATTAACCATTGCCTTATGGCCAATCAGGGTGTTGATGTAGCGGACATTAAGGCCGTCTACTCTCACCCGATTGCCTTGGCCCAATGCCATGGCTTTTTTAAAGATCAAGGCCTAAAACCTGTTGCTGAATTCGATACTGCAGGTTCTGCCAAAATTATCTCAGAGTCGAAGTCTTTGAATGAAGCCTGTGTTGGATCTCGTCTATGCGCTGACTACTACGGCCTTAATATCATTCAAGAAAAGATTCAAGATGAAGCGGCAAACTACACGCGCTTTCTAATTTTCGTCAAAGAAAAGAATATTCCAACAGGAATTGGGAAAGAAAAAACAAGTATCGCTTTCACAACAAAGCACCACCCAGGAGCACTTCTTGGTTGCCTACAAGTTTTCGCTGACTACAGTATCAACTTAACAAAACTAGAATCCCGCCCTATTCCACACGAGCCGTTTAAATATATCTTCTACGTGGATTTCATGGGTGCCCTTCACAATGACAAGGTTCAAGAATGCCTTAAAGAGTTAAAGCGCGATGCTAATGATATTAAGATTCTTGGAAGTTATCCTGCTGGTAAATTTTAAAATATTTTTTGAATGCATTGAAATATTTTTTCACATCATCATCCTTCTCTACTAGAAGCATTAAATCAATCTTGTTATTTAAACTAGTTAAGTCATTAAAATAGTACCTAAGATTATCCATATTATAAAAAATATAAGTTTCGTTGCTAGTTACAGTTATACCTGAAACAGAAATTAATAATTTTATAAAAAACTCTCTTTCTTCAAGTTTAGTTACAAGCCAAGTTCGCATACTAGGATTCAATTCTAAAATATCCCAAAACCTAAGAAACTTACTTAGATTACTTCCGTAGAAGTTAAAATCATTTGTCTGAATTTTATGTTTTATTTTATTATTCAACAACAGCTGAAGGTCTTTAATTCCTTCTGACTCACTATATAATTTTATACCAACATTATCATTACTATTCATAACTCTATCAAACTCATTAAATGATAATTTCATTATATTATATGATAGTTTTGCTTCTTTAATAAATTTTTCAAAATAATATTTTCGATGAATATTTATATACTCATTGGAACTGAATATTCTTTCAAATAAATCATAGGCAAGCATTTCAATTTCCAATAAATTAATGCCGTTACAATTAATATCAAGCTCACTTGTAACTTTATTTATACAAATCAATAAAGATATCAGACTATTTGATTCAACATTCTTTAAATAATTAGTAATCTCAATTAATAATTCATTAATTTTCTTTGAACTGACTAAGTACTCTAATTCTTCACAAACTCTATCATGATGATTATTTTTGTTTAATTTTATAATATCAATAATTTCCCTTTTAGAGATTTCATTTGGGTTTAATCCGAATGTAAAATATCGGTCAAAGTTAGAACTTACAAAAATAAAATTGTAGAGATTAGCATTTCTAGATCTATTTTGAATTTCTGTATAAGAGTACTTTTCATTATTAAAAACTGGAAACAAAAATAACATTAGACGTTGAGTTAGCTCTCTTGAATATTTGTTTTTTATGTGGCTTTTTAAAATATCTTCAAATTCTTTATAATGATGGATATCATCATATAAGGTAATATCTATAGTGTATAAGTATTTCTCCAAATAAATCTTTGAATATAAATCATGATTAATTGTTTTGATAATATTTAATGCAAGGTAGTCTATGAAGTTAATATCATCAGCTAAAGATTTAAACAATAAATCAAATGCAAAACTTAAATCTGACAATAGTCTATTCACATCACGTAAATTTTTTATTTCACTCGAATAATCTAACTGTTTTAAATATATAAATCTTTCATCTAGAATCAAATGATTTAAACGATATCGTTTAAATATTAATTCTATTTCATCAAATAATATCTCTCTGATTCTATTTCGACCTACTTTAGGTAAATCAAAATTTAGTTGGACTATTTTTTTTAGAAATTTTTTTCCTTTTCCTCCAGATATGCTATCTAAAGCTTTCTCGACTTCATCTTTTTGATATATCAATAAGTATATTACATTACTAAAGTGAATAGAAGATTTTAACATTCTAAACAGAACCTGAATTTCATTTTCAGTTAATCTATCTATATCATCAATAATAACGACAATCTTTTTGTCTAATTTTTTTAGTTTTTCATCTATATCATGAAATTGACAATGTATTGTTTTCTGTTTTTCAGAGTCATCAATACTATATAAAAATGAAAATAATTTAAATATCAATATCGATAAGCTAATTAAAAAAACTGAAGATAATATACAAAATATCAATGAATGATTTTCATAGAGAAGTGCACCTAAAGAAGATAACCCAGCAGTAGCAATTGCGATTTGTGAAACAGTATCCATCACAACTACATCCTTATTATTCCTTAATTCTAATGATTCTCTATAAGCGTATATATCTTCTATTAATCCAAGGTTTTTAACATCTAATCTCTTTAGCATTTTAGAGAACTCACCAAGAAACGAAGTAAACACAGAGTTTTCTACATTATTTGTATGCCACATCCATGGGGTATATCTAAGTATTTCAAATTTATTAATGAGACGAGACTCCAAAAAGTCAATAACTGTAGATTTCCCCTCTCCCCATCTACCATTTAGACCTAGAACTAGTGATTCTTCATGATTCCAATTCGAAATTGTAAACTCTAGATTTTCAACAAAATCTTTTCTATTCAACAAATCGTCTTTCTCAGAGTTAACTATTTTATCCGACTTAATAATTGACTTTATAATCTTTACCCCATGTTCAAATTTTAACTATTTATCGGAATCATTACACTTTAAATTAAAGTAAACAATTAGATAGTTAATAAATTCATATTTTAGGATACTTATAAGCTATTACAAAAGTTAATCTTAATAAACTAAGCCTTAACCTTTCGAATCGCGATAAAAGAGATGTCATCGTATTTAAGCCAAGCATCTTCGTTTTGAATTTTACAAAACTCAGCGAGGTTTTCAAATGACTTATCAAAAATCCCCTGTCCAATAAGTTCAGTAAGGGAGTCATGAGGGATATTGTCGAATAAACCATCACTTCCAATGAGAATGGTGTGACCTTTTTTGATATTGGCCCCAGAAGTTGATTCAATCTTAATAACGTCATCACCCATGAGGTTATTAACGTAATTTCTTTCAGGGTGAGCAAGGGATTCTTCCTGACCTAGAACGCCGGCCTTAACCATATGGCCAACTCCAGAGTGCGGAGTAGAAGTATAGATTTCATTGCCGTGGGCATTCCAATAAAGAATTTCCGAATCCCCAACGTGGTAGAAGCGAACCATATCATCTTTTATCTGGGCAAAGGCAAGAGTTGATCTTGCTCCGGCCTTAAGGTCAGAGACGTGTTGATTGGCCGTTTCAATAAGTTCAATACAATTACTTCCATCTTTATACTGGGCCACAGCTTCAACGATAGCAACGGCCGCATCTCGGCCACGTGGATGTCCTCCAGCACCGTCAGAAACTCCAACAACAAAAGATTTCTCTTCACCACTAATAAAGAGTGCATCTTCGTTATTGTCATTAGTTTCTTTTAGTTTATGTTTAGCTATGAAGTAACCAATTCGATAATCACCAAAATCGAAAATTTCATGTTCAAATTCTTGTATATCGGAAACAATTTTCTTAAACGGCATCTGACCAATCCATGGTTTCTAGGTGATAGCGAAGCATACTAATATTCTTAAAACGATTTAAGATCATCCCACGTTTAAGTCCACAAATAATGTACTTAATCGATGGTGATAGCTTTTTATAATGCTTCTGTCCTCCTAGGATATCATAGAAAATTCTGATGATTTTTATAATATCTTCATCGCGATTATCTTTTTTTGAATCGCCCCAGTGGTGAAGATCGATAATCTTTAAATCAAACTCTAATCCAAAGCGACGAATAATAATATTTTCAGTATGAAGGTCACCATGATACTCACCTTCTAAGTGGATTGACTCAACACCGACAACAATTGAATAAAGTAAGTGGATGGCAGAAAAGATTTCCAGACGCTTATTCTTTTGTTTTTGAATAAACTCTCCAAGCATCTCCCCTTCAATAAACTCAGATGTTAGGCAGGCAACTTTTTGACCTTTAAGAGTAATTAATTCATGCGATAGGCAGTCCATAACAATTGGACTATGTTTAAGCTTTTCAAGCTTCAATGAATATCTAGTGCTTACCTTGAATTTCTTATTTCTTTGCGGGAAGTAAATTTTTACGGCCCTTTCAATATTGGTGTGTTTTTCTCTTACGCGGTAAACTTCACCTTCGTAACCAGAACCAAGTTTCTCAATGACAACATAACGCCCGGCAAGGGTGCGCCCAGGAGCAATATCAAACTCTTCAATCTCAACTATATCGCCTGTTTTAGTCAAATGGTCCTCCACGGTGTGTATGTAGCATATCGGCTTGAGAGTGCATTTGCTCAAGCATAATCTTCTTAACCTCACGTCTTATTATAATAATTTCTAAAACAAGAAAGACGGCAAAAACGATATAGAAACCGATGGATTTAAAGAAGGCCCAACGTGAAGTTGATTCATAAATAGCAAGGTAGCCCATAAAGATTCCATTAAAGAGTAAGAAGTAAGCCAAGTGGTACTCGATCTTTGTCATGATCTCTTCGGGAATATTTGCTTTCTTTTCCATATCTTCCATCATGGTAAGCATTAAGCTTTTTCCTTGCCTAAGATTAAAGATCAGAAAGCCACTTAGAAAGAGGCCTGTAAAAAATGGCTGAAGCTTAAACCACACACCATCGTGTCCAATTAAAGAGATTGGTCCAAGAACTAGAATGATAATGAAATTTAATTTAGAAATAGAGTGAATATGTTTAAAGAAGATCTTTTCAAATATGATTTCTATAATCGCCAGTGAAAGACCACCAATAATGGCAATCTCCACTGTCTGTGTTTCTTCCAGATACCAATAAAGAAGCGCTGGGAGAAACGATATTAGAAATAAGTTATTCTTTTTCATCTCATATCGGATTATGCAGCATTTCTTCTTTTCTGGCAAAACTCCTCAAAATCTTCTTTAATACAACTTGGTTCAAGAATTTCAATTTGATCGCGCATTGAATATAGCCAGTCAAATAAGTATAGTGACTTTTCAACTGAGGCCGCCCAAATGATTTCTCCATACTGATTTGTTGTTGAGTATGGATGACCAAGAAAGATTAAATTACTAATTGGAGGTAACTCAAAGCCATAATTTAACTTTAGGACTAAGCGCTGGTCACTTCCATCAATATGTCTTAAGGCATTGATATATTCTTCAATTTCAAATCGTGAATACATGGAAGAGTAGTCGAATTCTTGAAATTCAATATCATCGACTTCGTTCATATCAATAGTGATTAATTTCTTAGTCACAACATCTTCACTAATGACTTTATATAGATTTTGAGAAAGAACGACTCGCCAAGGTCTAACTTTCTTTTTTGATTGATCTAAGAAAGTAAACTCACACACTCTTCCTTCTTTACAAGCGGCCTGGATATCTTTGATCAATTCACGATGTGAAGTATTTTCCAGTAGTACATCTCCATAATCTCTTCGCCAAGAAAGTGGCATTAATAAGAATTCATCATCCTTAGGGCGCAGATCAATCGACAACCCATAAAAGTGAGACTTCTCATAGAACATATAGAATTCATCTCGATTAATGTGATTTTTTCTTAGGAAAGTAACCAAACTGATTGGCTTTCTAATTTCTTCTAAATTAAACAAAATATTCCAAAAATTTTGATCTTCCATAGACGAAAATGACGTCATTACAGCTCCTTAAATAACCTACTATATTTATCGGATATGGCCATCATTTCCTTTAGTGATTTTTATAAAATTTAGTGCGATAATATTGCTATGGTATTGAAATCACTACTTAGAAATCCAGTACTAGGATTCGGAATATTAATATTTATTATCTTTATCTTTCAGTTAAGAGAAAACGGTGCCTTTCAAAAAAGAGCGGATAGTATGCTTGCAACTTCATGTCGTTCAGTAAAAGTGCGTCTTGATAAGTATATGCACCCTTCTTGGAAGATTGAATGTAATAAAAATAATCTCGAAGTGACAATTCCTGTTGATGAAAAGATCGTTCCAGAAGGCACTGACAAAGAAATCCTTCGCCAAGAAATGTATAAGGCGTTGGCCAATTCTTATATTTCAATTTCACGCTATGCTATGGATGAAAGTCTTGAGCGTACGATGATGGTCGTTGTGAAACTTGTTCACCCAAAAATGATTCTCTCTTCTCTTTCAGAAGGGAAATATGTCGTGAAGTTAAAGACTCTTAAGAATAAGAATAACCTAGCTCGCCACATCCATCAGACTATCCAAGTCCAAGAGGTCGCAGAATAAGTCTGCCTTCTCTGCTTTAAAACAAGTCGTGTGTCCATTAACGTCTAAGCAATACTGAAATGCGTGTAAATAAAGACGCTTATCTTGTTCTTTATTATATTCTTCGTTATAAAGCGGATCCCCGATAATTGGAAGGCCAGCATTAGAAAGTTGAACACGTATCTGATGGCGATGTCCTTCGTTGAGTGTAACCCTAACTAACGTAAGATTCTTTCTTTCGTGATAGTAGAGAGAATCTACCTTTAAAGTCGCTTCCACTCCAACATCATTCACAATCATCTTCTCACCTTTAATTCCACTTGAAACGAGACGATCTGTTAGATGTAAACTCTCTTCAAGCTTGCCACTTACGACGGCCAAGTAAGTCTTCTCTTTTGCAATTTGAGAAAAAGAATTACGAAGATTCTCATGGATGAGCTCATCTTTAATATAGATAAGCACACCACTCGTTAACTTATCAAGGCGATATAAAAGGCCCTTCTCATAATCCGAGCGAGGATTTCCAAGGCTTGGAAGATTAAAGTGATCACGCATGAAATTAAGAACAGTATTTGTTTCACTATACTCCATAGGGTGTCCGTGGATCCCCTGTGGCTTATTTAAAACGATAAAAATATCATCCTCATAAATCACTTCAATAGCAACTCCTGTGTAGATAGGATTGACGTGATAGCGATTTAAAAGGTCTCTTGGCAGATATAGCTCACTCTTAGGAGCAAGATGCGACTGTAGCGCAACCTTTGATATATAAGAGGTCTTGATTGCTTTATTGGAAAAATGGAGCTCCCCTTTAAGGAACTCCTTTAATGTATCTTTTTCAGTGAGATTACAGAAATTATTATTGTGCTTCAACTTTGTGGCCATTATCTTCTAGATCACGTTTTCTTATCATAAATTCAACTTTACGATTTTCATTATCAATCTCCATTTGAGATCGACCAGGAAGATCGGTTAAACGAGTATCACCATAAAATACCGTTGAAATTCTTTCTGGATTGATCCCTCTTCTAATGAGAGATTTTGTGGCCGCAGTGGCACGGGCCGATGATAACTCAAGAGCATCACTCTTACCATCATTAGAAACTTCACCGCGAGCAGCATAACCCATAACAAAGACTTTCCAATTTCGCTTTTTAAGAAGATCAATCATTCGCTGATAAGAAGATACCGCAATCTTTGTTGATTCAATTTCAACAGAGCCGCGTTTAAAATAGATTTTATCTTTTATACGAACAACGATCCCTTCAGATTGTTCATATACTGTCACATTTTCGCTTAAGTTAAATTCCTTAAGGTCGTGGCGCATATTTTTTAAAACTTCTTCAGAGCCACGATTAATTTCGTGTTTATCAAGTAACCCTTCCATTGTAAGAAATTCAATTGGAAATGGTTTGATTGGAGTTTGTGATTCCATCATTGTTGGAAAGTTATCAGGAGACTTCCCCTTTTGAATAACTTCACCCTGCTGAAGAACGTTACCACCAAAGGCATTGCGAATTGAACCAAGGGCCGCTTCATACTTAGCAGTCTCAGTCTTTGCAAAAGAAAGAAGTAGTACGAAGAATGTTAGTAGAAGTGTTACAAGGTCAGAGAATGTAGCCATCCACCCCGGAAGGCCAGGAACACACTCAGGACACTTTGCTTTACCACCATCATCTACTACTGCAGCACTATCATCTGCCATTTCTTACTCCTTGATTACCTTTAGTATTTATTCCTCAAATACTGGTTTTTTTATTGGTTTTAAGCCTATTCTTCACCTTCATCCGAAGCAGATCTTTCACTTGGCGGAAGGAATGAATTAAGTTTTTCAATAATCATACGAGGGTTTTCACCTGCAACAATTCCAAGTGTTCCCGCTACTACAATACTCATGGACATAAGTTCCATTTGTGATCGGTATGAAATTTTATTTTTAACAGGTCCTGCAAAAACGTTGGCAATAATCGCACCATAGAACGTTGTCAGAAGGGCAACGGCCATGGCCGGACCAATCGCCGACGGATCTGAAAGGTTCTGAAGCATCTGTACCAGACCGATTAGGGTCCCGATCATTCCCATAGCAGGGCCATCTGCCGCAACACCATCAAAAACATCTGCCCCAGTCTTGTGACGAGACTCCATTGAATCAATATCCATTTGGAGAATCGAAGCAATAACTTCAGGAGGTCTGTTATCCGCTGCAAGAGTCATCGCCTTCTTCATAAACGGATCATCAATTTCAGCTTTCTCTAAAGCAAAAACTGACTCACGTCTGGCAAGCTCTGCTAGTTCTTTAATTTTGTTAATTTTGTCTTTAGGATCAACTGGCGTGAAGAAGATCGATTTCATTGCAATTGCAACAAGACCTTTTACAACCTCCATTGGCCAACGATAAAGAGTTACTCCGATTAGACCTAGACCAACAACAAGTACTGAAGGGACATCAATGAAAATTGAGATCGCCCCACCTGACATAATGGAACCCATGATTCCACCTACTGCTAATACTAATCCAATGACTGATGCTATATCCATACAACATTCCTATGAAAATTTTCCTATTTCATTCTAAGTATCGGAAATGAGAAGTCTTACCTTAATAAAATTTTAGTAAGCACTTTAAATTGCATAGTTGTGGAAATTTCTACCGATTGAAGATGTTCAGTAAGGAGAATAAAAAAATGCCCCTCTCACTAAACCTAAGCTTAATAAGAAGGGCATTAAGGAGATTATTGAGAAACAAGTCCTATGTTTCCAAAAGATTAACTGACTATTTTACTTTAGAAGTATCGACACCATTCTCTTGAAATGTTGTGTCGAGAAACTTAAGCATTTTTGATCTCAATTCATCCATTGAAACAGTATCATCAAGCATTAACTCTTTCTTAATGAAATCAGTTGGTACACCTGAGATTTCAACTAAATCATTTAATTGCACCATAACGTCCTTGTTGTGAGTATCTTTGTTCTGTGTTGTCTGTGTTGTGTTGTTTGTCATATCCATTGACTTCCCTCTCCTGCGACAAATTTTCAACGATCCATGTTGGAGCAATCCTTTGCTTCACTTTGTCACAAAAAAATCATATCTAGCGTGATATTTGAATGTCAAAACTAACAAAACAGATGTAAGAATTTATTAGATTTTTACATCCTTAAAGAAAACCTTAAGAAAGCTATTAGCTTTGGCTTTTAGTTCGAAGAATTCGCTCTCAGCGTCACTTAGTAGAGTGATTCCTCCTCCTGCCCCGTATAGAGCGAGGTTAGAAGATGATGCAATATCTAAAGAACGGATATTTATAGATGATTTATAAATATTGTCAAAATTTAAAATGGTAGAACCTGTGTAAATTCCTCGGTCTTTGTTTTCGATATTTTTTATCAATTCAACGACTCTTTTCTTCGGTGCACCAGTGATACTTCCTCCTGGAAACAGGGAGGTAACTAAAGAGAGGTTGTTGCACTCTTCTAGCTCTACACTTATTTTAGAGTACTGATGAATAAGTCCTGGCACATAAAAAAATTCGCGCATTGATTCAACTTTTGAAAAGTTTTTTCCAATGGCAGACAGATCATGTCTTAAGAGGTCTGTAATTATATTGAGTTCACTTGTATTTTTGACGTCGTTAATTAAGAAGTCTTTGCCAAGATGATCGGCCACAGTTCCCTTGATTGGTCTTGTTGTGAGTTTTTTTCTTTCCTGGTCATACTCGTATAAGCATTCTGGAGAATTACTAATAACGAGACGCTCTTCAAATGGAAGACTTAGGATATGTGCAAATTCACCGAGCTTGGGATAAAGCTCTATACTTAAAAATGTATTAATCAGATCATCTGTATTTGAAATTTTTAACTCGATAAGAGAAGTTAGATTTAGCTGGTAACAATTTCCGGCCAATAAATTTTCATATGTCTTATGAAATAGATTTTCATACTCATCTTTAGTAATAATTTTCTCTACAGTAGCTGTCGTTTTCTTATGGGCTTCTGTAGGCCTTATAATGCTTTTCTCTTCAAAGTTTATAAGTGTTGCAAGGCTTAGCTCTTCTTCAAAGTAAGGGGCATCAGACAAAAAGTAATGGCCTAATTCATAATGCAGAGATTGCACATGCCAGCAGTGTCCTAATAAGTCTTTTAAAGCAGCAACAGAGAAGTCCTGTTCAGTTTGACGGAGTCGATCGTAAATTTTCTTATTTGTTATATGAAGGTATTTTGAAGGCCTCTCAAGTTTTAAGAAGCCTTCTTCATGTTTAAAGAGAGCGTAAGTCGATTGACTAGTTTCTGCCATCGTCTTGTGCATAGGCGATATTTTCGAAACTTGTATGCGCACCAACGAATGTTAGCTTTGCAGTTCCAACTTCACCACCACGGTTTTTACCAACGATAACTTCTGCAATCCCCTGATCTTTTGTATCAGGGTTATAATATTCATCACGATATACGAACATAATAATATCCGCATCCTGCTCAATTGATCCAGATTCACGAAGATCCGAAGTCATTGGACGTTTGTTAGGACGAGATTCAACCCCACGGTTAAGCTGTGAAAGTGCGATTACCGGACACTCAAGTTCTTTGGCCATATTCTTTAGGCCCCTTGAAATTTCCGCAATCTGCTGTTCACGAGGAAGCATCTTATTGTGTGAACTCATTAGCTGAAGGTAGTCGATAACCACAAGTCCCAGACCTTCAGATGCTTTGATCTTACGACAAGCAGACTGAATATCGAGAAGGTTTGTCCCAGCATTATCATTAATATAAATTGGCATATCAGCAAGTTGCTGAATCCCCTGCCCAATTTTTCTTAAATCTGTTTCAAGGAACTCTTTTGTACGAATTCTTTTTGAATCGATCTTCGCACGTTGAGTTAGAAGTCTCATTGAAAGTTCCTTGGCCATCATCTCCAGAGAGAAAAGAGCAACTGGAAGTTTTGAGAACTCACAAGCATTCTGTGCAACGTTTAGAGCAAGAGCAGTCTTCCCCATGGCAGGACGGGCAGCTAGAATAATTAACTGACCAGGTTGCATACCAAGTAATAACTTATCAAGGGCACCATAACCAGTCGGTACACCATGAATCTCACCGGCAACGCGCGATGTATCTTCAATTTCTTTAATGTTTTCTTTTAGACACTCATTAAGCTTAATCATACTTCCTTGCTTGGCCTCGTTTGTAAGACCAAAGAAGATTGATTCTACTTCCTGAATGAAGTCTTGTGCATTTCCAGAGAAAGTTGCACCTTTGTCCGCTACCTTTCTAGCTTGGCGAACGAGGTCTCTAAGAGACGCCTTGTCTTTTACAGTCTTTGCATAGTGACGAAGGTTTGCACTTGATACCTGATCTTCTGTAATATCAAGAATGAAGTTCTGACCACCAATTTCATCAAGGCGATTGTGGTCTGAAAGATATGAACAAATTGTTACGTAATCAACAGGGTTATTCGAGTGAACCATATCTTTAATGGCATCGAATACAATTCCATATTTCGGATTATAAAAATCCTTTCCCTCTAATTTTAAATCAGAGATTTCATCAAATGACATACTATCTAAAATTAAGCATGAAAGTAGAGATTTCTCAGAAAGAGTATCGTTTGGAAGTGTTCTTGCGTTGTTCGAGTTGTTTTGCTCAACCATATTCTGCCCCATAATATGATTAGAAAAAAGAAGGGAGGCTTAAAGCCCCCCTCTTTAATATAAGAAAAAAATTAGCTTCTTAGGATTCTATTAGCTTCCATCTTAAGCTTTTCTTCTTCAGACATCTCACCTGAGTTGTCACCAGAAGCAGCAGCTTCAGCAGCTTCTTTAGCAAGAAGTTCTTGAGCAGCTTTCATTGCAGCAAGTTCTTCAGCTTTTTTCTTGTTTTCTTCTTCTTGAGCTGGATCCATTTTTACAGTTACTGTAAAAGTAGCATCTACACCTGCGAAAACTTTAGCTTTAACTTCGTAGCTACCAATCGCACGGATTGGGTTTTCTAGAAGAAGGTGTCTTCTTTCTACATCGTGACCTAGTTTACCTAGTTCAAGAGAAAGTTCGTGAGTAGTAACAGAACCAAATAGTTTACCGTTAGTACCAACTCTTTTGATAAGTTCAATGTTTAGTCCATTGATTGCACCAGCAACTTTTGTTGCAGATGCTTTATCAGCTTCAACTTGCTTAGCAAGTAGTTTCTCAAAGTGCTTAACCTGAGCTGTGTTTGATTCATCAGCTAGAACTGCAGCACCATTTGGAATTAGGAAGTTTCTTGCATAACCAGCTGAAACGTTAACGATCTCACCAACGTTACCAAGAGACTTTACAGTTTCTTTAAGAATAACTTTCATTTTATATCTCCTTATTATTTTTAAAAAATCTTCTAAAGTTGACCCAATAGTCTAATAGGCCAACAATCGCAATAAAACGATGAGCAAAGAAAATAGTCATAATCGCAAGAATTGAGCGAACAAACCCAGTCACCTTAATATATTTTAAGAAGTCTAAGTAAACACCCATTCCTTGAAAGAAATAGAATATTCCTAAGCAAAGTAAGATATTAAGGCCAATCACCTCAACAATCTCACCACCAATATACTCTCCACCTAAGAAGAGAGCTAGCCCAATAACTACGATAAGGGCAAAGTACTCTGGCACTTGAAAGCGCACAAAGTGCTTTAGACCAAATTTGTAGCCATGAAGCATTTTCCATAACTTTGCATTTCTTAAAAGCATGAAAACTGTTAACCATAAAATAAAGAACGTACTTACAAAAATAACAGAGAAGCCCCATTGATAGATTCTCTTAATGATATCTTCTGGGTTTTCAAAAACACTTTGGTAAGTTGCTGCGACTTCACCACCGCGAGCAATTAATTCTTTATAATCTGGTGAATTCTTTAATTGTGACAAACCTTCATTTACTGAAGTTGTAATCGTCGTCGAGATTGTTGAAGGAAAAATCACTTCAATTGTTCCCAAAAGTCCGAAGATCACAAGTAGAAGTATAAATCCTCTCTTTAATAATCCTTTTACAGGATCTTCATTGCGTAAAATCGTAGCGGCACTCAAGTAACCAATGATAACAGCGTAGAATAAAACGTACGCCGAGTTAGCAAGGATTAAAAAAGAGTCGTTCGATTGTGCAGCAATAAAGCAAAGAACGATCATTACACCGAAAGTCACAAGCGTCTTTAAGTTTCCATAGATTAAGAAAGCGAATGCCACTGGAAGTGGTGAAAATACACCTAGTGGATAAGCAACACTTAAGATCAAACTCACTACACATAAGAAAAGTAACTTCCCAATTGTGAAGTTATCTTTTGAGATAAGTGTAAATGTGTTTGGTTTCTTATCGTTCATTATCTTTTTCTAATTCCCTTAAGACTAAGTTCTCAACGCTCTTAGTGAGCGAAGTCACCTCTAACGTGAGATACTAGACCAATATTTCTTGCTCTCTTAATTGCAGATTGTGCCCATCTGTGGTGCTTAGTAGAAACACCTGTAACTCTTGCTGGTTGAATTTTACCAAACTCGTTGATAAGCCAGTTGTAAGTTTTTGGATCTTTCCAGTCTGCAGTGATGCTGTTTGCTTTGAACCAACAGTTCTTTCTCTTAGCAAATCTTCTCTTATCTTTTTCTGCACCTTTTTCTAGTTCATCAGTTTGTGAACCTGGGTGAGCTTTTGAGAATGGAGTTTTGTAAGCTTTAACAACAGCTTCTGCGTCTGCGTTGTTGTCTGCTAGTTTAATGATTAGATACTTGTGAACGTCTTCGTTGATTTTGAAACGTCTTTGAAGTTCTGTGTTTAGGTCTTTGTTACCTGAAACGATGAAATAGATGTAGTTACCTGTTTTAGCACCGTTCTTGGCAGTTTGAGCAAATGTTCTCATTCCCCAATCATCAGTTAAAAGGACTTCACCTTCGTAATTTTTTACAACTTCTGCTACTAGGTTTTTAAGGCTAGTTTGTTGCTCTTCAGTTGCGCCCGCGTGAGCTACTAATGCTAACTCATAAATCATACTTTATCTCCTGGACAATAGTTATTATTGGCCTCCCTACCACAGGGAAGCGAGTAAATTAACGGTCAAATGTGGTGCTAATCTATCAGCAACAGCGCTTTGTGTAAAGCGACTTCGGGTACGCGCCACCTTTACGTGATTACAATACGTTGGACAATACAAGGAGGGGCAGAGGTATGTAGTTTCAGACACTTAGATGATAGCGACGGTAATAATATCCCTCGAATGAGCGTAAAATAGCCTAAATATGCGAATTTTTTTCAATTTATTCAAAAGAGAACAACCTAAACTACTGAATTCTCGAAAAGGTGGCGCGTACTACTTTAGTCGAGCCATTCAAGAAGGACGTCGATCTTAGCGTTGATATCATCGATTTCAAGAATTCCCTGCTTTAGATCTGGCGAAGTAACCACAAATTCAGTAATGGCCCCGATTAAAACAACAGGATCTTTTGTTGCTTCCATGAGGGCATCGTACTCAACTTGATTTTTAAAAAATGATTTTGCCCAATGACGAAAAACGAGACCAAGCCTTTGCAGTGAAATCATGTGCTCAGGCATCACTGTTAAAAACTCTGTAATCGGGTCGACTTCAATTGTATTAAATGGAAGCTCTTCATTATAGACGTCCATGATGAGACCTTTAAAAAGAGGCTCAAGAACAACAAGCATTGTTCCATCTTTTGATTTTTGAAGAATTTGTACGCGGCCAAGCCCCACAACTCTCTTTACCGCATGATACTTTTCATGGTCAATTCCAATGGTATCAGCTTCTTCATCAGCATCTTGCAAAGTCGCATAGGCCAAAGCGACAGGTGTATTAGTTTTCTCTGCTTCATGAATCATATGTATGTAGCGTGGTTCAAAAATATTGAGGGGCTTTTTTAAGATCGCCTGATATGAAACTTTATGTAATGGGAATAGAAGTGCTCTCATATCAGTAAAACCTTAAAAGCAAGTAAGGGTGCCTTAGGCACCCATGCAGCTAGAATATTTCGTATTGTTCAACGTGATAAGAGTTCTCCGAGCGAATCTGAAGATTAACGCTGAATACCTCTTCCATCGTTTCGATAATATCAAGCTCTTCGCCACAAAGAGATGCCGTCACTTCTGGGTGAGCATAAATTGATATCTTCTTTGACTCTGGATTGTTGCGAATTTTCTTTCCAAGTTCACGAACAATCTCATAGCAAATCGTATTTACTGTTTTTACAATTCCATTTCCTTCACAGTATGGACAAGGCTCACACATGATACGTGTAAGAGTGTCACGAGTTCTCTTTCGAGTCATCTCAACAAGCCCTAGTTCGGAAATAGGAAGGACTTTTGTTTTTGAACGATCTTTCTTAAGAGCGTCTACTAGTGAGTTATAAACAGCTTCGCGGTTTTCAACTTTTTCCATATCGATAAAGTCGATAATAATAATCCCACCACAGTTTCTAAGTCTTAGCTGATAAGCGATCTCTTTAACTGCTTCAAGATTAGTGCGAAGAATTGTTTCTTCTAATGTTTTTCGTCCGACAAATTTACCCGTGTTAACATCGATTGAAACAAGGGCCTCTGTTTGGTCGATATTTAGTGAACCACCTGAACGAAGGTAAACCTTATTGCTTAGTCCCCTTTCAATTTCAATATCAACACCAAATTTTTCAAAGATCGGATTTGTTTCATCAAAGAATTTTGCCTTCCCCTTAATTTGTGGAAGATACTTTGTTGCAAATTTTTCAACTTCTTTCACACCGTCTTTATCGTCGATAATAATATTATCAACATCTTCATCTGTAATATCTCTTAAAACTCGTTGAATAAAAGTTAAGTCTTCATAACAAAGCGCAGGTGCTTTTTCTTTTTCAGATTTCTTTTGCACCTCTTTCCAAATTTTTGTCAGCATATCGTAGTCAGACTTAAGAGTTTTATATGAGCTTCCTTCCGCAACAGTACGAGCAATAACACCCTTACCTTCTGGACGAATTGTCTCAAGCATCTCTTTTAGACGATCACGCTCTTCCTCATTTTCAATACGGCGAGAAACACCAGTGTGCTCAATAAAAGGCATATAAACAACATAGCGCCCAGGGATTGTTACATGACGAGTAACACGTGGACCTTTAGTTGAAATAGGCTCTTTTGCAACTTGAACAATGATCTCATCCCCTTCTTTTAAGAATGATTCAATCGTTGCAGACTCTGGACGCATTTTCATATCCATCGACTCTGAAAGAGTTGCTAACTCATCAGGAATCACAAGACCATTTTCTTTCTTCTCTTTCTTAATTTCCTCGGCCTTCTTTGCCATCTCTCTTTGCTCATCAAGAGTCGGAAGATAAGCATCATCAACGTAGAGGAAAGCTGCTTTTGAATAGCCGATGTCAACGAATGCAGACTGCATTCCTGGTAAAACTCTTAATACTTTTCCTCGGTAGATATTCCCAAGGCGTGGATGCGGCGTTGTCGTTGGCTTAGTTCTCTCCATTAGGAAGTCGAGAATTTCACCATTCTCCATCAAAACAGCACGCCACTCGTTAACTGTTTTGTTAATAATTAAATCTTTAGACATATATATTCCTTTTAAACTCAAATCGAAATATGCAATAAAAACACGAGGCAAGTCGGCGAGCATAGCTCAAGCCAAAGACTTTAACCTACTAATAATTGTACGTCTGGGCAAGGTTTTGCGCTAGAAGATATAATATTCCGCGTTACCCTACTCAACTAATCAATCATTAAAATAAATTAGAATTAAATGAAGATACCAGCGATACAGGCCGTCATGAAACATGCAAGTGTCCCTGCAATTAGAGACTTCACACCTAGCTTTGCAAGGTCTTGCTTACGGTTTTCAGCGATCCCACCGATTCCACCAATTTGAATCCCAATTGATGAGAAATTGGCAAAACCACAAAGGGCATACGTTGCAATAGTAATTGAGCGCTCCGATAGGTTACCCATATTCGCCTTAAGGTCTAAGTAGGCCACGAACTCATTTAGTACTAACTTCTTACCAAGAAGCATTCCCACGATTTCCGCATCCTTCCACTCAACACCTAATAACCAAGCAAATGGAGCAAATAATTTACCCATGATTAGCTCAAGAGTAATTCCTTCAAAACCAAACCAACCTGTGATTAGGCCAAGAGCACCGTTGAACATTGCTACAAGAGCAATGATTGCAATCAACATTGCACCAACATTAATGGCAAGCTTTACACCTTCACTTGCACCATTGGCCGCAGCATCGATTAAATTTACACTGTTATCTTTTAAATCTAATTTTAAGTCACCTTGAGTTAGAGACTCTTGTGTCTCTGGCACCATAAGCTTGGCACAAACAAGTGCCGCTGGAGCCGACATAACTGATGCCGAAAGTAAGTGTGCAGCATCAATTCCAAAACCAACATATGAAGCAAGAACCCCACCTGCAACAGTGGCCATTCCACCAGTCATTAGCGCCATAAGTTCCGATTGTGTCATTTTTGAAACCAGTGGCTTTACCACAAGTGGTGCCTCAGTTTGCCCAGCAAAGATATTGGCAGCGGCCGCTAGAGACTCAGCTCCCGATGTCCCCATCACAACTGACATGACTTTAGCAAAAGCCTTAATAACAACCTGCATGATACCTAAGTGATAAAATACACTCATTAATGAAGACATAAAAATAATTGTCGGAAGAACCATGACAAAGAAAATAAAGCCGAATTTTGGAACATTTGAAAGTGGACCAAAGATAAAGCCTGAACCTTCGTTAGTATAATTTAGAATTGCAGTGAAAAAACCACGTGCACCTTCAAAGAAGTTTTGCCCTACATCAGTTTTTAGAATGATGAGACCAAAGAAGATCTGAAGAGCTAAGCCAGAAAGAACGAGACGCCAATTAATTTTCTTACGGTTATTTGATAATGCAAAAGCAACACCAACCATAACGATCAAACCAAATGCCGAAATAACTCTTTCCATGGAATACCCTATAACTAAATTAAATTAATTCTAAAATTAGCCTTAGAGTATAGGTTTGAGCATAAATGGACAATAAAAAAGAATAATTAGAAGTTAAACGACCAACCAACTTTTGGATTTACAGCATTAAACTCTTTGATATCTTGTGCCGTATTTGACGCATGCCAATTAAGACGACTAGTCGTATCAAAGTCACGGTAGCCCGTTTGACGAATTGTCGCCTGCGACTTTGCAGCTTGATTGTAGGCCACAACACCAACACCAACAACAATCCCTACAGCAGCACCAACGAGAATATTTTTAAGGTGATCCTTAGGCTCCTCAACAAAAGATAATGTCGACAGACCAAGAATAGCTCCACCAAGGCCAAGACCAGCAACAGTTGTTAAGTCACGTAATCCTTCTTCCTTAAAATTTGTTTGTGCAAATGAAGAGAATGAAAATGTAAGAGCTAAACATATAATGATAATTTTTTTGAACATTTCTAAAACCTTAAAATCCCTGCGCTACGCATTAAGTTTCATCATTGCCACCTCTAATGGCCGTGTCTATAATGACCCTTTTACTATTCTATACGCATAAGTAATTTGATGCAATAAATGCACAGGAATTATTAGGGAATTAAATTTTTAAAAGGAATACTATGTCGGAAAATTTTAGCGCATATCAGATCATCTCAAAAAAAAGAGATGGTAAAAAATTAACAGATGAAGAAATTAAGTGGTTCATAAATGGGATTACAAATGGTGATGTTGCTGACTATCAAATGTCTGCACTACTAATGGCCATTTACTTAAATGGTATGAGCGTAAAAGAAACTGCCGCTCTTACAGATGCCATGCTTTACTCTGGAAAGACGCTAAAGTTCTCAGGAGTGAACGTGATCGACAAACACTCAACTGGTGGTGTTGGAGACAAGGCATCGTTCATTCTTGGCCCAATCGCTACGGCATGCGGAGTTAAGGTTCCAATGATGGCCGGACGTGGTTTAGGCCATACAGGTGGAACAGTTGATAAAGTTGAATCGATTAAAGGATTCAAAACTGAACTAACTCTTGAACAATTCAAAAAGCAACTTAATAAAGAGAAGATCGTTCTTATTGGTCAAACAAAGGATATCGCTCCTGCTGACAAAATCATCTACGGTCTAAGAGATGTAACGGGAACAGTTGAATCAATCCCATTAATTACAGCATCAATCATGAGTAAGAAATTAGCAGAAGGTGCTAATGGTATCGTGATGGATATTAAAGTTGGTGACGGTGCATTCATGGATAATATCAAGGATGCAAAAGCACTTGCAAAAAGTCTTCGTGATACAGCAAAGCGCTTTGATAAGCGTATGATCACAATGATTACAGATATGAATCAACCACTAGGTCAGTATATTGGTAACTCTCTAGAGATCATCGAATCAATTGAGACACTAAAAGGTAACGGTCCAAAAGACTTAACTGATATCAGTGTTAAGCTTGCAGGTGCAATGATCTATATTGCAGGAAAAGCTGATTCACTTAAAGAAGGTGAAAAGAAAGCGCAAGCAGTAATTGATAATGGAAAAGCACTTAAAGTTTTCAAAAACCTTATTAAGGTTCAAGGTGGAGACGAAAAAGTTTGTGACGACTACTCTCGCCTACCTCTAGCAAAAGAGAAGACTGTATTTAGCGCAACTAAGAATGGTTACGTTTCTGCGATTGCTTGCAAGAACATGGGCCTACACTGTGTAAGCCTTGGTGGTGGACGTGCAAAAGCAACTGATAAGATCGACTTTGGAGTTGGTTTTATTCTTAATAAGAAAGTTGGTGACAAGGTTTCTAAAGGTGAAGCACTTGTTGAGATCTACCATAACAAAGATCAGAAGAAACAAGTTGAAACTATCCTTGCAGACTTAAAGAAAGATATTAAAGTTACAACTGCTAAGCCTAAAGCAAGTAAGTTAATCTTTGAAGTGAAGGAAATCTAGAGGTACGTATGCACGCAATTTTTAAAAGACTAGAAGAGACAAAAAGTTATATCCAAAGCAAATATGACAAGGCACCTGATATTGGAGTTATCCTAGGTTCAGGACTTGGTGAATTTGCTAACCTTTTAGAAAACAAAGTTGAAATCAGCTACGAAGAAATCCCAGGTTTTAAAAAGACAAAAGTTAAGGGCCACAAAGGTCAACTTGTTATGGGTGAGCTAGGTGGAAAAGTTGTAGCTGTTATGCAAGGACGTATTCACCGCTATGAAGGCCACTCTCTTGATGAAGTTGTTTTTCCTGTTCGCGTTTTAAAAACACTTGGTATTAAGAATCTAATCATCACAAATGCTGCTGGTGGAATTAATTTAGATTACAGCTCTGGTTCACTTGTTCTAATTACAGATCACTTAAACTTAACTGGTGAAAACTGTCTTGTGGGAGAAAATATTGAAGAGCTAGGAACTCGTTTTCCAGATATGACTTATGCATGGTCACCTGCTCTTAAAGAAATTGCACATGCTTCGGCAAAGAATATTTCATATGATCTTAAAGAGGGTGTTTATGTTGGTGTAATGGGACCAACTTATGAAACACCTGCGGAAATTCGTATGTATCGTAATTTTGGTGGAGACCTTGTTGGAATGTCGACAGTACAAGAGTGTATTGCTGCTAACCACATGGGACTTGATGTTCTTGGTATCTCTTGTGTGACAAATATGGCAGCAGGGATTGAGAATACTAAACTAAATCACGATGATATTAAGCACGAGGCCGCTCGTGTAATGAAGAAATTTCTAGAGCTTCTTGAAGAAGTTATCTCAAATATCAAATAAAAAAATCATAATTTCTCCCTACCTCGGTGGGGAGAACTTTGCTATAATCTATTCAATACCTAACCACGAGTGAATACTCGGCTTTCATGGATTATTGATGGAAACACATTCTTCAAAGAAAATGCTAGCAGACATGAGCTTCTGCGTCTTCGATTTAGAAACGACTGGTGGAAACCAGAAAAAAGATAAAATCATTGAAATTGGACTTGTCCAAATCGATAACCTGGAAGTAGGAGCTCAAAAAAGCTTTCTTATCAATCCAGAAAGAAAAATCCCAGACTTCATTCAAAAGCTAACTTCCATCACACAAGATGAAGTTGAGGGCGCACCAATAATTGATGCCGTTATTGATGAAGTTCTAGAGTTTATTGGTGACCGAGTTCTTATCGCTCACAACTCTTCATTTGATATTCCATTTTTAAATTCAGTTTTAGAAAGGCTTGGAAGAAAGCAACTTGAGAATAAGGGTTTGTGTACAAACCTTATGACGAAGTATCTTATTCCAACTCTCATGAACTCGAATCTAAACTATATGTCGCGTATTTTTAATATTTCTCACCAAAAGGCACACCGTGCCCTTGATGATGCTATCGCGACGGCGCAACTCTTCTTAAACTATCTCAATATCTTTATTGAAAAAGACATTAAGAAGATCAATCATCTTTACTACCCTAAGAATCGCTACGAGCTTGATCTTTGTAACTTTAAAAAAGATACAAGTGAGCACGAAGAGATCGTAGCAAAGATGAAAAAGATTTTTGCTCCTTTTGTTATTACAGTAAAAGGACAAAACGGAGTGATCCTCTTCTCTTTCCCATGTACGAACAAAGATAATGAGATTCAATTCATTAGTGAGCGTATTAAAGATCTCGAATGGCAAACTATTTCCATTAAACTTAGTGGACCAATTCTAGAGGCCCTTATTCGCTTTAATCATTCATTTAATAAAATGGATGAAGCCGATCAAGAAGAGGCCATCACAATGCTTCGTCAAAATTTGATTGGAGACGGTACGAAAGAAGAACTAAAGGCCGAGTACAAAGAAGAGCTTCAAAAAATCAAGCAAGCTGACTTCGTTCTTATGAATCACCTTGTGCCGGAACAATATACAATCTACCCTCTTGGCGCCCTAGGGATTAGACAAGGTTTAATCTTTCGCTACCCTGGTCACGACAAGAAGCTAATTCAATATATCAACTCAAAGTCTAATCGCAAGAAAGCGCAGAAGCTTAAAGAAATTCACTTCCCTGAAATGCTGCAGGAACTTGTTAATCTTTATATGGCAAAGAACCTGCGCCAAGAACGCGAGCTTATGATCTTTAAGGATTCATTTGCCCTTAAGAATAAGGACTTCTTCTTTACTCAACTTGATAAGTTCATTGAAGTGAATCCGAATAAGTATAATTATCCGGAAGCGTTTATTTAATCAGACCAAATTATAAATCACAATATCCTGCCCATGAATTTCAACCCGTGAATTTTCAAGTGCAAGTAAGTGGATGATTAAGCGGTTTAAGATCTTACTCTTTTGTCCTTCGATATTGAGATTCTTAACCGTAAGAATGATATCGTGTTCACTACGATAGAAGTTACAATCGATTGAGTTAGAGCTAGCATCAATTAAGAGTTCGTGATTTTTAAGCGTCATCATCTCACTTAGGATTAAGTAGAGAATGATTGGAAGACTCGCACCACTGATGGCATATTCTTTGAGATCATTTGAAATATTTGTATGAATCGATATTCCCGATTCTATTTTTCGATTGCTTAGTAGCGAGATCGCCTGTTGAAGAATGCTAGAGAAAGTACTTTGGCGACTTAGCTGATCGTTAACCTTGGCGAAACCGAGGAAGGTATTGATCAAATTTTTACAACGATTTGCTGATGCCTTCATTTCATTTAGGATTGTTAAATCGTCTTCTTCCCACTCTTCAAGTTCTAACATATTAATGGCAGCAAGAATTCCCGCTAGCGGGTTATTGAGTTCGTGGGCAATCGAGCTTGTAATAATACCAAGTTCAGAGTGAGACTTTGTATAATTGAATTCCTGTTTAACAAGACAAATTGTTTTTAAATTAGAAGTTGTACTTGAAAGAATTTTATACTTTTGATCACCAATATCTAACCATCCTGAATCAATATTCTTAATAAGATTATTTGGTGTGATACCAAGCTTTAGAAAGTGATCATTATGATAGTGAACGATACCATCATCACTCAAAATAACAACAGGATATGACAATTTGTTAATTAGGTCTGTAACACCTAACTGCTCACTTGAAAGCTCTTCTTGGTTAACATTAATTAATTGAATAACATTGGCGATCGCTTGTGCGGCCAAAAAAGCTTCTTCCCTATCCCCTTTAACAGTAAGTAGATAATAAGAAGTACTATCTTCAAAGCAATAGTCTTCTTTAACAGGGTAAAGATGTGAATCGATCTTATCGATTACCTTAATATTAAATTCATTTTTGACTTCAGAAATCTTAAAAAGTTCAGCTATAAAATTCTCATCATTATCTTGATATACCTTTTCAAGATAAAGACCTGCGATTTCCATTTCATCTAAATTGGCACTGGCCATACTAGAGTTTAATTTAAAGACTCTTGCAAGCTCTCTTTTGAAATGAAGAAGCTCTTTAAGATTCTCGATGGTTTCAATCTCAATAATGTGGTCTTCTAACTTAACAATTAGAGGGATACTAGATTCAATTGAAAAATCAAATTCATAATCACTAGAGCTAAATCCAGAATAGTTTAGATTGCGCTCCAGCTCTTCATCAATCTCTATATTTGAGTGGTAGTAAAAATTTTGTTTAGGCGAATTAACTTCACTATCTTGAAAGCCAAGAGATGCACTCACTAGTTAACTCCTTTATGAAGAGTCACCTTACCGTCAGCGTAGTGAATATCCACATCGACATTTTCAAGCTTTGCCATGTCTTTGGCACTACTGATAACTTTATCGCCAATTTGAGTATAGGCATATCCACGAGTTAGAACATTTTTAGGATTTAAGGCACCGAGAATTTTTTCAAATTCCATATTCTTATTTTTATAATTCACAATTTTATTTTGGATTGCTTTTACGAGCTGACGACTAAGGCGATCAAGCTCAAAAGTATATTCATAAAGAGATAGGATCTGTTCTTTTCTCTTAATAAGATTTAGCTTCTCAAGCTCATGCTTATAATCTGAAATTTTCGATTTAAGAGCAATGAGGAAACTCTTCGGTGACGTTTCAGAAAGAACATCATAGCGACGACGAAGCTCCATATTCATGGCACCTTTTAAATCCTTACGAATGCGATTCATATCAGAATCTAAGGCCATAAATTTTTGTGTCAGAACTTCTGCAGCAGCTGAAGGCGTCTCCATCCTAAGATCGGCCACATAATCAGAGATGGTAAAGTCCACTTGGTGACCAACGGCACTAATCGTTGGGATTGGGCAATTATAAATATCCCAAGCAAGTGCTTCGTCATTAAACGCCCAGAGGTCTTCCATCGACCCACCACCACGAGTGAGAACGATGACATCTAACATATCTTTAGTACGCCCCTCTTCTTTTGCCTTTAAATGATAAGCAATGAGTTTTTCAAGGGCCTTACGAATTGAGGCAGGAGCATTTACTCCTTGAACCAGGGCCGGTGAAAGAAGAACCTGATGATACTCAGATCTTCTTTGAGATACATTTAAAAAGTCTTGCAGGGCCGCGGCTCCCTTTGCCGTAATTACACCGATGCGTTTTGGCATCGTCGGTATCGGCTGCTTTGAACTCATATCAAAAAGACCTTCTGCTTGAAGTTTCTTTTTTAATAATTCAAATTGTTCCTGAAGATCACCCTTACCCGCCGGCACAATACGCTTAACAATTAACTGAAAAGTTCCACGACTCGGATAAACAGAAACAGAACCAGAGACAATAACTTTATCTCCTGCACGAATATTTTTAATGACTGGATTTCTCATGGCATCCATCTTAAAGAGCGCCATTTGCATGAGGGCACTACCATCACCAAGAGAGAAATACCAATGTCCTGCACCAGAGGAGCTAAGGTTTGAAACCTCTCCTGTTACACTAATATTTTGATAATTAGACTCGAGATTTTTCTTAATGTGATTTACGAGTTGTGAGACTGATGGGACTTTATTATTCATCCCTTAATGATGTTAAAAAAGGCACAAAGTGGGAAGACAAAGAGCGTCATCCCACTGTGATTTCAACTAGATATTTTGAAATTTATTGACTGCGTTTAAAAATTTAATTGCCTGAAGAACTTGGTAGTCTTTGTCGGCCGAATACTTTCTAGCTACCGATGATTCATCTTTCTTTTGATTGATTTCTTTTGCTCTTTCAATTCTTTTTAGACGTGCTGCTTTTTCACGCTTAAGACGAGCTTCCTTTTCTTCTTCAGTTTCAACAGTGGCCGTTAAGTGATTTCTAAGATCGACTTCTCTTACTCCACCATCATCATACATATGCTCTTCAACAAATTCACCTTCGACTTGTGAAACTTGAACATCAGGCTTAATACCAAGGGCCTGAATTTTTCTTCCCTTAGGAGTCATATACTGGGCAATTGTAAGTTTAATCCCCTGCTCTTCTGAAACTTGAGAAACGGTTTGTACACTTCCTTTTCCAAAAGAATTTGTCCCAACAATTAGAGCACGCTTGTGATCTTGGAGAGCACCTGCCACAATTTCAGAAGCAGAAGCACTTGAGCCGTTAATTAATACAGCAACAGGTATCTCTAGTTCTTTATGGCCACTCTTTTTAACATAACGAATTTCTTTATTCTTTGGATCACGACCTTCAGTCGAAACAACTACTCCATCATTTAAAAAGATTGAAGCAAGATTTACTGCTTCATTTAAAAGTCCACCTGGGTTCGAGCGAAGATCTAGAACAACTCCTCTAAAATTCTTTCCAAGTTTCTTTTTTTCTTTTTTAAGCGCCTTTACTACATATTCAGCTGCATCTTTTTGAAATTGGCTTAAACGAATAACAGCATAGTTATTTACTGCAAATGACTTAACTGGCTTAGTCTTGATCTTTTGGCGCTTTACCTTGAAGTTACGAATATCTTTTTCACCAGCTCTTAGGATTCCTAGGTTAATAACAGTTCCAAGCTCACCTTTCATACGATCAACGGCTTCATCAAGAGTGATACCAATTGTTGACTCATTATTAATTTCAACAATTTTATCTCCTGGCAGAAGGCCCGCTTTTTCAGCAGGAGAATCCTCGATTGGAGTTGTAATGACAAGAACACCATCTTTTTGCGTAACTTCTATTCCAAGTCCACCATACTCGCCACTTGTGTCTTCTTGCATCTTCTTGAATACTTCTTCATCTAAAAATGCAGAGTGAGGGTCTAATGTTTGAAACATTCCCTTTAGTGCTCCATCAATGAGCTTATCAATATCTACCTTTCGGTAATAATTTGTTTCGATGATATGAATAACTTTATTGAAGAGTTCGAGCTTTTCAAAACGCGACCTCTCAGTTTGCTTTGCCTGAGCAGGTGCTACAAATGCCGTAAGCATAAGAGCAACAAATAGCTTTTTCATTATTATTCCTAATTTTAAATATTAATTTTATTATTAATTAGTTGTGCTGTATTTTGTGCTGTATTTTTCTTTCTAATTTCAAAATAAACTTTACTTAGATTCCCCTTCTTAATTGAGAATCTTGTTTTTGCAACAGATGAGCCAAGATCAACAGCTTGTCCCTTTTTTACGCTTGCTGCGAAGTCACCAAGATAGATACTACGAATATCATTTCCATGATCCACCATAATCACATTACCTACGTTGGCCAGTGAACCTACATATTCAACTTTTCCAGCTTTGGTTGCAAAAATTTCTTGTCCACTCTTAACAGTATAAGTAATTCCTTTCTTGCCATTTTCTGTCGAAATAAATTTTTTAACAGGAACAGCAAAATTAGCAACTAACTTAGTCGAAGAGCTACTTGCTTTGTTTTTACTTACTTTTAGTTTTGCTTGAGCTTTCTTTTTAGCAAGTTGTTGTGATTTTCTTAACTTACTATATTCTGATTTTAACTTTTCGTGATTTTCTTTTTCAGTTAAGAATTCTTGAACAGTTGAGCTTTTACGAGTTTCAAGCTCTTGTAAAAGAGTATAAAGCTCTCTTTCTATTTTTACTGTTTCACTCAAACGAGTTCTAAGTTCAAATGTCTTCTTTTTTAGGTCTGTACAATAATCAATTTTTGATTGAATCTCTTTCTTTTCATTCTTTAGAGACTTTAAAAGAAGCTGACTTTTCACAAGGTCTTCGTGCGTCGAGTTTTCCATGTAACTTAAGGCAACATGACGAATCGTCTTTTTTACACGAACTTTATCTGATTCCAGGTCAAATAAAGATTGATTAAGATTTTTTTCTAATTCAAAAATTTGATAATCAAGATCTTGTCTTGATTTCATGGCCTGAAGATAGTCTTCATTCTTTGTCTGTAATTGAGTTTCGATTGATTGAATCGACTTTTTGTAATTGTCGATCTTGCTGCGAGAATCAGTTACCTGCCCTTTAATCGCATTCAAGTTTGGTGCCGCCTCGGCCCTCATTGAAGCTGAAGTAATTAATAGAACTGTGAAAAGAACTAAGCTTTTTGCCATTCAAGTTTCCCGATCGTGTACCACGCAGAAGTTGTTAATAATGCTGCACTTACTATTAATGTAAAAACTTCATCCGGAGAGAAGAAGGCAAATGATAGAGCGCAACCAATAAGAGTTGATGCGATAATATTAACTGTGTACATTTTGAAAGCTACATTCTTCTTTCTTTGAAACTTTTCAATAAGGTAAGAAACCTGCTTTAAGTTGCGCTTAATAGTCATAAAAGCAACAACCCAAAAAAGAGCTAGAACAGTGATTAAAACTTGAAGCGGTCTTCTCTTTAGTTCATTCATTACATTTTTCCAAGATTGTGAATTTGAAATTTTCTTTCTCACACTTCCTAGAACAACATTGTCCTTACCTGTTAAACGAACTAAGTATTCTCTAATAAGGTTAGTCGAACTCTCCGAAACTTTCTCATCTAAAATAATTTTTAAACCCTTCATTGAGATAATTGAAGTAATTTCATCTTTTCCAAGTTCTAGAACATCTTTAAGTTGGTTTGTTACGGCCATGCTCTTTGTTGCACTGATCGCTTCAACACCCTTTACTCCAGGTAGTCCCTTAATCTTTCTAGAAATACTTGATGTGTTTAAATCCCCATCAACGAGAGCATTAAAGTAATACTCATTTTGAATTGCAGGAAGCGCATTTGAAATCTTCTTTTTAAAACTGTCATAGTTAGAAACAGAAATAACAAGAGAGATTGTTAAAAGAGAAAAAAGCGCTTGCCCAAAAAGATTATTTTTTGTGAAACGAGCTAATTCTTTTAAATAAAACATGCATGCCCCGAGTGGATTAGACGAGAGTTATCTAGGTGGATAATTCGTCCCGTGAAACGTTGTACTAATTCGCGATTATGAGAGGCCCAAATAATAGTTGTCCCTCTTTTCGCATTATAGATATTTAATAAATCAAAAAGTCTTTTTGTATTATCAAAGTCTAGTGAACTTGATGGCTCATCCGCAATAAATACGTCAGGCTTTGCAAGTAGCGCGCGAATGATGGCAACTTTTTGTCTTAGTCCCCCATTAGCATCCTTGGCCTTAAGTTTTACGCGATTTTTAATTCCTAGAATTTTAATTAGCTCGTTTAAGTCGCTCTCAAATTCTTTGCGAGAACGATACACACTTGGATCAAATGCAAATTGTAAATTATCGATTAGACTCATATTTTCAATCAGTCTTAAATCTTGAAAAACTTGTGTTGTAAAAACTCGATCATCAATTTTAATCGTTCCGCTCGTCGGTGAAACGTTTCCTGCAAGAACATTTAGAAGTGTTGTTTTCCCTGCTCCAGAAGCCCCGGTAACAAAGACAATTTCACCTTTTCTAATTTGCAAATTGATATTGGAAATGGCCTTGATTCCGTCGAAATCAACAGTGACATTCTCCAGCGTAAAATACATATTCGTATTTAAATTCTGGTTTCCAAATAAATTACTTGCTTGATTCGCGTAACTGCTTGAGATCATTGATATGAGTCCTTCATTTAAATATTCAAATCTTCCTAACTTGAATTGGGCAAAAATCCTCTTTGCCACTCTATAATTTTATAACAAAATCAAATTTTAAGCAAAGGTAGATAAAAAGACCGACCACGCGCGTCAAATAAGTAAATCTTTATCTTTCACCTGTTGAAGGAAACAAATTTTATACGTAGAATCAGGTGCAAATCAGTTAAAGCGAGGTCAAAGTGCTTGAAAAAATTAATGGAAAGCAAGTCGATGCCCATCTACTGTCTTCCCTCTTACAAGACAGTAGTGTTGATGGAGATTATGAAATTCGAAATCTTTCATTTTATGACATCATCTATGTCATCGACACAGCTGTTGATATTGGCCCGCGATTTAGAACGAAGCGAATTGATGAGGTCGGGATTAATGTGACCCTGGCCTTTACAGATAAAACACTTTGCAATGAATATCTTGATCAAAACAGTCGAATACGTGCAATCACTGTTGGAATGTTATGTGCAGAAGTTGAATCTAATTTTATTGAGGTCATCGCTCTTAACCCAAATTTATCTGGCCGATTCGAAGAGTTTATCTTTGTTCCACCCTACGACAAGCTAACTTGCCAATACATTCTCTCGCCTCGTGATGAAACAATTTCTCTGTTATCAATTGATAATGAATCTCATCGCTTTATGGGTGTTGAGGCAACTTTCTTTTCAATCACAAATAAGACGATGGTCACTTTTGGGCAAGAACAGAGAGAAGAATATCTAAATAATCTCATTGAGAATTTAAGTTTTATCATTCCTCGTATTCCACAAAGAAAAGGAAGTGCTAATATCATTTGCTTACTTTTAAATTTAGAGAATTCTATTGAAGAAAAAGCCTTTGTAAGGGATTACCCAACTTTTGAAGGCTATACTGAAGTACTTTTTGTGAACTCGAATCTTGAGCTACTAACTGGGAAGCTATCAAAAATTGAATACGATGGGGCAAGTCTTGAAGGTATCTACTTACCCCTAATCGAAAGGGCAAAAAAACTTAAATCACACCTTGTTCTTTAAGTAATTTATACGCACCGTCTGAGCAGAAGCAATTCGGTGTATAGCTCATAGTATTTGAAAGCTTTGAGATTATTGAGTTTTCAACATCAGCAAGTAGCTTAACCTGGCCATCATCCAATCTTATTTTAACTGGATCACGCTCTAGTAATAAGTTTGTTAATGTTGTCTTCTTTGCGAGCTCTCTTGGACTCTTAACAAAGATAATCTTCTTTTTAGGAATATCTGGAATAACCCAATCAGCATCACTTCCATTTTCTTTTACGAAGTTAACGATATCAGTGGCCTTATTACCAGTCTTCTTAAAGAGTTTATCATTGAATCCAATATTATCTTGTTCAAGCAAGCTTTGTGAAAAGTCACTTGTATCGATATTCTTAGCGCCATGTCTTAGAAGAAGGATACGTGCCATATCTTTAATATCTGCATACTTATCAAATTGTCCATCTACAAGAAGCTTATGAATTGTATTCATAAAGTATGAATCATTGAATCCGTAAAAACGCATAGGATCGTTACTGATAATATCGAGAAGATCACTGTAGCGATAAATATGACCTTTTTCTAGCATGTGATAGCAAAGGGCATCTGCAATTGCATCATACTTTGATCCACGTGGAGAGCGAATAACTTGCGAGTACCAAGCAAAGCGTGCACTTAAAAAGTCTTCCACACAGTGAAGAGCATTTTCTTTAATTGCAAGAATGTCGTGACCTGCTACCTTCTCTGTTGTGAAGTGATGAAGTAGATATTCCCTATCATAAGTTCCATACTTAAGACCTGTGTAGTGAGCATCTCTTAAAAGATAATCCATGCGGTCACAATCAATTTCAGAGTGAAGAATTTGATTAGCAAGGATTGACGAGTGTGTTCCTTTAACAAGATCTGAAACTTCTTGTGGATCAATTCCATGATCTTTTAGAATTCGTGTTAGGCCACCTTCATAGTCAGTATTCTTGATAATGAATGAGCCTAGGTTTTCGTGATCGTCTTGTAATCCCTTTCCACCTTTCTTATTTGTTGTCTCCCCTATCTTGATATAGGCCATCTCAGTTGTATGAGAAAAACAAAATGTTCCAATATCATGAAGAAGAGCTGAGACTCGAATGGCCTGATGATACTTGGCCTCTTTTGATTTCTGCTCTTTTACAAAGAGTTCATTATCTTCAACACCACGGCCAACTGACCTTAGAATAAGATGAGCATTATTAAGTACGCCAATACAATGTCCATAGCGAGAATGCTCGGCACCGTGAAAAACGTAGAATGAAAATCCTAATTGTTTAATCCAACGCAGCCTTTGAAAAAATGGGCTGTGGATAATCTCCATCTCAAGTGGAGTTAAGTCGATGAATCCATATAATGGATCATAAACTTTTAGACCTAATTTAGCGTTTGAGACAACTTCCATGTTGATCCTTTAATATAAATGTACTTGGTTCACTCTCGGCTCCTGCCTCCGTGGACATACCGTACATCCTGTACATAAAAAGCCCGTTAATTAACGGGCATCTTATATTTTATAATGAATTTGTTGATAGATACAAGGATTAAGACTTTTTCTTTCTTCCTCTTTTCTTTACAGGAGTTGTAGCGACTTTTAACGCTTCAAAAATTTTCTTCGCTTCACTTCTTAAGTTATTTTCATAGATAAAGCGGTAGAAATTCTCTAAATCTGGTGAATTTCTGAAGTTCTTTGGTAGTCTATTGTCTTCTGTTGACATGGGCTCTCCTTATTAGACTGACATATTAACTTCAAAAGTACGCTTTATCAATTCTCTTTAAGCTTCTTTAAAGGTTGATTAAGCTTCTTTTGCTTCAATCATACCGTAGCTGTGCAGCTTGTTATAAAGAGTCTTAACAGTAATTCCAAGAACCTTAGCTGTTTTAGTCTTGTTACCACCTAGGTGATCTAGAGTTTGACAGATATGTTCTCTCTCAATTTCTCCTAGCGTCATTTCTCTAAAAATTCTAATTTCTTCTTTTTCTTCATTAATTTCAGCTTGCTCAACTTTAATGCTATCTGCAAGGTGATCTCTTTCAACAATCATTCCCGAAGATAGAACATATGCTCTTTCCATGATTGAGTGAAGTTCTCTTACGTTTCCTGGCCAGTTGTAGTCTTCAAGAAGCTTAACAACACCTGGAGACATAGACTTTTGAGCTTCTGGTAACTTTCCTAGGTTTAGGAAGTGGTTAGCTAGAATTTCAATATCTGACTTTCTCTCTCTTAGTGAAGGAATTCTTAAACCAATTGTTGATAGGTTGTAGAATAGGTCTTCTCTAAAAGTTCCTAGTGCAACACTTTCTTTCATGTTTAGAGAAGAAGCTGCAATAATTCTTACGTTTGATCTTAGTTTTTCATGAGTTCCAACTCTTGAGTAAGCAAGGTCGTTGATAAAGCTCATTAGTCTTGCCTGTACTTTAACTGGCATTTTATCAATATTGTTAATGAAGATTGTTCCACCATTCGCTGCTTCTAGAGCACCTTTTTTAATTCTGAAACCTCTTACAGCATCAACTTCTTCTTTTCCGAAGATTTCTGATTCTAGGTACTCATCATTACCCATTGAACAGTCAACTACGATGAAAGCGTGATTCTTTCTCTCTGAACGACAGTGAATTCTTCTAGCGATCATCTCTTTACCAACACCAGTCTCACCTGCCATGTAAGAGTTAACATCTGATGCAGCTACACGATCAACTGCAACTAGAAGCTCTTGCATAATTTCAGACTTACCGATGATCTCTTTCTCCTGAGTTGTTGAGCGAGATAGAGTAACACCTGGTACAGAGTTCTTTAGTTCAATTTCTTTTTCTTCGATCTTCTGCTTTAGTGATTCGTTAAGGAACTTAGCAGATAGATACATTTTCATATTCTTAAGTGGCTTTTGGATAGAGTTTAGGCTATCGATAACCATGTTAATGTCTTCTTTCTTAAAGTTAACTTCTTCGCTATTTCCTTTGAAAGAAATAGTACCGATGATTACACCATCGATGATCATTGGAACACACAGTTCAGAGTGAGATACTTCTGTTTTTGTCGAAGCAAATAGAGGATCTCTTTGTACGTTGTTTGAGAAGTAAGCACGCTTAGTTTTGATTACGTGTCCTACTGCACCAAGACCTTTTGAAATTCTTTGTGCGTTCTTTACAGCGCGAGCATCTTTAGCAACCATGCGACAGCTTCCGTCTTCGTGTGCAAGGTTTACGATGATTTCATCACAAACGATTTCTGATTTAAAGAATTTTGATAGTTCAGAAAAGAAAACCTGCTCATCTAAAGTTGTAAGAAGTGTAGACAGTAGATTTTCAATTTTTGTTGATTCTTTTTTCATTTCGATTGTCATGTATAAACTCCCGTGTAATTTTTAGTGTGTGTTTTGCGAAGCGTTAATCTAAATTCATGATACAGCGCGTCTGAATTTTTTACAAGACTAAAATACTCGGTTGTTCAAAAAAAATATAGATATACTGTGATTATAATGACTTAAGCCATCTACCACTTGTACACTTTCCGAAATTTGAGGTCAGTGGCCCTAGGATTTTACCCCAAGTGTCCATAATATAGACACTTTGAGTGGCCTTAGACTGTGAAAGAACCCTCAAACTTGTAAAAATAATGAACTGTCCATCTTTTGAATACTCTGGATCCTCATTTGAACCGAAATCCTTTGTTAATCTAACGAGATTTTGGCCATCAGAACCAACCTTAAAGAGGTCAAAACGATTATCTAACCAGCTTGAGAAAACAATTTCTGAAGCACTTGGGTGAAAACGTGGAGTTGCATTGTATTTACCGACATAACTAATACGCTTCACATTCTTCTCTAGTCCACCTGGATCCATTGTGTAGATCATTGGCTTCCCAGGTCTTCCCGATAAGAACGTTAGGATTGAACCATCCGCACTAAGTGATGGATCAACGTCAGGAGCATAGCTTTTCGTTAGGCGTGTGATCGCACGAGTGTTTAAGTTCATACGGTAAAGCTCAGCATTACCTTGATGTGATAGCGTAAGAATAATTTCATCACCATTATTCGTAAAGATTGCACCAGAGTTAATCCCTTGCCTCTTTGATAGAATACTAGTTTTCTTAGTTGCTACATCATAGAGCATTAGGTTGACGTTCTTCTTTGCTCCTTTAACTGACTCATCAATCAAACTGTAAACGATTTTAGATCCATCGTGTGAAACCGCAGGAGAAAGTACAACACCATTGTGCCATGTTAATCTCTTTGGATTGGCACCATCAAAATCCATCATGAATAGTTCTTTCTTACCATCTGGCATTTTATAATCAGAAACGAAAACAATCTTATCTTTGAAGATAGAAGGCTTGCCTACTATTGCACGATAAATCTCATCTGAAACAGCGTGAATGGCAGCTCGATCATTGGCATCATAAGGAATCGACTTTGATATAAGCTCTTGTTCCGCAGCGATATTCCAAAGCTTATACGATAATGTCGTTTGCGTTGCACTTCTAATAATCTTAAATCGAACTAAGAAGTTCGTTTCTTTCGTTTTATAATTTGTAAATCGTACATTATCAAAAGATGTCTGAGAGATACGACGTGGCAGAACGTTGAAATAATTCTGATAAAACTTAAAGTCATTTCTTACTATATTGATGTAATTCTCTGACTGCTCGACTTCATTAGGTGTAAAAACTCCTTCAGAGAATATTTTTTCAACTAATAAGCTTTCTTTAACAACTTCAGCATCTCCTACAGAGACGACAGTCAGTCCACCATCAGCAATAACGTTAAAACATATAAGTAAAAAAACTAAATACTTCATAAAAACTCCTATATAGGAAAGGCAAGAACGAGTTCACCTGCCACTAGCCTATTAGTAATTTCTTTCTTCGGACGAGGAAATGAGCCTACCGCGCGTATTGATCCCACGGCCTTGCTATCATATTCCGCATTCCCACTCGATTTTATAATTTTATATTCTAATAATTTACCCTGTGAATTGATGAAAACCTGAACGTGACAAGATAATTCAAGATTCGCTAGATACGCTGGAAGTCTCCAGTGCTTTCTAACGGCTTCCATTACAGAGATAACATAATTGTCAAAGTCACCTTGTGCCTGGGCGCTACCAGTTCCTGTATAAGAGGACCCCTCACTTAACTTATTTCCAGCTGCAATAATGTTGCTATAGTCAGTTGTATCTTCAACGACCTTTTGCTTAGGCTTTACTTTTGATTTCGCTTTCGTATCTGTTTTTACGTTACGGTTCGCAAATTTTGACAGCATATCTTTTAAAGACTTTTGCTTTGCCGCTTTTTCAAGAACGGCCTTATCGCTTCCGCCTGTCTCCTTTGCCTTTTCCTTAATCACTTCAACTTTTTCTTGAGGCGGAGGAACCATTTTTTTTAGCTCTTGATAAGTCATTTTTGGCATGGCCACAACATCAACCTTAATGGCCTTTCCAATTACACGCACCTTATCTAGGTTGGCCCTCTTTGGATCAAAAGGTGTTCCTAGTTTGAAGATCGATAGAAGATACAGTCCTAGTATTAGGATTGCATGGGCCCCTAATGAGATAGAAATGTATTTATTAAAACTCTTTTCGATACTACTTATCCTCTAACTCTGTTACCAGAGCAATATCATTTATATTATTTGATTTTAAATAAGACATAAGCTTTGCTACCTTACCGTATTCAAGCTGATAGTCAGCTCTAAGGAAAAGAGTCTGTGATTTAGTCTCCTTTAACTTATTTGAAAGTACTGCAATTAGCTCACTTAATAGGATTTTATCCTTTCCAACATAATACTCTTCTGAATTTGTAAAACTTAAAACAACCTGAGAAGAGTTTAAGCTCATGACATTTACTTCTTTCGTTTTTGGTAAAGTAAGTTCAATCCCATTTAACATCAAGGGCGCTGTAATCATGAAGATAACAAGTAGAACTAACATAACATCAACAAGTGGTGTTACGTTGATCTCTGATACCGGTCCATCTCCATTACCACCAGAATTCATACCCATTGCTTACCCCTAAATTATGATTTTGAAGAAATATATCTTTCAACTTCGTTGATAAATTGATTACCAAAAATATGAAGTTGTTCTTTTAACTTATTTCTTCTTTGTCCAAATTTATTAAAATACCAAGTTGCAGGAATTGCAGCAACGAGACCTACTGCAGTTGCAACAAGTGCTTCTGCAATACCTGGAGCAACTGTTTCAAGAGTTGCACCACCGCTTGCAAGTCCAGAGAATGAATCAATGATCCCCCAAACTGTTCCAAATAACCCAACAAATGGTGTAATCGAGCCAATTGAAGCAAGAGTTGTTAGCCCATTGCTCATTTGCTGATCAACTTCAACTGCCTCGTTTGATAGAGCACGCTCCATTGATTGGTTCGCAATAGACGAATAATGTTCTTTAATAAGTCCATAGTTTTCACCTAAAGCAATTTCTGTTTTTTTAAGTTCTCTATAACCTGAAAGAAATAGTCTCCTTAAAGGACTATCTTCAATTGTTTGAGCATCATGATAAGCCTCCTCTAACGAGTTAACACCACTAAAGAATGTTTTGAACTCACGATTGGCCTTTTCTGTTTTATTAAAGAGTGATCTCTTTTGAAAAATAATAGTCCAAGAAAGCACAGATGCCGCGATTAAAAGAAGTAAGTCTAACTTAACAACAATGCTTGAATCTAAAAGGATTTGGAAAATATCTAAATTATGACCTTCCACTATACTTCTCCTTGCTTTTTTAAAATATATGAATATGCGGATGTAACAATTAATAAACTAATAGCTGGTACTATTAGGTTGCTTAGTTTTGAAAAGAATATCGAATAATATGTACCCCATAATGGGTCATGACCCAAGAAGGCAAAAAGAGGTACAAAGACAATTGATATAAATATCATTCCCTTAAGAACTGAATAATTAAATAAATAAAGATGAGCATAAGCTAAGAAAAATAAGAACATATGCCCAATTTCGAGACTTGTATTTCTTGGGAATAAAACAAAAAGAGATAGATATAAGAAAGATCCCTCAGTTAGAATATGAAATCCCTTACCTACTCTTCTAGACTTTAAAAAGATTTTTGAATTTAAGAACTCAAAGAAGAAAAATACGAAGATTAAGATATTATGAACAACTAATTGCCAAAAACTAAATTGAACATTCTCCATATGCGAAGGTCGACTAAAAAATACAAAGACAATCAAAGTTGCGATCGAAATTAAATAAGTTGGAACATTTACACTATTGTACCAATCGAAAGATAGCTGACTCTTGATATCTTTAAATTTCATATCTGAGAAAAAATAGATTGAAACGAGATATCCCAGAACTCTGGCCGTTACTAAAACTTGCCATGAAAAATCATAAAGCCAATTCTCTACAATTATAAGCTTATGCCCAAGCCTAAAGTGGAAGAACGTAATAATTGAGACAAGAATAAAGTAAATAATCCAGTATATTATTGTCGATGTGGCGTACTTTGCCAGATAAATAGATTTTTCTTTGGCGAATAACTTCATACTAATTCGTCGTTGGGTTTATCCAATTCAATTGCAGCTCAGGCGCTGGATAAATCTTTGAATAATTCTTATAAAGTAAATTCCCTTTTGTTAAAGAATCGATTTTCTCTAATAAGTGATAATAGTTTTTCCAATACTTTGGATTATTTTTTAAAATAATATCCATTTTCTTAGTTGTCTTGAACTGATCTTTGAAAGTAAAACCAGTGTTAAAAACAATATCACTGAATCGAGCCAATACCTTATGAAATTCTTCTTTTGGAAATTGCTTCTTATAAAAATTATTATTCATTAATTTCAATAGTGTTTCATCATCAAATTTTTTAATAAATTGTTGATCCTCTAATCTAAGTAAATCCTCAAATAGTAATAGAGATATTTGTAGTTTCGATAAATCCATTGCCCTAATAAATGGGACACTAATAACAAATAAATAGTGATTAGTTGATAGAGGAAAACCAAAGTGTGTCACATTAGGTGAGTTTAAATATAAAATATCAAACTTAATACCAAAATAGCCTACTTCCTTGAGAAACTTTGCATAATATTCACGAACACCAAAATCCGGCTTATGGAAATCCCATTTAAGAACACCAACATTTTTTACTAACCAATATTGTGTCATGATATGCCAAAAATCTTTTCCAGCAGGTGTATTATAAAAGGCCTTCTTTTGAGCATCGACATCAACTTGTTTTTTCTTTGCTTGCTTGGCCTTCTCTTTTGCAGCTTTTTCAAGCCCGTCTTTTTTTAGAACTTTTTGAATTTTATTAAAATTCACAAATTCATTTTCAACAGGAAGGTTATCTTGTGCATTTATGTTAAATAAAAGGAGAAATGATAAGAAGTATTTCATTACTTACTCTCCCCTTTAATAAGAAGGTCTTGAAGCCTTCCCCAGTAATGTATTTCAGTAACACCGATATCAATTTGATCAAAAAATCGTCGATACATATCTTGCCAGCAGCTACTTGGTTTTGTCTGCGCCAAAACATTAGTACTCATAAAGCCTTTATAATTCGAATACTCTACTTGATAGAACTCTGAGATTGGTGAACTTAATACATAAAAAGGTTGTCCACACTCAAATGTAGAAAGTACTCGTGAGAACTTTGATGGGTTTTGATGCAGTTGAGAATAAACTGACTGCACGTAGTAAATCGTCTTCTTCTGCTCACTAGTAGACTGAGCCTTAGTTTGAGCAAAGGCCGGTAGAAGAAGAAAAAATACTACAAATATTCTCATTAAACTTTCCATCTAAATTGAATTGTTTCCCATTCGTGACATTGAGGACAACGCCAGAAAATTTCATCTGAGTTGTATCCACATTCACGACAGTAGTGCTTCGTAAGAGTTTGGTGCATATTTTCCAGAAGATCCTTTGTCTGAGTTACAGCCTCTTCCTTCTTTCCAAGCTCAATTAAAATTTTAATATATTCTGATTTTAAAGCTTGTGAAGTTGCATTTGATTTCTTATCCCACTCACTTAGCAACTCGTATGCTTTATGTAGTTTACTTTGTTGTTTATAAAGTCTGATTTTAGTAAGAATGATAGATTCATTAGAAAGTAATTCTTCATCATTCATTTCTAAAAAGTATTCAATCAGTAAATTCAATCTTTTAAAGTATTTCTCTTTTTCCTCTTCACTTCCCTTAAAACCTTCTTCAAGTGATTCAAATGCAAATGAAGCATACATTGGTTGCTCTTTTAATAGCTCAACAAGATAAAACTTCGCCTCATCTATATTTCCTTCATGAAGAAGAATTCTAAGTTTTAAAATCTTTGCTGAAACAGAAGGAGCAAAACGAAAACCATCTTCTAAATCCTCAATAGCTTTTGATAGTTGCCCATTTTCAAAGAACTTCTTGGCCTTTTGAACTAGAATATGTGAAATCGTTTCTGATTGATTCTCATGCCCTACTTTTGAAAGCATTATGCGGTAATTATAAGCTTGATCCCAGTCCCCAATATCTTCATAGATACGGCAAAGAGATTGGATTACATCATATTCATCGCGGTTAATTTTTAAGACATCTTTATAAGTTTCGATGGCCTTATCAACAAATCCACCCTTATCAAAATCAATTGCTAATTCCTTTAGGGCACGAATACGATGAGATTCGGAAATATTATCTCTGGCAATAAGGGAGCGGTGAATACTGATTGCTTTTTCAATTTCACCATTACTTCTAAATAGACCACCAAGTGCAAAATAAGTATCTATTGTTTCTCTATTAATATCGACTGCACTTAGAAACTCTTTAATCGCAAGGTCGCGATTTCCAGAAATTAAGTACTGAGTTGCATTTAGGAATACTTTTGATTGGGCTTCAAAAATCGAGTTACGATATCTTTTCGATAGTTTTACACCTGTGTCCTTCTCACTAAAATAGTGATAGATCAGAATAAGTGTAAATACGAATGCTACAACTGCTAGGATATGATCTTGTAGCCAATTTAAGTATATATGCATTATGCCTCTATTATTTGTACATTAATGTTGTCGAGCTGTTAGCCTTAACAAAGTTTTTAACGGCCCCTTTAACATCTTCTAAATCTTCTATAATTGAAAAGAAATTAGCTTTCTTTTTAATCTTCATTTCTGAAAGGTTTAAGTCCCCTTCTAGTTCAAGTTTTGCATGAAGTTGGCGAGCACATGGCCAAAGTCCAACAAGATCGTCAACAAGTCCAAGCTTCTTAGCTTGTGCACCTGAGAAAACTTGACCTTGAGCAACCTCATCTATTTCTACTGTGATTCTTTCACTACGCTGTGCTGCTACATCGTCTTTAAATTGCTTATGAACATCAAGAGTCATCTCAGTCATAAGAGCTCTTTCTTCCTTTGTCATTGAGCGATTTGGTTGACCAATATCTTTGTAGCGTCCGGCCTTAATTGTTTGTGGGTTAACCATGGCGAATTTATATAATTCAGAAAGGTCAACAAATTGCATGATCACACCAATTGAACCAGTAAGAGTTCCTGGTGATGAACAAATCTTCTCTGTTGCCGCACCAATATAGTAACCACCACTTGCAGCAATCGAAGAGAAAGAAGCATAGATTGGCTTTGGATTCTTTGTTACTTCAGCGTAACTTCCCGCTCCTCTAATTCTTAAAATTTCTTGATAGATTTCTTGAGTAGGTGCAACAGCTCCACCTGGTGAGTTAACTCTTAGGATAATTCCCTTTACCGATTCATCAGCTTCTGCACGATGAAGAAGTTGAATAGTCTTCTTCGCGTCCATGATGACACCTTCTACCTCAATCAGAGCAATCTTATCCTTAGACTTCTTACTCGACGAAGCAAGATCATTATTTCCTTTGAAAATTGTTACCGTATAAGCGGAAAATAAAATTAATACGACAAAGAAAACTGCAACCATTGCCATAAGGCCTATGACCGCACGATCTTTTGATTTTGATTTCGACAAAGCATCCTCCCTGAGCTTATAAATCCTACCCCTCTATCTTCCCAAAAATATTGGATTTCGTAAACTTTTTAACAAGTTACAAACTTGCCGATTAAAGTAAATTTGTCCCTATCCGAAAAGGTATAGGAATCAAACCGCAAATGCGAAGTGAGGGATATATGAAAGGTTTCAGCATTAAGACAATTGCCATAATTACTCTAGTAATTCAGTCTAGCATTGTATTTGCTGAGAAGTATGAAACACCCGCATTTTATCAAGAAGCGCAAAAGCCAATTTCATTCAAAAAGAAAGTAGTTCACCATAAGAGTCAAGAATCTTGGGAAGACTCTTATCAAGTGGAAGATGACTCTAAATCAGAGAAGTCAAAGCGTCTTCCATCTTCAAAGAATACAAAAGTTAAGTATTGGGATTACGAGAATAAGAAGTAATCTTACTTCCAAAGATTTAGATCTTTTTCAAGCTCACTCTTAAGCTGGCCGCAGGCAGCTAAGATATCACTCCCCTTTGTCGTACGAATTGTCGTCGTGATTCCACCATTATCGAGTTGATTTTTAAACCAATTGATACGACTTACACTCGGGCGTTTAAAGTTAGACTCGGGATACTCATTAAAAGGAATCAAATTCACTTTTGATACTTTCTTAGGGAGTAGCTTTAAAAGTGCATCGACATCTTCGGCACGATCATTATATTGATCGATTAAAAGATACTCATATGTAATATAACGATGGGCCTTAAGAGGAATCTCTTTAATGGCCGTTAGAAGTCTATCGAGATCATACGCCTTATTGATTGGCATAAGTTCTGTACGAATTTCATTGTGAGCTGCATGAAGTGAGATTGCGATATTAACAGGTGGAAACTCTTCTAATTTCTTGATAGCCGGTACTAGTCCAGATGTTGAGATCGTCACTCGTCTTTGAGAAAGACCTAATGCCTTTTCATCAACCATAAGCTCTGTTGAGGCCTTTACTTGTTCAAAGTTATGAAGAGGCTCTCCTTGACCCATGAATACAACATTTGAAAGTCTTTCTTCAGGTCCAACGTTTTCTCTTAGGAACTTAGTTACAGCAAGGAATTGTCCAATGATCTCCCCTGCTTCAAGGTGGCGCATAAGTCCCATTGTACCTGTATGACAAAATGTACAACCAATAGCACAACCAACTTGTGATGATACACAAAGTGTCTTGCGATTTGAGCGAGCTGGGATCATAACTGTTTCAACAGTTTTCCCATCTCTCATGGCCACAAGAAACTTTCTCGTTCCATCTTTAGATAGTCCATTCCAAACAATTTTAGGAAGTGTGAAATCAAAGTTTTCCTCTAAGAGCTCTTTAAGATTCTTAGAAATATTTGACCATCCCTCAGGATTATATTCGTGTTTTTCATAGACCCATTGAAGAATTTGATTTGCTACAAAAGCCTTCTGACCATTCTCAACGAGGAATGATTTCAAAGACTTAGGTGAAAGCGAGTAAAAAAGCTGCTTTTGCATATGATTCTCCAATATTAGGTGACATTTATATGGTCAGGGACTAAATATTACAAGCTCCTCTGTAGAATTTTTGCTATTTAGCCTATTCTTTGGTCTATTAAGGTTGAAATACAACAAAATCTGATGACATCAGGACAGATAGGAACTGAGATGAAAAAAATTAGCCTATTAATAACTTCCCTACTTTTACTTCAAGGCCATGCTCTGGCCGGAAATAATATGGCCAACCTGGTTTATAAAGTTCCGGCAAAAAATAAAATACTTTCAACAAAAGGCTCTCTTAACTGTTTCGATTGTAAAATGCCCTCTAAATTTACAGTCACGATTTGGAATATGTATAAAGGTAAAGAAGATTCTTGGTCAGCAGATTATTTAAAATTAGCTAGTGAGAGTGAAATCATCCTTGGGCAGGAGTTCTTACTTCAAGGTGAAATGAAGGACGTCTTATCTAATGCTAATCGCGAAAATATTTTGGCAACTTCATTTTATGATACAAATGGACAAGCAACTGGAGTTTTTACAAGCTCAACAGTAAAGGCCGTAAGTAAACAAGCCTTTCAAAGTAGCGACCGTGAGCCTATAGTTAATACACCAAAACTAGCGCTAATCTCAAAATACCCTGCTGATAATGGACAAATCATTACATTTATAAATATCCATGCTCTAAACTTTGTGGGAATCCAACCTTTCACAATTCAAATTGCAACACTTCTTAGTGCAATTAAAGATAATGCAGGACCAGTTATATTTGCAGGAGACTTCAACACAAATGCTCCGACAAAAACTCTCATAATGAATATGTTATTTAAGAAAGAAGGCTTCAAACAGGCCCGATATACTGGCAGAGATGATCGCATGACTTTTCTGGGACAACCTCTTGATCATATTTGGTATCGAGGGCTAAATCTTATTGAAGCAAGAGTTCTTGGTGAAATCGAAGGCTCCGATCACAAACCTATGCAGGCAGAGTTCGAGCTAATTGATTAAGTATTAGCTTTGACAGTTTAGCTGATAAAAAGAAAAATTCAGCTGCATTTCTTTGCACATTTGTGCTCACTTATAGATAATTAAGATTAAGTATATTCAAACAAAAGGATTTGTTATGAAAAAGCTTATGATAAGCTTAGCCGTTGCTTTATTTGCAACTCCATCATTTGCCCAAGAAAAGCTCGTACACAAAATACCAAGCGAAGATAAAATCATTCAAGTTAAACAAGGACTTTCTTGTCATGATTGCCCATTTCCTAATGAATTCAAACTGACGGTTTGGAATATGTATAAAGGCAAGAAAGATAGTTGGCAAATAGACTTTGAAGAATTAATGAATGAAAGTGATATTCTTCTAGGACAAGAATTTAGCTTTAAAGGAAAAATGAAAGCGCGTCTCTTTAATCCGGAAGATGAAGAGATTATTCTTGCAACTTCATTTATTAGTTGGGGTAAGCACAATACAGGTGTAACTAATATTTCTAAATATCCAACGATTCAGATAACTCCTCTACGAAGTAAAGTTAGAGAACCATTTATTCGCACACCAAAACTATCTCTTGCAAGTCAGTATAAACTTGAAGACGGTAGGAGTATTACTTTTATCAATATTCACGCTATTAATTTTGTAAAAAAGAAGTCTTTAAAAAAACAAATCAATCAAGTCGTTAATTACATTAGAACAACAAACGGTCCAGTCATCTTTGCCGGTGACTTCAATACCAACTCTAAATCTAAAATAAAAATGATGAGAAATATTCTAAGTAGTGAAGGCTTTCAGGAAGTTAAATATACTGGTGAAGATGATCGTATGAAGTGGCTTGGTAATAAACTTGATTATATTTGGTACCGCGACCTTGAGCTAATTAGCGCTAAGGTTCGCGGAGATGTAGAAGGCTCAGATCATAAGCCTTTACAAGCAAGTTTCAGAATTCCTATCGAATAAAACTCGATAGGAATCCTTTCTTTGTTCTTTCTGGATTTTCTAAGACATTGCCATGTTCAATGAATGCTTCTAATAGCCCACCAATTTTCTTAGTAACTTCTAATACTTTGTTGAAACACTCTGGGGAAATAAGACAAACCTTGTCTTGCTTTAGTCGATCACTTAAATCATAAGCAAATTTCGTAAGCTCCTCTTCATCGAAGAAACCACTTAAGTAGCCATCAGAAGTAATTTCCATACGGGGACCAAGCTCAACTTCATTAAAATCAATTGATGACTTTGCAGTAAATATTGATCGGATAAAGAAAAGACTGTGCTCTTCACTATAGACATAACTTACATATAAAACTTTATCACTTCCACCCATCTCTACTCCGAAATTATCCCAAAATCTAATGAAATACTTCCCTTAGGCATAAAGCTTAGCTCGATCTCATGTGGAGTATTATTAATCTCAACATGATTTTGATCGATCATTTTTTGGAAAACGTATTCCGATGGATATTTAATATTAAGTTTCTGTTTATAACTTGAAGGATTAAAAAAGCTGATGCGCTTTACCTTATCATACTTAAGGTCTGAAGACGCAACCGCCCTCTCCTGCCACTTGTATCTAACTTCACCACTTTGAGAAATATCACATCCAACATAACCTATGCTCTTTGTAACTTTTGACCAAAATGTATTTAACTCATCATCACTACACTCTTGAAAATCATTTGAATTAAAAATAAGAAGTCTTCCCTCACCCATTGTGACAGTATTGATCTCAGTTAGAAAGCGAATCTTTTCAACACTTAATTCATTTTCTAAGTAGAATGACTCCAGTCTTCTTCTTAAATTCTTTTCAAGGTATGCGATATCAATAAGTACTTTTCCACCGCTCATGAAGAGTTTCAACACTTTACCTAAAAGTTCAGCGTTGATTTCTTTTCCATTGAAGTAGAAAAATTGAAATGGGCTTTCAACAAAATCTTCCCAGTGGAACTCATTTATATCGCTATAGCTATAATTCCAACTAAATTGACTTTTACAAAAATCAATAAAGCCAGAAAATGCAATGATCTCTTTGCTCTTAAAGTCTTTCACATTATGAAAGATATTAACCGCATTTGAAGTTTTAAAAATAAATTCATTATCTGAAAGTATCGTCTTATCGTTATAGAATTCGTCCAAACGAGAAGAATTAATGACTTGTTTCTTTAAATCAGAATAGATCCCATTCTTATTTCGATTTGGAAGAAGAATTGATGAAGGAAGAATTCCATTATCCAAACTCTTAAGGGCATCATCAATAATCTTCGTATCACTTACTTGATCAAGCATTCGGTTTTCAATTGAATTCATCGATCCTTCTAAGAAGGAAAAGTTCTTAACACCTTGCCAGTTCTTGTCTAAAGAATGCTTAACGATATCAATATAGATATGAGAGATTGTTTCATTATATTCAATAATAAACTCATGCTCTTGTTCAGCAGTTATTTTCTCAAGCTTAAGTTCCGCCTTCTTCATTTCCACAAAACGACTAAATCCACTTTGGAATGCGATTGAGCGATCAAAAATATAAGAATGAAAGTGTCCATGAGAATAATGACCACAATTAGCACCCCATAAAGGAGCATTAATTCCACTTTCTTGAAAATATGAGTTTAGCTCAGAACAAAAGCGAGTAAATCCCTTATAAACACGTGGATCATAGAAGCTATAAAAGTTATGAATTGTTCCGTCACTATCAGCACTTGCGCGATTAAGGCCATATTGATCACAGCTAGCTGTTCTTGCTAAAAGATATGGAATTCCACCATTTGGTAAATAAGGTACTGGTGAAACAGGTAAAAGAAAGATAATTTCCTTATCTAGCTCTTTGCAAATATCATAAAGGCGCTTGAAGTCCGTCTCGGGCTTTTGCTTTGCAAAATCAATCTTATCCCCCGTATCAGTATGGAAGCTCCAATTAATCGGTACGATAATCTTGTCCGTTAAAGACGTTTGTTCAATTTTAGATTTCCAAAGAGAAGCTGAAGTTTTCCAGTAGAAAAACCAATTCTCTCCTGGAAATACCGTGTCCTCATCCTTGACTACAGGTGTTGTAAGCATCAATCGACTCCTTAAAAAAAATTGTAGGTCATGTAAAACACTTTGACAATTTCAAGGACTTACAATTTTTATCTTAAGCCTAAATATTGGATATTGTCTAAAAACATCTTTGGGATTATTGCCATAGGATGTAAGACACGGTAAGTTATTTTGATTAAAATAGACAGAGGGGATCATATATATGTGGTATTTCACAGAGGAAGAAAAACAAATCCAAAAAATGTGTCGTGACTTTGCAAGACAAGAACTAGCTCCTGTTGCAGAAAAGCATGATACTGAAGAAAGTTTCAATATGGATGCTTTCAAAAAAATGGGTGAAATCGGAGTTCTTGGAATAACTGCTGATCCTGAATATGGTGGTGCTGGAATGGGTGCACTTGCCGCAACTATCGTTATGGAAGAATTTGGAAAAGCATGTGCTTCTTCAACTCTTTCTTACCTTGCCCACTCTATCCTTTGTGTTAATAATATTGAAAATAACGCGTCTAAAGAACAAAAAGAAAAATACCTTCCAAAACTAATCACTGGTGAGCACATCGGTTGTATGGGTATGTCTGAACCAGAATATGGATCAGATGCTGTTGGTATTCAAACAAAAGCTGAGAAAAAAGATGACCACTACCTTCTAAATGGAACGAAGATGTGGATCACAAATGCACAATATGCAGATATTGCTTACGTATACACAAGAACAGGTAAAGAGAGAAAAAATCTTTCAACATTCATTCTTGAAAAAGACAAAGGTCACTTTGACTTTGGAAGCCCAATTCACAAGATGGGTATGCGTGCATCGCCTACAGGTGAGCTAATCTTTGACAACGCTAAAGTTGGTCTAGAGCAACTTGTTGGCAACGAAGGTGATTCAATTTACCACATGATGAAAAACCTTGAGATTGAAAGAATCACTATTGCAGGTATCTCACTTGGTATCGCACAAGCTTGTGTTGATCAGTGTATTAAATATGCAAACGAAAGATCACAATTTGGAAAAACTATTGGTGAGTACCAAATGATCCAAAAAATGATTGCGGAAATGGCAACTGAAACTGAGATGATGAGAAACTTCCTATACAACGTAGCTTACCGTTACGATCAAGGAGAAAAAGGTCCAGTAGTTGCTGCACAAGTAAAATTAGCTATTCCAAAGATGGCAACTAAAATTGCACTTGATGCAATCCAACTTCACGGTGGATATGGTTATTCAAGAGAGTTCCCGGTAGAGCGTATGATGAGAGATAATAAGCTTAACGAAATCGGAGCGGGAACAAATGAGGTAATGATTATGATTATTGCCAAAAATCTTCTAGCACAAGCAAGAATGTAAATAATAAAAAAGCAGCTCTAAGAGCTGCTTTTTTTATGCTACTTTTAATTCAGTTTGTGTTTCACCTGAACCATATAAATCAAGGGCCCAAGTATGGACGAGATTTTCAATCTCTGTCTTTTCATCTTTCTCTTTAGTAATACGTGTACGAACAAACTTAACAAAATCACGCCAGCTATCATCTCTACCAGCAAGGATTTTACTCTTTCTCATCTCATCACGTTCAACAGATTCAAATTCAATCTGCATTAGATCACGGGCCTTCGTTCCATCAGGAGCAAAAAGATCAAGATAATACATTCTCTCATTCTCATCCATTGCAAAAAGAAGTGAAACCTTCTTCCCTAGATCATAAGTAGCTAGAGACTCTTTTAAGAACTTTGTCGGTAACTCTCGTACTAGCTCGGAAGGAAAGTTCTTCTGGCTAAGTTGAGTGAACTCTTCAACATTAATATTCTGCTTAAGTGTATTGAAAATACTTCTTTCAACAGCAGAAGAAACATTTGGAAGAATATCATAAAGCTTCTCAACAAATGGTAGCTTTGACTTCGATTCAACATATTGTGAAAGAACTTCTTTAATACGAGCCTGGTTATCCCTAACCTCACTCTCTTGAATAATTACTGAAGACATTAAAATCTGATCAACAGTTTCTGGTTCACAACTAGAAAGAACTTCAGCGATAAAACTCTCACTTAAAGCATTAAGTACAAGTGAAACAATATATGGATCTTTTTCATAGATCTGATTGATCATATCAGCATTAAGCTTTAGTAATAAATCGTAAGTGTTAGGATCTTCAATAACTGAAGGTAGGATTACACTTTGTACGATTTGGTTACTAATAAAGTCATTTGCAATAGAAAGCTCATTTGCAGTAAGAGGCTTATTTAGTAAGTCTCTCCACGTTGCTTTTTCTGGCTCACTTAACATCTTGAAAACATCTGCTAGTGCACTATTATCAATTTGTTGTACAAGTGCTCTAAGAGCAGCATGTCCACTTTTAGAATCTTGAGCAATCCATTTTTTCACAAGAAGGATAGCTTCTTGTGGTGTATTATTAGCAAAAACTTTAAATCTCTCGATACCATTAAGAGAGTGAACACCTGCAAGGCCATCTCCACTACCACCACCGGCAGAGATCATCTCGCCCGCACCTGACTCATCATCAGATTCAGACTTGTCACTTTGCATAGTAAAATTACCACCAGCTTGTGAAGCACTATTTAATTCAAAGAATCTTGAAATTAGACGGTTACCAACAAATCCAATAAGTAACACACCGAGGACGATTGCAATGATATTTGAAACACTACTTAATGCTTTTAAGAAGTCACCTTTTGAAATGACATCTTCTTTTTGAGGAACATTAATAGTGTAAGAAAATTTAAAGTTAGGAGTAATATCATTCACACCAAGTTTAATAGACTTGATAAGACCCTCAATTCTAACTCTTTCATCCTTAGCAATATCATTTGGAAGACGTACTGAAATATTAATTTCAGAGATATTTTTAAAAATATCTATTGAAGTATTATACTTCCACATCTGTTCGATCATACTAGGCTTTGCCTTAGTAGCGTCTTTTAGCTTTTTAATTTGCTCAACAAGTTTCTCTTTCTCTTTAGAGAAATCTTCTTTCATTTGATTCATTTTATCTTTAGAGCTATCCCCCATCGTTAGAAGGATTTTTCCTGAAGGAGAGAAATCGTTGAAATCATCAATAAGAGGTGCCTCCATACCAAGGCGAGAAAATACAATACTCTCTCCGTAGTCTGTTTCAGGAACATCATTTGTAAACTTGATTTCAGCATCAGATTTTGTTTTCTTCTCTTCATCAGACTTTGCCATTTCAGCATCATCAGACATATCAAGAGTATTTCCATCTTTCCCGTTTACTCCACCATTGCTTCCTTGAGGAGCGGGATTGAGTGGAATACTAAAATTTGGAGTTTCAGGTGTATTCGTTACAATTTCTACATCAACGAAAAAATGTTCATGGCCCAGAATAACTCCGGTACCTCTTTGTAACTTATCGTGAACCTTCATTTCTAGTTCATTCTTTTGCCACTCAAGACTTGGTAAAACATTCATCTTCGGATTTGAAATTGCTGCAGAAGAAAGTAATAGTAATGAGATAAAAGCTAACTTCTTCATTATTTACCTCCTTCATTCTTAGAAACATTAAATTTCTTTTCTAAGTAAATCTTCATTTTATAGGCTTCTCTATTCTTTGGATTAATCCCAAATGCTTTACGATAAAAAGCAAGAGAGTTTTTAAAGTCTTTCTTCATATAAGAAATAGAGCCCTTCATTTCGTGAATAATTGAAAAATGAGGAAATTTTGCTTCTAGCTTTTCTAATTTTGCAAAAGCTAGGTCGAAGTTCTTACCTCTCATAAGTCTTAGTACGTCAAATAAATCACCTACTAGGAAATCGAAGTCTTGTGCTAGTTCGATATCTTTTTCAACTTTTAAATTAGCACTAATATCAATATCTGATTTCGCAAGCATTGGAACTGACAAACTGTAAGGCTCGAAGCCTGGCTTGAATACTTCAATTTGTACTGGACCATTTGCTCCATAATTGGTTTGCATTGTTTCGACATCAGTTTCATAAGGAGTTTTCCCAAGAGAAACTCTTTTTCCATTTTTATCAATAACATAGACATCACAATCACTAGGATCAGACTTAACATTAAACTTAGCAGCAAATACAGATGTAGATAGTAGTAGTAATAATAAGTACTTCATTAAAAAATTATTTATAGATATTGGCTAATACCTACAAATACCCCCATTTTAATTCCAGTTGTTTTAATTCCAGTTGCACGACTAACTGCCGCTTCAGCTTTAATTGTTCTATTCTTCCCCCAGCGCCATCCGCCACCAAGGTTAACTCCCAAATCAAAGAAAATATCTGAGTATTTAGCAGATTCGGTATTGTAAATAACATAACCAGGACCAACAAAAGCACCCCAATAGTACTTACTAGTCGGTGTAATCGTTAGATTCTGTCCATTACTTGTATAAGTGTACTTAGTTCCAATATCACCAAAGTACCAGTTCATTCCAATCGTCGTTGAGTAAACACCTGTTCCTTCCGCCGACATCATTGGAAGAACTCCACTAATGTAGTAACTCTTTTTTAATTCTGACTTAAATTCCCAATTCACTTGAATAGAAATTGCAGAAACAGCAGCTGCAGCAGCATCTGCACTTTCCCCACCAGTTGAACTACCGTCAGTATTCTGTAAAGTACTCTCATTTGGTGTTACCGAATAGTTCATCATTCCCAGTGATATACTTGCAGAATTAAAGAACTTTTCATTTGCAAAGATACTTGTACTCAAGAGAGTAAGTATCAATAGTTTCTTAAATGTCACTCACTGTTCCTTTTGAAACATGCCATCGAACACCATCGATATCGTTTACATTTAATGTGATTTTGAGTTTTGATTGATGATCAGCTCTAAAGTTTTTCACATAAATTGATGTATAAAGATCAGGAAGACGAGATTCCATCACCTTGCAAATATCGTTTAATCTCATCTTTCGACCATGCCAACTTACATTTGCTTGAAAGTCACCGTCTGAGAAATTGAAATTTGTAAAAACACCAGTTAACTGAAGTCCATTCTTCCCACGACTAAACTCAACCGAACATTTTGTATCTTCAGTTTTTAGATTAAGCACCCCATAAAGTAGCTCAACAAAATCTTTTAAAAGCATTTTTGCTTCATTTGTATTTGCATACAGAAGACAATCATCCGCATATTGAAAATCATTAAGTGTTAGATTATTGTTAATCCAGTTTAATCTTTTTCCAAACACTTCATCTTCAATAAAATTATAAGCATCAAGCTTCTTTGACTCCATTAGAGCTGTTCTTTTAAGTGAGATCTTATTCATTACATCAACAGGAATCTTATAGATCCAACCATAACGATAACCAGTCGACTGATCCATTGATGTATGGATGATATAGTCATTTAAAATATCATTACAGTTCTTAAAAAGGTTACTTGTATCTGCTAATCCCTTCTCTTTGCGAAAAGTTTTTTTGAAGAAAGCGTCCCAATTTCCACCTTTTAGATTAACGTTATTAAACATCTTTCTAAATTCAGAATTCACTTTGATAACTTGGTCATTTTCATCAATAACTACTAAAGCAATACCTGGAAGATTTTTAAAAACCTTAGTCTTCTTAGCTGTTTTTTCTAAATCAACCTTATGATTTGTATTGTCTGCCACATCAAAGAACTTCATTCATTACCTCGCGATTTCTAAACTGTAGAAAATCTTTTTCATCAATATTCTTATATTTTACTTTTAAAACTAGATTAGTTTTCTTCCCACTTCGTGTAAGTCTAATTGCAACTAGATTAGAGAATCCACGACGGCCAAAGATATCCCTTTGCATATTCGCCACAGTAGTACGAACATTACCAATATTACAAAGTTGTATAGTCATAAAACTTGGCGTTACGTAAAGCTTTACGGCTCCAATATCACCAATAACTCTCTTTAGTAGCTTCATTTCTTCGATTAGTAACTTTTGAACGAGATAAGCATTAATCAGTTCTTTCTCTAAACTATTTTGTAGAATTTTAACTTCCACATTTTTAATCTTAAGAGCCTTTACACATTGATCTCTAAACGACTTACTAAAAATTGAAAAATCTTTAACTTGTTGCCTTTGGTTATCACCAAAATAAATTAGTGTTTCCTCATGCGTTGGTCTCACTTCTGGAGATGCATTAGAAAATAGGCTTTCAATTTTTTCCTTAAAATCCATAATCATTATTCCTAATTATAAACTAGCCTTACGCCAAATATTTGATGAGATGTATCGAATGCCGATGATGCTGCAGATGCAAGATTTACAATTTCAACATACCCACCAAGACCAAATTTCTTATATAAATTAACTGAAAAATCGAGAACATATTTATCACCATCAAGTGGTGCAGAGTCTCCATTTGTACTTAAATCAGAAGATCCAATTAATGCCTTTTTATAAAAACCTTCGATAACAGTTTTTTTGGCGAAATGCTCGCTAATGTACTTAAATCCAAATCCAAACCAAAAGACATTATTGGCAAAACCAGAAACCCCGGCCCCTCTATCTTTAATATTGGCAAAACTAATACGCTCATATTCAGCATCAACTGAAGCAAAGAAAGAATCTCCTATAAGAAGTTTGTTATATGCTCCAAAAACAGACATACGAGGAGATATCCCATAAGGATTTTCACTAAGAATATTTGAAAAAGCACCACCAATAGAAAAGTATTCTTGCCACTCTTCTACTTTGTAATTACTTAGATATGTTAAATTAATACTCGTAAGATTTGTTCTTGTATCTACTGTTTCATTTGTACTTAGAGTGTTAGATGCTAAAGTTGTCTCTTTAAGATATCCAATCGCATAAAAGCTATCTGGTATAAGAGTAAGAGTAGAAGGTTCTACTTTTTCTGGTTTTACATTCATTCTTAAGTCTAGATCTGGTGATTTAAACTCACTAATTTTAACCTTATCTTCTTTTTTCTTTTTCTTTTTCTCTAATTTTTTGTTTTTTAGCTTCTTTACATCGGCACCAACAATAATTTCTTCAACAGCTGCAGACTCTTCAACTGAAAAAATACTAACGGCATTAGCATTTACAACTTGTGAATTTCTTTGTGAGTTAATTGCAGAAACTATATCAGAATTTAATTTCTTCTTTATTTTCTTCTTCTCTGGAGTTTCTTTTGAAGGACGTAAGCTTGAAGACCCATCTCCGTAGAATAGTTCATACAATAGTTTTCTTACTTCTAAGTGAAATCTCTTTCTTGGAACGTTATTTTTTGAAACTTCTGTAACAATCTTTCCATTTTGGATATCTTGAATTTTAAAATTTAAAACATAAGAGTTTTCACGTTCTCTTTTCGTTGAAATATCTAGAGAGAATGTATTTTGATAGATGGCCTCAGCACTATCCCCCATTAAAATTTCAAATGAAGATGTTCCTAGAACGATTTCCATTGCTGACTTACGAATAAGTGAAAGGTCTTGCCTTTCTATTCCCTTTGCCTGAACAACTCGAATCATCATGTAAGGAGTAATCTCTTCATCTTGAACAGTCGTCACTGAAGCGGCCTTAACATCGGCTGTTACAGCGTTTCCATCCTTTGCGAATGAAAGAGATGATAAGAGAAATGTTAGAATATAAATGTAAAACGAGTTCATCACCTATATATTCTAAATTAATAAAATATCAATTAATACAGGGCAAAAATCTCTTAAACCATCTGATTTTATTGAGTTTTTTATGAAGATTTTGTTAAGAATTAAACTAAAAAGAGGGTTTGTATTACCCAACTAATTCATTGTGGATAATACTTCCCTCTTTTTTTAAAAATCATCTTGAGAAACACGACATCTAGCTGCACCACTAAAGTCATCATAAGCATAAATAATTGTATCTAGTGGAAAGTCTTCCCCACCAACAATCTTAGACAAACTATTACAAGTACAATTATCACAGCTCTTAATAAACATAATGCTATCAGCTTCATTGTGCATATTTGTTAAATCACAACTAAAGCCAGGAAATAATGGTGCAATATCCTCTGGTGCGTCGGCCAACCAGTGTGGGAATGCAAAGAAAGGATAATCACTATTAGTATCGTCAGCATTAATTAAGTAATAGTCATTTAAGTCAATAAGCTCTTTTGCTCTAGTTCTGTTACCACCCTCTTTTCTAATTGTGCGAGTTGATCCCTCACAATTTTCAATGGCCTCTGATTTTGTAATAAAAGTAGGAGAACCAGATCCTTCAGGAAGAGCAAATTTATCTATAATTAATCTTCTCGAGTAATCATAAATTGCAGTCTCGTTAGGTATGACTACTTCTTTCGTCGTAAATCCATTAGGCATAGAAAGATATTGTTTACCTGATGAAGTTTCTCTAACAGCAACAACTCTTAAATAATAAAATCTATTTTGTAGCAGTCCTGTGATTTCAACATTCGGTGTAACACCTGCAGTTTCAACAAAAGTTAAACCAGTTGAGTTATATAAATCATTTAAACTACTTTCAAACTCACTATAGTAAACGCGATAAGAGATAATTGGTCCCCAGTCATTATTGATTGGTGAAAAATCAACCCATTCTAAATAAACTCTTCCTGTATCATCTGTTTCAACATTAAAGATTTCATTTGTCATTGCATTTGAACGGTTTGGTTCAATAAAACCTTTTACATAAATCGGCAGTGTCGAAACTGATGCCCTCTTACTATCGTAGTATTTTAAAATAGCATAGTTTTGACTTTCATCGACGTATTCACCAAGGTATGTTTCATCGAACGTGAATGTTACTCTCATCGTACAAGTACTAGTCGTATTGACATTGAAACCCCACTCTTCCTCTGGAAGACCTCCCCCTTCATCATCACCAAAGAAACAAGGTCGATTTAACTCAACCTGAATGAAGCCTTGGTTATAGACTGTATGAAAGTCACCTGCAGGAATTGTCGCACTTTGATTACCAACATACTCTCTATACTCTTTCAAGAAACTTGCTTTCTCATCACTTGGATTATTAAGATTAATATTCTTAATCAGTGATCCACTTGGATAAGAAGAAAGAATCGGGTGCGCAGGATTCGCATAAGTTCCAATATCAATAAAGTAAGCATTAGGAATTGTTCCACCTGATCCGTCACTAATATTATTTGTAATTAAATTCCCTGCCGCAACTTTGGCCGGATCAACTGCAGTAAATTGAATTCTAAACGATTCTGCATAGTACTGATCTGTACCAATATCATAAGAGAGAATACCGTAGCGAGTAGTCAAAGGTAACTCAGCAATACTGGCCTTATGCTTAACATCTGCAAAACAAGATGCTCCAGGAGCTAAGGTTGCTCCACAATTTACTGACTCAAGAGAATATCCCACACCTGCACCATTATTATCATGGATGGCCCCAAGAAGAGATGTCTTTAAGTTAAATTTCACATTATTAACTGTTGTAGTTCCTTCGTTTGTGAAAACGAGACGAGTTTTTGCATAAACATTTGAACCTCTAACGGCTTCCACCCCTACGGTTGTTGCAACATCATAGCCATTCATTTCAAGGTTATGAGTTGTTTCAGTGACATCTAGGGTTTCAGTATGTGAATTAGTCAGCTCATCATATTCAACAGTATACTTTTGAGACTTCATAGAAAGTCTTCCTGTATTTGCAGCTACTGCTTCTGCAACAACTAGAATACGTAGAGACTTAATATTATTTGTGTAAGCATAAGTATCACGATTAGTAAGAGTTTGAGATCCATCTCTATATTGAATTTCTAATTCAGTCTGAAATGTTCCTTGTACAGTAGGAGCAAATCCTAGTTCAATATTTGCCAAAGATGCTTGTCCAACATTCCCAGGCATTGACGTAACAGAGAATTCACTGTCACCATTTAACATTTGAGATAATGAAGAAGCTTGTTTTTCTCCAGCATTATAAAGTTGAAATGGTAATGTTACTGTATCTCCAGCATAAAAAGTTCCTGCATAATAAACATAGTCATAAGTTGTATCACGATACGGAGCAATTCTATTAACAGACTTTGTAGGTGCATAAGTAATAGGCTCTACAGCAGTACCTTTTGCAAGATCTCGATACATAGCTGGAATTGTGTAACTTCCAAAACTTTGTCCCCATTCTCCGGCCAAAGGAGAATGAGAAGGGATATTTACTTGTTGACGCCATAAAACCGCACTAATCATCGGTTGCGCCCCTTCTGGTACAAGTGCTGCTGATCTTCTTGAGTTTATAGCAACAGGATAATCTTGAGTCATATAGTATCCACCGTGCCCATCTAATTCAGGAGTGTATCCAGTACCGGCATCCGCAATCCCATCTCCATCGAAATACCCAAAATTGAAGAAATCTTGAACCATCATTCCACTACTATATTCTCTTAGCGCATGTGATCCATTTAAAGGCGCAGAAAAGTGACGTTGCCACCTGCGGTCGTTCGTAGTGTAATAACTATCTTCTCTTTTATCATTTGAGAGCTTTTCCAATTCAATTGTTAAACTACAAACCTCTCCAGGAGCAAGAAGTGAAGGTGCATTTGTCCCTGGTGAAGTTGATACTGGCCCCATCGCGCCACCAAAGTCCATAACGTCATAGCAATCCTTATCAACACCTGCCACAAGTGCAGAGCTTGGGTTATTAACAATTTCACCTCCAAATAAAGGTGTACTTGCATCAGGGGCCCAAAAGAAAGTCCCTGGAAAAACTAGAGGAGTGTTCAAATTAATGTATGTAATACCACCTGTACCAACATTTTCTAATTTTAAATGGAAGTAACGTGTTTCATTAGCTGTAACAGGAGGAGTTGTAATCCCTTCTGTCATTGTAAAATCAGAATAAGAGAGGAATCCTTTTCTAACGAGAAGGCCACGCATCTTCATTTCAATTTCACGATCAGTGCGGGGAGACATATCATCATTATAAGTTGTCCCATCTTTGTATTTGATTCTGAAAATTTTGTAACGATTTGGATAAGCTTCTAGTACATCGTACATTGCTGAGTTTTCTTCATTCTCAGCCGCTGTACTATCTGGGTTTGTTGATACAATTGGATTTAGATCAAATAAGATATCACATTGCCCATTATATGGATTTAGGTAGTCACACCCAGAGTTTTTCACGTTTTGGTAATAGTTATTAATATTATAACTTGTTTCTGTAATAACATTAGCAGTAGGTTGAGCTCCGTCTGTAATACTTACGACCTCACCAGAAGTTGATCCACTATTATTCACTCTGATTCTAAGTCTTTCTTTATAATTTGAATTTGCAATTAGAGAGATTCGACCTAAGTCATAATCAAATAGATCGTTATCAACGGTATCTGTATTAGTATATGTTGTATTCTTATACTCAATTACATTAAAGCTTAATTTAGCCGCAGCTAAGTAGTTAGCATCCTCAACAATATAATTATTTTCGTCAGCATCTAAGTCATTTTTAATAACGACATTATCTTTCCATGTTGAATCATAGCGAACATTAAAGCGGTAGTTATTAAAATTACCATCAGCTTCAAACTGCACACTAGGATGAAAAGTAACATTAAAGAAACAAGATCCACCTGGATCAGCAATCGTTCTACCAGCAACTTGCTTTAATGCTGTATTTGTAATTCGACCATCTTCACCACGAATATAGTTAAAATCATTTACATCAATAAAACACTTACTTGAATCGAAGAATTTAAAAGGAATTGTTGTCAGTGGAAGATCACTTGCACTACTCGTTAAATCTCCTGAAGGATCGCGACATACGAGATTATCGCCACCAGTACTTTCGTCTCTTAAACAACGTGCAACGAGCGTATTTGCAGCATTTCTTACGTCAATACTTAGAACAATCGCCTCTTTGTATCCCTTATTTGATACTTTTAATGTTTGAGTATCGATATTCCCTACAACAAGATCATCAAAACTTAAGTTAGGAAGACCACCGATTTGAATATCACCTTCAATTCGAATTGACTTAGCATCAAAGTAAACGTTAAGGGCATTAACACCACCCTCAGGGTCACGGCCATAGTCAAATCTAATATTTGAATTGTAATCAACATCAACATTGCCATCAGGTGCACCAACACCATAATTCTTTGCCTCAAATTCAACAAGAAGTTCACAAGTTTCATTTTGTAAGAGTACAGTTCCACATGTATTTGAAACAATACTGATCGCATTTGAAGTCGTGTTATCAAGCTTTGTCATTGTGATATTACGGGCCCTTAATTCTCCCGTGTTTACGACAACAAGTCTTTGGGAGAATACTTTTGGCTCTGTTCTTTCAACAACACCGAATGAATAATTAATCGTCTCCTCTTCAAATACTAATGATGCTGGAGTTCCTGTTAAGAACTTTAACTGAGTTGACTTCGAAAAATTATCGATTAGAGTTTTGTAGTTAAATTGAAGATCTTGCGTGTGAATACCTGAAGTACGAGCTTCATATCTTAACTTATAATAACAAGTTGCTTTAGAAGCAATAACGAGACCACAATCTCCACCAAAGCCTGGACTTTCTGATTCCCCTGCTTCGTCAGGAAAGAATTTAACTCCAGCAGATGAGGTTTGATCTATAAGTAATTGAGCATCACTTAAATTATAACCAGTATTATTCTTAACTCTTATAAGAATTTCGTCACCGAGTCCGCCAAGTAGGAACTCCCCTCTATCAAGATCTCCAACGACTGAAAATTCAACCGTACCGTCAACACCATCATTTAAAATTTCAGCTGTCTCATCTGCCTTCTCCACCGGAGTACACGAGATAATTGTTATAAAGAATAAGATCAACCAAACGTACTTCTTCATTTATTCTACCTTATTGATAAGACTCATCTTCGATGCGCACAACACACCTTACTGCTGCATACTCATTTCTCATCTGATCATATTCGTTTCTAGCATTAAATCTTGCTGAATAACGACCACTACTCTTAGTGTTCGATTCTCCAAAATTCAGCATATAGATAGGAGTTTCTCGAGAAAGGCTCCATCTTACGTAGTCAACCGCAGTTCCATCATTATCAAGAGATGACTTTAGCGCTCCAGCGTGTGTGCTTGAATATGTGGCATATGTATCCGTTGCTGGGTCAACAGATTCAACAAAGTCGTAGAAATACTCTCTACTTGCAGGAGAAATATAACGGTTACGAGCAATTGAAATTTCAGACATCCCATCCGAAAAAATCTGACTATCACCAACAGGGAAATTTGGAATATCCATTGATGATGGATCAAGACTAAAGTCCGTTACAAAAGTTTCAAGAGAGATCGACATATTATCCAAACTCTCAGAACATAAACTTCCCTGACATTCCAGCGGTAAACCTAGAATTGGGTTAAAGTAGCGGCCACGACGAGGGTCTGTTGAGATATCTTGTGCACGATTAATAACATCCTGATCCCACTTAATGGCCAGAGTGTCATTAATTGAAAGCTTAGGCGCAAAATTATCTTGCCCAAAGTCTAAGAAGAACCCGTCACCATTTCTATAATAACTAACACTTCCTGGGTCCAATGAGTTTACAGATTCTGCAACTCCCGTATTCACGTTTCCAAATAGGTCAAAGATAGGTGTAAAGGCACCGTTTACAAGATAGTTACCACCTCTTGCACCACCTGGTTCAACAAATGAACAACGCCCAGTATCAGTATCAGACATAACCCAAGAAATTAAAGTATTAAGATAGTTAGCACCATTTGGCACCTCAACAGAGTTTGAAGCAAGTCCTGCTCCAAGCATTAGCTTTTCACTATCAAAACCACAAAAGATTTGTTCTGATGAAATTTCCGCCTTATTTCCAATAATATCTTGGACACCAAAGCGAGATGTACAAGCTTGAGTCGTAAATTGTGCCCCACCATTATCATAGAAACTTGAGCCAGTAATAAATGGTACACGACGCGGAGTCGTCACTGTTCCCTGATAACTACTTGGCATATTGATCATTAGGCGATCACCTGACCTTTGCTGATTTGTCGCTGCTCCACTGATAACATCTCTATCGTAGACGTTACATGAATTTTGAAAATTCACACCACTTGTTACAGGAGCATCATTTCTTGTTCCTGTCTCAACTTCTGCTACAGCTGCTTCATCAAAATCTTTAGGATAACGACTTGCCGTAATCCCTTCTCCACGACGCATAAGCCTCTTTTCTCTTACCGGGCCAATTTGCTTAAATTCTTCTGCGTCATCATCATATGTTCCAATCTTTACTTCATATGAATTACAAACACGATTGGCCTGCGTCTGACTAAGCCCCGTTAATGGAGGAAGCTTTGAATCATTAGAAGAGAAAACACGAGATAGTTTTGTATCTCCACGATAGCGTGGTGATGTATCGACATTTGTATAAGCAGGACTAGGAGTTGCATTAATTCCTGAATCAAATAACTTATTATTAGTAAGAATATCATTCATCGACATATCAAGAATGTCGACATCATCTACCCCATGAGCAAGTGTTGAAAGATTATTAACAGCAAGCCATCTCGGCTTAAGCTTATCACCGTCAGTTGAATCCGAAACAGGAATATTAATCATACAACGAGATGGTCCAAGTGTGTTTTTATTTCTCAGGTTATTACCATCAGCAAGGGCGGCACCACCAGCTCCTCTGTAGTAACCATGACTAATACGATCTTCATAAGTCTTTAAAGCATTACGAGAGTAGTAAACTGCCGCAAACTCACTTTGCACATTATAAGAAGCATAACTTCCATTTCCTCCATAAGGATTAAAGAAGTTTGTCGCAATATTGGCCGGATCAGTACAATCAGTAAAATCACCACTAACTCCTGGTGCAACAAAATCTCTACGATCAGCAGTATCCGGATCGCTACATGTAGTACTTGTAATTGCAATTGAAGCTGTATCTTCACCAAAGCAATCACCTACACGAAGTTGACTACGATCTGTATAAGACTCGCCAGTATTTGGGTGATTAACACCAGAAGTGTACCCCGGAGAATTTCCGTTAAAGCAACCCACAAAACCAGAACCTAGATCATTAGAACCTGTAAAATTAGGAATTGTTCCAGAGAAATTACTTCTTTCATATGCGTAATCCCCTCTCGTAAAATTACAACCTAGCTCAAAACGGTCAATTAGCATACTTGGACCAAAATCATAAACTGTTGAACCTTTAATCCATGGAGATGTTAGACCTCTGGCCCCAACCCCATTCCAAGAACAAGTATATTTCTGGCTAATATCTCTTGAATGAACCTTTCCAAGTTCACGACATTGCTGACGGTTTGCCATAAAACGATGAACAAGGGCCATATTTTCAGGAGGAAGGACAACCTTAATAATATGCTGAGGGTTAGTTGTCTCTCTTTCATACTCGAGCTCAACTCCTCTAAAAACTGGAACGACTTTATAGTAGTAAACACGAGCGTGATTAAAGTCATCACCCGCTTGAATATGCTTTACAGAATAGTCTGTAAACATCACGGCACGATATGTTTCAAGTACCTCATTAGTACGACTTCTTTCTGTGTAATCAACTGGGTGAAGTAAACCTTTATTCGTCAGAGTTTGGTAATCAAAGTCACCACTTGTGATATCTTTCCAAGTGATTTTATTATCATCAGAGCGATAAACACGATATCCAATTTTATGATCTTTCTTTTGTAAACCAGTTTCATAGGCATCTATGAAAGTTTGCATCGAAAGTGTTCCACTTGTAAACGTTACATCCTTCCAAGCGATACGAATGATACCAGAGTTCGAGTATTGATGTAGTGAGTTTGTTGTCACTCCATCTTTAGATCCATAAGCACCACTAAATTGAGTACTACCATTTGCAATACCAAATTGATCTTCAAAACCACTTGTAGGAGCTAGTGTAGCAGGATCTACTTCTACTTCAATTGGTTGTCCACTATCATTTAATGTTTCTAAAATATAGTCTTTTTTACGATCAGGTCCCGTTGGAGTAACCATTCCATTTGCTTTAGGACCAATGGCAAAAATATCAACCCACTCTTCAAATCTTGGCTTAGGTACTTCAATCTTACACTCACCTAATCCAGTATTGATATCTGCATAAATCGGAGATGCTCCGTCAATATAAGGAAGAACACCAAATTGATAAATCTTACCTGGAACAAGAGATGGAATTGTATATGTATAAGTTGTCGCAACAATGTTATCAACTCTAGTATAGGCAGGGTCATTTGCTAGAGCATCTGTATACTTAAATACTTTCCCATCTTTTTCTTTATAGAAAACAGCATACTTGTCATAGATACCACCAGTAGGAGCATCCCAGCTTACTGTAATGTAATCGGCACCAGTGTTACATGCATTAATTACACCAGGAAATTGTTCCACAGTAGGAACCTTAACAATTGGAGTAATACACTTTACGATCGCGTTATCAACATCATTAAGTGAAAAGTTATTTCCTGTAACACTAGGAACGGCCGCAAAACAATATTCTTTATCAGCAACAGTATCCCCGGCCCCAAAAAAGTTTCCTTGGATACGTACACTTGTATATGCACCAAATCCTGCATAGTCTCCTGGGTTATCATCTAATCTGATAAGTCCATCACACGATGCCTTACCACTTGCATTTGCAACATTAAAATTCAAAAGCGTTGGACTAGCATCACCTTCACCCTCATAACAGTAAATATCAAATCCATTAAGAAACCCTGTTTCAATAACAGGTGGATCAAAATTAATTGTAATTTGATTTAGGTTGTTAATATCTTGTGGACTCTGAATCCCTAAAATTCCAGAAAAAGAAGCAAGCTTTGGAATTGCACGATAGAAAACAGGTTTTCCAATTATTCTTTCACCATCACCACATGTTAGAGTTCGACAAGCAATCGCAAAAGTTAGGTAGTAATCATACTCTTCTAAACTCCCTATCCTTTTTGAAAATTCTTCTGCATTAGCTGTTCTATAATCACCGGCCAAGTTAAGAGGATCAATAATTGAAGCATCAATTTCTTCAGGAATTCTTGCTCTTACAAGATCAACGTCTTCCTCGGCTTCACCAAGTTTATAATTATAAATTCTATAATTTTCAAATGGCCCTACTGCAGGGGCCCAAGTTAAATCAATTGAAGTTAGACCTAGATTCTTGTCTGGTGTTGTTGCTCTTAGAGATAGGGTATCCCAGTCAAAAAGCCCTCCTGAACCTAAAGTAGTAACAGAAATAATTTTATTATTTTCTTCAAAACGATAACCTTGTGTATCTTGATAAATACCGTAACTCTTATGAATAGATCTAACTCTGAAATAATACTGCTTGCCAGGCATTAATCCCGTAACTTGTCTTTCTCTTTCAGTTGTTCCACCTGTTGAAGCCGTTACTTCACCAGGCTTTAGATCTCTTTGAATCGCAGGATGTGTATTATTAAATAAGTCCGAAATTGTTCCATCATCAGCAGCGATGTATGAAACCTCATAAGCGATTGGATCGTTAGGCATAGGATTATAAGTTGATCCTAGAGTCACAGCTGGTACCCATTTTACAAGAACAGTATTTTGGCCAGCAGCACCTACCAATGGCTCAACACTCGAAATACCAGCGAAGTCCGCAGTAAAATTTGAAAATGTTTTAGCACTTAATGTTGCATCGTTCTCACTCTGACTTCCAGTACTTCCGTCTCTTACACCAACAGAAAATGTATATTCAGTGTTTACATTTAAGTTTCTTACAGTGAAACGATACATCCCTTCATCATTAACTGATAAAGAGTCGGCTTTAACTTCAATAGGAATCGTCGCATCGTTAACTTTAATAAGATAAGTTAATTCAGAAGCAGGTCCAGTCGCAGGAAAGAAATAAACTTCAATCTTATCATTTGAAATTGGTATGACTTTTGAAATACCGGCAAATTGAAATGTCTGCCTACCACTTTCAGCGTTTCTTGCTTTTTCAAGATTAGCGTCTTCTACTTTTCCAACACAACCAGCAAGTAATAATAAACTTAGTACAATAGATAGAAATTTCATAAATTACTCAACCACCAGTGTTTGAATACTATTGTTATATTCAGAGTATTTGTCTTCTTGGTACAGATAAGTTAGTGCACCAAAGTAATATGTCCCAGGCGGAATAAAAGGAATTGTTATACCAACAGCATTCTCTTCGGCCTCAAATCTTAAGTAATCATTATTCCCATTTACAGCATCACTAAAACTAAAAGTTCCAGTGGTTGTCTTCATAAAGACAACATATCGGTCGTAGACACCCTCTTCAGGAGGAGTCCATGAAATTGCTGCGGAATTATTTGAACTATCAAAATATAAAGAACTGATTCCAGTAAAGTCTTCATATGTAGGAGTCATTACCTGCGGAACAATACAGCTAACTACTTCTGAGTCACGGTTAGGTGTAACAACGTCACCAACGTAAACGAATGGTAATAAAGCAAAGCAGTACTCTTCAGTCGAGTTAATGTCGATCCCTCTAATTGAAACTTCTGTTCCATTAGTAAAATCGAGAGTTGATGGATTTAGCGATGTAGGGTTATTACCATCTGGAAAGTTAATGAATGTATCAATAAATGGCTCACCAGTACTTCTCCCTTTTACTTCAATTAACATCCCATCAATTACACCACTAGCTAGATCTACAGGTTCAAAGCTTAAGTAGATTTCGTTAAGGGCCCAATGGTATCGTGGATTATTAATTTCAGTAATTCCTGAGAAGCTCACAAGCGGAGGGCTTGTACGATAAACGTTCGGAGAATTATATATAATTGACTTACCCGGAGAACATAAAGAATCTAAACACATAATAAGATATACTTCATAAGAAGTATAAGGCTCTAGCTCAACAAGCTTTGACTTACTATCCTCGTATGTAACTTGCTTACAAAAGTAAGCCGGATCTGTCGTTTCCTGACCATTACAAATATCATCGCGACTATTCTTATATGTCGACCACGCCTCACCTGTTCCATTTTCTTTATAGTAGATTCGGTAATGATCGATTGCTCCGATCCCTGTTGCCCAACTTAAATCAAGAGAGGTTTTTCCAGTACTATTACTAGGAGTTGTTACTTCAAAAGAATCTAGATCAACTTGTATGTCCCCCACGCTATCACTTAGTGTAGTAGCTGATAGGTAGTTATTATTCTTTTCATAATAATAACTTGGATCAGAACTAAATTTACTAAATCCGTGGTGAATACCTCTAACTCTCACATAATAAGTTGTACCTGGAAGAAGACCATTTACCTGTTGAGAAATCTTTTTTCCATCAACATAGTTTACAATACGAGTTGGTGCTGTAAATGAAGTGTCGTCGAACGCAACTGGTGTTGCTGTATCAGAATTAATTAAAACAACTTCATACTTTGAAACATCCGAATCTTCAGGAATGTATCCACCAGTTCTCTCTGCCGCTGGCCATTCAATTAATAGAGAGTTTTTCGAAGCTCCACCTGACAGATTTTTAATGCTACCAATACCAGTAAAGTTAGCTGTTTGATTTGAATAAGTTGCTACAGACTTAAAAGCGTCATTAACTGACTGCTGCCCTTTATCGTCTTTAGCCTGAACGTTAAAAACATATTGTTCATTAATATTTAAACCAGTAACTGTGTAACGAAGAAAACCACGATAATCAGGAACAAGAGTACGCCCAGGTACTGTAATTGGAGCAATCGCACCATCGTAGTTAATGATATAAGTAACTTTTAAAGGATCAAGATTTGAAGGTGGAAAATATATTTCAACTTTATCATGTGCAACGGCCATTGCATCCTGAATACCAGTGTAATTAATGACTGTTTCTCCGTCATTAATCCCCTTTGTTAATTCAGAATTTGCATCCTCAACCTTTCCAACACAACTAAAAAGTAAAAAACATCCTAACAGAAAGTAAATTCTATTCATTCGATAACCCATTTTATTTACATTAATTAAAAATAACGCTACGCTTCTCACTCAAAATTGTAGTTTAAAAAGAGAATTATTTTAAGTGCCTAAAATTAAAGGAAAATATTACCGAACGCATATTTAGTTTAGTATTTGTTCAACCTTACCGCTCCCCAACCGATGCCATGACAAACTTAAAGTTAAGAAATCTGAGGCCGCATAATTTCAGGCGGAAAAAAGTGTCGACCTGAGAAGAAATTAACCTAAGTAGTTAAAAATAGTAAAATTTTGGTAATCAATATTTACAAAGGTGAATAAATGAACATTTTTTCTTTAATTGGTTTGGTCCTCTCTGCGGTAATTCTCTTTGCAGGTTTAAGGATGTCATCAAGTGACTTAAAACTTTTCTTCGATGGCCCTTCCCTCTTCATTGTACTTGGAGGAACTTTTGCTGCGACTTCAGTAGCATTTCAACTTAATAAAATTGGAGCTCTCCTTAAGATTTTCATCAAACAATTCCTTGGTGGGAAAATGGTGGACTCTCCAGGTGTTATTAAAGAGATCATGCAAATTTGTGAAGCTTATCGTTCAGGCGAAGCTGCTGAAAACCTTCCTGGTAAAGCATCCGATGAATTTCTAAAAGAAGGACTTGAGTTAATTGCAGACGGATTTCTTCAAAAGGAAAAAATTATTGAGATCCTTGAGCAAAGAGCTGTCAATATGAATCAGCTTAGAAGTGAAGATACTAGAAAGATTAAAACTCTTGGAAAATTTCCACCGGCTTTTGGGATGATGGGGACAACAATTGGGATGATCGTACTTCTTGCAAACCTTGGTGGAGCAGATGCTATGAAGATGATTGGACCGGCCATGGGTGTTTGTCTTATTACAACTCTTTATGGAGTTATCATTGCAAACCTTGGATTTATCCCAATTAGTGAAAACCTTGAAGAGATTCAAAGACAAATGGAAGCTAAAGACAATATCGTTCTTGAAGGTATTAAACATATTCTAGAAAAGTCTAATCCAGTACTAGTTGCAGAAGAGCTTAACTCTTTCCTTGCACCTAATGAAAGATTAGACTGGAAATCTGCGAGTTAATAATGGCAATTAAAAAGAAAGTTCAAAATCAGGGCGGCGGAGATGACGAGAGTGGTTGGCTAGTATCGTATGCAGATATGATGACTCTAATTGCTTGTTTCTTCATCCTGATGATGGCATTTGCAAATTATGATCCTGTCGGTTTCAACAAAAAGGCTAAGGATCTTTCGACTTCTTTTCAAAAGGGAAAATTTAAAAGCTCGGAAGTTAAGCTTAATGAGCTTACAGAAGAAATTTCAAAGCACCCTGAATTAGAGAAGAATAGTAAGATTTCCATTGTAGATAATGAACTCATCATATCATTTTCAAGTAGTATTCTTTTCCCTGAAGGAAGTACAGAGCTTAATAAGAGTAGTATGCAATCACTTGATACAATGATTGATATTATCAGAACTAAGAATCCTAATTATCGAATTATGATTGAGGGGCACACTGACTCTGATGAGAGAAGTATTGCTCCGGGCATCGAAGGTCCTTGGCAATTAGGAGCAGTAAGAGCAGCTAAAGTTCTTTCTCGTTTTGAGTACTTTGGTTTCCCTCCTAGCACGCTAGCAGCAACGACAAAGGGTGACTCTGAGCCACTTATAACTCCAGAAGAGTTAGAGAAACTAAAAGAAAAAAATAAGAATAAAATTTTCTTTAACCCAAACAGAAGAGTTATTATTAAAGTTGTAGAACCTAAAGATCCAAAATCGAAAATCAAATTTGGATTCGGAATATATTTTAATGACAAAAAATAAACTTAGAGACTTTATAAAATTTATCGTTGTATTTGTCGTATTCTTAGGAGTGACAATTCCAACTTACCTATTCCTTAACCCTTCGGTGGCACAAGAGAGAATAGATAAAATGGATTACGACAAATGCATTCAACAAGATAAAATAACAAAGTATCAATCATGTCTTCGACGTGATCTTACACAAATTATTTCTGTTGCTAGGCCAATAGATATTAATTCGATTGAAAGTTTCATTCAATCTCTCTATGATCGTGACTTAAAAAATAGTTCAACAAATGAAGATCAAAGTATTGCTGCTCTACTCTATTTAGAAAATATGGCGATTTACTTCAATAGCATGAGAGAGATTGAAATTGCACGTAATAATATCACGTTCCTTGACGTGTTTTTTATTGGTAAAGCAAGAGAAGACCTATCTAAGCGATATAAGAAGTTTATGAGTACGATTGATAATCTGGATTTTAGGGCCCTTCCTGTTGATATTGCTTACCGTAAGGATATGGCCCTGAAGCTATTAGCTAAGTTTGAAAGTAATTAGAACTCCATATTATTTGAGCTCCATTCATCAGACTCAACAGCTCTTTTCTGATTACTAAGTACTTTTGCATTCACTGGCTGATTTCCTTTAAATTGAACAACATGACGTGTAGCACTTGCTGGTGCTCGCGTCTTAGCATTATCAACTTCTGCCATCATCTTACGACCCATTCGTGTAATCGTTTCAGTACTTGCTCTATTGTGCTCATCTAAACGTTTCTGGTATTCATTTTCAATTTGAGCAAGCTTCGTTTTATATTCTAGTGCAGACATTTTTAAATTTTTAAGACTTTCAATTTCTAGATTAGCTTTTGCTAGATCTGTTTTACTTTTTGCAATAATGGCATTCAAGGAATCCACATGAGCGACTTTACTCTTAAGAGTTTCTTTTGAAATCTCTTGAATCTTCTTGTCTGCCATATATTTCATCGAGTCCATTTGCAGATTAGCAACCTTTTGAGTTAATGAAGCATTCGCTTCTTTTAACTTTGCTACTTCTGAAGACTTTTTATATTGCCCAACACCCATAAGAACTGCACAAACAGCAAGGGCCACGTTCGTCAGATTAAAAGAAGAGCTCCCCTTTTTAGCCTTCTTTGACTTACGAGACGTGCCGGCTTTCTTGGCCTTACCGTTATTAATTACATTTTTGTGAGTTGGTCTAAATTCTTGTAGTGTTTTCATAATCAAATTATAAAAGTGATATGAGACTTAACGAAGAACTTCATTGGGACATTAATCAAATCAGATACTTAGTGTAGAAAACACTAGTTTTAAGGCGGCTAAATTCTGTGGCAGTTATACCTAATAGCCGATGAATCTCGCTGCAAACTGCTTGGCCAGAGGATATAAAATTAAATGCATGATTGTAATTACGGCCATTGAAGCAATGAGAAGCATATAAGGAAACGAATTAGTTAACTCAATCTCTTCCGCATTCCCGTTTGCATTCTCAGAATGAACTAGGTTGAAGTCGTTTCTCATTGTATTCTCCTTGCATGCGCTTAGGAAGGGGCTTTCACCCTTTGTTCTATTGTATCGCACAAATCCATTAAATAAAACCTAGTTAATCACTGCATCATCTAAGATACTGTAATTACGTTTAAGAATTCAAGAAAGCGGCATTAAATTTCATAAAATTTAACCATTTATGATTTATTTGGTACTGTAGGTAGATTTTATAATTAATTGAACAATTCTAAGGGTTTAGATATGAATGAAATGCAAAAAGAGATTGTAGAGGGACTTAAGCGCTTTCGCCTAGAGAAAATCGAGCCACATATGGAGCACGATGATTTCGAAGGAAAGTTTCGCATGGAAATCTTCAATGAACTTGGAGAGCTAGGTTTTACAGGAATGACTGTTTCTGAAGAATACGGTGGACTTGATCTTCCAGTTCAAGACTATAGTTATGCACTTGAAGAAATTGCAAAGTCATCAGTGGCCTATGCTGTGACAATTTCTGTTTCATCAATGGTTCAATCAATTCTAAATACTTTTGGAAATGAAGAACAAAAACAAAAATACCTTCCAGAACTAACTAGTGGTCAGGCCATTGGAGCTTTTGCTCTTTCAGAGTCTGGTGCAGGTTCAGATGCTGCAGGTCTTAAGACGACAGCAAAGAAAGTTGAAGGTGGCTATATTTTAAATGGTTCTAAACTTTGGATCACTTCAGGTGGAATTGCGAAAACATATATTGTAATGGCAAGAACAGGTGGAGAAGGAGCAAAAGGTGTTTCTGCATTTATCGTAGAAGACGGAATGGAAGGATTCTCATACGGTAAAAAAGAAAGAAAAATGGGATGGAATATCTCACCTACTCGTGAACTTCTATTTGAAAACTGTTTTGTTCCTGACGCTAACCTTCTTCAAAAAGAAGGTGAAGGTTTCAAAGTTGCAATGAGTGGGCTTGATAAAGGTCGAATCGCAATTGGATCAATCTCTGTCGGTTGTGCTCAACGTGCACTAGATGAAGCAATTAAATACTCACTAGAAAGACAACAATTTAAACAAGCAATCTTTGACTTCCAAGGACTACAGTTCATGATGGCCGATATGGCCTGTGATGTCGAAGCTGCAAGACTACTTGTTCAAGCTGCTGCAAAATCAATTGATGACGGAGCTTCAAATCAAAAGCTTGCTTCAATGGCAAAGATGCGTGCAAGTGATACAGCAATGAAAGTTACGACTGATGCTGTTCAAATTCTTGGTGGAGTTGGTTATACAAAAGAGTATCCAGTCGAGAGATTTATGAGAGATGCAAAAGTTCTTCAAATTGTTGAAGGAACAAACCAAATTCAAAAAGTGGTTATCTCTCGTCTTCTAAAGAAGGAATACGGAGCCTAATGAAAGTTTCAATTAATTCCTTTATTCAACATAAAGACAAGTCAGAGCAAATTCTAGAGGAAATTGAAAACTTTCAATCAAACCCACGTTTTGAATTTGTTTCAAAATTAAGTGAAGAATATTATCAACAACAGTGTGTTGATATCTTTTCTAAATTTAATTCTCGACGTGACTTTGTCCAAGTAGGAATTGGTGGAAGTGCACTTGGGCCTGAGATGCTAGTAAGCGCACTTAGAAAAGATATGAAACGTCGTTTTCATTTCTTTAATAATATTGATCCAGACGATACAAAGGAACTACTAGATAGTATCGATTTAAAGAACTCTCTAATCTATGTTGTATCAAAGTCTGGTGGTACTGCTGAAACACTTGCTTCTTTTGCAATTCTTGCAAATGAATTAGTACAGTCAGGAGTCGCCGAAGAAGATTTAAAAAATTATTTTGTATTTGCAAGTGACCCAGCTAACTCACAACTAAGAGATCTTGGAGATGAGCTAGGTATTACAACTTTGGCAATCCCATCAAATATTGGTGGGCGTTTTAGTGTTTTAACTCCTGTAGGCTTATTACCTGCTCTCTTTGCTGGAATTGATATTCAAGCTCTTTGCAAAAGCGGTTTCGAATATGGACAGTCACTAAAAGAATCATCAGAACTAAAAGAAGTAACTTCAACATTTCTAAATCATCTTGAACAAGGCTATGACCAAACTGTTATTATGCCTTATTCGAGTAAAATGAGAGACTTTGCATTTTGGTTTGTACAACTATGGGCAGAGAGTCTTGGGAAGAAAAAAGAAGATGGAAAAAGAATTGGTATAACTCCAATTCCTTCTTATGGTGCTACTGATCAACATTCACAAATGCAATTATTCATGGAAGGCCCGTTAAATAAAGTAATGATCCTCGTCCATGTAAAAGAGTTCGCAAACAATTTTGAATTAAGAAATTCATTCAATCATCCGAAATTACAAAAACTCGGAAAGTACACACTGAAGAATTTAATCGATTCAGAATTCTACGGAACTCAAAAAGCTTTAACAGAACAAAGAGTTCCACATATTACTTTTGAAATAGAAAAACTAAATGAAGTAAATTTGGCCAAGTTGATTGTATTCTTCGAGTACCTGACAGCTATCACAGGTTATTGCCTAAATATTGATCCGTTTAACCAACCAGGAGTTGAGGCCGGAAAAATATATAGCTTTGAATGGCTTGATAACCTATGAGAAATACACGATTTAGACAGATAGAAATGTTTTCCAATCTTGATTAAAATCGGGGCGCTAGTTAAAATCAACAGGGAAAACAATCTATTATAAAGTACTGAAAGGACGAATATGAGTGATGACGCTACTCTAGTATTGACTGACATTAAAGCTGCCCTAGCATCAGCGAATAAAGAAGCCGAAGATAAGCCTGCGGCCCTTCTTGTTGTTGGTGGTGATTTAAACGGCACTCTTTTTGATTTAAAAGCAGAAGAGATTACTGTTGGCCGAAGTGCAAAATGTGATATTCCATTAGAGTTTAATGGTATCTCAAGAGAGCACTTCAAGTTAGTTTCATCTGCGGATGGATATCAGGTAGTTGATCTTGGTTCTAGAAATGGAACTTTTTTAAATAATAGTAAAGTTGAAGCTCCTACTGATCTTCAAAAAGGTGACATCATTAAGATGGGTGCAATGGCACTTAAATACCTTCCAAAAGGTGATCCAGAGAGACTTACTTATGATAAGCTTCAACTAGAAGCAAATACAGATGGACTAACTGGTTGTTACAATAAGTCTTTCTTCAACAAGAAACTTGATCTTGAAGTGAAGAAGTCAAAAGTGACAGGTACTCCACTCTCTCTTATTGTTTTCGATCTAGATCACTTTAAGAAACTTAATGATAACTACGGACACGATGCTGGTGACTACGTACTAAAAGAGCTAGCTGAAGTTATCCGTTCAAACGGAATTAGAGAAACTGATATTTTCGCACGTTATGGTGGAGAAGAGTTTGTTGTTCTACTTCCTAAAACAAATATTAAACAATCATACGAAATCGCTGAGCGCCTAAGAAAGGCGGTAGAAACTCACGATTTCATTTACGACGATAATAAGTTACCGGTAACTGCATCGATTGGCGTTTCTGACTACAGACAGGGAGTTAGTAGTGGAACAGACCTATTTAAAAGGGCCGACTCTGCAGTATACAAATCCAAGGAAGGTGGAAGAAACCAGGTTAATTTCTATCGCGACTAGTTCGTATAATGGAAATATCAGAGAATACACAAAATAGAATTAACCTTCTTCCCGAACACTTAATTGATCAAATCAAGGCCGGTGAGGTTGTTGAACGCCCGGCCAATGTTCTTAAAGAATTACTTGAAAATTCAATTGATGCAAACTCGACTAAAATTCGAGTCACGATTATTAATGCAGGTTTAGATCTTATCGCAATTGAAGATAATGGTGATGGAATGTTCTTTGATGAACTTCCCTACGCCTTTTGCCGTCACGCAACTTCAAAGATCAATAACTTCGAAGATATCTACCGCCTAAATACTTTTGGCTTTCGTGGAGAGGCACTTGCCTCAATCTCATCAGTGGCACGAATATCATGTCACTCAGCTCCTCGTTCAAATCCTGAAGAAGGTGCAAAGTATGTTATTCACGGAGCTAGAACGGTTGAGCATTCAAAGTATTCGACACATAAGTGTGGAACTTCTACTTATGTCAAAGACCTTTTCTTTAATACTCCAGTTCGATTGAAATTTGTGAAGTCAGGACAGAGTGAGAAGAATGCCCTAAAGCGTGTTATTAACTCGTTCTTAATTAACTACCCTCAAGTTGAGTTCTCAATCACATGGGATGACCAAGACCCTGAAATTTATCGTGCTCAAGAACATACAGTGAATCGAGTTGGGGAAATCTTCAAAAAGAAATCACGCAAAAATATTCCAGAGATAATGCAATCTTATGGTGAATACCTTGGTTCAAGTTGTAAATTCTACGTCTCTAAAGATGCCTCAAAAGGATACAGCGGAAAGCAACAGTTTCTCTTTGTAAACAACCGTCTCTTCACTGACAAAAAGATACATCAGATCATCATTAGAAATATGGAAAAGTTTTGGCCTCAAGGCTTAACTGGCGACTACATCATGCAATTCAGAGTGCCTGAGCATGAAATTGATGTAAACGTTCATCCAAATAAAACAATTATTAAATTTTTAAAGAGCAATGAGATATTCTCTCTAACAAGTGCTACAGCGAAAAAGCTCATTTCAGAAAATCAAGATCATATCAATGAGAACCACTCTCTTGAAATGAATGAAGATGAAGCAAATTTCAACTCTCTATCAAGTGCCCTATTCAACCAAGGTGGAGATAATATTATTGCTAATAACTTTGGCGGTGGTTTAAATCTACAAAGATTTCAAAATGAACTTAATCAAGGTACAGACTTTCATGGCCAAAGCTCTCTTTTTGGAGAAAACACAAGTGGCCAGCAAAGTGAGTTAACGATATCGGCACTTGGTGAAAATATTTTTCTCTTTAATCACATCGAGAGAGGTCCATACTTTGTTGATGCTCAAGTATATTTAGATGAAGCTTGTGGGCAAATTGATATCGACAATATGACTCCTCTACTAATTTCAGAGCCAATTTCAAAAGATATGACGGATATGGAAAACCTATCGCAATACATGGCAATGGGAATTGAGATTGAACGTCTTGATGCACACACTTGTGTTCTAAGGTCAGTGTCTCACGTATTCGAAGATCTTCCATACGCAAAAATATCTGCAAATATTATTAACGGTAATGATCTGCTTGAAGATTTAGAGCTTCAAGTAAGTGAAGTAAGAAGACTTCTTTCATTTATTTCTTTCTACGATTTAGTAGAAAAGAAAATTGCAAAAAGAATCTCGCCTAAGAAATTAAAAAAATTACTAAAATGACAAAGAAATTAATTCTTCTATTAGGGCCAACTGCATCGGGCAAAACAGGTATTAGCATTGATCTTGCCAAACGTATTGGTATTGAGAAATGCCATGTTATCAACTTCGATAGCGTTCTCTTTTACAATGAATTAAATATTGGAAGTGCTAAGCCAGACGAAGTTGAAATGGACGGTGTCACTCATCATCTCGTTAGCATCTCCCCTATTACGAAAGAATTAAATGCATCTGACTTTGTCGAATTAGCTATAATTAAAATCAACGAGCTTCATTCAAAAGGAATTGTTCCAATTCTAGTTGGAGGTAGCGCCTTCTATCTTCGAAGCCTTATTCGCGGCATGTATGAATCAGAATCAACCGATGAGGCCATTCAGCAAGAGGCCCGTGATCTTTATGAAAAAGAAGGTATGGCCCCAATTGTGGCTTATCTTAAGGTTCATGATCCTGAGTCACTTGAGAATCTTCATGAGAACGATCACTATCGTCGTACTCGTGCTTATGAGTACCATCGCATGACGGGGAAGAAGATTTCTGATCAAAAAAAGCAAGCCGATGATCATGGGGCGTATGATTTCTCAACAAATCTTCATGGCTGGGACACACTTAATATTTGCCTTGAGCTTCCAAAAGAAGAGCATTGGGAAATTATACTGAAGCGTACAAAACAGATGCTAGAACAGGGACTGCTTAAAGAGGTTGAAGATATTATGGCCAATGATGATCACTCGCCAGAGCTTAAGGCCCTAAAAACCATTGGCTATAAAGAAACGATTCAATATCTAAATGGTGAGATTACATCTGAAGAAGAACTTATCGAAAAGATTTATTTTGCAACTCGCAGGCTTGCGAAGTCTCAAAAAACTTTCCTAAAGAAAGTGACTCCTTTATCTCGCTTTCACCCATTAAGTCAGCGAAATGACATCTATAACCTTGTCGAAGACTTCATTCTTGAATAAAGTAGTTATAACGATTTTATTAGAGGTTAATTTTGAAAAAGATGAAAATAATTATTATTTCTGACGGAACAGGTTCTACTGCAAAGGCAATCAGTCGCGCGGCCATGACACAATTCCCAGAAAGCGAAGTCTTCTATACAGGTTTTAAGAATGTTCGCACAAAGGAACAAATTAAATCAATTTTTGACGAAGCAGCTATTCATCACGACCTCGTTATCTACACAATCGTATCAGCAGAACTTAGAGAATATACAAAAGAAATCTCAATGCAAAAGCATGTGCGCTCCCTTGATCTAATGGGGCCAGTTTTAACGACTTTCTCTAATTACTTTCATCAAGAACCTAAGAGTGAGCCTGGCCTTCTACACGCTGTGAACTCAGAATACTTTGACCGTGTTGCTGCCATGGAGTTTACGCTTAACCACGACGATGGAAGGAATGTTGAAACTCTCCACCTAGCAGATGTTATTCTTGTGGGGATTTCTCGTACATCAAAAACACCTCTTTCAGTGTACCTATCTCAACACGGAATCAAGGTTGTAAATATCCCTATTATCAATGGACAAGATCTTCCTAAGGAACTTTTTGAAATTGACCAAAGAAAAATCTTTGCTCTAACAATTGATCCAGAGGCTCTTTATTCAATTCGCAAGAATCGCCTTAACAAACTTGGTGCTACTGAGCACACAGGAGATTATGCGGATACGAATAAGGTTATCGAAGAGTTAGAATGGGCCAATGAAATCTTTAGCAAGAATAAGAGATGGCCTGTGTTTGACGTTACTGACCGCGCCCTAGAAGAGACGGCCACAGATATCATGAAATTGCTTCAAATGAGAAAAAATAATATTTTCAAGCAGTTAATGAGTGAGTCTGACGACTAAACCCTAATCTCTTGCCTTTAGTGCCACAGCTGTTGATTCTTTATGCATATTTTTTCTTTTACTCCATGCCATGTAAACAGAAGCAAAAAATATTAAGAAAAATAGTATTGAAGTAAACAACAAGTGAAATTTAGAAATATCTTGAAAGTAAGCAACGATAAAACCTACTGCAAAATTAGAAACAATACTTGAAATCAAGGTATAATATTCTACATTATGTAGTTCACTTGCATCAACCATCTTTATCTCAATTGCTTTTGGCATTGATACAACAACATTTAGAGACTTATTTAATGGACTCCCTGAAGCATCACCACTTAACTCTATGTTAGCTGTCCCTGAAGCTACAGGTGAAGGATCTTGTTCAAAATTACTCATAGACCTATCTCCTACACTCTTTGTCCAATTAAATCCCATAGCTCTTTAGAGAGCCAACCATCATAATTACTGTAAGTAATTATTGGGCTAACTATAAAAGATACTTTAATATTAACTTCCCTAGAAGCAACACCCTGCATTTGAGATATAATACTCTGTCTAATTGAATCATTCGATAACTGTAAAATATAAAAAGTGCTTAGTGGCCTTACCCACGGGTAAGGTGCCATAATATCAAGTAAAGAACTATTTACTCTAGTCCAATCTTCAGAAGATCCTGTAATATCCCATGATACTATTACGTGCATAAGCCCTCATATTTAAGTTTTAACTATATCTAAAGCTTTAAATAACATTTGTAAAATATGTTTTTGTCCCCCTCCTAACTAGCTAATTTTTCATTGGTAATCACTTAAACAAGTAACAAACAAACTTAAACTAGTAATTTTACTTAACTTAACAGGCAATCGTTCCGATTAACTAAATAACATTATCAATTTAGTAACTACGAGGTTCGTTGTGTCTAAGGTCTTATTTTCTGGAAAAATCAAAGTTAAAGGTGCTGGGGCCGACGTTGTATACAAATTCGATACTCAAGAGCCCACTTTTGATGAAGTAATGATGACGAATTTTACTCATCTAAATTTCTCCGAAAATGAGAAGAGACTTCTAACGGCAAAAAACAGAAAAGACATCTTCAAGTTTGAAAACTTGAATACAAAAGAACTTGAAAGATATGCTGGCGACCTACTCTCACTTATTAAAAAAGTAAAAAGCGACAGAATTCAAATTGAAACTTGTAATGCGGGAACTTTTATTTGCTTAGCACTCATCTATTCAGGAAAGATTCCATCTCACCTTGATGTGCACTTCAAGCTACATGGCTCACCACTAAGACTTTTTCCAAGAAACTTAGCGAAACACAAAATTCCTAAACACAATATTTCTATATCTCTATGTAACACAGACAGCTGGGTTCAGGAGTTTCGTTCACTTCAAAAGAAGCCAAAATATATTGAACTAAGTCACATTGCCCCTCAAGAAGATCTTGATCTCGTTGGCTAATTTGACTTTTTATTAAGCTAATTGACATTTTGCACCACCTCTTCAATCATTTAAGAAGTGAAAAAAATAATCTTTGCCATTCTTCTTACCCTTTCTAGTTTTGCGGAATACCCGTACTTTAATTTTGATTCTTCAAAACTAAAATTAAATGACTATAGCTATCGTCGCTATGTTCGTCCGCAACTGCGCTCACTTAAGAATGACTTCTATTATATCGTTAAGAGAATTACTTACACATCACAGGACTTTATCAACTTAAGAGAAAATACTCTTAAATTAGTACTGCAATTTGATGGAGCTTATGACGAGTGTAAAAAAAATCAAAAGACTTGTTATCAAGAAATAAAAAAAGTCGTTCCACTTATTCAGGCAACTGAGCGAAACATTAAAAAGCTTCGCGAAGACTTCATCTCTCTTCCAACTCAACAATATGGAAATGTTGACGACTATATTAATCTTATCTCTCTACTTGATAATATTGATAACCTGAATCTTCGTGTTCAATCCTATATACAGCTTCTACATCTAACAGAAGGAACAAATTTTTCAACCTATGTTCCTCATATTGAAAGTTATAAGAATTACGTTGGAAAAATGTATAACTACTCAAATGATGCCTTTATCTACATTATACCTAATGAACTAAAGCCATCCTTTGAACAATTCCTTGATAACTTCCTTTCGCCACTTGAATTAAGAATGATGGCAGAGTTAGATAAGCGCTGGTTTATCGATCGTTTGGGTGATCTCAATATGCAATGGAATGTATTTCACATGGACCTAGAAAAAGGTCAGACAGGATTTCCAAGAGAATATGTTCGTAACGTTAAAGTTATGCACGCTCGTTGGAATAGTATTTTAAAATTAATGTTCTACTAACATCGTGCCATTTAAGACATGCGTCCGCTTTCGGTCATGTGCCACAAAAACAAAAAGGGCTCCCGTCGGGAGCCCTTAAAGTATATACATCCTGCGGCAAAAGTACCCACAAGGGTAGTTTTGAAGCAGAGATGAATGTGACTCAAGAAAGCTAGCCAAGCGAAGCGATGGCGCGGCTTTCGGTCATGTGCCACAAAAACAAAAAGGGCTCCCGTCGGGAGCCCTTAAAGTATATAAGAAATTTAAATCAAATTAGATTTTAGAACCTCTACTGTACTTCGTCTGAGTTTTCTTTCTTCTCTTCTCAGCCGCTTGTAGCTTTTCTTTATTTCTAATAGAAGGCTTCTTATACTCTTGTCTCTTTCTGTATTCTCTAATAACACCGAAAGCTTCGCAGTATCTCTTGAATTTCTTAAGAGCTCTTTCCGCACTTAATCTTTCATCGATCTCGATTTTGATTGAGTAATCTTTAGACATAACATTCACCTCCTTCTATTTTTTTTTCTCACTACCTTTAACGACAGCTTTATGAGATTTATTCAGAGCTTTAACGCTCTAAATTTTGTCTAGCTTTAATTGGTATGTTAAATTACACGACGGCCCCACAATGTGTCAATGGCCAACTTACTTTAGGTAATATATGCAACAAGGTTTATTCAGCGCAAAAGATTCATCCGTCACACCACTTGCTCATCAAGTAAGACCAAGTAGCAAGCAGGATTATGAGGGCTTTGATGCCCTAGCTAGACGCTTCCCTTTTCTTAAGGGTGAAAATATACCTTCACTTATTGTCTGGGGTCCCCCAGGGAGTGGAAAAACCACGCTGGCCAAGGTGCTAGGTAGTGAAATTCACGCAAATTTCTACGAATTTAGCGCAGTTTTATCTGGCGTAGCAGAACTTAAGAAGCTTATCCAAAAGGCACAAGACGAGGCCCGAGACTTCCAAAGAAAATCCATTATATTTATTGACGAGATTCACCGCTTTAATAAGGCCCAACAAGATGCTCTTCTTCCACATGTGGAACAAGGAAGCTTTATTCTTATTGGAGCAACGACTGAGAATCCTCGTCGTTCAGTTAATCGCGCTCTTCTTTCTCGTATGAAGATTATTGAGCTTAAATCATTCACAACCGACAAAATTCGCTCTCTTATAAAGAGAACGATCACAAAATTAGAAAAAGAATTATCGCAAGAATATCTCGATCTAATTTGTGAATACGCAAACGGTGATGCTCGCATTGCTCTTGGAAGTTTAGAAGTTATTTTCTCTCTTCTTGAACAAGACGAAGATATTGACTTTGAAACTGTTAAAAATATTATCAAAGAAAATTCACGAAACTTTGATGCTGGTGGTGATCGCCACTATGATGTAATCTCTGCCTTCATTAAAAGTATGCGTGGAAGTGATCCCAATGCGGCCATTCTATGGCTAGCAGTTATGCTTGATGGTGGAGAGGACCCAGTCTTTATCGCCAGACGCTTAGTTATCTTTGCGAGTGAAGATGTGGGTAATGCAGACTTAAATGCACTCACTGTTGCCACAAATGCACTTCATGTTGTTCAAAATATTGGTATGCCTGAAGCACGAATTACACTAGCACAGGCTACGACTTACCTAGCTAGTACCGTTAAGAGTAATGCTGCTTACAATGCAATAAACGAAGCCTTAGCATATGTAGAGAATTCGCAAACAATCCAAGTTCCAGAGCATTTAAAGAACTTTCCAGATAAAGATCATAAAGTTGTTTACCAGTATCCACATAGCTTCGAGGGAGCTTTTGTTAAGCAACAATACGCACCTCAAGGAACGCCAAAGTTCTACCAACCAAAAGCGATTGGCGTAGAAAATAATATAAAGAAACGTTTAGAAGAACTATGGGGAAAGTAGTCTAGTCCCAACGAGAATAAACAACAAACGCATCCGTTTGAAGGTCTTTTGTTACAAAGAAGAATCCCATATTTGATTCAACATAACAGCTCATTGAATAGTCTTGTCCTGGAACAAGTTCGACACAACGGCTTTTTGCACGTCCAGATGGTGTTTTAGAAAAGTTAATTGCGTTATTACTATTACATCCATTTAATTCAAGAGTTGTCCTAATGATAGCAATCGCTTCATCAAGAGGTCTCCCCTCGAAATCAATATCAGCATCTACTTCATCAGTATTAATTTTAAACGCACGACTATCGACATTAAGATCATACGTTAGCTTCTTAATACAATTAAGAGTTGTCTTAGTGTAAGCAAAGACACTTGAAGATATAAGCAATGATGCAATTAAGATGTATTTCATATTAAGTTACCCTAATAATGTTGTTATTTTCTTTGGTGACTTATACAAAACCCGACTAAATAAATCCAGATTTTTCGATAGTATTATTAAACTTTCATTAAGGGCAGCGCGTCTAAGCATTGAAATTAGATTACCTGACAGAAATTATTAGAAAAACTTAAGATTCCTATTAGCCATTTTAATAATTATGTCCTATAAAAGCTTCACACACACAAACCACTAAAGGGGATTAGATGAAAATCGCAATCGTTCTATCAACACTACTTTTCACTCTTACGAGTAATGCAGCAGAATTAAATAACTACTACCCGAAAGAAACTAATGATGTTCTTTCAAGAGGTGGAGCAGAGTTAAAGAGCTACCTATTCGAAGTTCTAAATACAACTCACCAAGAAACAAATTCTCAAGATGTTCTTGGATGTGATTCAAAGAACAAAGGTCGTTGTTACAGCCAAAGAAGCCTAGGTTACAAAGGCGCTAGAAAAGTACTTTTCGGAAAAATCCACTTAAAAGAAGATGATAAAGGTTACTACATTAAAGATGTATATTGCCAAAAGACACTAAGAAGAGTTCAAACTCGTTCTATGGGTCCAGGACAAATCCCTAGCCCAAACGTTCTTAACTGCGAGCACACTTGGCCACAATCAAAATTTACTGGTCGTTTTGACAAAGGTCTTCAAAAATCAGATCTACACCACCTATACCCAACTGATTCAAAAGCTAACTCTGTAAGAGGTAACTATGAATTTGATAATGTAGATGGTTTCCCAGTTGATTATGAAGATTGTACAGCTTCACAAACTCAAGGTAACGGTGCTTTCGAACCACCAGCTGAGCACAAAGGAAATGTTGCAAGAGCACTTTTCTACTTCTCAGTAAGATATGATATTTCAATCTCAAACCACCAAGAGCAAGTTCTTAGAGAGTGGGATAAGCTTGATCCAGTTGACGCTGAAGAAAGAGAAAGAAACGAAATTATCTATTCTGTACAAAACAATAGAAATCCATTTATCGACATCGCTAACCTAGCTGATAAAATCGATAATTTCTAAATATTTGACTAATCCATTTCAGTACTAATATTGGCCTTCTGTTAAGAAGGCCTTTCTATTTCATTTTTTATTTTGCAAAACCTTTCATCTTTGAGATGCTTTTATATACAGCAACAATATCAAGGATTAGATTTTGAAATTAAAACTCTTAGTAGCAGCCTTATTGGCACTAACGACCACTGCCGGCTATTATCCGGAATCATTTAAAGCAGAAGTCGCAAATGACCTTTTACAAGATGAAAACCTAAGAACAGAATTACAAAGAATTATCAGCCAAAATCACAAAAAAAATTCCTACTCTCAAGCTAAGCGCTACCTTTTTAACGAATTACATTTAAAATATGATGAAAGTAACCAACCTTATGTAAAAGGTGTTTACTGCAATAAAGTTTTCAATGGAAGTACTCCTAATATCGGACCAATTGGAGATGGGAAAATCCCTAATCATCAAATTGTTAACTGTGAGCACACATGGCCTCAGTCAAAATTCACAGGCGGATTTAGTTCACAACTTCAAAAAGGTGACCTTCACCATTTATTCCCAACTGACTCTAAGGCCAATAGCGTACGTAGCTCAAATGACTTTGCTGACCTAAAAGGTGGAAAAGCTGCAACGAGAGATTGTTTTGCTTCTCATTCTGATGGACATTATTTTGAACCACCAACAGAGCACAAGGGCAATGTTGCTCGAGCAATGTTCTACTTTGCAACTCGCTATGGAGCGAAGATTAATAGTAGAATGGAAAAATACCTAAGAAGATGGCACGCAGAAGATCCAGTGGACAGCGATGAAATCGAAAGAAATAACAAGATTGAAGAGATTCAAGGAAATAGAAATCCTTATATCGACTTCCCAGAGCTAGTTTCAGATATCAAAGACTTCTAATATATTTTCAACTTTTTGGCGGCCTTTAATATTGAGGCCGTCAATAAAGACCGTCGTTACCGCAGCATTCGCTAAAGTCACAAGTAATCCTAAAAATACTAAAAACTTAATCATAGGAACCTCCTATTTGGCTTCTTAGTCTATTTTAAACACTGATTTAAAGTTCTCACAAATTCTAATTGATTAAGATTTCATGAAGATAGAATTTTAAAGAAAATAGGAGTATAAAAAACTATGTTTCAATTTATTAGAAAATTACTTACACAAAAGGGATTCAACGCCAAAGCTAAACGTGCCTTCACGAATTACTACCGTTTTGCAAAAGAATCACAATCATATCTAACTTATTGTAAAGAGATGCATGGAATTGAATGCTTCATGCAAAATAACCTATCAAAGAAGCAATTCTCTGCTCTAACTTCTCACTTTAAACCCCATCAAAAAGTTCTTGATATCGGTTGTGGAACAGGACAATTAACGGCTTACTTTGCAAAGAAATACAAACTTAAGGCAAAAGGATTTGATCTCGTCGAAAGTGATCATGATTATAAAGAAGCAAATTATGAAACAACATGGCTCGGAGAGAATGAATTTGATCTTGTTATCTCGCTAGATGGTTTCTATATGCTCAATGACCTCTACCGTACTTTAAACAAGATTATGGATAGCTTAAAACCAAAAGGAAAGTTTGTCCTCACCTATACATCAGAGCGACCATTTCACAAAACACGACTTGGTAAGGCCATTACAAATAAGTATAAAGATAAATTTGAAATTCAAGACTTCACTCAAGATGACCTCATTTTTAATAATAAGGCCAAGGAACTTCTTGAAAAACTTGAATCAGATTTTACTGCTGAAGGAAATTCAAATTTATATCGTACTAAGTATAATGAGATTAGCAAGAATGTAGAGTCCCACAAGGCCAATAAGATGTATCGAAGCCTTATTACTATTTCTAAGTAGTTAGTGATTTAGTTTGTTGGCCTATTGTTTTCTTTGTTAATCTTTTGTGAACTTGTTTTACTTCAATCTCGATGAATTCTATAGTTCATAGTTATGAAGAAGCTCCTACTGATATCGTTTGCCCTTATTCTAACCTTTAAAACATTCGCTACCGAAATCTCAGGTATCGCAATCTCAAGCCACGTAAATGAGTTCTCTGTCGTTGACTCAAAGTATGCAAGAGAAATTTTTTTAGGTCTTCCTGTTAAAAATACCTACGCTGACCTCGTCCATGGCCTCGTCTTTCGCTACCACAAATACTTTTTTTGCGTGCGCGAACCAAGTCATAAATTTCACTGTCATCTCTATCTAAATGGAAAAGGAGAAGGAGAATTATCTTCATATAATAGTGATACCGATTTTGGAAAAGGAGCTATCAGTGAATTTTTAGAAACATCGAGGACAAATGGGAAGGCAAAGATTCGCTTTGAAAATAATACATTAAAGATAAAGTTTGATGGAAACCTGGCCCAAAGATTTTGGCAAAAACTCGACTTAATTGCTGATGACTATCACACAATAGGGGCCAAGAATTACGAAGTGAGGAAAGGTAAACACTTAAATTGCTACTTAGAAAAGAATAAGAAAAAAGATATCTATCAATGCCAATTTAACGTTACAATCAAGACAGATAAACCAGAAATTAAAATCAATAATGATTTGAACTAGGGGCCTGTATGAAACTAATTGGATCAACGACATCACCATTTGTTAGAAAAGTCATTCTCGTACTCGAAGAACTTGGAATTCCTTATGAACTTGAACAAGTGAGATCACTTACTCCAGATGGTGCAAAGAAAATTGGTGAATATAATGCTGCAAGAAGAATCCCAATTCTAGAAACAGAAGATGGATCAATCTTTGATTCAACTATCATTTGTGAATACTTACTCGAAAAACAAGGAAAGCAATTAGATGTACATACAAAATTAGCGCTTCGTTTAATCGATGAGCTTTGTGATTCATGTATCATTCTGTTTCAACAAAAACTCTGGGAATGTGATACAAAATGGGAGTCTAAATTCTCTAAAGTTCAGTACGAAAGAGTGCAGAGTATTCTAGACTCACTTGAAAAGAAAGTTGATAAAGGTGGACTTCATCAGCTGGAAAAAGACTGGCTACTTTGCGTTCTTGATTGGCTGACATTTCGAGATGTTTTTAACTGGAAGAAAGGTCATCTCGCCTTAGAAAACTTCTATGAAAGTCTTAAAGATAGAGAACGTTACCAAAAATCAGCACCAAGAATATAAAAAAAGGCTACCATCGGTAGCCTTTTCTATTTTGATTTTTTAAATTTACTAAAATAATCCCGCCCAATCAGTTGTCTGAAGAGTGTTGATTACGTGTCTTAGGAATTTCGATCCTATTTCACCATCAATCAGTCTGTGATCGTATGTATGAGTTGCATACATCATCTGACGAATTGCAATTGAGTCATCTTCAGTAACAATTGGACGCTTCTTCATTGTACCAACACAGAAGATACCAAGTTGTGGTTGAAGGATAACAGGTGTTGCAATAAGGATTCCGAAAGATCCATTATTTGTGAAAGTATAAGTTCCACCTGACATATCATCCATAGTAAGCTTCTTCGCTCTTGCCTTTTGAACAAGCTCGTCTAGCTTTCTAGCGATACCTCTAATATTTAGGTTATCTGCACCTTTGATTACAGGAACAACAAGTCCGTTACCAGGAACAGCTACAGCACAACCAAGGTTGATGTCTTTTTTCATGATGATATTGTCACCATCAATTGAAGCATTAACCGTTGGGAACTCTTTAAGCGCTTGCACTAGAGCATAAAGAATAAAGTGAGTATAAGTTAGAGAGAAACCTTCTTCTTTTTGGAATTGTTTCTTGAACGATTCTCTAAATTTAAATAGGTTTGTCATATCAACTTCATCAATCGAGTTAACGTGTGGTGAAGTCATTTTAGAAGCAACCATATTCTTAGCGATTGCTTTTCTCATATTATCCATTGGAATAACTTCAACACGTCCGCTTGTTGCAGTTGGAACAGAAGCTGGTGCTGCTGCCTTAGGTGCAGGTGCCGCTGCTACTGGAGCAGGAGCCGCCGCAGGAGCTGAAGTTGTTGCAGCAGGAGCTGCTCCTCTATTATTTAGGAAATTCATGAAGTCAGCTTTGTTTACACGTCCGCCTGCTCCACTTCCTTTAAGGTGTGCTAATTCATTAACATCAACACCATGCTTAGCTGCTAGAGTTCTTACAAGAGGAGTGTAGAAACGACGTCCTGCTGGAACAGAAGCTGCCACTACTGGAGCTGCTGCAACTGCCGCTGGTGCTGCTGCTGGAGTACTTGCCACTGCCGCAGCCGGAGCTGCCGCTGCACCAAATGCTTTTGAAGTATCAGTTTCAATTGCTGCGATTTTAATACCAACATCAATTGTCTCACCTTCTTCAAAAAGAATTTGTTCAACACGACCTGCATATGGTGATGGAATTTCTGATTCAACTTTATCAGTTGAAATCTCAAGAAGGATTTCATCGATTTCAATCATATCACCTGGCTGCTTGTGCCACTTTGTGATTGTACCGTTAGTAATTGACTCTCCCATTTGTGGCATAACAACGTCTTCAAGAGTATCTGAAGAAGAAGCCGCTGCCGCAGGAGCAGGAGTTGCTGCTGGAGCTGCAGGAGCCGGAGCCGCCGCAGCAGGTGCTGCTGAAACAGCTGCATTTGCATCATCATCAATTGCTGCGATTTTTACACCAACATCAATTGTCTCACCTTCTTCAAAAAGAATCTCAACGATCTTTCCAGAGAATGGAGATGGAATTTCCGATTCAACTTTATCAGTCGAGATCTCTAATAGGATTTCATCGATTTCAATTGTGTCACCAACTTGCTTGTGCCACTTTGTAATCGTTCCGTTTGTAATAGACTCACCCATTTGTGGCATTACGATATCATTTTTCATATTCAGTCCTTATATATAATTAAAAATTGATTGATCTACCTTTAGCGTTTAACACAGATTCAGCCAGGAATTCTCCTAAAGTTGGGTGTGGGTGAATCGTTGCGAACATTTCTTCATCAACACCTTCCATTTGTCTGAACAGTACATACTCGTGAATTAGTTCAGTTGCATGAGTACCAACAATGTGTGCACCAAGCATTTCTCCATCTTCACCCATAAGAGTTTTAACAAACCCTTCTGTTTCGTTAGATGCCATGGCCTTACCATTTGCAGTAAATGGAACCTTACCTACTGAGTATTTAATACCTTGTTCTTTAAGAGCTCTTTCTGTGTAACCAACAGATGCAACTTGTGGCTGACAGTAAGTACAACCAGCAACATTCATCTTATCTAGTGGATGTGGGTGAAGACCAGCAATCGCTTCAGCAGCAATAATACCTTCGTGAGAAGCTGCGTGTGCTAAAAGAGGTGGACCAGCAAGGTCACCGATTGCGTAAATATTTGGTACGTTTGTTTGGTAAGTATTATTAACTACAACAAACCCACGATCAGTTTGAACACCAACAGTCTCAAGTCCGATACCATCGATATTTCCTGTCATACCAACAGCGATTAGACCCATGTCAAATTTATGCTCAACAGTCTTACCACCTTTTACTTCAGTGATTGTTACGTCATTACCATTGTTCTTAGCTGAAACTTTTTCAACACCAAGAGACATTTTAATTCCGTATTTCTTATATGCTTTCTCAACTACTTTTGAAGATTCTTCATCTTCGATTGGCAGAAGATTCTTTTGAAGTTCAAAGATATGAACATCAACACCAAATGCATTCCAGAAGTAAGCAAACTCAACACCGATAGCACCAGCTCCGATGATCCCAATTGACTTTGGAAGCTCTTCCATTTTAATTGCTTCCCAAGCACCAATCAGTCTTTTTCCATCGTGCTCAAGTCCAGGAAATGAGCGGTAGTGAGCACCAGTTGCAAGGATGATATTTGTTCCTTCAATTGTTTCAGTGTGACCACGAGATGAAGTAATTTCAACTTGAGTATTTGTACGAAGCTTTCCATAACCTTCAAAAACTTCAATCTTATTTTTCTTCATTAGGTAAGCAACACCACCAGAAATCTTTGCAGAGATTCCCTTTGCACGCTTAACAGCTTGGCCACCGTTTAAACCTTTAAGTTCAACATCAATACCAAGATCTTTCATATCAGCAAGCTCGTGTACACTGTGAGCTGCTTTAAGAACCGCTTTTGTTGGAATACATCCACGGTTAAGACAAACACCGCCTAGTTCTTTACTTTCAACGATCGCAGTCTTTTTTCCAAGTTGGGCAGCACGAATAGCGGCGACATATCCACCTGGCCCAGAACCAATAACAATAACATCAAATTTCTTCATAAAAATATTTCCTCAAACTATTGACCATAAGGCCCATAATCAGTAATAAAAGTTAAGATTTAAGGTTCTTCAACGTACTAAAATTATTTAAAATTGGCATGACACATTGCTACGATTCGTTAATATTTACAAATCGTTGTAATTGCCCTCTATAAGCCAACTTAAAGGGATTATCATTAATTTTACACAGAGCGAAATTAAAAATATCAATAAGTATTTCCCAGAAGGCCTTATAGCACTCGATCTAGAGACCTCAGGACTTTCTCCTTTAGTTGACGAAATCATTGAAATTGCGGCTATTAAAGTCATCGGGAACAAAATAGAAACTTTTGAGTCCCTAGTAAAACCTAAAAATCCAATCCCTGAATTCACAACAAAAATCCATGGTATCACAGATGAGATGGTCAAAGATTCTCCTTCAATTGAAGAGGTCTTACCAAAATTTCTTGAGTTCAGTGGAACTCACACTCTTGTGGCCCATAATGCAAAATTTGATATAGGCTTTATCGTCTTTGCGATGCACCAACTTAAGATGGAATTACATAAAGCTAAGGTTTATTGCTCATGCAAACTTTCTCGAAAATATGTGAAAGGAAGTGAGAACCATAAACTAAGTTCATTGTGTAAACACTTTGATATTCCTCTTGAAAATCATCACCGTGCACTTGATGATACAATTGCCTGTCTTCGTGTTTTTGCTAAAACCCTGGATGAAGTGAAGTCTAATCGCCAACTTAAAGAAGGTGAAATTCTAAATATCCAAGACTTTAGAAAGGCCAATATCGCAGAAGCCCCTGAAACGATTCAAAAACTTCAAGCACATATCGCTAAACAAGAAGTCATTGATATCAAATACAAGGGTGGAACATACAAAGGTAAATTTAGACCAATAAAACCTGTTGCTCTTTTACCAATGCCTGCCGGCGATGTTCTCTACGCTCACTGCCTACTTACAGATATCTACAAATCTTTTGCCATTAAAAAGATCCAAGAAATCCGTGAGCATGTTGAAAATGACTCAAAGTAGTTATATAAAGACGCCATGCTAGCAGGAAAATCAATCTCATATAAAATCCAATTTGTCGTGATCTTCATCATTCACATCGCTCTACTTTATTGGATCTACTGGTTACTTCAAAACACAGGTGTGCTCTCTACAGTAAGTGTAATGCTTCACTTTACAGGAATTGCTCTTTACGGGGCCCTTCTTATTCGTGGATGTGCCTATTGGGCCAAGTGGCATCACCTAAATGACATTAAAAAATACGAAGAACAAAACAAAAAAGATAATAGCGAAGAATGAGAAAAGGACTGCGAAGCACAGATGAAGTCAATGCTCGCTTTGGTCTTAATTTAGAACCATCTCGCTACGAAGTTTTTATCCCCAATCATATAAATGAGCTAATTGAAAAAGAAGGATTTGATGGCATTCATGCCAAACAATTTCTTCCTTCTAATCAAGAACTTCATCAGGATGGATTTGATGACCCAATCGGTGATCAACAAAAATACGTCGCTCCACAACTAATCCATCGCTACGATAATCGCGCCCTTTTTACTCCGACAACTATTTGTCCGGTAATTTGTCGCTATTGTTTCAGAAAGAATGAATTAAGTGGAAAGCATGAAATTTTTAAGGCCGATTTTGAAAAAGTTATAACTTACCTCAAGGCCCATACTGAGATTAATGAAATTATCTTTTCAGGTGGCGATCCTTTTATGCTTTCAGCTGCAAAAATCGATTTCTACCTAAATGAATTTAGCAAATTAGAACATATTAAATTCATTCGTTTTCATACCAGAACTCCCGCTTCCCTTCCAAATTATATTGGTAATGAAGTGATCGAAGTTCTTAACAAGTTCAAGCAAGTATTCAACGATATCAATATTGTTATTCACATAAATCACGCCGATGAGATCACAAGCGATGTGCGTGATTGTCTTGCAAAACTTGGAAAATACTTTCCACTACTCTCGCAATCTGTGCTTCTAAAAGACGTGAATGATAAAGTCGAAGACTTAGAAAAGCTTATTTATAAACTTCATGATTTAGGAGTTAGGCCCTACTACCTCCACCATCCTGACCAAGCAAAAGGTGCCATGCACTTCTACCTCACACAAGATGAAGGGCGAGAAATCTATCGTAAGCTTCGCCGCCAAGTCCCAGGGTGGCTTCTACCTCAATATATTCTCGATTCACCTGATGGCTCGGGAAAAAGAAATCTATAAAGAAATTCTTAAAGAGCAAGATTAATCAAGTTTCCAAAATTAAAGTACGCTATCATAGTTTTATGAGTAATGAATATAACGATAGAATAGCTCTTATCTGTAAATATATAGCTGATAATATTAATGAAGATCTTAACCTTGAAAAACTATCAGAAGTATCAGGTTTATCTAAGTATCACTTTCACCGTGTCTTCACGGCAAAACTTAATATTAGTCTATACAGCTTTATTCAATTAACACGATTAAAGAGGGCCTCGTATCAACTTGTCTTCAACAAAGAAATGAAGATTATCGATATCGCATTTGATGCTAATTTCGATAGTCCTGAGGCATTTTCTCGTTCTTTTAAAAAAGTTTTTAATGTTACTCCTTCTCAATTTAGAAGTGCACCTAACTGGGAAAAGTGGCATGAGAAATATCAATTCATAATTCCTACAGGAGATAATCACATGGAAATAAAAATAATAAAATTAGAAGAAATGAAGGTGGCCGTTCTTGAACATAGAGCTTCACCCACAACTCTTAACAACTCAGTTGAAAAGTTTAAAAATTGGCGAATTCAAAGTAAGCAATCACCAATAAACAAAGCACGCACATTTGGTATCGTCTACAACGATCCAAATAATACAAAACCAGAGGATTTTGCCTTTGATATTTGTGGTGAACTATTTGAAGACTTAAAACAAAATAAAGATGGAGTTATCGAAAAAACGATTCCAGCTGGGCGATGTGCTGTTGCACGCCACTTTGGTTCACCTGATAATATTGAGGGTAAGATCTACGAATTATATGGAAAATGGCTTCCGACAAGTGGCGAGGAGCTTCGAGATTTTCCACTTTTCTTTCATTATCATAACTTCTTTCCAGAGGTTCCTGAAAATGAACTGATCACAGATATTTATTTACCTTTAATTTAAACTAAGGTGCAGAATATATTTGTAAAATTAAGTAGTTAATACTTTATTGAAAAAAAATATTCTGTACCTATTGACAACTTTTTCTCTCAGCAATATATTTCATCTCACTCAAATAAGCGCGTGTAACTCAGTTGGTAGAGTGTCACCTTGCCATGGTGGATGTCGCAAGTTCGAATCTTGTCACGCGCTCCATTCTTTAATTCAAATTAAGATACTATTTACATTTAAACGATACACAGCGCTAACGCTTGTTATTCTTGCTGAATGCTTGCGCATTCAGTATCACGCGCTCCATTCTTTTAATAAATAAGATATTTTCATTTTTATACGATACGCTAGCGCTGACGCTTGCTTCGTGAACGATAAGCGAAAATTAATCAAAACCTTTCTTTAAAAATAATTAAATCTTATCTGCTGATAACTCCTCTTATAATCAACTTGAAAGAAAAGCTTATCAGGAGATAAATAATGGCGATTAAAGATATCATTCAAAAAGATGTTGTTATCATAAATTCAAATGCAACTTTAAAAGATGCGGCCAAACAGATGTATGAAAAGCACGTTGGGGCCATCATCGTTGTGGATAATATAACAGGAAAAAAAAATACTCCCGTTGGAATTTTAACAGACAGAGATATTGCCATATCTTTTGGAAAAGAAGGAAAGATTGAACCTTATTCTAAAGTAAGTGAGATTATGACTCAGAATGTAGTTCTGTGCACACCGAAGGATAGTATTGTCGATACAATAAAAAAGATGCAGGCCAATGGTATTAAACGTATACCAGTTGTAAACAGTAGAGATCAAATAGTAGGAATCATTTCTTCGGACGATATTATTCAAAGACTTGGTAATGAAATCCATGACCTTTCACAAATTGTTAAATTAGAGATAGAAAAAGAATCCGCTATTCAATGTCCAATTGACGAAACACGACAAGTTAAAATTGCGTAATAGGAAGCGAAGATGTTTAAAAATCGAAAGGAAGCCGGTGCATTATTGGCCGAGGAATTCAAGGATAAGATACGCGAAAAAAATAACGCTGTAGTTATTGCTCTTCCTAGAGGAGGTGTTCCTGTAGCCTACGAAATAGCAATGAGGCACCGTCTTCCTCTTGATGTATTTTGTGTAAAAAAGATTGGTGCACCTAGAAACAGTGAATTAGCTATTGGCGCTGTCACCGAAACTGGAGACACATACTATAATAGAGATTTAATAAGTCACTTCGGAGTTAATGAACTTCAATTACGTCGATTAACAAATGAAAAGAGACGAGAGGCCCTGGAGCAGGCGAAAATTTTACGAAGAAGGAGAGAGCCAATTAATTTAGCAGGTCGAGATATTCTGATTGTTGATGACGGGATCGCAACAGGTGCAACAGTGAAGGCCGCAATCAAATTAATCAAACAGCAAACACCAAATAAAATTGAAGTTGTAACACCTGTATGTTCTAGAGAATCTTGGAGTGAAATTATAAATCTGGTAGATGATATTCTTGTACTTGAAACTCCACACAACTTTCTCTCCGTTGGTGAGTGCTATCTAGAGTTTCTACCAGTTTCTAATACAAGAGCAGGAGAACTATTAAAAGAAGCCTATGAAACATATCAAGGAAAAATACTAGCACAAGAACAAGATCGAATGTTCAGAAAATCCAAGGGCTAATCTTTACTTTTTGCTAGAGCGAGACCAAAGAATAAGAATGCTGAACCACTAAGTGTTTCAACAACACGCTTAGTTCTTCCCTTTTCAAACTGTGCCTTAAAGAAAGTAACAAAGTATCCAAATAGAAAGAGCCAGATTAGATTTAAGGCAATATGAACTAACGACAGGCCAATTGATTGAACTAGTGGATTAGAATTAATATCAATAAATTGAGGTAAGAAAGTTAAGTAAAAAATTGCAACTTTTGGATTTAAGATATTCGTTAAAAGACCTCTACGAAACTCACTAGAGACAGACACCTGTTTTCTTTCATTTTTCGAAACGAGAAAGAGGTTCGTTTTACTACCACTAAACCATGCTTCATATAATGCACGCACACCTAAGTATATGAGATAAGCAGCTCCAATCATTTTCACAAAGTGAAATAGCTCAGCAGATTGTTGCAAGATTGCAGAGAGCCCAAGTGATGACATCACAGCGTGAATAAAAAGTCCTGAACAAATCCCCAAAATAGTGGCCATTATATTCTTACGATTACCACTTATTGAACTTTTCAAAACTAACGCTGTATCTGAACCAGGAGTAATGGTTAAGATGAAACATAAGAATAAGAAAGCGCTAAAAGAATTCTCCATGTAGACATACTACATTCGATAAAGAATTTGCGTCAATAGCTTATAGTTTTGCCTCATATTCCTTTTTAGGTGATTCTATAGCTCTCATCCATTTTACTGAACGTACTTCCCATTTTGGATCGTTTTCTTTTAAAAGTTCAAAAACTCCTGAAAAATGCTTCGCTCCATAAGTAATGAAAATCTTCTTATTTGTATCATTCGTGATTCTTTTAGCAAGTTCACGATTTCTATAATCTAAAATAACTGGCTCAATATTAGCGACTTTTCCACCATCTGACTGACCAATCTTCTTAGACATAAAGCCTCGACAAACAATCCCCGCTAACTTTTTTTGACCTTCACTACCTGATTTTAAAAACGATACAAGTGCAGCACTTGGATCTGCACTACTATCCTGTTCAGCTACATCGAAAAAGTTTTTATTGGCCTTAGCAAATTTTACATCAGTCTTCATTAGACGCTCAAATTCACCCTTCAATTCAAGAGCATCCACATCTGCAATGACATGCCTTTCTGGATGTTCTTTTTTATCAGCTTCAAGTAAACCAAAATAATCAAGTTGAAACTTAAGACCACATGCCTTTCCAATTGCAGAATAAGTCTCATCTAAATGTTTTTGACCGCCAGTAATACCAGCAGTTAATTTTTCAAAAAAATCTTTCGACTCTGGTGAGTTTGTTTGAACACCTTCGTAGTAAATTACAAATCCATTTGAAAGTGCTTCTTCAACATCATAAATTACAGATTTATAGAAGTTTTCAGATCCAATATGTTGCATTCCTTGAAATGTAACAGTTTTATCACCATTGACTAAAACAGCTTGAGGCTGAAGAGCTGGATTTGTTTCTGTTATAACAATCGAATAATAAATAGGTAACGACGCTACTCCTGTAGCAAAGAAAAACAGGCCAACACTACAACGTATCCAGTTTGTTTTCACTGAATGAGAATGACAAATTTTAGTAAGAAGCCAACCAAGAGGAATTGCAGTTAACACACTAGCAATTAATATATAAATATACATTGTAGGCCAATTAAGAATAACTGGAAGACTTGAAATAAAGCCGAGGATTAGTACAAGCCAAAGAATAGTTTGTAGACGAATTTTCCAAAATAATTTTGTATGACTTTGCATAATCTCTCCCGAATCTTATTCAGAAGAGATTAAACAATATTACAATAGAATAGTAAACATTATTAACTATTCATCATCAGCAAGATATTCTGTGCCTAAGTGAGCAAAACTAGTCCATGGAAAGATATCTGAAGCTACTTCCTTAACACTAGCATTGATACTTTCAGTATCTTCGATCAGGATTTGAGTATTCTTTAAATCAAAAAATGAGTTTTCAACTTGTTTTGATACAATTCCAAAAACTGATAAGCTCTTCTTTCGTGAAGAAGTTTTCGCGTTTACAGAAGCAAAATGAGACTTGAAATCACAAATATAGACAGCATTATTCACAATAGTTGTCATTTGAGAGAAAACTTCGATATTTGGAACAGACTTAAATTCCTCACTAATCATCTCAAGGAAGTTTCCGTTCCCTTCAAAGAATAAGAATGTCGGAGGTTGGTTACCTCTTAACTCATCAAGTGTTGCAACGATTTTCTTTTTATCACTAAAGCTTCCAACAAAGAAACGTGCCTTTGTATCTGGATTCTTGATATCAAAACTTTTCTGGAATGAGCGATCAATTTTTGTAACAGCAGGTCCTGCATTTAAGAAAGACATTTTCACCTTATTCTTAATCTCTTCTGCTCTTTCAGTTAAGTTATTTAGAGCTGGTTTTTCAACAAAGTCACATGCTCCATTATTAAGAGTTTCTTGAGCATAACGTGTATCCTCACGGCTAGCACTTGATACGACAATTACATTTGGATGTCCCATACGATAATTCTTTTTCAGATACTCAACTCCATCCATTTCTGGCATATGAATATCAAGAGTCATCGCATCGACTCTATTAGTTTTTAGGAACTCCTGGGCCTCAACACCATTGGCCGCACTTCCAACAACTTCGAAGTCCTCATCTTTTTCAAATATCTTAGTTAGTAGTTTTACAACAGAAGAACTATCATCAACTATTAGCATACGAATAGGTTTAGGAATCGAAGGTAGACTTGAAATTGGTCTAATAGCAGGTCTCGAAAGTGGTGCAACACCATCTTTAACAAGACTAAGATTTCTTTCTGCCTTAGGTGCTTCAGGGTCTAGGCAATATACACTTGGAGCAAGTGTCTGAACCTTTAAGCTCGTTCCTTTTAAAGACTCACTAATTCCAGTAACAAAAAGAGCATCTTTATGAAGATACTTTTTGAAGTTCATTACGATATTTTCAATTGATTTTTGATCAAAGTAGATGAAAACGTTACGACAAAAAATAATATCAAATTTTTTGCTACCTAGAAACTTTTCTGGTGCAAGTAAATTCATAACACCAAACTGACAGTTATCTTTAATATTTGCGTTAACTTTAGCAAATTTTGAAATTTCACCAGAGCCACGCATCCAGTTACCAGTTAAGTATACAGTTGGGATTGATTTTATTTCACGATAACGGTAAACACCATTCTTTGCAATCTTAACACTTTCAGGATCAATATCAGTTCCAACTATTTCGAAACGCATCCCAGGATAGTTTTTTAAATGATGATGAAAAAACATTCCAAGTGAGTAAACTTCTTGCCCACGACTACAAGCTGCCGAAAGAATTCTTATCGTAGAATCGCCACGCTTCTTTGCATTCGCAACAATACTATCAAGATTCTTTAATAAATATTCAAAGTGAGAAAACTCTCTAAAGAAGTAAGTATGGTGAGTCGTTAACATTGAAATTAAATGCGATGATTCTTTTGCATAATTTTTTGTTAAATAACTATAATAATCTTCCGGAGTCGAGCAACCTAAGGTCATCATTCTCTTTTTAAGACGACTTGTTACCATCGACTGTTGTGCCGGTCCTAGAATATTGCCACTTTCTTTTGAAACAATTTCTGACACATAATTAGCAAGACTGATAATATCCCACTCAATACCTTTCTTAAAAGCTTGGTTCACATAGTTCTCCGAAATATAAAAAATCCCAATAGATGAAAAATCTATATCTCGACTTATCGTCAACTGTTATAATTTCTTAACAATAATTTCAGATAGTTAAATGATAAAAAGTAATCGGAACAAAATTTATATAGATTGCTTAGTAAGGTACTGAAAAGTCGTTTTCAATTTACGTTAACCTGTCAGAGGTCATGATTTTTATCCCCGCTCTTTGCTCTATTGCCGCCTCTAGCATCACTTTTGCAATTGATGAAGCAGGGTTAATACGTAAGCTTTTTGGTAGGATATAGTGGAAAATTTTCAATAAACATTTTCCAATAACCTCCCCTAATCGAAACTCATTCCTCTCTCCACCAATGAGTCCAGGCCTCACTAGACAAAGAGACTTAAACTTTAAGTCCATCAATGCATTTTCCAAATTCCCTTTGACTTGATTATAAAAGAAAATAGAATTCTCATTCGCTCCCATTGCCGAATTTAAGACAAAAGTTTCAACTCCAACTTCCTTTGCACATCTTGCAAAAGTAAGAGGATACTCAAGATCTACTTTTTTAAATGCTTCTTTACTACCGGCCACTTTAATTGTTGTACCAAGAGCACATATGACGACATCAACATTCCACTCTTTAAGCATTGCTGAAGTTACCTGATCAAAATTAATGATGGGTGAATATAGTTTAGTGTGTGAATTAATTTCTCGACGTACAGGTGCAACAATATATTCGATTTCATCTCTTTCGATGGCCTGCTTTAACACATGACTGCCCACAAGGCCTGTTGCTCCTAGTATTAGTAATCTCATTCAATACTCCCTAACCAATTCATTTACATATTCACTACAATAAAGTTTAATTTTAATAAACAAAATTAGCTTTAACCACAGTGAGACAATTAATGACAAAGTTTGTTCTATATATTGCCTTTATATTATCAACTTCTTTTCACACATTGGCCCAACATAATTGGGTAAATACTCAAAGCCCACCACAAGATTGGTCAACTTTAGAGAATGATTTTGTGCAAGTTATCTACCCTAAAGGTTTTAAGAAGAATGCAATTTATATGGCCAATCTAATGGAGCACTACTCAAAATATGTAGGACTTTCTTATGGGCTAAAAAAGCCGGAGCAAGTTAGCTTGATCTATCGTCCGGAAATGGGTGATCCTAATGGATTTGTAACACTTGCTCCAAGACGTACAGAGTGGTTTGATTCAACAAATTTCTTTGCCCATGTAAGTACACTTGAGTGGCATGAAAATTTATCGATTCATGAGTATCGCCACGTTATCCAGCAAGATATCTTTAATAAGAAAACTGTAAAGGCGTTTGATGTACTTATGGGTGATACTGGGCAAGCACTTCTAAGTTATTTAGCTAGAAAGCCTTGGTATATGGAAGGTGATGCTGTTTATGCTGAAACAAAATATACTCAATCAGGACGAGGTCGCTCTTCTCGCTTTATGGCAAGACTAAAAGCAATTTTACTCAAAGGCGAAACACCAACATACGATCAATTTGTTAATGGAACATATAATGATAGATTAGTGAGTTGGTATATTTATGGATACGTTCTAATATCTCATGGTTACAAAAAGTATGGTGACAACTTTTGGGATAATGTCATGGACAATGTTACAGCAAGGCCTTATCCAAACGGAATTGTTGGCGCAATTGAAAATGCATCAGGCATCGACTTTTATGACTTCTACTACGAAGCATTTGAAGATTTAAGAAAAAAGTGGAAAAAGGACAGCTTTCCAGAATTAAAAATAACAGATTTTAATATTAAGACTAATCAATACAAAAATGGCGCTGATCTATATTATCTAGAGTATGACCTTAATAACTTCTATCGCTTAATTAAAGAAACTAATGGTAAAAAAGAAGTTCTAACAGATTTAGCCTACAGTGAAGACATTACTCGATTAGACTATAGTAAAAATCATGCCGTACAATCTCATTTTTTACCGCACTGGCGATATGGGTTCAAAAGCTATTCTGATTTAAGTCTAATTAATTTAAAAAATGGTCATAAGAAGTATATTACTTCGGGAATGAGGCTTTATAATCCACACTTCAACGAAGATGGGACAAGGATCATTGCTATTAACTTTAATGACAAAAATGAATGGATAGTTCAAGAACTTGAATTAAATGGCAAACTCCTTAGAACAATCAAAAGCAATGAATACAAATTCTTAGAAGCTGTTTCAATCAATGAAGATGAGGTTATAGCACTTGTGACAAAGGCCAGTGGTGGAAAAGGTCTCGTACGTGCAAATTTAAGAAATAATAATATAACTAATCTAATTCCAGTAAGTTTTAACAATCTCTATTGGCTACAATCTGATTACAAAGATAATATTTTATTTGAAGCTCAATACAATGGTTCAGTTGAGGTTTTCAAATTCAACATAAACGCAAAAGAGCTACAAAAGTGTACGACTTCCAGAATTGCAGCCTACTCACCTACATTTTCAAATGATGAGATTTTATTCTCTGAACAAACAATAAATGGTAAGAGAATTAGCAATACTTCGATGTCAAACTGTCAGAAATTACCAATCGATAATTTAATTAATCCTGATAAGTTTTATTCCAAAGATAGCCCTAGTGATCGCTTAAATAACTTTGAAAAAATAGAATTTAAAGACCGTGATGAAGTAGCAAATAAAAACTTCAATCTCTACAAAGAAAAAGATTACTCTGGTTTTGACTGGCGAGCTTTTACTCCACACTCTTGGAGCTTCTTTGTTGGTCAAGGTTATGGACTGTCATTGTGGGCAGATAATTACTTAAGAGACTTTGGATGGAATGTTAACCTAGGATATGAAGCGGCTGAAAACACACCATACTCTTCTTTGCAGATTGATTTCAAAAGATACTGGCCAATTTTCAGCCTAATCGCCGACTTAAGAGAACGAGAAGTAAGTCGTCTAGGGACAGATAATGATGACTATGGCTGGGATGAAAATGCAGTAGGAGCAAAAGTACAACTACCATTCGTTTTCAGAAAAAATCTCTATAACTTAAATATAACTTTAGATTATAGTGCTGAGTTCGTTCAAACTAAGGATTACAATTCAAATGACGTTGACACATCAGGAGAATCGGATTTAATTCGTCAAAGTACGTCACTACTAGTCGATCTTTATAAAGACTATACGGCAAGATCGATTATCTCGCCATGGAGCTTTTCTCTTTTAGGAATGTATCAGGATGCAAGTACAGATGACACGACTGGATTAGTTGGTGATTATCGCTGGTTTGGAGATCTTACAATTACGACACCTGGTTTTTTTAATAATAATGGCTTTAAATTTTCTGTTACTGGTGAAAAGTATGGAGATGGAACAAGCTATCGCTTTCAGCCAACTTCACAAGAAATTATGGGATACGTTTTTTCTCGTGGTTATAATTATTTCGCAACGAAGAGATATGTAAAAACCACTTCTAATTATTTATTTCCACTTTTCTATCCGGATTATAATATTTCAGCATTCATCTACTTTAAGCGAATTTATATGAATCTCTTCTACGATAACACTAAAGTATACGCTATATCAGCAGACAATGGATTTCATATTAGTAGTTATGGAGCGGAACTAGTCTTTAACACATCGATATTCAGGGCCATTCCCGTGGACTTTGGATACCGTTTTGTTAGAAAACACGAAACAGAAGAAAATGAAAGTGAAGTATTTTTAGGTATTGGAATTACATACTAGAATAAAAAAGGCCCTCATATGAGGGCCTTCTTTTTGTTATCTTTCTTCTAATTTGTGATCTAGCTTAAGTTTTTTACGAACACTCTTTTTGATACTTGATTGAACAAGTGCTCCCATTGATACCATAAGTTGTCTTACAACATATGGAGGCATCGCCTGAAGATCATCAATTGACTCCTTCGCTGCTTCATACTCATCACTTGTTACGACAAGTGATGTATCATATGGGATATAATTAAAGATTAACTCTTCAATTTTTTCCACGCGAGTAGATGACTTTGGGTGACTTGAAGTAATTGCTTGAAAGAAAGTTTCATCATAATCAGGTACCGATGAGAAGTACTTTCCAAGTCCGTAAGGTGAATATCCTGCTTTATATGCATACTGAACACCTAGTTTATCAGCTTCAAGCTCTTGAATACGGCTAAATCCCATAAGTGGAATATCTTCTAATTTATCGTATACATAATAAGTAGCTGCACCACCTAGAATCCCAAAGTTGGCCCAAACAAAACCAGCTCCAACAAACTTAGTAGCAATAGACTTTAAGCTTCTTGTTACAGACTCTGTACCGTGTCTTTCAGTAACGTGTGCCCATTCGTGTCCTAATACACCAGCTAACTCAGCTTCAGTTTTAAGAGAATCAACTAGACCTCTAAAAACAAATACGTATCCACCTGGAAGAGCAAAAGCATTTTCAATTGGAGCATTAATAAAGAAAACCTTAGGTTCTACATCTGGCATATCTGATGCTTTAGCAATCTTAGTAATCATTGTCTTTAAGTACTCGGCCATTTCTCCATCTTGATAAATGTAGCGAGAGAAGTTATTTACGATTTCATAAGCAGCTTCTTTTCCAAACTGAGTATCAGTCGCAAATTTAAAAAAGTTACGTCCAAAACCATTGTGTAGACGGCCTTCTTCACCAATACGGTTATAGTTTTTGTACTTTCCTACGGCCTTACAAGAAGCAAGACTTTTAAATTTAGACATATCGACAACAAGCTCATTACCATTTACTTTGAAGTCAACTGTGTTTGTACAATTAGTAAGCTTAAGCTTATCACCTTGAAGTTTTACAGAACCTGCTTTTCTTAGATCAACACTTCCCTCTTCAGAATCGTAGTTACGTACTTCAAATTCCATCTTAATTTCAGTAGCTGATAACTTGTTAAGCTCTGGCCCGTGATTATATTCGAGCTTTAGATTTAATTTTCTTGGGTACATTGGCTTCACTTCAAATGACTCTTCACTTGAACCAGTTAAATTTAATTCCTGGCCATTGATCTTCATTTCACCTGAAAGAGATTCACCCTCAAGAGCATGTACAAACTTAACCTTTGATATTTTTTCGGCATTACATGACACAAGAAGTGCTAATGTCATTAACGTCGCAATATTGACCATTTTCTTCATATGTTTCTCCCATTTTTGTAATAGGCATTACTACCAGTGAAAGCCTCTATATGTCTTAAAGTGTGTAATAATGAACACAATACTTAGGCCAAATAATTATCCATGGGGAAATCTTGTCTCCCAAGAGCTCTAAACCCTTATAAAATGGTATAATTCGAGAGTTAATAAGAGGATAGGTATGATTAAGAATTCCACTATAAGTATCTGTAAATTGGTAGTAATTTTAGCACTACCAACAATGGCGTTGGCCGCTTCAGCAAATGACTTCATTTCTGCGATGAAAAAGCATGTGGGTGAATACAAAACCCTAGTGAGAAGCTCTGATTTTTGTGACGCTTCTGAAGTACAATTTATTGATGAAAAGTCTCCACAAAAAGGACTAAGAGTAGGACATCGTATTTTCCTAGGCCCATTTTCTGATAAGAAACAAGTTGAAAAGTCGGATTGTACATATAGTTCAGTATTCACTTATACAAAGACAAAAGTTACCCAAGTAAGTGAAGTCAAAGATTGCAAGGCATCAGCGAATCAAAAGGATTCGATTAGTACTCAAATTCTTGAATTAAAAAATGATACCATCAACTACGAGTCGAAAGAGAGTGGAATTAAGTGTGTCTATCAAAAAGTACAAAAGAGTAAGGAGGCTAAAAAATGAAGTCACTTATTCTTGTATCTACATTAATTCTTAATTTTAATTCTTATAGCTCTGATCTTAATTCTCGAAAAACTGATTTCTTAAATGAACTTAACAGCGTTATTAATAGTGTCACAAATCCGCCGGATGGTGGTTGTCATAACTGTCAGGTAGAGGACAATACAATTTCTCAGGGTGATCCCCTACCAACTGAACACAGAAGAGATGGAAAGTATTTTAATAAAGACTGCCAAATGTTTATTACTGAAGATGGTAAAGAAGGCGTTTGGGGACAAATGATTACAGAGTATATTGAAAATGAATCGGGCGCTTCTGAGATGTTTCTCTATGATGAAATCAAAGGGATGACAGCGGCTCCATATACTTGTCCCAATTGGTACAACCTAAATAATGAGCAAAGAAAGAGATTTTGGGTTTGGATGTTTGCTTCAATCGCACAAGTTGAGTCATCATGCGATCCTACAAAGGTAAACACTGGTCGTGTACCAGATGCTACAGATCGCCCTACTGGACTCTTTCAGCTAAACCGAAAAAAAGATGCACGTTATTGGCGAGGTAAGAACTGCCAATTTGCATCTGGATATGAAACGACAATAGAACCTAGAAACCAAGTTAGATGCAGTATGGATATTATGTACAATATTCTTCTTGGTAAAAAAGGTATGTATAAGGCAAATGGTAAGGTTTTTCCAACTAACTCTTATTGGGAAAAGCTAAGACCGAATCATAGCCAAACTGGTGGACCTATTGGCGAGCTTGCTCGTATGTATCCACCTTGTAATGCGACCCCTTAATCTAAGGGGTCAGCCACCTTTAATTGGCACATTTCTGCCCTAAACTGGAAATATTGTCCACTTAACTACCTAAATTTCATTTCTTTAATGATTCGTAATATTATGTCGATATGCCACTGTAAACACAGGGGAACTTTGTTGCACGTTAGTAGAATCTTTACATTCATTTTAGCGTTTAGTTTAAGCTTCTTATCCTTAAATCTATATGCTTCGACAAGTAAGCTTGGTTACTCAGGCAGACTTGTACTTAGTAACGGTACTCCTGTTACAGGAACTCCTAACTTAAAATTTGATATCTTCTATTCAAATGATCTTCCTACAGTAATTGCAACTCAAACAATCAATAGCGTCCCTCTATCTAATGGAATCTACACTGTTGAGTTGGACTTTGATAACCTAGGATCCTTTGACCCTCTCTATTCGAGTACTGCAGATGTTATTGATAAAATACCATCGGGACAAACTCTTGTAATACGTGTGACAGATGTGACTGATGTTGGAAATCCAATCGCCTATGATTATCAAAATATCTTAGCGACGCCAATTTCAGTTTACGCCAATCACTCAGCTTTTGCGGATAACTTAGTTGTCGCAACTACTTGCTCTCCTGGACAAGTGGTTTCTGTAAACGCATCTAATGAACTTGAATGTGTGAATCAAACTGCTGCAGTATCTGTTGATTCAACGCTTGTTAACAATGCAGGGGTTATAGGTTTACCAAACCTTGTGACTGATAATACTACTTACTATTCTGTTGTTGTGGATGCGCAGGGACGTGTAAAAAGTGGTAACACAACACCTCCTTCAACAACGGCAAATGATATTCAAGACAACTTAATCGTTGATGCTGATATCAACACGAGTGCAGCAATTGCTTGGTCAAAAATTAATGCACCAACAATTGATAAAACATATGTCGGGCTTGCAAATGTTGCCAACGTTGCACAAATTCCGGCAAGTGATCTTGATAACTCAGGAACTCTAGATTCAGCGACACAAGTTCCAAGTGAACTTGCAGTAAAAGGCTACGTCGATACGACGGCACAATCCATGGCCGATGCAAAAGTTATTAACTCAATGGCAGGAACACAAACGGATACTGCCCCTTCTGTTGATTCAGTAAAAAATTATGTAACGGCCCAAACTAGTGCTATTACGTCATCTCAGTGGACGACAACAGGAAGTGACCTTTATTACAACACAGGTAATATCGGAATTGGTACAACAACACCAACTTACCCACTACACATTCAGAGTGCCACATGGGCCGAGATTGGAATAGAAGGTACAACTTCAGCAGCAGGAGCAAGCCTGAACCTTCTTGGACACGAAGATAAGAAGAGTGCAATAAGAATGCAAACAGGAAACACTGCAAGTGCTTACTGGGATATTATGGCATTCGGCTTAAACTCAGCAGCAACAACAAGTCGCAATGAACTTCACTTTAACTTCTTTAATGGAAGTAATAATACAGCTCTAGTCTTAGATGGTGACACTGGAAATGTTGGTATTGGTATGGATGAGCCTACTGAAAAACTTGATGTTGCTGGTAAAGTCAAAGCAACCGAGCTTTGTATCGCGGCCGATTGTCGTGCAGCATGGCCGACAGGTAATGCAGGAACTGTTACTGCCGTGACAGGGGGAACAGGACTTACAGGTGGAACAATTACGTCATCAGGAACTCTAGCAGTAGATGTTGGAACAACTAATGGTAAAATTGCGCAAGTTGGGGCCGGTGATAAGTTAGTAGATTCAATTATTAATTATAATCCTGCAATTGATGTTGCCTTAACGGGTTTTACAACTGGTGCAGCGTCAAGTGTATTAGCAACAGATACTGTTATTCAAGCATTTCAAAAAGTTCAAGGTCAACTTAATTCACACGCCTCTTCTCTTGCTGCTATTTCGGGATATGATACAGATGATATTGGAGAAGGTTCAACAAACCTCTATCACACTGATGCTAGAGCAAAGGCTGCAGCAGTTGTTAACTCGACAGTAGGTAGCGAGACAGACCAGGCACCTTCAGTTGCTGCGATTAAATCATATGTTGATAATCGTGCAACTCAATGGACAACAGCAGGAAGTGATATTCACTATCCGACTGGAAATATTGGAATTGGTGTAACAACACCTTATTCTCTTCTTGATATTAACGGTGTGGATAAAACGGTTAGCCTTGCAGCAGCTAGAGACTTCCCTGCGATGCTACGTTTAAACTCAACTGATCCAGCGATTGGCGCTGAAACAAATATTCTTTTTACATCTAACTACTCTGGATCTTCAAAAGTTGCTAACGCATCAATTGCTTCAATCCAAGAAACTGATGGTGCGAATGCAGATTACGGACAAGCGGCTCTTGTTTTTAGAACAAGTGGGCCACTAATTGCAGATCTTAATAAAGAAAGAATGCGAATTGATGGTACAGGTAATGTTGGGATTGGTGTTGCATCTCCAGGCCACAAGCTTACCGTAAATGGTGGTGCAAACTTTGCAACAGCATCTGGTACACAACCATTCTATATTTCAAGAGCAGGTGCTACAGTAGAAGCCTTTTCTCTAACTGTTGGTGATACAGCTTCTTTCTTTGATTTGATTGAAGATAATGGTGAACCTGACTTTCAAGATATGAATTTCCGCCTAATCTATGAAGGTGGTGCAACACATACCTATCTTAGAACTTTAGCATCAGGTCCTAATGCTGGTGATGTCGATGTTTATCTACAGTCTTCTGGTGGAAATGTAGCCATCGGAAATATTGCACCTACGCAAAAACTAACTGTTGATGGTGGCATGAATGTCACAACAGGCAATGATATCTGTATAGACGGTGCAGGTTGTTTATCAACAGTTGTTGCAGCAAGTGGAGAACAAAACACAGCTTCAAGTGCCGGTGGAACTTCTCTTTATAAAACAAAGACTGGAACTGACTTGGTATTCAAAGGTTTAACAGCTTCTAGTGATCTAACTCTAACGGCAAACACTGATGATGTGAATTTGGCCGTTAATACTTCAAATGGTGCCAATGAGCTTCTAAGACTCGATGCGAGTGGACGTGTTCCTTCTTCAGTTATCGATGGATCTACTGTCCTTAGTACACCTCTAACAGGATACTCTGTAGGTGCAAACTCAGCTTTAGTAGCAACAGATACGGTTCTCGATGCTTATGGAAAATTACAAGCACAAATCAATGCAAACTATACTGCAATTACAGGATTAGCAGACACTGATGATCTTGCGGAAGGTGCGACCAATTTATACTTCACAAATGGACGTGCCCAAACAGCAGCAGTTGTAAATTCGACAGCTGGAACAGAAACTGTACAAGCTCCATCAGTTAGCGCGATGAAAAGTTATGTAACGACTCAAATTGGTGGAGTTAATCAATCTCAGTGGACAACGACAGGTAGTGATATTTACTATAACACTGGAAAAGTTGGAGTTGGAACGACGACTCCACTTACAAATCTCGATTTAAGAATTGGCTCAAATTACAATAGTGGGTTATCGATAAGTGAAGATAACGCTAATGGTTTTTTATTAGGTGGTGACTTTGCTCCTAGTGGACTCTTAAATCGATTTTTTATTGGTAGAACTGATTATACAACTGGAGATGGCGCCACGCCATCTGCTCCAACTGAGCTTTTATCTGTTACTGTTGCAGGAAATGTTGGAATTGGAACAACAACACCATCAGAAAAACTCCACGTAGCAGGAAACGTTCTTGCAGCAGCTTACCTTTATACTTCAGATGAAAGATTCAAAGAAAACGTTGAAACGATTATTGATCCACTTCATAAGGTAAACGCTCTACGTGGTGTAACTTTTGATTGGAAAACAGATGAATTTCCAGAAAGAAATTTTCCAAAAGAAAAGACTGTAGGTTTTATCGCTCAGGAAGTTGAAAAAGTTCAACCAGAGTTAGTAAAGACTGGTCAAGATGGTTATAAATCAGTTCAGTACGGTAATATCACAGCGCTATTAGTAGAAGCAGTAAAATCAATTTCAAGTAAAATTGATAAGCTCTTTAATAATGATGAAGAAGTAAAAAGAGAGATTGCTTCACTTAAAGAAGAAAACGAGCAACTTAAAGCAGATATGCAAGAGATGCGCAAAGCAATTAAAGAGTTACAAAAAGCAAATAAGAAATGAAAATTCAAATAGGTTTTCTATTTACTCTACTCTTCTCGCAAGCTGTTCTTGCGATCAATACAGTTGATACTGGTTTTAAACTAGCAAGCAATGAACTTAAAACTATTGTGGCCCATAATACTTGTAAGAAAGTATGGAATACATCAACAACAAATGAACATTTTGTTGCAACGAAAACTAATCCAGAGTGGATGAATTTCTATGCTAATGCACCATCTGATATTGTCGTTCGCGACTGCCAGGTTTCTTGCTCGACTTTAAATAAAACAGGATCATATCCTAGTGGACTTTATACAATCGACATAGACGGCGCAGGACCACTTGCTGCTCTAAGTGTTTTTTGTGATATGGATAATAATGGCGGTGGTTGGACGAGAATTTACAGACACGATGTAGCTGGAGGATACTTTCCAACAACGAATTCGGCCCTACTCTACAATCAAGCAGCACCTACAGGAAACCTCTACTCAATTGTTCAATATATTGATGAGCTCGAAAGTCTAAATCGTTTTACATTTTGGATTAATTATCCGAATGAAACGAAGAAAAATATTTGGTCACAATTTACAAATCCAATTTACGACACTCCTGTACGTGGCTATCGAGGAATTGATATTGAAATGAATAGTCAAAGATGGGGTGGCCTAGAGCTTGGGAACAATAGTTTTGGTTACTCAAATGGTGATGCTTCATTATTAGATGGCTCAGTTAATCATTCAAATTGGTACTTTGCAATCGGTTCAGATCAAGTTTATAAAACTGGAATTCCTTCAGATCATAATAATGACGTAGGGACACAATTAGTAGAGCTCTATCTTCATGATGAAGGGATGAGACCGATGTCATGCCAACATCTCGTTGAGCTTGGTGAATCGAAAGGCTCAGGTCTCTATACAGTATACCCAGATCAAGTAACAGCGACTCAAGTCTACTGTGAAATGGATATTGATAATGGCGGCTGGACTCTTTTCTATGCCAACGCTGCAGATCCTACAATGACGACAAAGAAGTCGTATAATACGATGAAAAGCGAATTTGCTGGCATTAATATCACCAGCACAAATTACGCAGAAATTAATACCGTTGGTATGCATAATTTCTTTGATTTTTCAGCAACGCAAATGATGGCCCGTGATATCGGTAACTGGGGAGCGACAGATTTCTCGACAGTAGAATTTTTTAATCCTAATGACTTAAATCTTGTTCTCGACATCAAAGCAGGACCAAGTAGGACGACACCAGGAGATTGTGACATTATGACAGGTGGCTCACAATTTCGCTTTAGAAATAGCAATGGAACAAACTACTATTTAGATAAGCAAACGAATTGGGCCGGTGTTGGTTTTGGATGGGGAGACTGCTTCCCTACTTATACGCAAACACCAAATTCTGATGTACACGATTATCCAAGACACTATATTTATCATACAAATGGTAGTGATGACCTTAACCGTGTTCGTGGCGTTGGTGGTTTCAACACAGGACAGGCAACTGTTAAGGCACGCTACTTTTTAAGAGAGAAATACGACCGTCCAAAGAACTGTATGGATATTCTTTTAAATGGTAAATCTCGAGGAAACGGTTCCTACACAATTTATCCAGAAGGGACGGCCGTCACAGTTGATTGTGATATGACCACAGAAGGTGGTGGCTGGACAAAAGTATGGCACGGCTACCCTACTCACGCTATTCGTGGAGATACTTCAGCGGAAGTTTACTCAAGATCAAATTCAATTGCCTTCAATCAAATGCGCGTTGAAGGTGTGAATACAGATTTCAGTATCACTGACAATACTTGGGAGACGGCTTATTTAGACAAAACAATTCCTAACTATTTTCAACAAGTGGCCGCTCTTACAGATGCAAGTAAACCACAAGTAAAGTTTGCAGATATGGACGGTAATGAAAACGTAGGACTTGTTGGAAACTATTTCTTTCATGGCTACGGAAATAATTGGCGTGTTTTTTATTCATGCGTAAATGTTGACCCCAATACTACGGATCGAATTTTTATCGGTGGTGCCTATGGAAAAAGATGTACTCCAAGAGACTCCATGGCCAGAGCTGAAATCACAACTTGTACTTCAACCGGTAATAGTTACTGTACAAATGCTTACAATAGTACAGAGGTAGAATCAGGCCTTGGTCTAACATTAAAACAATACCAAGAAACACGCGTTTGGGTACGCTCTCTTCCTTCAATGAAGTCATGTCGAGAGTTTCTTGACCGTGGCTATTCAAGTGGCACAGGGGTTTACTTAATTGATCCAGATGGACCACGAGGTTCAAATCCGGCCTTCCCAACAGTTTGTGATATGACAACTCATGGTGGAGGCTGGACGCTTGTATGGGGAAATACTCGTGGTGGAACGAATAAGCCTACAACTGCTATTACATATGCTGATTCAATTTCAACTCTGCCAAAATGCTCTGCAGCCGCTGGAAGCGTAAGTGATACAACAGGAAAATGTAGTCTATTATCGACTACAAGTATTGCATCAAATAACACTAACGACTACCTAGACTACTTAAACTACTTCGTCGGTCTCTCTCATTGGGATAATATTGCTGGTAATGGAGATTTTCAACTACTCTATTCTTGGTCTTACGATTACGATCAGTCATTTTCACAACAGGCGATGATGACGGTGAAAAATTTTAATCCTGCGGATAAGTACCGTTTAAATATTGAATCCTATACTCAATTAATAGGTACAGTAAAAGCGGCAATTGCCACAAGTCATAATGGAATGATGTGGTCAACACTTGATCAAGATAACGATAATCATACTGGAAATTGTCCGTCATTCTATTCTGACACTCCATTTTGGTATGCAAACTGTTGGAACGGTAAGATCAATGGAGGAGGAGAAACTTCAGAAGGTGGTTATTTCAATGGTGCCTATTGGAATGGAACTGCTATGGAATTTGCTACTGACCCAGCAACTGCAATTGGTGCGGGGAACGGTTGGTTTATGATTCGAGAGTCAAACTCATACGGAGATTATAAGTCTTCATGCAAGCAGATTCTGGAAGAAAATCCAAATGCTCCATCAGGTAATTACACTATTAACTTCTATCCTGGTCAAAATGCTCTACGAAGCGTCTATTGTGATATGACAACAGATGGTGGTGGCTGGACATTAGTAGCACGCTCAAGTGGAGTTACAGATCTTGATAATTCAATCATGGTAAGCTCTATTGCTGATAACCTTATAACTGAAAGAACACTTCCTGCAACTAGAGCTTCAATTAATCCAGAATACTTCTCTCGTGCCAATGGAACAACTGATGCCATGTTCATTTCACCTTCATACAATGGTGGTGCACCAATTATTGAAAATGGAAATGGAACTTGGGATTACGACTATGTGGACTGTACAGGAAATCTGCGCCATACAAGCCGAACAGCAGGATGTTCAGGCCAGAATGCCAATGATAACTATAATGGTGTTGATGCCTATAATATAACATTCAATGGTGGTAACGAAGGTGTCGTGCCAGCTTATGGAACAGAAGTCTGCTATTCAGGAAAAGGTGCATGTAGCTTTGAGTTCTACCTACGTTAATTTAGTCTGCTAAAAGCTTTGCTAAGAAACAGGTCTTGCCATCTGATTCCCTAATACCTTTATAGACAATATCGTGAGCAACCTCACCTTCCTCATTACGTGCTCGTAAGATATCAATTTTATCACCAAGGTGTGTTTCGGCCATAAAGTTAATTTCAAAGTCATTTAACTTTGCAGTTTTATGAAGCTCTATTGGAATTGAATCAAGAATCCACTGAGAATACTTCGTATTATTAACGTGCATATTTAAATCCAGATCACTATTTCGTACTGTAATGGTATTAACTTTTTCAAAGTTATCCCTTACCTCAACTTTATGAGCAATATAATCTAAATGATAATCAGTGCGAGGATTTATTTTATCCATTGGAAAGTCAGGTTTTTTCACCTTTCTTGTCACACCATCTAGAATCATCCATACCGTTGAACAGTCCCCAATCTTCTCACCATTAAGGAAGATCTCAAATTCGCGAAAGGCATACATACCCTCAGGTGCTCGAGACCACGTCTTAATCTCAATAACCTCATTCCAATGAGGAAACCTGTCCATGCGAAGCTTTTGTCTAACCAGTACCCAAAAGGATTGATCCTTAATCATATCTTCGATACCAAAGCCTGCCTCTTCGCCGTGAACAGTCGCAATATCTTGAAGATAGCCGAGCATTCCAAAGAGCCCAAGGCGCTTGTTGATATTCACATTATTGATACTGACCTGATAAGTCTTTTGATAGATTGGATTTTTCATAAAGATATTAAAGCAAAAGCGCATTCGTTTTGGCCAGTGTCTAAAAGATGAACACTATCCATGGCATTTTTGCATGGTTTTTGGCCTTTTTCTTGGCATAGCAGTTGCAACTAATAAATTGAATCAAATTCTTGGGAGGAATTTATGAAAGCTTGTTACAAAAAGCTATTTATTATGAGTGCATTATTTCTATCGAGCACTTATGTGCAAAATGAAATGTTAGTTTCTGACAACTCATACCATAGTGGCCACTACCGCGAGATCGCAGGTGAGAAGCAAATTTCTGTAACATCTTATCAAGTCCACCAAAAAGGTATTTTTGATCTTTGGTTTGATACTGCAAAGCTATTTGGAAAAGTAGAGAATATCGTTAAAATTGAAATTAAAGATGTTGATGAAAAGCTAGTAAAAGATTTTAAAGATCTTTCAAAAAGATATGAAGAGCTTCAAGGTAAGTCTAATACACTAACTGAAGAGCTTGCAAAAAGTAGTGAAGAAATCACAAGTCTAAAATCTCAACTTGCTAATGTACAATCATCAGATCCTGTTGATGATAATATTCGCCAAGAAAAAATTAAGGCACTTGAAGAACTAATCGAGCAAAGAACTTCTGAGCTAGATACGGCCAAAGAAGCAATTTCAAAATTTGATGAAACAAGAGAGAAACTTCAGGAAATTAGTGAAAAGTTATCTTCTCTAGAACTAGAGAATGAAGAGCTCAAGAAAGAAAATGCTGTTTTAGCCTGTGAACTAGAAAATGCTAAATCAAAAATAGATACTGACGAGATAAAAAAGCTTCAAGATGAACTTGCAAAAATTACGGCAGAACTTGAGGAATATAAGAACGAGTCAGAACAGAAAGAAGTTATCGCAGAAGCAGGTAGCAAAGAGATTGATAAAGATAAAATTAAAGCAAAGAAGAAGGATAAAAAAGAAGATAAAGAAGATAAAGACGATAAGTTTTCAGAAGCAGAGCTAGCTCTTATCGAATATATCAGAGAAATGAAAGAGCAAGCAGAGTACCAGCGCCAGCAACAACAAGAGGCCATGGCCATGCAACAATTTGTAAGCATGCTTACATCTCAATTTACGCAGCCACAAGTTAACTCTTACTTTGGAACATACGATGCGCTTAACCAGAGACAAGATAGTTTCTCAAGTATGGTACGCGACTTTAGAGAACAGTCTTTTATGATGCAAGATCTTAATCGACTAAACAACTGGAACTATAGTTATAATGATTACTATGGAGCAAATGCACCAATGCTAAGAGTAAGTGAATCGATGCCTTGGGGTAATTACTACACTCCAGAACAATCGATTCAAGTACAAAACTTTGACTACTCTAAAAGTGGATATAATTGGGGAAGCAGTATTCCAAATCAAAACTTTAATATGGGAATCAATACTGCAAGCAGCTCTCCTATCTTAAATAATTTTACGACTGCTCTAGACGCTACTAATAGCGCTAATATAAAGCTTTTTTAATACCCTCCCCCCTTTAATTTGATACTGAAGGCCGAGTTTAACACTCGGCCTTTTGTTTTTTTCGGTAATTATTGCCGATTTTTCTAAACTTATTCATCTATGTTTCGAAGAGGTAGGTACTAAATCTAAAGGAATTAAGGTTAGAATGATGAAAGAAATAAATATGGAAGTTGCGAAGAAAAGAATTATCAAGAAATGTCATGTTTGTGGCCATGTGCACGATACCGCAACTGAAGTTCAAAAATGTCAGAGTTGTAAAAAGTCATTCTTACCAACAAAATACTTTGATAAAGTCCATGCAAAGAACTCTTCAGACTTTAAGCTATTGTTTTCAGATGTTAACGAGCTGCACGAAGAAGATATCATCAAAGGCATTACTGTACTTTGGTAAGACTTTATTAATTCTCGATCAAGTTCCAACGTGATATCGTTCTCTTATGGAGAACACTACACACGCTACTCAGAATTTTAATTTACATCCAGTCGTTCAAAGGCTCTTTGCTAAAAGAGAGATGGGACCTCAAGAGATTCAAGAATTCCTATCTTGGGATCTGAATTCCCTACCAAACTTTGGAGCACTCATTGATATTGATGTTGCCGCAGATGAAATAATTAAAGCTATTGATAATAATGAGAAAATTGCCATTTATGGTGATTATGATGTTGATGGGACGACTTCTTGTGCTCTCTTCTATCAATTTTTTCAAAAGCTAAATCTCGAAGTAGACCTCATTCAACCTTCCCGTTTTGTTGAAGGTTATGGACTTCATAATTGTTCAATTGATCGTGCAATAGAAGAAGGTATCGATTTAATGATCACAGTCGACTGTGGAATCTCAAACGTTGAGCAAGCCGCTTATGCAAAAGAGAAAGGTCTAAAATTAATTATCACCGACCACCACAAAGATGGACGCGAAACAATGCCAGAAGCGATCGCTGTTGTAAATCCTTCGCGCCGAGACGAGCCAGCAGATTCAGACATGAAACCACTTGCTGGTGTTGGTGTAGCATTTGCGATTTGTGTTGAAATTAGAAAGAAGCTCTTGGCCCGTGGACAAGATATCCCTTCGGTATATGATCTACTTCAATACGTAGCGATTGGTACAATTTGTGACCTTGCACCACTAAGTCCAATGAACTTAAAACTTGTTCGTCATGGAATGAGACTTATTAAGAACACTCAATATGAAGGAATTAAGGCTTTCTTTGATCCAACAGATCGTGGAAAAGATATTATTCCAAGCGAAAAACTATCTTTCAATGTTGGCCCGTTAATCAACTCTAAAGGGCGATTAGACCACCCAGAAGTAGCATTAAAACTTTTAATCTCAAAAGACTATAACGAAGCACGTGAGTACTATCACCAGCTTGTTAACTGTAATACAGAACGTAAGGCCATTCAAAAAGAAGTCTTTGAAGAGGCAAAAGAACAAGTCATAGACGAACTTAAAAGAGATGGCGAACTAGACATTGCAATTGTCTATGCTCCTCACTTTCATGAAGGTGTTATCGGAATTGTTGCTTCAAAGCTTGTTGAAACGTTTAAAGTACCTGCCATTGTTTTCAGTGATGCCGAAGATGAAGGTGTGATTAAAGCATCAGCAAGGTCTGCAGGTGATCTCGATATTTATCACCTACTTAATGAGCATCGCGATCTGTTCTTAAAATTTGGAGGCCACAAGGCGGCCGCAGGGCTTTCAATGCCAGTTGAAAATCTGGAAAAATTTAAAACTTCGATGAATGCAATGTTAAAAGAAATTCCCTTGATCCAAAGAACGGTACAAGATTTTTATGATCTTGAGATAACTCCAGATGAAATTGATCCAAATCTTCTTAGAGGGCTAGATGCGCTTGAGCCTTTTGGAATGGGAAATGCAAAACCAATCTTTAAATTAAAAGGTGCAAAGCTTAAAAGTTTTGATCTTCTAAAAGATGTACACGTTAGATGGAATTTTACATCAATAACAAATCAGAAAATTAATCTTAAAGGGATTAGTTTTAATTATATGTCTAAGTGGGGAGCGCTTACACCGAACGAAATTTATGAGCGCCAAAATGATCCAAGTGTTGAACTTGATGTCTACTTCACACTTGCTCTAAACTACTTCAATGGAAATAAGTATATTCAGCTAATGGTTGAAAGAGTGGACCTTAACTAGAGTTAAGGTCCGTATCTAATTATCTTTCAATAGTCACTTTTTCCATAACTACATCTTGCATTGGACGGTCATGCATACCAGTGCGAACCTCACCGATCTTCTCAACAACATCCATACCTTCGATAACTTTACCAAACACTGTATGGCGTCCATCTAAGTGTGGAGTTGCACCAAGAGTGATGAAGAATTGAGAACCATTTGTTCCAGGGCCAGCATTTGCCATAGAAAGAATCCCTGCACTATCGTGGCGAAGGTCTGAGCGACATTCGTCTTCGAATTTATAACCTGGACCACCCATTCCTGTCCCATCTGGACATCCACCTTGAATAACGAAACCAGAAATAACTCTGTGGAAAATTAGACCATCATAGTAAGGACCTTCTTTTGCAGGAGTCTTTTGTCTCCCTTCAATAAGGTTAGCAAAGTTCCATACTGTTTCTGGACATTCTTTTGCGTAAAGCTCTACTTTGAAATTTCCCATATTAGTTTCAAAGTTTGCGTATAGACGATCAAGATCCTCTTTGTGGGCATCTTTCTTAGTTCCAAAACCGAACATAATTACTCCTTAATAATTTATATATTTAAAGCGTCCCTTAATAAAATTCGGGCGTTTCTTATGAGAATAAACACGGCGTACTTTTACACTTGCGCTTAAGTATTGATCTAAATAAAAACTTTCCTCTGAAGATAACTCTCCCTTAGGCGTATAGTAAGTTAGATAACGATAATCGACAAAGTAGGCACCTTCAAAATTTACATTAGCTTCTTTTAAAGAAGCCTTCACTTCAATATCATTCAGGCACAGAGAGACAAATACAGGTCTTCCTTCTAACATTGATTTTGAGGACATTAATTTTTTTAACTGATCTAAATTCTCACGATAGCTATCAAACCAAATGATATTAACTCGATTAAATTTTGGAAGCTTGATATAGCCACCAGTGGCCGTTACAAAATCATTAGCGCTAAAAAAGATTTGCTCAACTTCTTTAAGAGTTGGGCTTCTCTCCATATTATGCGCACGTTCAGAGTACATACGATTAAAGGCAAATTGTATTTGCGAAGCGCTTTGATGATCTATTGAGAAACTATCCATTAGATTCAAAATATTTAAGTATCTCATATCTCTTGTGCGTTTACATTGTCCTTCTCCTGAAAAGTTTCTCCATTCAGGAAGAATTGGAAGCATATAAACGGCAGCACCCGAGTCACGATAGTATTCATCTGTTTGCACTCTTTTATACTCACGATCAACAGTCGTGGTACAAGAAAGAAGTGTTAATATGAATACGATATAAAGTAATCTCAATATAAAACCTATTTTTTAATTATTGCTTAGAGAAATATCTTAACATATTTTCTTTAATTTCATCTAACGTCATTGCATGAAGAGGATAGAAGCCTTCTTCATCCATTGCTAGGCCCCTAACTTTACTAGACTCAACACTTACACCCTGATCAACACAAATTCGATCACAAGCAAGAGTCTTAAGCTGTTCAGCTCCACCAAGTAGGTCACTGCCTTCAATCGTAACAAATAGACCCTTACGATCTAAAAGCTTATCAACAGAAGAAACGACTGCACTATTATAAATCATTAGCCTAGGCTTTGGTTCAGCCGGTGTAGGAGTTTTGGCCTTAATATGAGGCTCAAGAGATCTCCACTGCATAATCTTTTCTTCAAACTCTCTCTTCTCTTCGTCAAATTGCTGGCGATCCTTTGCTAAAAGGTCACTAAATTGAGAAATTTCATCTTTATATTCTTTAACCTGAGCTGAAGTTAGATTCCCGAAAGGAACTTCTTCAGCAGTGATTAGCTGGAGTGTTTTTGTTAGATCATTTAGATAATCTTCTTTTATTAGACTTAGAAGCCTTAGATTCTCAATACCAGTTCCAACTAAGCATAGATTTCTTGTCGCTTTAATATCTTCAAGACTAGCATGGTGTTCATTGTGATAAGTGATTCTTTCATCATCGGCAAGGGCAAGCTCATTAAGAGCATGAACTTGAGCTGCACCCATAGGATTTGCTATTGTTAACTCATTTGAGTAACAGATAAAATCAAAGTCTTCAAAAGATTCAATCGAATTTTTTAATGATTCAAGAACATCTTTACCAAGCTTTTCAAAAACTTCAGGGTTTTCTAATTTTTGGCGTTCAATTTCAGTTGTAGCATTTACCTTAAAAACGACGCGAAAAGTATCGGCCATACGAGAGCGACTCTCCAAGACAGAGTTCGGCGATAAAAAGCGCTTATGAACACGAATCACTTCCACATTACGGTGGGCGATTTCCCTAAACTCTCCTTGCGAGTCTGTTGGAATTTGACCAATAATTTTAACGTGGACACCTAAGTCTTCAAAAAAACGATAAGCGGCAAGGGCCTTCTTATCACTACCTAAAATCGCGATTTTCATGGCCCGATCTTATAAGCTTAAAGGCTTAATGACAATTAGATACCATTAAATAAAAAGAGATTTCATCTCTCCATTATCCACTACTGAATACTCAGAGAATGCATAAATAAAGTTGATGAATTGCTCCATGGCCTTGAACGAGTGCATCGATTTATCGAACTCACAACCATATTGCATATAAGTGACACCGTCAGCACCTTGAGTTAGTGCGCTGTGACGAATTTTAACGATAACAGGGATATATGATCCTTTTGTAAAATAGAATTTAAGCTTTAGCTCATCCCCTTCTTTTAGCTTTGCATCTGTTTTATCTGTCCACGGAACATTGAAAGAAAGTCCATCATGAGAGATATCAACCATATTGATTGCATAAGAATAACCATCTGACTCAATTACCGAGTAAGCTCCCATAAAGTTATTAAAGCAAATACGCTCAAAGCTTCTACGCTTCTTCTCGATATTCTCTTCTCTCTTTGCTTGGAAGTTGATTACTTTGTTATCAGACATTATTACCCCTTATTACAGATATTTTTGCTGTCTGACTTATCGTCAAAAAGGCATAAATCATGAGGTAAATAAGAGATAAAACTTGCGCTAGGCAAGAAGGTCCAAATATTAAAAACTAAATAAATTTAGATACTTATCGATATTTTTTCTTTTTCTGCCAAAATGGTGTCGAAGAAATCTCTGAGTGAATCAGTTGATAAGTTTCAAGCCTAGAGTGAACCATTAAACCCTCTTCAGTTTCAGGATCGTACTCTTCGCTAAAAAATGCACAACCTCGGTTCTCTGGCTCATGATTACAATTTGAATATTGGCAGTGACGAGCAATCTCTTCCAAATCAGGGAATAGCTCCATTAGATCATCTGGGTCAATATCATCTAGTGAAAATGATCGAATTCCAGGAGAATCAATAAGATAGAAGTCCCCAAGATCCACAATCTCAGACCAAGTGGTCGTATGTGAACCCTTTCCAACTTTTCCAACCTGCTTAGTCTTTAGCTCAACTTCGCCATCTGATAAACAAGAAATCGTTTGTGATTTCCCAACACCAGACTGGCCAACAAAAAGGGCCGTCTTCCCCTTTAGGGCCTCTTTAAACTCATTCATCCCACCTTTAAGATATTGAGTCTCATAGTCCTTATCAAGGGCGCAAATCTCGAAATACTTCACACCGAGCTCTTTCAAACGCAGGATTTCATATTGAATATCAAATTCTTCTGGGTCATAACCATCCATCTTATTGAAGACAATAATCGGCTCAACACCCCACTGAAAAGCACGCACAAGAAAGCGATCGATAATTCCTCGTTTAAATCTTGGCTTAGCAGCGGATGAAACAATAACCAAGTAGTCACAATTGGCCGCAGTAACTTTTCTTTTTGACGTTCTGACTAGAATTCTAAAGATCTCATTTTTACGAGGCATGGCCTCCTTGATGATATATTCACCAGTTTCAGCTATCGTATCTAAACAAACATTATCGCCAACAACTAGAGTTTCTCCTTTTTTTAGGAGATTACCAAGTGCCGTCGCCTTCACTACTTCCTTTGTTTCATCGATGAGACAATCGAAGTCGCGCTGGTGAGAGCGAATGATTTTAGCTTTTAATACGTTATCTGACATAGAATTCCACTGTGTAAACTTTCTATAAACTTTACCATCTCTTCAACATTTTTACATCTTATATTGACAAATGTGGCGAGTGCCATTATTTTAACTGAACACAAAGTCACTGTACGCACTCGTAGCTCAGCTGGATAGAGCATTCGCCTTCTAAGCGAACGGTCTCAGGTTCGAATCCTGACGAGTGCGCCATTTATTTCGACGACTTTCTATGAAACAACAATCTCTTAAATTTACTATTATCGTGGGATGCTTTTGGATCCTAATCATGGGTATTATTAATCTAGTCTTTAAACCATATGGAATTGACTATGATTCAGGTTGGGCCGCTACTTCGGCATTCTTCATTGCAAGTGCCCTGATCTTCAATTACTTAACGAATTCAATTCAAATCTCGAAAGATCACGTAAAGTCTTACTTGCTAGTAATCATAGTCTTCTTGGCCATGGCGCTTTCAATTAATTACATCTTTCCAATTTCAATTATTAAGAAATTTGAAATCATTAATTCGAAAATAATCTTTCCACTTTTTAGTTGGAATGTTTTTGTTTCAAAATCAGCAGATATTATTTTTCAGCAATTACTAATCAATATTCTCATTGAACATTATCTAAAATTCTATACTCGAAGAGATAGTGTAAAATATTTTGGGATATTCTTTGCAGTAATCCACCTGCCTCTATTCTATGTATTTGGACTTAAGGCCTTGTACTTTATCTTGCCGTCAATTGCAGGAGGAGTGCTCTTTGCCTATCTTATTTCATATTTCTATCGCGGCTATCTGCTATCGCTAGGGTTTCACTTCACTTTTTATTTAGGTCTGGGTGTCTTTTTAAGATATTTAAATTAATTTAATCGTCTAAACCATTAAATTTACTTAATTGAAACTTTGACAGTTAAAGGAATTTTCATGAGCTGACGATAAGTAGTGCATGAAACGAATCACTCTAGCATTACTTTCAATTTCTTTCTTTATTTCGTGCTCACCTAGCTATCATGTGGCATATGATGTTGATACGTGTGTAGAGGAATTAGATAATCGCTACACAGGAACAAATCGTTCTCCAAGCTCAATCTATAGAGTGGATGATGTCGTTATTAATCAAAAGAGTAAAGAAGCAGAAATCAAAGTAAGTTCGTGGTCTCATTCCCAATGGTTTTATGAAGGAAAGAAACCACATTACTTTTTCCAAGATACGAAATTGTTTTCTTATCAGGAAGTCGATTGTCCAAAGAAATTCGGTGAAGAATATCGTAAGAAAAATCTAGGTATTGATAAGCGAATCAAAAAAATTGACCTCTAGCCTTATTCAATTCGCTTTAATAATCTATCGTAAGCTGTTTTCTTATAACGAACAGAGATTGCCTGCCAAATATCGACATTTGAATCTTCAATAATTTCACCTTCACCATCTTCTTCCATTGCAGCAACGGCATCAGCATTGGCAGCAAATTCAGAATTCTTCTGAAGCGCATATTGATCTGCAGCTCCCTCTCCAAAGTCAAATTTAAAACCACCATTATTGGCCGCGCCAGCTGCATCAAGACCTTTCCCACCTTTTGCATCAACTGCTAGTCCATCTTGTAGCTCTTCCTCTTCATCATCATTACCAAAGTTAGAACCTTGGTTTGGTTGAGAAAGATATGGAAGTGCAGACATCAGGCCACCTGTTCCACCTGCTCTCTTATTTAAGCCTCCAAACTTTCTTCCAAAAGAAGCTAATAAGTTCTTAGCAACAGGCTTCTTCTTATTCGCCTTCTGTGCACGCTCTAGTGTTTTCTTCATAACTGCATTTGCTTTCTTATTTAGAGCGTTTGCAGATGAACCAAGAGCGTCAAAAGCCTCTTGCGTAGTTGGAGAAACAGATGAAGTATCTTGAATACCGTTTGCAGCATTTACAAGTGATCCCACTAAGCTATCAGGCATACTAAATCCAGCAGCATTTAACTTATCTGTTCCACTTACAATATACTTTTTAGCGTTTGGACACGCCTTTGAACCGTTATTAGTCGCGATTTTTGGAAGACCACCAATACATTCAACTTGTTCACCAATTTGCTGAGGAGTATAAGCACTTAGCATTGTCGTTTTCTTTTGTAGAGTCTTTGCTTGAGCACTAGTCACAGAATCAGCAGATCTAAACTTTGCTAAGATAGCATCGATCTTATCAATATTCTTTTGTATCGCATCCGCTTCACTCTCCATTGCTTTTGCTGAAGCTAGAGAAGTACCACTCATTGCAATCCAAAGAGTCCCTCTTTTTATACTTGAAAGCATAAACGTATCCATTGCAGTACCTACAGGTAATTTATAAGCAGCAATTAATCCACCAAGGGCACCAATTAGACTTCCATAGTTACCGGCTTGAGCTTTACTAATTAATAGGGAAAGAAGAGATGCGTAGAAACCTGCTTTTGCGCTTGGTTTAGCTTCTGATACCTTATCAATCCCTTTCGATTGACCTGAGTTCTTTACCGTCTCTTTTGTATGCATTAAACAAGCTGACTCAAGAGTTGCTTTTGTTCCTACAAGTGCTCCATTTGCTGTTTGAATCGTAGCATAAGCAGCATTTAACTTAACAAGAAGAGCTGCAGCCGCTGCTGCACCAGGACCAGTCGCTGCGGCAGCTTTTGTCGTTGCCTTAATCTTGGCCTCACATTCTTTTATTTGAGTTGCTGCGTATGTGTCTCCACCCAATGTACATGTCTGCTTACTTGATTCTTTCACCGTAATTAGCTCAGTTAAAAGAGTGTACTGAGTAGCTGATTCACCTGGTTGTAATTTTAAGGCTTCAATATTCTCTGTTGTTACGGCCGTCGCTTCACATGCAGTCATCGGAGCTTTAGCACCTGCCGCTGTTGTGTTAAAACACGCAGCTGCACCACCTTCTAGAGCCATAATTGTTTTAGCTCTCGCATTGACAGCAGCAGCACATGCCTGTGCTTGAACTAATTCTCCATTCCCTTGAACAAATGCGATACCAGATGCTACAGCAAATGCCGCAGCAGCTGCTTTTTGATATTTTGACTTATCTTCTGCTGTCCCCTTGATTTCCTCTAGGGCCGCTTTCTCTTCTTCAAGCATTTGTTTTTGTGAAACATCAACTTGTCCATCTTCATCAAGTCCTTCATATTCAATTCGATCTTTTCGGTCTTTAAGAGAAGTATTTTGTTTGAAGGCACTCATTAGTTCATTCACTAATAAAATACCTGCACCTAAAGCGGCAGCATAAACATCATAAGGCTTACTTGGTTTAAAGAATAACCAGATTTTTGAAACTAAGAATGCAATCGTAAGCATAATAAGAGGAACAAAAAGTTGATTGTTGAAAATTCCAAGTCCACCGCTTGCTTCTTCTTTCGTATAGGTCCCACTATTTTGCTGACGCTTGCGGGCCATACTATCGTTATCTGATTCTTGTGCATTCTTTAATTTGAATGACCCATCACCTGACATCGAACGATCTTCTTTCGGAAGTGTACTTTGTGCCATCGCCTGTTGGCCCGTGATATTAAAGCGCGCTTGCTCGATATCAATTGCAATATTGAGATTAATCATCGTGAAGATGATGGTCGCCGTTAATAATTTATTGAGTACGTTTAAGCTTCTCATAAGAATCCCTCTTTAATAATTTATATTTTATTATAGGGCCTTAAGAGTTCCTAAAAAAGCGGGAACTTAAGTGCATTCTCTTTAATATTAACCACTTAGTTAAGATTAGGAATGCCAAAAAATTGAGTTATTTGAGAATAAATGAACGGTTTTTCTTCTCTCTCACAAGAGCGACCCTCTGCTTGTCCATCTTACGTCCACGATAAGTGGGAACATTAGGATCTGAGGCAATATCGATTTGTTTTTGAACCATAACCTTAAAGGCATCAATCATCGTATCCTCATTACCATCAAGCTCCTCGACTCCATACTTACCTAATTCTTTCACTAGGACGTGTACAGACTCAACAGTTGAAAGTGCTTGCTTATGAGGCTGGTGCTTAATGAGGAATGCTGATTCCTTATCAGAAGAAAAAGAAATTCGAGGAAGCTCATTGATATTTGTTGAAAGCTTCATCATTTTCTTAGCACATGGCCAAGTCCCATCGATCACAAAGATCAAAGGAATTTTATTCTTTAGTAATTCAATGTCTTTGTTTGAAGGTGCAGAAATATTAAGAGCATCTTCACCTGGATAGAGAACCATTGGATAATATCTTTCATCACTTAAAAGATCATTCACCTTCTTATCATTAGTAAAATCAATCCCCATGATTAGTTCACTATTAGCTAATCCAGTATGAGTTATACGACCTGTACCCAGCTTCTCTTTCTTTGCTTCCATTGGATGAATAAGAATGACAATCTTAGAGCGAATTTGAGATGTTTTGATAAGGCTACATACACAAAGTGTTTTGGGCCTTGAACAGCCCATACACTTTATGCGATATGAATTTGTGTCTTTTAAATCTTTAAGCATATATTAGAATAACTGATCCCACTCTTCCTGTGAGAATCCTCTTAGAGTTTTCTTACCTTTTTCTAGAATAGGTCTTTTTATTGCAGATGAATTTTCAACAAGAAGAGAAATTTGCTTTGCCTTTGTTGCTCCTTCAAATTCTTCTTTAATTTTTCTAAAAGTTGGTCCACGCTTATTAGCAGGAAGCTCTCCAAAAGCTTCATCCCATCTTTTTAAATCATCTTTTGTTGGTGGTGTTTTTTTATAATCAATAAACTCGTACGATACACCCTTTGCATCAAGGTACTTAAGAGCTTTTTTTACAGTATCGCAATTTTTTATTCCGTAAACTTTCATCATAAATCCTTTTTTAGAATAACAACCTGGCGACTTAAAATCTCTAAGCTCGCCCCAAGTTCCTTAGCAATATATCGAAAGACTTCTTCGTTGTAAAAACCAACATGAGTCTCGTCACGTAGATACCACCAGTTAGAGAACTTCTCTTTTTCTTCAGGGATAAAGTAAGTCATCACTCCTAAGTGACCACCTGGTTTTACAAGATCCCAGCACTTCTTAATATCTTTTGCTGGCTCATAGAAATGCTCCCACACTTCTGTAGAAGTAACAAAGTCGTACTGTTTTTCCAAAAGCTCAGGTCTATTTGCATAGTAAATGTCGTAGTCTTCAACATGATGCCCACGCTTTTTCATTTCTTTAGAAATCGTAGGCCCTGGTCCACAGCCAAAGTCTAATCCACGACTATTTTCAGATAATCTTTCACTTAAAGGCAGGATTAATCGATTCAAGAAATCAATATATCCTTGATCTTCACAATTATTTTCATGAGTATCGTAGCGAGATTTTTCAATTTCACTATTAAGCAATTTAGAACGATCTTTAAAAACGTAAGAACAATTCTTACATTCAAAATAATCACTACCTAAAGTATTCGCGTATAAATGAATTGAGTAACTATGACATAATGGACAGTGCATGAAATATTTTTATTACATCGCACCACTAATGAAAAGCTCTTTTAGCCTTTTAAAGCTATTCTTCTTGAAGTTCTTCTTCATTGATTTAGATAATTTTTGTTCCCCTAATTTATTTAGAGACTCAACAAGCATTTGAGGTAATGCGCCACCTTGCGAACTGAGATTAAAAGCCGCCATCGTTACAAAATCGGCCTTACTAGTCTTGAGGATTCTAATCGTAGCAAACTCACCATTTGATGTATCACAATGTTTTGCATCACTTATGACATAATTCGTGCGACACACACTAGGTCGATCTGAGTAAACACGGCAAGCACCCTTATCATCTAAGAATACACAGCCCCTTTGCTTATAAGGAATTGAAAACCAAGCAGCAGAATCATTTCCAGCAGCATATTGGATCGCCAGTAATTCAACATCAACCCTTATTCCATCTTCCAAAATTCGCGTGGCCAACAGCTCCGCCTCATCTTTGTTTACGGATACTTGAGTATGGCAACAGGCAGAGCAACCCTTCCGACAAGAAATCATTGCTGCGGCAACAGGATCTGACTTAGCTTCATTCGTATAATGATCAATGATTTCATGAGAAAGCTGAACCCTCTCAATAGGGCCAGCCCTCTTTTGTAGGCGCTTATAGACAGAAATATAAAACTCTCTAAACTCATTTAATTGTGAGTATTTCTTAAAAGTTTCAAGTGCTCTTTGCGGATAATTCAGCTCGACCTCCTGGTCACGGCTAACTCTCTATCACTATTATATTCTAAAGCTCAACTTAAGCTTATCGCTAGGCAACAATGTTCATTTATAAAGTGAAAATGTTCGGCCATAAAAGTGTTTGGCAGTTAAACCAAATTATAGTAAATTTCAAACAAGCGTTTGAATCAAACAATTGTTTGAATACATAAGGGAGTAATTTTATTATGAAAGAGTACTTACGCCACGGACTCAACTTCTCAGTCCTCATGGTACTGATTACTGGCACTTCATTTAGTTGGGCCAATTCCCTTCCTGTCCTGCTCAGTGAGGATAAGCTCATTACCTGGGCCGAGGAAGAAAACTTTAATCAATTAAGGATCTCATTAGAGGAACTTGCCAAGAAACAAGAAAGAGCAAAGTATGATGAAAACTTTGGTTTCAAATTAGATGCTCAAGCTAATTATCAAGAAACGAAAGAGAAATCTTTTGCACAGTTTATTCCGGTAACCTCTCCACTAGCAGATTTCCAAATGAAATTAAGTAAGAATTCTAAATACGGTCTTTCTTACGGAGTCTTGGTTAATGCAAATCAATACTCAAATAATTTCGTAAAAGATGGAACGACTTCTTCTGCAGGTGCATTCTTAGCTTTAGATATCTACAAGGATTTCCTAGGTTCAACTTCAAGAGCACAGGACGCAAGCCTTATGGTTCAAGAAGAGATTGCAAAGAGACAAAGAACAATTTCTTCACATGCATTTATTCAGGAAGTAAGAAAGCTATATTGGAAAATTGTAGCAAATAACGAATCAACTAAGATTGCTAAGGCACTTCTAAAAACAACAAAAGAGCTAGAAAAAGACACAAAGAAGAGATACCGCAGTAATATCGCTGACAAAGGTGATCTTTCACGTATTAGCTCTCAGGTTGAAGCTCGTAATGGGCAGCTATATCTACTTGAGTTTGAAAGAAATGAATTACTTAAAACACTTAAGTCTCTCTTTCCTGAAAAGCTAGGTGGTAAGACAGTACAATTAGAATCTTATGATCTTGATAGTACGGTTGAAGAAGTTATGGGTTGTACTCAAACTATTGCTCAACACTCGTCTTCCCTACCACTTGAGTATACTGAATATGATGAAGTTCTTGGACTACTTCAAAAAGATTTAGAACTTTCTCAAAAAGTTAATAATAACTACGACAAATCGGATCTAAAACTAACGACTCAATTTGAAGTTGTTGGAAAAGAGTATAGTTACTCAAATAGTTTTCAAGAAATGACTGACAATGGAGATAATCGTTTTTCAGTTGGTATTCAATGGACTATGCCGATTGGTGGAGAAAAGGATAAGACAAGAGAGATTCAAGACAAAATTATCAAACGTCAAAACCTTGCTCAAGCACAAGAAGTGAAAGGAAAGCTCGATGCGTTCCATGCACAAACACTTCGATCAGTACTAACACTACAAAATGTTATTAGAGCTCAAAAAAGAAATGAAGTTCACCTAAGAGAAACATTAAAAGACTCTAAGAGAAAGTTTAAACAGGCCCGTGTTACATCACAAGACCTCTTGATCGATGAGAACCAACTTTTAAACTCAAATCTTGATGAAGTTAGTACAAAGTATCAAGTAATAGAAACTATTATCAATTACTTCACAGTTTTCAACCAAACACCGTGTAAGTTAAATAGAAGAGTTAAGCTATGAATCAATTATCAAAATTCTTTATAGAGAATCATAAGTTTACGATCGTTGTTACGTTTTTCCTTTTAATCTATGGATTAATGGGATTAAACAAAATGACATCAGAATCATACCCAACAGTTTCCTTTGCTACAGCAGTCGTAACGACAATTTATGATGGTGCTTCAGCAAATGATATTGAAATTAAAATTACAAAACCGATTGAAGATGAAATTAGAACTGTTTCTGGAGTAAAAGACGTTAAGTCAACTTCTCAAGCAGGTTTATCTAAAATTATCATCCGCGTTGATATGGATAATGTTGACAGTGTTGATGATGTAATGAGTGATCTACAAAAGGCAGTCGATCGTGTATCTGATCTTCCACAAGATCTACAAGATGCACCGCTCTTCCAAGAAATTGCTTCGGATGAAATTCCAGTTTATCAAATTGCTCTTGTTGGACCAAACAACGTCAGAGAAAGAGATGAAGTAGCAGATATTCTTAAAGAAGATATTGAAGATATCAAGGCCGTAAAAGGCGTAACACTTGATGGCTTTGCAAAGAGAAAATTTGAAATCATTCTTGATCTTCAAAAACTTGAAAGACAACACATTGGTATCGACGAGGTTTTAAATAAACTACGTCTTAGAAATGTGAACGTTCCAGGTGGTACACTTAAAACTGACAATGACCAAAAACTTGTTCGTATTGAAGCAAAAGTTAGAAATGTTGAAGAGCTTAAAAATATTCTTATTCGTTCGAACTTTTCTGGGGCAAATATCTTTTTAGAAGATGTTGCTCAAGTAATCGATGGAAAAGAAGAAAAGAAAGTAATCACTTCATACAATGGTGAAGAAGCGACTCTTATCACAATCTCTAAAAAATCAGGTGAAGACACAATCGCGATGGTTGAAGAGATTAAAGCTCATATGGAGAAGTTTGAAAAACGCTATCCTGAGTACAAGTTCTATGTATACAACAACGAAGAATTAAAAGTTGTTAACAAACTTGAAGTACTAGCTTCCAACGCAGTTTCAGGTCTACTGCTTGTAATCTTCTTCTTATTTATTTTCCTTCCTGGACGTATTGGACTTCTAGCAAGTATGTCTCTACCACTTGCTGTATTCGGTACTCTTGGGTTTATGCCAGATTATGGACTGACACTAAATGCGATGACAGTTCTAGCGCTAGTTATTGCTCTAGGTATGCTTGTTGATAACAGTGTTGTTATCAGTGAAAACTTCACTCGTCTAATGAATGAAGAAGGATATAGTGCTAAAGAAGCAGCCCTTTCAAGTGTTAAGTCTCTTTGGCTTCCAATTACGGGAACAGCGATGACAACGATTGCGGCCTTCATCCCAATGCTAGTAACGAAAGGGATCATGGGACAATTTATTATGGCGATTCCAATCATCGTAACTGTTTCTCTGATTCTTTCATTAGTTGAATCATTCTTCTTACTTCCAATGAGACTTGCAAAGTACTCAGGTTCAGCAAAGAAGACTGGTACAGAAAAGAAAGCAGACTGGTTTACTAAGTTTCAAGCAAAGTTTGAATCGTTAATGACTATCGCGATTAGACACCGCTATATTTCAGCATTTTTCTTTACAACTATTATTATCGGCTCACTTGTTTTCATGGCCGTTGGTAATAAATTTATTCTCTTCCCAGCAGATCAAACAGAAATTTACCTTTCTCGCTTTGAAGCTAAAAGAGGAACTCCTGTTGAGAAGACAGAAGAATATATGCTTGAAGTAAGTCGTAAGATCAAAGAAAAGATCGGTGACCAAGCTAAGCATATCGTTGGTTTCTCGGGGAAAGCTGCTATTGGTTTCTCTGATCCAAAAGATAAAGAAGGTAATAACGTAGGTCTACTATTCATTTACGTAAATGATTATGCAAAATTTAATATTGCTGAAACGCAGATGCTTAAGAAACTTCGTGAAATTAAAGTTGAAGGACTTAAGTCATTAACATTTGAATCTCAAGTTAACGGTCCACCTGTTGGTGAAGATATTCAAGGTACATTCAGAGCAAATAGTTTTGATCAACTTGATGCAATCATTGGTGAGATTTCAGGAGAGCTAGGAAAGATCGATGGAATTCTTGATCTAAAAACTGATGATGTATACGGTGATGAAGAAGTTTACGTAGATATCGACTATGTACGTGCAGATCAGCTAGGTGTATCAGCTTCTCAAATTGGTACGGCCATTAGAGCAGCTATCGCAGGAAGTATTGCAAGTACTGTTACATTAGATAATAAGGATGTAGACCTTGAAGTACGCTTTAAGAAAGCACTTAGAGGTAAACCAAATGATATCCTTAACATTCAAGTTATGGATAATCGTGGAAACCTTATTCCACTAAAGTCATTTGCCAAAATTCGTAAAGAGAATGGTACTCCAAATGTTAAGCGTTATGACTTCAAAAGGTCTAAAACACTAATTGGCTCTGTTGATAATATTAATGCGACATCTGCAATGGCAAATATCAAGCTAAAGCAGATCTTTGATAAGGTTTCAGCTAAATATCCAGGTGTTTCACTACGCTTTGGTGGTGCCGCAGAAAGTACGAAAGAATCACTGGAGTCACTCGCTCAAGCAGGTGTCCTTGCAATTATTGCTATTTTTGCAATTCTTGTATTCCTGTTTAAGAGTTTTCTTCGTCCAATGATTATTATGATGACAATCCCTCTTGGATTTATTGGTTTCTCAATTGCCTTTGCGACGCCAATCCTTAGTGGTTACCCTGATCGTTCACGTCCAATCAGCTTCCTTGCCTTAATTGGTATTATTGGTCTAGCTGGGATTATCGTAAACTCAGGTATTGTTCTAATCAGCTTCATTGATGAGTTAAGAGCAGAAGGAAAACTTAGTTTAAATGAAATTCTTGTTAAAGCTTCTGGCTTACGTTTAAGAGCTGTACTTGTTACTTCTCTTACGACTGTATCGGGACTATTACCGACAGCTTACGGAATTGGTGGTTCAGATGCCATGCTTGTTCCAATGACGATGTCGATGGCATGGGGGCTAACTTCGGGAACAATTATGACTCTTATCTTCATTCCATGTGCTTACGCAATTATTGAAGACTTTGTTGAGTTTACGGATAGAATTTCGAATAAGATTTTCAAGAAAGGAAACACAGCTCAATCAAATAATGAAGAAGCTCCTACTGAGATCGTAGAGACGAAAGAGGTAGAAGTATAATGAGCAAGACAACTAGAGATTTAATTTTAGCAACTGCGAGTCGGCTTTTTGCCGACCGCGGTTATGATAATACTTCAATTCGTGACATTGCAAAGGAAGCAGATGCGAATGTTTCTGCAATAAATTACCACTTTAAATCAAAAGCTGGACTTTATGCAGAAGTATTAAATGAAAACGTTTTACGTATGCGTGATAAGCTAGACGAGATCAAAGGACAGATTTCTTCAACTGAAGACCTGGCCATTGAAATCTACAAATACTTCATGGATGAAAGTAATACTTTCTTTAATTCCATGAAACTCTTTCTTATGAATACACTTCCACTGGATGAAGCAATTATGCCTCCAACATGCCTAGAGGAACCAATGGGGCCTCCTGGGACACATGTTTTAATGGAACTGATTCAGAAAGAAATTAATTATTCTGGTGATGAAGAAAAGCTCATCTGGGCCGCTAGAAATATCATGCATAATATCATCATTATTTCTCTTGTTGCCCAGTCTTCTTTTATCAAACTCATGAAAGAAAAGGTCTGCAATTTCTCTGAAGAGGAAAAAATTGAGTCTATTAAAAGAAATGTTCGTTCAACTTTAAATTTTATTAGATAAATCCGATCAGACACATAGAAGGAATTTTTTCTATGTGTCGATTATTTGGATTTAGATCAGTTATATTAAGTCAAGTTCACCAAAGCCTTGTTCAGGCTGACAATGCCCTTGAGGTACAAAGTCGAGAACACCCACATGGTTGGGGCGTTGCCTACTATGTAAGAAACTCACCACATATTATCAAATCTACTTGTGCTGCACTCGAAGATAAGATCTTCAAAAAGGTTTCTGGTGTAGTTTCATCACAAACCGTACTTGGACATATTCGAAAGGCCACCATTGGAGAGACTAATATTCTTAACACTCACCCATTTCAATATGGGCATTGGACCTTCGCACACAATGGAAATATTAAAAATTTTGATGAGTGTCGTGACAAGATTCTTTCACATATCCCAGAGTATTTTCAAAAATTTATTTTAGGGACAACTGACAGTGAGGTTCTCTTCTACTTTCTCCTTTCAAAGATCTCAAAAGAGATCAACTTAAGTGAAGAAGAAATTGATATCGAATTTGTCACAAATATTATCAACAGTGCAATTGATGAGCTTATTGAAATTATTGGCGAATTGAACTTTGATCCAAAAGCTCCACCAACAGATAACTTCATTTCATTTATCTTAACAAATGGAAACCTTATGCTTGCCTTTAATGGTGGTAAAAAGCTTTACTATTCTACATATAAGAATAAATGTCTCGATCGAGATACCTGTAGTAGTTTTTCCCCAGAATGTGAGGCACCAACTAAGACAGGTTTTGTAAACCATCTAATCTTTTCAAGTGAGCCACTATCTGGTGACAATATTTGGATTGATCTTAAGCCTATGGAAATTATGGGTGTAGATTTTAAAATGAGATTATTTAACAAAAGCCTTAGATAGCTCGATAGAATTTCCCCGAGTTTAAGTACTCATGGTAATCATCCATTTTGTATACCTTCATTCTACTGATCGAGTAATCATAAATAACAGATTGGAGCATCTGAGGGTTTAATCGCGATGTAGCAAATGCTTCCCAAAGGGCCTTGTACTCATTCCCATCAATAGCTTCATCAGCAAATAAGATATGACAAATTGCGAGATACTTAAGCTTTGAATCTTCTTTCTTAATACCTTTGAAAACCCTTTCAATGTACTTCTTATTTAAAAAGCCATTGATTTTTTCAAGGTCATAACGATCATTTAAAACAAGATTAATTATCAGAAGAATCTCTTCTTCTACGACCTTACCTGATAAGATTTCATCGATACCCTCAACAATCCCTTTCTTTCTTCCAGATTTAATAAAATCAGAAAAAGTTGTCAGTCTATTCTCATCTAATCTTAAGAAGTGTTTCGCAAAAGTTAGAAATAGCATATTGGCCATATCGTAAAGCGGTTTCTCTTCGTGCCATATTTTACGTATAAATTTACGATTTTTCTTAAAGACAGTTGGTACTTGAATAAGGACACTAAAGAGCCAAAATACCTGTTCTATATTATTAACGACGAAGTTCGCATCGTAGTTATCAAAAAACCACTCTTCTTCTTTTTCAGTTAATTCGTGATCTGCGAGAAGGACAATCAAAGAAATAAATGGGGAGACAACTTTCCAGCTATCGTCGTGAAACTCACCGAGATGCATCTTCTTAATAACTGATTTAACAGCTGCAATTTCCCTTTTATTTACTTCGCCATCAGACTTTACAGCGGCAATGACTTCATTACGCATTTTTAGAATTTCATCTTTAGAATATGCATTTACTGCCAAAACATTCTTAATATCAAATGAATGGATTGGAACCTTTGGCATGTGTCCACTAATATGACGTAAAATATTTCGAAGGCTTTCAAATTCAGCTTGATCCAAAACACCATCATTAGAATATGAGATCATTAATGAGAACAATAAGGCATTTGAGTAATCTCTAAGTCCTGCTCTATTAAAGTAATGGGTACGATAAAATCCATCTCTGATATATTCAAGATCTTCTTCTTTAATCTCTAGATGTTCATAAGCTTCACGTAATACATTTGGCGCTTTCTTATTTCTAATCTTCGTACTAAATACGTCAAAAAGGCGAAAGAAAATCTGCTTCTTTTCCTCATAAGTAAACTTAGCATTGATATATTTGAATGAGCTTTTCCATCGATTGTAAAAGGATTGATCTTCATCAATTTCATTAATAATTTTTTCAACTTGATTATAGGAGCTAAAAGACCATGAATAGAAATAAGCAAAGAAATTCTTTCGAAGTACCTTATCAATATGTAAATCCTCACATATTTCATGGCACATCAATAGAATGACATCTTCTTTAATCAACGCTTACCTCTTTTCTTGCCATCGAAAATCTTAATCTTAGGCACATAAGTATAACAGGCCCCTAAATAGAAGGAACATATAATATAATAAACCCAAATCATTGCTACGAGTAGGTTATAAAAACTTCCGTAGTCACTAACTAAATCATCTTTAAAATACTTAAGATAAACCCAATAGGTCGATTTGCCGATGAAGAAGCACATAACAAATACGCATGCACCACAGAGCGCATCTTTATAGCTAACCTTGATTTGTGCTGAGACCTTATATACAAGAGCAAAGGTTGTAATTGTAAATGGTAACAAGAGTAATTCAATAAGATAATAAAGTTCATTTGAGTGTTTTGTTACATTTGATAACAAACCAACAATCACATTCTTTTCCATCAAAAATGAAACGATTAGAAAAAAGAGAGCTAAGACAACACCAAAAATAGCAGATCTTAGATCATCTTGAATCATTCCCCCGTCAATATCCACTTTTGAAAGAGTATTAATTCCAAAAATAAATGAAGTACTAATACCTAAACAAGCAAAGAACCAAAGACCAAGCTGATGCCAGTCCACAAATGAGCCCTTTACCTGCTCTTCTACTAGATGCTTAATAGCATTTAAGACAGAAGTATCAATTTGTGGAAAATTTGAAAAGATCATTGAAATGATATGTTCTTTTGCCGTATCACTATCACCTAGATAAGCACCAATAATTGAGATAAGAATCATGATCGCCGGGCCAAAACTTAAGATCGTAAAGAAAGTTGTTGCACCGGCCAGTACTTCTCCTTTTCTCTTTTTAAATAAAAAAATTGAGGCAATTAAGCGAAGTACGAATGTCTTACAAAATTCAAGAAAGTCTTTTTCAATTTTGTCAGGATCGAGCCTAACGGCGTTCATATATTTTTTCATTTGCTATTCAGGTACGAATACCTGACTCCCTTTCTCTTCTTTTCATCGATTCCTATATATATTCATCGGTTATAAATCCCTGAATTTTAGTTTGTTCATTCTTTTTTTTTCCGCAATTTTAAGTACCTACAAAAGTTAGCCGATAAGTATGATTAGCTGATGGTCAAAGATTACCATCTCAAACTGCTTTTAAAATGGTGGTAAAATACTAAGGTGGCCCTGGTCACTTCTAGGATGGAGAAAATAATGAGTAAGTTAATTATCGCAATTTCATTAATGTATTTATCGTCACAATTTTCTTTTGCAAGAAAACCAGCGGTAGAAGATACATATACTTCTTCAATCGAAGAATATAAAGAAGTTGAACCTTCAAAAGCAAAAGGATATGACTTCTCTCCAACGAGAAAACCCTCTACAGCAAAAACAGAAAGAGTACATAGCCCAGAACTTTTAAAAGTAGAAAGTTATACAGAAAGTAATGCCTCAGAAAGCTTACTTTACCTTTTCTTTATTCTACTTCCAATTGCAGTTAGTGCTTATACATTCTTCAGAGCGAACAAAGATTCTTACGCTAATAACCTAAAGCGTGAAGAGACTACTGATCATTCAAATGTAACTCACCTCTCAGATAAGAGAAGTACAAAAGAGAAAGACGAAGTTAAGAAAGCTTCGTAAAAATCCTAAAAAAGAACCAATTTATTTTTTATATGTTTGAGACCACTTACTCCCATTAACATGGGAGTAAGCCTTATAGACTGAACCACTAGAGATAACGACATCTAGTTGTCCATCATTATTAACATCCATAAAGTTAACTAAATGCGCCCTCTTATAAAGGCCATAATTATCTTTGTTCTCTTGCCAAATTTGTCCGAAGTTATGAATTTTAATATTATCTAATTTTCCATTCTCAACTACGATACCCCATAAATTGGAAGAACCATATGTATTGATATAGTTAGTATTACCATTAAATTGGTAGAAGAGTGTTGCTGTTTTATTTTCTGAAATCTTTCTTCTTTTAATTCGATAGATGTGAGAATTAAATCCTGAAATTGGAAATCGATAACTAAAAATTAATCTTTTTTGAACATCATAAATCTGTAAAGTCGGGATACCATCAACAATTGAGGTTCCAATATACTCTCTTACAATGTCGCCATTTATATCAATTTGGTAAAGTGCGGAATCTTTCTTGTAATGAGTTTTAGCTCTCTTCTTCTCTTCCTTTTTGCTACCTTGTGTATAAAAATCATCGAGAAGCCAGGCATCCTGAGCAATACTATTTGTTGAAAATAATAAGATCGGACATAGGCCAATCATCAATTTTAATGACAACATATGTTAATTATATCATCGAGTTCAAATTCCAACATCCCCATGCTCTTTTATTCCCCTATTTCGTCAAAAACAGCGACAAACAATATCCTCGAGGGCCTAGAAGATTGACGTATGCTCGACTAATTCGATAATATTTTGCAATAGGACACACAGAGGGGACATAATGCAACGCCAGATTGGTTTTATTAAAAATCAGAATCAAATTATTATCAGAGATTTAAATAGCAACACAAAAAGCAAGATTGCTGACGTGTCAGAAGTATCTGAAGAGAAATTTGACTGCATCTTTTATTCTCCTGAATTATTAGAAGAAGAGGTTGTCCATAACTTTCTAAAGAAAGAATCAAAGTACACTCCACTACATGAAGGAAATAATTTTTTTGAAAGCTCTGAACAATTTGAAGCAGAATCAAACGATAAACTAAAACAAGTATTTGATAAGATTTCAAGTAACTGGATTTTGCAAAATAATATTGTTCTACTAGAAGAGCTATTCGAAGTAGTGGATCACCTAAAAGCTCTATGGCCAAATGATAGAACTGCCTTTTTCGAAGAACTGTGGCATATTTTCAAAATCAACTTAGGTGCTAATAATCTAAAGCTTATCTATAATGATATCGAAGACGTTTCAAAAAATAGCGATAAAAAGGCACTCGTTCACATAACGATTGATGGGGACAAAAAACCAAACCCAGTTAAGGGAAAAGAATTTGAAGCAAAGTTAATGAAACACTTTGAAGAAGAATTCGTAAATGCTTTTCAAATTGTAGAATACAGTGAAGAAAAGGGTGAATTAACTATTTGTGGAAATATTCTAAAGAGTCCATTTATTATTATGGCCAATATTGGTCAAATAACAAAGCTTCAAGAGTCAGTTCTTGCAACACTAATTAAAGCATTATCAAGATAAAAAAAGGCCCGCTAAGCGGGCTTTTTTTTTTATAATAATTTACAAAGATCGACGACCTTAGAATTTTGAATTTCGAAACTTACCTTATGTGGTACAGAGCTCTTTGCATCCTTAATAATGACTTCATATTCCTTTGGAACACTATCACCTTGTGGACTTATTCCAGTTGCAAATGGAATCCCTGGAACAAAGCGGATAGGTAATCTCTCTTCTCTTTGCTCTCCAAAAAGTTCAAAACTGATCGTTCCCTTTAAACAAGCAGAACTTGTTTGTAGATATCCAAAGTATGCTTTTGGCATCGATTCAACTTGAATATTACGAGACTCTCCATCCTGAATTGAAATATCTTGGACAATGAAGTGCTCACGCCCTGTCTTCTCTACACGAACAGTTAATAGTTCATTTGCATTTACTTTTATACGATTTAAAACATCAACACTTTGTTCAGATCCATTGATATAAAGTTTATCTTTATTTCGACTGAAGTTCTTAAGCGTTATCGTTCCACGCTGGTTACTTGTAGGCTCACGCTTTGTTTTAGCCTTTGGCTCTACTGTCGTTGCAACCTCAGTTGGAGTTGTTGATGAATTTTTCAAGAAAGGAATATGATCCTTGGCAAAGTAAACTCCAGCAGCAATTGCTGCCACAGAGGCAACATGAATGAAGTAGTTCTTTTTCTTTGCTTCAACTTTCTTCTTTTTCTTAATTCGTTTGATCTTAGTACTAGCACTAGTCTTATTAGAGCGAATATCAATCTTATTAATTTTTGTTTTTGATGACTTTGAGGCCATATCAAGTTTAGGTAATGAACCTTCTACTTGAATATCTGTTTGTTCATCAATATCAAGTTCAAAAAGTGCCTCTTTTTCTTTTCTCTTCTTAGCTACAGATGGTTGAGTTGCATCAACACTATCATCACTACTGTAAGGCTTACCTTCTGTTTCATTTTTATAATCTTTAATATATGGGCCAAGCTCAATCTGACCAAATTCATACATTCTTTCACGGTCAACTTTAATCTCATCTTTGAATAACTCTTTAGCAAAGTATGAAAGATCTGAAGAGTTGAAGTCTGGATAAGTTGAGTATAAGAACTTATTTAAAGCTCGAGCAAACTCTTCAAGAGATTGGTAACGCTTGTTACGATCTTTATGAAGGGCCTTTAAAATAATCTTATCAAGTTCTTTTGGAACCATTGGGTTAATTGATGAAGGTACAGGAATTTTACATTCTTGAATCTTCTTTAATACCGCTAGATCATTTGAAGCTTTGAAAAGCTTTCTAGAACATAGCATTTCCCATAATGTAATTGCTGTAGCAAATAGATCGTAACGTGGATCAAGATCTAAACCATCTAAGTATTCAGGAGCAAGGTATGATAACTTACCTTTAATAGTTCCCGCCTGAGTCGCTTCAGAGTTAGTTTCAGACTTTGCAATACCAAAGTCGATTACCTTTACTGAGCCATCAAAAGTTAACATGATATTATGAGGTGAAATATCACGGTGAATAATATTTGCAGGTTTCCCTGTTAGTTTATCAGTGAATGTGTGAGCGTAGTGAAGGCCTTGGGCTGCTTGAATCGTAATAAAAGCTGAGATTTCAACAGGAAAGACATAGTTATGTTCTTTAAGTTTATCGATATATTGCTTTAAGTTTCTACCATCACAATATTCCATCGCAACAAAAAGCTGACCATTATGAAAACCATAGTCATAGGTCTGAACGATATTTGGATGTAATAATCCAAATGTCGTCTTAATTTCATCCATGAACATAGTTTGAAATGCTTCGTCAGATGAAAATTGTGGCTGAACCATTTTGATTGCTACAATTTTATCGGCTTGCTCCCCCAGAAAGCGAGCTCGACAAATTTTGGCCATACCACCATCAACTAGGTGATCTAGAATAAGGTATCGACCAAATCTATCAAATTTCTTTTCTTCACTCATTACTAAAGCTCCTCGAATTTTTATCGGAACTTCAGAGTGCAAACTTTAGATAAGTTTTTGACTAAAAATGCAGAGTTTTCACTCTATAATTTGGAAAATGAATCTTTAAGTCACCGATATCAGATGTAGCACAAAGTGTTTTACTCTTGTATAACGACAAAAAGAATTTATTGAAGTCTGGATGGTTTGCAATGGCAAGATCAAAGTCATTAGTTACGACAGGCTGAAGCTCTTTCGATAAAACTTGATTATAAAACATTGCATGAGAAATTCGGTCAGAGTCTAAACTAAATGTGATAGCAACATAGACATCCTTACACTCTTTAAGGCGTCTTGACTCACCTTCAGAAAACCATTGCCAAAACGGAGAGCTTGGCTCGATTTTAGTTAAGAAAACATCATACATTAAATTAAGCTCTGAATACCAAGAGAGGCGTTGAAACTTCAAAGGATCATTCCAAGGCTTACCACCAGCAGTACCACCCTTGATAATAGATTCTCCGCCTTTGACAAAGTTCTTTGTCATATTTCCGCAAGAAGTTAATAAAACCAGGGCAAAAAGAGCTAAAATTTTAGTTTTCATGTATCCAATTATAAGTTTCTTTGAAAATAATGTCTTGTTTTTTTATGGTCTTTACAGAATTAAACTCAGGGATTTCAACCTCTTCTCTAAATTCACTCATAATTGTCTCAAAGATAATACTGTCTTTATTACTACTAAAGATTAAGTTTCGACATTGCATGAAATAGACGTTCAATTGAACTTTTTTCAAGATTTGGTTAAGAACAACTAGAGTCTTCTTTGTTACAAAGTTATTGGCCGTTAAGTCATTGCTTTGCTTTGATAGCTTAATATGAGAGCGTGACAAGAAATTTGGTTGCCATGGTATTTTAGATATTAATTCATTTTTTAAGTTCTTATTATATTCAGTTCTAATTTTAGGATTTAAGAATATATTACCTTTTACATTATCAAATAGCGTGGAATAAAAAAGAGAGATTAATGCACCTTGATTAACGGCCAGAGTATAAATCTCCTCACCTTGCGCAAGTTTACTATGTTGATATAGTTCATTTAAAAAATTCTTAACGTGATTAATACTTTCAAAGTGTCCACGTGTGCCAGAACTTAGGCCATGGCCAATATAATCAAAACAAACAACATTCACCCCTTCTTCCACAAGCAAGGGAATTAAACTATCGTAAGTATAGTGGCCTCCGCCAATATCATGAAAAAGAATGAGGGTTTTTGCTTCCTCATTACCTGAATGATACTCACGAATATAAATCGAAGTATCCATCTTCAATTAACCGATATAGCTTTTAATCGAGCTTTCAGCTTCGTCTGAGAGATTAACAAATCGGAGAGCAAAACCTTGGTTCTCATTAAGATGTCTTACTACTAGGCCCGAGGCAATAAAGTGGTAATCAGTATTTTCAGGGTGAACATTTAATGTGACCTCATCACCTACATTAAATGGAAAATTCGAAACAAGAACTTGCATTCCACCAATTGAGATGTCGCGGCAAACTCCTTCAAATACTTGTTGAGAATCATGAAAGAACATACGAGCAACAAATGGTTTTCTTTGATTTAATCTTCTTTCATCATCTGTAATTAATGGAGGAACAGTCCCCATTACCTTCTTAGCAATTGGTGTTTCTGCTAAGAAAACCCATTCGTTTTCACCAGGTATATAAGCAAGAGTTTTTTCATTAATACGATTTTGCTGATAAGCCTTTTGTAAATCAATTACACTAAACGGCCCATACTCAACTTCTTCCATTCCTCGATCAAGACCAATTTTAATCGTAATTATTTTTTCATCATCTTTGATATCATCCCATGAATAAAGAACGACGTGCTGATCATCAATGACAGGAGGCATATCGAGCTCTGGAGGAAGTTCATCCATTACACGCTTATTTAATAAATGTCCTAGCTCAGTCGCTTCTGAAATAAGTTTCCAATTATCAAATCCTTTAGTCCAAACATAGCTATCAGGCGTCAGCTTTCCTTTTCCAAATAGGACTTCAACCTCTTCTAATTCAACAGGTCCTACTCTTTCACCTTTTTCAACGTAATACCATTGTGCCATTTTCTTCTCCATTTGATTTGCACTTCCTATTTTAACCTGTTGATATCATTAACAAAATTAATGAAAAATATTGCCCCTAAGAAGCATCAAATGTGAATAATACTTTAGTAAAAAAGGCTGAATTATATTTAAGTTTTAATTTTTCTTAACCGAAGAGTTAATTGATGAAAAAGATCTTACTTGTTTTGACATTATTATTCATGGCCTCTTGTGCGAAAGAAGAATTTGCAACACGCAAGAATTCTAACTCATTTGGGACAGACCCTACTCAGACAGTAAACAGTGAAATGTGTTCTAAGTTTACTTATATTAGGCCACCTGTTGACCTACTCTTTGTTTGGGATAACTCAACAAGTACCAGCTTTATTAGTAGCCAGACTAAAACAGCACTAAATAATGTTGTAAACAATATTGCGGATCGATTTGATTACCAGGTTCTTATGGCGCCTCTTATTGGTTCAGGTAATAATGGCACATACTTTTTTTCTCGCTCAGGAATTAATCCTTCAGGAGTTACAACAATATCTCGCTATGCCGCTTCAAATGTTATTTCAAACTTTAGTCCCCAATCAGGAACAAAAGAAGGCGGTCTTTCTCGTATTAACGAACTTGTAAAATTAAATCAATTAAATGGTGCCCTTAGAAAAGGTGCTCATACAATTATTGTTATCATGTCTAACGAGGATGATAACTCATGGAATACAACGGGTGTAAACTTACCAAATTACCACTCACTATCTGTAAAGTATCGTAAGGCCATGGCCCATGACCTTCTATGTATGCGTGGTAATTATAATGGAGCACTTTACTCTCAATCACTATATACAAGTGATGATAAACAAATGCTTGGAACAACACGTAGTACAGCTGCAACGTTTAACTCAACTTGTAGTAATGTTGGTAGCTACGAACTTAATTCATCGATGATGAGACTAATTTCTTTAGCTCCATCAATTGACCCTAGCCCTTACAATTGCCCACAAGTATCTAAAGGGAAAAGAAACTACAACTACCATGGTGCTAGTGACCTAGTTTACAGTCAACCATATGACAACTTAAGTGGAAGTAATCCATACCCATTTATTCGTGCTAACTTTGATGGTTCTAATGACAGGATAGATGTGTGTACACAAAATAACTTCAATAATATATTTGATCATGTGAATGAATCTATTAAAGATGCAATCTTAAACCACAAATACAACTACTGGAAAGTAGCAGAGCCAGGTGCTCTTATCGATACTAGTTCTCTAATTATCACAAAGTATGTAAGAGGAAGCTCTCAAGCTGGAACACCAATTCTTGAAGGAATGAGCAACGGCTATACTTATATTGGTGAGAGAGGAAACTTTGCAACTAGATACTCTCCTTCAGTTGGAGAAGAACACTCTGGCCACATTATTCGCTTAAATGGAAATGCAATTGTGGAATATCCAGAATGTTTAGTTGTAAGCTATCAAACACCACAAAACTTTTATGGTTACGTAAAACTTAATAGTAAGCCTGTTGAAAGTTCGATTACTCTTAAGATTAATGGGCAGACTATTAATAAGAGTTCGACAAATGGATGGCAATTAATGAAATCAGGATCTAATCCTGCTTATTATTCAAACTTCAATATTAAGGTGACAAGTCCAACAGATGACACTCCAGCGACACCTGTTATGAACGAAACTGGTTACTTCTTAAAACTTTATGGAAATGCTGTTTATAGTGATGGTGCCAATGTTGAAGTAAACTTCTATCCAACTGGAAACTAATAACTATTACCGGCCTTTTCTTCATTTAAACGTTGCCAAGCAACTTGAAAGATTAGGCCCGGTAAAATTTTAATCAATTTATCCATATCAACAACATTAGTCATATTACCTTTGTCATCCACGAAAATATCTTCCACAATTCCCGCTAATATTGCAGGACGAATATCTTCAGCGTTAACAATCGCTTCACCTTCTCTAAGCTCAGCAATAACTGCAGATAAATCGGCAGAAGACTTTCCTTTAGTAATACCTTTTGCAAGAAGTTGATTCTTCATACGAGAAAGAATTAGATTGCACTTCTTCGTTGTTTTTATTTTCTTATCATCTGTTTTTATTTTTTCAGCATTAACAAAAGCTACAATACTTCGAAGGCTTTCGAGATTAGGTATTTTTACAAGTTTTGGTTGTCCGTCCTTATCGTCTTCCATAACAATCAAACCTTCTCTTTTTAAAAGTTCAATCATCTCTTCAAACTTAATTTCAGAAACACCAAAGATATCGAATAGGTAATAACGAATTGAGCTAATATGAATACGGTGTGCACCGTCCTCACCTTTTTGCGCGTGCACCTTAGAAGAAAGATAAATCCCTGCAAGAATTCTTAAAACATCAGTTGTGTGAAAGAATACATACTCACCAACTTTACCATCTTTACCAAAACCAACAGAGTTGGTCTCAAGTGCTTTTACACGATCATTCGTCTTTCTCAAACGTTCAGCAAGAGTATTAACGATTGTTTTAAACCATGGATTAAGACCCTGCATTGTTTTATCGAATGCAGAAAATGTAACGCGAACAACATCTGTAGGAACAATGGCAGCAGCAGAACAACTTCTTCTTGATCCCTTATCATCAAAATAGGCCATCTCACCAATAACTTCACCAGCACGAAGGATTGCAATTTCAACAAAGCCCTGTCCTTTTGGAATATAGAGTCTTATCTGTCCTTTTTGAATAATATAAAGAGAATCCGCTGGATCGTTTTGGTTGAAAAGAACTTCACCTGCTTTGAATCGAACGATACCAGATTTGTGTTGTTTTTGTGTTTGAGCTTGGGCCATCCATAGTCCTACTAAAAAGCAGGACTACGAAAGTCCTGCAAATTTATTTAATTTTTTCTAATATCAATGATAACGCCTCACCGCCACCGATGCAAATAGAGGCCAAACCGTACTTTGCATTTTGGTTTTTCATAGCAGTCATAAGTGTTACCACAATACGAGTACCAGAAGTTCCAATTGGGTGACCAAGTGATACACCAGAACCATAGATATTAAGTTTTGCGTGATCAATTCCCATTTCTGCCATCGCTGCCATTGGAACAGCTGCGAAAGCTTCATTGATTTCAAAAACATCAATATCTGAAAGTTTTAGTCCAGTTTTCTCAAGGTTCTTCTTCATTGCTTCAATTGGAGCAGTTGTAAACCAAGTTGGCGCTTGAGCGTGAGATGCCCAACCAACGATTTTAAATTCTGCTTGGTCTTTATATTCTTCACCTGCAAGAACAACAGCAGCAGCACCATCATTAATAGTTGATGCGTTAGCAGCAGTAATTGTTCCATCTTTTTTGAAAGCTGGTCTTAGACCAGGAATCTTATCAAACTTAGCCTTGAATGGTCCTTCGTCTTCAGAAACAACTACGTCACCTTTACGACCTTTGATTGTTACTGGAGCGATTTCATCTTTAAAAATCCCAGCTTCGATTGCAGCTTGAGCTCTTTTAAAAGACTCAATTGAATAAGCATCTTGTGCTTCTCTTGTTAGGTTATATTTTTCAGTACACTCTTCTGCACAATTTCCCATTGCTTGGTCAGAATAAACATCCCAAAGTCCATCCCATTGCATAGCATCTTTAACTTCTGCTGCACCAAATTTTGCAACACCAGTTCTAGAGTTCATAAGCAAGTGAGGAGCTTGTGACATATTTTCCATACCACCAGCAACAACAACTTGATTGTCACCTGTCATAATTGACTGAGCACCAGAGATAATTGTCTTCATCCCCGATCCACAAACTTTGTTAATTGTTGTACATGGAGTTGCTTCGCTTAGACCTGCAAAGATTGCGGCCTGACGAGCTGGAGCTTGTCCAACACCTGCCTGAACAACGTTCCCCATAAATACTTCATCAACCTTATCTTTTGCGATTCCCGCTTTTTCAACTGCAGCTTCAATTGCCGTTGCACCTAAGCGAGTTGCTCCAACTTCTGCAAGTGAGCTTAAGAAACTTCCACTTGGTGTTCTAGCACCAGAAAGAATATAAACACTCATTATTTACTCCTTTTTATTTAGTCTTATTTAAAGTCCAGATATATTGACACACAAACAGTGGCTTGTTAATTATCTTCTACTTCTATATAGATTTTCGTAGCGTTAAAAAAGGATATTGCGAATGCTTTCAAGAACAAACGGGCCATTTTTAATTGATCTTCCAAATGAGTGGGCAGATTCTGTACTTGAACTTCTTCAAGATACGTATCGCAACGAGTTATTTGATGCTAATAAAGTTTTTGAAGTCTATGGAAGATTGCACAAAGGTGAAGTTCTAGTAATTGCTTCTCTTGTGGACACATCAAACCAAGCAGCTGCTGCTACAACATACTTTGCCTCAATGGATCTAGAAGAAAACGGTGACCACACTAAGCTTCTAGAAGGATTAGTGGATTCAATCGGTGCCTTCTTTGATCAATTCTTTGCAGACGAAAACTGGGATGATTACCAGGATATGTGGAAAGAAGAAACTTTCAAAGGTACGCAACTATACTGCAAAGTGACAAGAGAGAATGTTGGCCTAACAATCCAGGCCGATAGACTACTAAACCAGTAACACGTCGCACCTATAGCTTTACCCTCGTTAACTTGCCAGAGCCTCTAATCTCTAATAGCATTTTTATATAAATATTCATTAGAGAGGGATTTTTATGAAAAAGCTATTATGTTTAGCGCTGCTACTTTTTTTAACTCAAAAGATTTGGGCACAAGAAGAAAGACACCGCACAGTGGAAGGCCAAATTAATTGGGGACCTTTTGTTAATTGTGAAATTTATAATAATTCACATAGGTTTATGACTGTTCTTGATTATCAATACACGATTACATACACGAATGGATTTCAAAGAACTTTTAACTACCGTTGCCAACATGGTTGCAACGTTAGAAGCTTTGATTTCACAAGGTTCTCAGGGCCAACAAATCATCCAAATATCATGGCCGCAACTTGCCGAGCTCATGTATTTAAAGAAAGAAGAAATCGTCGTAATTAATATAGCGAAAAAGAAAGCCTCCGAAATGGAGGCTTTTTTTATTTGAATAATTTTGCTCTGTACTTAGGCTTAATTAAATTTTCAACTGAAAGAATCTCATCTAATTCTTCTTCTGAAAGTAACTTCTTCTCAAGAACTAATTCTCGAATTGATTTCCCCGTCTTTACGGCCTCTTTTCCAATAACGTCACCCATGTGGTGGCCAATAAATGGATTTAAATATGTAATGATTCCAACTGAGTTTAAAACCATATTTGTCGTATGCTCTTCATTAGCTGTAATACCTTCAACGCACTTCTCTTTTAATGTCGTAGCAGCATGACTAAGAAGATCAACTGATTCAAATAGAGATTGAGCAATAACTGGCTCCATTACATTAAGTTGCAGTTGTCCTGCTTCAGCGGCCATTGTAATAGTCATATCATTTCCAATAACTTTGAAACAAACCTGATTTACAACTTCTGGAATAACTGGGTTTACCTTTGCTGGCATAATAGATGATCCAGCCTGGAGCTCAGGAAGATTGATTTCATTAAACCCACAACGTGGACCTGAAGAAAGAAGTCTTAGATCATTACAAATCTTTGAAAGTTTAACCGCTGTTCTTTTTAAAGACCCAGAGATCATGACATAAGCACCACAATCTGATGTTGCCTCAATTAAGTTTTCCGATTTTACAAAACTTTCTTCTGTAAATTTTGAAAGAAAACCGATGGCAAGATCAGAATAACGATCGTGAGCATTTAGTCCTGTTCCAATTGCTGTCGCACCTAAGTTAACTTCTAAAACAAGGTCACGACAACGAGAAAGAGAGCGCACTTCTTCACGAAGATTAACTGCCCATGAGTGAAACTCATCTCCTAATGACATAGGAACAGCATCCTGTAATTGTGTTCTCCCCATTTTTAAAACTTTTTCAAACTCAACTCCCTTCTTTTCAAAACTATCTGATAGCTCTTGAATTCGCTCAATTACTTTAGTCATATAAAAGAAAACTGCGACACGAAAACCAGTTGGATAAGCATCGTTTGTTGATTGAGATTTATTTACGTGATCGTTTGGATTTAAGACACTATAATCGCCACGTTTATGTCCATTCATTTCAAGAGCAACGTTAGCAATAACCTCGTTAGTATTCATATTTACCGAAGTACCAGCTCCGCCTTGAAAGACATCAGATGGAAAGTATTTTAAGTAATCATCAAGGTTTGCTAGGATTTCATCACAAGCGCTAATAATCATATCGCACTTATCATCTTCCATTGTACCAATTTCTTTATTAGCAGCTGCTGCTGCCTTTTTAGTAAGAACCATCCCCTTAACAAAATTAGGGTAGTCTCCAATTTTTGCATTTGATATTTGAAAATTATTTAGGGCCCTTTGCGTATGGATTCCATAAAGCATTTCATTATCTATTTCTAATTGTCCGAGTAAATCTTCTTCAATTCTTGTCTTCATAAAATTCTCCAATAATAGAAGTATTTAAGCACAAGAACATAAAAAAGGCCCTCAAAAGAGGGCCTTAAAAGCATAGGAGTATGAGTTATTTATTAACCCTTGATTCTGAAGACCTCTTGCATCATTTTATCTGCTGTAGAGATCGTCTTAGCATTAGCTTGGAAGTTTCTTTGAGACGTCATTAGGTTAACGAACTCATTTGCAATATCAACGTTTGAAAGTTCGATCGACTTTGAAAGAACTTGTCCACGTCCTGCTTCACCTGGTTTCCCCATTGCTGGTTGACCAGAGTTTTTAGATTCTTTAAAAAGGTTTTTCCCCATTTTGAAAAGACCTTCGTTATTATCAAATTTTGCAATAGCGATTTGAGCGATATCTCTTGTTTCACCATTGTCATAAACTGCAGTAAGGATACCATCATCGTTGAACGATAGAGATCCAAGAGTAGCAGCTGATGCACCATCTTGAGTGTGTCTAGCAACTGCAGACCCTGAACCATACTGAGTTGAAGCATCAGTACCATCTCCACCTTCAGAGATTGATTCACCCCATGAGAATTCAATTTTTTGACCTTGTTGTGCACCTTTATTGAAGTTGAAAGCATTTGAAGACTCTACTTCTTCTTGAAGCTGACCTTTGTCGTTGAAGATAAGTTGACCTTGTGCCATTTCAACCATAGTTCCTGCTTCACCACCTTGAGCATCAGCACCGTCAACCATTGCACGGTAAGTCCAGTTATTATCAGCAGTCTTATTATAATAAACAGTAATTAATCTAGCTGTACCTACGTTATCGTATACAGTCATTGAAGAAGAAAAGTTTGAAGTTTCTTCTGGATTATTTGGATCAAATTGCTTAACAGAAGCTCTTGAGTCTAAGTTCATAGAAAGCTTAACTTTTTCAGTTGCTTGAGCTGGAATCGTTGTGTTTCCTAACTTAATCTCACCTTCTTTATTTGTAAGTGTTCCATCTTCATTTGATTTGAAACCAATTACTTTATATCCATCACCGTTAACAAGCTCACCGTCTTTGTTAAAGTGCATTGAACCATCTCTAGAGTATCCATTTCCGAATGGAGCTTTTACCTTGAAGAATCCATCACCTTGAATAGCAAGGTCAGTGATCGACTCAGTTCTTGCAACATCACCTTGAGTCATGATTGGCTTAATGTGAGCTAGCTTTGTACCAGCACCGAACTGATCTCCACCTTCGATCCCTTTTAGAGAGACTGCAAGTACATCTTGAAATTCAGCTCTAGAAGCTTTAAAACCATGTGTCCCAGCGTTTGAGATGTTGTCTGAAACAACGTTCATTCCCGCTCCAGATGCGCTTAAACCAGATACACCAATGTTAAATGACCTTAAAATACTCATTCGTCCCTCCTAGACTAAAACTAAATCTAAACTGCTCTGTTAGATCCAGATCTAAAAACGACTAAATGGAATAAAGATTTTAAAAGATGTGTTTACAACGACAGGCAAACACGAAGCTTCCGTTAGGACCAGCTAATTAAATCTTAAACCAATACAGTCGAATCAATTTTTGTAAATACGTTACTCTCTATACTTCCCTTATCAATGGCCGTTACCACCTTCTTGGCCGGTACATCCACGATATAGGCTGCTTTATCTGTAATTACTAAAGAATCCTTTCCACCCTTACTTTGAAGTTTTTGAAAAGCATCCTTAAGTTTAAAAAACTCGTTACTATCAATATCAATATTTCGCTCTTGCAATCTCTTCGCTGCATGAGTCGAAAGTTGAATTCCGTGTTCTCTTTGAGTTTGCGCTAACTGATCTAACTGATGCGCTTTATTGATCTTCTCATTTGAGATCTGCTCATTTAAAAGATTTTTAAATTCTGATTGAGCAGCTTCGTTTCCACCAACATTACCAAGACGATTACGAAGATCAACTTTCTTCGAACCAGGAATCTGGCTTACATTTGGAATATGAAAATTTGAAATATCTTTAGTTCCCATTTATTTCCAATTATTGGTTAGCGGAATTGTTAATATTATTATAGTTTTGTGCCGCCCTCTTTTGCAATGCGGCAATATTTTTATCGTTCACTTCTGAACCTGTATTAGAAGCTAGTTTGAAGCTATCAACATCACGTAAGAAAACTTTTTTTCCATTTTCTAATGTGAAAATTGTCTCTCCATTTTCAAAATCAACACCATTAACAACACCAGTCGATTTTGTTTCACCCTTAAATTTATTCATGTCCTTATCAAAGGCCCAAACTTCAAGTGTGTAATCACCTTTTGCAGCTCTTGTATTATCAAGTTGACGGCCATTCCAAGCAAGAGTGTGTTGTCCTCTTCCAAGATTTTCTGCTTCAACCTTTCCAATTAACTGGCGATTTTTATCATAGATATTAACCATAACATTCTTAGCTTCTTTATCTAAGAAAAATGGAACATCTTTTTTATACGATTGGCCATCATAACTAACTGAGGCACCTTTCGTTAAAATTTCTTTTCCTAAGAAACTAGCACCGAAAAACTTGAGCTCTTGAGGGTCATTCTTACCCATTTTATCGAGCTTAGCATTCATATTTGTCATCTGCTCTAATTGAGAGAATTGTGCAAGGTCAGCAGATAGCTGTTTTTGATCCATCGGCTTCATTGGATCTTGATTTGTAAGCTGGTGAGAAAGAAGCTTTAAGAAACCATCTTGGCCCATTTTATTGTGCTCTTTTTCATCAACAAACTTTTGATCAACAATATCATTACCAGCAATACGGTTTAGTTGCTCACCAACCGATTCACCTCGACTATTGCCCTTCGTTTGACGTGGGCCCATACCGATTTGTGAAAATGAATTTCTCTGTTGTGGTTTTCCAATTTCTGGCATTATGCACCTATGCGTTCGCTATACTCTTGCCATCTTCTTTGACGGCCTTCTCTTGCATCTTGAAAACTATCAAATGCAAAAGAATCTTCACTATCTAATTGTCTCGCATATTCAGACTCATTTCCACTCATTTTTGAAGAGGAGATTTTGTCCGCTTGCCTTTCACTATTACGCTTTTCATTCTTAAAGCTTTCAGATTGTGAAGCAGTATCGCTCATTTGACCAGACGTGGCCGTATGGATCTTAAAGTCAGCTACTCTGATTCCTTTCATATCAAGATTTTTAAGTAGCTTAACTTCGTTTTCCTTAAAGAATTCTTTCGCTTCAATTGTTGAAGCTTCAATATTTAATGCAATCATACCATTAGCGTCTTTATTGGCCGTTACATTAAAATGTCCAAGTTCATTATGCTTTACAAGAACTTGTAGAGACTTACTATTTTCAATTCGATTCATTTCGATATAGTTAGTCACTTCTTTAATCATTTGATCAGCATTCGTTACGTTTGAAAGATCAAGAACTTCTGGTGCTTTCGCAAGATTGATTTCAGCTTTAAAATCATTTGCTGTATTCGAATTTCCAAGTGCACCAATTAAATTATTTTGAACCTGTTGTGGTGCTCTTCTATCACCTTTTGCTGTAATATCTGATGAAAAGTCTTCAACCTTAACTTCATTTTTCATACGAATAATTGAGTTATTCTTCTGTGATGCTTCTTTTGTAAACTTATTCATATGTAAGCTATTTGAAGCTTTCATTTCATTTGCAGGTTGATTATTTAATACTTGGCGATTAGCAATAAAATCTGCACTACTCGTCAACTGATTACTTTGTAAACTAGGTGCTTTCTTACCTTTAAGTAGGTTTGTTGGTGCCATTCTTAAAAGATTCGTGTTTTCACGAGGAGCTTCAACTTCTCTATCTGGTGAAACTTGCGCTGTTTCAATAATTGCTTGTGTGTGCTTACCTAGTAGAGCATTAGTCTTAACACCATTTGAAGCTAGTTTTGGTGCTTGCTTGTTTTCAGTTGAATTTTCTAATTTTGAGTTAACAAGTGTTGTTTTTGCTTTTTGTAATTCAATAATATTCTTTGTTCCAAGAATATTATCAATATCACTGTGCTTACCAACTGGTCTATTCTCTGCTGTACTTGCTGAGCTTAAAGTTGAAATTAAAGATGTCGGTGTTGAGTGTTTGGCCATGGCCTTTGCAATCTTTGGACTATTTGAATCTTTAATTAGCGAGCTAGTATTTGCTTTTCCCTCTTTAAGAAGCTCTCTTACTTCTTGATGAGTGATTTTTTCGTTAACTGGATTTTTAAGATTATGCTTTTGCGATTTTGACACTAATCCCTTGGCCACATTCGTAGTCAGAAGTGATTCTTGTCCTTTGGACTCCCCACCATGAAGAAGTTTACTAAACTCTTCTTTTTGTCCTTTAGAAAGCTTCTTATTGGCATGACTAGAAAGCAGGTTATCGAGAGAAACAGTTTTCGCACTAGTCTGCGACTGCTCCTTCATCCCCTTTGCTTTTAAGTTATGTCCAAGTAAGTTTTTAAGCATTATTCTTTGTCCCTTTTTAACGCCTTGCAATATCTTTACATAAATTCACAAAAAAATTAACCATGGAAAAGTTTACCCCTACTTCTTCATCGTCATGTATTGCTTTTGTAAACGCGCTGAAACTTCTTTATCCATCATGTTAAAGATCTTCGAAACCTTTACAGGATCGAGCTCTCCGAGAATCTTGATTGAGATAGAAGGATCTTGCTGAGAAAGTAGATTTGCCGCTGTCTGAGGCCTCATATTAGAAACAACATCAACCATGTGAATAACACGCTTTTGTTCATCAGAATCTTTCTTATCAAGACATGATAGGAAATTTGTTTGGTAAGTTTTAAATTCCTTAATTCGACCTTCAAGTTCTTTTTGATTAACAACAACTTGTTCTTGTTGATTCTTTAAGGCCTTTTCACGAATTGCCAACTCTTCTTCCTTTTTAAGAAGCTCTTTTGAGAATTCAATCAACTTTGAACGCCCTATTTTTTTCATTTTCTTCTCTAAGGCAACTTCAAGTGCCTTATCAAACTCTTCTTGTGAATATATTTTCTTCTCTTCTGCAATAGCTGAAAGTGAAGATGAAATAATCAAAACTAAAAGTAATAACCTTTTCATTTAAGCTTCCCCGGCCAATTTTTGAGCATGCCTTTTTGCCATCATTAATTCATCAATCGCTTCTTGGCGCTTCTTCTCAATGACCCTATTTTGTTCTGTTTCAAATTCATTTTTTAAATTATCAATTACTTTAACTTCACCTTTTGCAACAGAAAGCTCTTTTACTTTCTCTTGGTACTGTCTTTCAACTGCGTGTAATTGATTTTCTAAGACTTTTATTTCGTCTCTTTTTGATTGAATAAACATTGGAAAAAATTGAGCATTCCTTCCCGATGTATATGTATCAAAGAAAGCCTCTTGGGCCTTATAAGTTTCTTCAATATCGATGTTACATTTTGCAATAGCTTCGTTTAAACGGCCTTTTTCGATATTAATCTGCCCTAATTCAAGTTTAATTTTTTGTTCCTTGAATTCTCTTAGTTTTAATAAGCCTTGTAGTTTAAACTTTTCTCTACGCAATTATATTACTCCTCATATGAGTTATAAGCTTCTTCTGCATACTTTGCGAGTCCAACCATCGAATCATATAGTTCATCAATTGATTGATAATGGTCCTCACCTTGCATTTGTTTTAGTAGATCATTTAGTTGATCAATGATAATCATCGCCTTATCAACCTTAGGGTTTGAACCTTTTGAATAAGCTCCAACGTTAATTAGATCTTCGTTATCTCGATAAGCTGACATAAGATCTCGCATATGTCCTGCGACTACTCTATGTTCGCTAGAAACAACTTTATTCATTACCCTTGATAATGACTGTAAAACATCAATTGCAGGGAATTGGTTTTTTGATGCAAGAGCACGAGATAAAATAATGTGTCCATCACTGATCCCCCTTACGGCATCAGCAATCGGCTCATCCATATCTCCCCCTTCAACAAGAACAGTATAGATCCCAGTAATGGTACCAGCGTCAGCTTTTGTTCCCGCGCGCTCCATTAATTTTGGAAGCTGTGCAAATACAGTTGGAGTGTATCCCTTTTGACCTGGAGGATCTCCAGCACTTAAAGAAATTTCACGAGAGGCCATAGCAAAACGTGTAATCGAATCCATCATTAAGAGAACATCTTGATTTTGATCTCTAAAATATTCTGCAAATGTTGTAGCAACATAAGCGGCCTTCATACGAATAAGTGCAGAAGTATCAGAAGTTGCAACTACAACGATTGATTTCTTTAAACCTTCTTCACCTAAGTCATGTTCGATAAATTCACGAACCTCACGGCCACGCTCTCCAATTAGAGCGATAATATTAACATCAGCTGATGACTTTTGCGCAACCATACCAAGTGTTACTGACTTACCAACACCAGAACCGGCCATAATAGCTAAACGTTGTCCTTTTCCAGCTGTCATAAAAGCATTAATTGCATTAACACCAGTATCTAGCATTTCACAAATTGGTGGACGCTCTAATGGATTAATAGACTCACCAAAAATAGATCTCACTTCATTAGATCTTTTAATCGGGCCCTTTCCATCGATTGGGTTTCCTTGGAAGTCGATAACACGACCTAGATATTGCTCTCCAACGTTAACCTTTGTAACAAGCTCTTTTAAGTATACTTTTGTTTCTGAGTTAATCCCTGCGATTTCAGAATAAGGCATTGTTAAACATTTTGGGCCATCGATTGAAACGACCTCTCCGAGACAACGATCACCAAATTCAGTAACAAACTCAACGTTTGAACCAATAACGGCACGTGATAGGTTTACTTCATAAAGCATACCCTTTGATGCACAAACCTTCCCTACTTTTTGGTAAGGAGTTGCGTATTCATATGCCTTATGAATTGCTTCAAGGTCTAATGTTGAAAAATTATTGTGATTCATCCGAGTCGTCCTCTGAACTTGCTAAGCCTACTGCTTCAAATAACTTATCTAGACTATCAAGTTGAGTCTTTAAGCTACCATTGACAATACCGTTTTGAGATTCAACGACAATACCAGGAGCCTCGATATCAAAGTCAATTTCGACACGAGTGTTAGTAAGCTCTCCAAGTTTTGCTTGAACAACTTCTAAAACCTCTGGCATTTGTTCGAAATGCTTTTCATTGACTCTAATAAGAAGGTTTTCTTTTGTTTGTGCTTCGACAATAAGCTTTTCGAGAAGACGAATAATATATTCCCCATCATCTTTAAGCTCTTTTAAAACAATCCACTTTGCGATTGTTCTAAGTAGTGTATATGTTTGCATTTTCTGTGCAGAAAGAAGTCCTACTTGAGTACTAAGAACTTCTGAAACCATATCGTTTAAAAGAAGAATCTTCTCTTCCGCTGCTCCAGCAAGTTCAACCTTAACTTCTTCACGTCCTTGCTCTCGTCCAAGCTCTAACCCTTCACGATAAGCGTCCTCTTTAACAGCTTCAACTTGACGGGCCACTTCTTCTTGTACGGCCCTAGCAAAATCATCTTCTTCCTGTGCTCGCACACCTCTATGCTCGTGAACAATTGGATTTAAGTCAAAACCAGTATCTTTGGCCATTTGTCTTTCAACGCGAATAATCTTTTGCTTCTCTTCGATTTCACGAATCGACATTCCTTCGAAATCTTGAAACTCAAAATCCTCAACACTAGAGTTCAGAGGTTTTTGAGAGAAAGAGTGAAATTCATATTCTTTTACTTCACGAGTCATACTAAGCTACTAACCTTATCTTATACAAGGGCATCGCCATCTCCACCACGTGAGATAAACGCCTTACCTTGTTGTTCAAGTTCTTTACATTTGTGAACGATCTCTGCTTGAGCTTTTTCAACATCAGAAAGTTTTGTCGGTCCAAGAGCATCCAAATCTTCCTGTAGAAGAGTTGCTGCACGGTTAGACATATTTCTAAACAGCTTCGCTTTAATTTCTTCAGGTGCCGTTTTAAGAGCAATAACAAGTTTTTGCTGATCAACTTCTTTAAGAAGTGCTTGAATACCACGATCATCAACATAGACAAGGTCTTCGAAAACAAACATGAGCTTACGAATTTCTTCTGCAAGTTCTGGGTCTTTTTCCTCAACTCGTCCCATAATATTCTTCTCAGAATTCTTATCCATAAGGTTAAGCATATCTGCGATAGGTTCAACACCACCAAGTTGATTTGTATCAATTGTTCCAAGTGTAGAAAGTTCAGTCTTAAGAACATCATCAAGTTGTGCAATAAGTTCAGGAGAAACGAAGTCAAGGTTTGCTACCCTTAATACAACTTCGGCCTGAAGTCCCTCAGGAAGACGTCTTAGGACATCAACCTTACGCTCTGCTGATAAGTGAGCAATAATAAGCGCAATTGTTTGTGGGTGCTCATTAATTAGGAAGTTAGCAAGTGTTCTAGTATCAACTAGCTCCAGTGATTCTAGTGTCTGATTGGCACCAACATCAATGATTTGACCAAGAAGTTGCTTAGCACGATCTTCACCAAGAGCATTAACAATAAAGTCACGAGATGAGTTATCAGAGAAAAGTAGATCATTTTCTTCGTTTAGTTCAGAGTAGAACTCCTCTAAAACACGCTTGATCATCCAAATTGGCGCCTTCTTAACATTAGACATCGCATTGATAAGACGTTTTACGTCGTTATCGCGCATATGTGCGAATATAAGTTGCGTCGTACTCACACCAAGAGAACTAAGCAGAAGTGCTGCTTTGTCCTGTCCTGATAGTAGCGAGTATTCTACATCTGGGTCTAATGATTGATCGGCCACTTTTCTCTCCTCTTCCTTAAAGGGCTCTATTATTTACTATTCTCATTACGCAATCTGCTTATCAGATTCCGTACTATGAATCATATCATGCACAATCTGTGCCGCTTTTGCAGGGTTTCCTTCAACCAGTGAAATAATCTTCTCACGTAGCATATTCCCTTCAATTTTCTCTGGATTAAGCTTTTCTTCAATCTGTGGAAGAGCATCCTCAAGTCCAGGTAGTTTTTGATTTGCTTGAACCTTTTCTAATTCTTCTAGAGTTCTTGGTAAGAAATCTTCAACAGTTTCTACTGCGTTGTCTGTTACCCACTGGATAAATGGACGAACAACTACAAAGAAGAATAGTGAGATCGTTAAACCAATTGCAAGATACTTGAAGATATTCTTGATTAACTCTCTATTTTCACGCTCACGCATAAGAGCATCAATGGCCTCAAGATCTTCTTGTTGAAACTCCATATTCTTAATTGTGATAACATCACCACGACGGTTATCAATACCTAGAGTTGAAGCAACGATCGCTTGAAAATTTGCAATATCAGCTTCCGACCATGGCTCATACTTAGTTACCGTCTTACCATCTAACGATTGTGTTACACGTTTACCGTCAACCATTACTGCAGCAGAGATTTTTCTAACAGATGCAGTTGGTGATTTTGAACGAGTAACTTTCTTTGGAACATTATAGTTACGAGTTGCTAGTTCTTTTTTAACGTCATTTCTTGTCTCTGGAACACCTGGTTGAGGCTGCTCTCCAGGTAGATTTGAACGTGCTCCAGGAATACCTTGTGGAGAAGGACGTGAGCCTTGAAGGTTTTGAGTATTTGTTACTTCAGAGAGAACTGCCTTATTTTCAGAATCGTAAGTTGTTTGAGTCGATACACTTTCAGTAAAGTCCATATCAACAGAAACTTTAGCAATTACCTTTCCTGCACCTACGACTCTCGTTAAAATATCTTCAATTTGTTTTTCATACTTTCTATTTAATTTAGACTCAAGAGCAAGACGATTTGCTGTATTAGCAGTCATAGCATCACCGATATTTTCAGAAAGCTTCTTTCCTCTGTGATCTAAGATGACAACACCTTCTCCTCTCATTCCTTCTACAGATGAAGCAACAAGTGAAGAGATACCTTTAATCTCTTGTTCTGTTAGAGTAACTCCACGGTTTAGCTCAAGAACAACTGAAGCCGTTGGTGGTTTCTTCTCAGATACAAACGGAGAAGATTCAGGAATATTTAAGTGAACACGTGCTCTTTTAACACCTCTTAGGTGCTTAATTGTCTTAATTAGCTCACCTTCAAGTGCTCTTTGCTTATTTACTTTTTGAACAAATGAAGTTGTACCAAAAGATTGATTATCAAATACTTCATATCCTACTGTTCCAGAAAATGAAAAACCAGAAGTCATCATTTTAAGACGGACAGTTTCAATCATATCTTCAGGGATACTAATTGTTTTACCATCTGCAGATGTCTTCTTCTCAACATTGTTCTGACTTAAGAAGACTTCAACTTTAGTCATATCTTCTTTATTAAGATCAGAGTAAAGAACTTTATAGTTAGTATGAGTGGCCCAAAGGACAACACCTAGTAGGAAGACTAGAATAACCCCAGTAACAGCAAAGAGAGAAATCTTCTTTCCTGCATCAAGTTCTCCGTAGAACTCTTTGAAGTTTCTAAGCATTTTATCGAAAAAATCTTTCACGTATCCTCCTGACACCTGAAACTCTTAATTCATCCTAAACTAAGAGATCATTAACAACTAGTTATTAACTAGACTTGCATTCTCATTACTTCTTTATAAGCATCAATTACTTTGTTACGAACTTGGTTCATTGTCTTAAAAGCAATTTCAGCTCTTTCAACAGCTAGCATTGTTTCGTGGATATTCTTACTTTCACCACTTACTAATTTTTCAATAGCTGTGTTAGCTTCTTTTTGTAAATTGTTAACATCCATGATCTGATTTGCTAAAAGTTCAGAAAAAGACTGACTCTTCTCAGATGGAGTAACCTTAGATAGCTCATCGAAGCCCTCTAATTTAAATTCTTCCGCGCCACCAGTTGGACTAGTCCACTCGCGCATTTTATGTGAGTTAAAGACGTCATTCATTGTAGTAATATTATTGATCGCCATGGTTTAACCCCTTTCCTTTATACTTCTTAGTTTCCACTTCCAATTTCAAGCGCTTTCATCGCCATACTCTTAGTCGTATTCATTACGTTAATATTCGCTTCATAACTTCTTGAAGCTGAAATCATGTCTGCCATCTCTTCCATTACATTAATATTTGGATAGGCAACATACCCTTGCTCATTTGCATCAGGGTGATTTGGTTCATATTTTAAGATTGGTGGTTTATCGCTCGAAACAACTTCTGTTGCATGAACAGATTGTGCTACTTCGCCCATCTCACCTTCTAAAATATCAGAAAAGCTTTCACGAGCTGGCTCGCTTCCAAAAGCAACTTCTTTCTTACGATATGGACCACCTTCGGCCGTTCTTGTCGTCTGGGCATTTGCAATATTTGAAGAAATCGCGGCCATGCGCTTCTTATTTGCAGCAACACCTGATGAACTAATTTTTAAACTCGTTAGTAAATCCATTATCTCCCCCTACTCTATTTTTCAGAGTTAATTGTATATTTCAGCATCCCAAGTTTCTTATTCAGTAACTTTACCGATGCATCATACAAAATTTTATTTTCTGCCATTTTGGCCATTTCAGCGTCTCTGTCGACAGTATTCCCGTCTTCAGAGACGATTCCATTTGGATCATCATAAATTTCAGGTTGAAGATTTTCAAAACCACCATTGCCAACGTCAAAGTGTTTCTCTTCAGAGGTCAACATTTCAAGATTCCCATCAACGTCTAAAGCTCTTGCAAGTGCTTCTTCAAAGTCAACTCGCTTTGCTTTATAGCCAGGTGTATCTGCATTAGCGATATTCGAAGTTAAGACCTCATGTCGGATCTGCCTTAAATTCAAAGATGCAGCTAGTGCTTTTAATGTCTTATCCTCAACCCTCATGATGAAACCTTATCTTAAGTTAACAAAGTATGAGTTTCCGTCTCCACGGTACTCATTGATTTTGTTTCTTAGTGTTCTAATTGAAACACCAAGAATCTTTGCAGCTTGAGTTCTGTTTTCAGAAGTATGGATAAGTGCCTTCTTGATAAGTAGCTTTTCAGCTTCTTTAAGAGACATTAGTCTGATTCCTTCTGAATCATCTTCAGAGATAACATTTACTGCTTTCTTCTCACCGATCTCAAGGTGTTCAGCTGAAACTTCATCTCCTTCAAAGTTTGCAAGAGCATTTTCAATTACTGCCTTAAGTTCTTTTACATTGTGAGTCCAGTAGTGAGAAAGAATCTTATTCATAGCATCGTCTTGAACGCTAACTTCTGCACCACCAAGAGTAGTTTTGATAATATTTTTTGCGATGTACTCTAGGTCACCTACTCTCTCTCTAAGTGGAGTTAGAGTGATTGAGTTAGATGAAATGAAAGTATATAGTCCACGGTAAAAACGACCTGCACCAACAAGCTTAGATAAGTTCTTAGTTGTTGTAGCAACCATTCTTACATCAATTTCATAATCAGTTAATTCACCAAGAATCTTGTGAAGCTTCTTTTGAAAAGTATCTTCTAGACCATCAACATTAACTAGAACAACAGTTCCACCGTTAGCGTTTTCGAATGCACCTTTAATGAAACGTCCTGTTTCTGGGTCTCTATAACCTAAGATCTCATTCTCAACTTGGTTTGCTTCTGCTGCGCAGTCTACAGTTACAAATGGCTTTCCCTGTCTTGTTGAATTTTCATGGATAAAACCAGCTAGTGTCTTCTTACCAACACCTGCTTCACCAACGATAAGTACTGGTGCTTTTGTAACAGCAACATTGTTTGCAACTTTGAGTGCTTTAACAATTTTAGGATCTTGTCCGAAAATTTCTGCTGTAAACGTATTCATCTGACCTCCTGTCTGTCATTGCCCGATCCGTGGGCTAAAATTTTATAGTGTACGTTTTTTCAAGTTAATTAATGTCAGCTCTGTCCTGGCCAACTCTTTCAGATAATCTTTAGCTTCACTATCTGAAAGTATTTCATTTAATAACTTTTCCCCAGTTGTGAAATCATTCATTCTTAGGCTTTCCTTTCCTAATAAGAACTTCACACGGTTTTTATAAAGAGAAGTTTTATACTCATTTAAGAATGTTCTTGCCTCATCTGCAGCAATCTTATCTGTATTCTTAAATAGGATTTCAATTCTTTGGTAATTTACTCTTTCTCTTAATCCCTCAACAACTGTATCAGCGATCTGGAATGAGCTAGCATCTTTTAGAAGTGCAGTTGATACCTTCAGGTATTTATCGAACTTCTTACTCTCATAGATTGATTCAAGGTAAAACTGGATTGAGTCAACAAGGTCTTTAGCATCAATTGAATTTGCATTTGTTCCACTTGCGTAGAATTTCTCATACTCTTTTTCAGCTTTTGAAAACTCTCCTCTCTTATAGTGAGCTAGAGCTTTATAGAATGTGATCTTTTCGAATCCTGGGTAGTCTTTTTCTGTACTCGCGATAATACGATCTACTGAAGAGTAATTTTTTAGCTTTAGATTTCTTAGAATTTGTAGCTCGTTTTTATACAAGTCCAATTTCTTAACTTCCTTGCGAGAAACCCATAGAGGGAAAGTATGAGCAGTTTCCTTTTTGCTCGCTATCATTTTCTCATACATTTTTTGAAATCCGTCCCACAGTGTAAGATTTATATACGATTTCGCGATAATAAATTGTATTTCAGGGTCTGCACCGATCTTAGCAAAATAAGTATCTTTGTAGATTTCCCAAGCGCGGATAGCACGAGCAAATTTTCCTTCATCAAAGTTAGACTTAATGATCCCGTACACAATTTCTGCACCATCAGCTTCAAAAACCTTCTTTTCACTAATTTTCATTCCTGCAATAGGTAGAGCTGTTAAGAAAGTCAGGGCCTCTTCATACTGTCCATCAACAATGAACGTTCTTAAACGAGTTTGCCAAAGTAGCATTTCGAGTTCTTTATTAAGTTTCTTATCAGTACCCTTATCAAGGAAAACTCTTGTTTCAATATCTTTTGAATCAGGCTTAAACTTTCTAATTGTACGAAGACCTACATAACGAATACGGGCCTCAAGGCTCACTTCTTGGTTTTGAGCTCTATTAATTGCATTCTTATAAAGCTCTAGTACTTCATTCTTTGGACGATCCTGTAGATCAGCAATAAGGGCCATACGAAGTCTTGCTTGAGCCGCTTCACTCACATATGAATATTTAGCGATGAAAGTATCGTAAATTCTAAATGCTTTTTCATATTGAGAAGTTCTAAAGTAAGCTTCAGCTGCGTTATAGTAGATTGACGGTAGGTATTCACCCTTAGTAGTTTTTGCAAAGTTCTCGTAAGCATCAATCACTTTTTCTTCATCATTTTGTCTCAGATAAGTGTACATCTCGTACGCTTTAAGCTTTTGCTTAGAAATGATCTTAACTAATGTCTTATCTTGAATTAAATTTTCTACTTTCTCAACTTGATTAAGGTTTGCAAGAGAAGAAAGAATATACTCTCCCATATACTCTAATTCTTCATAATCAAAATTTTCTTTTGCATCACTAAAGAATCTCTTTGCATACTTAAGGGCCTTAACGAAGTCTTTCTTTTCACGGTAAAACTGTACTAAGTATTTATAAATACCTTTTCTTAAGTCATAAACATCAGTTCTTTCAAGAATATTTGTGTACATTGAAACAGCAGTATCAACTGGCTTAATATCACCTTTTTCTAGTGTTTCTCTTAAAAGAGCATTTGCTTTCATGTAGTCATTGTATGGATTATATGACTTTGGAAATTTCTTCTCATAAAGCTTAATCGACTTATACATAAGTCCCCACTTACCTTTTCTATAAAGATTAAGTGTCAGTTGCATATGAGCTTCTTGTTCGTTCTTATTGTAATCAAAGTTCTTAATTGGAAAGAAGTATTCTGCAGTTTTTCTATTCGTTAAAATTTGTGTCTTTAGCTCTGGTGCAAGTGCTTGATAATCCCAGATAAAAGAGGCTCCATATCTAAAGTCACGATATGGATTCGTTTTTTTAGAAGGAGCCTTTTTAACAACATTTTTTCTAACTTTCTTCGGAGCTGGCTTTGCAGCGGAAGCTTTTTTTACAAATTTTGGAGTTGATTCTTGGGCCGAAGCTTCATTCTTTTTCACAAGTGTTGAAACATCTTTAATTGCGGCTTGCTTATTGCTTACGGCACCGTCTTTCCAGAAGTCGACAAAGTAAGCACGATCACGATTTTTATAGAATGAGAAAACCTCTACATCCTTCTTTAACATTAATGTAATCGTGAAAACATTATTTCCAGACGTTGGCTCAGTGTATGAGATTGTCTTGATATACTTAGAAGAAGAGAAGTTCTTCAGCCCATCTTTTACCTTAGAGTAAACATCACCATCTAAAGTCGAAAATGATACCTCTGTGCTTGATTTCGTTACATTAACTAGTTTCTTATCAATAAAAAACTTAACGCGTAGAAAGTCATTATGAGCTTCTGGAGTAACAATTGTTGCTGATGCGATATTTAGGAAGGCCGTACAAAATACAAGTACGATAAAAGATAATAAATTTTTTGAATTAAAATCTATCTTCATTTGGTAGAAACTTCCTGTTTCAAATTTAATAACGTCAATTATTTGGCAATTTCTTCGTCCTAAAGCATGCCGTGAATTCATTTTACAATATTTTGAAATATTTCAAAGGAAAATTTTTCTCATAGGACGTTTTTTCCATGTCAAAGATTTTACATTACAGAATATTAGGCATTTAAAAAGCCGACTGTGAAAGTCGGCTTAAGTATTGGTGTCATAATGGCTTTGTTAAGTAGAAATTTATTGTTGCATATTAACGTCTAAATTTCTCTTCTTCATTTTTTCGATAAGTGTCGTACGATTCATCTGGAGCAGCTTTGAAGCTTGGTTCTTATTACCATTTGTTTTAATAAGAGCTTGCTTAATTAGCGACTCCTCTACTTCATTCATAAAATCTTTTAAATTGATACCGTTTTCTGGAAGACTAACAAGGTCATCTGTATCAATCATCGAACGATTTGTAAGAGCTAAGATTTTAGGCGGTAAATCTTGCGGTCTAATCTTATTCCCACCTCTTAAGATAACAAGTCTTTCAATTAAATTCTCAAGTTCACGAACGTTACCAGGCCATTCATATGACATAAGAATTTCAAAAGTCTCGTCATCTAATTCAATATCGTTTCTTCCGTCTGCACTTACAAAACGAGATAAGAAATATGATATTAAAAGTGGAATATCTTCCCTGCGATCTTTAAGAGCAGGGATTTTTATAGGAATTACGTTTAAACGATAATAGAGATCTTCTCTAAAATTGCCTTGCTGTACTGAATCTTCAAGGTTTCTGTGTGTTGCCGTAATGATACGAACATCAACAGGAGTCGTCGTTGAAGAACCAACTCGCTCGATTTCTCTTTGCTGTAGAACTCTAAGAAGTTTTACTTGAAGTAGTAGTGGCATATCACCAATTTCATCTAAGAAAATTGACCCACCATTAGCAGCTTCAAAGCGTCCCATGCGACTTGATACTGCTCCAGTAAAGGCTCCTTTCTCATGACCGAATAGCTCACTTTCTAAGAGTTCTCCAGGAATGGCACCACAGTTTACATTTACAATTTTATTGTGATTACGATTTGAAGATAAGTGAATGGCCTTCGCTACCAACTCCTTCCCTGTTCCAGAAGGTCCACCAATTAAGATTGTCGAATTAGAAGCAGCAACCTTCTTAATTCTTTCAAAAATCTTTCTCATTGGTTTTGAGCGTCCAATCATCCCACAAAACATATCATCTTCTGTAGGCATCTCTAGCTTGTATCTACTACTAAATGAGCGTTTATCGCTTGATACTGCTGAATTAGCATTAATCTCAAGACTTTCGCGATACTCTAGCTTGTGAACAAGAGCTCTAACAACTAGATCCTTAAGCGCTTCTAACTCAAACGGTTTTGTTAGATAGTGAAAAACACCTTTCTTCGTTGCCGCAATGGCAGTTTCAATTGATGCAAACCCAGTCATCGCTATCGAGCTAAAAGTTAGCCCACGCTCTTTTAAGAGGTCGATTAAGTAAAGCCCATCTGAAGAATTATCTTCAAAACTAATGTCAGTAATTAAACAAAAGCGATCAACTTGATTCTTTGTAATATGCTCGATTGCAGGTGCAGGAGAAGAGAAACTAATAACTTCTAGGTTAATCTTCTTACTTAGATACTTCGTTATCATTGCGGAAAGAGTTTGATCATCTTCCACGACAATAATGACTGGTTTTCTTCCTTGATCGATTTTTACTTCATTATCTGATTCATCATTAGAAAATGTATCAGTTAGAAAACTAAAATCATTCTTCATGTGTCATTGCCTCTCATCGTGTGAGGTTAAAATTGTCCCACTAAAATGGTATCGAATAATTCGTGGACGTGTCAATTTTTTAACACCAAGATAAAACTTCCGAAACTAGCATAAATAGCTAATATTACAGTATTAAACAAAAAGTTTAGTCTCTAAAAGTTTCTTACAATATCTAAGAAATAATGAACAACTTTGTCTGGGCCACCGGCCATTATCCAAATAAAGAGAAAGAAACTTGAGATACAAGAGCAAAGTGCAAAAAATAATGGCGGCAGAGTATAGCCTCTTAGCCAGTAGTAATACGCGAAACGGCTACCGATAATAATAATTGGAATTGACCAAAATGGCGTGTAGCGCAATGTGAACATGAGGAATTCATTCATAGGATAAGTATAATCGCATTTGCAAAAAAAGAAAGTCATTCCCATTAGTCGGCCCTTGAGTCGAACCGTCGTGCATAAATGCACTCCTCTCGATTAATTCAATAGCTAAAGAATAGTGGGCTAGCACCGCAAACAATAGCCCGCCTTGGGGCGGCCAATTTCGCGGATGCTTCATTCATAAAGGTATTTTAAACTGAAAACAAAAAAAAAGCTCCCTATTGGGAGCTCTTTTTTATATTAAAGGCATAAAGCTTTTAACTTCTCTACGTAAGACAGCTCTTCCCAAGGAAAGAATCCATCTTTAGTTCTACCAAAGTGCCCATAAGCAGCAGTTGGAGAATAGATTGGTCTTAGAAGATCTAGTCTTTCAATGATTGAAGCTGGCTTCATATCAAAGATTTGGTTAACAGCATTGTTAATCTTTGCAACATCAACTTTCTCTGTACCAAAAGTATCAACAAGTAGTGACATTGGCTCAGCAACACCAATTGCGTATGCAACTTGTACTAGAGCTTTTTCAGCTAGACCTGCAGCTACGATGTGCTTAGCAATTTGTCTTGTAGCATAAGCAGCTGAACGGTCAACTTTAGTTGGATCTTTACCAGAGAATGCACCACCACCGTGAGCACCGTGACCACCGTAAGTATCAACGATAATCTTTCTACCAGTAAGACCACAGTCACCCATTGGGCCACCGATAACAAATTTACCAGTTGGGTTAATGAAGTATTTTGTGTTGTTATCAACAAGTGAAGCTGGAACAACTTTATTAACAACTTCTTCTCTTACTGCTTCTTGAACTTGAGCAAGAGTCATGTTGTCTGAGTGTTGAGTAGAAACAACGATTGCATCAATACGTGAAAGTTTACCATCTACGTACTGAGCAGATACTTGTGTCTTACCATCAGCTCTAAGCTCACCTAGAGTTCCATTCTTTCTAACTTCTGAAAGTCTTTCAGCAAGTCTGTGAGAAAGATCAATTGTCATTGGCATAAAACTATCTGTTTCATTACAAGCGTAACCAAACATTAGACCTTGGTCACCAGCACCTAATTCTGTATAAGTACCTTCTCCAACGTTTACACCTTGAGCGATATCTGGTGATTGCTTATCAAGAGCAACCATAACTCCACAAGTGTTAGCATCAAAACCTTTGTCAGAGTGATCGTATCCAATCTCTCTAATTTTATTTCTTACTGTTTCTTGAAAATCGATATTAGCTTTCGAAGTAATCTCACCTGCAAGAACAACTAAACCAGTTGTAATCATAGTCTCACAAGCAACACGAGATTTTGGATCTTGTTCTAACATCGCATCAAGTACCGCATCACTGATTTGATCCGCAATTTTATCAGGGTGCCCTTCTGTTACTGATTCAGAAGTGAATGTAAAATCTTTTAGCACTGCCTCATCTCCTAGCTATAAATAATTAATACACTAATAATTGAATGAATATACTTCTATTAGCACGTTTTAACAACTAGTTTAAGGCACTATTTTCAATAGTTTATACTCAATAAAAATTAGTAATCATCGTTCTTTACGAAGTATTTGAAATAATGAGGATTACGATATTGGTAGAATTTACCAGTCCTCGCAGAATGTACATAAACATTATTTTTATAGCGATAAACATCATATGTTTGCTCGCCACTATCTTTAAATGAATACAAGAAGTTCAAGTTCTTACGATTCAGTAGAGTATTTAATCTTGTCGTATTATGAATTAAAGGCCCAGGCCTTTCTTCCATGCTTGAATATTCATCCCATAGTGATGACATATCCATTCTTCCCAGCATTGATGCTCTCGAAAAATAGCGAGTAGCTTTGAAATCTTTATCAGGGTTATGTAACTCATCTAAAATCATTTTCAAGTTCTTACGCATTAGTTTGCGAGCAGACTTTGATTGATCAGGACAAAAGATTCCTTTAGATGCAGGAATAAAAAAGTAAGTAAAAGAGAATTGTCCCCTTTTAAAAAGTACATTTAACCAAGGATACTTTTGTGTGTCCTTAACTCCAGCATCTAATAGTGACTGATAGAAAGGCTCGTCACTTTCAATAGTATTATAGCCAGGATTATCAACACGATTGATTACAACCTTAGCAACATCTCTTCTTTCACTTCCGTAACTATCGTCAAGGCGACCAACTTCATGAATGAGAATCGTCTCAAGTGCATATAGCTTGCGATAAATTTCTTTTTGTCTTTTCCAAAACTTATAAACTAATGCTTCTTTATCATAGATATACTTACTTAAAGCATAACGTGCTTGATTCTTATCTTCGAAAATTTTCTTTAAGATATCATCTTTCGTTTTACTCTTATTTAAAAGATCAACGTAGTAATCCTCTCGTTCAATGATTTTCTTTTGCCAATAATTTGTTCTAGCAAAAGTTTTCTTATAACCTTGTCTTAAAACACCATCAAGACGAGAAATTAAATCCGAAATATCATAACGGAGGTCTTCCGTTAAAAATGGCTTATCAAAACCAACAATACGTAAATAAACAGAATCAATTAGTGACCGTAAGCTTAGATCAGATCGACCTTTTTTAGGGTCAACACTCCCATCTTCTACGATCTTCCTTAACAAATAAGCAGAGTTTGACTTCTGCTTACCTTCTGCTGTCTCTATATCTTTAACTTTATCGTATTCACTTCTTAGGTGAAGATGATCAACGGGAAAGCTGAATGACTGTAGAAAGAAAAGACTATTTAAATATGCTTCAAGATCTGTTAGAAATTTTTTTATCTCGTTCTTTGATTTTAAAGCGACTAATGATTTAGTTTTTAAGTCTTTTATATAGCGATATTTATAATTGTGGCGCATGGCCTTTTCAAACTGATTTTGAATTTCACGATTTCGCGAAAGAACATTTCTAAACGAACGCATTTTTGAAAGACGTTTATTAACACCCTTTATCCACTCACGTTTCTTTTGCATTAATGGGAGATATTCTTTAATCGTAGCTTCATCAAGTTCACCATTTAGTTTGAACGGAATAAAAATACCATTACCTAAAAAGTTTTTATAAAGCTTTTGTGACTCATTATATATCTTCATTGAGCATGTCGCTTTATACTGGGCGCGATGAAGTTTCATATACTCATTAATAACTTGAGCATCACTAATTTCTTTTGCTTGAACAAACTGATTTGAAAAACTTGTAAAAGCGATTAAAAATGGAAGAGTTGTTTTAAAGTGCTTTAACAAACTCACTACTCCATAAACCGAGACAAGAACTATTGCTCATAACTAATTGAACACTTTGCCCATTACTATTTTCTTTAATTAAAGAAATTAAAGACTCTAGCTCAGTGACAACATTTGTTCTAATTCCGCTTTTCTCTAAGTCTGATTGTAACTTATCAACATCTAAATCCCCCTGCCCTTTGGCCGTCGTCGGACGAGATGGTTTGATAATCGTTGCACTGACAGCCTGTTTTAAAGAATCAGCAAAGCGCTCTTGAAATAGGTCACTTCGAGCTGTTGCTGAGCCTGGCTCTAAATAAGCATGTATCTTCTTACCTGGATATTTTAATGAAATAGCATGTAGTGTTTCCAAAACAGCTGTTGGATGGTGTGCAAAATCATCGATTATCGGAGACTCGTTATATATCCCCTTAACTTCTTGCCTTCTTTGAACCATTCTTAGATCTAGTATTCCTGCTTGAATCTCTTCAGGCTTTTTCCCAGCTTTTAAGGCAACGATAATAACAGAAGCTAAATTTAAAATATTATGATGTCCCATTAGATTTGTTTTGAATTCGTGATCACCCAATGAACATTTCATAGTAAATGTCGTTAAACCATTATCGACATTGATTATTTTCACATTATCACGATCATATTCTGACCAAGACTTATCCGTAACTTTAAGATCGTTAATACTTTTCCATTCAGAGCATGCAATTACTTCGTCCACACTAGGAAGAATTGCTTTAAACTCATTTTTTATATCTTCAATTGATTCAAAAATATCTGCATGGTCGAACTCAAGAGATGTAATAATTAATTTATTAATATAGTAAGAGCGAAATTTTGAGAATTTTTCAAAGTATGCCGAATCGTACTCATCCGATTCAATAAAGAAGTAATCCCCTCTTCCAACTCTTGCAGGTGGGCGCTCGTCCATAACACCACCGATAAGGTAGCCCGGCTCCATCCCCAACTTTTCAAAAAGTTGAACACCGAAGTATGTAGTTGTCGTCTTACCGTGCGTCCCCGAAATACCAACAACAGTTTTATCTTTTAAAACGAGTGCTCCAATAGCGGCCGGAAATGAACAAAAAGGAATTCCTGATTCTTCAATAAATTTTGCATCATCAGAGTTTCTTGCAACGACATTACCTACAACAATTAGATCAAAATCTTTAATTACTTCTTCAATATTATGTTCTTCAAATTTATAGACATCAATACCCGAGTTATCTAGATAGGTACTCATTGGTGGGTAAAACATACGATCCGCACCAGCTACTTCAAAGCCTGCTTCTTTTAGTAAACAAGCAGCTGCTCCCATTCCCGTCCCACAAATGCGGTAAAAGAATACTTTTTTAAATTTATTTGATTCTGTTAATGCAGAAAGTGCATTTATATCTTTATAATTTTCTAAATTCATAACTTACCCTTTATCCGTCAATTTTAACCGTTTTTCGGACAAAGGGTAAGGGTAAATATTTGTAATTAATCAATTACTGTTGAGATAGGAACATTTTAATTACATCCTTACATGTCTTAGTTGAGTTTGCAGATGTAATACCATCCGGGTTAATTTGATTCCACCACTCAAGCACCGCTTTAACTTTGAAATCTTCATTATCATCGGACTGTACCGCAATTCTTTCTAATTCAGTTGGTTTGAGTTGGCGTCCAATCTTTTCCTCAACAGCATCCTGAATTGCTTCAAGATCTCCAGCAGGTTCAATTGAAATAATCTCATCAGGAAAGACAATCAGTGGAATCATCTCTTCTAGCTCATTATAATTTGAAACAAGATTTAATAAGCTCCTATTATTAGACATCTTTAGTGCGGCTATATTTTGCCCTTTAAATTCACTAGCAAAACTATCTGCTACAGATAGGACTGAGCCTGATAAAAATGGAGAACCTAAAGGCTCAACACTATGCCCTTTAAATACTGCGGCCAACGATTGAAATTCAACTGGCATATATTGACCTGACTTTTTACTAATTTTTTTATCAAAGAAAGTTTTTAAAGAACGAAGCCTTCTCGTATAACTTCCCTGATTCTTAGTTAGCATTTTGGCCATAAGGAAGTGTCCACCATCATCTGATTCACGAACAAGATCATCTCCTAGGCCTCTAAAGCTCACAAAGAAGTCATCACTTGGATTTTCAATTTCTTTTAACCATCTTTGCCAAGCTGCAATCTCAGTTGGCTCCATTTGTTCCCATGGCATATAAGCTTCAATAAGTTCTGCCACTTTCTTACGATTACCTGAAGAAATATAATCATCTAACTTGAGATCTTGCGCCTCAAGTGCTTTATGAAGTTCTTTCCATTGTTTGGCCAAACCATTTCGAACAGTCTTTTCAGAACGCACTTTCTTCTTAAGGTTATTTACAATTTTTGATGCGTGTTCTTTTCTCGTATTTGCATATTGCTCAATTTTAGAAAGTGCTTCATCAGCATTTCCTTGGAAGTAGCCTCTCATCATATTAGTAAGCTTATCCATAGCATCTACTTCTGCACGTGCTAAAAACTCACGAGAACGCATTGATCCATGCTTTGCATTTAAAGCTGCTTCGGCCCAAAATACCGGATGTTTCAAGAAGTCGCCATTGCGTGTAATTTGCTCCACATGCATAGCCTCTTCTAAAAGAACCAGAGGATTCTTATATCCTTCCTCTGTAAAACGTACCTTTATTAGAAGCCCTTTTTCAGGATCAACATCTGGAACAATTTCAGCAAGCTTTCCATCTTCAAGTGTAGCATTCTTTTCAACTACAACTTCATATCTGTAGTTTTTAGCATTTCCTTGTAAGTTAGCTGACTTAATATATTCATTAAAAATATAAACAGGATCTTTATCAAATTGTGCTTTAAATTTTGCATGTGTATCAAAATCGACTAAAAGATCTTTTGTTGATTGGTCTGGTTTAAAAAATGATAAGTGACAGAATTTATCATCAACACAAACATCTGAGTTATTAACAGTAGGTAGGAAATTAAATTTTAAATTACCATTATAAGTAACTTGTGCATCAAGACCAGCTTGCTTAAATGCGGACTGAGAATAAAGATTTACAAGGAAGTCACTGTCAAGACCTACGTATTTTGGAATTGTAACAAATTCCTCAGATGGAGGTCCTCTTATAAAATTGATTTCACAAAACTTAGAAACCTTACTAATTTCTTTTTCTAAGTCAGCAACAACTTCTTTATATTGCTCAACAATAGCATCTGTATCAGCATGAACGTTGATAATAATCTTATCTGTTTTAGGATGCCACTTACCATCAACAAATTTCTTATCGATAGAAATCTTTGGCATATGCCCAAACTCTTCAAGTTTTCTTAAAACATAGCTTGAAACTTCAGATGATTCAGTAATTCTCTTTGTAAAGTAATTATCACTAAAGTTATCAACTGAATCGACTACGGCCTGAATCTCTGCTTCAGAAACATTCTTATTATCCTTTAGCATTGAAAAGACATAATACTTTAATGTATTTGCCTTATTCCCTAGTACTTTATCAATTGTACTTCTCAATATTCCAATGTGGTTATCAGCAGTATTTACTCCTTGAGGAATACCTACTTTGTCTCTATCAAGCATTGCATAGAGAAGTTTATTCAATGAATTTCTTCTTTTTGCACCAGTGGCAGATGCGAGTGTTTCACCTTCAGAATTTAAAACATCTGAAATTAGAAGATAAGCTTGGAGATCATCATCTTGACCATTAAGAATTTTTCTTAAGTGACTTACTTCAACTTCAACAAAATCTGAATGACTAGAACTCTCTGTTAACCACTCATTTGTTTCAATAAAAGGAGAATAAACATGATCAACAGTACCACCGACTTTAGCACCATCAATATCCATAATCGTTCCACGAAGTTTTTTGCTTTCTCCGTCTAAACGAGTATGTGAAGGAATCACAAGATCACCAACACTATAGCCTTTATCAGGAAACGCTCCCGCAGTACCGATATATGTTATATTCTTATGTCCAGTATTCTTTAAGGCCTTAGCAAGTGGAGAGATCTCATCCCCCCAACTATTAGCAACAACACGCCAAACAACGTCTTCACCTTCAGAATTTTTAAAGACAAGATCAGACATTGAGATAACATAGTTATCATAGTCATATTTCTTAAACTCAAAAGGTTCTATCCCCTTGGCCTTAATTGTCTTTTCTAATTTCGTATAAGCTGTTTCGACATCTTTTTTATTTTTAAAAATATCGTATTTCTTAATATCACCATCAGCCATTAACGCTTTAAAGGAGTCTTTCAATTTATCCGAAATATGTGAAAGCACCAAATCAGGCTCGTCTTCGTAAAGATTTTTAAGTGCACGTACTTTCCATAACGTTTCAAACGTCCTCTCAATAGCACCCTTTTGACCAATGATGACTCTTTCAGATTTTGGTAAATGTCTAAAAATACCTGATAACTCATCCTCCATCATTTTGTGAGTCTCATCCAGATCACCAAAGATTCTCACCTTATTAGTTACTGTGTGACCTCTTTTAGAAAGTCCAAATTGCAACATTAAGTGATTAAGGCGATCTTTCCCACCAATGGCCGTGATAGCGTAGCGATAAGTTGATTCTCCAGGATATTGAACAGCATAAATTTTATTATAATTATTAGCAAAAGGACGGATTTCCTTTAATATCTGACCACCATTTGCCTGAAGATTCTTTAAGAATTCTCTTGAGTTCTCAAGGTGAAATTCTACATCGCGATTACTTTCAACAGCTTCCCAAAATACAGCACGTGTTGTTCGATTAGAAATATAGTGATCCGCATCTAGGGTTAATTCACCATTTTTAATTCCTTGATCAGGAAGAGTGAATTCTGATCGCGGCTCTACTTTAGTAACAGCTGAATCATCTTTTGGTTTAATCTTAGAATCTAGAAGAGTGAAACCTTCATTAAGCTTATTCTTAAAGAAGTTATAACCCCATTCATAGCTTGTTTTTGTCCCAGAAGGCTTCTTACCTAATCGATCTTTTAGAATATCATAAATGATTGCATCATAATTTTTTGCATCAAATATTCTTGAATCGCTTGAATATTTATCGACGATATAATCAAGCTCAACTTTTTTAAGAACATCTAATGATTCCTCATCAATCTTCTTTCCAAAATTATTAACGTACTCGCCGATATAGTAATCAAGTTTATCAACTGCTAATAAAGTCTCTAGCCTCTCCATATCTGCAACAGATGCAGGAGCTCTCGTACTAAAATACGAATATTCAGAGCGATCGACCTGAGTATACTGTGTTAGAACAGTGAGAGTGAGTAGTAAGACGGAAAGTAAACCAAATGCTTTCTTATGCATGTATTCCTCTTTTATTATTGTAAGAAGCTCTTAATAGCGTATAAACAATTATTAATCTTAGGCATTTCATCAATCACTTTTACTTTCCCCTTACTTGAAGAAGAAAATTTATTTTTTAAGTTACTAAAGAAATTACTAATCTTCTTGGCAACTCCAACATTACCTTCTGTCGATCCTGTTAGGTTTGATTTCAACTTTGGAACTAGGTATGCCTTATCATATTCATTGAACTCACTAGAGCGAGACAGAATCTCGTCAGCAATACTAGGCCCTTGAGCATCTCCATAAATCCTAATCATCTCTTTTCTAAGACCGTCATGAAGTGAGTCTTTAATCGCCTCGCGATTTGTCTTCTCCATATAATCTTCATCAAAGAATCCAACCATTTCATCTGGGAAAGTAATTAGTGGAGCAAGGTATTCCATTTCAGACTTAAAACCAGACATTTGATTAAAAATCAGAAGCTCTGGATCGATTAGGAAAGCCCCCATAGCACCTTTTGCATCGGCCACAGTCTTATCATCTGCAATAGAAAAACCAAATGTATATCCAGTATCAAAGTTTGAAGTGAAAGAAAGGAATGGGCTTCCTTGCGCTTCAATTGAGTGTTGTTTAAGCATTGTCGTTAAACGAGCAGTTTCGACAAATTTAGAGTCTGCATTACTTGGGTTTGAAGCAATCTTCTTACCATACATCGTCTGTAAAGAACGAAGCCTACGGTTATAAGTCCCTTGATTTCTTGTAAGAATTGTCGACATTGAGCCAAGGTTTGCTTGCTTAACAGCATCCTCATATTCTAGCTCTTGACCGTTTACGATTTGTGGAAAAAGTCGATCTCCATAAGTTCCACGATATACTAGAACCTTATCTTTGGCTTCAATAGGGTTTCGCATGCGCTTAAGGATATGATTCCAATACGAATCTTCAATAGGAGTCATTTGCTCCCAAGGAAGATATTTTTCAAGAAGATCTGCAACACCTTTTCGGTCATTACTTTGAATAAGTGCTTTAAGCTGATGATTTTCAGCAGCTTTATCCAGCGCGGCCATTGCATTTTTTCGCGCTGTCTCTTTCGCCTTCATTTCTTTTTTCACAACTTTAAAATCACTTTCAAGTTGAGAGATTCCTTCTTCGATCGTTTTACGATCTTCATCGTAAAGCGCTGAATCACCTAATGCCTTAATTTTTAATTCTTCTAAAGCGATCTTTGCACGAAGGTCTCCATTTTTAGCATTATGTGCAATTTCAAAGAATGAATAGATATTTACGATATTCTTTTTCTCATTAATTTCAGATAGAAAATTGAATAAAAGACTCTTTGAAGATTTAGTGATTGCTTCATTATTTGTTGAACGAATAACTTTTAAAACATGAACACCATTTTCTTCAATGGATGTATCAATTGCAAATGCTTGACCTTCAGGTAAATCCATAGAGTCTAGTGAAATTAAGACGGCCCTTGTTTCACTCGAATCATAAACTCTCTTTTGTAAGTTTACATTGTAATGTGCAACTAGCTCTTCTAAGTTACGGTCAAATAGGTCAGACACCTCTGTAACAGAATTTAAGTAAAGAGCAGGTTGATTACTAATCTCACCATCGACACTTGAGATCGATCGATCTTTTTGCTGACAAGACATTAGTAAGAATGAAAATACTAAAAATAATAATTGAATGCGCTTAAGGACGAGTCCCATTATTCATCTCCGATAAAATACTTGATATTTATCGGCAATTATTAAGAATTTCTTAATTGAAGCTATAAGAGGAACTGTAAATTCAGCTACTTAGAAAAGAAATTATTTGCGATTTCCTTCCTGATTTCACTTAATTTCTGGCGATCATACCAAAACTTAATGACTTCATTCGATAAGATCACCACTCCTTTTTGCGAGTGTGGCTCAATCCAAATTGAAGTACCTGTAAAACCAAGATGACCAAAAGTATCTTTATTGGAATAAATACCTGCAAGAGATGTTTCAGGATTTGTCACGCTATCCCAACCATTAATAAATCGATGATCACTTTCACGATTTGTTTTATTAATTAATTGATAATCATTATTTACTCTTAGAAGTGTTCGGCAAACGCCATCAATGGTTCCAAAGAGCCCAGCATGTGAAACTTTCTGCGCAATAACGAAAGCATTATCATCGTGAACTTCCCCATCAATGATATCTCGGTTTCGACGTCCCGTTGGTACACAGATCTCATCTTCGATATCAAGCCAATGCTTTATTTCTTCATCCCACATTGTTGAAACAAGTTCGTAAAGCCCTTGCTCCTTTTCGATTTCAAGTTGAAGCCTTAGAGCGCCAAAATCAGAATAAAGAGTTTCGCTCTCTTTAATCTCATATGAAAGAATTTGTTCTCTCCAAGTATCGACCGAGAGTCTCCCCCAAGAATTCAAACCACCACGATGATTTAAAAGAAGCTTCATATCTTCAGAGAATAGCTCTGGTTTATTTAAATAAGCAAAACCAAGTGTCAGAGGCTTTGTCAGAGAGGCCAAATCAAAATAAACCTTTTGACCTTTTAAAAAAGGATTTTCAAAAAAAGAAAATGTTTCATACGTGCTTTTTTTGAAGTCAATATAAGCAAAAGCAAGGCAGTTAAAATTATAACTGCCAAACTCTGCTTTTATTTTGTTTGTTAATTCTGTAATCGACATTACTTGTTGCGAATCACGGCCTGTGCCGCTGCAAGACGAGCGATAGGAACTCGGTAAGGAGAACAAGAAACATAGTCTAATCCAATTCTATGACAGAAGTCGATTGATTGTGGCTCACCACCATGCTCTCCGCAGATTCCAACGTGAATATCTTTATTGGCACTTCTACCTTGCTCTGTTGCAAACTTAACAAGATAACCAACACCTTCTTGATCAAGAGAAACAAATGGATCATTTGGAAGAACTGATTTTGAAATATATTCAGTTAAGAAACGTCCAGCATCATCACGAGAAAGTCCAAAAGTTGTTTGTGTTAAGTCATTTGTACCAAACGAAAAGAAGTCTGCATGATTTGCAATCTCAGCAGCAGTAATAGCAGCACGAGGAAGCTCAATCATTGTTCCAAGTTTGTATTTGAACTCTTTATCACCTTTTGTCTTATTAATTGTTTCAACAAGAATTTCTCTTAAGATTGATAGTTCTTTTGCTGTTGCAACAAGAGGAATCATAATCTCAGGTCTAACATCAACACCTTCAGCAATAGACTCAAGAGCTGCTTGAGTGATAGCAGTTACCTGCATTGTATAGATTTCTGGATATGTAATTCCTAAACGACAACCACGGTGTCCAAGCATTGGGTTAAACTCGTGAAGTCTTTCACAGCCATCTTCAATTGTTTTAACTTCAACATCAATATACTCAGCAAGTTCTTTTTTCTCTTCATCTGAGTGAGGTAAGAACTCGTGTAGAGGTGGATCAAGAAGTCTGATATTAACAGGCATACCATCAAGGGCCTTGAATATTCCTTTGAAGTCTTCTTTCTGATAAGGAAGAAGTTTTGCAAGTGCTCTTTCTCTTTGAATTGTTGAATCAGCGAAAATCATCTCACGAACGGCAAGGATTCTCTCTGGCTCAAAGAACATATGTTCCGTACGACAAAGTCCAATCCCTTCTGCACCAAATTTAACGGCCGTTTCACTGTCTTCTGGGTTATCAGCATTAGTACGAACTCTAAGTGTTCTAATCTCATCTGCCCAAGTCATAAACTCAGCGAAATCTGCATTGATTTCAGCATCAAGTGTTGGAACCTCACCTTCTATAACTTCACCTGTTCCACCATCAAGTGTGATGAAGTCACCTTCAACATATTTCTTATCGCCAATCATCATCGTGCGATGCTTACTATCAACGAGAATGTCAGAACATCCTGCAACACAAGGCTTCCCCATACCACGAGCAACTACGGCCGCATGTGAAGTCATCCCACCACGAGCAGTTAAGATCGCCTGAGCGGCTGCCATTCCAGCAATATCTTCAGGAGAAGTTTCTTGGCGAACAAGAATAACCTTCACACCATTTTCGTGCATACTAGTGGCATCGTCTGAGTGAAATACAATCTTACCTGCACCAGCTCCTGGAGAAGCAGGAAGACCTTTTGCAATAATATTCTTTGTTGCATCTGGATCAAGTCTCGGGTGAAGAAGTTGGTTAAGTGCTTCAGGATCGATTTGCATAATCGCTTCTTCCTTCGTCACAATTCCTTCTTTCTCAAGATCAACAGCAATCTTTAATGCAGCTGCAGCAGTTCTTTTTCCATTACGAGTTTGAAGAAGATATAGTTTATCTGCTTCAATCGTAAACTCGATATCCTGCATATCTTTGTAATGCTTTTCTAGTTGCTGATAAAGTTTAGTTAATTCAGCAAACGCCTTAGGCATATATTCTTCAAGTGTTTTTTCATTTCTATTTGAATCATTCTTTGAACACTCGTTAATTGGAGCAGGAGTTCTAATTCCCGCAACAACATCTTCCCCTTGAGCATTTACAAGGTATTCACCAAAGAACTTCTTATCCCCAGTAGAAGGATCACGAGTGAAGCAAACACCTGTTGCACAATCATCACCCATATTTCCAAAAACCATGGCCTGTACGTTTACAGCAGTTCCCCAGTCTCCTGGAATATTATTAAGCTGACGGTACTTGATAGCTCTTGGGTTATTCCATGAACCAAATACTGCTTCAATTGCTAGCCATAGTTGTTCCATTGGATCAGTAGGAAAAGCCTTTCCTGTTTCTTGTGCAATAATTTGCTTATAGACTTTTACTAAATTTTTAAAATCTTTTGCATCTAACTTTGTATCAGAATCAACGCCCTTTGCTTCTTTTAAATCTTCAAGAGTAGATTCTAAGAGTGAATGGCTCATTCCCATAACAACGTTTGCATACATTTGAATGAATCTTCTATATGAGTCCCAAGCAAATCTCTCGTTACCAGACTTCTTGGCAAGGGCCTCAACAGTTTCGTCATTAAGTCCTAAGTTTAGAACCGTATCCATCATTCCTGGCATCGAAACTCTTGCTCCAGAGCGAACAGAAAATAGTAAAGGATTGTCTCCACCACCGAAAGTTTTCTCTGTTGAAAGCTCAACAAGCTTTAAAGACTCAATAACTTGGGCCTTAATTTCTTCATTTATTTTATTAGCTTTTTGATAATCGATACAGGCTTCAGTTGTAACTGTAAAACCTGGAGGGACTGGTAATCCAAGAGCAGACATTTCAGCCAGGTTGGCACCTTTACCACCTAGAAGATTTTTCATGCTTCTATTACCTTCAGTTTTTTCCTTTGAAAACGAGTAAACCCATTTACTCATAACTGCGCTCCTTGCTTAGTATAGAAAAAAGGCCACGAACTTGTGGCCCTTCAAAAAATTTATTTTAAATGTAGATTCTATCTCTTAAATAATTCTTAACTTGATCTAGTGCAATTCGCTCTTGATTCATTGAATCGCGATCACGAATCGTAACAGCGTTATCATCTAAAGAGTCAAAGTCAAAAGTGATACAGAATGGAGTACCAATTTCATCTTGACGACGGTAGCGCTTTCCAATTGAACCTGCCACATCATATTCAGCTGCAAACTCTTGTTGGAGTTCATTAAATAATTTTGTTGCTGGCTCATCTAATTTCTTCGTTAGTGGAAGAACAGCAACTTTAACAGGAGCAAGAGAAGGGTGGAATTTCATTACAACTCTTTCATTCTCTTTATCTCCTTCATTTTCAATTCTGAAAGCATCACATAGAATCGCTAGTAGTGAACGATCACAACCAACAGATGTTTCAAGAACGTAAGGAAGGAATTTCTTATTTCCATCAAGTAGATCTGTGTACTTTAAGTTCTTTCCTGAAAACTCTTCGTGTTGGCGAAGGTCAAAGTCTGTTCTTGAGTGGATACCTTCCATCTCATCCCAACCATGTGGGAATTTATATTCAATATCTTCTGCAGCATCCGCGTAGTGAGCAAGCTCATCACCTAAGTGTGGATGCCATCTTAAGTTTTCTGGACGCAGACCATTTGATAAGTGCCAATTCCAACGAATTTCTTTCCACTGCTCCATTGCCTCAGCTTGAGTTCCTGGCTTAATGAAATATTGCATCTCCATTTGTTCAAACTCACGAGTTCTAAAAATGAAGTTACCTGGAGTAATTTCGTTTCTGAAAGCTTTACCAATTTGAGCAATACCAAATGGAAGCTTCTTTCTCATTGTTGATTGAACATTTAGAAAGTTTACGAAAATCCCCTGAGCCGTTTCAGGTCTTAGGTATACTTTTGAAGATGAATCTTCAACTGGCCCCATTTGTGTATTAAACATTAGGTTAAAATCACGTGGCTCAGTGAACTCACCAACAGCACCACAGTTTTGACAAGGAGCTGATGTATCAATTTTATCTTCGCGGAAACGAGACTTACATGCTTTACAGTCAACCATTGGATCGTTGAAACCATCAACGTGACCAGAAGCTTTCCAAACCATTGGGTGCATGAAAATTGAAGCATCAACACCAACGATATCTGAACGTAAAGTCATGGCCTTCCACCACTTATTCTTTAAGTTTCTTTTTAACTCAATTCCGTATGGGCCGTAATCCCAACAAGAAGATAGACCGCCATAAATTTCCGAACTTTGGAAAATAAATCCACGGCGTTTAGCTAGACTAACAATTTGCTGCATGTCCTTAATATTACTTTCTGACACAATGCCCCCTACTATGGTAAATAATTGCACAAAGTATACCCACTCATTCACCAATCGGCTAATTATTTTCCCATTAAGGTAAACGCCACCTTTTTGTAATATTACTAACTTATGCGTCATTTTTTGTTCAAAAACCGTGATTTTTCAGTCAAATATAAGCAAAAGCTAATAACAGTTCATGCAAGTAATTAGCGATAATTATAATCCAATGATCTAGCTCCAAAATTCAGATAAATATGGCGATTATCTATATATAAATTACTGAAATCACGATTTGATATCGCATACTTTTTGCGCTCGTGCTAAAAGCAGGTCATGAAAAAATCAGAAATTCTCGCCCCAGTGGGCAATATGCAAATGTGCTTAGCAGCAATTCACGGTGGTGCGGACGCCATCTATGTAGGAATGCCTGGCTTCAATGCCCGTGGAAGAACTCACGACCACTCAGTTGGTGAACTAAAAGAGATGATCGACATGTGCCACCTCTATGGAGTTAAGGTTCACGTGGCGTTTAATATTTTAATATTTGAAGAAGAGATAACAGATGCCATCGAAAGATTAAATGAAGTGGTGGTATTAGGTCCCGATGCTCTAATCATTCAAGATATTGGCCTTGCAAATCTTGTTCGCCAAATTTATCCAGATCAAGTAATACACGGCTCAACTCAAATGACTGTGACAAATCATGATCACATCACTTTCTTAGAAGATCTTGATATCAAACGCTTCGTACTAGGACGCGAAAACTCAATTCCTGAAATAAAAGAAATTCGAGCAAATACTGAGCGAGAGCTTGAAGTCTTCACTCACGGGGCGCTGTGTGTTGCCTACTCTGGCCAGTGCTTTACTTCAGAAAGTATCGGCGGACGTTCGGCCAACCGTGGTCAATGTGCACAGAGCTGTCGCTTCTCTTATGAAATGTTTGTGGATGGTAAAAAAGAAGACCTCACGAAACATGGCCGTAAAATGAGCTATCTTGTGTCTCCTCAAGATCTTTGTGGAATTGAAGAAGTTAACGAACTTCAAGACATGGGCATTGACTCTTTTAAAATTGAAGGCCGTCTTAAAGGTCCTGCATATGTGTCGACAGCAGCAGGTGCTTTTAAAGCAAAACTTGAAGGGAAAGAAGTAAGTCAAAAAGAAATAGATAATATGGCACTTACTTATTCACGTGGCCTGTTTTCTGGTTGGCTTCATGGTGTTGACCATCAACAACTAGTAAAAGGTAACTACGGAGCTCACCGAGGAATTGAACTTGGTAAGATCAAGAGAGTTGATCCTCCATATCTTGAAATCGATACCGACCGTGAATTAGAGAATGGAATGGGTGTTGCAATTTGTGATGACAATAAAGGTATTGAAATTGGCTCATCTATTTTTAGTGTAAAAAGAAAAGGAAAACGAGTTAGCCTTTCTCTTGCTCATGATTTTAAATGGAAGCAAGTTCGCCCAGGTATGGATATCTACCTAAACTCTGACCCAAAGGTTGCAAAAGAGAGCGAGTCTCTAATTAGCGATATTAATAAGCAAAAGCGTATACCTGTTGAAGTAACACTGTTAGCAAATGCAGGAGAAAAGCTTACTTATATTATTACAGATGGCCAATACAAAGTTATTAGACAAAGTGATGACTTAGTAGAAGAAGCGAGAAAACCAGCTGATCTTGAGAAAGTTGAAAAAGATGCTTGTGCACTTTCGCGTACTATTTATTCTGTTTCAAAATTCGATTTAAAAACAAATGGTAAGTCTCCTTTCATTCACTCAAAGGCACTTAAGAAATTAAGACAAGAAGCTATTGAAGAATTGAATAGTCAAAGAGTTAGTGTCAAAGCACCAAAATCGCAATCATTTAAACTATCTAAAAAAGAAGTTTCAGAAAACGAGATCACACTAAACTTTCTTCTTAGAGATTTTGATCAGGTTAAGCAAGCATACGAAGTATTGAAAAACTGTGATTTTGAAAGACTTCTAATTACTTTAGATTTTGAATTTGGAAAAGACTATAAGCCCTCATTAGAGCTTCTTAAACAACTACCAAACTGCCAAGTTGGTGTTGCGACTAATAGAATTTTAAAACCTAAAGAATACCATCATTTAAATGTTCTGACTCGATTGGATCCGGATTTTATCCTTTGTCGAAATCTAGGGTCGTATCAATATTTAAGATCAAAGACAGATGTTCAATTGAAAGGAGATTTCTCTCTTAACGTTGCAAACTCTCAAACAGCAAATTATTTACTTGATAAAGGTTTTGAAACATTAACTTCATCATATGACTTAAATGCAAAACAACTAGAAAATCTTCTTGCCAATACTGATGCTGGAAAGATTGAAGTTAATATTCATCAGTATATGCCAAGCTTTCACATGGAACACTGTGTGTATGCAGCATTCTTATCAGAAGGTTCATCGTTTAAGGACTGTGGGAAGCCTTGTGAAAAACATCATGTAGAACTTAAAGATCAATTTGGAAATATGCACTTTATTAAAGCCGATCAAGAGTGTCGAAATACAATGTTCAATGCTATTGCACAAAGCTCAACTGACTTAATTGATGAGTTAATTGCAAAAGGTGTCTCACAGTTTAGAATTGAACTTTTAAATGAGCACGATGACAAACTTAAGAGTAAACTTGAAGGTTATCTAAACTTCTTCAATGGAAAGATTTCAACGAATGAGTTAAAATCAATGTTAGGCACTCAGGAAAAGTACGGAATTGGTACAGGGATGCTAATGAAAGAAGATACTTATCAAGCGAGAAAGAATTAATGGCAAAAGCCAACAAGTGGTTTGTCTATATTATAGAAACTCAAAATGGAAAGCTCTACACAGGTATTACAACTGATGTAGAGCGCCGATTTGAAGAACACAAAAATGATCCGAAAGGAGCAAAATTCACTAAAGCAAACCCTCCTAAAAAAATTCGTTTTACAGAAGAGCACCCTGACCGCTCAAGTGCGAGTAAACGAGAAGCCCAAATTAAAAAATTAACACGTCCCCAAAAACTGACATTAATCAAGAAATCGTAAATATTAATACCTACTAGGGTATTGAATTCTTGTACTTCAATTAGAGATTTTATAAATATCACATATGAAATTACTAATTGCATTTATCTTCTCAAGTATAACTTTTGGGGCCTTCACAGAAGTTCGCTACGATTTATCAACACATAAAGAGAAACAAATTTCTCGAACTAAAAATAAGAAAGTTCTTATTTTTCTTTCACCAAGCTGTCCTTGCTCCCAAAAACAATTTGATTACATAAACTCTCTTGCAAAAAAGTTCAATAACATTGAATTTATTGGTTTTAGTTCTAACAAGCATATAAGTAAAAAGAAGGCCCTTGAGTACTTTGATCAATTCAAAATTAACTTTCCAATCTTTATCGATCAGGATCTTAAGTTTGCAAATAAGATGAATGCATTAAAGACCCCACATATTTTCTTATTAAATGAGAAAGAAGAAGTTATCTATCAAGGAGCTGTGACAAATAAGAGAAGCCCTGAATTATCGACGAAATTTTATTTAAATGATGTGCTAACTGCACTCAAAAATAATAAAGAGCTACCATATAAAGAATCAAAAGCACTTGGTTGCTATATCGCGAGGTAAATATGATTAAGACACTAATTACACTACTTATGACAGCTTCAATTGTTGCATGTCCTTACCAAATAGAATCTCAAAACTTATGTGTTGATCTTGAATGGACTAATGGGCCTTTTGATGGAAAACCATCTACATTTGAAGCCGTTGTCTTTGATAAAGATTCACTAGAGAGAGTGACACCGAAAGATTTAAAAGTATATGTATGGATGATGATGGCCAATGGGCATCAACATGGTGGGCCTGCAATCACTTGGTCATTTAATGAAGAGTCAATAATCAATGGAAATGCTAAGTTCTTCATGGGACATATGAAAGGTTACTGGCAAGTTCGCTTTGAATTAGACGGCGACATTACAGCTATTGATGTGGAGCTTAAGAAGTAATGAAACTATTGTCACTTACACTTCTATTCTTACTATTTACAAGCTGTGGAGATTCTCCCTTTTCTGGTGGTCTTAAAGAGTTAGTTAGTGGAGTTGATAATATTTCTAACGAAATACGTTTTGATACGGAGGCCTTAACTATTTTGAGACAGTGGGATAAAGGCCCAATAGTTTACGATAGTTCAACACTTACAATTACATTTAAAGACTCAGCAAATAACTTGAAAGATCCTGCAGGTGAATTCTCTGCCTACATCTGGATGCCAGATATGGGACATGGCTCATACCCAATTACTGTAACGAGAATAGCTACTGGAGTTTATCAACTTACTGATATCTATTTCACAATGGGTGGCCTCTGGGATTTTCACTTACAATTAAAAGATAACGGAAATTTATACGACTCTATATCATGGCCTCTTACACTTTAATTCTATTTACAATTATCTTTACTATTAGCACTTATGCGTCTTCATGCTGTGGCGGCGGAGCAAATATACCTAATATTATTCTTGGCGATCACCAATGGGAGGCAAAAATTAATTATGCCAACTCAGCAGTAACAAGTGAAGCCGGAGTAGATGGTAAGATTCATAATATTAATTCTAAAAATGAAGTAACAGAAACAATCGCCTTAAAAGGCAGTTATCTAATTGATAGCTACTTTCAATTTGCCTTTGATATACCAATCAAAAAAAGAACAGTTGAGTCTCCAACCCAAAGGACGAGTACCACAGAGATAGTCGATCCAAGCTTTCAATTTACTTGGGAGTTCTTACCGGAGTTAACTTATAATCTCATTAAGCCTCGTGGTTTTATATTCTTTAAACAGTTAATTCCAAATGGTAATTCAATATACAGCTATAACGATCCTCTATTGTCAGACTCCCTAAGCCGTGGTGTTTTTGAATCAACTCTAGGTTTTGCATTTTTTAAGGTAGTATACGAATACGATTATTCATTAACACTAGAAGGTCACTACGGTTTTAAAAGAACGATAGACAATAAAGAAGTAGAGCCAGGTTTTGGGTACTCTTCTTCCTTAGGATTTGGTTATAATCCAAATGCAACTATGCGCTTTGGAACTTCTTTAACTTATTGGCAAGACAGTGCCGTTAAGATAGATGGCATCGAAGGTGAAAACAAATACTACCTTTCAACGAGTTTCAATTACTCATATATGTTTACGAGAAGCTCTATTGTCTTAAATTACTCAGATGAAACAATTTTAAATATTGCAAAGAATACAAATTTAGCTAAGGCCATTTCACTTACATATAAAGTTTTTGAAGATCTATAATAATAAGCTTAGTGACTTATAATGTTCACGCTGCACGTGTTGATGGTAGCAAATATAATTCACTAATTGATTAAGATCCGACTTTTGAATATGTGTACTAACTTTATAATCCGAATACTTACTTGCAGCTACGTTAAGCATTTCGTTTCGAAGGCTCTTTCCCTCTTGCCCATTTACCAATCGTTGCTCTTCGAGACTTAAATGTGAGAAGTGAATAAAGCCACCTTGTTCAATTGAGAGTGACACAAAGTCATTATCACCAATTTCAACACCAGAGACGGCGCATGTTTCAGTTCGAGGAAAAATCCCCAATTCGACCATCGCCTTTACTAGAAAAATAAATAGTTCATGATTAGGATTAAAATCGCTAGCAGTAACTCGACTTTCCAAGCGAAAGATTGCATTTGAAAGAAGTCGAAAAATACCTTCATGACTTTTTTCACTTAAATCAAGATCATCTTTGTGCGTAATCTGTGGAGCAAAAGACTGACAAAGTTCGCAGAAAAAACAAAGAAGGTAGAATGCCATTGGATTATGTGAGATATTTTTATGACACCATTTTTCAACATGATCCTTACTAGTCAGTATTTCGAAACTATTTTTAACTCGGCCAAAGCCAACTTTAAAAAGATAACCAACTTGCAAGATAGAAGATACTTTCCTCTTTCCTCCTCCCTGTCCACCATAGAACATCACAGAAATTTTATTTCCGTTTCTGAGGAGTAAATTTCCAATCAAGTGTTTGTCTTGATATGGAATTTTGTTAATAAGAATGCCTTCTAATTCAACCATAATAATAAATCCTGACTCATTATAAAGAGATAATCACATATCTTGTAGTGAATTCTTTCCCACCACTTCTTCCCCTTTTCAAGAGCTCCAATGTATTGAAATTCCTCTCCAAATCGTCCTCCGCGACCTATCATTTGAAAATTTGTCGATTCATTTGGTTTATAACTAATATAAATATTCTCTATTCCATGTAAATTAACCCCGTGACTTAAGGCGCTAGTTGCAATAATTAAATCAGAGGGTGCCTGATTCTCTCTGACAACAAAATCCTTAACCTCTCCCCCCACGCAATAATCACAAGAAACACCTAATCTTTGAAAGAACTTATTCCAAAAAAAGACTTCTTTTCGTGATGAGCAAAACAGAATCGTTCGTCCCCTCTCAAAGAACAACTGCTCAAAGATAAGCTTCAATAAAAGAAGTGGCCTAATTAACATCCTCTTCTTTTTATACATATTTTTCTTTTGAAAATTTCCGATATTTAGAAAACAAAAATGCCTAAAATTATTTTCAACATCTCTTTCAATCACTCGATAAAGTTCGTCAGTGATTGTCGCACTTAAACCAATCACCTTTGTATTTCTAGAGGAAGAGATTTGATAGAGAAAATCAAGCAAGCGTGGACGAAAAGACTCTCCCCATTCGTAAAAGAGATGAAATTCATCAAGCACAAACAAGGAGTTGGATTTTAAAGCAAACTCTAAATCATCCCGAGAAAGCGACTCCACTGTCGTTAAAAAGATTCCTTTGTCAGAAATATTATTCACAACACAGTCCCTCTCCTTCAAATCTTCCAGTATTGAACGCAGCGGAGAGACAATAATAATCCTTTCAAAGTCCTCTAATAATTGCCAAATAAGTCTTGTTTTCCCCCAGCCCATAGGGGCCATAAATAAAGTGAATGAATGCTCTCTATTGACGATCTGTGACAAAGTTGCTTTAAAATCCATACCCAAGAGGTGCAAGAAGTGGTAAAAGAGTTAAAGCTATAACTCATTAAAATTAAAGAACATGAATTCTGTCATAATTAGAAAAGAGCAAATTCACGATTCAAAAGCTGTTCTCACACAAGAACAGTCGAAGCATTTACTTGAAATTGTAAAAGTAAAAGTTGGCGACGAACTCAAAGGGACAATTCTTGAAGAAGGTCTAACGACTATTACTGTAAGTAATATTAGCGATGGAATTGTTGAAGTAGAAATTGGGCAAGTCAGAAAAGGGCTTCACTTTCCAATTGAGTTGATTATTGCAGCTTCAAGACCTCCTACAATGAAAAAAGTGTTTGAGCACTGTAGTGCTATGGGTGCAAGTCACTTTCATATTTTTAAGGCCATTTTAAGTGATAAGAGCTATCTCACTTCTAAAGTTTATGAGCGCTTTCAAGAATTATCAGAACTTGGCGTTAGTCAGTCTGCTGTTTTCTATAAAGCTCCAACTCTTAAGAAGACTTATCAATATGAGGATATAGAAGCGAAAGGTGTTCAACGATTTATTCTCTCACCTTATGCCACAACAAAGTTAAAAGATGTTAAAATAGATATTGAAAGACCATTACAATTGGCCATTGGCCCAGAGCGTGGATGGACCAACCAAGAAATAACTGAATTTAAAAATCTTGGTTTTGAAGAAATCAGCATAGGTCCTTCAATTATGAGAGTTGAAAATGCCTCAATCGCAATCCTTGGCCACTTAAACCAATTAATGGATAGGAAATAATATGCTTAGAAAAATTGAAAAACTTTTTGATGAACAAGTAAGACCAGCTCTTGCTGCTCACGGTGGTAATATCGAATTAATCGATTACGATAATGATAAACTTTATGTAAAGATGACTGGTGGTTGTCAGGGTTGTTCTGCTTCACAGGCAACGCTTACAGATGGTGTTGCAAGACTTGTTAAGCAAAACTTTCCAGACATAGTAGAAGTTGTGGATGTTACAGATCACTCAAAGGGTGATAATCCGTTTATGTAAAAAAATAGCTCCCAGTCGGGAGCTATCAGCTTATTAAAGTTTAAGCGACTTTAGTATGTTCTTCTAATTCGGACTCGCGCATTCCATAGTCTTCATTTGCATGAGAAATTGATCTTCTCACCCTATCCTCAGTCTCCCAATAACTTAATCCTGAAAGGATAATACTTCCGCTGGTGGCAAATGCCATGACTGTAGTCACGAGTATAATCTCTAGTAATTCCATATTTGCCTCCTTAATCTAATCATATAGACTTATCGGCAGATAAATGTGGAATACCTCCAAATTCTACTCAATTTTCAATAAATTTAAATACTTAGATTAGAGAATGACTCTTGAACGGGCCTCAAGAATTTGCTCTTTTTTGAGTCTTACAATAGACACACCTTCTTCATTTTTTTGATCAGAAAGAATCTCGCCCCAAGGGTTAATAACAAGGGAGTGTCCGTAAGTGTGAATGCCAGGATTATTTTCACCACTCTGTGCACTGGCCACGACATAACACTGTCCTTCAATTGAACGAGCTCGTAATAGAGTATGCCAATGTGCCTTTCCAGTAGGAACAGTGAACGCTGAAGCAAAAGTAATCAGATCGACCTTATTATCGTAGTAATACTGAAGGAACTTTGGATATCGAAGATCAAAACAAATTGCGATACCAATTTTCCAGCCAAGAATATCAATAATTAAAGGATCATTTCCTGCTGTATAAATATCAGCTTCATTAACTTTCTTATGAATCTCATTTCCCTGTTCATCTACAGTTGTGATGTCACAAGAAAATAAATGGCACTTGTCGTAGCTACCAATAACACAACCTTTAGGATCCAAGTTAATGGCCTTATTATAAATAGCTGTATTACTTTTAAAAGCAACAGAGCCCCCAACAAGGAAGAGCCCAGAATCAATGGCCAATTGCCTGATGTTATCAAAGTGTTCATTGTCCCACTCCACAAGGTATGGACTTGGCATGCGGCCATTTGAGATTGAATAAAAACACTCAGGCAGGAAGGCCACTTGGGCCCCCGCTTCTTTTGCCTGAGATAAGTATTTTTTAATTTTTTTTAGATTCGATTGATAATCGAGAGATGAAGAAATTTGAATATTGGCGATAACCAATTCATTCATTAAATTTTCTTTCCGATCGCGTAGTAAGTGAATCCTTCCGCTAAAACTTTTTCTGTTTTAAATAAGTTTCTTGCATCAAAGATGATTTTACCATTTAAGCGCGAAGAGATTTCAGTAAAGTCAGGAGTAGAGAATTCTCTCCATTCAGTTACAGTAACCATAGCGTCACATCCACTTAAACAGTCATACTTATTAGCTACTTGCTCAATAGATGAGTGATACTTTTCATCCACAGCTTTCATGAAGTTTGGTCCACCTTCAGGATCGAAGAAACGAATCTTTGCACCAGCATCGATTAGGTCCTTTGCCATATAAATTGCAGGAGACTCACGAACATCATCAGTATTTGCTTTAAATGCTACACCCCAAAATGCAAAAGTTTTTCCACTTAAGTCTTCACCAAAATGCTTTTTGATTTTTGTTGCCATGTAAAGTTTTTGCTCATCATTTACATCTTCAGTTGATTCAATGACTCTTAGAGTATGCCCATGTTCTTTAGCTGTATAAATTAAGGCCTTCACGTCTTTTGGAAAACATGATCCACCATAACCAGGGCCCGGATATAAGAAGTGTGGTCCAATTCTTCGATCACTTGAGATTCCTTGGCGAACCTCATTAATGTCTGCACCAAGAGTGTCACAAAGTCTTGCAATGTCATTAATGAAAGAAATCTTAGTCGCTAGAAAACAGTTTGCCGCATACTTTGTCATCTCTGCTGAAAGATTAGACATCATATAAATTGGGTTACCTTGTTTTACTAATGGCTCGTAAAGCTCTTCCATAGCTTGCGCTGCGTACGGGTCGTTGTGACCGATAACTACACGATCAGGTCTCATGAAGTCTTCAATTGCTGATCCTTCTTTTAAGAACTCTGGGTTATTTACGATATGAAATTTCTTGTCAGTATTTTTTGCAACAATCTCTTTTACTTTCTCACATGTTCCAATTGGAACTGTTGATTTAATAACAATGATTGCATCATCACTAATATTTTTTGCTACATCTTCGGCAGCTTGAAATAAATATGAAAGATTTGCACTTCCATCATCTCCAGAAGGAGTTCCAACCGCAAGAAAGATTGACTTAGAATCTTTTACTGATTCAAGACCTGTTGAGAAAGTTAGTCTCTCTGCTTTAATATTTCTTTCTAGTAGATCGTTAAGTCCTGGTTCAAAAATTGGTGATTCACCACGTCTCATCATTGCAACTTTATTTTCATCGATATCAACACAAGTAACCTTGTGACCGATTTCCGCAAAACAAGTTCCACTTACTAAACCTACATATCCTGTTCCAATAACTGTAATTTTCAAGCTTTTATCCTTTTTAAAAATTGGTACTAGATTAGCACCTTTTATGCTAAGTTTTAAGTCTAAATAAGGACTTCAACAGTATGCTCAAGGCGTCATTCCAGACAATTCTCAAAGTAGTTTTCGCAATTGCTATCCTGACATGGCTTGCAAAGTCAGACAAGCTTGACCTTGGGCTAATAAACAAAGTACTTGAAAATGGGCCATGGGCCCTGATCTCATTTACTCTGTTAGTGTGTGGTTCATTTATTGCAGCTTTTCGCTGGTCACTTCTCCTTAAAACAAAAAGTGAAAAGATTCATATAAAGAAAATTTATCCAATTAATTTGATTGGACAATTCTTTTCCACTTTTCTCCCAGGTGTTGTAACTGGTGACTTCTTAAAACTTCTCTATGTTAGAGATTGTGATCGAAATTTAAAAAGATCATTTCTTTTAAGTACTGCACTTATTGATCGAATCATTGGCCTTATTGGCCTTTTAATTGTCGGTGGCTCCTCTTCGATTTATTTTTATTCGGAACTGATCGTTTTATCACCAAAGGTAAAACCTCTCATTTCATTCAATATTATGCTTCTACTTGGTGCACTTGGTTTTGTCTTAGTACTCTTTATGCCGGTAAGAATTAAAAGACATGTCATTGAATTAATAAAAATTCTACCAATTGTTGGAGATAAGATTGCAAATATTACTGAAACGTTTTGGAAAATTGGTGAAAGTCGAAGCGTGATATTAAAATCAATTGGCCTCTCAGTGATAGTCCACATCTTTGCAATTAGCGCTTTCTGGAGTTTAGTTCATTCTTTCCTAGATACAAATATTGGAATTAAACAACTTTTTAGTATTATCCCTATTGGGCTGATTTCAATAGCTATTCCAATATCTCCTGCAGGAGCAGGTGTTGGCCACCTTGTTTTTGAAGAGCTCTTTAAGGCACTGGGACAAGATAAAGGTGCTTCATTTTTCAATCTCTACTTCTTAGTAGCAATTTCAGTGAATCTTCTAGGTGTCATTCCATACGTTCTTTGGAAAAAGAAGCACACCTTCAAAGAAGCTGAAGCACTTGAAGAAAATTAAGTAAATTAGTTAAAAACAAAAATCTTTTTCGGATCGATATGGCCGTACTGACGCCACTTAGTCTTTAAAGCTTCAATCCTTAAAAGAAATTGCATATCTCTTTTACGATCATTTAGCTTTCTGACTTTCTTAGATTCCTTAACAAGCGGCCCTCTCGCATCATAAGGAAGAACAGAGATATCATCTAATAACATCGTCTTTCCTTCGTGAGAAATTGTTCGAGCAATGAATAAGTCATCTTTTACTAGTTGTAACGTAAACTCATTCTTAGGAATATAGAATTTAGTATTATGTAGAATGTCTTTAAAGACATGCTTTTTAAAAAGATTTTGTCCACGGTATTCAAAAAGAGAATGATTAATACTTAACATTGAATCTTTTTGATTTTCTTCAATTGAGATTTCATTAACAAATTTCTTAATAAGTGGCCCATTATCATCGAAGTCACGTTGAGTGATATACCAGTAAACGAATCCATTCATACGAGATTCGTAATCCTCATCCTCTTCCGATAATTTCCCAGCAAGCTTAAAATACTCTTCTTTTGCTGATCTTAATTTGTCATAGTATTCATTCGACGAAAACTTAGTTACAGCATCGTCTAAAATACTTCTCAATTCTTCCATGTTTATTTTTTCCCACCACTACTTTCTTCATCTACAGCAAGAACGGCCAAGAATGCTTCTTGTGGAACTTCTACGGATCCAACCATCTTCATTCTCTTCTTACCTTCTTTCTGCTTTTCAAGTAGTTTTCTCTTCCTTGAAACGTCACCACCGTAACACTTAGCAAGTACGTTCTTACGAAGTGCCTTTACAGTTTCACGAGCAACAATTTTAGCACCAATTGCAGCCTGAATGGCAATATCAAATTGCTGACGATCAATAATCTTTCTTAATCGCCCTACAAGATCACGACCCTTATAGTATGCATTATCAACGTGACAAATAATTGATAGAGCATCAACTTTCTCACTATTTAAAAGGACATCAACCTTAACAAGTTTTGAGGCTTGATAACCTTTGAACTCGTAATCCATCGATGCATATCCCTTAGTGTAACTTTTTAACTTATCATAGAAGTCAAAAACCATCTCACTTAGTGGAAGATCATAAGTAACCTGCACACGCTCTTCAGTAATATATTTCATATCTGTCTGAATACCGCGCTTTTCCTCACATAGACGAATAATCTTACCAACAAATTCGTTTGGTACGTGAATTGAGATTGAAACAACCGGCTCAGTAATTTCTTCAAATTTTCCAGGCTCAGGCATTGTTGAAGGGTTTTCAACATCAACAATCTCACCGTCATTCATCTTAACTTTATAAGACACAGAAGGTGCAGTTGAAATTAAATTTAAACTAAATTCACGCTCAAGACGTTCTTGAATAATATTCATGTGAAGTAGACCAAGGAATCCACAACGGAAACCAAAGCCTAGTGCCTGAGATGTTTCAGGCTCGTATGTAAATGAAGAATCATTTAGCGCTAGTTTTTCTAGAGCATCTTTTAATACTTCATAATCATGAGATTCAACAGGGAAGATACCACAGAAAACCATTGGCTTTACTTCTTCGTATCCACCTAAACTTGGCGTATCTTTCTTCTTAGCATTAACAACTGTATCCCCAACCTTTACGTCACGAATATTTTTAATACCGCAGATAACCATCCCAACTTCACCGGCACCGAGTTCTTTTACCTCAGTAAAGAACGGAGTGTTCACAGCAAGCTTAAGAACTTCATATTCTTGATCTGAATTCTTAAGATAGATAATATCTTTCTTATTAATCGTACCTTCAACCACTCTGAGTAAGAAGATTACACCCTGATACGGGTCAAACCATGAGTCAAAAATTAGACCCTGAAGATCTTTATTTGGGTCCCCTTTAGGACAAGGGATTTTTTCAATAATCGATTCAAGTAGGTCTTCTACACCAAGTCCTGACTTAGCTGAAACTTCATCAGCATCTAATGCTTCAATACCAACAACATCTTCAATCTCTTGCTTAACACGTTCTGCATCTGCGTGAGGAAGATCAATTTTATTAAGGACAGGCATGATTTCAAGATCATTTTCCATGGCCATATAAACGTTAGCAAGAGTTTGCGCTTCAACACCTTGAGAGGCATCAACAACAAGAAGAGCACCATCACAAGAAGCAAGTGATCTTGAAACTTCATATGAGAAGTCAACGTGACCCGGAGTATCGATGATATTTAGGTAGTAAGTCTGTCCATCGCGGGCCTTGTAGTTCAATCGAACAGTTTGTGCCTTAATGGTAATCCCACGCTCTTTTTCAAGCTCCATATTATCGAGAATACGATCAGATTTCTCGCGATCAGTAATTGAACCTGTTTTTTCAATTAAACGATCCGCAAGAGTCGATTTCCCGTGGTCAATATGTGCAATAATGGAAAAATTTCGAATTAGTTTCCTATCAATCATTGTATCTATAACTCCGCTAAATTCCACGAATCATAGCACATATTTCTAGGGATAACTATATTTTCGAGAGTTTTGAGGCACCTAAATACTTAAGATGCCTGAACTTCTTTTGACATTACCATTAAGTAATAATCTAGTGACGAGTCGCGTCCACGAATTGGAATTACTGACGCATAGCCTTCGTAAATATATTCAACTACTTCCTCGATATCTTCATGAGACTCACCTGCTTCATCCCCTTCGATATCAACCTTTACAGAAATCTTATCTCCAATCTCTTTATCTGATTTAGCTGAGTCATCGCGCTTAGCGATTTTGATTTCCTGGTTTTCAATCTTAGAACGACGCTTAATGGCAAGTTCATATGTTTCAATGATGCACTGAGGAATAATTGAATCTGTCATCACTTTACCAATTGTATCTTCTGATTGAACCTGAAGAAGTTGGTAAATCTGATTATTCATATACATGAGCTCACCCTTGGCATTTGTTAAAAGAACAGGTCTCTTAACCATATTGGCAAGTACATCAAACTTTCTATTCTCTACAACAATCTTATCTGCACGTAACTCTTCAAACTTTTTGAAAGAGTGAATCATCTTATTCATCTCTTGAGCAATCTCTCCAATCTCGTCATCTTGCGAATAGTAGATCGAAACGTCGAAGTTACAATCTTGTAGCTCTCGAATAGCATCTTTAATCTTCTTAAATGGTAAAGCAATTTTACCAGGGATAACTAGACCTAAAATAATCGTCCAAAGAAATGCAATAATTAGAGTAATCATCATCTTGCGTTTAGTTTCGTTGATGATTCCTTTAATTTTCTCTTCTCTTTCCACATTCTGATAATACTGAATGTCTTGAAACTCAGAGAATGCATCAAGAATTTTATCGGCCAGCTCACCTATGGAAGTCATTCCGATATTATTTCGATGGAATAAAGAAGCTTTACTTAGAATAACCTTCAATGAATCGGTATAAGAGAGCATTTGTCCAATAATCTTTTTAACCTCTGGTTCATCGTAGTGAGTATCAAGTCTTTGAAGTTGTGATGTAAAAGACTCACAAAGGTTTAGAATTCTTTCCACCATCTCTGGAGTTGGTTTTTTTGTGAGAATCCTTCTTTGATTCTTTAAAATCGCAACCGCTGAAATCCTAACCTCGTCAGTAATAAGAGTTACTTTATTTGAACGATCAGTAATCGACTCAATTTCTTTATTGAGGTTATTTAAATGATAAAAAACGATGAACGCTAGAAGAATTACAACTGCTGCTGCAAATGAAAAACTCCAGGCGACTCGATTTCTTAGTGATAAATTCAAAATTATTCCCCTTTATGCGACGTCAAAGACTTATGCATCCTCAAGATCAGCAAAAAGTTTATTAAAATTCTTTTCACTTCCAACTAGAACAACGATGTCATCTGATTCGATAATATCCATCGGCATTGGACAATCGTTAATTTCCATACGATAAGCAGACTTACCGTCTTCAGTGATATATGGAACCTTCTTTTGAAGGGCAACAATATTAAGTGAATAGTTTTGACGAATCTTACTCTCTACCAGAGTCTTTCCTTCAAATTTCTTTCCAAGCTTAAGCTCGACAATAGAATATCCGGCCGCAAAGTTATAACGCTGAAGAACGTGAGGAGCAATAATCTTAGAAGCGACGATTTCCCCCATCTCCTCTTCAACTTTAATAATTTCAGAAGCACCAATTTCATGAAGAACGTGCTCGTGAAGTTTTGAAGTAGCACGGGCAATTACACGACCTACACCAAGCTTTCGAAGCATTGTTACGGCCATAATCGACATCTGAATATTGTCACCAATGGCAACAACCGCAGTATCAACGTCAGAAATATTTACAGATCGTAGAGATCTTTCATCAGTAACATCTAGTGCAACAGCGTGTGTTGTACGGTCTTTAATTTTATCAACGAGCTCATCATTCTTATCAATAGCAATTACCTCGGCTCCCTTTTCAAAAAGTCCAACCGCAGTTTTTGCTCCAAATGTCCCTAGCCCGATAACAGCAACTAGCATATAAAATCCTTTATCTAATTTTAACCAATCATTATTCGTCCGTCAGGGTAGTCTAATTTACCTGAGTATTTCTGTCTCTCACCAATTGCTAAGATTAGAGTTAAAGGACCAATACGTCCAATAAGCATCAGAATAGAAATTGCGACTTTCCCTGCGACTGTTAAAAATGGAGTAACTCCAAGAGTGAGCCCAACTGTTCCCCCTGCACTTAGAACTTCAAAGAAAAGTGGTAAGAAGTTTTGATTTGGCTCTATTTTCATCATGATAAAAATAAATGATGTTGAAACGACAATAGAGATGAACATAAGTGCTGTTGCCTTAACAACAACAGGTCCAGCAATTTTGCGATCAAACATCATAACGTTTTTATCACCTTTTAGTGTTGATATAATAGACTGAACAAGAATAGCAAGAGTCGTCGTCTTAACCCCACCGGCCGTCGAACCTGGTGAACCACCGATGAACATAAACATGGCCATCATATAAATCGTATACGAATGAAGATTCGTCAGAGGAATCGTGTTGAATCCCGCAGTTCTAAGGGTAATTGATTGGAAGACAGAAATCTGAATTTTCTCCCAAAGATTATAACTATCAAGAGCACCAAGAAACTCTCCAAAGAAAATAAAAATTGCACCACCAACAGTAAGAGCTAATGAAGTTATAAGAACAACTTTAGTGTGCATCCCTAAACGAACAATCGTCTTCTCTCTAGTGACAACTTCCTTTAATTCCTTTAGAGCAATGAAACCAATTCCTCCAAGAGAAATAAGAATTGCAATAGTTCCGTGAATTAATGGATTAGTAGCATAATTTTCAAGAGAGTTATCAAATAGAGCAAAACCAGCATTACAAAATGCAGAAACACTATGGAAGAATCCGTAGTACATTGCCTGGCCAAATTCAAAGCCTTCGAAAGTGAAACCAATCGTTAAGATAATGGCCCCCCAAAGCTCAATAATAAAAGTATATTTAACAATATTGATAATCATAGCAAAGAGCTCTTCCAGAGAAGAAACATCGAGAAGGTCCTGCATGATGATACGATCTTTCATCTTCATCGATCGACCTAGAACAATGGCCATAGAAGAGTAAAGGGTCATAATGGAAAGACCACCAATTTGAATTAGTCCTAAGATGACCAATTGTCCGACCACACTAAAACTCGTATTCGTTCCAAGGGTTGAAAGTCCTGTAACACAAGTTGCCGAGGTTGCAGTAAAGAGGGCATCCACAAAACTGATACTTACTCCATCTGCAGCAGAGAGAGGAAGCATGAGTAATAAAGTCCCTGCCATGATAACCCCACCAAAGGTGAAGAGAACAAGCTGAGCAGACGTTAATTTGATTTTACTAAAGAGCGTATCAAAACGATTCTTATACTCTCGATTTGTTGGCTCTCCCCCATCATCATATAAAGATAAAATAGTCGAGAGTAAGTGCGCGCTGGCGAGCAAATAGGTAAACTTTAAATCACCCCAAGTAATGAGTGTCGGTATAAATACGAGTAAAGAAAATGAATATCGACGAAAAAAGTCTTCACCATTTTTTGCTTCAATCATGTTCTTAATAACCGTTAAAGCAATGGCAATTGGGACTACCCAAACCATTAAGTCTAGGGTATTCACGATAAACTTTTGATTCCAACTGGCCGGGATCTTCTTATTATCGTAGAGAGTGAATAAGAGGATAAAACTACCGTTGAAAAAAAGTTCAAACAGGAATGACAATTTTTGTAATAATGATGCCATATTCTTTAATAATATTACTAATTTAGCTAAGTTGATACTTATAGCAGATTGAGACATATTTTCCTATGACTAAAAAGAAGAAACCAAACAAAGAGATCAAGTTTCCAAAAACTTTCCCAATCGATTTCAAAGTCGAACACCTCGACTCTCTTGGTCAAGGAGTTTCAAAATCAAATGGAATTGCTTTTATTCAAAAAACACTTCCCGGAGAAGAAGGAAAGGCCCTTGTATACAAGTCTAAGAAAAGTATTCAATTTGCAAGCTTAACTGAATTAACTAAGAAGTCCCAATTACGTACTGATTCTGAATGTCCTTACTATAGCGAGTGTGGAGGTTGTCACTTCCTACATACTAGTTATGAAAATGAGATTGAGTTTAAAAAGAAAGCTTATCTCGACAACTTTAGTCGCCAATTTAAAATCGACTTAAGTGAATCTCTGATTATTCATAAAGCAGACGAACGCTATAAATATCGAAATCGTATTCAACTTCATTATAATAAGAAGGACAACTCTCTTGGCTTTTTTAACGATTCAAATTCTAAAATCATTACAATTAAAAATTGTTTAATGGCAAATGATGACATTAATAGTGAATTAGCAGTGCTTCATGAAGACTGGCAAAGTGATGCAAAAAAAAGCAAAGGCCATGTTGAATTATTTCAACGAGATGGAAAAATTTTAAAAACATTTGATTCCTACTACTCAGCGGAAGGGTTCTTACAAGTAAATCCACCGATGAATGAACGCCTATTAACACTAGTTAATGAATATATGAGTAAAGTCACAAGTAACTCCTCTATCACTGTTGATTTATTTGGAGGAAGCGGAAATATTACAAAAGCACTTTCACATCGTACTGTTGTCATGGATGCAACTCCGACTAAATTTATCAAGTTACAAAATAAAGAGCATCAGGAATATATTGAATTAGATATCTACCACCACACGGCCATAAAGAAGCTAGAGGAAATGGCAATTACAGAAATTGATCTTCTTGTAATTGATCCTCCTCGAAGTGGACTTAAAAATATTGATGAATTCACTAAAATCCTAAAGCCAAAACATATCGTATATGTCAGTTGTAATAACCAAACTCTGGCCAGAGATACCCATAAAATTCAATCAGAATATCGTATTGAAGAGTCGCACATGTTCGACTTTTTTCCTGGTACCCGACACTTTGAATCAGTTATCTTCTTCGCGCATAGGTAACGATTGTAAGTTCTTAGATTAACATTGTAATGGGCACTGAAAGCCATTACAATTAAAGAGTATATTCTCTTTTTAATCTAACGTTTTTGGTGAAATGATGAAACGAACTACAGTTACTTTTCTATTTGCAACATTAATTGGAATCATGACGACTTCATGTTCTTCGAATCAGAAAGCAGAACAGTTAAAGAAGGCAGAGCTCTTCTATACATATGGTACTCAAAAAATGATCGATAAGGATTACTCTCAAGCACTTGAAGCTTTAGAGAATGCGAATCAATTAAATCCTAATGATACAAAAACTTTAAACAATCTTGGTCTTGCATACTACTTTAAAAATAGACCAGAAAAAGCAAAGTTCTACTTTAATCAGTCGATTAAAATAGATAATAAAAACTCAGACGCTAGAAATAACCTTGCTTCAATTTATTTCAAAGAAGGTGATTACAATAAAGCAGAAGAGCACTACAAAATTGTTTTAAAAGACCTTATTTATCGCTACAACTATCGAGTTAAGTACAACCTATCTCTTATAGAACTTAAGAGAGGAAACAAAGATGCAGCAGTTAAGTACCTTCAAGAAGTTACTGGCTACACACTAGACTATTGTCCTGCTCCTTATCAATTGGCCCTAATCTATAAGAAAGATGGAAATATCAAAGAGGCCATCAAGAACTTAAATATTGCAACAACAGGTGAATGTAAGAAAGAGATTGCACCAAAGTTTGAACTTGCAGAAATCTATCGTTCTCTTGGTGAAGCTAAGAAGGCACTACCTCTTTACAACGAAATTATTGAGCAGTTCCCAAGAACTGATTATGCGAAAAGAAGCTTAGTAATCAAGAATAATCTAATGAAGAATGTTTATTACTCAAACAAATTTGAAACTGATAATTTATAATTAAAAAGGCGTAATAATGGAACAGGAAGTTGCAAAAGAAGCCCAAAACCTATCTCTAGGAAAATATCTCCAAAAGGCCAGAGATAAGAAAGATCTAAGTATCGAAGCAGTAAGCAGACATACTAGAATCAACCTAACAAACCTTTCGGCACTTGAAGCGGACGACGTCGAGCGATTACCTAATATCGCTTACGTAAGAGGTTTCGTTAAGACACTGGCAAAAACTTATGACATTGATGTCGAAGAAGCAACAAGAAAGCTTGAAGAGCTTTATGGCGAAACTGCAAGTGAACAGATACAACCGCTTGAAGCAACAGACTTCCCTCAAGCAAACGTAGAGAAGAAGCAGGATCTTGTTAAAAAAGAAGTACAGATTTCGGACTCTCTAAAATATAAATTACTAGGTGTTGTTGCGGCCTTCTCTATTGGTATTTTTATTTTTATTAATCTTGATAAATCCAGAGAAGTAGATACTGGTGAAGAAACTAAAGAAGTCGTTGTCGAAGCACAAGTGTTAGATGAGAACACTCCGCTACAAGAAGAAAGCGTTGAAGAGACAGAAACAACTTCACAAGAAGCAACAAGTGAAGATGCTACAGAGCAAGTAGTAGAAGAGACAAAACCTGAAGTTATCGTTGAAACTAAAAAAGAAGAAAAGCCAGAAGAAAAAAAGGTAGAAGAAAAAGAAGAAAAAGAGCTTAATTTCTACAATCTTCCTTCTCCACTCTTTGCATTCAAGGATATCTCAGAAGATGAGAAGAATGAGATTATTCCAGCAAATATCAGAGCTGCATTTGAAGATGGAAAACAAAATATTTTTCTAAAAGCTATGACTGGTGATTCTTGGATTGTTTATCAAAGTGATGAAGATCCAATCAAAAAGTTCACGCTTAAAGAAGGAAGGTATCTTCTAATTAAGGGTGATAAGATTCTACTTCGCCTAGGAAATATTGATGCTCTAAACGTATTTTATAATGGTGAACTACTAGGTATGAATTCTCGCTCAGGGGTCAAAAGCTTAGTTTTCCCTGTTGAAATTGCAAAAGATTACAAGTTACCACTGTTTATTTTTGATAAAAACGGTGGTGTTCAAACATCTAAAGAATATTTAGAACAAAAAGAAAATTCTCAAAACTAAGAATTCCAATCTAATTTTTTATAATAACTAATTCCAATAGCTCCTGTGACTACCGCTGGTAAGAACAGGACTAATGGGATTGGTAAATTACTTTTCTTAGCAACAGACACACCAGAGAAATAAAGAGTGTAATAAACAATCGTTACCAAAAGAGCTAATGCACTAGTATTACGAGTTGCACCTCTCCCCTTTTTTACACCAAAGACAAAGCCTAAAAGAGCAAAAACAATACATTGAATAGGTATCGTAAAACGTTCCCAATACTCAATATTTCCCTTTCTTATATCATCTTCTAGCTTATCCTTTATCTTCTTCGTCTTAGTATTTTTTAATTGGCCCTTTAGCTTTCTAATATGTCTTCTCAGCTCGTTAGATGACATCATACTTGCCTTGTTAACACTCGAAAAACTCTGACCTGTTACTATTGGATATTCATACGTTTCAAATAGAATTTTTTCTACTTCATGGCCTTCTTTATCAATAGAAATAATACTTCCATTGAAAAAATCAAATCTAATATTTAAACCACTTGAGTCTCCATCAGACTTTGGCTTATTCAAGACTCCTTGTTTGGCCATAATTACTTTATCAACACCATCTTTAGAAGAGATTCTCAAAAAAACATTTTCTAATATCTTTCCATCATCCTTCACATCTTCAGCAAAAAGAATTACCCCAGGAATCTCTGTAAAAAATTGTTCTTTTTTAATATCTGTCAGAATTCCCTTTGATCCAAGTTGCTTAAAAGTATTCCTGAATATTTTCTTTGAAGTAGGAATCATATTCGTATTTAAAGAAACGACAGAGACAGCAATAAGAATTGAGATAATAAAATAAGGAGAAAAAATTCTGTGCTTATTAATTCCCATGGCCCTCAATGCAACAATTTCTGAGTCTTCACTTAATTTATTTAGTGTATAGATCATTGCAAAAAGAATCGATAACGGAGTCGCCATTGGGATGAAACTAATAGAGATATGGCCAAGAATTTCTAAAAATTGAAAAATTCCTACACCTTTTTTTGTCACAAGCCTCATGAATTTGAACAGTTGTGTCGTTAAGAGGAAGGCAACAAAGAAAGTAAGACTCATCGCAAAAGGGACAATAAAGTTTGACGCAAGGTATCTTTGAAATATCTTAGTTGGGATTAAATCTTTGATCTTTTTGACTGCGTCCATGAAAACCCTTAGCGACTGTTGTCATACTTTGTCTTTTTGTATAGTTACTGCTAGTTTATACCCTCTTAAATCACTTTGAAACCCCCTTTTAAGGAGCAAATATGAAATTCACTTTGAATTTAAATTCTAAAGAAAATTCAAGTGCTGATTGTTATGTAATTGGTGCTTATTCAACAAAAACAAAAAAAGGTAAAAAAGAAGTAGAAACTGTAGCTCTTACAGGTTGGCCAAAAGAGCTTAAAGCTACTTTTGAATCAATGAATAGCTCAGTTGATTACAATGGTACAAAAGGTACTACTTATGCTTTCAATCACTATGGTAGCGACGTATTAGTTGTTGGACTTGGTGACAAAACTAAAGTTACAACTGAAGACATTAGAAAAGAGTTAGCGAAAACTTATAAACTTGTTTCTAAGTATAAGAAAGTTGCTGTAGCTTTTGATACGTTTACTTTTAAAACGAAAAAAGAAGAGTCTCTAGCAGTTCTAGTTGAAGCTTTTGAAATGTCTGCTTATAAATTTGATAAGTATCTTTCAGAATCAAAGCCAGCTGCTCTTAAAGAAGTAATCATTGATACTGCTGAAAAAGCTGCAAAGAAGAAAGACTTTGATAAAGTTATCAAAGATTCACAATTTGTTACTGAGTCGATCAATGTTGCACGTGACTTTGTTAACGAGCCACCAAACGTTCTACGTTCAACTGAATACGCAAAGCGTGTTAAAAAAGATGTTGAAGGTATCGCAGGTGTAAAGTGTAAGATCCTTGGAAAGAAAGAACTTAAGAAAGAAAAAATGGATCTTTTCCTATCTGTTAACAACGGTTCTGCATACGATGCTCAACTTGTTCACCTTACTTATACTCCAACAAAAGCTACTAAGAACATGAAGCACATCGCTTTCGTAGGAAAGGGTTTAGTTTTTGATACTGGTGGATATTCTCTTAAGCCAGGTGGATCAATGATGAATATGAAGTTTGATATGGCAGGTTCTGCAACTGTTTATGCTGCATTTAGAGCTGCTGCTAAAATGAAACTTCCAGTAAAAATCACTTGTATCCTAGGTATGACTGATAACGCAGTAAACGCTGATGCAACGATGCCAGACTCAATTGTAAAAGCTAGAAATGGTAAAACAGTTGAAATCCTAAACACTGATGCTGAAGGACGTTTAGTTCTTGCTGACTGTCTAGACTATGCTTGTGATCTAAAACCAGATGCAATCATCGACGCTGCAACTCTTACTGGTGCTTGTCTAGTTGCTCTTGGAACTGAAGTTTGTGGTCTTATGTCAAATGACAAAAAGCTTTCTGCAAACCTTCTTAAAGCTGCTGAATCAGCGGATGAGTATATGTGGGAACTGCCAATTATCCCTGAGTGGACAAAAGACATGAAAGGTACAATCTCTGACCTTAAAAATATCGGTGGTTCTTCTTTTGGTGGTACAGCTAAAGCTGCTGCTTTCCTACAAGAATTCATCAAAAATGATATTGCTTGGGCACACCTTGATATCGCAGGTGTTGGTGACTCTCAATCTCACCTACCATACTGTCCACCAAAAGGTGCTTCAGGAACTGTGATTAGATCTCTTGTAGAGTTCTTAAAGCAAAACTAAGAAGTCATCCCAGTGAGTAGTAACGCAATTTTTAACATTGTTCTATATGCGCCAGATATTCCCGGAAATACCGGGAGTATAGGGCGTACTTGTATCGCTCTTGGTGCAAGACTTGTCCTTATTAAGCCTTACGGATTTGATCTTTCAGAGAAGGCCGTCAGACGCGCGGGACTTGATTATTGGAAATATGTTGAAGTTGCAGAATACGAAAACTGGGAAGAATTCATAGAAAATGAAAAGCCAGATGAAGAAAATCTTTTCTTCTATACAAAGACGGCCATAGAAAATCATTTCTATGGACGAAACTACACTAAAGGCTGCTATCTTGTCTTTGGTTCAGAGACAAAAGGGCTACCAAAGCATATCTTTGATAGCTACCCTAATCGTTTATTTTGTCTTCCAATGTTTTCAGAGCATGTGAGATCGTTAAATCTCTCAAACGTGGCCACGACTGTGGCCTACGAAGCATTAAGAGTTATTCAATATTAAAATTGATAACCCATACCAAGTGTAATTCGATATTGATCTAGCTTGATATCTTGATTAGCAATCTCAAGACTACCATCAGCAAGATAGTCAAAAGCTAGAGTTATATCCATCCCCGCTTCACGATATCCAAAATCCATAGAAGTATAGATTTGTTCAGATGATGAGTTATTAATATCAAGTTTTCGATATTCAATACCTGGAGTAACATAGAGATATTTTGTATAAAGAACTTCAAGATCGAAGTTAAACTTCATTCTCTTATAATCACCTGAAGCGTATCCATTATCTCCTGACTCATATTCAAAATCAGTATCAAACTCTAAGTTACTATGTTTTCTTGTTCCACCAATAAAAAATTCTTTTCTTGTTCCACGATTAAGCTCTTGGCTTTTTGTTTTAATACTAAGACCAGCTTCAGCAGATAGAACTTCATCAAGATAGCCACCAGCAAGTGTTAGATCAGTGTAGTAACCATGCTTTTTTGAATTTGGCTTTACGTATTTATAGGCTCCACCAAAGCTTACACGATTAATATTAAACATAGTTGAAGCTTCAACTTCGAATGTATTGATATTTTTATTTTGAAGGTCTCTTTCAATATTTCTATATCCAAAACCAAAAGAAACTAAATCAACAGGTCTAAATCCCATAAGAAGAACAGCTTCTCTATTGTGGCCAACCTCTGTGATAATTGGCTGAGTCTGTGCAAATCCAACATTGTCATTATATGAAAACTCTGCTGAAAATACACGGTTCCCAAAAGCACCATTAATATCAAAGTCTGAACTATCAAGAGTATCGATATCCTGAATCTCTGCACTTCCGCCTTCGAATTGTGTGTTAAAGAATTGTCTACGATCATTTGCTACGGCCATTGAAGAGCTATGTCTCGTTTTACCATCTTTAGAGATCTCAGGCATAACTCGATTTGCAAATGCAGTTGATGTTAATAGTAGTGATAGTGCAAAAATTTGTCTTTTCATAATCCCTCTTAAATAATTTGATTTTATTCTAGAGGATATAAAAAGGGAGGTCAAAACCTCCCTGATATTTAGAAGAAATAAACTGCGTTTACTTTTAAGTTCAGATCTCCACCTAGAAAGAAATCAACACCTACAGTCGCGTCAATTTTATCCTTACGATAACCAAAATCACCTGAAACAGCTAAGTTATCGAATTCAAAATCGTAATCCACGATATCCCACATAACACCTGGAGTTACGTAATATTGATCTTTCACTAAAATTTCGGCATCACCAGTTAGAGAGATAATATTATCAGAGAAAATATTTAAGCCATCAGTCGATGAAACAGAAATATCTGCATCGTATTCAACTTTATCAACGATCATTGTTAAACCACCAAAAAGATTTAACGTATCATCACGCCCTAGATCATCTGATGATAATGAATAAGTCATTCCCGCTTCCCAAGTCATCTTCTTATTCACTTGACCAAGACCTGCAGTTAGAGAAAGAAAGCTTCCATCAACAATTACTAAATCTTGAGAGTTATAAGTTACAGAACCACCCACAATAAAGTCATTCCATTTTGTTGAAGCAGCAAGTTCAACGGCCATATCTTTTGCATCTGAATCAAAGCTATTGAAGTCAATTCCAAGACCAATGGCCAAGTCATTTGATAACTTCATCCCACCTTTTGCATTAATTGAATTATAGCCATCACCAAAATCAAGAACACCTTCTGCTGAGTAGTTCTTATATGAATATGCACCAAAAGCTGCAAGTCCTGAAGTTTCTTCAGTGTCTTCGATCATTGCACCTGCAAATTTTCTCTGTTGAGTCGAAACTGCAATTGCAGAATTATTAAGAGTTTTTCCATCACGTGAAGTTTCAGGAACAATTGTATTTGCTGTAGCTGAAATTGATAGTGTTGATAATAAAATAGTACTTAGTGTTTTTTTCAAAATTACTCCTTTAATTTTAATAACTTGAAAAAGAATTATAGGAGAAAATTAAAATAAAAAAAGGGAGGCCAAAGCCTCCCCATCTACATATAAAATTTATAAATAAATCTTAGAATTTATAACCAACGTTAAGATTAAATCCTAAACCATCAGCGTCGATACCTTCTAACTCACCTGTTGAGTAGCTTAGTCCAAAAGTAGTATCTAGACCATTTGCTCTATAACCGAAATCTGATTTTACACCTAGAATTGATGTATCTGAGTCAGCGGCTTTTGGTAATGTAGTACTTAAGTGATAAATACCTGGAGTGATATAGAAAGTTGGACCTACTAAGAATTCTGCATCAAGAGAAATTTCAAGTTGAGAATAGTCGTTGTCTGTTGCACGGTTTTGTAAGTAATCACCGTACTCATAAGTAAGTGATCCATCTAATTCAACATTATTTACAATCATAGTCCCATTGGCAAATACACCTAAACGAGTATCTGTTAGAACAGCGTCGTTCCCTTTAGTTGTATATTGAATTCCTGTCTCCCAAGAAACAGATTTATCTTGTTTACCAAAAGCAAGAGTAAGAACAGTATAATCTCCTTCAGTTGTAGGAGTATCAATCATATGATGAGCAAGTGAAGCACCTAGAGTTGTTCCATTAACAACAATTGTTCCACCAGCTTCAATAATAGTGTCGTCAATAGTATCTGATAATTCATCTACAGATAGTCCTAGACCAAGAGTTAGGTTTCCACCAGTTCTAAATCCCATTAGTAAATTAAGTTCTGCTAGATCTTGCTCTGATCCCATAGCTTCCATTTTATTTTTTGCATAAGAACCTTCAAATGAAAATGTATCAGTTGAAACTGCACCAAATAAATTTGTAAAAGTAATATCTAGATCAACTGAAGGTGTCGTATCAGTTTCAAGGGACTGAGAAGTATATTCACCAGCAATATAGCTTCTTTTATCTTGAGAAACAGCAAGTACTGATGTGTTTTTTGTTTTACCATCGCGTGAAATTTCTGGCATTAATACGTTAGCGTATGCTGATGTCGAAAGTGCTGCTAGAGCAACTGCACTAATAAACTTCTTCAAATCTTCCTCCTTGAAGCAATAAAATAAATATTAAGATTTATTATACTTTAAAATAAATTAATTAAAACAAATATCCTACGTTTAGTGACCAACCAAGGCCATCGTAGTCGATATCATTTTCTTCACCAACAAAAATATAGCTTGCACCTATTGTTGCATCTAGTCTATTTGTACGATAGCCAAAATCAGTTTTAAGTCTTACGTCAGAAGTGTCACTTGAGACACCTGGAGCATTTTCGGCCGAATAATTTATTCCCGGAGTAATATAGAAGTTTGATCCTAATAGGAATTCAGCATCAAATTCGAAGTATAGAGCATTAAAGTTATTTCCATCTGTCGTATTATCTTCATCTTTTAAGTAGTTTCCAAATTCATATGTAAAGCTACCATCAATTTCAATACCGTTAACAACTTTAGTCATGCCACTAAAAAGAGTGAATCTCTTACCAGTTGTTAAATCATCAGTGCCTTCAGTCTTTAGTTGCACACCTGCTTCGACACTATTTTTAGAATCTTGTTGACCAAAGCCTGCACTTAGAACGAAGAATCCACCTTTCGTTGAAGAAGTTTTGTTTTCGACGAATTCAACAGAACCTCCTAAAACCTTGTCATTAACTTTAAGACTTCCACCGGCAGAAATAATACTTTCATCTGTTGAAATATCTAATTCAGACTTTGTGTAACCAAGCCCTAAAGTTAGCTTCTTATTTACTTGGTATCCGCCGAGAAATGAGAAGTTGGTTGCATGATTTTTAGAACCTTCAATATCGAAAGTAGGTATATCAACAGTTAACTGTCCATTGAATCCATTTGAAGAAAATCCACCAAAAACACCTGGAACAGTTTGTTTAATTTCAACTACTGGAGTCGTATCACTCTCTACGCTTAAGTATTCATACTTAGCCGCCGCAAAATTTCTCTTTTCTTGCGATGATGCAATAACAGACGTGTTTAAAGTTTTACCATCACGTGAAATTTCAGGAAGAATAAAATTTGCAGTTACATTGGTACTAATAAGTGAAAGTACACTTAGACATAAGATATTTTTCGACTTCAACTCGAACTCCTAGGGCGTATGAATATTTTATTAGATTATACAAAGAGAAAAGGGAGATGAAAATCTCCCTTTTTATGACAAATATTTGCTTAAAGTCAGTATTTTAAAATAAGTAAGCTACATTAACTTTCCAACCTAAGTCATCAAAGTCAACAGTCCCTACTTCTCCAATAATTGCATAGTCAATACCGAATGTCGCATCAATTCCGTTCATACGATATCTAAAGTCTGCAGAAAGATCGAGTTGCTTTGTGTCTGTTCCATCATTATCAATAAGTGTATATTCAATACCTGGAGCAATGAAGAACATCTTATGTAGCATAAATTCAGCATCAAAATTTAAATGAAACATAGAGTAGTCACCACCAGCTGTTGTGAAATCTCCAGTTGTGTAATCAATATCACCATCAAGCTCTGTGCTATCTAATACAGTAGTCATTCCCGCAAAGATTTTTGTACGACTAGGAGACTTAATAGCATCATCTTTCTCTTCAAGATCAAACTGAAGTCCCGCTTCCCATGACATATTATCTTTATTTGAACCAACACCTAAGATGATACGATTATGAGAACCATCTATAGTTCCATTATCTTCATCCACAAGACTAAAAGACCCACCAATAATTAGATCATTCATATTAAATGAAGCTGCTATCTCAATAACTGTATCTTCACTATCAGGATCTGTATCAACCATTTGATAGCCGATACCGAGAGCAAATTGATCTGATAACCTGAAGCCTGCTTTGATATCATATGTATTACTATCAGTATCAGTAGCACCAGTATCAACATTTCCAAAATTTAGATCTGCCTCGATTGACATCATCTTATTTGACCAAGCTCCGTAGAGGTCAAAATTTGTAGTTTCAATATCAGCGACACCATCTGGTTCTAAGTTTGATGAATTATACTCGGCTGCAACAAAAGTTCTCATCTCTTGTGTTACTGCAATTGTTGAATTATTTTTTGTTTTACCGTCACGTGACGTTTCGGGAACTATCGTATTCGCAAACGCTGTCGTTGTAAGCCCAACTAGAGTTGCGGCCATAAAGATATTCTTCATTTATTCCTCCATAAAAGTTGTATATGCAAATTTTCAACTAAGATGAAAAAAATAAAAACTTAATTTAATTTAAAAAAAAGAAACTTAGAGGGGTGCAGTTTTTATATTTACAACTAAGAGCTTCATTCAATAATGAGCTACTTAATTTTGCAAAGACCGTACCCGAAGGCTCCCTTCGTGGTCGCCTCTGGGTTGAATTGCGTCATCCGCTCCTGCGGATGGCCGCAAACAAAAAGGGAGACCTAAGTCTCCCTTCACGTATATTCTAAATTTTAAAATTAAAATTAGAAGTTGTAAGCTACGTTAACTTTCCAAGCCATTGAATCGAAATCAACGTTGTTTGACTCAGCCATAACAGCATAGTCAATACCAAAAGTAGCATCGATTTTGTTAGCTCTGTAACCAAAGTCAGCAGATAGGTCTAGTTGGTTAGTTTCAGTACCAGCTACGTCTTCGCTTGAGTAGTTAAGACCTGGAGTGATGTAGAACATTTTCCCTACTAGGAATTCTGCATCAAAGTTAAGTACTAAGTTAGTGTAATCTCCACCAGCAGTTGCTGAAGCATCACCAGTTGTGTAAGAAAGGTCACCATCTAGTTCGATGTTGTTAACAACTTTAGTCATACCAGCAAATAGTTCAAATTTTGAACCAACATCCATTCCGTTAGCTGCATCGTCTTCTTCCATTGTGTAAGTAAGACCAGCTTCCCATGACATGTTGTTTGCGTTTGAACCAACACCAACAGTTAGAGTGTTGAATGAACCGTCTGTACCAGCATTATCTTCTTCAGAGTTAATTGCAAAAGAAGCACCGATTACTAGGTCATTCATGTTGTATGAACCAGCGATCTCTAGTTTTGTTTGCTCATCATCACTAGCTGTATCTTGAGACATCATTGTGTAACCAAGACCAACAGCAAATTGCTTATTGATTCTGTATGCAGCTTGTACACCGTAAGAATCGTTATCTGTATCTGCATCTTCACCCATGTTGATGTCTGCTTCTACAGAGATCATTTTGTTTGACCATGCACCGTAAACATTCATGTTAGTTGTATCAACTTCTTGCGCACCAGCAGTATCAGCTTCTGTAGTTTTTGAGTTATACTCACCAGCTACGAAAGTTCTCATTTCACCAGTTGTAGCGATAACTGAAGAGTTCTTAGTTTTTCCATCACGTGAAGTTTCTGGAACGATTGTGTTTGCAAATGCTGCAGAAGAAAGTACTGCCATTGCGATAATACCTGTCATTTTTTTCAAAACTTACTCCTTGTTTTGTTTTATTTAAACTAGCGTTCTAGTTCGATTTAAAAAAATAATTTACTAAATTATACCCTTTTTGTTTTTCTGTGCAATTTTTTTTTACTTTTTTTTAAGAAAGGCCGTGGTTACACTTCCACGGCCTTCTGTATACAATCAAAAATTTTAATTAGAAGTTATACTTAACTGCAAATCTTGTATAAGCATCATCATTCATTGATCCAACAAGTGTATCAACTGCGATCTTATTCCAAGTAAGTGTTGCACCTAGGTTAACATTAGTTGTGTTTTCCATTGATACTTCACCGTTTGAAAGAAAGTTTCCACCGTAAGAACCAATACCAGCAGCCTTAAGACCAGCAACGTCTGATTCAAATACGTTTCCAGGGAGTCCTGTAGCTCCTACTAATAAGATACCTAGGTTTTTAGAGTCAGCTTTACCATATAGAGATTGCTTAACAGATCCTCTTAAAGTTAACCAGTCATTAGCTTTTGATTCAAAACCAATAATTAGAGGAATATTGATTGTACTAAGTTCTGCTTTTTGTGCGTACTTAAGTTCAATATCAATTTTTGTTAGTTGAGCTCTTACGAATACAGTTGTGTCGTTAGAAGCAGTGTATTCCTTACCTGCACCAACATCAAATCTAGTGAATCCACCATCAGTTGTATTTGTTGCTGCAAGAACTGGAACTGATGCTCCGTGAGTTTGTTCCCAATCAAATTTCTTAACAGATCCGTAAACTTTAAGATCCTTATTGAAAGTATAAGAACCACCAAACTGCATACCAAGTTGACCATCAAACTTGTTACCTGTTGCTTTATTTTCTGACTCAGACTGAAGAGATACGTTTGCATATGCATCCCAGTTATCTTTGTTAACACCAAATCTAATTGCCATTGCAGAATCTTCTAATTCGTTACCTGCAGAGTTTTTCTTTTCAGCACCAGCATATAAGAAGTTAACACCCCAGTTAACACCAGCTTGTCCACCAAAGAATAGATCTAATTGGTTATCAGCAGTTGCTAGGTAGTTACCTGCTGAATCACCATCTGAAGCAACAATTCTAAGAAGTGCAGAAACGTTTGACTCGTTTCCTAGGAAAGCACCATAAGTAAACTTTCCGTGCTTCTTAAGGAATCCACCTTGAGCCTTTGGGTTTTGGTCAGTATCGAGAGTTGCGTGTTCAGCATCTACTGCTGCAGGGTTAGCTGCTGAGTAGCTAGATACTCCATTGTCACCAAATTCATATACAACCATATCTCCATAGTTGTTTACAAATGAAGCGTTAGTGAAGATATAACGATCATCCATTGTGTAGTAGTTGTCTTCAACTTCATCACCAAGAGCAAGAAGTCTTGCTTTTGTAGCATAAGCACTTGTGCTTAAAAGAGCTAAAGTAGCGGCACCTAAAAATACCTTTTTCATATTCCTCTCCTTGAGTGAGTAAATTCCATGAGTTCAAAAAGTAAACTCTTATTAAAAAATGTTAGTTCTTAAATTTTCGAAGGAGATGGGATGAATGTCAACACCCTGAAATTGCTAAAGAATTCGCAATCCCAGGGCTGATATAAGTGTTTTTTATTTTATTTTTGCTTGGACAGCGATTCCTCTTGCGAGAAACTTTGACGACATCCAGGAATCTACGAATGTATCATTCTTTGTCGCCGCCTGCTTCAAAGGAGCGTTAAAACTAAAGAAAATAAGGTGATCTTCGTTTAGAGTTCCATCCTCTATTGAAGAATCGTCAATATCCGGACAATAAGAATAGTCTCTTAAAACCACACGCTCTTTTGACTCATTCTCATTAAAAGCGTCAAAATTCTTGGCCAGGTTTTTCTTCAGAAGATTGATTTTTTTAGAAATATCTTCCTCCGTGCTCTCTTCTTTATCGACAAAAGTAACAAATTTGGCCGTTTGAGCATATCCTTCACTTTCAGATTCACAAATCTCACCGATAAAGTGTCCCCAATCGTGCGTAAAAGATAATGGAAAGAAATAAGTTTGCGACTCTTCATCTTTTGTAATTTTCTCTTTTAAGTCTAAGTGAACATAAAGAGAACATGGTGTCGATGTACTTTCACAAAATTCAATGAACTCACTTGAAAGTGTCTTCTTATCTTGAAAGAGCTCTAAAAACTTAGCAGGAGACTCTCCCCAATATAAATTTTCACATTCAATAATTAGACCATTTGTTAGGCATACTTTCCAAAATGCTTGATCAATTAATTCTTCAGGAGTTGTACGATAGATTTCTTTAATTCTAAGATTAAAACTATTAGTTTTAATTCTCTCTAGAAGTCCTTCTTTACTAAGCGATGGAAGAAGTTGCGATGGCGATAGTTGAATATGATTATCAATATAACTCTCTTCCCCCCACAGTAGTGGCATCGGCTTTGTACGAGATCCAAACGGGTGAAATTTAGAATCTTTGTAAAAACATGAACTATTGATTGGTGTCTCTTCAACAAGTCCTAGATCTTTTAAGATTGAAATATTTCCTTCACCGCGAATTAGTGACGGTCCCATTAGCTTGAAGTTATCTTCAGTTACTTCTTCTTCAGAAAGAAGCTTTACACTTGTTGCATCTAAATTATTTAAATGATCGAATAGATCAATTGCAAAGATATCACTTCCAACAATCAAATTTTTAATGAATGTCTTCTCTTCTTGTTTTACTTCAACTTTTTTAAGTTTAAGAATATCGCTATAGGCCATAGTACCAAATTCCTTGTGTGTTGTGTTTGGCAATACAATAACGTATTTTTTTTGGAATTAAAATAGCGAAACCACGCATTAAAGCGTGGTTTCAGGTAATTTCACTATTTTTTTCTTACATTTTTAGATTATTTAATGACGAGCCTATCGCCTGCTCTAATTTGTCTCTTCTTGATAATATTTAAATTTGAAACAATTAGAGTATCAAGGCTTACACCTGTTTTACGTGATACAGACCATAAAGAGTCTCCACGTTGAACAGTATAGTATTGAGTTGGATTATTAATTTTCTTTCCACGTTGTTTCGCTAATCTGATGCGATTACTATATTTTCTTTTTCTTACAACAGACTTACGAGGTTTATCATAGAGATCTGCGTACATATTATCTTTCTTACTCTGTCCTATTCTAAATGGCAGTGTTACGTAAGATCCGCGCTTAACTCTTGAACGATGTGATTTGTAATCATCGTTTAACCAAGTAAGAACTTCTTTATCTTTAATTTTAAATTTTTGAGCAACATCACTTAAACGAGTTCTCTTACCTCGTACACGATACTTTTGAAAAACATCCTGGCTAGCGACGTAATTCTTTTCAGTACAACAACTTGCCCACTGCTCTCTTTTTCCAACAGGAACTCTTAACGTGTAAGTTTTGTGTGTTGGTGGCGTGAACCATCTTTGAATCTCTGGGTTTAAGTAATGAAGATCATCAAATTCAATATTTAAATCTTTTGCAATTTCGAATAAGTCCGCTCCACCAGGAACAGAGATTTCTTGAAAATCTAGTGGTTCATGCCAATCGATCTCTTCAAAACCAAAAGACTTTAAGTTCTTTCCAATAATAGCTAGCGCCATAATTTTAGGAACATAATTCTTTGTTTCTGGTTTTAAATAACGGCCTTTTCTGATTTGCCAAAAGTTCTTTGTACGATAGCGACGAATCGCACGAGACATCTTTCCTTCACCAGCATTATATGATGCTGCAGCAAGCTCCCAAGAACCAAATTGATTAAAGAGTTTTCTTAAATATTTTGAAGCAGCAATTGAAGACTTGATTGGATCACGTCTCTCGTCAACATACCAGTTAACTTCAAGTCCATAACGACGACCTGTATAAGGCATGAACTGCCAAGGCCCTACCGCTTTTGCCCACGACTTAGCTTTTGTTTGGAATCCAGATTCGGCCATTGCTAAAAAGATTAAGTCTTGTGGTAGACCATTATCCTTTAAAACTTTAGAAAGGATCGGAGCATACCTTCCAGCTCTTGCAGAATATCTCTCAAAGAAGCCACGGCCACGTGTTGTAAAATACTTAATCCATTTCTTAACTGCCGCATTGTAAACAACAGGAATATCAAAATAATTATTTTCTAAATTTAAATGCTCAGCTCCATATAGGAAGTAAGTCTTAAGTTCATGAGTTGTTGGATGTTCAATCTTTGCAGAACCAACAATCTGATCATTCGAGAACTCTGCTCCGTGCTTTGCACTACGAGCGATGATTTTTTCTTCTGAGTATTCCGCATCTGCTTCAATTTCAGCATCTGTTTCAACAACTTCAGAAATGTCCTTCGGGCTCGGGACATCTTTCTCAACAGAGATACATGAAAAGAGCAGTTGGGAGGTTACCAGTAAAATTAATCCATTAATTCTCATCGATCTTCCTTAACTATATGTGCGTATTTCGTTTTCATAAATATTCGGGAACCCAACTTTGGGGTTCCCATATTTTTTCAAATTGTCGTGTCTGAGTCAACGAGGAAAAGATTTTTTCGGTTAAGTACAGTACTGAATTCAATACTTTATATTGTTTACTCTTTATTTTTCAGCATAGAATCAACAACAACTGTTCCCATGGCGTCACCAAAGACGTTAACTGCAGTTCTGAACATGTCCAGAATTCTATCCACAGCTAAGATAAGACCGATCCCCTCAATAGGAAGCCCGACAGCTGAAAGTACGATCGACATTGTAATTAGCCCCGCACCAGGAATTGCTGCTGCTCCGATTGCCGCAAGAGATGCTGTCATAAAAATAATAATCTGCTGAGTTAAACCTAAGTCAAAGCCATAAGCTTGCGCAATGAAGATGGCGGCGACTGACTCATAAAGAGCAGTTCCATCCATATTTACAGTTGCACCTAATGGTAAAACAAATTTTGCAGTATCTTTATCAACGCCTAAATTTTCTTCAACATTCATCATCGTAATAGGTAGAGTTGCTGCTGAAGAAGCAGTTGAAAAAGCAGTAATAATAGCTGGCCCTACACCTTTTAAAATCTCAATAGGTGAAGTCTTTCCGCGAATACTTCCAATAATCAGAAGAAAAATACCATGACAAATCAATCCTAGAATTACTGTCAGCATATACTTAGAAAGAGATATAATTGCGCCAAAACCAGATTTAGCAAGAACCCCTGTCATAAGAACAAAGATTCCATAAGGAGCTAAGCTCATTACTCCCATTGTTAGTTTATTAGAAAGAGATTCAAGAGAACCTACTACTTTAACAAATGGTTCACTATCTTTAGGAATAAATAGCGCAGTCATTCCCATAAGAATTGAGAAGACGATAACTTGTAAAATATTTCCATCGGCCATTGAACCAAATGGATTCGTTGGAATTGCACCTAGAAGAACTTCTTTGATTGAAGCAAACAGTGACGCCCAACCACTTGAACTACTTGCAACTTTCGACTGCATTGCTTCTGAAAGGCCATGAACTCCAGCAGAGCCAAGATCAGCACCAATACCAGGATTGATAAGATTTACAAAAATAATTCCAAATAAAACGGCAATACAAGTTGTAATGAAATAATAAGCAACGGCCCTTACCCCCATTCTTCCTAATGATTCTGGTGTTCCTAAGTGGTACATCGCCATAAAGATAGATGAGAAAACAAGAGGGATAATCACCATTTTAAGAAGAGAGATAAACGCATCTCCTATAGGAGAAATAAATTTTACGTATTCACCCTTTCCAAAATAATGTAACAGAAGACCCAAAATTAATCCGAGTACCATTGCAATACCAATCTTCTGCGCTTCCTTCTTTGCTGCTGGTTGCATTAAATTCCCCTTTTAACTATAAAAATTCAAATCGTTTAAAATAACGTATGGTAAAAAAAATTCTTAACAATATTCTAACTTGTTCATTTATTCTCTTATCATTTTGCATATTTATCAATCCGGCAAAAGCTAAGGTGGAAGAACCGAATTACGACTTCACCTTTGATAAATTCAAACCATTCTATCCTGGACAAAAACTGTCAGATATAAAGAATGAATATAAAGCAATCAGATTAATCAATGACAAGAAACCTCTAGCAACTTATGAAATTCAAATTCGCCATCAGAGCTACTTCTTTCCTGTTTTTATTCATGTTAGAGATGAAGTCGTTTTAGATTTCTACGCAAGACTTCCAAATTACTTTCTTCACAATACTTTTCATCAATCACTAATAAATCGCTATGGTAAGCAGGATAAGTTTATCAATAATGACGGCACGTCAGTCTATATTTGGAATGATGAAGCCGGATTCACAATTACATACACAGGAGCATGTACAATTACATGCTTCCCGATATTTATTCATATGATAAAAAAAGATGATGTGAAGAATAAGGATTCTTTTCTCATTAAACTTTTAAAAAACTAACTTAACTCTTTTGCAACATCGTTTAGTGCAAATTTGTAACACATAATATTTTTGGCAAGAGTGGCCAGGGCCTGTCTTGTTGCCATTGGCATTCCATTGGCACCAAAGTAAGCCGAGTGAATTGCTAAAAATGCCTGTGCATCTTCAAACCTCATCTTAACAGGGCCCAACTTATTAAGAGGATCAAGCTTTATAAAGATCTCTGATTTTCTCAGTTTATATACTTCACTCATCGTAAATATATTCTGATTACGATAATCGATATAAATAACTTCACCTTTAACATCTGCCATACGGCCAAGAATAATTCCCTGCTTAGTTTTTCTTCCCCATAGGCCAATAATTCCCATAGGAGCTAAAGCCCAAGTTAAAAAGCGATTGATAACGACTCGGCTTTCAAATTCTCTTTCGGTGTGACCAAATTCTGGAAATGTTCCCATTAGCCACTCATTTGAGGCCAAAGACAGAACAATCATCGCCATATTCTTATAGCGATAAACATTGTATCCAGGTTTTTGTACGATCGACTCCTTCCCATACTTGTCATTGTCAAAATTTGATCTAATTTGGGCGGCTACCATCGGTGTCGCTTCATCAATAGTCATGACCTTGGCCAGTTGATTTGACGCTATATTTTGTTGGGCCAGCTCACTTTCTTTCTCACCCAGCTCAGTAAAATTCATAATTTGTAAAAATCCTGCGATTTCCGGATCGAACTCCGCAATACGCAGCCTAATATAAACAGGCAGCGCCTGCTCCTTAGCATATTGATAATATGTGTATTTTTCAGTACTTACAGATTGCATTATCGCCTCCATTCAACTTAATTTTTCGGTATTTTTTCCGACTAAATAAGCTCGAAGTGGTTTCCGCTTAGCGCTAGGCAAAAAATCCTCAAATAAAGGAGTGTAATTGCGTCTTAGTCCTTGACAACAGGCCCAATTATTAATAAAAATCCTAGTTTCATAAAGTTAATTTCAGTCCGAGGGAAAAAAGAGTTAGCGAGAACTATCGAGCAACCCCCAAAGGCTGCCTTTCATTAGGAGAAAGTATGTACGGAGTAGTAGAGATCTCAGGTCACCAGTACAGAGTAGAAGCTGGTATGACTATTGATGTTCAGAAGTTAGAACAAGAAGCTGGATCAACTGTAGAATTTGATAAAGTTCTATTTGTTGGTGGTGAAAGCGCAAAAGTTGGTGCTCCAACTGTTGCTGGTGCTAAAGTTGTTGCTGAAGTAGTAAGACATGATCGTTCAAGAAAAGTTATCGTTTCTAAAAGAAAGCCAGGTAAATACATGAAGAAGAACGGACACAGACAACACTTTACAACTTTAAAAATCAAAGAAGTTAAAGCTTAATTAATTATCAATTTTAGGAGTTAGATATGGCACACAAAAAAGCCGGTGGTTCAACAAGTAACGGTCGTGATTCAAACCCAAACATGTATGGTGTTAAGAAATTTGGTGGTGAAGCTGTTGTTCCAGGAAACATCATTGTAAGACAAGCGGGATCTAAGTTCCACGCTGGTAAAAACGTAAAAGTTGGAAAAGACTTTACTCTATTCGCTACGAAAGAAGGTAAAGTACAATTTGGTTTCTATAACAAGAAGAAGCAAATCGTTTCTGTTGTTGAAGCTTAATTAAAATTACCATTTTACGCTATTAATTAGTTGTAAATATTAAAGGGAGCCTATACATAGTGCTCCCTTTTTTTATATAAGACCTTATTATGAAATTTATCGATGAAGTTAAAATTACAGTAATTTCCGGAAACGGAGGAAACGGATGCGTAAGCTTTCGCCGCGAAAAGTATATCCCATTTGGTGGACCAGATGGTGGTGACGGTGGTGATGGTGGTAGCATCTACTTTGAAGCCGACGAAGGAATGAACACTCTTGTTAACTTCAGAGGTAAAAAACATTACCGCGCCGAACACGGACAGCAAGGTGGTGGCCGTCAAATGTGTGGAGCATTTGGTGACGACCTCACAATCAAAGTTCCTGTTGGAACAATTGTTCGTAATGCAGAAACGAATCAAGTTATCGCGGATCTAACTGATCACGGTATGAGATTAATGGTTGCACAAGGTGGACGTGGTGGTCTTGGAAATATTCACTTCAAGACTGCAACTAATCAGGCTCCACGAAAAGCAACAGCAGGAAAAGAAGGCGTAGAACTTGAAGTAGATCTTGAACTTCGTCTACTTGCTGATATCGCACTTGTTGGATTACCTAATGCTGGTAAATCAACACTTATTTCTTCAATCTCTGCAGCAAGGCCAAAGATTGCAGATTATCCTTTTACGACTCTTGAGCCAAACCTTGGTGTTGTTACACTTGGTGAAGATGACTCATTTGTTGTTGCCGATATCCCAGGGCTAATTGAAGATGCCTCAGAAGGAAAAGGCCTAGGGATTAAATTCCTAAAACATATTGAAAGAACAAAATCTCTTGTTCACCTAGTGGATGTTTCTTGGTGTCTTGATGAATACGAAGCGTTTGAACAATACGTAATTATTCGCCAAGAGCTTGGTCGCTATAGTGAAGATCTTTTAAATAAGAAAGAGCTAATTTGTTTAACAAAAATTGATGCTATGACAGATGAAGAAATTAAGAAGTTCCAAGACTTCTTCGAGGCACAGGTTGATAGAAAGTGTCTTCCAATCTCTTCAGTATCTGGACTAAATATAGACTTACTAAAATCTTTAATGCTTAAAACGATAAAGGACTAATCAATGTCACAAAATGAATTTATCACGAAAAACGTAGATGAAATTGCAGATAATTCAAAGCTTGAATTCCCATTAAATATTGCTATGGCGAGTGCTTGGATTCTTGGTAACTTTAAAGGTGTTAACCTTAAAGTTCTTGATATGAGAAAAACAACTGCACTAGCAGATTTCTTCGTACTTGCATCAGCAACAAACTCTTCAATGGCAAATGCAATGTCTGATGAGATTGCAAAACAAATGAAAAGAAAAGGTCAGACGGTAATCTCTAAAGAAGGTCTACACCAACAAACAGATTGGATTCTAATTGACCTTGGTGACATTATTGTTCACATCTTTGATGAATCAGCTCGCGAAGCATATGACATCGACAATTTATGGTCTGTTCCATCAATTGAAATTCCAAATGAGTACTACTACTCTTCTGAAGAAGCTGGAGCATCTACTGATTCAGATAAAGGTTACTTCTAGTAACTCATGAAAGACAATCATGTTATTGTCATTGGGAAGTTAAAAGATAAGCACCTTATCGCGCTTGAAAATGAATACCTTAAGCGTATTAACTTCCCAAAACTTCACATCCATGAGTGTAAAGGTCATCAAGAAAATATTGATCTTGAACTTAAGGAACTTCTAAATAAAGTCGAATCCATAAAAGCAAAATTTGGAAATCAACACGTAGTTGCAATGACCGAGCATGGAAAAACTTGCGATAGTGAGAAGCTTAGTAAGTATATTTATGATGTTATTGAAACCCAGCAAAAAGGTGTTTGCTTTCTAATCGGTGGAGCAGCGGGCTTTCCTAAAGAGTTTTTAAAGACAGTTGATTACCAACTCTCCCTATCTCCTATGACTTTTCCACATAAGATTGCCCGACTTGTTCTAATCGAACAAATATATCGAGCTCAAACGATCAAGCAAGATCATCCTTATCATAAAAACTAAATATTAGTTTGAAACACCAATAGCTTTCTTAATACGACGTAAGTTCTCTTGAGCGATAGGACGAATCTTAGCAGCACCTTGTGCAAGGATAGTATCGATCTGTGATTTATCGGCCATAAGAGCTTCATACTTTTCACGCATCGGTGTTAGTTCACGGTTTAGGACCTCAAAAAGTTCAAGTTTAGCGTGGCCCCAACCAATTCCTTCTTGATAACGTTTGGCCAAGGCAACTTGTTCTTCTGATGTTGCAAAGAATTTATAGATATCAAAGATTAATGATTCGTCAGGATTCTTTGGAGCCTCAGGAGGAGTTGAGTCTGTTGTGATTTTATTAATCATTTTCTTAAGCTTCTTCTCTGGAACAAAGCATGGAATATGGTTTCCATACGACTTACTCATTTTACGTCCATCTAGACCTGGAAGAAGTTTATTTTCGGCCTTGCTTACAATAGCTTCAGGAAGAGTAAGAAGATCACCAAATTTGTGATTAAAGCTTGAAGCGATATCTCGCGCAATTTCGATATGCTGTAGCTGATCCTCACCTACTGGTACATAATCAGTATTCATAAAAAGAATATCTGCGGCCATAAGAACAGGATAAGAAAATAGACCCATATTAATACCAAAGTCTTCATCGCGATTTTCTTCAGCATTCTTATCTTTCTTTGCTTTATATGCATGAGCGCGATTCATTAATCCCTTTGAAGCAAAACATGAAATAATCCAATTTAGCTCTGTAATCTCTGGAATATCACTTTGCTTATAAAGAATTGCTTTATTTGGATCAAGTCCAGCAGCTAGCCAAGTCGCGGCCACTTCATAAATATCATTTCGAAGAATTTCTCCATCGTGAATAGTTATAAGAGAATGATAATCAGCAATAAAGAAGTAGCCTTCCATATCTGATTTATTAACATTATCAATAGCAGGTTTAATTGCACCGATATAGTTTCCTAAATGTGGCATTCCTGTTGGTTTAACACCTGTAAGACAAATTTTCTTTTTACTTATGTCACTCATTTTCAAAGCCTACTTCTTAAAGTTCACAGTCTGTTATAGCTAAATTTTTGACAAAAAAAAAGGGCCCATTGCAGGCCCTTTATCTCTAATTATGTAATTCTATTAATTGTCGTACTTTACTAAAGAAGAAGACTCCATAAGCTCAGTTAGAAGCTCAATAGAAAACTCTAAAGCCTGATCTCCGTATGGAATTTTTGAATTCTCTTGGCAAAATTTCGACTGTTTTACTAGTGAAGCGCAAATTCTCATCACTTCCGCAGTCCCATCAAAAAAGTCTGCTTCATCTTCTGTTGTCACAATATGTGCCATTAGCATATTAATCGTTTTAATTGCGCGAAGCTGTGCAGGTGTAAGCTCTGAAGTATCGATATCAATCGTTAACTTACTATGATTTTGCATTTCCATCGTCTAAACTCCAAAAAATTTATTTTTTAACATCCCTCATACAGAGTTCATATCGGAGCGTCTTCTAGAAATTTTAGTAATTTATGTCTGACAAATTTAATTTGACATAAGACCTTTCTGATAATATATTGATTTTACTTTGTCGCGGGGTGGAGCAGTTGGTAGCTCGTCGGGCTCATAACCCGAAGGTCGTTGGTTCGAATCCAGCCCCCGCAACCAATTTCTTACTTGAAAAATCCCAGTCATTTACCACACTTACCGTCATTAAAATAAGGCGCTAACGCTTATATTTTAATTTTGCATATTAAGCTCCTCAGCGTCATAAAGCTGCGCTTCATGAACGCAGGGACAACCCGCAACCAATTTCTTACTTAAAAAATCCCAGTCATTTTCAACTAAATAAAATATCGTCATAGCCGACAATCTTTTATATTATTTATATTTAGTAATTATGAAAGATCGTTTTAATACACTTCTTATTCACTTTACTAATGTCATGGCGATGATCTCATTACTTGCCTATGCCTTTAGACACCATCATTTTATCAATGATAATGTTTTGTATTATTTTGTTTTACCAATCTCAACTCTTTACCTTGCCTTCTATTATTTTGACTTTAAAGGGCAACATACACTTAGAAATATTTCGAGCCTCTTTCCTTCTATCGCAATAACATTGGTATTAATTACTTCTTTTGGTGGTATTCATGCTCCAGGAGTCTTCTGGATTGCAGGGTTCCCAATTTTCTTTGCAATATTTTTTAGAAAAAGAGGGATGATTATTGGCATCTCACTCATGCTTGCTGTCTATGCTGTCTTCTATGCCTTTGAGGCGCAAATTCTATCGATGACAGTTAATGTGTCACCAGAGCTTTATATGCAAGAAAAGAGGATGAATGTTATTCACTTCTCGATTGTTATTACTCTTTTCTTTCTATACTACACTTGGCTTGAGCAACAAACGCGAGATGAAATTGAACAATCAAAAGAGCAACTGGACACCCTTTTACATGTTGTTCTTCACGATCTTTCTAATCCAATTACAATTTTAAAGTTAAAACTTTCAAATTTGAAAAGACGGTTTCAAATTAAAGATAATGAAACAAAGCAAATCAAAGAAGCTTTTTCTAAAATTGAAGAGATTATACAAAATATTAGAAGCTTTCAAATGAGTTCTGAAAACTTACAAGAAGATAGAAGAATAATCGAATCAACAGAGTTGAAATCATATCTTTCAGAGCAGTTTAGATTAATTAATAAGAAACACTTAAAATTAATTTTTAAAGATGAAGGAGGCTTTAAGATAAAATGTTCTCCCTCTATTCTTAAAGACCATATACTAAGTAATTTACTTACTAATGCTGTGAAATTTAGCCATCCCGAAGATATCATTGAAATAACTTTTAGCATCCAAGGAGACTCTGCACTGCTCAGTATTCGAGATGAAGGTATTGGTATTCCAGAAGAACTTATGGAATCGATTTTTGAATTTGATAAGAAAACCACAAGGCCTGGAACAATTGGCGAAGCTGGTACCGGTTACGGGCTTCCAATCGTACACTATTTTGTAGAGCTTTCAGGTGCAAAAATTTTCGTTCACTCGCCTACAAGTAATGAAAATGGCACGGAGTTTTCCCTAAGTTTTCCCTTGAGAAATCATAAATAAATTTCACTTTGCTAGCATAAGATCACAATTTGATTTAAAGTGGCCTCGATGAAACTAAAATTCAAAAGCGAGAACCTTATTCAGCGCTATCTGATTGTTTTTACGCTTATCATGGTATCAATTACAGTCAGTTACTACTATCTGGCGTACCCTAATGTTCTCTTTCATAAAATTCCGAAAGAGTTCTTTTATACGTATACGACGGCCCAGGTTTTATTTTTTATTATTGCCTGTGCACTAGGAAAGCATGCTCTCGCCAAGGCGATTTGTGTTCTGCCATCTATTCTAATCATGATAATCATTGTCTTCACTTTTGGAGGCGTAAAGTCTCCTGGGATTATTTGGATAACAGGAACGCCTATTTTTTTCGGAGTTTTCTATAATAGATCAGGGCTTCTTTTTGGTGTATTTGTGATGATCTCCACATTTGCATCTTTTTTTATGCTTGATCATACTATCGCATCTCTATCTTACCCTTTAACGAATACTCAATACTATTCTCTATTGAAATTTAATATCGTACAATTCTCTATTCTCACGACAATATATTTTTTCTTCTATGTTTGGCTGGAGTCCAACTCTAGACTAAAACTTGCACTTTCAAATAAGCAACTTGATACACTACTTCATGTAGTCCTTCACGATCTTTCAAATCCAGTTACTATTTTGAAATTAAAAATTTCAAGCCTACTTAGAAAGAGCGTAATTGATGAGTCTTCTTACATACAAATCAACACCTCTCTAAAGAAGGTTCAAGAGATCATTTCAAATGTAAGAAGCTTCCAATTGGATTCAGAGAGTCTCTTCTCACATAAAAGTAAAATCGACTCTGAGCTAATTAAAAACTTCTCTGAACAGCATTTTAAACTCTTAAATGATAAAAACTTAAAACTACACTTTGATATTCTCACAGAGAAAAGCTTTTTTTGTGAAAAGAAGATTTTCTGCGATCATATATTAAGTAATCTGATCTCAAATGCGATTAAATTCAGTCATGAAGGGCAAGACGTGCTTATAAAGTTTTATGATGAAGCTGGTCGTATTTATATCGATATTGTCGACAAGGGAATAGGTATTCCAAGTGACATCATTGACGGCCTTTTTCACTTTGAGCGAAAGACTAGCCGCCTAGGGACAAAAGGAGAAGTTGGCACAGGTTATGGCCTACCTATTGTGAAATACTTCACTGATTTCTCAAATGGAAAAATCAATATAAGCTCTGATGTAAATATCGGAACCCGTGTAACACTCTCATTTCATATAGCAAAGAATTAATGCAGGCTTTGATTTGGCAGCATTAGTAACTCACTCCAAAAATTAAGGTGTTCTTTAGCTTTATCATTTAAAGTAAAAGATTCCTGGCAGATGCTCTTATAACATTCGATCCAGCATTCGCGTATTTTTTCAGCAATATCGACAGGTATGATATTGGCCTCAAGATAAGCTTTATCTAAATGCTTTAGTGATGAAAAATAAAATACATCATTTACACGCGAGCGCTGTTCTCGCGTGTAGTGAATTGCTACAACAATTTTTTGTGCAAATGAAACTCTAGGGTCAAAATCTCTCATAAGTTACTCCAAATCTCTCAGAAATTTTTCGGAGCAAAGTTAACAAATAGTTAATTATGAACAGGTTATGCAGAGATTTTATTGAATCGATGAACAATTCCGTCAAAACGATCTTTGATCACTTTTAGACGTAGTTCATTCTTTTGAGGAAAACGGCCAATTCCCTTACTAAGTAGATTGATTTCGGCTTGGACAAAGCGCTTCTTTAAGTTAGTTTTTCTAATTCCTTTCAATTTCCCAAGGTAATTGATATTTGAAGAAGTCATATCACTCATTTTTAGAATAATAGACTTTTCAACAATCTCTCTCTTTTCTTCGATTTCGGCAGCATCAAGATGATTCTCAATGATTTCAAGTTGCATTGTTAAACGACGAAGCTCACGAGAAAGAGCATCTGTAGGTAAATTGGTTTTAATCACGTCTACACTCCATAAATTTAAGACAAATTCTTTATACATCAGAATTTGTTTCTAACGACTATGGAGTGAAATTAAGTATAGGGATGTTAGGAAATTAGACACAGGTTTGTCGAACCTGTGTCTATTATAGAAATCTTTATAAACTTTCAATAAATTCAAGCACTTGAGCCCCAGCGTTTACATCTGGTGCACCACCTTGAGCAAAGTTAGGGCGTCCGCCACCACGTCCAGCGACAGGCTCTAGGATCTTCTTTAAGAAGTCCCCTGCCTTAACATCAGAGTTAGACCATACAAATGATTTCATCCCCTTATCATCCTTCGAAATGAGGCAGATAAGCTGTACTTCACCCTTGTTGATCATATTATCACCAATTTCCTTAACCGCTTTAGCATCAGCATCCAAAGTAGCAGCAAATAGCTTAAACCCTTCATAGTCACGCTTAACTTCTTTGATAAAGTCAGTTGATCCATTTTGAGCTGCTTTAGCACTCGCTTCCTTGATCTTCTTTTTCATCTCTGCACGAAGATCCTTAATACGAGCTGGAACCTCTTGGGGTTTCGTACTAAGTTCTTTTGCCGCAGCATTAAGTAGTGCCGTTCTTTCCTGCATCACACGAACTGCTTCAGTTCCTGTTACGGCCTCAATACGACGAATACCTTTTGCAACAGAAGTTTCCTGAGTAATTACGAAAAGACCAATATCACCTGTGCGTCCTACGTGAGTCCCACCACAAAGTTCAACACTTTCCTTTCCGAATGCAATTACGCGAACATCGCTATCGTATTTTTCACCAAATAATGCCATCGCACCATTATCAATTGCTTCTTCGTATGAACAAAGCTTTGTTGTACGTGAATCATTTTGCATAATCCACTTATTTACTAAAGCCTCTACTTTAATCAGTTCTTCGTTAGATACTGCTTGAGGGTTTTGAAAGTCAAAGCGTAGACGCTCTGAAGTTACCATTGAACCCTTTTGAATCGCATGCTTTCCAATCACTTCGTGAAGAGCAGCATGTAGTAAGTGAGTCGCAGAGTGGTTTCTCATTGAAGCTTTTCTATTTTCACCATCAACTACCAACTCAATCTTTTCACCTGTTTCAATTTCACCAGAAATAATCTTAGCGATATGAACATGAGTATTTTTTACTTTCATTGTATCGATAATCTGAAGCTCACCAGTAGATGTTCTAGCAGTTCCGATATCACCGGCTTGTCCACCAGACTCACCATAGAATGGTGTTTCTTTTGTCGCAAAGTAGATTTCATCTTCAGTACGGTAAATTTTTAAAATTTCACTATCTGTCTCAAGAGAGTCATATCCAGTAAACTCAGTATCAGCTACTTCGATAAACTCAAGTTCAATTCTCTCCTGGTCTGCACCAACAGAGCTCTTGCGAGAAATTACACGAGAAGCTTTTCTGTGAGCTTCGTAACACTCGTTATATTCAATTTCAGCAAATTCAATTTTCTTTGAAGCAAGCTCAGCTTTAATTACTTCTAAAGGAAGTCCATGAGTTGTTACAAGTTCAAATGCAACATGCCCTGGAAATAGTTCTTTTGATTTAGAGTTTGTTGATAGCTCTTCTTCAATTTTCTTTAGACCATTTTCAACGATTGGAACGAACTCATTAATTTCTTGTTCCATATTATAGATGATTGCTTCACGAGCTGACTTAAGCTGTGGGTAGTAATCACCAAGCATCTCAATTGTTTTTTGAATGTGCTTATTAAAGTTAGGTTTCACACCTCTTGAAATACAAGCGGCGACACACTTACGAATAAGACGACGTGGAATATATCCTTGTCCTTCGTTTCCAGGCATAACACCTTCAGCAAGAATCATAATACTTGCACGCATGTGATCTGAAATCATACGTTCAGTTTGAATATCTGTATTCTTACCTAAAAGCTCTTTTGAAAATGCCATAAGCGGTGCGAGTAAATCAGTTTCATAAACAGAATCGCAACCATTCATAACCATTGCAAGTCTCTCAAGTCCAGAACCTGTATCAACGGACTTAAGTGGTAGAGGCTCAAATGTCCCGTCTTTTTGCTTGTTAAGCTCCATGAAAACACCGGCATTCCAAATTTCAATGTAACGACTTACATCATCAAAATGTCCACCCGGCTTATACTCAGGCCCATACTCTGCACCTGTGTCATAGAATACTTCAGTACATGGTCCACATGGCCCATGGTCCCCTGCCGGTCCCCAGAAGTTATCTTCACCAAGAACGACAATATGATCCTCAGGAACACCACACTTCTTCCAAGCCTCAATAGACTCAGTATCTGGTTTAATCCCTAGATCATCATTTCCACCATAAACAGTGAAGTAAAGTCTCTTTGGATCGAAGTCTAGTTCATGAACTAGTAAGTCGTAAGCAAGCTTACATGCTTTTTCTTTGTAATAGTCACCTATTGACCAAGAACCGAGCATTTCAAAAATTGTTAAGTGGTGACGGTCACCAACATCATCAATATCTTTTGTACGAATACATGGTTGATAATTTGCTAGCCTTGGAGATGGAGGAGTCTCTTTTCCAAGAAAATAATTCTTTAACGGGGCCATCCCAGAGTTGATAAAAAGTAGTGTCGGGTCGTTTTGAGGAACGATTGAAGATGCACTAATTTTTAAGTGATCCATCTTTTCAAAGTAATCTAGGAATCTCTCTCTAATCTCGCGAGATGATAATGGCTGCATATTTTCTTCCTTATAATTCAAAGCACAACTAAGTGCATCATATCTATTGTGTATAAGTCCCCAAAATATACTATAAAATCGTTATTCCGACTACTTCTTAGCGTTAAAAAATATGAGCTGAATTAGGATAAAAATGGTTATCAATACAGGTTAAAAAGCATATATTTAGTGGCATAAAAGAACTAATAACAAGAACTATTATGGACTGTAAAAAACGAACCGGAGATGATGTATGACGCAATTTTATACAGACATGGGAATTAACATGGAGCGACCAAATAATAAGATATTTGTAAACTCTGCAAGAAGCTTTTTAATTCAAGAAACAGTAGCTCGTGGCATTGGAAAGCTAACTAAAGACGGTGCTCTAGTAGTTGAGACAGGAAAGCATACGGGGCGCAGCGCCAATGACCGTTATATCGTGCGCGATGAAACAACAGAAAATACAATCTGGTGGGACAATAATTTTAAGGCCATGACACCGGAGACTTTTGCAAAGTTAAAGTCACATATAACTAATTACCTAAATGAAGATCGTGATCTTTTCATTACTGAAAGAAGCGTTGGTGCTGACGAAGTTCACAACCTTGGTGCAAGACTTGTAACAACTAATCCTAATCATGCACTTTTCTCAACTCACCTATTTCGTGAAAAGATGAGAGACTTTAATGAAAATGATTTTACGATTCTTCACGCTCCAGAACTTCAACTGGATCCAGCTGAATTTGATTTAAGATCAGAGACTGCAATTGTAACTTGTATCAAATCTAAAATTACAATTATTGCAGGAACACTTTATGCGGGTGAAATTAAGAAGAGTATGTTTGCAGCGATGAACTATCTTCTACCTGAGTCGAATATTATGCCAACTCACTCAGGGGCATCTCGCCTTGATAACGGTGAAGTTTCAATCTTCTTTGGTCTTTCGGGAACAGGAAAAACAACTCTTTCAACAGATGTTGGTACTTATCTAATTGGTGATGATGAGCACGGAATAAGTGAAGCGGGTACTTTCAATTTTGAGGGTGGATGCTATGCTAAAACTTATAAGCTTTCTCAAGAAGGTGAACCAGAAATTTACGCGGCTTCAAATCGCTTCGGATCACTTCTTGAAAACGTTGTTCTAGACGAGAATACTGGACTTGTTGATTTCTATGATAAGTCACTTTCTGAGAATGGACGTGCTTCATATCCTTTAGAGTTCATCGATGAACTTGAAAAGACTTCACGTGGTGATATTCCTAAACACGTATTCTTCTTATCTGCTGACGCCTTTGGTGTTTTACCTCCAGTTGCAAAACTGACAAAAGAACAAGCGATGTTCTACTTTGTTCTAGGTTACACAGCGAAGCTTGCTGGAACAGAAATTGGAGTAAAAGAGCCAACGGCCACTTTCTCATCTTGTTTTGGTGCTCCTTTCATGCTTCGTCATCCAAGTGAATACGCAAAACTTCTTGGTGAGTATATTGACAAGCTAGGCTTTAATGTTTGGATGGTGAACACTGGTTGGACTGGTGGTGCATATGGTACTGGACAACGTTTCCCTCTAAATATTACAAGACAGATTATTCGTAACATCCAAGCTAATAATCTACATAACGTTGAAACTGAACAAGACCCTATCTTTGGTCTAAATATTCCAAAAGTTGTGGGAGAAATTCCAAGTACAATTTTAAATCCTCAAAAATCGTGGGAAGATCATGATGCTTATACAACTAAGGCGCAAGAGCTTGCCGTTAGCTTCCATAAGCAAATGAGTACATTCGGTAATTTCTATGAAGAAAATATCGCTGGTGCTCCAACATTTGGAAAATAATGAGTTACGAGTATTTAAAAGCACTACATTTAATTAGTATCGTTTGTTGGTTCGCAGGACTTTTTTATATTGTCCGCCTCTTTATCTATCATACTGAGGCCCAAGATAAGAGCGACAGTGAACGAGATATTTTAAGTGCTCAGTTTAAAATTATGTCTCGCAGGCTATGGTATGGAATTACCTGGCCTGCTTGTATTGCTACGGTGATCTTTGGCGCTTCATTGGTTTATACAACTTACTGGCCAATGAAAGGACACTACTGGCTACATTTAAAATTAACACTAGTCGTTTTACTGCTAATGTATCAATTTAAATGTCATAAGATTTTTAAAGCACTTCAAAATGACAATTTTCCTCATACCGCAAAATTCTTACGTATATGGAATGAAGTTGCGACACTCTTCCTTTTTGCGATTGTCTTTCTTGCTGTAATAAAAAGTTTAGAAGGAATTCTCTACGGAGTTGGCGGAATTATTGCTTTAGGAGTTGTTCTTATGGCGGCAATAAAATTTTATAGAAAAGTAAGGAAGGACTAATGAGTAAGATCGTCAAAGGTGGGTTATACCAACACTACAAAGGTATGAATTATATCGTTCATGATATTGTTCGCCATTCGGAAACATTAGAAGAGTTAGTCTACTACGAATGTCTATATGAGAATGATCTTGGAAAACTCTGGGTTCGTCCTCTAGAGATGTTTATTGAATCTATTGTTATTGATGGAGTTGAAACTCCTCGTTTCAAATACATTGGTGATCAGAAGGCAAATTCTCGCTTATGAGACATATTAAACTCACTAAGGTCAAACGCCTTTCTTCTTGGCGCAAAGTTTCTATGAATACATGGAAAAAGCCTGTTGATCCTTCGACATTTGGCCTTTTAAAATTTGATGCGACTAATTTCAAAAAATACACAAAAGATAAAGGAGTAACTCCTACCCATCTTTTCACAAAAATAATTGCACAAGTATTCCACGAAAATCCGCAAATTAATCGAATGATTCGTGGCCCTCATCTTTATCAAAGAGAGAGTGTCGATATCTTTTTACAAGTCTCAGTAGATCATAGTGGAAAGGACCTTTCAGGAACAGTCATTAGGAATGCTGACAAGAAAAGTGTTTTTGATATCAAGAAAGAACTGATGAAAAGTGCGAATAATATTCGAAACGACAAAGATAAATCTTTTAAAAAAGTTAAAAAGGTTGTGGAGCTTATTCCTAACTTTCTTGCGAGACCTGCCCTTACACTACTAGACTTTGCTATGTATCGACTCAATCTTTACACGAAACTCTTCAGTGTAAAACGTGATCCATTTGGATCTTGTATGATTACAAGTGTTGGTAACTTTGGTGCTGAATTTGCATTTGCTCCAATTCCCACAATCTCTCACGTGCCAATTGTTTTGAGCTTATTTAAAGTCAAAGAAGAGGCCATCGTAGAAAAAGGTGAGATTATTGCCAGAGAAACATTAACTGTTGGAGCTACACTCGATCACAGAATCATTGATGGAGTCTATGCGAGCAAGATCATTGCCGGAATAAAGAAATACGTTGAGCACCCGCAACTACTCTAAATTACGTCTGTTTTTTTTTTAAACAGAACGGTAGTTATTTCAAAAATCAATATTTTTTCATTAATCCAACATAAAATATGAGCATGTCTCATATATTAGTAAGATCCATAAGATCTGCACTCATATTAACTTTGGCCACTAATGTCCTAGCGCTGCAAATTCCTTTTGTAGATCAAGACTATGTTATCAATCAGGCAAGTGCTGACAGAGCAACATACAGCTATAAGACAGATGAGTATGGAAGGCTTGAGAATACAAAGTGGTATGAGCTGACTTGGCATCTCTTACAAGAAGATTACCAAACTGATTATGATGCCTATATAGAAAAGTATGGGGGCACAACTTTTAATGAAGCAAAGATCAATTACTACTCACAATTTAATTTTTCAAATGAGAATAGACATCATCTCGTAGATGTATACCCATTAAAAGAATGGGGTTTTTTAAATCATCCACCAATTAGAAAGAAAATAGCTAACCTATCTTTATTCTCAGAAGATTTTAAAAGGATTAATTTTAATACGATTGAACATTCCTTTTTTACATCAGCATTTCAAATAGAAATGGATAAGGTATCAAAATCTCAACTTAGCTTTGGCAATAATGTAGAACTTCTTGAAAATCATTATTCATATAAAAAGAAACTAGAGCTTATTAAGAGCGCAAAGTCTGAGATCTTAATGTCGTCTTTGAGTTTTGTTTGCGACTCTTCTGTAAAGATACTAGTTAATGAGTTAATTAAAGCTCACCAAAGAGGCGTCAAGGTCTATATTATGGACGATAAAATGATGTCTAAAGCACTAGGACATAATGAATGTCCAAATAAGCTTAAAGATAAAGGTATTCAATTTATACGAGCAAATGATTTTTGGAAACATGAAGGACGTACAGTCTATCATCACAAGAAATTAGTCGTGGATGGAAAAATTGCTATCGTTGGCGGTCAAAATCAACTGAATGCTGACAATCTTTCCCAAGATACTGACTTCAAAAACAAAGATATTGATATCATGGTTCAAGGTCCCCTTGTCACCGATATTGCAATTGGCTTTCTAAAAGACTGGCAATATTTTAAGAAAAAAAATACTCGAAATATTAGAGGAAGAAACGGCGCTATCATCAGACACACTGGTAAGAATATCGCAAACCTAGAAAAGGAACTCAACTTTTACCTCACAAGACTAAAATGGGAAGAGAAGAATGAGCAGAGAGGGCAAGGACAATATGACAAAATATTAAATAATAAAGACACAAGAATGAAGGGAGTCTGTCGTTTTATACAACAGTCACCTTATGAATATCGAACAAATATTGGAGATGCCTACCTCCTTGCACTTAATTATACAAATACATACCTAGGAGTTATGGATCCGATTCGTTCAGATACATACTATAACTCAGTATTTAAAGATGCTCCTTTAATAGAGAAGTTTGATACATTTAAGATGTTTAAAAAATTACATCAAAAAGTAGAAGAGCTTCAAAAGAGCGGCATATCTCTAGACTTCATTACGACAGGTACTGATATGACTGGTAATGAGATTATTGACATAAAGAATGAAGAAATAAAAGAATTACTACTTAATGAAACACTTAGTGATAAATCACTACAGAAAAAAATCAGAAAAAAACTCAAAAGTATAAAAAAGTGGAATGACTATTTTGGAGAGGCCCATTTCTCTAATCTTTTAGAAGATTATGCTAGGTTTGACTCAACTCGAGTCTGGTTACATCTGAGTTTTCTGCATTCTAAAGTATTTTATTTTGATAGAATATTATCAAGTATTGGAAGCTATAACTTCCAACACAACGCTACAGATCACTCTTATGAAAATACTCTGCTTTGCTTAGATAAAGACTTAAATAATGCTTTGGACGAAGTATTTGTAAGAGATATGGCAAACTCAGTTCCACTTAAATTTAATAATTTAGAATAAATTCCGATGAGCTACTTAGGAAACTTTTCTTAGGTGGTAATATGAGACTTAAAATTGTCTTAAAATCTTCATTAGTCATTTTATTTGCATTTGCAATTCACGCTTCTGAAATGAAGATAAAGCTTAACAAAAGCTTTTTTCCTAAGAAAGAAATTACAATAGATGCAGATTCTCCTGATCGAATTATTGTTGAATATGACCTACTTTACTATATTAGTGACGGCTGTGCCGCAGATGTCATTACTTCATATAAGTTAGGAGGTTGTCCACGTAAGAAATACAAAACACTTAGAAAAGAAAGTAAATACATAATCGAGCTAGAGGATTCAAGTGCAAGAAAAGGTAAAGGGCCACAAACTATTAGACTTTCAGTAAAACAAGAAGAAAAAGACTCATATGATATTGTACCCGTTATCACTATTCTAGATGGTAATGAAGACCAAATTAAGATTGAAGATCCTTGGTTTAGTGCGACGAAAGTTACTTTAAAATCACGTGATCGTGTTATCAACCAATCTCAAAGTAATCAAAAAGGTGAAGTTGAAAACAACCAGTCTAATCGTAAAAACAACAATGTGAAATCACATAATCAATAAGAATTTTAAATACTTAGATTAGAACGCTTTTGCTCAAGTAATTGCCCCTCATTACCGATAAGAATTGAGTAATGAGAGAAAGGGAATTATCGTAATGATTTATTCAAAGAAAAAAATTTTAAAACTATGTAGTCTCATAGCACCGCTACTCTTTTCAAATCCTTTGTTTGCAAATGATGACAAAATTGTAGATCAAATTATTGAAGGTCATGAATTCTACGAAGCAAGTGTTCATGGCTCTAAGATCAATATTCTTGAGTCTGATGCATATAAGAAGGCTTTTACTGATCATTTAAAAGCTCGCTTAACTGAAGTAATTATGGAAAAGGCCGATCCTCTCTTACAAGAGGAAAAAGCTTTAATGGATAAAATAGCTAAAGGTGATAGTTCTGTAAGCACTAGAGATAGCTTAAGTAATGTACGTGCAAGAATAGATATCTATCGTGATCGCGAAGAAGTTAGAAAAATCTATCGAGAAGTCAAAGAGATCGAAGTAAATAAAGAAAGTAATTATTGCTACGATAGCTCTCAAGCTACACTTAGAATTGTTTCAGGTGGAGAGATGACGATTCGTTGTATTACGAATGAAAGTGCTCGCAATATTGTAAAAGTTGCCCTTTTAAATCCAAAAGATCGCGGAGCTATTGAAGTTAAGACGTCATCTGCGACAAAACCAGAGCCTGTTGAGATTGATACTCAAACACCTGAGATCGAAAGAAAATTTTATTTTTGTTACGAAAGAACAAAAAACATTTTAGCAAAAGAAAGTAACTGCCGTCCCAAAAGGCTAAAGCTTTCCGAAGATGAGCTTGAAAAAGTTGGACGTAGCAACTGTTATCCTATCGATCAAAGTTATAGGTATAAACCAGAAGACGGATTTACTCCAACGGCCAAGCTTTATGGTAAATGTCGAGATGAGATATGTACAAATGAAGACGAGCAAATTGACTTTGCAAAATTCGAACTTATATCATTCTCACAAGAAGATCCAAAACAGTGTATCAATGACAATTCAAAATCTAGAGTTTGTGCTCAAACTTATAAATGTAAAAATCAAACTTATCAGATCACATGTGAATTTAATGATGAAGAATCAATTGGAGATAACTCTTGTCATGTGAAATCCATTTCAAATTCTACAATTGAGAATAAGTGTAGTGTTATTGAATTAGGAACGGAGGTATAAGATGAAATATTTAATTTCTGTTCTATTCACTATTACTTCATTTTTTAACACGTATGCTTTTACAGTACCAACAGTATACAATACAGGTAAGTTAATTAATATTACGAAAGAACACTATTTAATCCAAACTAAGTCGAAAAAATATATAAAGGTGAAACCATTTTTAAACAATCCTAAAGTAGGGATCCAGGTAACCTACCCTATTTCAACGACTGACATTGCTGTATCAGATAACTATATTTATCAACAAGCTTTAAAAATGTTACCGCAAAGTGAATACACATCGGATATTATCGAAGCTTATTTGAAGACACTTGCTGAAGTTTCACGAAATGGACTCTACAAGGTTGAAAGTACAAATGGTGGAAAATATTCATTTAACTTTGTCATCGATATGCTAATCCCAACAGCTTGCGCTGAAGGGCAAGAGTGTAACAATATGTGCTACTTTGGTGGTTGGGCATCAACGAGAAAAGGTAGCTATTGTCAGGCTCCTTGGAAAGTTTCTGGTTTAGATAAAGTTCAAAGTGTTGATTCAGAAGTTTATACTAATAGTTATAGTTGTGGTGGAAAAAACCTATTTCGCTGTAATCCGAAAATTTTTGGTGGCTATGACTCTAGTCTCGACCCACTACCATTTGTAGCTACAAAAAACTCAAAAAGAAATAGCGAAGCCGGAATTTGTATTAAAGTCTCACCTTCATATGCTTATGCGACTTCTCAATGTCTAGAAGCTTCTGCAAAAGTTCCTAATTTCAAAGAGTCTTTGAAAGAGCGCTATAATAACAATAAAGAAACATTTGAAAAAATCATTGATAATGTAAATTGTTTTTGTGAAGCAAAGAGTACACCTAAAAAGGCATTTAGCTGTAATGCTCTAAAAGAGAGGCTTGCAACAATTTTTGAAAAGCCTGAGCAACCAGAAAGTCCTAAAGTAGAGGAAAAAGAACCAGAGCCTACACCAGAAGCTATTCCAGTAATTCCACGTGATGACGACGGAAGAGAGAAAGCAATTCCTCGAGAAGCAGATGGTGGCGATGAAGAAAAATTTGTTCCTGTACAGGTAGAAGTCGAACAAGAAGAGGAGCTTCTTCCTGATGATTTAATCTATTACAATTGTAACTTTGATTCGAATGAAAAATTATTTGAAGGAAAGAATGCTAATTGCTCAAATAAGGGAGTGTGTCTTAAGAAGTTAATCTGCGAAGCCCACTCTGAAAAGCAAAAGAAGTTCGATATTAAATCTAAACTTCTTGCATACTGTCCTTGTGATGAAAATGATGCCACTCAATGTGCCAATGCGAAAGCCGACAAGGCCATTCGTACAAGTGCTCCTGATTCGTCTAACTCATCATCAGCACAAGAACAATAATTATAGTAACTCTAGTAACTCATCGATTTTTGCATTAACTAGTTCAAGCTCATGGCCTGCGCTAGTTATTGCATCGGTGTCACCCGCCGCTGAAGCATTCTGAATTTTCTCTTCTAAAACAGACTGATACTTTTCTAATGTTTCAATCTGGGCCATGATCTCTTCTTCTTTATATTTATTTCCTGATACCTTAGGCTCTTCTTTTTTTACTGGTTCTACTTTTATCGGAGCAGGCTTTTCTTTTATTGGCTTTACATCTTCTTCCCAACCAATTTTTTCAAGAAATTCGTCATAAGTACCCTCAAAGAACTCGGCACCATCTTTTCTAAAGATTACAAGTTTGTTAACACAAGAGCGCAGAAGATCCTCATTGTGAGTTACAATCAAGCATGCACCCTCATAGTCATTGATCGCTTCACCTAGAGACTCAATACTCTCCATATCTAAGTGGTTTGTTGGTTCATCTAGAAAAAGTAAGTTCGTTTTCTTTGCCAGAATTTTTCCAAGCATAACCCTAGCTTTTTCTCCACCAGATAAAACAGAAATTCTCTTGTCTGAATCTTCACCAGTAAAAAGCATAGTTCCGGCAATTGCCTTTACTCTCGTAATAGGTAGTTCCGTATTAACTTCTTGGATTTCTTGAGCAATTGTATTCTCTGCATGAAGACGTTTCACATTTGTTTGACCAAAGTGTCCTAGGGCAAGACTTGGGTGTTCCCAAATCTCTCCTGTTCTCTGTTTAAGCTCATGAGAGAGAACATTGAGAAGAGTCGACTTACCTTTACCATTTTTTCCAATAATCCCAATTCGATCTTCACGGTCTACTTCAAAACTCACACCAGAAAATAAATTCTCTTCATCATAACCAAAGCTCAAATCATTAACCTTCATGATTTGCTTACCTGGGCATGAAACGTGATTAAAAGAAAAATCAAGATCAGCTATCTTTTCTAGTTGCTTCATATCTTGCATCTTTTCAATTGCCTTTAAACGCGACTGAGCTTGAGATGCACCTCTGGCACTTACACGGTACTTATCCACGTAATCCATCATATGCTTTATTTTCTTCTCTTGATTCACACGAGTTTGTTCATAAATAATCTCATCTTGCTCAAGCTGCTCGTAGTACTTCTTTGTTGGCCCTTTTATTTTTCTAAGCTTTCCACGATGAACACCCATCGTATGAGTCGTTACCGAATCCATAAATGAACGATCGTGAGTAATGATAATTACTTCACCTTGGAAGGTTCTTAGAAATGAACGAAGCCACTGAAGTGAGACGATATCAAGGTAATTTGTTGGCTCATCTAATAAGAGGCAGTTCGGCTCAGTAAGAAGAGTTTTGACGAGATTAATTCGTATCTGATAACCACCTGAAAAACTCTGGGGACTTTTCACAAAATCTTCATCAGAAAAGCCTAGTCCAGTTAAGAGTTTTTCTGCTCGGTAAGTTTCATATTCAAACTCAGGCCCTAGTGCTGACATACACTCGGCCAAGACAGTCTCATGCGAGAAGTGAATATGTTGATCTAAGGTACCGATTTTATAAGACTTTGGAATCTTTACTTCGCCACTATCATAGGACTCGATCCCCATAATGACCTTAAATAAAGTCGATTTACCAGTACCGTTTCGTCCCACTAGGCCTATTCTTTCACCCATATTGAGTGAGAACGTCACTTCTTCAAAAAGCGTTCGGCCACCAAAAGATTTAGTTACATTTACAAGCTGAATCATATATATTGTGTAGCAAATAAATTCATTAATAGAAAGCAGATTAGACAGACAAGAAAGGGCACACAATGAGTCAATTTGAGAAATTAAAAAACATCGCAGTAGTTGCGCACGTTGACCACGGTAAAACAACCATGGTTGATGAAATCCTTAAGCAATCAAACACTTTTGACGAACGCGCTGAAGTTGAAGAGAGAGTAATGGACTCTGGCGAAATCGAAAAAGAACGCGGGATTACAATTACAGCTAAAAACTGTTCTTTCTTTTACAAAGACACAAAAATTAACCTACTTGATACTCCAGGCCACGCGGACTTTGGTGGAGAAGTAGAAAGATCACTAATGATGGTAGATGGTGTACTACTTCTAGTTGACGCTTCAGAAGGGCCACTTCCACAAACTCGTTTTGTACTTAGAAAAGCTCTTTCAAGAGGACTAAAAGTTGCCGTTATTATCAATAAGGTTGACCGTCCAGACCAAAGAATTGAAGAAGTAAAAGGTGAATGTGAAGACCTACTTCTAGAAATCGCAACTGAACTTGAAGTTGAAGACTTTGATATTGATATCCCTTTTATCTACGCTTCTGCAAAGAATGGTTGGGCAGCAATGGAGCCAGGTGTAGTAAGGGAGGATATGATTCCGGTACTGGATTTCATGGTTTCAGACTACTTCCCAGAACCAAAACAAGACATCGATTCTCCTCTACAATTACTCGTTTCAAATCTTACATACTCAAAATTTCTAGGACAACAATTTGTTGGACGTATTCACCAAGGTACAATTGTTAAGAACCAACAATTTACTTGTATCGGTGATGGAAAATCTAAGAACTTCAAAGTTTCAAATATTCAAACTTACTCAGGACTTCAAACAGTTGAAGTTAACGAAGCTCACGCTGGTGAGATCGTTATTTGTGCAGGTATTGAAGAAGTTCATATTGGAGATACAATCACTCCAACTACTGCTCAAAACCCACTAGAAAGAATTGAAGTTGAGCCACCAACTGTTGCGGTTAACGTTTCTGTTTCAACTTCTCCAATGAGTGGTCAAGAAGGTGAATACCTAACTTCAAGAAAGCTTGAAGAATTCTTACAAGATGCTTGCCGTCTAAACGTTGCTCTTCAATATGAAGGAACTGACGATGCAAAAGTATACAAACTAAAAGGTCGTGGAGAGCTTCAAATCGCTATCGTTTTCGAAGAACTAAGACGTAAAGGTTTTGAGCTAATGGTTTCAAGACCAGAAGTACTTTTCCAAGATATCGATGGGCAAAAGCACGAGCCATATGAATTAGCAGTTCTTGATGTACCAGATGATTTTACTGGTGTTGTAACTGAAAAACTTTCAATCAGAAAAGGAATCATGTCTTCAATGATGCCAATCGGTGAAGGTCGTACAAGAATTGAATTCGAAATTCCATCACGTGGTCTAATCGGTTACCGTGGTGCTTTCATGACAGATACTCGTGGAGAAGGGATCCTTTCAACAGAATTCCTAGGTTACCGTCCATTTGCAGGTGAAATGCTTGCTCGTCAAAATGGTGCCATCATTTCAGATAGAGCTGGTAAAGTTACTGGATACGCTGTCTTCAACCTACTTAACAACGGTGAGTTCTTTGTTGAGCCAGGTGATATGGTTTACGAAGGGATGGTTATCGGTGAAAGTAAAAAAGAAAACGATGCCAACGTTAACATTTGTCGTGGGAAACAACTAACTTCAGTTCGTACTGCAGGTAAAGATGAAAACATCATTCTTCCACCAGTAAGACCAAGAACTCTAGAGTGGGCACTTGACTGGATTGATAACGATGAATGGGTAGAAGTAACACCTCAAAATATCCGTATTAGAAAGAAAGAGCTTGCTGCTAATAAACGTTCAGTTGTTAGAAAAGAAAAGAAGAGCAAGGACTAATTGCCAATTAAAAAGCTTAAAATACCCAATATAGGCCCCTAGACAAGAACTAGGGGCTTTTTTTTTCCACAATTACGAACTCTTAAGTACCTATAATTAAAGAAATTATCTAAATAATTCCAAAACGACGCGTCGAGCATATATTTATCTTATTGACGAGCATATGAACCAACCTTTAAAATCAATACGTTATAGTTCAAAACTAAAGAACGAGAAGTTGAATCATGTCAAAAATTTTAAAGGCCCAGAAGCCACACGTAACAATCGTTGACGATGACAGCGATAACTTAGAAAACTACCAAGATCTTCTAGAAGATGAGTTTGATTTAGAACTTATTCAAAATCCTCTCGAGCTTCTAAGTTTCTTGAACACAAACAAGACAGACATTATGGTGCTGGATCTTCACATGCCGGAAGTAAATGGTTTCGAACTATTTAGTAAGGCCAGAGAACTTGCTCCGCGTACTCCTGTAATTTTCTTAACTGGTGACCCATCAGAAGAAGCCTGTGTTAAGGGACTTGAAATTGGAGCACAAGACTTTATTGTTAAGCCAGTAACTATTAATGAACTAGTGGCCCGTATTAAAAATAAAGTAGAAGCAAAGAAGAATAAGCATCGTCGTAAAAAGAAGAATGAAATCAACTTTGAAGATCATAATTTCTCAATCAATCTCGATCAGCAAAATGTTGTTCTAGAAGGGAAAGAAATTAAACTTACGACAACTGAGTATAAAATCATCACTCTATTAGCTTCAAACCCTAACAAAATATTCTCAAGAGATCATATCTCTCAAGTTGTTTGGGCCGATAGTGATGTTAACTCACAAAATATTGATACTCACCTATCAAACCTAAGAAGAAAGATTAAGCCTTTCTCAAACTACATCAAGACAATTAAGTCTCGTGGTGTACTTCTAAGACTGTAATATTTCTTTTAATATAATCTCACTCGCATGCTCCCTATCCTGAGGGATAGCATGTGATGGGATATTTTTTATTTCTTCTAATAAGTCACAACGACCAAACTCATCTTCAGTAATTACGATAGAACCTAAGAGGCGGTTTGCTTCCATCGCATTGTGATATTGCTCGTTCTTTTGTGCAATTTTTAATGGAATATAAAGACTAGGTTTACCAATTGCAATCAACTCAGCAACTGTTCCTGCGCCAGAGCGTGAAATAATGTACTTTGCTGCCTTCATTAGATCAGGCATTTCATCACCTAAGAAAGCGACTGGAAAATAGCGACTACTTTCAAGAGATTTATACTCCTCAATATACTGACTTCCAACTTGATGTATAACGACAAATTGTTTCGTTAACGGCCCTAAGTTTTCTTTAATTTTATCATTCAATAATTTCGAACCATTTCCACCACCAGTAATGAAAAATATTGGCGCATCTGAATCCTTAAGCTCAATACCTTTGAAAGTACGAGTCTTTAGTTGAGTTGTTTTAAACTCATCTCTTACAGGGTATCCAGAATATCGAACGATCTTTTGAGGAAAATATTTTAAAGAATCTTTGAAACTAACGAACACACGATGAGCAAATAATGATGCAATTTTATTAGCAAGCCCTACTCGTGACGTTTGTTCATGAACAATAATTTTATAACCAAGAAGTTTACCTGCAACAACAGTTGGAACACTCACAAATCCCCCCATCGATACAATAGTATTTGCACGTAAACGAATATGAGCAAGATAATAAAAGCATTGAATTAGTCCGATCATTAGACGAAAAATATCTGTAATATTTTGCCAATCGAGATATCTTCTAAGCTTCCCTGTTGAAACACCAATATAGCGATCAACCTTACCTTTCGTTAACTTTGACTCAATTCCAGTATATGAACCAATATAGTAAATCCTAACAGAATCTTCTTTTAACTTATCAATTAAAGTTAGAGCAGGAACAACATGTCCACCACTTCCACCACCAGTAAATACAACAGCTTTTTCTTTCTTCTTATTTCTCATAGAGAAATTATACATATTTTGCGGCTACATAGCCAGAGGACCAGGCCCATTGGAAGTTATATCCTCCAAGAAGTCCTGTAACATCAAGAACTTCACCAACAAAGTAAAGATTCTTTTGCAATCGACTCTCCATTGTTTTGGAGCTTACCTGATTTGTATCCACACCACCTCTTGTAACCTCGGCCTTACGATAGCCTTCGGTTCCATTAGGGACAAAAGTCCAGTGATGCATTACTTCTATTAGCTTTTCTTTTTGTGCTCCAGAAAGTTCTGCACAATTTCTATTTAAGGGAAGATCGTGCTGGGCCAACCAAAGCTCAACAAAACGACTTGGTAAATGTCCCTTTAAAGCATTAACTAGATTTTTCTTCTTATGTTCTTTAAGAATTTCGTAAAGATCACTCTTAGGTAAGAAATTAATCTTAACCTCGTCCTTAATATTCCAATAAAGTGATGCTTTTAAAATCGATGGACCACTTAGGCCCTTATGAGTCCATAAGATATTTTCAAGAAACTTCTTACTTCCTACCTTCACCTCTGATTCAATAGCAATACCTGCTAAATTTGCATTCACTTTGTCTAAAGTAAAAGGCACTAGTGCAGGTGTCGTCTCGATTAATTTATGACCAAATTTTTTCGCCACACGATAGCCGATATCAGTTGCTCCAAGCCCAGGAAATGAAAGACCTCCTGTTGCAAGAACAAGAGTTTCACTTAAAAAATCAGTGCCATCAGATAAAGTGACTTTATATTCTTCTTCATGCTCAACATCAACAACACGACTATTAACTCTTAGCTCACAATTTTTAGGTATAGACTTCAGTAGTGCTTCTAAAATTCCACGCGACTTTTGATCACAAAATAGCTGACCTAACGTCTTTTCTGTATAAGTTAAATTGTATTCAGATATAAAAGAGATAAAATCCCAATTTGTATATTGGCTTAATGCTGACTTACAGAAATGAGGATTATTAGAAACATAGAAATTTGGAGTGACGTCAAGATTCGTAAAGTTACAGCGCCCGCCTCCAGAGACAAGAATCTTCTTTCCAGGGCCTTTTGCACCTTCAAGAATTAAAACACTTCTTCCTCTTTTGGCAGCATGAATGCCGCAGAATAAACCTGCGGCACCAGCACCAATGATTATGACATCATATTTTTTCATTTAATTAGATTTGGCTACGAGAGTTTCCTCTATTTCCGTTTGAGCGCCCAGTGCTGCTACGACGGTTTCCAAAACCACCACGGCCACCTCTTTCAGAGCGTCCACCACGATCTCCACCGCGTCCGCCACGGTCACCGCCACGGCTAAAACGACCACCGCGATCACCACTGCGTCCACCATCACGAGAACGTTCTTTAGTTGCTTCAAATCTTAGTTTCTTGTTACCGATGAATACTTGTTCTTCACCGTTGATTAGAAGCTTTCCACTTTCAATTGGAATATCAATGAAAGAGAACTTATCTTTAAGCTGAACGTTACGGATCTTTCTTTGATCAATTTTAAGCTCTCCTGCAATTGCATCTAAGAAAGAAGCAATTTGAGCACCGTCATCACGTCCGTAGTTTACGAAACAACGAATATTACCACGGTTATCTGCTCTAACTTCACCACGTGCACCACGCTCACCTCTTTCACCTCTTTGCTTAGGCTCCATATCGATGATTGGATTCATTTCAAAACGCTTCAGATTGTCAGCAAATAGTGACATATACATTGCTCTAAGAACTTGCTCTTTTTCAAGATGATCAAAGTTCTCAGCAAAGATGCTAAAGCTATCGTCTAAAGAATCATCTCCCTCAAGTTCTTCAAAAATCTCCTCAAAGTGGTTTAGCTTACGGCGAACCATAGCTCCTTTAAGAGTATCAACTGAAGGAATTCTTTCTCTTTCAATTTTAGCTTTTGTTAGTCTTTCTAGTGCAGAAATCTTTCTAATTTCACTTGGTGAAACGACAGAAAGAGCTAGACCTTTTTGACCCGCGCGTCCTGTACGACCAATACGGTGTACATAAGACTCTAGATCTTGCGGAAGTCCATAGTTGAATACGTGAGTTAGGTGATCAACATCAATCCCACGAGCTGCAACGTCTGTACATACAAGAAGCTTTACTTTCTTATCTTTAAACTTTCTCATCGTTACATCACGATGTTTCTGATCCATATCTCCGTGAAGAGAATCCGCAAGGTAACCTCTAAGGTTTAGTTCATCACAAAGAGAGCTTGCTTCAAGCTTTGTCTTTGTAAAGATGATCCCGTAGTAATCCTCAACAGCATCAAGAAGACGACAAACTGCTTCTCTCATATTTTGATCACGTACAAGGTAGAACTTTTGCGTAATATTATCATTCGAAAGAGTTTTCTTTTGAACTCTAACAATTTCTGGTTCATCAAGATAATTCTTAATTAAATCAAGAATTGCAGGTGGCATTGTTGCTGAGAACATCCACGTTTTCTTATTTTCAGCTTGAGCAAGAATTTCCTTAACATCATCAAGGAATCCCATGTCTAGCATCTCATCAGCTTCATCAAGTACTGCATACTTAACTTTTTCAAGCTTTAGAACACCACGATTAATTAGATCAAGAACACGTCCTGGCGTACCAACAACAATTTGCGGCTTAATTTTCTTTAGGTTTCTGATTTGGTTATCAATTGCAGTACCACCGTAAACCGACATCGTCTTTACAGTTTCAAATGTTGAAAACTTTTTAATTTCATCGTTGATTTGGTTAGCAAGCTCTCTTGTAGGTGAAAGAATAATTGCTTGAATATTCTTTTCACTTCCATCAATACGATGAAGAAGTGGAAGAGAGAAAGCAGCAGTCTTACCTGTCCCAGTTTGGGCCTGACCAACAAAGTCAGTGTCTTTTTCAATTAATAATGGAATAGCTTGAGACTGGATATCTGTTGCCGATTCGAACCCTCTATCTTCGAGTGCACGAAGCAGCGATTCCTTAAGTGGAATTTCGTTAAAATTCAATTTTGACTCCTTAAACGCAAGCCTAGAATGCAGGCCACGGATGTTTGCTCGATCTTGAGCTGAAATAATGACTAGTGACCGTCATTTATAAATAGGCGTATTTTCTTAATTTCCGGGACTCTAACACGCTAGACGCTGTGTTTCAAGGGCCATGGAAATAATACAATTGTTCAATTTTTAATTGTATTGAACTCATCTCTCAAATTTTTGGCCATGTTACTAAAAAATGTTGAAACCGTGATGGATTTATTAAGTAACCAATGGTCAGTGCTACACGTAAATGTGTACGTATAACGTGTCCTGCCTCCAGCGGCCGGCATTATGTAATAAACCCCACCAGATGTTTGCATCACACTGTTATTACTAAGGGGAGACGAGATATAACTCTTTGAAAGCTTGTCATCCATCATCTCCATCGTAATTTTAAAGCCATCCATATAGCGATAAACACGTATCAAATCATTATATGTATAAAGGCCACGATTATAGGATCTACGCTTAACGACAAAGCGCTTGATTTCATTCTTATCGAGTTTTTTTATTTTGAGATCATTTACAATGACAGACTCAATTAATGAGTCACTAGAAAATGGACATTTTTTAAATTTATTAGAGAGAGTGCGTTTATCACTAAGTTCATTATTACAACGTTTATCAAAGGCCAAGACTGTGTCTAAGACAGTATTTACAGGTAGAGCTAGAACATCACTAATGGTTCCTTGATAGAAACGAATTCCATCTTTCTTTCCCGAAATCATAGCGACATCGAATTCTTTCGATTTTACACGATGATCAATATCAAATTTTTTAATATTGATGGCATATGCTGAAACCGCAAAAAATATAAGAATAAGAGTCTTCATGCCTTTTATTTACCATCATTTGAAAATTTGGGCAAAGACTAAGAGGACTTTCTATAAAAGATCAAAAATTCTAATTACTCTCTATTATCTTTATGGTCTTCATAAAAACGATCGATTACCTCTTGCCTCTCATCAGTACTTAGTTCCAAAAGAATATTCAATGTTTCTAAGACTTCTTTCTCCTCTTGTGAGGAGCTATCTTTGTAATCAAGACGATCTTCAAGTTTACCTATAACATGCTGTAATGCCGTCTCTTCTACTAAAATTTGTCTCTTTAAAAGCAGATTATTAAGGCTCTTTTGCTTTTTAAGAATAACAATATCTAGTGCCGAGCTCTCCTGCTCTTGATGATAGATCTCATTTTTAATTGTATTTAGCCTTTCCTCTAGCTCACTATCAACATTACCTGCAAAAGTACTAGCAGATAGAAGTAGGGCCGATAGAATAACCAATAGTGTTTTCATGATATTTTCCTTAAATTTAATTTTGAATTAATTCAAGTTAACATCAACAAACTGTATTTTTGATTACGATTGAAAGCATTACAAGCGGTGTATGAAATATACACATGAAATATTTAGATCTTAAGGCCCATTCCCAAGAGAAGGAGCCCTAAGTCATTGATTTTATATTATAGATCGCGAAAGACTTCGTCCTCTATGAATTCATTTGTTTCAAAGTTCTTAAACCAAAGCCTAGCTGAGACTGTTTTTATAATCTCACCAGTTTTCACGTCCTCGATCCCAATAGCAAGATGTGCAATATCATCTGCTATATCGTAACACTCTTCTTTTGTCGTATTCTCAATAATGCGCTTTTCAGTCCACTCTTGAAATACTCTACTCATTTTTATTCTAATTGGTAGATTTTCACCAAAATTTCCCTGAACCATACAAGCAGTACTTAACGGAACTGGCATTGGCTCTGTTGATGAATCAGCGTCAGTTTGATCATTGGCAAAAATACTAAGACTCGCTAGAAGTGCAAATAGACAAAGACTTCCTTTTAACATTTTAGGCATAAATTCCCCCTCTCATAGAATTCAAATATTTCGATATGGGCAAACCTATCAATAACGAGGAGCCTCGACAAACCTACTTCATACAAATTGAGAAAGATTAAGAAAAACTTAACCGCAGTTAACTGTCTTAGAAGTCTGTCATTGGTGAAATGGGGAAAATAATTTCAGACATTTCTGAATACCTAGAGCTACCGCCCCAGTAATCAAGATATTTGTAGCGAAAATAATAACGGCCATCACGCGAACTATGCCAACAAAACTCTGATCGATCGGCCCAAATCTCACGTACCATTTTCTTCTTATCAATATCACGATAAATTTCTATAAAGTACTTCTTTGCAGTTGAGTAACTAGGAAGATCCACTTTGTAACAATTTCTTTTTGAAACAAATTTCATCACATAACTACTCATACTTTTTGGATTACTATTTTCTGGCGCAGTAAGAGAAAAACTTCTTTCACCAAATGATATCAATTGCCCATTTTCGATTTGAGAAACCTTAATTTTATAGATTCCGACAGTGTTTTGTTTAAAGACAAATTGTGAGTTCACAGTCTCTTCTTTTAACACCCTTTGGTTCTCTCTATTAAGAATTTCGATTACATATTTCACGGAGGCACTTGCTTTCTTCGTTGTGCTCCAAGTGAAAGTTTCACTAATTAAATCTTTTTGTTGCTTTCGCTCTCCAGTAGTAATTTCAATTTTTTGAACTTCCAATATCTTCGGAATTATTACTGGCTCAACTTCTTCAACTTTTACTTTCTTTGCTACAACTGGCTCAGAGGGTGGAGGTGATATACTTTGAACTGTTGTAACGATAACAGATTGTTTTGATTCTATTTCTTTATTTTGAAATATAAAGATCGTAAGAGCAATGAAAGCTCCAACGATCATTATGATAGAACTTCTATTGCTTAATAATTTTTTCAGAACTGATCTCTCTTCTTTTTGGATTTGAAAAATCATACTTCGCTCTTACTGCACGATATTCTTTCTTAACCGTTGCATAATCTTTGTAATATAAAGTGAAGCCTGGAAAAATTAAATCGTAATCATCAATGATCTCTTTATTATTATCCCAAATATTAATCCAGAATCGACTATTACCTTCGTAAACTCCTTGAGAAATTTTCCCAAGGGTATCATCCTTTTTTATAAGGTATGGCTCACCTTCTGGTCTTACATAATTTAAATTTTCAGGAATTCGAGGAACCTTAATTGTTTGCCCAACATACATATCTACTGATCCATTTAAATCCCTAATTTCTTTCCATTTACGAATATCTTTATAAAGATAAAATGCAACTTTCATGGCGGTATCAAACTCTTGAACTTCATATAGGTCATAACTCAGATCAGACGAAGCAGGAGTTCTTGATCCCTTCATTGAAATTTCTTTTTCAATAAGATTACTTTTAGGAATATCTTCATAGATTGTATCAGAGCGAAGAAGTTTAGTTTTTTCACTAACAGTACCTAGATTAAAAACTAGATCATCCTGAGTAAGGACAAGAGTATCATCCTCAATAGACGAATCCTCTTCAGAAACAAATTTGTAAACATCAATTGAACAAGATTGAAAAATAAGATTAATAAATAAAATTGAAATAAGATTGATTTTTTTCACATACACCTCAATACATATTGTCGGTATCAGTAAAAAAAAGTTTAAATTTTATAAAATATAACCAAAACCGAGACCAACCCTTAAAGTTGTAATATTAGAGGGCCCACTCATCCAATGATACTTAATCAAACTATGGGCGAAAAAGTTATTCCCGACGTTTTTAAACAGGTAAAAAAGAATCTTACTACCTGTAAAGCTTTGAGTATTTTCAGCATTTACTAAACTAGAGCTCCTCTCAGATGCTATAGACTGGGAATAACTCAATTTTGCAAAGAGCTTTTGACCAAATAAATTTACAGAGCGAGAAGCTCCTAACGTAGCATATAGGACTTGATTAGTATCAAAGCTTACAAGGTCATTCTTTTTCAGGTTTTCAAGATTGAATGTATTAAATTCTTCGTAATCAAGACCAGCATATAATGAAATAGCAGGTGAATTTAAACGATATGAAAAATAAAGATTTCCTCCAATCTCAGGATCTACATTTATCTTATCATTAGTATAATCATCTATTTCGGCCGTTGTTAGATATGAATAATAAATACTACCTGAAATATTAAAAGGTCTATCCTTTGGATAATAAGATGTACTAAGCCCTAAAGATACAGGTGAGTTCTGTAGAAAGCTCACATCAGCGTAAGCAGGATTATCTTGAGCAAACTTACCATATGAGGCCATATAGAACACAGAAGAGCGAAACGTTCTCTCGCCTAATTGCTCTTTAATCCTTTTCATGCTGTTTTGATCAATCCTCCCTGCTTTATTTAACTGGCGTTGATAAACAGAGAATTTATTATAATCCAATAACTCAACTGAAATATATAATTGCAGAACACTATCTTTTTTAAGCTTCGAAAAATCCACTTCATTAGCTTTCATCGTGCGCTGAACCATTGGGTGCTTTGCACTTACAACAGCATCATCAAGAATAAACCTTTTATAAATCTCAGAGAGTCTCTCACCACTAAAGTTTATTCGATAAGGAAACTTGATAAAATCGACTTTCTTATTTTTAAGTACTTCTTGAAAATCTATTGGCTCTGCACTGACAAAGTTGATGTAAAAGAATGCTAGTAATATGACTTTAATAATTTTCACTTTAATCCAATCGCTACGACAAAATATATTTAATTATAGCAAATGATTGATTTGAAGCAACCGCCTGCAAAAAATATGATTATCAAAGCAAGTAATACGACCAATCCATCTTACGAAGTTGAGAGCAAGATAAAAATAAATTTGAGTTAAAGTTAAAAAAAGGCAAAAAAAAAGACCGCGAAAGCGATCTACCACCGCCTGCGGGAAAAGATGCCCAAAGGCATGTTTTCGTGCAGAGTGGAACCTAGGATCGTAGAAAAGAGTAATACGACCAATCCATCTTACGAAGTTGGGGGATTTAAAGTGAGTTAACAAGTTTGCATGGGACCCTCTTTCGCTCCCATCGTGGTCGCTCATCAGGGTTGCACGGCTTCAATTAGCCTATTGCTAATTGCCGCCTGCAAAAAAGGCAAAAAAAAAGACCGCGAAAGCGATCTACCACCGCCTGCGGGAAAAGATGCCCAAAGGCATGTTTTCGTGCAGAGTGGAACCTAGGATCGTAGAAAAGAGTAATACGACCAATCCATCTTACGAAGTTGAGAGCAAGATAAAAATAAATTTGAGTTAAAGTTGAAAAAAGGCAAAAAAAAAGACCGCGAAAGCGATCTACCAAAAAGATGGTGCCCAGAAGAGGACTTGAACCTCCACGCCAAAGGCACTAGATCCTAAGTCTAGCGTGTCTACCAATTTCACCATCTGGGCACAATTAAAAATTTTTCAAAAATTTCATTGGTAAGGCGTGAGAATATTTATAAGGGACTTCACTCAATATGGCAAGAAAAAAATTACGCTGCTGATTTATTTTTATTATTAAGCTTTCTCTCTAAGTCTTTAATTTTATTTGAAAGGATTTTGTTTTCCTGATTTATTTTATGATTATCTTTTTTAAGAGAAGAAATTTCTGTTTCCATCTTAGATTTAAGCTTATTTTGTTTATCCATTAGCTTTTCAAGATGGGCTATTTTCTTATTATTTGCACCACCAGCTGCAGCAGCTTTCTTAGCTTTCTCTAATGTTTGAATCTGAGACTGAGCAAACTTAAGTCTTTGCTTGTACATCTTGATCTCAATATTTGCATCTTTAAGTTTTGTCTCAAGATCTTCACCTGTACCAGAAGTATTAGAAGTGTCGCCTTTAAACTTGGCTAACTCTTTTTCTAAGTCTTCTACTTTTAAGATTTCTTCTTTAAGCTTTTGTTGTGCCAGACTAAGCTCTTGCTTATCTTCTGCGGCCGATAGGTTAGCTGCATCAACTTTCTGGCTCATGACCTCTATCGAGTCACCTTTTATTTCTAACTCTTTTGAAAGCTGTTTAACTTTCTCTTCAAGATCCTGAATTGCTCTTTGCTCACCCATTGCTCCAAGAGGAGATTGACCATCTTCTTCAACTAGCACGTCTTGAACTTCTAGAGCAGGAGTTTGCTTTGCCTTTTCTAACTCGGCTTGCATCTTATCGAATAAGTGGCTCATACGAGCAACTTTCTCTTTCATTGCATAGTATTCAGACTCTCTAATAAATTGCTCTACAGACTTTCCAGTCTTCTCTAATACTTCTTCAGCAATATTACCTTCAACACCGTCTTTTACAGTTTCAAAGTCTTCTTTAGGAACGTTATATGTTTCTTCAACATATCCTTGTACTGAATTTAAGTAATCATTATAAGTTTCAAGCTCTCTTTCATTTAAGATCTTATTTTTAACTTCTTCTTTTAAAGCATCGTTATCAATTGGCCAATTCTCTGCCTTAACAAGATCTTTTAAAGTTTGTCTATCAACCTTATTAAAAAAGTTCTCATTGAACTCTTCTCTACTTTGTTCATTAAAGCTGTTAGTCACAGTCAGTCTAATGGCTTCCTTTAGGCTCTCAGCTTTTTCCTTATTTAATACAGACTTTTTAATAAATTCAATTTCATCATCAACTAAGACCTTAAGCATTTCTTTATCTGGATATGCCTCTAGGTTATCTAGAAAGTCATCTTGAGAGACTTCTCTCTTTGAGAGAAAATCAACTATTCTCTTTAACTCTTTTAATGATGCCTTTTTTATAATTGGATCGTGATAATTGCTATGATCGACAATTCTCTCACTTGAATCTTTTACGAGCTCTTCACTAGAATTAGCTCTTGAAGAGTTTACTTCATAGTCGAAACGAGCAATATACGATTTCTTTTTTTGAAGCGAGAACCTTAGATCCATCTTCCCTTTTTTTCGATTAATTCTCAAACAAAGATAAGAGAAGTCACTAGAAATGAATCGATAAATTTCATTAATCAATTCATCATCAACAAAGATAGATGAAATCTTCATATTTATAAGAAGCTCTTCATCGCTAAAAAGCATCTCTAATTCAACAGGAGCGCATTGTCTCTTGAGAACAATAGCATTTAAAATTCCCTGTAAGCCAACAGAAAGTTTTTCAATATCAAATGAATTCTCATGGGCCTTGAGGTTTGCAAGGTCACAATAATAACCGACACTAAAACGAGAGAGAATTTTATATTGCTTAACTTTAGTAAACTGTGGGAATGTGCGATTTTTAGGGGTTTGTAGAACGCCGAAGTAGTTTTCAATTTCATTTAGAATAAATGAATTCTCAGTATAGACGGCGTCAGGAGTAAGACTTACCACACCAGATTTTATCTCTTCACTGATATAGACAACTCTTCCCATTGGGTTCGAATTCTTATAGCTAATATCATTAACTATTATATTTCTCTTATCTGAAAGCTCTTCAATACTTTCAACTTGAGTAAAATTTAAGTCTTCACACATTAGCTCACTCAGCTTCTCAAAAAGCTCTTGATCGATAAATGTATAAACCTCAATTCTATTACTCACCTACGCGCTCCTCCCAATATCTTCTTGAGAGAAGATTTCATTGAAGTAGCGATAGTCTTTTACATTATCTAAGATTGATTTAAAAATGACTTCAATATCATTGGAGTCAAATTCTAGCTCTAAGGCGAACACCTGATCATGAACTTTATGCCATAGCTCACTAATATCATCATCTAAGTTATAATCGAGTTCAAAAAAGTCTCGACTTAGGCTCTTAAGATACTCAACATTACCGTATGACTCCTCTAAGCTTGCTAACTTATCCACAACATTTGTTCCATTACGGCAAACATAAGAGAAATAAGTCATTAGAATGGTATTGAAAACTTCTTTTAAAAAGTTGAAATCAAGATACCCCGAAATCAGGGCCAAATATACAACAGATGAAGAAATGACTTGTGCCTTTTTAAATGTAATAGCACTAGTTTTAATAAACTCCTCTTCAAGGTTAATATTGTCATGATTAAACTCGTAGAAAGTTTCATGACAAATAAAAACGAAGTCTAGTGTCGAAGACTTTTTCTCACCTTTTAAAATACGATAAAAGTCCACCAGAATAAGATTTCGATAACGAAGCTTCACTTCCTCTAATTGGGCCTTTTGAAGATCCATAAAGTGATCGACGACTTTTGAAACGCGCTCTTCATCAATGATTATTTTTTGAAAGAATTGATCATTTTGTTGCGAAAGTTTTTCAACTAACTCGAGATTAGCAAACTCTCCAGCACGGCCTATAAGAAGGCGCCTGCCACTTGGTCGTGACCAATACAACTCTCCTTTGAGTAGAGGATTGTTTTGAATTTGCTGGAAACTTAAGTTTATCTCTCTCATAATCCCGTAAGCTAATAAAATTAGGGCCTAACAATAGGCCCTCTTAACAATATTTATCGGAATGTTGAGTAAATAAATTAAGCTATTTTTTAATAGTCGAGCGTTTTCCTACGCTTTCCCTTTAAGCTTAGGATCTAGAGAGTCACGAAGAGCATCTCCAAGTAGATTTAATGCTAGAACTAGAACAAACATAGCTAGTGTAGCTGCAGAAAGTTGCCACCAAACACCACGTGCAAGTTCAAGTTTTGAGTCATCAATCATTGTTCCCCAAGAAGGCTGACCTTGTACTCCAAGACCTAAATAAGAAAGGATTACCTCAGATTTAATTGCCTGTTGGAATCTTAGTGAGAATTGAATGATAACAATGTGGAAGATATTTGGAAGAATATGCTTAAACATTCTTCTCATATTTCCTGCACCCAGAGCAGCTGCTGCCTGAACATACTCTCTTTCCTTGTGGCGTAGAACTTCACCACGAACAAGACGACATAGACCAACCCAAGAAGTTACCCCAAGAGCTAAGAATAGTGATGATGTCCCTTTTCCAAGTACCATCGTTACTGCAAAAAGAAGCATGATATAAGGAATTGAAGCTAGTGAAGTATAAAACCAAACAATGATTTCATCAACTTTACCACCAAAGTATCCGGCCATAAGCCCCAGAGTCACACCAATTACAGTTGAGATCATAGCTGTTGAGAAACCAATCCCAATCGCCATTTCTGCACCTTTAAGAGTTTTATATACTACAGAGCGACCAAAGATATCTGTTCCAAATAGTGCATCTGCACTTGGAGGCATATACGATGCTCCAATCTCTTTTGACCATTCACCTGCAATAACACCAAAGAATGTAAGTGCTGCAAGTATTACATATAATCCAATAACAACCATACTAAAGACTGCAGCTTTATCATTTTTAAGCTCCGTCCAAGCATGTCCCCATAGTGATTTTGATTCGCTTGATAAATTTGCTGACATGACAACTCCTACTTTAGCCTTACTCTTGGATCAACGATTGTATATAGAATATCTGTAATTACCGTAAAGATAATGTAGGCCATTGCCGAAAGAATCGTCATCGCCTTAATAACTGGGAAGTCATTATCAAATACAGCTTTTACAGTTAATCCACCTAGCCCTGGAATTGAGAAGAAACTCTCAAGTAATAGAGCACCTAAAATAAGGAAAGGGATTTGGATAACTACATATGTAATAATTGGAATTAAAGAGTTCTTTAATACGTGCTTTAGAAGAACAACTTTTTCACTTAGACCTTTCGCACGTGCAGTACGTACATAGTCTTGATAAATATCATCTAGAATAACTGTTCTAAAGTAACGAAGATCCGGACCAAGGTTTAAAACAACCATGATGATAACCGGAAGTATTACGTAAGGAATAAAGTATGGGAAACCATGCTCATAACCAGAAATTTCAAACCACCCTAACTCATAAGCAAAAAACTTCTGGAAGAAGAGGATATAAGCAAGAGATGGAATACTCATTAAACATACACAGATAATAACAAGTGTACGGTCAATTAGCTTTCCTCTAAAAAATGCTACGATGATCGCAAGTAAAATAGAGAAAACTGTCGAAATTAAAAACGCTGGAAAAGTTAGCGTTAGTGATGGTACTGCACCTTCTTTAATCATATCGATAATACTTTGCTTTGTTGCCCAAGAGCGACCAAAGTCAAAAGTAAAAGCTGACTTTACAATACCGATATATTGCTCAAGTAACGGACGATCAAGACCAAGCTCATGTCTAACTTCTGCAATTTGCTTTGCTGAAGCGTGCTTCCCAAGCAGTAACTGAGCAGGATCATATCCCGATAAGTTAAAGATAGCGAAAATAATTAAACAAACACCCAAAATAATTGGGATCGTATAAAGTAGTCTTCTTAAAATATATGACCAAGTATTCACAAAAACAGCTCCTTAGCTCGAACTTAACTAGCGTATCGCTTATTTAAAAAAGCAACCATTAAGATTGCTTCATTAAATAAGCGCTGAAGTAAACTCCAGCGCTAACATTTATCAATTATAATTTTGATTGCATGTCTTTTTTAATTTTTAAATCAACATCTAAGTACTGATCTTGACCAGCTTCAAAGTCTGTTGAAATGTAATTCTTTAACCAGCTGTGCTTAATTAAGTATGACTGACGGTGAACACCATATAGCCATGGAACTTCTTCAGCTGCCATTTTGTTAAGAGTTTCATAGATAGCAGTTCTCTCTGGAGAATCTTGCATAACTGAAGCCTTAGCAAATAGTTTGTTGAATTCAGCATTATCATAACCAGATCCGTTAGCACCTGGAGATTTATTTGGTCCATAAAGTAGTTGTAGGAAGTTTTCTGCATCTGGGTAATCTGCACCCCATGCGATTCCGTAAAGCATTACCTGACGAGCAGTAATTTTCTTTTGTAGCTCTGGCCAAGAGTTTTGAACAACTTTGATATTTACACCAATTTCTGCCATTTGCTTTTTGAAAAGCTCACCAATCTGTCTTGAAGTTGAAGTACTTGGACAGTCATAAGTAATTTCTGGAAGACCTTTACCTTCAGGGTAACCAGCTTTTGCTAGAAGTGCTTTTGCTTTTTCTAGGTCACGGTTACGGTAAGGGTTTACATAATCTGGCATGTAACCAGCAATCCCCGGAGGAACAACTGATTGTGCTGGAAGAGCTGTATCATTATAGAAAAGCTTATTAAACTCTTTTACATCGTAAGCAAGTGCAAGCGCTCTTCTTAGATCAACGTTATTGAATAGTTTAAGGTCGTGATTAAAAGCAGTATAAGTAACATCTAGTGATGGTGATACTGATAGATCAATACCTTTCTTAGCAAATTCTTCTCCAAGACCTTTACCTGGAGTAACAGCTGATTCAAAGTTATCTTTTGGGATACCAATATAATCAACACGTCCTTTAAGGAAGTTTAGCCATCTTGGTTGATCTTCTTTAATGATGTTTACTTCAATCTTTTCTACGAAAGGAACTGGCTTACCAGCATATGCAAGCATGTGTTTGAATTCATCACTTGCTTCAGATGGGAAAAGCTTCTTTCTGAAGTTAGGGTTTCTATCGTAAGTAAACTTCTTTGAAGATTGGCTAAACTCTTTCAGCATGAAAGGACCTGTACCAACTGGGTGGTTTAGGAATTCTTTCCCATAGTGATCAACAACTTCTTTTGCAACTACAAATGTAAATGGCATTGCAAGAGAGTATAGGAATTGTGGGAATTGCTTCTTAAGTTTGAACTGAAGAGTGTACTTGTCTAGAGTCTTTAGCCCCTCAACAACTTCTGTATAATCAACAGAATCTTTCTTAGAGTTCTTCTCACGCCACTCATCAAGACCAACAATCTTATCTTGAAGTAGCCACCAACCTAGACCTTGTAGTTTTGGGTCTGCAAGTCTCTTGATTGAATATACAAAGTCTTCTGCAACAAGCTCACGCCCTTTACCATCTTTGAAGGCAGCGTTGTCTTGAAATAAAACACCTTGTCTAATTTTAAAAGTATAAGTTAGACCATCTTCTGAAACTTCAGGAAGAGCTTCTGCAAGATTTGGTACAAGTGTGTATGGTCTCTTTAAGTAGTGGTACTCTAATAGACCTTCGTAAACACGACCAACTTCATTTGAAGAATACTTGTCGTTTGCATAAATTGGATCCATTCCCTTCACTTCTGAAGTAACGGCCAGGTGTAGAACTTTTTCACTAAGATCCACTTTTTTTGTACATGAAACTGTTAAAGCTAATAGCCCCATGATTAAAAATGAAACAAGATTCCTTGATTTCATAAACCATCCTTTGTTCAAAAAATTATTGCATAGAATAATACTAGAGTAATTTATACAAGAGATAAGATAAATTTACTAGAATTTATTAGGAAGCGTTGTTGCGCTGCTAGATAGATCCGCAGCTATCAACGATAAGGTCCAAGGCGAGGACTCTTTGCTTTTTATTTGTTTTTTTAGAGTTGTGAATTCCCTCTAAACGAATAAATTTATATTCGTTTTCTTGTAACTGAGAGAATGATGCGTTGAATTCATAATTGCCAATCATTGGCGTCTTATATTCAACAGTCCCATCACTGTAATGTTTAATATCACCTTCAAGACACCCTTTGTCACAATAATTGCTATCGATATTCTTTATCTCACTAAAGAAAAGTCGGTTTCTTAAGAGAAAGTCATTTAATATTTTAAGTGATGAATAACGCTTTGCCTTTACTAACTCTGTAGAAATTTTCTTATAGAGAGTTCCTGAAATATCAGCTGCTAACTCTTCACTTGCATCGAGTGGAAGAATTAAGGTTTCTTGTCCTTTGAATGGAACATCAATGGCAAGGCTAAATGTTTCTTTATTTAAAATGGCATTATAAGTGAAGCGCTCTTGATTCTTGCCAAACTTCAAACGGCCACGGCCTTTAAATTCTTGGCAAATACCACTCGTTAAAAGCTTATGGGCCTCAACTTTATTCGTTGAAGCTCCAGCCTTATCTGATAAATCTTTTGGATTTGTTGTACAAGATATTAACGTGAAGCCGGCAAACGCACAGAGTCCAGCTTTTCGATATAATTTAGAATTTCTTCGCGTTCGTTTACTTTCGTACAATTTTTAAGTGCCTCGACATAATATTGACGAGCCTTTTCTGGCTTCTTCAAAGAAGTATATATGAGCCCTAAGTGCTTTGCAATGACCACATCGTCACTTACTAAAGCAAAGGCTTTTTTAATTTCGCGGTAAGCTTTCTGATATTCTCCAGTTTTGTAATAGTACCAACCTAAAGAATCACGGATATATCCATCTTGAGGGTTAAGCTGAACAGCTCTCTTAATATAAGCATAGGCTTTATCCATATGAACACCTTGCTCCAGGTATGTATAACCTAAGAAGTTCAGAGCATGTGAGTTATTTGGATCACGCTTTAAGATATCTAACATAATCTTTTCGGCTTTTGTGAATGCCTTATCTTTTTCATATAAAGATGCAAGATAATAAGCATGTCCATCTGTATAGCTATCGTGCTCAATATGAGATTCCATTAAAGCGATAGCTCGGCTTAGATCTTTTCGATTTTCATAGTAACCTGCAAGAATTACTTCTAATTCAAAACGTAACTCTTTTGATGCTTTTGAACGTTCTTTTACAAATTCAACAAGACGCTTTTCTTGCGCAGGATCTTTTTGTGCATATGTATTCAAAATATTTGCGATCTGAATATTTGACTCATGAAAGAGTGAGCTATCTTCTTTAATTCTTGAAAAATATGTTACCGCAAGATCACCTTCGTTAGACTGCTGATAAAGACTTGCTAGGTAATAAAGAACTTTATCTGAATCTGGGATAACAGTTAGAATCTCTTTAAAGATTCCTTTTGCATCCTCAATCTTATTAGTCTCTGTATAAATAACTCCCAATCTAACCTTTAAATTTAAATTCTCAGGATCTAGAGCTAGTAACTTCTCTAAGTAAGGAACAACTTCTTTATACTCACCATCTGTAAAAAGTAGATTTACGTATTTTCCAAGTGCAGTGTAATTATTTGGATCGTATTTCAAAAACTTCTGATAAAGAACCTTTGCAGACTTAAAATCACCTTGTTGTTCGTAAATCATTCCAAGCAGAATAGTACTTTGCTGATTAGTTGGATCAAGCTTTAAAGAATTATTAAAATACTTTTTGGCCTTCTTATAATCAGATTTTTCAAAGTGGATTTTGCCAGTATGAAAGGCATAAATACTGCGATTTTCGCGATCTTTTTGTGAGCAATAACTTAGCGTTCCAACAGCTTTCTTGAATTTCTTTTCATCCACATAAGCTTTTGAAAGATAAATACAAGCTTCACTTAAAATTGGTCTCGTTTTATAGACTAGTTCACGATATAGCTTGATTGACTGCTTTGATTTTCCCAATGCACCATATACGCCAGCAAGTAAGAGTCTTGCCTTAATCTTAATATCTTTGTCCGCATGTTTAATAAGGTACTTTAGCTCCCTTTTTCCATCTTCTAACTGACTCGACTTAATAAGTTCAACCGCATATTTTTTTCTTAGATAAATATCTTTAGGTTTTAAATCAACAACGTGTTTTAAGATAAGTGATGCCGAAACAGAATCACCACTCAAAGAAGCGTCTGCAGCTTTTAAGAAAAGGTCACTTGCGACATAATTTACCGTAGCGTCGCCCTTCGTTTTTGCTTCTTCTACAATCTCGCTAAGAGACTGATCAACAAACTCTTGCGCTCGCTTCGCCTTCTCAAAATCAGAAATGGTATTTGAAAGCTGTGAATCTTCATTGATATTAGACTCATCTTCAACATTATTGGTCGTTGCACAACCAATGAGTGTTACTAGCGCTATCGTGTAGAGTGAATTTTGAATGAAATTTTTAAACATCTAATATCCTTGGCCTTACTGCCTCAGTCTCTCATCGACCTAAATAGATATTTCTTAAAGAAAATTAATCCTTAATTTCGTAGGGGCAACATTAGGTAGAACTTAAGTATCAATGACTTGCATTAGTTCGACCTAATGCACGATAAATAGCTGAAATCATGGCAAATAAATGGATTCTCTTTGAATTTAGATAAAATTAAGAAGCCTATCCCTTGACAGTTACTGTCATTGACTGTTACTTCTCTGATGCAAATTTCAAAACGCTTAGCAATAGACACAGCGGGAATCAATAAAATATATGAACACCAACCTGTCTTTTGTTCAAAGTTGAACTTATAAGTAATTAATTTTACTGAACATAGCTTAACGGTGAAATTTATACAAAAAGCTTAACTATTACAAAGCGTCGTGTTAATTATTAACTCGTTTTAGCTCAAGAGAATTCTAAAATTAAACTTGAGATATATTCGTAAACCAATAGGGGTAGTAGAATGAATGATGTAAGAATTATTAAAAGGTACCAAAACAGAAAACTTTATGACACACACCAAAGTTGCTATGTAACACTTGAAGAGATCGCTCAAATCATCAGAGAAGGTCACGAGATTCAAGTAATCGATAACAAAACTAAAAATGACATCACTTACATGACTCAAATCCAACTTCTTTTTGATCAAGAGAAAAAGTCAACTAAGCCAGGTGACGTTGAACTTCTTAAGAGAGTTATCCGTGGTGAAGAAGGTACTTTCACTGGATATATTAGAGGTCTAGAAGGTATTGAAGCTCCAGTTGTTGAAGAAGCACCAGCTCAAACTTTCAACTCTTTCAACAGCGCAGCAAACCTAAACTCTTCTGTTGAAACTACGACTACTTTAAACTAATATAAGGCAGTTATTACTGCATATATATTTAGTTTAGAGGGTGAAATGATTTTTCAAATTTCAAAATCTATATTAAGGCCTGCAGTTATTCTAGCAGGCCTTTTTATTTTTGGTGTTCAAACACAAGCACAAACAGTTAAGCAATTGACTTCTTCTAAGTCAGCAAAGAAGAATTCAGATGCGGCAGCAGCGGCAGCTCTTCTTAGTGGCCAAGAGCTTCACATTCACTCAGTTGGGATCGGAATTGGTCAAACACTTCTAATGAGTGATCTTAAAGATAACGGTGAAGATAAAATTACGGCTGAATTATTTTATAATTACAAGGCTTCTTACTCGTTTGATTTTTACGCCAACCTACATTATTCAAAACATGAATATGAGAATACTTATTCGAAGACTGCAGGACTTCTTTTTGGAGCGAAAGGAAAGCTATTTCATTATGATGCATTCCAACCATTCCTTGCAGCAGGTCTTGGTTTCTTTAGGCCACAAATAAAGACTGATTCGTATAAGTCAGATGCAAAGACAGTATTTGGTTATCAACTAGGTGCAGGTGCAGACTTTGATTTAAATAGAAAAATCACAGTTGGTGCTATGGCCACATTCAACGATCCGTTTGATGTAGATCAAGAGAATCGCTCAGATGTTGAGGGATACTACTTTAAAGTTCTACTTACGGTATTCTACAAATTCTAATGAAGTTTAAAGACTTATATATCGTCACGGGAAAAGGAGGCGTTGGAAAAAGCCTCACTTCCGTGGCGCTTACTAAGTCGATTTCTGAACTTAATCATAATAAGAATGTATATTATTTCTCATTTGAACAAAATGAGGACAAAGAGCTAATCAAATCACTTAATATCAAAACTGTTGAGCTAACTCACTTAAGCTCAGTTCAAGAATATATTGCTCGTAAACTAAATTCAAAAACAATTGCCAAGTGGATTGTTTCAACTTCATTCTTTAAGGCCTTATTTGATATGGTCCCAAGTTTTGGTCAACTGATCTTCCTTGGACACATTATTGACCTTGCAAAAGAAGAAGAAAATATTGTGATTGTTGATGCTCCAGCATCTGGTCACCTACTTTCAACAATACACTCTCCAAAGGTCTTTAAAGATATTTTTAAAATAGGACCGATTGCAAACGATATCGATAAGATGCATAACTTCTTAACGAATAAAGAACACACTCAATGCGTTGTTGTTAGTATTCCGACAGAGCTAGCTGTTGAAGAAGGTATTGAATTAAGAACTGAACTTACTAATGAGTATAGTATTTCAACAATCGAAATCCTCAATTGTGATTTAACTCTGAACAAATTCCCAGAAGATGACACGCCTGACTTTATAAAGGTAAAGATTGAGAATCAAAGACACTTACAAGATAAGTTTCAGGTAAAATATGATCTCCACTTTCCTCAGATCATTGCACAGACGCAAGAGCAACAGGTTGAGGAATTAAGTGATATGATCATTGAAAAGATGGATATCTTTAAAACAAAATAAAAAGTAGGCTGTGACGAGTGAAGGACTTTAAGAAAATTGAGATTTTTTGTGGAACAGGAGGAGTTGGAAAAACAACGATTTCTGCATCCCGCGCTTTTTCTTTAGCGGCAATGAATAAGAAAGTTCTACTTATTACTATTGATCCAGCTAAACGCTTAAGACAACTCCTCAATCTCAAAGATCAGTCTGAGATAGTTGAGTTCAAAAACGAAGAAATCTCTTTCGACGTTCTTCTTCTTGACTGCAAATCTTCATTTGAAAAGATCTTAGGAGCAAAGGTTGATAATAAGATTTTAGAAAACTTAACGAGTTCACGCGGTGGACTTAATGAGATTCTTGCAGTCCTTGAAATTCAGTCTCAAATTAATCGCAATATCTATGATGCGATCGTAGTGGATACAGCACCAGGAAAGAACTTTTTAGACTTCCTTAATTCCTCAAAGAAGATCAATCGCTTCTTTAATAAGACATTTGCGGAAGCATTTAATTATATTACAAATCAAAATAAACCAGGGCGTTTTTTCAACCGCATTATCTCAACGGGGATTGAAAAGTTCCTTAGTTACCTTGAAAGTGTAACTGGACAAGGATTTATCAACGACTTCCTTGAGGCGATCTCAATTCTCTACGGTAATCGAGAGAAGTTTATCGATGGATTAAGTGTAGAAAAAACATTAAATGATCCTGCTCACTCGAGGTGGTATTTAGTAACTTCAGCAGAGCACATGAAAGAGGTCGAAACGAAGCAAATCTTTGACTCAATTCAAGCTCAAATGAACACCGAACGTTACCTCATTATCAATAAATCATGGTATAACAATCTCGCATCGTGGCAGCCTAAAACGACACAGATGCAAGAATTTAAAGAAACAATAATTAAACAAGAAGAAATAAAAACTTCCATTTCGAAGAAGTCCAATATCGAAACTCTTACGTTTCCAGATCTTGTGACTTTTGACCCGATAGAGCAACTAAGGGCCCTACAGGACAACTGGAAGAAAACGGAGAAAGAAGTATGATGAAAGGTGCTAAGGCAAACGTTGTTGAAGCAATTGGTAATACACCAATCGTAAAATTAAATAGTATTGGTAAAGATACAAATTGTGAATTCTACGTGAAGTTAGAATATATGAACCCGGGTGGGTCAACAAAAGATCGTATCGGTGCTTATATGCTTGATCGTGCAGTTGAAGAAGGTGTTCTAAAGCCAGGTGGAACAATTATTGAAGGAACATCTGGAAATACAGGTGTTGGACTTGCAATGTGGGCAGCAGTTCACGGTTACAAATGTATCTTCGTTCTAGCTGACAAACAATCAAAAGAGAAAATTGATAACCTAAGAGCTTTCGGTGCAAAAGTTGTTGTATGTCCAACAAATGTTGAGCCTGAAGATCCTCGTTCTTACTACTCTGTTTCTAAAAAACTTTCAGAAACAATTCCAAACTCATTTTATGTAAATCAATACGATAACCTACATAACAGAAATACTCACTATACATGGACTGCTCCAGAAATGTATGAGCAAACTCAAGGTGATTTTGATGTATTCATGGCAGCTGTAGGTACAGGTGGAACAATTTCTGGTTGTGGACGCTACTTCAAAGAGAAAATGGATAAAGTAGAAATCATTGGTGTTGACTGTGTTGGTTCAATTATCGCGGGTTACCACAAGACTGGTGAAATGGGTCAAGCACACTCATATGTTCTTGAGGGTGTTGGTGAAGACTTTATTCCTGAAAACTATGACTTTGACTTAATTGATGACTTTGAAGTTATTAACGATAAAGAATCATTTCTTATGACAAGAAGACTTCTTAAAGAAGAAGGAATTTATGCTGGTGGTTCAGCTGGTGCCGTAATTGAAGGTGCTTTAAAGTATGCAGCAAAACAAACTGAACCAAAGAAAATCCTTATCCTACTACACGATTCAGGAAACCGTTATGCTTCAAAAATCTATAATGATGATTGGATGAGTGATGGTGGTTACCTTGATTCTTCTTTTAACGTTCAAATTTCAGAAGTACTTAACACTCTTGGAAAGAATGGAAATATCATCACTGTTGAAGACACAACAACAATTGGTGAAGCAATTACACTTATGGAAGAAAAGAATATTTCTCAGCTTCCTGTAGTTAATAAAGGTGGAGATATTCTAGGTCTTTGTACAGAGAAGAACCTAATTAAGCCTGTTATCATGGGCGAGTTCCAAAAAGACGACAATATCTCTCTTGCAATCTCTAATAACTACCGCGTAGTTGATTGTAACGAACTTCTTGAAACTGTAGCAGATGCACTTTTAAAGAAAGAAGTTGCTATCATTACTAAGAATGGAAAAGTTTCAGATGTACTTTCTGAAATCGACGTTCTTCAGTATATGTCTGAGAAAGGCTCAAAGTAATGAAAAAGGCCAAGCTTAAACAAGCGGCCAAAGCCTCGGTGTGTATTCACGCCGGGGCATATCCTGATAAAGAAACAGGTGCGGTTATTCCACCTATTTATCAAACTACGACCTATGCTCAATCTAGTCCTGGTGAGCACCAAGGTTACGAATACTCAAGATGTCACAATCCAACACGAACAAGACTTGAAGAAGCTCTAGCTGCACTTGAAAATTCAAAGTATGCATTGGCCACGTCAAGTGGGGTCTCAATAGAGATGCTTATTATGCATACGCTACCAGCAGGCTCGACAATTTTATGTGGAGATGATGTATATGGTGGCACTTACCGTCTCTTTACAACAGTCTTTAACTCAATTCACAATTTTATCTTTGTCGACACAACTGATGTGAATAAAGTTGAAGCTGCACTAAAAGAACACAAACCAAAGCTCTTGTGGGTAGAAACACCAACAAATCCACTCTTAAAAATATCCGATATTAAAAAAGTATCTGGGCTAGCTAAAAAGCATAAGGCCATAACAGTTGTCGATAATACTTTTATGAGTCCTTATTTTCAAAACCCTCTTGATTTAGGTGCTGATATTGTTATGCATTCAGTAACTAAATATATAAATGGCCACTCTGACGTTGTCGGAGGTGCTTGTATGCTTAACAATAAGAAACTCTATGAGAAATTGTGGACACTACAGAAATCACTAGGGCCAACACAATCCCCTTTTGACTCATGGCTAGTTCTTCGCGGTATAAAAACTCTTGCTATAAGAATGGAAGCTCATGCAAAGAATGCGATGAAAATTGCTAAGTATCTTGAGGGCCATCCTAAAGTCGAAAAGGTCATGTACCCAGGACTTAAGTCTCACCCACAACACTCAATTGCAAAGAAGCAAATGTCAGGCTTTGGCGGAATGATTACATTCTTTTTAAAAGGTGATATCAAGCAGTCGAAGAGATTTTTACAAAAAGTTAAAATGTTTTCACTAGCAGAAAGCCTTGGTGGAGTTGAAAGCCTTATTGAACATCCAGCTATTATGACTCATGCTTCTGTTCCAAAAAATGTTCGTGAAAGTATTGGTCTGACAGATAACCTGATTAGATTATCTGTCGGTATAGAAGATGCTAACGATCTTATTGCAGATTTAGAAACAGCATTTAAATCAGTTTAAAAAGTTCCTGGGCCAGCGCTTTCATCAATTTGAAAGTCACCAGATGATTCAATTGTAGATTGCTCTTGGCCATTATCTTCTTTAACTTCAGTTTTTTCTACTACAGGTTTAAACTCTGCTCTTTTTCTTTTTAAATCTTCTGGAATTCTAGCAATTGGCTTTCTAATCATTATGTAGTCATAGTTTCCATTGCGACTAAATACTGTATTAGCATTTAAGTATTCTTCTACTAGAAGTTTTGCACAGAAAACACGTCCATGATCATCATTAAGACTATTTTTTGCACCAGAAGCAAAGATGAGACCGTCATCTTCAATTATTTTTTTAATTGTCTTATATTCGTCACAGAATTCGTTTGAAGTTGCATGACACTCACCTTCTTTACGAAAGACATCTACTGAATTTGAAGTCGACTTAACGTGAATTGGATCGCGACAAATATCAATAAGCCAATTACGATTCATATACTTATATTGATTATGGGCAATCTCAATTTCGCACTCTTTCTTACTAATAGTTATAGTCTTATTCAAAAGACCAAATGGTGCTGATTTGTGTTTTACAGAAACATCAAATGAAGACTGAAAGCAGTCAGTTCCAGTAAAGGCAATTGCCTGAGCTGTGATAAAGAAAACGATACTAGATTTTAGAAATTGCATTTTTATCTACCTCTACCATTAGGATGGTTTGATCATTTGGTAAAAAATCATCTTCATTATATCCCTTTTTACTTTGAAATGTTAATTCACTAATTAACTCAACTGGAGATGACCAGTTTTTCTTAATAAAAGAAATATACTCTTCGCCATTAACAATATGGTCGTTATTCTTGAAATATCCAGGCGATAGTAAAAGAACTCCCTTCCCCTTTTCTAATTGAACACTCTGCTTCTTAACTTCATATGAGTTTGGAAAGCTATATTCATTTGATGAAATTAGAATATCATTTTGAGAAAGAATCTCATGGGCACCAATATTAATACTCTCGAGAGTAAGATCAGCTAGTGTTAATTTAGCGACTAGAATAGATGCCTCTCCGAACTCCGAGAAATCCTCAGTACGCTCTTCAAGTTGGCCAAGAATCTTATCCATTGTAAGGCTGCCTTCAGCTTTCCATCCTTCAATCATCGTTAAGAAACTCCCAATGAGCATATATGATGTAGCATGCAGGGAGATAATCCAAACATCTCCACCTACTTTAAAAAAATCGAAGAATTCACCACCATTAGATGTTCCCGCACAAAAACGTGACGTAATCCCAACTCCTCGAATCTTTTCACTTCTAAAAGGGGCCATATTCTTATGCATTTCTCTAATGCTTTCAACTTGTCCAACAAGTCCTTCCATGACGCTATTCATTTTATAAAGCAGCTTTTTTTGAAGCTCCATTGCTTTTAGGCCTTCAATTGCATTCTTCATATTTAGTAAGTTCTCTTCAACTGATTTATCAGCAAAGAAAACACCTAGACACATTTCATTTTCAAGAATTGATTTATCAATCTGATCTCCATCATGAAAAACAATGATAAAGTACTCATCATTAGCAATATCATTTTGTGATTTTGTAAAGGCCACTTGACTTGCAGCTGATTCGTTATTTTCTTCTGAAACATCTTGATTAAAATCTGAAAGCTCTAGCAATTTTAGTAGATTATTGAGCTTATCTACGGCAATTTTGTCGATATTAGACTCGACGATACGAATACGCATAACTCTTCCTAAGTATTTAAAATTAAATAGTGATGACACGATTTTTTGGCATCTTGAAAATCCATTTTAACATATTAAGCGACCAATATCATATAAATGAGCCGATTAAATTAAAGATTCCTTAAGAATGACCCGAAGAATTATTAGAATATGGGTATAACCCGACTGTAACACTAGGTCTTATAATGAAGAAGAGTAAAATCGTAAATTTGGGAGAGAGACGTAAGAAAGCAAGTACTCGTAAAAGTACTGCGACAAAGAAGTCTCAATCCGCAGTCATCTCTGAAAAAACCGTTGTTAATGCAAGGGGTACAACTGATGATCCTACAAAAAGGCTAGAAGCTGAGAATAAAGCACTTAAGCTTGAGCAAAAGAAGATTTGCGAAATGGCCGCGAGAACAATTCTTCATGCACTAGATTGCAAAGACCACTACACTTACGGACACAGTACACGTGTTGCTTATTTTAGTTTAACACTTGGAAAAGAAATCGGACTTAATGAAGACGAATTATATGACTTAGAACTTTCTGCACTTTTCCACGACATTGGAAAAATTGGTGTACCAGATGAGGTTTTAAATAAGCCTTCAAGACTTACTGAAGACGAATTTCTTCAGATGAAAAGTCATCCAGAAAAATCATTTGAAATCCTCCAAGGATTTACTCATTTTGAAAAAGTCGCTACATTTGCAAAATATCACCATGAAAGATGGGATGGACGAGGATACCCTGAAGGACTTAAGGGTGAAGATATTCCATTATTCTCTAGAATTATTCTAATTGCAGATACTTTCGATGCAATGACTTCAACGCGTGTTTATCGTAAGGGACTAGACTACGAAGTTGCTTATGCTGAGCTTGAAGAATTCTCTGGATCACAATTTGACCCAGAGTTAGCACGAGCATTTGTAAGAGCGATGAAAAAAGAAGAAGCGAAACAAGAAAAAACGTTCACGCTTACAATCATCGACGGCCTCTTTAAGAAAGACGCCGCCTAATTACAATTTGGCGTTTCAGCAACAGTATTAATATAATACATCTGTAAAGTTCTACAGTCGTACTCTGATGCTAAAACCTTTGAGGTTGCACATTCGTTAGGTTTCCCTTCTTGTAGTGCCCATTTCATATTAGCTTCACACTTAAGATAGGCTTTGCGATCAACACATGCCCAGTGTTTTCCTTTACAATTATATACTAGACCTTGGCCAAACTCTGTATACTTAGGAGGCTCAACATACTCTAGTCTTTCAACAACCTCTTTCTTTTCCTCTTCCAACTTATCAACAATTTTATCAAGTTGATTATCAAGAGAATCTGACTTCACATCATCTTCATCTTTTTCTCCAAAGCTACCTGTAGTATCGACCTGCGTTTGAGGAACGACAATGGGCTCAGGATTAACTTCAGTATTCTTCTCTCCCACATCTAATACTGTCTCTTCAACTTTTTCCTCAACTTGAGGTTCCGTTATTGTTTCAACTGGTGCTACTGCAGGTTCTTCAACTTGCGGCTCAGGCTGTACCTGTGGCACTGGCTCTGGTTGAGGCGCTGGTTCAGGTTGAGTCTCTGGTTGAGTCTCTGGTTGAACAGAAGGCTGAGTTTCAGCTTGTTGTGATTGAGCATTTTGAGTCTCTTGTACTTGTTGAGACTGTTCCGTCGTTTGCTCTTGAGCCTTCTTTGGCTTCTTCTTACGAGGCTTTTTCTGTCTCTTTACTGGTGGGACTTCCGGAACTTCATTGTCACTCTCATCTGTTAAAACAAATTGATCTATGGCAAGGAGAACAACTGCAACAATTAAGACAAGCTTAATTAACTTACTCTTATCAGAGTCCTTTTTCTTATTTTCATCTTCATCATCTTCATCTTCGTCTTCATCTTCATCATCTTCGTCATCTTCGTCGGCATCATCTTCTTCACCGTTATCTTTTTTTGAAGACTTTTTCTTAAGCATTTTAGCCAGGAATGGAAGTTGCTTTTCTAAAAACGACTTTTCTTCTTCATCGTCTTCATCTTCATCTTCATCTTCATCTTCGTCATAACGATCTTCTTCCTCATCTTCTTCCTCATCTTCATCAGAAGATTTTTTCTTAAAGAGCTTTGCTATTGACGGAAAGTTTTTGGATAGAAATGATTCCTCGTCGTCTTCATCTTCATCTTCATCATCATCTTCATCATCATCATCTTCATCTTCATCATCATCATCTTCATCTTCATCATCATCTTCGTCGTCATCTTCATCTTCTTCATCCTCATGAACATTTTGAGGCTCAGACATAACGACTTCATCATCTGATCCAGAATCATACTCATCTTCTTCTAATTCAGTATCGGCTAACTCTTTTGCGCCAGGAATTTTAACATCTGTTGATGTTGCATCATCAAAATCCGAATCATCCTCATCCTCATCTTCATCAGATTCGAATTCATCTTCTTCAAATTCTTCAAGTAGCTCTTCGTCTTCCTCCGACTTTTTAAGCTTACCTTTCATCTTGTCAAAAAATCCCTTCTTGGCCACAAGTACTCCTAATCTAAACCAAAGAACTCTTCCATTTTACTGTATAATTGAAGATCTACGAAGGAATATTATCTATTTAGCATTCTTGCCCAACTACTTAAGTCGGTTATAGTAGCAAATATTTTTTACGAATGAAGGAGAAAGGATAAGTGAATCTTTATTCAAATACTGTTTATCACCAAAATGAAGAGTTCCCTCTCCAAGTATTTTAGTAATATTGAATATAACTTCACCCATCGTGCGACGATAATTTAATTCAACAAGGGGGCAAAGTTTTAACGTCCCCTCTTCATCTTCATAAATCATATTGTCGAATTGTATCTTAGAAATCTCTGAATTTGGTAAATTAGACTGAATTAAGTCTATCGTTGAATTTAGGTTGAACTTAACATCTAAATCAGAAAGAGATATTAAACGTCCACCTTTAAATTGACCTTTTGAATTCGTAAAATTTTCTACGATGTAATACTCTCTAGTTTTTAGATTATAGGTAACGCCAAAAGTTTTTTTTACATTAACATATTTAGACAATACACCAGGATAACTTACACGCGAAAGATCTTCTTTATTCTGGATTAACCTATTACCTATCCCTGAAAATGTTTGATCCGGCCGATAAAATTTAATCTCATTTAAAACCACATCATCTTTTGAATTAATGATCATATCCTCAAGAGGCCTATGCCAACTGGCAAGCCAACATTTTGAATTTAGAGTTTTTGCTAAATCAAAGTTAGTAAGATCTCCCCACCAATTTTGGTACTCTTTAAGATCATTCGTTATTTCCGATTTAATAAATCCTAGTTTCGATAAATGACTGAGATATTCAGCAGTATAGGCCAATTTTGTACATAATATATTTTTACAGGAATCATTAACGAGAAAAAAAATATATTCTAATTCACTTAGGTATTTATCATTTTTTAGATTAGGATTATTGGCAGCGAGAGCAGCATCAAAGTCGAGATTAACACGATATTTCACTTCCATTCCTTGCGGTTAGTTACAATGAATTCGTCTTTAAAATTTTCAATACGAGAAATGAAGTCATTATCCATTCCTGTTCTCACACGCCCTTCTCTATCAAAGATCATTCCTTTAGCTCGGGCTGGAGATAAAAGATCAGGAAGAGACTGGACGTAAAACTCCCAAAGATTACTTTGATCACGCCATTTGTTTAGCCAATGAACTCCAAAACCAACATGTGAAATCTCATCCTCGTAAACTACATTAAGAATAGCTGCTGATTTCTTATCATCAACACCTTGAAAAATATCTCGATAAAACTTAGCAAAGTCTAAATTGGCCGCTTCAAATGTCAGGGCCATTACCGCAAAGTATTCTTCAAAGCTTGTAATCTTTTGCATCTGTCGCCAAAAGAAGTCATTTACAGGTAGATCGCCAAAGTCGATACCAAAGTCATTCATTCTCTTGCGATAGAGATTGAAATGTTTAATTTCGTCATCAATTGTTTGAAGTAAGCCTGAAGCAATTCTTTTATATTGAGATTTATCTTCGATAGGGATGTACATGAGTGCTGTCGCCATCATTTCAATGGCCAATAGTTCATGATTAGCAAAGAAGTGCAGCGCCATGGCCTTCTTTTCATCCAAGTGAAAGCTTCCTCTTTTTGGAAACTTAATCTGCTCAGCAGAAAATGAAATCTTCCCCTCTCTAGATGGATGAAGATCTTTTATACCATCTTTAGTTTTAAAATAATTGAGATCCGTAACAACATCAGAAGTTGTTAACTTATCTTCAAGAAATGGAGATTCCAGCAATAACTTTGCGTATTCGTAAGTATTCATTAAACTCTAACGTTTAGGACTAGTATTTTTTCTCTTACGACTTACATTTCTTTTTCGACTCTGTCCAGGACGCCCATTTCCTTTGAAATTTCTTCCTGTAGACCCCTTAGAAGCTCCTTGCTTACTGCCAGGTTTACCTTTGAATCGCCCACCACCTGGTTTGCGACGGTTAGTCTTGCGTTTCTCAAAGCATTCTTCACAAATTGGAAAGCGTGAGTCTTCAGGTAACTTAACACTACAAGAAGAACATCTAGCAATAATCTTTTGTGAAAGAAGTTCATTTAGTTGGTCGATTGCAAGTTGCTTATTATTAAGAAGTTCAACTTCTGAATAAACGAAGTTCTTATTGTTGAAGTGCCTTGATAACCATTGATAAAGCTCAACACACTTGATTGATGTCTCTAGATAATCAATATCATTAGAGCCATATTCAATTGGCTCACATGGAATTCCTTCCATATTAACGTACTTATGAAGAATCCAGTTGTAGAATTGAACATGATCCATTAACCCAAGGTTTACTGGAGCACAAGCAAATCCGAAGATTTCAGCATCCGTAAGTATTCCATTCGAATCAGCGTCTTCTACCATTTCAGCAAGCTCAATCATCTCCTTCATATCTACGCAGTAGAAAGGAGCCTGGAAAGTCATCGTGTTAAACAGACGAAGAAATTCCGAAAGCTTAAGCTTTGGTAAGTTATTATCGATTAGGGCCTTATTAACCTGATTAAAGATATCAAGGTCAGGTCCAACCATACACTGATCACTTTGTTCAAGAGTCGCACTCAAGGCTTCATTGATTGACTCAATTCCATCTTCTACTTTTCTCAGACAAGTAACTGTTCCGCGTGGGAACCTTTGAAAACGTCCTGCTCGTCCACCAATTTGTTTAATCTCACTAATCGAAATATCATGTTGGTGACCATCAAAGAACTTAGAAAGTGTTGAGAACACTACCCTTTTAATTGGAAGGTTCATTCCCATTGCAATTGCATCAGTTGACACGATTACATCAGTTTCACCTTGATCAAACTTACGTGCTTGTTCACGACGAACTTCTGGAGAAAGCCTTCCATAAACAATCGAAACTTTATAACCTAAGCGTTCAAGATCTCTTTTATGTCTTAGAGCATTCTTTCTAGAAAATACAATAAGAGCGTCATTTTTTTGCATATCAGCTAAAACAATTGGATGTCTTTCTACTGATAACTCAGTCATACGAGTATATTCATTAATGATTAGTTCATCACCACATAGATCAACAATCACTTTAACAAGATCAAGTGCTGAAGCATCACCACAAAGGTGTACCTCATCGGCCATAATATTAACAAGTGCTCTTGTCCATGCCCAACCACGTGAAGGATCAGTGATCATTTGAATTTCATCAATTACACAACAATCGAAAACCTCTTGTAATCGTGCCATTTCAATTGTCGAAGAGTAATGTGTCGCACCCTCTCTCTCAATAACCTCTTCACCAGTAAGAAGTGTTGTTACAGCACCTTTTGCATTAAGTGTATCGTAAAGTTCTGCAGCTAGAAGTCTAAGAGGTGCTAGATAGCAACCTTTAGGAACTGTCGATAGCTTTTCAATTGCGTGATAAGTTTTCCCCGAGTTAGTCGGCCCCATATGATAGACAATCTTTCTCTTCATCTGTCTTGCTGAAGAGTGAACCCAGAATTCCCCAAGATACTCTTGAAGAATTGTCGAAGAAACGTCTTTCTTTTTTAAAATGATAATTGATTTAACAAATTTCTTAAATTCTCGTTCTAGATATCTTTCATTTCTCCAGTAGTGAGTTGAAAGAGAGCGATAAAATTTATCATATTCCGCATTAGTAATAAGATCAGTACTAAGCTCATTGGCTTCAAGGTATTGATCGAATAGCATGCTTACATTTCGACGATGTAATGAAGCGAGCTCTGACGGATAAGCAAATTCCGATTTAAAGTATTGTTTAACCTGATTCTCTAAACGATTTAGAGAAGATCTTTTTATTGTATTTCTTAGTTTATAGAAATTCTTATCTAGTGTTTTTTGTAGATTAAAGACTAGATCTGAAACAACATGGATTCCATTATCAATCTCTTCTTTAATTTGTTCTTTAGTTGATTCAATCAACTCAACACAGCTTTCATAAACTGAGTCTCGTAATAGTGCTCTAAAATCATTAACACATTTAATACACTGACACTTAAGCTCACTGATTTTGTGTTTTGTTAAATCAATATCTGAGCGAATGAAAGTTTGCGTTGCCTCGTGATGATTTAATACTTTCTGTCCCCACTCATAAAATGTCTTTTCATGAAGTGAAAGAATATTTTGCGAGAGTCCACCATCTTGACCAAAGAAGATTGCTTCATTCTCAGGAATCATACAGTCGTCAATAAAAATAAGATCGAGGATATTATCTTGCTTGATTAATAAATTAAAATTAGTGAAGTCTTTGTTAAAGAAATAAACTAAAGATGGATTCTCATCAAAAATAGTCCATAATTTTGTTAACGTTGACTCTAAAAAGCCAAGAACGACGAGTGCATCTTCACTGGCCCTTACATAACTATCGTCATCGGAAAAATTATTGACCTTAATAATTGTTTTACGTTCTGTTTCTATGTTTTCTCGAATTGCTGAGAAGTCAGGTAGCTTATTTATTTCTTGTGAGCTCATTCTCTAAGAGTACGTTGAGGGAAGAAATTGTGCAAGTAATCTTAGGTGTTAAATACAAAAAAATGCATTATAATTGAGCTATAAAAATATATACAGAAAAATGGATTGCATATGATGAAAACATGGCTAACAGAAACTTTTAATATCAAATACCCAATTATTATGGCCCCAATGTTCCTTGTAACTAGTATCGATATGCTGGTTGAGGCTTCTAAGGCAGGTATTATGGGTTGTATCCCTGCTCTTAACTGGCGTACTCCAGAAGAGTTTGAAGAAGGACTAAAAGAATTAAAAGAAAGATGTGAAGGTCCTTTTGGAATCAATATCATTGTAAATCAGTCAAACATCCATATGCACAAGCAAATTGAGCTTTGCGCGAAGTATGCTCCAGACTTCATTATCACATCACTTGGAAATCCAAAAGAAGTTATCGAAAAGTGTCGTCCACAAGGAACTAAGATAATTTGTGATGTCGTTGATCTTAAATATGCACAAAAAGTTCAAGACCAAGGAGCTGATGCAGTAATTGCAGTAAACTCTGGTGCCGGGGGACACGCGGGACCAACACCAGCAAGTATTCTCGTTCCACTACTTAAAAAGAACTTAAATATACCAGTTATTTCAGCTGGAGGTATTGCAACAGGATCGGGCCTCTTTAGTATTATGGCCCTAGGATGCGAAGGTGTTTCAATCGGTTCTCCATTCATTGCGACGAAAGAATCAATCGTATCTGATGCTTATAAAGAAGCAGTCGTTCAATATGGTGCTAAAGATATTGTCATGTCGAATAAAATTTCAGGGACGCCTTGTACAGTTATCAACACTCCTTACGTGCAAAAGATTGGAACTGAACAAAATGTTATTGAAAAGGCCATGAGCAAAAATAAGAAGCTTAAAAAGTATGCGAAAATGCTTACTGGTTACAAAGGAATGAAAGCTGTTGAGAATGCAGCTTTTGGTGCCACATACAAAACAGTTTGGGTTGCCGGACCTTCAATTGAGTTCATTACAAAGATTGAAACTGTTAAAGAAATTGTTGATCGAATTGTTTCTGAATTTGAAACATCTGTTGACGAATTTTTAGCTAAAAGATCCTAATTATGTTCAAGCTTCCTAAGGTTTTACGCTATCAAAATTTTAGAAGGCTTTATATTGCAGGACTAACATCCGAGCTAGGCTCGTTTGTGTCAGAGACTGCACTAATGCTTTTAGTATTTGAATTATCAAATCATAACAAAAGTTATCTTGGTGCAGCTCGAGCAGTATTTCTCTTCTTTTTAACAATCGGAAATTTAATTGGTGGTGTTATTGGAGAAAAATACAATCGAAAGAATGTTCTCCTTTTCACAAATTACATTAGAATTCCAATAATTTTTACGATCATCTTCGCTAAGACTCCAGAAGTTGTCATCCTTTGCGATGGCCTCATTGCTCTCTTCACTGGAATGTATAATCCAACAAGACAAGCTATGGTTAACGACATTGTCCCTCAAAAAGACATGAATCGAGCGAATGCCCTATTCGGTTCTGCCTTTGCAGTACTTCACATGATTGGTCCATTTCTTGGTGCCACTATGTTTACGGCCTTTGGCGGAATCAAGGAAGTTATTGCTCTAGATTTCCTAACATATATTGTTGGTATTTATTTTATTATGAGCCTTACCTACAACCCTCCAAGACAGGAAGGAAATAGTGAAAACTTTCTCTCTGAAATAAAAAATGGAATTAGATATGCCAGAACGCAAAAGGAACTTTTTGCTGTCATTTCAAATGTCATCATCGAAGGACTTGTTCTTGGATTTATGTTTCCACTTATACTACCTTACCTAACGGAAACACTTGGAGCTACGAAGCAAGACTATGGGATAGGGCTTGCTCTCTTTGGTCTAGGTGGTCTATTTGGGGGATGGGCAAGCTCGACTATTCTTAAAGAGAAACCAGTTGGTAAAATTATTATTGCGGCCCTATACATTGAACCACTTCTCATGGCGCTTTGGTTATATGCTGCTTCATATACAGCAACACTGGTAATTTTCTTTGTTTGGGGATTTGTTGTCTTTGTACGTATTACAAATCAACTAAATTATGTTTCATTAAAAGTAGAAACAAAATATCTTGCAAGAATTTTTGCCTTACTAGATTTAGGCTTTGTTGTTCCGAATATTTTAGGAGGGATTATCCTAACATTTATTGGAAATCAATTTGCAACTGAAGAGATTTTAATCGTCGTTTGTATCGCTTTCTGTGCTCTCATTTTTCCTCGAATGCTATTTTCTGATATGAAAGCACTATTTAACTTAAATAACGAAACTGTCGATAGGGATACATCAATACAAGATCAAATCTAATTTAAAGACAAGGTTATATAGTATGACAACAATATGGTTAAGAGATGAGGATAAAGCATTTGAAAAAAGAACTCCTCTAACACCAGAAAATGCAAAGAAGCTGATCGATGCCGGCTATAAAGTTATCGTTGAGAAATCACAGGATAGAATCTTTCCAATAGAAGAATATGAAAAGCTAGGTTGTGAAATTAAAGAAAGTCACGCATGGATAACAGATGCTCCAATAAGCGATGACGTCTTTATTCTAGGTTTAAAAGAATTGAAAGAAACGGATGAGTTTCCCCTAAAGCACAATCATATCTACTTTGCCCATATTTATAAAGGTCAGCATGGAGCTGAGCAAGTTTTTGATCGCTACAGTAAAGGCGGTGGAACATTATTTGATCTTGAATTCTTGCTTAATGAAGACAATAGACGTGTTGCGGCCTTCGGTTACTGGGCCGGATATGTAGGAGCAGCACTTAGTGTTGAAAACTTTTTTTCAGACTCACCTGCACCCTTAAAACACTATTCCTCTAAAGAAGAGTGGCTTAAAATTATTAACAATAAAAGACAGGGTAAGCGCAACCCTTGTACTTTTATTATTGGCGCCCAAGGGCGTTGTGGAAGCGGAGCAAGAGAGCTACTTTCAGATCTTGAACTAGAGTCAATTAATTGGGACGTAGAAGAAACTAAAGTTGGTGGACCATTTGATGAAATCATTAACGCTGATATTTTCATCAACACAGTTCTTATGACAAAGAAGATTGCTCCTTTTCTTGATAAAGCGATTATGGAGAGGAATGAGAAGCTTTCACTTATTTGTGATGTTAGTTGTGATCCAAATAGTGATCTAAATCCAATCCCAGTTTATAATGTCCATACAACTTGGGATAAACCACTTCACCGTATAGAAAGTTCTATTGATCACGAGTGTAATATTATTGCAATAGATAACCTTCCTTCGGCCTTACCTAAAGAGAGTTCAATTGATTATTCAGATCAATTGATTCCTCACCTCTTAGAGCTTAAGAATGCGAAGGATTACTATACTTGGTATCATGCTAAAGAAATTTTCGAAAATAAAAAAGGCTCCTAAAAAGGAGCCTTTGCTTTATTCGTTAAGGGCTAGATAAGACCACCACGTCTAAGTAGTGCATCAACCTCTGGCTCACGTCCACGGAATCTCTTATAAAGATCCATTGGGTGCTCTGAACCACCTTTTTCAAGGATATTTTCTCTAAAGCGATCAGCAATCGTTGTGTTAAAGATCCCTTCTTCAAGGAATAATTCAAACGCATCTGCATCAAGAACTTCTGCCCATTTGTACGAGTAGTAACCTGCAGAATATCCACCAGCAAAGATGTGCCCAAATGATGTTGAAGTCATCACACCTGGTACTCTTGGAAGAAGATCAACATCTTGAGTTGCAAGTTTTTCAAATTCCTCAACACTTGTAATCGTTGATGGATCACCTGAGTGCCATGCCATATCAAGTAGTCCAAGACTTAATTGACGAACAGTGTGACGTCCTTCTCCAAAGTTTGAACTATCTTTTAGTTTTTGTACTAATTCTGCTGGAATTAACTCTCCAGTTTCATAGTGCTTAGCAAATAGATCAAGACATTCTTTTTCAAATGCCCAGTTTTCCATAATTTGAGATGGAAGCTCAACGAAGTCCCAGAATACGTTTGGACCAGAAAGCATACGGTACTGACACTTAGTTAGAATACCGTGAAGTGCGTGACCAAATTCGTGGAATAGAGTTGTTACTTCATTAAATGTTAGAAGTGATGGCTTCGTTGTTGTTGGCTTTGTAAAGTTACATACGTTTGCAATATGTGGACGTACATCTTCTCCATTTTGAACATATTGTTCTCTAAAGGCTGTCATCCATGCTCCACCACGCTTTGAAGCACGTGGGAAGTAGTCACCATAAAATAGAGAAATGAAGTTTCCATCACGATCAGTGATTTCATAAGTCATTACATCTTGGTGATACTTTGGAATATTAGAAACTTCTTTAAAGTTAAGTCCATAAAGTTTTGTTGCAACTTCAAAAACACCATTTAAAACATTTTCTAATTTAAAGTATGGCTTAAGCATTTCATCATCAATACTATATCTTTCTTTCTTAAGCTTCTCGTAATAGTACATATAGTCCCAAGAAGCGAAATCTTCGATACCATCTTGTTCTTTTGCATAAGCTTTAATTTCATCCATATGCTCAATCGCTGCAGGCATTGCTTTATCTTTAAGCTGATTTAGAAGATCAAAAACGTTTTGTGCACTCATGGCCATACGTTCTTCAAGAATATAATCGGCGTGGCTTTTATATCCAAGAATTCCAGCTCTTTCATAACGAAGCTGTGCAATTCTTTTTACATTTTCTTGGTTATCAAGCTCGTCACCCTTGGCACATTTTGTACCAGAAGCGATTGTCATTTTCTTACGTAGCTCACGATTTTCTGAGTAAGTAATGAAGGGACCAAAGCTTGGGTAATCAAGAGTAAATACCCATTTACCCTCATGACCTTTTTCAGTTGCTGTCATCGCAGCAGCTTCAATAAGTCCTTCAGGAAGACCAGCAAGATCTTCTTTATTATCAAGTACCATTTCAAACTTATTAGTTTCTTTTAAAAGGTTATCTGAGAACTCAAGTCCTAGTTTTGAAAGTTCTTCATCGATCTTTCTAACTTTGTTCTTATCTTCTTCACTTAATAAAGCACCGTTTCTAACGAAGCCCTTATAAATCTTTGAAAGAAGTGTCATTTGCTCAGCATTTAAGTCTTCATTTTCTTTGTTATCGAAAACAACTTTTACTTTTGCGAATAGATCAGCGTCAAGATTAACGTCATTTCCGTGAGCTGTTAAAAGAGGAGAGAATTCTTTTGCAATTTCATTCATCTCATCATCTGTGTTTGCAGACTTTAGGTTAAAGAAGATCATTGAAATATCTTCAATTGCACTCCCTGAATTTGCATACGGCTCAATGATATTTGCAAATGTAAGTTCTCCATCAAAGCTTTTAATCGCTTCGATTTCTTCTTTGTGCATTTTAATTGCTTCGCGAATTGCCGGCATGTAATGCTCATTCTTGATTGTATCAAATGGTCTTGCACCATGTGGATTTGTGAATTTTTCTAATAATGGATTAGACATATAAACTCCTAAATGAATTTTATTAAAGACATTACTCTGAACGAAACTTAATGGCCATAAAGGCCGCTAGAACTAGCCAAAGTAACACTGATATTATTAGCATATTTTGGGTAAAAGCCAAACTCGTAAACACTAAGAGTAGAGCTGAAATACCCATTTTTGACGCACGATACACAACCATATCCACGATATACTTGGCCCCGTACTTTTGTTCTTTACTCAAAGGGAAGTAAAGCATCTCCTTGGCGGCCGAAAAGATTGAATAATCAAGTCCTTTAAAGCCTACAAATAATATTGCTGTCCCCAGTAAACCCAAGTACTCCAATCGATCAAGTAAGATTAATACAAGATAAACAAATGGTATGAAAATATGTACAGTAGAAACTTTAAAGTATTTAAAAGCGATTGGAATAATAACAATTTGGACAATTAAGGATATCGCATTAATCGATGAATATATATTTCCAAGATATGCACCTTTTTCGTTAGCATCCTTAAATATCTCTAGACCTAGATTGAACTTATAATTTGCAAGATTAATCACCACTTGAGAAAGAATAATTAGGCCACAAATGAAGAACACATAGAGCTTCTTATCGGCAAGTGATGTTATTGGAGACTTTTCTTTAAGTGCTAAATATTGTTTTTGTGTAAGACTAAATATAACAATAACTAAAGACAAAACTAATAAACCACTTGAAGCCGCATAGTAAACCCCCACGCCCTTCATAAGTTTAGTAGTGAGTAGCCCTCCTAAAATTCCCCCTAAGGAGCCGAGAGCACCAAGTGGCCCATAGACAAGTTTGGCAACTTTGACGTCAATGACAGAATTTAAATAACCAAGTGATAAATGAACGACAAGAATAATATAGACTTCTTTCCAAACAGCGAAAACACCACTTCCAATATGATGACCACTACCATGAACAATTAAGGCTCCTCCCATTAGAACGAGTGAGACTGCCACAATAGAATTAAAAATTTTTGCTATTGAAAAATGCTTTTGAAGTTCATTAATGATACTGACACTAAATCCTAAGAACAACACAGAAGACAGCCAAATCCAAGGCGTACTCTTTGCTCCATAGCTTTGAATAAATAAAGCTGTTGAGCTAGAGCGAATCATTGGATATGAAAAAAACGCTATAAATAAAGTGAATGTTACTAAGAGAATATTTTTCTTCTCAGATGTTGAAAGACCAAAAAGACCCGCATTTATCTCTTTAACGGCCGTTATAATATTTTTCATTATTCAATCACCATAAGAGAATATTCTTTATTCTCAAGCTTTGTAAGTGAAGTTAAATCAACCCATTTACCCAAATTAAAAGTAAGTGAAGTTAGTTGATCTTTATTAGATTTACTTCTTAGATCAAGAAGGTACACACTACCTTTTTTTGAACAAGTAGCGTAATAGTGCTCACCACCAAAATCAATTTCAAAGCGATTCCCTTCGGAACTGATAATATCAGAAATTTGCTCATTAACTTTATCCTTAAGTTTTGTGACCTCTTTCAATCGAAATTTGCACATATCTTGGGTGTATAGGGATAAAGAGCTTTTCTCTAGCTGCTTAGGAAAATACTTATTCACAAGCTTACGAAATAATTCCTGACGGTAAGATTTAACTTCAAGATTTAAGCAATTCTTATGAGAATCAATTTTTATCTTTTCACCATCAATCACATATTTCATAAGATCCATACGAATCGTATGAATTGGTCGACTTCTGTTAAAGCAGTATTCAGTGGCGGATGCTGAAGATAGTTCTAAAATAAAAAGAACTAAAAGAACAAAGAATTTATGCGTCTTTTTCTTCTTGTAAGTACGTATCACCCTTTTGACCTTCCATGAATTCTTCAGCCGTCTTGTAGTCACAAAGACTTAAAGTTGTCTGAAAATTAAACCCTTTAGGAAGTTTACCACTTTTTGCAAGATCGTCACATGAGCAAGAAAGTGTCTTCATGAATTCAAAGAATTTTGTACTAGTTTCCTCACTTAAAAGGTGTTCGATCATGCATGAATCTTTTTCTGCAATCTCTTCTGAAACACCAACAAAGTCTTTAAGGAAATAATAAAGAAGTGTACGAGAAGTTAAAGTCTTGTGAACTTCATCGTGTCCGTTATCTGTTAAAAGAAGAAACTTTGTATCATCTTCTTCTTTTACAAGATTACGTTTTTTAAGATTATTAAGAGCTGTAGAAACAGAACCCTTTGTTAAACCTAAATCTTTGGCAATATCAGTAACTCGAGCATAACCTTTTTCTTCTTTTAGCTTATGAATTGCTAAAAGGTAGTGAACCATAGAGTGAGATAGCTCAGCTTCACGTGGTTTTTTGTCAGTTGTAGTATCTTTTGATGTATTGGCCATGATATTTCTCACTAATTAGGTTATGCCTTTAATCTAGCAATTTCAGGTATTTTTGGCAACCAAAGCTCAATCGAAGATGCCCCAAATAATGTGCATCACTTTTCTCACATTCCCAACTAAGGCAAGCACGTAACCTACTGATTTCACATATTTTTTCATGAGGCATATATTACAGACCTCCCGACTATCACCACAGCGTGTTAAAATCATAAAGAATCTAAATAATTGGGGTTAGCTAATGTTGAGGCCAAAATCAAAAATATTCACAACTCTCGTGGTGCTATTATTAGTAACGTGTTCATTTACGTCATATGGACAAGATTCTAATTACGAAGCGCCATCTGAAGCTGATGTAGCAGCTGGGAATGTCACGGACAGAGAAAAGTATACAATGGATAATTACACTCATGCAGGCTATCAGCAAAGAGAAGCCGACGAGAAGTGGGCCGAAGAATGTGGTAGCTCTCAAGAGTGTGAAAATATAAGAAAGGGTGGCGATGCAACTGACGGTGAGAAATTCATGGGAATGTCACCATCAATGTTTAAGGCCGTAGGTCAAGCCTACTCGATTATTATGCCGGCCATGTCACAAGCTGGTGGTGGCGGAAAATTTAACGAAATAGATGTTGTCACAAAGAAGGATGTTGCCTCTAAATATAAAGAGAAAGGAATCTCATTCAACGAAAATGGCAAGGCCGAAGCAATGGCCGACTCCAAAGCATCACCAGATGATGTAAAAGCTGCACAATCAGAACATGACAAAGCTAGAGAAGAAGAAGGTACTGATTACTGCCAATATATTCCTATGGGGGCTGAAGTTATTGCACGAGTTACTCAACAAAAGAGTGATGAGTTTGCACTAGCAACAGAGCCAGATGTTGAGAATGCTCAAAGCCAGGCCCTTTATAAACAGGCACGCTCTCACCGCGACCGTCAAAAGTCTGTTGATATTCAAAGAAAAGGATGGGGAGCGACGACAGTATGCTATGTTACCTCAATGGCCACAATGGGTGGATTCACAAGTGGTTGGAGTAACTGGGTTAAGCTTGGAGCTTCGACACTTATGACTAGTTACTATATGTGGGAACACAAAATGCACGGCGATGCTGCTGATAAATTAAATAATGTAGCTAATAAACTAAGTGGTAAAGGAAAGTGTAACCCTGTTTCAGATCGTGACTGTTACTGTAGTCAACCAGAGACAATGAATGACGTTAAGTACTGTTATCCGCAAATTAGACAAAGAACTGCTCAAAATAATAACTGGCAAGTTACTTGTGTTGATAACAATGTAAAAGAAGACCTGAACTGTACTTGTCGCCAAACAAATACATGTCTCGATTCTAGAATTTCTGCAAAGATCAATGGAATGCACATTCCAGGTGGCCTAGGAACTAGTCTTGATGATTTCTACAAAATGACAAATGGTATTTCGACTCCAGGAGATAGTTCAAACAACTTTAATGCTACTGCTGGAAAGATCTTTGCTATCGCTAATGACAAGCTTAAAGATGGACTTAGCAAGGTTACTCTTCCAGATAGCTACAAGAAAAAAGACCCGAAGATTGCTGAAGGACTTAGACAACTTGGTTTTGACGGAGCTGTAGCAAATGCGATGTCAGCAACACCAGAAACTAACGAAAGTAAGTCGGCAGAGGCAAAACTTAAATCTCGTGCTTCGGGACTAAGAGGAAAAGTAGGCAAGTATACTGCTTCTTATAAACCAAAAGATAATGGCCTTTACTTTAGAGGCGGAAGCGGTCTCGATAATAAAAAGAAGAAAAAGAAGACTGCGACTAATCCATATGCTCACCTACTTAAGAAGAAAGTGAAAGACAATGCTAATACAAGTGCAGAGATATTAGATTTCTCTCAAAGAGCACAAAAAAATGCAGGTATCACTAAAGATAAATCTAGTAATATTTTTGAGATCATATCAAGAAGATATCGTTACTCAGCAACTAAGAAATTAGGAGCACAATAAATAAAAGGTTGTTTTCATGGAAGAAAATTATAAATTACCACTTCTCATTTTCGATGATGAATGCCCACTATGTGTTAGGTTCAAGGACTCCCTTGCTCGCTTAGAAGACGCAAAATCAGTTAACTTTGTCAGTGTAAACGATGATAAACTTTATCAAGTACACCCTCAACTCAACAAAGAAGAGTGCCAAGAAGTAGTCCACTATATAACAAGTGATAGTAAGATTCTAAAAGGTGATGAAGTGATCACTCACCTAGCCAAACTCTATCCTCTTGTTAATAAATTTAGCTGGCTAATCGAAAGCAATATGGGACAAAAGGCAACAAGCTACTTTCACAAGACAACAAATGCATATAGAAGAATGCTTAAAAGAAAATGTCCAAGTTGCGTAAAGCACGCTTAGCTAATAGAAAGACTAGCGAACTAAACTTCGACGAGAAAACATACTGCGGTTAAATGGCTCTAATGTTAGGGCCGTTAAAACCCAAGTCAAACAAAACTCAGCAAATTGCACCTTATTCTCGCTTGGAATATAAAGTGTAATCACTAATAGAATCATAAAACTTAAAATATGAGTGGCCTTCGGTACCGGTAGAGCAAATTTATCGATAAATTGCTTGGCCTTCTCAACTTTACAATATGAAAAAGGAACAGCAAAAAGATAGATAAACAGGATTACCCTTAACGATAAGTTCCAAGACTCATGTGAAACTCCACGGGCAATAAGCCAATTTTGAAAGTTAGTTTCAAGAAGGACACTATTAATATCTCTAAACATCTCAGGTGAGTGCCAACCAAAAACACGTTGCCCCCAACTAACCTCTTCTAGTGCACAGATCACATAGAAGACACCTTGAGTACTTAACATAATAAGAAATTTACGATCTCTAAACTTTGCTAGAACTTTTCTGCGATAGAAGTAGCCAAATGAAATGAGACAAAGCCCTACGAAAGTAAACCACTCGAGTAGTCCATTTTGAGCACTTAGTACTTTATCAAAATAAGCTAAATCAGTTCTTGATATATATAAGCTATAAATACCAACAACTAAGATAACAAAGAATGAGATATATTCAGTCCATTTAACTTTAAACATAAGATTAATTTTCACCGAGGTCAGTGAACATGTCAATGCGGGTTTGATGTCTGCCGCCTTCAAACTCAGTCGCAAGCCATACTTTTGTCATGGCCAGAACTTCTTCACTTGATGAAATACGGCCACCAAAACAAATCACATTTGCATTATTATGCTCACGTGAAAGCCTAGCTAAATCGACACTGTGACAAAGGGCCGCTCGAATTCCTTTAAATTTATTAGCAACCATGCAAACACCAATACCAGATCCACAAAGAAGAATTCCTCTTCCCTCTTTCTGAACTGCTTTTGCCAAAGCAATAGCATATTCTGGATAGTGGCATGAGTCAGTTGAGTGAGTCCCTAGGTCCTCGACCTCATAACCTTCATCGATTAAGAATTTCTTAATTGCTTCCTTTTGTTCGAAAGCACCATGATCAGTAGCTAGAAAAATCTTTTTGCTCATAGTTTTACCTTAAATAAGAAAGCCTCCTTTCGGAGGCTTCATATATAGCAGTTGCTTAGTATCTGTAGTGTTCTGGCTTATATGGACCTTGAACTGGGATGTCTAGGTACTCAGCTTGCTCAGCAGTTAATGTATCGATTTCAACATTAATTCTTTCAAGGTGAAGCATAGCAACTTTTTCATCCAGGTGCTTTGGTAGCATATAAACTTTGTTCTCATACTTACCAGCATTGTCCCAAAGTTCCATTTGAGCAATTACTTGGTTACAGAAAGAGTTAGACATTACGAATGATGGGTGACCAGTAGCACATCCAAGGTTAACTAGACGACCTTGAGCAAGAAGGATAATTCTTCTTCCATCTTTTGAAGTATACATATCTACCTGTGGCTTGATGTTATCTTCTTCGTAGTTATTGTGTAGGTGAGAAATTTCGATTTCTGAATCGAAGTGACCAATGTTACATACGATTGCACCGTCTCTCATCTTATCAAGGTGTGAAGCATTGATAACTTTTAGACAACCAGTAGTTGTAACGAAGATATCACCTTCAGAAGCTGCTTTATCCATTTTCATTACTTCGAAACCTTCCATTGCTGCTTGAAGAGCACAGATTGGATCGATTTCAGTAACGATAACTCTTGCTCCTAGACCTTTGAAAGACTGAGCAGAACCCTTACCAACATCACCGTAACCAACAACAACACAAGTTTTACCTGCGATCATTACGTCAGTTGCACGCTTGATACCGTCTACTAGAGACTCTCTACATCCGTAAAGGTTATCAAATTTAGACTTTGTTACAGAGTCATTGATGTTGATTGCTGGCATCTTAAGAGTACCTTTTCTAACTCTTTCATATAGTCTGTGAACACCAGTAGTTGTTTCTTCAGAAAGACCTTTGATTCCTTCGATTAATTCAGGATATTTGTCGTGAACCATATTTGTAAGGTCACCACCATCATCAAGGATCATGTTAAGAGCTGATCCATCTGCCCACTTAAGAGTTTGCTCGATACACCAGTCGAATTCCTCTTCGTTCATACCTTTCCAAGCAAAAACAGGAATTCCAGCAGCAGCGATTGCAGCAGCAGCTTGATCTTGAGTTGAATAAATATTACATGAAGACCATCTTACTTCAGCACCTAGCTCAACTAGAGTCTCAATAAGTACAGCTGTTTGAATAGTCATGTGAAGACAACCAGCGATTTTTGCACCTTTAAGTGGCTTTGCCGCTCCAAACTCTTTTCTTAGAGACATTAGTCCCGGCATTTCAGTTTCAGCGATCTTAATTTCTTTTCTTCCCCAGTCAGCTAGAGAGATGTCTGCTACTTTGTAATCTGTAAAGCTCATGTTTCCTCACTTTATGTATGAATAAATCTTTATATATTTATGTTCGAAACTATATCAGCATATGCTCCAAGTTTGAACCCTATACAAAGGAAATTAGCCTATTTTATTGAGGAAAATGAACGAATTTTTACCAACTTAAGCCTTTTTCTTTGACACATACCTAAATAAATCATAAATCGAGTCATGGAAAAATATCAGAAGTCGAACAAAGTCATTAATGACAAGAGTTTTTATTTTGCCTCTTGCCCAAGAGGTTGCGAACAATATCTAGTAAATGAGCTACGTGCTAACGGTATCGAGGCCAAGGCCGGCCGTGGTGGAGCTTCATTTAAGGCAAGAAATAAGGCCACAGTTGAATATATCTTCAACGCTAGAATTGCTTCTCGTGTCTTTAAAGAAGTTGGCTTCTTTTATATTCGCGACGAAAAACAAATCTATAAAAGAGCAAGTGAGCTTCCATGGGAAGACTATATTACTCCAGAGCAAACTTTTAAAATCAACACTCTTCTAGATGGTGAGAGTAAGGAGCTTTTTAGAAGTTCTATCTTCCTTTCACAAACTCTAAAAGATTCTCTTGTTGATTATATGAGAGATAAATTTAATAAGCGTCCAAATGTAGAGACAAATGAACCTAACGTTAGCTTTCTTCAACGTGTTGAAAAGGTTAAAGAAGGCTGTAAGGTAATTGTTTACGCTGACATGGTTGGAACTTCTCTTGATAAGCGTGGCTATCGTGAAAGCGGACACCGTGCACCACTACGTGAAAACTTAGCGGCCTCTCTTATTGCAGAAACAAAATGGGACTGCCAAGGTCCATTCTATGATCCAATGGCAGGTTCAGGAACAATTTTAATTGAAGCAATTTTCTACTTCTTGAAATTATCGCCAGCATTTTTAAGACTTAAACAAAATACGACTCCGTATTCTTTTACAGGTCAGCCGTGGTTTCATGATTCGAATCTAGTTGATTGGTACTTTGATAAAGTTCACGAGATCATGAAAGATTCACAGGAAAGAATAGATTCAATTCCAAATGATAAGTTCTATTGCAATGATGCTGATGTTGAAAACTTTAAACTCATGAGAACTCACCTTCTCAACTGTTTTGGCCGTGTTGATTTCGTAAACTTCAACTGCGAAAACTTCATTAATTCACAAGCACCTGCGGGATTTGAAAGAGGATTAATCCTATTTAACCCTCCTTATGGAGAGCGTATTCAAGCGATTGGTGGTCTTGATATTAACGACTTCTATTTCGAGATGGGTGAAACTCTTAAAAATAACTTCAAGGGTTCTACAGCATTTATTCTTACAGCTCACGGGCCACTAAGAAAAAATATTCGTTTAAAAACAAGTAAGAAAACAGAGTTTTTAAATGGCGACATTGAATGCCGCCTTTTAAAATATGAATTACTATAATCTTAGCTTTCTAAGAATTCTGTTAAATTCATCGCAAGCTTAGGTAAAGCGTATTTAAGAAGAGCATTCTTATTTACGACTTTATCTTTATGCTTCGTTGACTTTGAAAAGAAGTAACCACTAATTTCAGAATCTTTTAGAAAAAGAGTATGTCCCTTTCCTGCAAATTTTCTTAAAACATAATCTGAATCGAGAAGACAGATATCTCGAATCATAAAGTTACGAGCTAGATAAATGATAATAACGCTTGCTGAAAGATCACATAGAGACTTTCTAACTTTTACACCTTTTGGAGATGTTTGATCTCCCCAGTGCACAACAACTTCAACTCTCTTATCACCAACGTAGAAATCAAAACCTCGTTGTGATGTCGACTTTTGTTGCATTAGACCGAAGATACATTTTGCGTACCACTCCCCCAACTGAACAGGAAGCTTCTTACCATTAAAAATAATTCGCTCATCGCGAAGAATATCATAAACCTTATTAACTGTTTCAATAGCGTCAAAGATTCTTTTGTTATCCGGTAAGTGAATAATTAGAACCTGCTTAGCATGAGACCTTTTCATCTTTCGAGAAAATTGTTTTTCATACCATTCAGAAAATTCTTTATCACCTACGAGCTCAAGTGAGTCGTAGATAAATCCACGACTAAGTAAGCTTTCCTCATCAAAGCCTTCAACTTTCTTTTTCATGAAACTTAAAGGAGCATACTCTCCTTTCTTTTTCATGATATAAACATTGTCTTTATAGTAGTCTGTACTACCACGAGTCGCCTCATTAAATAGATCGACTCCTTTTTCCATTTCTTGCATCTCTCACATACCCTTGTGCTTAATCTTTAATTAAACATTAATCGAAGTTAAATCTTCCTCGAAGTTTAAAACACTATGTGCGAGTCCAATATTTCTCGTTAATTGGTACTGACAAAAAACTTTAAAATCATCGATTTTAGACTGATAATATTTCTTCTCTTCTTCACCTGTTGCCGTCTTTAATTCATTTTGAGCAATACAAGCATGCTCAAGAAGAAGCCATGAAACGACAAGGTTTCCACAATAACTTAAAAAATCAGTTGCGTGAGCTAGAACTGCGCTTTGATTCTTTGCCGCCATAAACGATCCGAATTTCTTCACAACTTCTTCACTCATCTCCATTGATTTCCCAATCATTGAAACTTCATGAGGGTACGCCTTGGCCTCTTCTCTATTCATTGTCGCTTGAATCTTCTTACCTACATTAAAGAATGTTTCGCCTTTATCCATAAGAATTTTTCTCATAACAAAGTCGATCGCCTGGATACCATTTGTACCTTCATAAATTGTTGCAATCTTTGTATCACGCATAAATTGCTCAATTCCATACTCAGTACAGTATCCGTAACCGCCGTGAACTTGAACACCTTCACTTGCGATATTTACACCCTCATCTGTACAAAATCCCTTACAGATCGGAGTAAATAATGCGATTTCTTTTTCAGCTTCATCATCACCTTTTTCAGCTTTATCAAAAAGGTTTGCTGTATAAAGAGAAAGAGCTCTCAGTCCACGTCCCGTAGATCTCATTTTAAGAAGCATTCTCTTAACATCTGGCATATTGATAATTTCGGTACCAAATTGAGAGCGCTCTCTTGCATATTGCTCAGTAAGCTCAAAGCAAAGATTTGATTGGGCTTCACCTTGAAGGCCACAAAGAAGCCTTGCCTCATTCATCATGATGAACATATTTGTCATTCCATCAAACTCTTTCCCAATCAGTTCTCCAACACACTCACCATCTTGGCCAAATGTTAATTCGCATGTTGCCTGTGCGTGAATCCCCATTTTATGTTCTAGCTTTGTGCACTTAACATTATTTGACTCACCAGTTTCAACGTTAAAGCGTGGAACAATAAAAAGGGAAAGTCCCTTCGTACCTTCTGGAGCACCAGGAGTTCTTGCTAGAACAAGGTGGATGTTATTTTCGTAAAGATCACTTTCTCCAGAAGAGATAAAAATCTTCACACCATTGATTGCGTATTTCCCGTTATCAAGAGGTTTTGCCGTCGTCTTTGCGTTCCCAACATCAGATCCAGCACCAGGCTCAGTAAGACACATTGTGCCTCCCCACTCTCCTGTCATCATCTTTGTCACAAATAGATCTTTCTGTTCTTGAGAACCAACCTTAAGAATTACATTCATGGCACCTTGAGACAGTCCGTAGTACATTGACCACGCAACATTTGAACCAATTGCCATTGAAGTACATGCAACTTTCATTGCGTGAGGAGCTGGCATTCCACCAACCTCTTCAGGATAACCAAGTGCATACCAACCATTCTCATAGAAGGCTTTATTTGCTTGGTGAAAAACTTCTGGAACAATAACTTTTCCATCAACGTGCTTTACGCCAATCTCATCACTAATTTGACGAGTTGGATAAATTTCATTTTCAACGAATTTATCGAATTGAGTTAGGATATCTTTTAATTCAGCTTCACCATATCCAAGCTCGCTTGCTTCGTCTTGAATTTTGCACGCTTTAAATAGATTGAAATTCACATCCATTAAATCTGTACGATACTTTGCCATATAATAGTCCTTTTTTAATACTAAAACAGTTCTATTATAAATGATGTTCAGATTTCATGCACGTGTAGACACAATTTAGCCGGAGTAAATTAGGTTAAATTTAATAAAAAAGCGCGAACAATGCCGCGCTTTTTAGTCAGGTATAAATTTAAAATCGTTTTTATTTATTAGTGAGCCGAAACTCCTACACTTGTTGCTCTTAAAACTGGTTGTAAAGCAAGTGGTGCATTCATATTAATAAGGGCCCTTTTTCCGTTAATTGTCACAATCCACTCCACTGCATATGTTTGTGCAACTTGAGTACAAAATTGTATCGATCCATTGTAGTAGCTTCTTACCCAATTATAGTCATTACACATTCCATCTTTATATGGAGCATATCCATAACCATAACGTTTAAAAAGTGTACCATTTGCATCAGATTCTTGTACTTTATTGGCCAAGAAAGTAGCTAATTGTGAAATAGTAGATCCAAATGCGCCATCAAGAGACTCATTACTACGTGCAATTCTTCCATCTCTATAGAGACCACGATATCCACCGACAGTATAGCCAGATGAAGACGAAGAAGATGATGAAGTACATATAGTTCCTAAACTCATTCCAAATACTTCAAAATCATCACAATTACCTGAATTATTTGATCCTGATAAATTATCAAAGCTAGAAATTGTATAAATAGGATATTCAGAATCGCCAATACTTCTATTTGCAAAATTATTATTAACAATTGCTTGAGATAATTCATCCGCAGTGCTTAAGCTATTTGGTAAGCCTCTTGCTGTATCAACATACTCACTAGCAGAGCCAGCAGCGTAATTTCCATAAGTGCTTCCATTTCCAGACCCACCGTCAGATCCACACCCGACAAGCGAAGCTAGAACAATAACTGAAAGTAATGTGTTCTTAAGGTTAAGTTTCATAGTATTCTCCAAAATTCTCTGTGTTTGCGTGTGTTTAAACTATTTGCCTATATATATACAAGTTGTGTGCCAAGTTTTAAGATGAGATTACAGTCCTTTACAAAGACCTAGTGTTTAAAAAATGAACACGATAGAGTATTTTGTCTAATCTTTGGGTAGTATTAGAATAAGGATTGAATAAGCTTTTAACGGGAATCAATTTATGTCGATTAAAAATATTAGCCAAAAGGCCCTTCTTGTCATCCTAGATGGCTTTGGGATTAGTGAAAACACTGAAAAGAATGCGATTCGAGATGCAAAAACTCCAGTTTTGGATGAATTGTTTAAAAGTTATCCATTTACAACGATCCAAGCAGGTGGTGTTTTAGTAGGTCTTCCAAAAGGTGTTGTTGGAAATTCGGAAGTTGGCCATATGAACTTAGGTGCGGGACGTGCCATTCGCCAGGATTTAGTTCGTATTAATGAAGCAATTAAAAATCATACTTTTGGTGAACTTCCTAAACTAAAGGAACTCATTGAAGTAGCAAAGAAAAATAATAATCGCATTCACCTCATGGGACTTCTTTCGGACGGTGGAATTCACTCACATATTGAACACACGAAAGAAATCATCAAATGTCTTAAGAAAGAAGGTATTGAAGTTTTCTTACATGCTTTCATGGATGGTAGAGATACACCGCCAGCATGTGGTGAAATGTATTTAAAAGAGATCGTTGGTTTTGAAGGATCACACTTTGCTTCAATGCAAGGCCGCTCAATTGGAATGGATCGTGATCGCCGTTGGGAAAAAATCAAATTAGCATATGATATGTTCCTAGGTAATGGTGATGTGACTGACTTATCACCTATTGAATATCTCAATAGTGAGTATGAAGCTGGTCGCACTGATGAGTTCGTATCGCCGACACTCTTTAATAAAGACTACGCTATTAAAGAAGGAGACTGCATCTTCTTTACAAATTTTAGACCCGATCGCGCAATTCAGTTAACAATGGCATTTAACTATCCAGAGTTTACTGAGTTTGAAAGGCCATTCTTTCCAGCAATGTTTCTATGTATGACGCCATTTATTCCGGATGAAATGGAACTTCCAATTTTATTTGATAAAGAGAAGCTTCAAGGAACAATGACTGAGTACTTAAGTAGTATTGGAAAGAAGCAATTAAAGATTGCTGAGACTGAAAAGTATGCACACGTAACATTCTTTTTTAATGGTGGAGAAAAGAAGCCTTTTCCAAATGAAGAACATTTTCTAATTCCTTCGCCAAAAGAAGTTTCAACTTATGATGAAAAGCCACAAATGAGTGCGCCAGAAGTAACAGAGAATTTAATTTCTAAAATAAGTGACTTTGATTTTAGTGTCGTAAACTTTGCAAACTCAGATATGGTTGGACACACGGGTAAATATGAAGCTGCAGTTCATGCTATTGAAACACTTGATGAGTGCGTAGGAAAACTAGTAAAAAAATGTCTTGATGAAAATATAACTATTATTATCACTGCCGATCATGGCAATAGTGACCAAATGGTACATAAGGATGGAACACCACATACAGCTCATACAGGAGCACCGGTACCGTTTTGTGTTATCAATAGCGCATTAAAGGATAAAGCTTTTACTATAGCACCGGGGGATCATTCGCTAATGGATGTCTCACCTACTTGTCTTTATATTATGGGGATTGATCGTCCAGCAAGTTTTACTGGCCATCATATTTTTGAATAGGAAATTTTATGAGTGAAGTTGAAAAAGATGTAAAGTCGATTAAAACAATTGCTGTTCTTTGTAGCGGTGGCGATAGCCCAGGAATGAACTGTGCGATTAGAGCAGTCGTTCGTACTTGTATTGCAAATGATATTGAGATTTATGGAATTCGTCGTGGTTTTGCAGGTCTACTCGAAGGATCGCAACACAAAATGGATGCCGCAAGTGTTGGTAACATTCTTCAAAAAGGTGGAACAATTCTTCAAACTTCTCGTTGTCCTGAATTTATGCAACCAGAGATAAGAAGAGAAGCGGCACATATTCTTAAGAGAAAGAATATTGATGCCTTAATTGTTATTGGTGGTAATGGTTCATTTAATGGTGCTTGGGAGCTTCACAAGGAACACGGTGTTCCAGTAGTTGGAATTCCTGGAACAATTGATAATGATATTGAAGGAACTGATTATTCAATCGGTTTTGATACTGCCGTTCAAACTGCTATTGAGGCCGTGGATAAAATTCGTGACACTGCACACTCACACGATCGTACATTCATTGTTGAAGTAATGGGGCGAAAGTCTCCTGCTATCGCTCTTCACGTAGGACTTTGTACTGGAGCAGAAAATATTATCTTCCCTATTCAAGATGAAAGTAATGTTGATGTTGACACAATTGCGACAGATATTAAACGTGGACTTCAGCGTGGAAAAGGTTCTTCAATCATCATTGCTGCTGAAGGGGAAACTGAAGGTCTGTCTCACTACGTTCACAACAAACTTCTTGAAGATCACAAGATTGATTCACGTGTTTGTATCCTAGGACATATTCAACGCGGAGGAAACCCTACTGGTCGTGATCGCTTTATTGCAACCCAAATGGGACATCTTGCTGTTAAATCACTTCTTGAAGGAAAAACTGCAATTGTTACAGCAGAACAAAATGGTCAAATTGTTGTCGAAAACTTAGAGAAGTGTCTTGGCAAAAAATTTGAAGTTGAAGAGAAATACGTAGATATGGTTAAAACCTTATCAAAATAAAACGAAGTTTATAAATATGACAAAAGTTTCAGATAAGAATTTATTTATTATTTTTACATTCCTATTTTCAATTTTCTACTTTTGGGACATTGGAAATATTAGTGCCCCAAGACAAGGGACAGAATCGTTATATGTGCAAATATCACAAGATATGTATGACACAAATAATATTATGACACCCCACTACCGCGGGGAGAGACACTGGTCAAAACCACCAGTTCATTTCTGGCTGCCGTTTCCTATTTATGTACTAATGGGAGAATCTTCTTTAACAGGTGCACGAGCGTCGATGGCATTTCTTACAATCGCTCTCGGTATCTTGACTGCAGTTTGGTTAAAAAGAAGATTTAATATTGAACCACTATTATCTCTGGCCTTCTTTTTAGGAGGGTATGGTGCTATTAAATTTGGTCGAACATTTATGATGGAAACATCTCTATCTCTTCTTCCATTTATTAGCTCACTCTTTCTTTTTGACTACTTAAAGACAAAGGCTAAAAAGTATTTTATTTGGGCGATTCTTTTTGGAGCGGCAGGAGCTCTAATCAAAGGCCCTGTTTCAATTGTTATGAGCTTTCTTGCAATGTCTCTTTATCAAGCTTTCTTATTCAAGAAAGAAAAGCGCTTTATTATTAAAGAGTGCTTTTTCTATTTTCTATCGATTACTATTTTGAGTTGTCTTTGGTACTTCATTAGTTATCTAAACTATGGTGAAGAGTTTTTCAATTACTTCTTCGTAAGAGAAAATGTAGGAAAATTTGATCAAAAGCCAATGCCAATGATTAAGGTATTCCAAGGACTCATTCTCTATTCTCTTCCATGGTTATTAATTCTTCCATTTGCTTGGAAGAAAGTAAGAGAAAACTTTAAGAACTTAAATAATGAAACATATTTTTTCTTTGCACATTTTTTATGTTTCTTTATCACATGGTTAATTCCATCTCAGAGATCACACCACTATGCAATACCATCAATTCCATTCCTAATGGTTTTCATGCTCTTGCAAATTGATATTGAAACTATTCGAGAAAAGGCAAAAGGTATCCTTTTTATCTTCTTGCCAATAAATATCCTATTTTTGGCCATTGGATGCCTACTCCTTTATTTTTCTGATGGAGTAACGATCGTTGCCAATTTACTATTTGTTGCTCTAATTATTGTGACAAATATTTTCATTCTTAAAAGAAAGATGCTCATTGCTTTCAACACGATGGGACTATATTTAATTTTCTTATGGTCAGTTGTTGCATCTCAATTTTACATCTTACCTGTTCCACAAGCCGCTCAAGGTCTTTTCAAAGATAAAAATGTAGCACTAGTTGATCGTCGTTCTTACTTTTACGAGCAAACTCTTGAGATGAATGTTGAGCCAATTAGCTACGCAAATATCTCTTCATTTCTAGAGAAAGAAAACACTGTGGTTATTACTGCAGAATCAAAGACTCCTTTAGAGTATCGTAAGAATTTAAGAATTTTAGCAAAATGGCAAAAATGGAAGAGAAGAGTTAAATGGCCACATATAAAAGCGGCCCTTAATGCACGCTCTTATGGGCCATTAAAAGAAGATGTTTATTTACTATCTAAGTAATGCTCTTCAATCTTTTTAATGATCCATTCAGGATCGTCTAGAGGTAAATCGTGTCCCGCTTGTTCATGTAGTTCAAGCGCGGCACCAAGCCTTTTAGAAATTTCAACACTGCATTTATAATTTGCAAGCTTATCTTGCTTGCCTGCAAGCAACAAGACATCAGTTTTCAATTCCTTAGGTAAACGGTAGTGTGATGCCGCAATTAACTGCCTTACAAAGTTAGCGCGACTAAGAGGTCTTTCCTCAAAATATGCAGCATATGCATCAAGTAAATCATCAGACAACTCTTTCATCTTAACAGTTAAAGATAAGGCCTTTTCTTCTCGTTCGCGGTGATTGTTATTAAAGGCCAGTTTTGAAAAGGTCGTTACTGCTTCAAGAGACATACGATGATAAATTTTCCCTGAGTCACTCGTTGAAGTGTTAAGAAGAACAGCATGTTCAAAGTCATCGCTATGTCGCTCACACCAATCAAGGGCCATCATTCCCCCCATTGAAATTCCGATAACACTCCACGGGCCATCATTTTCTTCTTTAAGTTTTAGCCAATCACTTCTCATATCTTCAACATAATCAGATATCTTTAATGGAGACTTCTCTTCATTCTTGCTACCAACACCCAAGTAATCAATTGCAAAGACATTATTTGTGCCTTTCATTTTTTTTACATAGTCAGGGAATTCATACCAATGTCGACTATCTCTTGCTAAACCCCTAAGAAGCAACCAATTCATAACTTACCTTTTCACCCATGCTTTAGAACTTCCAACAGCTCGAAAGAGAAATTTAATTAGCATAATATGTCTTCTCATCGTTCGATCATATCGATGAGACTTAAGAGGATTAAATAATCCTCCTCTTCTAAATATTTGTAATGGATTCTTTTTAACCCAAATCCAACTTCCCATCTCAAGAGTTAAAGGTAGATAGACTCCCTCTGGATTTTTTTCTAAATACTCATCATATAGATAATCCCAGGCATCACCTTGGATTGTATAACTTTCAGATGTCGGCTCTATTCGATAAATATGATGAGGATGGGTTTCATTTAATAAGTGCTCTAGGTTTTCCATTTCTGTTATATGCTTAAAAGGTGTAAGCGTTCTGGCATAAGGATACCAAAGTCGATCTCTTAGGCCAAAGCCAGAATGGAAGTCGACAGAGATAGCACGCTGAGATTCAAATATATGTTCTTTCACATAGTCTACTAGAGTTTGAAGTTCATGCTCCATTTGATCACTATTTCCCTGATACCATGGAAGCTTATCTGATAACTTATGTCCTGATAGTAGAAATTTTGTTTTCTCATGAGTTCGCGATGGTGAGTTTCTCATAAGATCAATATTGTTTGGATTAGAGCGGCGATGATGATACATGCCCCATGGATTGATAAGAGGAATCGATACGATTCTAAACTTCTCTAGGCTTCGTCTTAACTCTTCATCCCAAGATAGTTGTTTAAATAATGAAGAAAGATAAGTAACAACGACTTGTGTCCCTACTTTTTCTAGTCCGTGAATACCACCAAATAAACCTAGAACCGGAGCGCTTGGATCTGAGCTACCAATTTCAAAACTATGAATTGGATAGCTCTCACCTTCATGATTAATACGTGTAATTTCACGACAACGAATGAGTGGGTCTTCGATACAAGTTAATTCGCTTATGGCATTTAACTCATCGAAGTCTTTCATTTATGACCTCTGGAAAGTCTTGTCGTTATAAGGAAATAAGAAAATAACGAAGAACATTGCACACCCAACAAGTTCTACAACTTCTCCTTTTTTACCATGATCAATTAAGCTTACTAGAATAAACATTAAAAGATAAAAAAGAGAGTGCATTAACTTTGGAACAGGAACTGCAAAGTCATCAACAAGATACTGAATAAAACCAATTGCTCTATAGAGAAATGGAAGAATTAATACATAAACACCAACAATAATTCCGACAATAAGACCAAAGATAATTTTATTAACTTTGAAATCACCGAATTTTAAGTTGTGGAGTGTAATATCATTTTGTGTATTGTATTGCTGAAAAAACTCAGGCGCAGTCACGTTGAAAATTCTTTGGCCCCACGCAATCTCTTCTCCAAATCCAAAAAAGAAAAGTGCTGCAAAACCAAGAAGCGCAAATGAGAATAATTTTGGCTTTGTACCTTTTAACTTAAAGTAGCGCCACAGACAGACAAATGAAACGAGTAGTAGATAGATGGCCTGTTGTATTTCTAAGAATCCATCTTCAACTGTGTAAACATCGCTAAACCATTGAGGATTTGCTTTCGCAAAATACATTCCAAAGAATACCATATGGGCGATTGATGTTAATATTACTGCTTCAAATATATTAATCTTGTCTTTAAATATGCTCATTTCGTCATTATAGTCACGTCATCAACTAATGGCAATATATGTCATCGCTGACACTACGAACATTTTGGCAATTCGCTCCAACCTGTGACATAGCGCAAAGAAACTTTCTCCCTTCGCATTTTCCATGCCTGATTATCGACCCCACAGGCCATTGACCTAACCATGCCACTTCCCTCTCGTCGATTAATTTTATCAATGATTTCCATTAGCTTCACACTTCGCGGATCATCTAATTCTTCAAATAGGCTTTGTTGGATAATCTCTGAATCTGAAAAGTCTCCAAGCTTTACTCCGGCCTTTTTAAAACAAACCCCCATGCGAAAGAGATCATCAAGGGCCGCCCATGCATACTTGATAATTTTTCTGGTATCACTTGTTGGACCAAGAAGCTTAACTTTGTCTTTACCATAATATGGCGTTTGATCGATCTTATGTGGATCACTTAAACAAAAAACTTCAATAGTTGAACACAAGCTCTGCTGATTTCTCATTTTCTCACTGGCATTTGTTACATAATTGGCCACTGATTCTCGCAAGCTTTTTAGATCCACAACACTTGTACTAAAGCTTCGTGAACATAGAATTTCTTTCTTTTTAGGCTGAGCTTCTTCTAACTCAAAACAGGTAATTCCTCGTAACTCATCTTGAGTCATGCGACCTAGCTTAGTTAAAAGTCTTTGTATGACATGAGTATTTTTGAACTTCTTAAAATCATACGCCGTTTTAATTCCAATGCTTTTTAACTTTACGCTATTCTTCCTTCCAATTCCCCACACGTCTTCAATAGGAGTTCTCTGAAGTGCAATATCTTGCAACCTCTCTTCTAGAATACAGACGACTCCTTGCGCCTTTTGTGACTTCTTCCCAATATGATTGGCCACTTTTGCGAGTGTCTTTGTTGGAGCAATACCAATACTTACGGGAATCCCCGTCCATTGCAGCACAGTTTTTCGAATATGCTGACAGTACTCATTTAAATCTCCGCTTACACCAGTTAAATCAATAAAGGCTTCATCAACGGAATAGATCTCTATTGATGGAGCGAAGGTAGCAAGAACATGCATTACCCGATCACTGATATTTGTATACAAAGAAAAATTAGAAGAAAAAACATGAACATCGTGTGACTCACAAAGCCTCCTTACTTTAAAGTACGGGTCCCCCATTTTTACTCCCAAGGCCTTAAGCTCAGGAGTTCGAGAGACAAAGCACCCATCATTATTTGATAAGACACCAACAGGTTTATTTCTTAACTCAGGTCGAAATAGTCTTTCACAAGAACAGAAGAAGGAATTACAATCCACCAGCGCATACACTTTCTCCATCGTAAAACCTCATAACTCTTTCATGTCACGGGCCACGGCCACAATTGGCCCCCACACCAAGAAGTCCATTTCTTCTGAAATGATAATGTCTCGATGCAGGGGATTGTGTGAGCGCAAAATGGACTTTCCATCTTGTCTAATGAATCTCTTGCACAAGAACTCTCCGTCCAGATAAACCACGGCAACTCGACCGCTCTTTACTTCTAAAGATCGATCGATAACCAGGACGTCACCGGGCATAATCAATGGTTCCATCGAGTCACCTTGTGCTTCAAAGAAAAATGTCGCAGAACGATTCTGTACAAAACGATCATCTAGAGATTGATAATTCTGTATGTGATCCTCGCTGATTCCAAAGAGTCCACAATTTGCAATCGGTAGTTTTGCTCTAATTTTCTTTTCCATGAAAGTTAGTATAACTTACGCATAACTTACGCACAAGAAAAAGAATTACTTTCCCACTCTAATAGTAATTACAGAGACTTACGATGCATCGGGGAACTTAATAATCTCATCAAGGGGAATAAAGTACGTAAGTCCTCGAAGATCTTGGGTGTAGCTTGCAATCACTTTCAAGTTCATAGCATCCAATCTCTCTAAAAAAGCATGGGATGTTTCATCAAATCGAAAGGGCTCAATCTTTCCTCGTGTTGAGATTCTTCCTGCGCAAAGACAATCATTTAAGTTTTGAATGGGAAGAACCCCAGCCATTGACCAATAGAGAATCAAAAGTGGTAACTCAAGCCAGCGATAAAGTTCTTCTTTGGAACTTAAAGAGCCTAAAACCATATTGTCATCAATGCACAGAACATAGCGCTTTGGTGAGATTTTCAAGTTGTACTTCTTTGAGAGAAAAATAAACTTCTCTTTTATCGACTTTCCTTTTGTACCAAGACCAACAATTTCAAGTCCCGGAACTCCCTTTGAAGCATAACCATAAATTTCTGTTAAATGTCCCTTCCCCCCAAGAGGTAGAAGACCTAGCATTTGCTTGTGCATAATCCCTCCTATTACTAGGAGTGCAAGAGTCATGAATTTTTTTTTAATTATAAATTACTAGAATTAGGGATCTTAGCTTTTGACTGATAAAAACATTTTAAATGAGGAGGATAAATTTCTAGAATCATCGCAGATGAAACTTCGAGAGAGTGAGCGAAGTCTCCCTTTAAACTTTGACAAGAGCCTTTTGCGTCCTTACAAAATTTTTCGTACTTATCTTTACATGTAAGTTCAAGAATAACAGTATCAGAGAAATGACAAGAGACCTTTCCATCAACAAGGTCAAAGCGAGCTTTTGTGTAATTTAGTTTTTTTGAAAACTTAGATTCACAAAATTTTGCAATCTCAAACTCTTTTCCCATGCAATCGATCTTCGTTGTCGAAGACTTACTCATTAACATTGCATCTTTTACACCAAAAAATTCACACACCTTTGCGTAGCTGAAAATCTTGCGATCAGCGCCAGTAACAAGTTCACTAGTAACACTAGCGAAAATGCAGAATGTAAAAAGAAGTGTTGCAATATATTTCATAATAAAAAAAAGCGCGCCCATTAAGGACGCGCCTATGATTGTAATATAAATCTTAACCTGGGAAAAGACCTCTAAGTCTCATTGCTCTCTCTAATCTTCTTAGAGCGGCAACGAAAGCAGCCTTTTTCATATCAATATCATATTTCTGGTGAGCTTCATAAACATTCTCGAAAGCATCTTTTAGGATGTCGTGAAGTTTTTTGTTGATCTCAGAAAGATCCCAGAAGAAGTTCTGAAGACCTTGTACCCACTCAAAGTAAGAAACGATAACACCACCAGCGTTACAAAGAATATCTGGAACTAGGAATGAACCATTCTTAGTTACGATATCAATCGCAGCTTTATTAAGTGGACCGTTTGCACCTTCTGCAATGATCTTAGCTTTAACATTGTGAGCATTCTTTTCAGTGATAACACCATCGATTGCTGCAGGGATTAAGATATCAACTTCAAGAGCGAAAAGTTCTTCGTTAGAAATTTTCTCTACTCCATCCATATCAGCAAGAAGGCGTCCACCTTTTGCCCAAGCAACAGCTTTTTCAATATCAAGGCCATTTGGATCATAAATAGCACCTGAAACATCAGATACAGCAACGATCTTTGCACCTTGTGCTTGAAGGTCTTCAGCAGCAGGTACAGCTACCTTACCAAAACCGTGAATTGCAACTGTTGTATTTGTATCAATTGTCATTCCAAGTTTCTTTGCAGCAAAGTTAACACAGAATGCAACACCTTTACCTGTAGCTTCACTACGACCTAGTGAACCACCAACAGTAATTGGCTTTCCTGTTACTACACCTGGAACAGTGTAACCTTTTAATTGAGAATATGTATCAAGCATCCACGCCATTGTTTGACCGTCAGTACCAATATCTGGTGCTGGAATATCAATCGTTGGACCGATAATCATGTTGATCTCAGTAGTGTATCTTCTAGTTAGAGACTGAAGCTCTTGACGAGAAAGTTTTGTTGGATCAACACAAATACCACCTTTTGCTCCACCTAGAGGCAGACCAACAAGGGCACATTTAAAAGTCATAAGCATAGCAAGACCAGCTGTTTCAGCTAAATCTACGCCTGGGTGAAAACGTACTCCACCTTTTCCAGGCCCAAGAGTCATATTGTGCTGAACTCTGAATCCTTGAAAAGTTTTAACAGTACCATCGTCAAGACGAATAGGAACTGCTACTTGAAGTGCTCTTTTTGGGTGTTTAAGTCTGTCGGCAACGTTTGGATCAAGTCCCATAATTGCTGCAGATTCTTCTAATTGCGCAATGGCATCCTGGTATAGTGGATTATCTAGAAGATTGCTCATTTTTTTAACTCCGTTATACGTAAAATAAGGACTAATTTACTCCTATTGTAACGGAAGCGCTAGCTTTTGCTTAGGGCAAAAGCTGACTTTTTTTGGCGAATTCGGTTAATTAGAAATTGAATGGTGCATGATAATTAATGCGCAGCACATGGTCAGCATTACTTCCCCCTACCATATCAATTGAAGATGCTCTTGCTCTCAAGTTATTTGTGATGGCCTGTTCAACATAGACTTCCACAGTTGTTCCCGCAGGATTATAGTCAACAGAAGCAATCGTACGATTATCATTAAACTTCTTTTGTAGCTGCATTGTCACACCATCAGATAAAGAGAGGTGTGTATTTGCATCGATATAAGGATTGATAAATTTAATTGTTGCTAGGCCTTTTAGAACCTTCGCTCTAAACTTTACTTTAAAATTTGGTAGAAGCTCAGCTTCAGAACTAGGAGAAAGAGTATCTTTCATATTTCCAACGGCCTCAAGAGTTGAGCCTTTCTTAGCAGATTTAACAGAGCCCGAAATTCTCTTATCAATATATCTTAGAAATTGCTTATTAAAGTAGCGCTTTCTCTCATCAAGAGTCGAAAGTCGATAGATCGTCGTCGTAGAAAGATCCCAATTTTTTACGTATTCATCGCGTTCTTGTAGCTGATGGTAGTGATTAGACATACGCTGAAGGACGCCGGCCTTATCGTAAACAAAGACGTAATCAAGAAATGTTTTATACTCTTCAGGCTTTGGCGTGTAGTCAACATCTGCATAGAAGCTTTGCGGAGTACGATCTTGAATCTTCACTCTAGGGTTGAAGTTTTTAAACAAAGTCAGGTCAGAAGCAACTGTCTGAATAGTAAACACTACCAGAGTTAGCTGTATAAACCTTGAACAGTGTGTATAAAATTTCTCTCTCTTGTTTGCCTTGTTTAGCATCGTAAGCCCCTCAAATTACATAAGTAATATGTTTAATTACTAATATAATTTGCAAGGACGATGCCAAAGGTGAACTAGTTAAACTAGCTCACCCAAAGCAGCGATTACATATCTACGATATTTTGTGTTTCTTTAAGAAGTTGATTTAGAAGCGCTTGCGTGTCTTTATCAAGCTTCTTTGATTTAGCTTGAGATTTAAGCGTCTTGATGAATGCATTAGCAGTAAGTCCCTTTGGAACTGTTGGAGTTTTCTTAACTTTACCAGCTTTTAGAACACCACCATCTTTAATGGCCTTCTTAAGCTCAGCTCTTTTAGTCAACTCACCTTTATAAAGCATCTTTGTAAGTTTAGTTTTAAGAACACCTTTTTCAAGAGCATCAAGTTCAAGAAGAACATACTTCTCAATATTAAATGCTTTTGCTGCTTCCTTAATTTTCTTGCCCATTTTAGCAATCATTAGTGAGCGGTGAACTTCAGACTTTGAGATACCAAGTGCAGCTTGGATCTTTCTTTCACTAGCTTTTGTCGCTTTTTGGTAATTAAGAATACCATCTGCTTTATCAATATAGTGAAGCGCTTCTCTTGAAGAGTTTTCAGAGAACTGAATTGCCATAAGCTCTTGTTCTGTCTTCTTATCAAGAATAAAACAAGGACACTTTTCTTTCTTAATAAGTGTCATGGCACGGTAGCGTCTTTCACCACAAATTAGAACTAGTCTGCCTAATTTATCTTTATGAAGAACAAGTGGTTGAATTAGACCGTTTTGCTTAATGTTTTCAGAAAGCTCTTTAAGAGAGCTATCATTAAACTTCGTTCTAACCTGTTCTTTAACTACGATTTCTTTTAAATAAACTTCATCAAGCTTAGCACCTTGAAGAAGGCGATCACCCGATAGTCTTTCAACTACTTTACTATCTAGACCTTCAGTTAGATCGATTGTCTTTCTTTGTCTTTTAGAAACTCTTGGAGCAAAGTCTTTTGCCATAAATTCCTCTTCCCTATGTTGAGACTGTTTTCCTTTAAAGAGGGCCAGTCACACACACATGGCCCCTTTAAAAGCGAAACACATCCGTGTGTCTCAAAAATTATAGATTATAGATTTAATGATTCCCAAAGTGCCGTGTAATCACCGTGACCACGAGACTTTTTCCCCATCTTACAGATAGGTCTTCTTAACGAAATTGATTCTTGCATTTGAACAAGATTTCTAATTGGTGGCGTAATATTGAAAGATTGAGCAAGTTCTTCAAGTCTCTGCCTTTCAATCTTTCTTCTAGTATTAACCATTGATGGAATAATTGAAAATTCAAGTGATGGATTTTCAGTTTCTTTAATAATTTCGAAAGTATCCATTAACTCTTCTAGACCATCAATTGAGTAGTCCTGTGCCTGAGTTGGGATAAGAATTCTATTTGAAGCAACTAGTGCCATAATAAGCTCATCTCCAAGCATTGGAGGAGTATCGATTACAACGTAATCAAACATTCCTTCAGGAACTTGCTCAAGTCTAAGTCTCATCAACCTTTCCTTACGACCTGCTTCTTTTCTAATCTCACCTTCTGAAAGGATGAGAAGTTTAGAAAGATTGGCCATATGACGGCTTGATGGAATAACTGTGATATTCTTATGAAATTTCCCCTTACCTTCTGATGGAACCATAACGTCTTCAATAGTAACGTCACCAATTAACCACTCAGGGATAAGAGTTCTGTGAATTTGTAAATTAAAAGTTGAACTTAGATTGGCCTGTGAATCTAGGTCAATAACAAGTACTTTGTTCCCTTTATTAGCTAAGTGTGTCGCTAATTGGTAGCACTGCATTGTTTTCCCAACACCACCCTTGTTATTTGCAACCGTAATAACTTCCATGTAAGCTCCCTCGGTCATCCCTTTGACCGTAATAAAAGACTATCTATATAAAATGTTAAGAAAACTATCACGCAACGTCAAATACCTGATAAAACATTTTTTTTAACTTAGCGCAACACGAACTGGAACCAATTTTAAGGATGTTCAGATGACAGCTCGTTTCAAATGTTCTATCTTCCAAAACGTCAATTATATAAGGAGATGACACAATGATTAACTTTATGGAAGTTGGTGAATTAAAAGATTTAATGGACAAGAATACAGACCTAGTTTTAGTTGATTGTCGCGAACAAGATGAGTGGGATGCTGGCCATATTGATGGTGCTATCTTTATTCCTCTTTCTGATTTTGCAAATCAATTTGGTAATCACCTAACTGACAAATCAAAGAAGATCGTTGTTCAATGCCGCAGTGGAAAGAGAAGCTTAACTGCTTGTCAATTTCTACTAGAAGAAGGATTTGAAGACCTTTACAACCTTGAAGGTGGAATTCTTGCTTGGGACGAAAGCGGTTACCCAATCAAATAATTAATCTTAAAATCGAGAAGGAAGAAAAATGTTAGATCTATTCGGTAAAGAAGAAGTTCACCGTCCGATAATTTCTCAAGAAGAGTTATCTGATGAAGAAGTACTAGTTGAGTTAAGAAAGATCAAAGAAGAACTTAAAGATCAAGTTGTGGTTCTTGGACATCACTATCAGCAAGACGACGTTATTGAATTTGCAGACTATAAAGGTGACTCACTAAAGCTAGCACAAGATGCAGCCGTTTTAGACAAGCCTTATATTATTTTCTGTGGTGTTCACTTCATGGCAGAAACAGCAGATATGCTAACGAATGAAGATCAACACGTAATCCTTCCCGATATGCAAGCTGGATGCTCGATGGCCGATATGGCAAATCGTGAAGAGATCGATAAAGCATGGGCATTCATGCAAAGATCAACTAATGATAAGATCATCCCAATTACTTATATCAACTGTGCAGCAACTCTTAAGTCATTTGTTGGCGAGAACGATGGAACAATTTGCACTTCATCAAATGCACACAATATTATCAAGTGGTCCTTTACTCAGGGACAAAAACTACTATTCTTCCCTGACCAACACTTAGGACGCAATACTTGTTTTGATCTAGGCATTCCACTAGAAGATATGGTTGTTTACAACCCAAATATGCTTAATGGTGGATTAACAGCAGAACAAATCGATAATGCAAAAGTAATTCTTTGGTACGGATTCTGCTCTGTTCACCAAGGCTTTACTGCAGCTCAAGTTGAACAAATTAAAAAAGATAAACCTGATACAACTGTTATCGTACACCCTGAGTGTAACTTTGATGTTGTACAAGCAGCTCATGACAATGGATCAACTGCATACATCATTAATAAGATTAAAGATGCACCAGCTGGTTCTAAATTTGCCGTTGGAACAGAAATCAACTTGGTTAACAGACTAGCAAATGATTTTCCAGATAAAGAAATCACTTCCCTGTCACCTTACCAGTGTTTGTGTACAACAATGTATCGAGTAAGACCTCGTTGGCTACTTGCCAGCTTTAGAGCAATTAAGGAAAATAAACCTATAAATATAATTAAAGTAGATGAAAAAACAAAAGAGTACTCATTAAAAGCACTTAATAAGATGCTTGAGCTGAGTAAGTAATAGGTTTAATACACAAGATTAAGGAAGAGGGACAACATGCAAGAAATTTACGCGGATTACAATGGTAGTGCTCCAATTTGTAATGAAGTTAAGGAGTATATTATCAACCGACTTAACAAGGGGCCATTTGCTAACCCAAATGCTACTCACCACGTCGGCGCTCGCGTAAAAGTTGCAATGGAGAATGCTCGTTCAGTATGCGCAAAGCTTTTAGGTGCGCATATGAGCCAACTAGTTTTTAACTCAGGCTCAACTGAAGGTATCTCAACTGTTTTCCAATCTGTTTTGTTAAATAACCCAAAAAAGAAAATCATCATCTCAGGTATTGAGCATTCAGCAGTAAGCAACAATGCTCAATTCTATGCAGATAACTTTGGTTGTGAAGTATACACACTTCAAACAAAGCCAAATGGTATTGTAGATATTGAAGACCTAATCAATCATATCGACGACAATACTGCTCTTGTTGCAGTAATGGCCGCTAATAATGAAACTGGTGTTATCCAGCCATATAACGACATTGCAAAAATCTGCCAAGAACAGGGTGTACCTTACCTTTGTGACACAACTCAATTTGTAGGAAAAACTTGTTTTAACTTTGAAGAGTCAGGTATTGATTATGCAGTGATCGCTGGACACAAAATTGGCGGAATGACAGGCTCTGGTATTCTCGTAGCTAAAGATCCTACAACTTTAAAGCCTCTTATCATTGGTGGTGGTCAAGAAAAAGGCCTACGTGGTGGAACACAAAACTACTTAGGTAACGAAACACTAGCAGTAGCGCTTACATATTCAATGAATAACCTACAAAAACACGAAGCTATTAATAGCAAACGTGAAGAATTTGAAAAGAATATTAAAGCTAAGTTTCCACAAGTTGTTATCATTGGTGAAGAAGCTCCAAGACTTTCTTCAACAACATATCTTTCATATCCAGGTATCCACGGACAAGCAGTTCAAATGGAGCTTGAGTCGGAAGGTATTTATGTAACAACTTCATCAGCATGTTCTGACAATAATCCTCAGACATCTAAAGTTCTTAAGGCCATGGGAGTAGCTGACGATATTGGTCGCGGCGTAGTGAGAATTTCTTTAGGGCTATGTAACGATCCGGCCCTCTATGATAGAATTGAAAATGCACTTACAATTGCATATGAAAAACTATCTAAAATTAGAAGCTACTAGAACTTGAAAAAAAACAAATTACTAATACCTATATTGATACTTATCGGAGTTATCACTTCATGTAGTGATAACTCTCGAAAGTATAGTTATATGAAAGCCGACAAAAGCTTTCTCTCAAAAAAAGAATCAGACACAATCTACTTCGCTTACACTTCTAGTTTAAATTCAAAAGTTGAATCACACAGTGACGAACTTATCGTTTCTTCTAAAATTGAATTTGGTGGTGATGCACTACTCTATAAGTTCATTTCTGCATTGAAAGAAAAACTAAGTAACCTTGTCCTAATTGATGGTGGTCAGATTTTAGATAAAGAATATGACCTTGCTGGTGAGTTAATTCTCAATCAACTTGCCAACTTTAACTATGATGCAATTCTCTTATCAGATCATGAGTTAGTTAATTTAAAAAATAACCTGCTTCCCCGTGAGCTTCCATTTGTAAATTCTAATCTAATTTCACTTGATACGAATTCAGCATTCAATCAATATGGAAACCAAGAGTACATCATTAAGGAAGTTGGTGGAATTAAAGTAGGAATCATAGGACTTACACCTTATAAGCCAAAACTAAAGAAAGAAGATGGCCTAGAAGGTATCCTTTTTGACGATGTTGTTGCGCGTGTAATTGAAATTAAAAAAGCACTAAAAGGTAAAACTGATTTAAATATAGCTCTTCTTCATTCTCATACAGATTGTAGTGACAAGATCGATTATAAGTTTAAAAACTGCTCACTTGATAAGCAAGCAACAGAGACAATACTAAAACGACTGCCGCCAGACACATTTGATTTAATCTTTACTGGAAATAGTTTTGAACCATATATGCAAGTATCGGGTTATCCAATTATTTCAAATATAGGTCATGGTGAATTTATCACTCTTGTAAGCTTTAACAAAAAGACAAAAGAAGTGAAGGCTGAACAAATTAGGGTATGTTCTCATTTTTATCAAGCCGTAGATAGCTGCTATATTGACCCAGAAGATATTGATAGTATCAAGAAAGTAAGAAAATCTCGTATTAAGCTAAAACCTGCTACAGTTTTTGGTAAAGAGATCTTATAAGCAAATAAGAATCCCCTCATCATTACAGAATGTACTAAGTCCAGGAGAGCAAAAACCTGCCGGAGATCCATTAAAACAAAGAGAAGGAAACTTCGTATCTAAAACCTTATAACCACGAGGGCAAGCTGGTTGATTCTTTGTTCCACACTTATCCTTTCCACAAAATTTACTGCCACCTTGTGCACAATTAAAGTCGACGACTTCGTAACTGCCTTCCTCACAAAGATCACACTTATACTTCACCACATCCTTACACTCGATATTCACACCGTGACAAAGAGTTCCACTTTTTAAAGTTTTAGATTTTAAATAATCCAAACCACCATTTACAAATACATTATCAAAATATGATTCCTTAAGTTGATTGTTAAACGGAGAAAACTTTTTAGAAACAGTATGATTTAGAAGAGGATAGTTTACACTCTCTCCATCAATTATAAGATTAAGCTTTATCTTATCCTGTACATGAAGATTCATCTTAAAATCACTAATTCCTTCTTTAGAAAGAATTGCATCATCATTAAAGCTACATTTCCCCGAGGATCTCTTAGTCACTCGGTACTCTCCTAGAGATTTATTAAATGGTGTTTTATAAAAGTAGCAATAGTCATTAAAGGTAAATAGAAGAAGCCATGTATTCTTCGGTTCATAAACCCCTTTACTTCCCTGATAGAGTTCATTAATTTGAAAGTTATTAGTAAAGGCCAACTCTTCTTCCAAAATGAAATTCTTTTGGTTGCAAGAAATGAAATTTAATAGAAGTAATAAACCCATTATAAACTTCATTATAGTGTCCTCATACAACGAAAAGCGATTTTATAATCTGATCCTATCTCGTTAGAAACAAAAGGATCAAAAGCAATATTATTAATGCCAAATCCCTCTCCATCCCAATATCCACGCATTCCGGTCTGATGAGCTTTTTGATGCCAACTAAAATAAAATGAAGCCAATTTTATATTTTCACTTGGATGAATAATATTTCTTAAGTATTCAAGTGGGCCGCCAAAAATTTCATAAACACCGGCCCATGAAACATTGTGACTATTTTTTTGGATATAATTCTGATCCAAACACTCACTAGAATAATCTTTTTTACAAAGTTTAATTCTTTCTTCTTTAGTTATTTCGTCAATATGAAATTCTTTCATGCGCTGAATTTTATTAATTAGAGTTTTGGTATTCTTTCTTTCCCATGGGTAAAAAGGCGCTCTTAAGTACTTTGTTGTCGTATCATTTAGATCTTCTGGATGAATTGATATAGCATCAAAGACACGGGCACTTAAAATTGATTTCCCTTGAAAAGAACAATAAGCATCCATCTCATCAATTGAAAGCCCGTAAGCATAAGAGTACTTATTTCTATCCTGTATTTTCTTTGCCGCTTCTTGAGCAACTTTATCTTTAGAGATCTTTGCCCAATTTAGAACTTCCCAGTTTTGCACATGGTATTTATCAACAAAAATATTGCGATTGAAGTTATCCCACGAAATAGTTACATCTCTTTTATTGGCCAAGAACGGATAATATCTTTGAGGAACATAGACTTCCTGACAACTGTCGACAAAGCTAAGTTTAAGTTCTTCATCAAAGCCATCGGCCTTAACTGTATAATCATAGTAGCGGTAGCTAGGCATCTGATGGTAGCTGTAGTTACCCTTCAGCGTAATTGGTACTAATTTCTTATTAATATGGACATTGACAAGCTTCTTTTCCAGTAAACAGGCCATATACTCTGGAAAACATTGGTAATACTGGTCATCTACATAGCTAAGCTTCTTACACATTCCCTCTTTATCGAGGTGTGCGTTCTCCCATTCAAACTTTAATGTTTTAACAATTTCGATAATTTCTTCATTTGAAAGCTTAGGGCCAGAGCTTTTCTTCGTGAAAAGCCAATACCCGAGTCCAACACTCAGAATAAGAATGGAAGTAAAGATTATTTTTTTAAACATTTCTCACTTATATGTAACACCCAATCAATGGTAAAATTATAACTAGAAATCCCCTATGTTAAAAGGTTTCAAAGGAAGATTATGGATTGGTTAGATAGTTTAAATGATTTAGAAGTTAACGGAAATGAGACAATGTCATTTTTTGACTACTACGAGCTCTTCAAAAAATTTCCAGACAGGGAATTAAGACCAACTTCGGCCTATCTTCAAGACATGGTGGACTATTTTGGACGCGATGATCACGGACACCTCAATGTTTTTCAAAAAGATGATCAAGATGCTCCTGCAGTTTTTGGTCAATATAAAATTGAAGAAAAAATAATTGAGCAGTTAAGAAATTTTGCTGAAGAAGGTTTCAATAATAAATTTATTTTACTAGTAGGGCCAAATGGTTCATCTAAGAGCTCACTTGTAAAACGCCTTATGAAAGGTGCAGAGGATTACTCTAAGACAGACGAAGGTGCTCTTTACACTTTTAGCTGGATATTCCCAATCAATACTGTCATTAAGGGTAACCTTGGACTTAACCAAACTCATTCTTCGGTAAATTTAAATTCTTATGCTTTATTAGAAGATAAAGATATCTCAGCAATTCTCGCTTCGGAGCTTAAGGATCATCCACTTCTTCTCATTCCAAAAGAAGTAAGAAAAGATATTATTCACTCAGCTTTTAACGACCAACCAGAGAAATTAGAAGAAATTGAAAAATCGTACCTTGTGCGCGGTGATCTTTCGAAAAGAAATCGTATGATCTACGATGCACTCTTAAAAAACTACAAGGGTAAACACGAAGAAGTATTAAAACATATCCGTGTTGAGCGCTATACAGTTTCTCGTCGCTATTCTCGTAGTGCCGTTACAATTGAGCCTCAATTACATGTTGATGCAAAGATGCAACAGATTACAATGGATCAAAGACTTGCATCACTGCCACCTTCTCTACAATCACTGAACCTATTTCAAATGTCAGGTGAAACAATTCATGCAAATCGTGGAATCCTAGAATACTCAGATCTTTTAAAGAGACCACTTGATACTTTTAAGTATCTACTTATGACAATGGAATCTGGTTCAATTAATCTTGGTGGTATTCTAACTGAGCTTGATATTTTCTTTATTGGAACATCTAACGAAGTTCATTTAACAGCATTTAAACAACATCCAGATTTTAATTCATTTAAAGGACGTTTTACATTTATTCGCGTTCCTTACCTACTGGACTATAAGTGTGAGATGGATATTTATAAGAAGCAAATTGATAGCATTAAGGATCGTACTCGATTTGAGCCGGGGTCACTTTCTGCCATTGCAAAATTCTCAGTTATGACGAGAATTCGCTCTTGTATGAGTAAACACTATGAAGATAACAAAAAATTATCTGCAATTGTGACAACTCTTAATCCACTTGAGAAATGCGCGCTTTACTCAAGTGACCGTCAGCTTCCGGCCCATCTTAATGTTGAAGAAGCACAGCTTCTAAAACACAATATTGGAAAAGTTGAATCTGAGTTTGAATTCGATAATCTCTATGAAGGTAAGTTTGGTATATCTCCTCGTGATATCAAGAATATGATTTATCGCCTTGCGGACTTAAATAAAGATATTACTTTCATTGAAGTCCTTGAGTATTTCAGAAGAATTATCAACAAAAAGTCTGAGTATGACTTCTTAAACATGTCTGCCCATGGTGACTACCATAATCCAGAAAAGTTCATCCAACTTATAAATGAAGACTGTCTCGATCAATTTGATCGTCAGCTAAGAGGATGTCTTGGACTTGTCGATGATCGTTCATACGAAGAGTACCTAAAGAAGTATATTCAAAATATCAACGCACTTATTAAGGGTGAAAAGATAAAGAATGAAGTGACTGGAAAATATGAGGAAGGCGATGCTTACCAAATTAAAGAATTTGAAAACAATATTTCTTTAAAAGAAGACCCTTCAACTTTCCGTTCACACTTAATCTCTAAACTTGGGGCATGGTCGTTAGATAACCCAGGACAGAAAGTTGATTATATAAAGATCTTCCCTGAGGTTGTTGATCGTCTTAAAGAATCTTTTAGACAAGAGCAAGAGAAGGTCATTAAGAATATTTCTAAGAACTTAGTCTTCTTTGAAGCTGAAAAAAGTGGCAAGGATGTTCAAGGCCACATTCCTTTAAAGGAAGATATTAAGAAAGAAATTCAACAAATTATTGATAATCTTAATACAACTTATGGTTATTCACAGAACGGATCATTTGCGCTAATAAAGTATCTAATTAAAGAAAGATATTAGTACTTTATTAGATTATGGCCATTCTCAATAAGAAATTTACAACACAAGTATATGAAGTCACTTACTATGTTGAGGAAACTCAGCATGGTATGAGACTTGATCAATATATGCAAATCTATCTTGAGACTTGGTCACGTCAAGAAGTAAAGAAACGTATCAAGGCAGGCGATGTTCAAATCATTGGCCGCCCTGGAAAACATCGTCCTTCAACAACTCTCCACTACAAAGAAAGAATCTTCTTTAGAATCGAAAGAACAACTCAAGAAGATGAGTACTGGCGTGGTGAATTAATTGAGTTAGACGAGAAACCAGAGATTATCTTTGAAGACAAAGAGCTTATTGTTATGAATAAGCCTCCTTATATGGCCTGCCACCCTACTGGCCGCCACCTCTTCTACTGTGCAACTGTTATGTTTGAAGAGAAGTATGAAAAAACCATTCACTCTATTCACAGGCTTGATCGTGAAACATCAGGGGTCATGATGTTAGGAAAAGAGCCCCAGATAGCCAACTTAATGGGAGAAGAGTTTATCCACGATCGCGTAAAGAAGTGTTACTTCTTTATCGCCAAGGCAAATGAAGACTACAACGGCGAAATCGAGTTCTATTCAGATGAGCGACTTGGCGCTGGTGAAGAAGGTTTAAAGCGTGTCTATATCGACTCTTACCCTGTTGATTCCCATGAAGGTAAACACGCCTACACAGACTTTAAGGTTTTATTTAAGGAAGGCGACTATGTTATTGGCTTGGCCTTCCCTCAAACGGGACGCCAACACCAGATTAGAGTTCACGCTATGCTTAGAGGACTTCCACTAGTTGGCGATAAGCTCTACCTTGGCTCATTTGAAATGTTTCAAAGATTTAAGGACAATTTAGCGAGCCCAGAAGAATATGATCAAATGGAGCACAATCGCCACTGTCTCCATGCCATAGGACTCAAGCTTCACTACAAGGGTGAAGATCGCATGTATATTTCTTCACTGCCAAAAGATTTCATTCCACTTATTAGTGAGAGATTTACAACTCCTGTTGAAGAAATTGAATCGACTGTAAAAGATGCTGCTAGAGATTATTTTTCAGGTAGTTTAAAACCCCGCTAGGCCCTGCATTCTCGCTTCCTTCAAGAATTACGTGAGGCTTAACTGCAAGCTTATCGAGAACTGATTTAATATTTGAAACACCAATTGATGTTTTCACTTTATCAAACATTGATTGGTCGTTAAGGCTATCTCCAAAATAGATGGCATCTTCGGCCATATTTAAATTTGGATAGAACTTATTAAAAAGTACTTTCGTCGCATTTGCTTTTGAAAGATTTCCACACCAAAAGTTTAAGTGAACATTTGAAGTTGAATAATTAATTCCCTCTTCATCCATAAGATGACAGATTTCATTTTTAAATTTTTCATCTGCAAGATCACAAAGCTCAATTGCACGATCTGCAACTCGTCCTAGAGAGTCACTTGTTAAATAAAGGTTAGGATATTTTTCTTTAAGCTTTATACAAAAGGCTTCAAGTTTTGCTAACTCACTTTCAGGAACAAGAAATTCATTTTGAATAAGTCCTGCTTTATCACGCCAGCTAATTGCTCCCCCACCTTCAGAGATAACAATTGGAAGTGAAGTAAAGTGAGTGATTAAAAAGTGTGCCCAAGAAATTGAGCGGCCAGTAACAATGACAAAAGGGACTTTCTTCTCATCTGCTAATTTTAAAATATCGAAAAGCTCACTACTCATTTCTGTGTGATGAGTAAGTGTTCCGTCGAAATCTGAGAGAATAATTTTTGTCATTGGATAGTCCTCTTAATTAAAAAGGCGGCACTAGGCCGCCTTCTTAGTTATATATAATTTCTGGAAGATATTATAGTGGAAACGATACACCAGCAAGGAATGCTGTGAATGAATCTTTAAGTCCAACTTGAACTTCCATTGTTCCATTTAGGTGTTTAAAACCTTCGATTGGAAGTTGTCCGTTGATACCAGTGTTAAGACTGATTGTTGTTTCGTAAGTTTTAGTGTCACCATTTAGTGAAAGCCCTACTGGTAGTGAAGCATATGGATAAGCTTCTTTACCCCAGAAAGAGAATCCTTTAGTGATAGTTGGTGCCATCGAGATTTTTGTAATCCCTTGGTCAAACTCAGTTGAACGCTCTAGAATCCCTTTCACAGAAACTCTTGGTTGTTGCATATAATCTGGATAGATTTCATAGTCAGCACCAACAAATAGTCTTTGTGAACGCTCACCACCTGAGATACCAATCCCACCGTCTACGATTAATTTTTCATCTAGTTTTTGAGTGTAACGAACCTGCATACCCATTCCGCCCTTATCAGACGTAATTCCAGTAAGTTCCGTTGCAATTTGCTTGCTTCCGCTAAGCATTGGCATCGTTGATTGACCAATCCCATAAGCAAAAATTGAAGCTTGTGAAAGCATCATTAATGATAGAAATACCTTTTTCATATATCCTTCCTAGTTTTTTGGTAACTTCACTAATCATTTTAATGCCTTGGAGCATTTATATGCAAGATATTCCTAGGACGCTTCGCACAAACCTTACACATTATGCAATTAACTGTTGACTCATAAGGCCCAAGCATTTATAAATAATTCCACATTCTTATGGTGACCGTAGTTCAGTTGGTAGAGCGCCAGATTGTGATTCTGGTTGTCGTGGGTTCGAGCCCCATCGGTCACCCCATTAAAAAAGCCCCCGTATTCATACGGGGGCTTTTTTTATTTGTGGATGAATGATTGGGTTTTGTAGCTACGGCAATGTCGTGGGTGGCCCTCACGATGAGGGTCCCCCGCGAGGCCACGATGGCCGTAAAGCGGGGTCACCAACTCTACATACCTAGTAACAACCTTCAATAAAATTCTCATCCTCATTAAGACAAAATCTGTAATATGGTTTCCAATTGATTGTACGGCCATCCACCATCTTGAAGTTAAATGAACCAAAGTTTTCATGGATAGCTGACGCTATTTTACCGTTATCATGAAACTTAATTTCACCATCCAAAACAATTTCCTTCCCTTGTAGAACAGTTTCCATGCTATCAATGCGTCCACTTATTAAATTACCTAGATCATTGAACTCTACTTGACCAGTAAACTCAAACGATCTATCTGCTAAACCTACATTTACAGAGGACTCCGTTTTCACTAACTTCGCAATCTCACCCTCGTGAAAAGTAACCTCACTTAAGGTTTCAAATGAAATGCCATTAAACTCAAGATCTCTAGCTTCTCCAAAATTTATTTTTTTAAAACCAAGGTTTGTCTTTAAGCTAAATGAATTAACAGGGTTCCATTTATTTTGAAAAAACAAAAGCCCGCCGGCCCAGTCAGAAGAAGATGAACAAGTGAAATCTACGACCTTCCCCATAGAGACTTCCAGCTTTATTTTTCTTTCTCCAGAACATATTAGATTCGTTGAGGATAAATTTAAATTTACTTCACCATCTGTATTAATATTTTTTAAGTTACCATTTTTATTAAATACTATTCTCCAAATGTCTCCATTCAGTATTACCAAATCAAGATCATTTAATTTAAACTTCAATGGGTTATTTACAGAAAAGTCTCCCACTTCCTTTATCTGTGAGTTCTTATAGAATGAGATCGACTGTGCAGGAAAGTCTATCTCATTACTCTCAATCTTTATTTTTTGATTTTCTTTGTAAGACTCTGCATACCCACTTTTTAACTTGGAATCATTATAAAATGTTAAACCATTTTCTATTCTAGTACCGTTCCTCCAAGAAAAGAGCGAGAAAGTTACCCCATGTGCATCGAAATGACGAAAGTCAATTGACTTAATTAGTTCAACGTAGTCTCTCAGTGATTGGGATGAGAAACTATTCGTACTCAAACGAGCGTTAAAATACCTTGCAGAAATAGAGTTCGTGTGGCCAGAAATGTTTACAGCTTCTCGAAGAATTAATTCATGCAAAATAGCTGAAGCCTTAGAAGTATTATCCATCAAGTCCCACAATTTTTTATCTATGGTATATCTTTTTTGACCTGGAAACCTTGGAGTCCTTTGAACAATAACTTGCTCCAAAGAACATGAGGCAGGTATTCGACCATCAATAGTGTCAGGAACATCAATTAAATTATCTAAAGTGAATTCGGTTTCAGAGTAAAATGAGTTAAACCAATTTCGGTACAATTTTTTTCGGCTCGGATTTATATCTTCAAGTCGATTTATTGCTAGCTCAACTTTATTTTCAACACTTAATGTCTCGGCTCCAAGATCAATATTTAATCCATAAACAGCTTTAGCCTCATATAGGTCATAAAATTGCACATAGGTCTTTCCATCTGCCTTAGTGCACAGTACACCATCTCCACCATTTCCTGTCTCATGTCCTGCATACACCGCTCTTGATGTGATAATAGATAAAAATAATAATAAAATCTTTCTATTCATTTTCGATCTCCTTACGCTTCCTACTTAAAGGGAATAATTGAACTGACAATTTATAAACTTCTTTTTTACTTCCAGTTTCGAGTTTCTTAGACAATCGCTTTCTAAACGACTTAATCATCTTTTTTGCTTCATCGATTTTAGAGGGGTCGATGGCCATTGTAACAGTTGAGAAATCCCTCTCTTCAATTGGATCATTGAGAACGGAATTCATAGCGAGTTCTAGAGTTTGAACTGTATGATTCTTTAATGAAACATTTAAGATATCTGTAGGTGTTTTATATTGGACGCCTGATGCTTCATAGCTTCCATCTTTGTTTTCCACTAACATCTCAAGTTTTATAAGCCTATCTAGAGCGAGCTTTGCTTCTCTCCGTGAAATATTTAATCTCTTGGATATCCATTCAGGCTGTGCTTTAAAGTTTGGAATTTCGGCCAATGATAGAATCGCAAAGTAATACCAATCTGAAATGGCCTTAAAATAATCCAATGACAAATTAGGTTCTTCTTTAGCTTTCGAACCTGACAATATTTTCTCCGACTCGATAGGATTAACTCCAAGACCAGACAAAATTTTGTGTCCCATTTTTTTTGTAATAGCTCTTTTTCCATTCAATATCTCAGATAAAGCTGAAACTTGAATGCCTAACCTATTAGAATATGCCCTCAGTGAATAAGATGGATTTTTTGCCCTTGCATTTGCAAATTCATTTGAAAGTCTTTCTATTATCTCGTTTTGCATAAGAAGATTTTTGCAGATAAAAACTAGAACAACAACAGATTTTAGAACAAAGTGTTCTGTTTCATTTTTAGAACACAGAAGTATTGTTCAATCATTTTCCATTACACATTATTCCTTGCCACAGCCGGATGTGACGCTACGCTCGGGAAGGTTTTGGCCGTAAACGACAAAGTAGTGGGTGGCCCTAACGATGAGGGTCCCCCACGAGGCCACGACGGCCGCAAAGCGGGGTCACCAACTCTGCGTTATTTCAAAACCTTTATAAGAACAATAACTTATTTCAAAAATCTAAAGAACAACTCAATATCTAAATATAATCTGAATTTAGTATATAATTAACAAATGAGAGAGTTTATCACAGACATCTTTTACGAATTATTCGTAAACATTTTGCATTACATCGGTTCATTCGTTAGATGGATATTTTCAGGAAGAAGAGCTTCATTCAACGACTTTCATACACAAAATGAAAAAAAATGGTATGACGTTTTTATATCTGTTAGCATCACAATTATTACAGGCTTCAGCATTTACTATACTTATAACCAACTAATAAAGCGATAAGTCTAGATGAACTACTTAATTACATTTTTAATTTGGCTTATCGTTATAAAAATCCTCAAACAAAGAAATAAAAATTGTAAGATACAGCCAGACTTAAATAAAATTCTTCTGACAAAGAAAGAGTTATGGGAAAGTTCTCCAAGAAAAAAAACAATATATCGCTTTCTTTATTTTATTTTCTTATTATTTTTCACATTTCCAATGCTGGGTGCTTTCTCACAAAGATTTGAGTTAGTTTTTTTCTCTCTACCAATTATTATTACACTAATCTTTATTCTAATTATCTTTTTCAAATGTCCTAACTGTAAAAAGAGTATATTTCTACAGGATCTTTCAACATTAAGTACTAAATTTTCTAAGGTTTGTTTTAATTGTGGTCATCCAGAGTCTTTACCTAAGAACATAGAACCACAAGTAATAGTAAGGCCTTTTATAAAATGGCTTTTTTATATTTTTATCGCTTTTCCTTTAACAGTAATGACGCCAATTATTATCTACTATGGAATTACAGAATATTTTTCAAAATATATGGAATGATAAATATCTATCACAATGGATTAATTTAATTACGCGTTGACAACGAAATAGTACCTACAACAATATTTACTTGTAACTTTACCATCTTATCTCCTATTATTCTTTTTTCTAAATCCATTCCTTGAAACAATATTTATAATACGTTTTAAAAAATTTGATTTAAAATCATAAGCTTCTCATATACTTGCTCTCTATTTTTTTTAAAAAAATTTAATCAAAGAAAATGATAAAAAACAAAAATGATCACTTTTAGTGCTCCAAAACAACTGAAACCTCCACAATATAAAATCGAACACTTACAAAACAAACCTATATTTAAAATAAAGAACAAAAATCACCAATCCCCTCTCCCAGAGCCACTCTAGACATTTTTACCCCCTAACTACTAATTCTTTTTTCCATATACTTAAAAATGAACAATATTTAATTTTTGGAGATTGGATGAAAGAGATATTTTCTCAAAACCCAGTTTATGCAGTCATGGCATTTGCGGGAACACTGCTATTTGTTTTAAAAATGCTTCTTCTTTTTGTAACGGGTGATGGAGACACGGACTTCGATGGTGACGTTGACATTGAACATACAGATGGTGGCGAAGCTTTCACTCTTGTTTCGACTCAATCAATACTTGCTTTCTTTATGGGCGCTGGGTGGATTGGACTTGCAGCAAAACAAGAATGGGAAATGTCAGATATGTATGGAGTAATTGCGGCCGGTGTTTTTGGTTTTGTGATGATGCTTTTCAGTTCTTTTATAACTTTTCAAATTAAAAAATTTAATAATATTCCAAAAGTAAATATCAAAGAAGCAATTGGAAGAACAGGACGTGCATATACAAATATACCTGCAAAAGGTGAAGGTATTGGCCAAGTTGAAATAACAATTGGAAATAAACAACAGATTCTACAAGCAAGTAGCAAGGGTGAAGCGATTAATGCATTTGAGAGCATCAAAGTTCACTATGTTGATGACTCAGGAAATTTAATCGTTAAGAAAGCATAATATTTAAGGGAGATTACTCATGCTATTTAGTACTTTCGGAATAATGGGAATAATTGTTGTTCCTGTTTTAATCCTTCTTTTTGCGGCAATCTTTTTATCAAAACAATACAAGAGATGTCCCTCAAACCAAATCTTAGTTATCTACGGTAGTGTTGGTACAGGGCAATCGGCGAAGTGTATTCACGGTGGAGGATCCTTTGTTATTCCTCTTCTACAAGATTATACATATCTGTCACTTGAGCCGCTTACAATTGAAATTGATTTAAGAAGTGCACTTTCTAAAAAGAATATTCGAGTAAATGTTCCGTCAACATTTACAGTTGGTATTTCGACGACGTCAAATATCATGACGAATGCGGCAGAAAGACTTCTAGGTCTTTCGACAGGAGAGATATCAAATCAGGCTCAAGATATTATCCTTGGACAAATGCGTCTTGTTATTGCAACTCTTGCTATTGAAGAGATCAACCAAGATAGAGAGAAATTCTTAGATCTTGTTAATAAGAACGTAAATCTTGAGCTTAATAAAATAGGTCTAGATGTAATTAACGTAAACATTCGAGATATTACAGATGAATCAGGATATATTGAGGCCATTGGTAAGAAAGCTGCCGCAGAAGCAATCAATAAAGCGAAAGTAGAAGTTGCTGAGCAAGATAAAGATGGTGCTATTGGTGAAGCAAACGCTAATAAAGAAAAAGAAGTTCAAGTTGCCAACCAAGTTGCTGAATCAGAAGCTGGACAAAAAGAAGCTGAGAGAAATAAGAGAATTCGTATTGCAAAATACGAAGCAGAAGGTGTTACAGGTGAAGCTGCTGCATTGAGAGAGCAGGAAGTTGCACAAGCAAAGCAAAGAGCGATTACAGAGCAAGGAAAAAAAGAAGCTTTAAAAGAGCAAAGAGTCTTCGTTGCAATCCAAGAAGCAGAGTCTGTTAAGGGTGAGAATGAGTCAAAAGCAAATATTGCAGAATACGATGCAACCCTAAAAGAAAAGCAAGCCGATGCGGCAAAGCGTGGTGAAGTTGCTCTCGCTCAAGCACAAAAAGCTGTTCTAGAAGCACAAAAACTAGAAGAGATTGCAAGACTTGAAAAAACAGAGCTTGCACAAGAAGAGATTAATAAGAGAAAAGTAGAAATTACAGCAGAAGCAGAAGCCGAAAGACAAAGAAGAATTGCAAAAGGTGAAGCGGATGCAATTTTAGCGAAATATGAAGCTGAGGCACAAGGTATTCAAAAAGTTCTTGAGGCCAAGGCACAAGGTTATCACAAACTAGTTGAAATTGTTGGTGATGATAAGAGGCTTGTTCCTACCCTACTTATGGTAGAACAACTTCCAGAAATCATCGCACAACAAGTTAAGGCCGTGCAAGATCTTAAAATTGATAAAGTTACTGTATGGGACGGTGGCGGAAATAGTCACAATGGAAAGAGTGCTACGTCAAACTTTCTAAGTGGGCTAATCAATTCACTTCCAGCAGTACACGATCTAGCCAAGCAAGCAGGTGTTGAGCTACCAGAATTTCTTGGTCAGCTAACACCAACAGAAAACAAAGCCATTGAGAGTGTCCCTCCAACAAGTCACAATCAATAAAATAATGGCCTTCTTAGTAGTAATTACTAAGAGGGCCTTGTTATTTTTTTAATAGCAGTTCTTGCTAACATTAATAAAATAGAAGGAAGAGTTGTAATATGTCTTCGTGGCCTTTGTGGCGTCGAATCGATTAATCTCTGAATACGCTCTTTAGGAATTGTAACACGTCCATAATGTGCAATTAAAAAATCTGAAATTTCTAAATCAATATAGCGCTTAAGTGATTTTTTATATTCTGAAGGATTAAAGAGTGGGTATGGCCTTGCTGTAAATTTTGGTGAACCTATGAAGTTATCTGCAACATAAGCAAGCTTTGTATCACTGTGATAAATAGTTAAATCAATATCGGTATGCCCAGAAGTCTCAAGAATCTCCCACGATTCAAACCCAGGAACTCTCATACCTTCTCTCAAGACAAGATCAAGATCAGTTTGCCTTGGAAAGAGAACATTTTTAAACCCTCTCTTTTTGTTAACTGCAACCATATAAGTAAGAAATATATCGACACAGTAAGTGAAGAGTCCAGTTATACCGCTATACCAATCATTTAATCCTTGAGGTCCAGCAACAGTAACACCAAGTTTTTTAAAGTAACTAAGTCCGCCAACATGATCCGGATGTGCATGTGTTGAGATCACGAGTTTAAGATCCTTAAGAGTTTTTCCAAGTTGGTTTTCGATATAGTCATTAATAATGGCCACATCAGGACGACAACAACCATCTAATAGCAGAAGAGAGCCGTTCTCTTCCACTATATAGATCGTTTGAATATAACCTTTAAGTTGATGTAATTTATAATTCATTGAATTATATTATACTCACAAAATTCTCATAGCGCACAGGTTTGCGTCCATTAGATAATGCAGTTTTAAATGAACTTAAATTGGAGTAATCAATTGTTCCCCAAACATAATCAGCATCATTTGTATTTTCTACAACAAATTTTCTCTGAATTGCTTTAGCAAGTCCCTTCCCCTTCCACTTTTTATCAATGAATATTTCATGGAAATAAATACCATCATGACCTAAAAACGCAGAGCGTTCAGCAGAGATTAAGCCAATTTGTTCATCACCTAAGAAAACTAGTTGTAGGAGCCCTTGCTTCATAGACTCCTCCATCGACTCATGAGTGTTTACACACACTTTCTTAGAAAGCTCTGGTACTTCACGATTAAATTCTTCATAACCACTTTTATACCACTCGTAATAAGAGTCATCTTTAATAACCTTAAAACTCAAATCTTGCTCTAAAGGCCAAGGCTTAAGTGACTTCATTCCACTAGTAGTCGTTACTAAATGAGTTGCAGAAATCATGTCGACATCTTTCAATTCACCCGATGAATGAAAGCAGATATAAAGCGGCTTAAATTTAACAAACTCATGTTTAATATTCTCGTATAAACTGAGTGCTTCATTTGTCGTTAAATTGAAATTAGCAAGAAATTGGATAAATGGTATATCAACATTACCACCCATATGACGAATTCCATAGATTAGCTTTCTATCATCATTAAACTGAATCACCCTTTCACTGTATTCCTCGACAGAAACTCCATCGATTGAAAAATAAGTATGCCGCTCTTGCATTACTTCATAAGAATTTAGCTCTTCAAATTCTTCTTTGATTTCAGCGCTTATGTTATCAAGTGCTAAATCAGCATCAATTTTAAATTCGCTTAGATTAAAAGTATCTAATTGCGCCTGTGCAAAAGAATGCACATCATTTTTATTTAAATTCATTTATTTACCCTTTGTATAATTTGATCATTAAAAGGGCATATTTGAAATCTATTTTTAACTGACTCGCAGAGACAAAACGGTGAGAAATTAATGTCAAGATAGATATATCTCTAAAATACACTTAAGCTTAAATCATAAGCTTAAGTGCATTTGGGGTTATTTAAGCGGCCATCTTGTTAGGAGATGACTCCGAGGAATTTTCTTCACCAAGAATAAGTTTTTGGATATTTACGATTGATCCATTTACAGATCCGACCTGTTGTTGCAATTGTTGTGCAATTCCAGACGTTTCTCTAGCAATACCTGTATTCGACTTAGAAAGTACATCAACTCTAGAAATTGAACTTTGTAGTTGAGAAATACCACTAGACTGTTCTTGAGTCGCTGATGAGATTTCAGCGATAGAAGATGAAACACCTGCAACACTTGTAACAATATTTTCAAGAATATCTTCACACTCTTTTGCGATATTTGTACCACTTGTTACATTGCTTCTTGCTGATTCGACGACACTTGTAATCCTTTCCTGTGATTCACTTACAATATGATTTACTTGATCAACACTTGAAGAGAGCATATCAGTGATCTCAACTGCAGCTACACCACTCATCTGTGCAAGTTTCCCAACTTCCTCAGCTACAACTGCAAATCCTTTACCGGCTTCTCCTGCTCTTGCCGCTTCTACTGAAGCATTAAAAGATAGAAGTTTAGTTTGAAAAACAATGTCATTAATAATTTGAGTCTTTTCATCAATGCTGTTTATTAGTGTAGCAATCTCTTTCATTTTATCATTGTTGATATCGAGTTCTTTAACAATAGTATCAATACTTCCATTAATTGAATCCATTGAGATATTCATATCTCCTACAATGTCCTTCCCCTTAGAAGCTTTATCTAAACTCTCTGTCGCTAGCTCATTTGATCTCTTTGCATTTTCTGCTGTCATTCTAACCATTGAGCTTATCTCTTCTAGAGAAGCACTAGATTCATGTAATGAAGAGTCTTGATTTTCACTTGAAGCTGAAAGTTTTTGAGATGAAGATGAGATATTATCTGCACTGGCAGTAAGAAAGTTAGAGCTATTTGATAGTATGTCTAAAGTATTTCTAATTGATGTTGAGATCTTATTAGCAAAGATAATTCCGATTACAAGACAACTTGAAATACCTGATATTGTTAAGATGATTAGTAATTTATTAATAAATGCGATTGTTTTAGAAGTCTCTTCAGATAATTTAGCGGCTTTAGTAATTTCATCTCGAATACTCTGATTATATTGATCTAGTGCATATTGAAAGTCTGCTGCTGCTTTTGGGCAATGAACTAAAAATATATCTAATAGTTTTGCACGAGACTGAACATCATATACTTTTGCTAGATTGATTGCTTCAACACCAACTTTCTTAAAGCTGGCCCATTGTGCACCTAACTTATTATATAACTCAAGTTCTTCTTTTGTTTTAATCATAGTTTTAAGTTCAGATGCAGCTTCCTCATATTGGCCAACTACTTTTAGAGCTCCTTCAATGGCCGCAAAACGATCCTCTTTACTCAAATTATCTAAACCAAGAGTTCTAACTTGAATTCTCGTTTTTTGATAATTTACATCCATCCTATTTAATAATGTTGTTCTAGGAATAACACTTTGATTAACTTCATCTGAAACTTCAATAAACTTTTTGAAGCCAAATAAAGCAACACCACCAATAATCAAACTTACTGATGACATGAAAAAACACAATAGTAATAATTTCTTTTTAAAACTTGCTCTGAACATTTTTTTTACTCTCCGATGAATGCTTAACGCCCCACTCTTTACTCTAGATTCCATACACAGTATTTACGAAGATAATTTATTGAATTCTCTAAATACTTAAGAACACTTCGTCACCTCCTGTATTTTTATTTAGATAATAAATAAAAAAACTTTCGATCACGCCAAGTAAACAAGGCATATTGATCAAGTAAATTGAAAATTCAGCTACTTGGGATTTATTGATTTATAGTCCAAAAGAAGAAAGTGCTCTAACCGAAAGATGAGTTTTGCCGTTTCTATCAATCACAAAACCAATAAGTTTCTTATTATCTAAATATCTAATTGCTTCAATGACATCTAAATTCATTAGAATAGTGGCCGTAGTATCGGCTTCAACTGTATGTTCTGCAATAACAGTACAAGCTATTATTTCATCATTACTAAAACCACTTCTTGGATTCACAATATGATGATCACTCATCCCCTCACTGTAAGGATTGAAGTGAATATAACCGCCAGAAGAAGCAATACTTCCTGTCGAAACTTGTAATACTCCGATGGACTTTGATGAATCTGCTGAAAAAGGATTTTTAATACCGATACGCCAGGCTCTTGGTGCGCTTGGTAGCGAGTGTACACGAATATCACCTGAACCATTTATATAGAAGTTTGAAATACCTTCTTTTAATAATAGCTCATAAACCATATCAATCGCATAACCTTTACCAATACCACCAAGTCCAATTCGCATTTGTTTGAAAGGAAGAAAAATGCATTTAGAAAAATAATTCATCTGAATATTGCGATAATCAATAAAAGCTTTCATCTGTGTTCGCTCAAGTAGACTTAGTGTTCTACCATTCTCTTTAGCTTCACGCCATAAATGGCCGATTGTTGCAAATGAAATATCAAATACACCATTAGATTCTCTTGATATCCTATTTGCGATCTTAATAATATTCCAAATCTCATCATCAACCTTAACTGGTCTAATTCCTGCATACTTATTTATTTCATTAAATGGACTCTCTTCAAAGTCTGTAAATTTCGACTGAATACGAAGGACTTCCTTTTCTGCTTTATGAAAAATTTTTAATACATCCTCACGAGATAGAAAGCTTTGTGGAAAGCAAAGAAGTTGAAATTCTCCGCCCATGGCAGAAAACCTATATTCACAAGTTAGTTGATTTTCGTTATGAATCAAAACGATATTTCCTTTGGTGGCCGATCTGAGCTGTATAAAATATTTCGATTTTTATCGATAATAATAGAGCGTGGCAGCTCAGTTACTCCTAGTTGTTTTGAAACTCTTCGGTCACTATCTTCAAGGATAAGGTAAGAGAATTTATTCTTTGTTAAAAATCTTTTTATCTTTTTTCTTTTCTCTCCAGCATTGATTGCAATGAAAAGTATTTTTTTATCTACATATTTAGACTTTAGACCTTCTAGCTCATCGATTTCCTGGATACATGCGCTACACCAAGATGCCCAAAAGTTTAAATAAACTCTTTGATAGTTTTTAGAATAATGAGCTAGATTAAATTCTTCTTTTGTGTCGTAAATAGGAAGTGTAAAATTATCAATTTTGTTCGCAAAAATATTCATTTTTATGAAAAAACATATAATTAAAAGTATGGACTTCATCATTGCCTCCCTAGAATAGAAATCCAATAGAGGATTGAATATATGCATATATTAGGCCATTTGAGCGTTTGGCAAATGTGGCCCCATTATTCCAGATAATATCTTCAAATTCAGTACCATAAATATTTTTAGAATCGTAATTACTAGAGAGAAAAGCACTTAGCTCATAGGATGAAAAGTCCGCGAGATCGGAGTCACTTGTCATAAAATCCTTAGCAGTCACAAATGAGTCTTGGTAGTACTTAACACTTGTTTGATTATGATAACGAAGCGCAAGCTCGATAAAATCTTCATCATCATTAATTTCTTTAAGCAAAGCAAGTCTTAAAGTGTGTGCCCTCAAATCCCATTGATCAAAGTAATAACGATATGAGATATTTGTAGCGACTTCATCACTATAACCATGAACCCATTTAGAAGAGATTGCGTAGCGACTTCGAGTTTCAGGTAATTTCTCTACTTGCCTTATACCACCAACAGAGACTGAACTGGCAGTTGACTCTAAATACTTACTGGCATGTACAAATGTAAAGTCCATTTGCATAATGTCTTGTCTTGTTAATATTTGCGACACTGTCAAACTCGCTGCAAAGATATCACGTGGCAGGAAATCTGAGATTTTGGCCGTAGGAGGAGAGCTTAAGTCCTCAAATAACATTACCTCATCATTATAGTATTGAAGATTTAACCCTAATGTAAAATTGTCCTTGGCCATTGACCTCTGAACGCCTAAACTTGCATTAAAGGATCGATAGTCGTACTCAGAAGAGAATCCAATTGATGCACTTGTTTCCCAATCACTAACTTCTTTGCGCACACCAATATTACCTGAGAATCGAGATTGCTCTTTACGACCTGCTCCACTGGCCCCTGTCGCTCCATCAAGCTTTGTATCAGAAGCAGCAGTCCAAAAATCAAAAACAAAATGTGCATTAATAGCAGTACTTTCTGTTATTTGATGTTCTATAAAGATCATAGGCTCAATAACATTTGCTTCTTCCTTTCCGGAGTCATCATAAACTTGATTACCTTCATCACCATTTTGATGATAAATATTAAAAAGTAGTTTAAATTTGGTTTTTCCACTTTCCATCATTTCAGCAAATGTATTTTTTGTTGCAAGAAATAACAAGATACTTCCAAACAATACTTTGTTGAGATTAGTTACATCCACATCCACCCCCAACAGCATTTGTACCGCCAACAGCACCTTCTCTAAAAGCACGTACTTCATTTTGAAAAATACTTTCTTCAGGATGGGGATCTAGTTGCATAATTTGTTTTGATAATAGTCCACGATCAATTTGATCGACATTAGCGCAAGACATAAATATTAGTAAAAATATAAATATATAGATTTTCATGGGTATCCTTTTTCACACTCACATCACCTAAGCTATTTTGGAGTCAAAGGACAAAGTGCATCTAGCACTAACGAAGGTGACTTAGTAAAATCATCAAACCATTTACACTCTGACAGATCTCTATAATGATTTGAAAGAAATATTTGACCATTTAATTTTTTACTACAGAGTGAAACAGAGTTCTCCTCACCACTTTGTAAATTTGTTAATTTATCTTTTAAACTTTTTAAAGCTTCTTCTGTAAGAATTTGGTAGATAGTTGCAAGTGCAATTCCAGCTCCGTCAGAGTCGAGATGATTTACAAATAATTTCTTCTCATTACCACGAAGGGGCCAATCCCTTAGCATTTGATTGCGACAAACTTCGAAACGTTCTACGATACTTGCTTCATAAGCAATTGCATCACTCATTAGTCGTGCGACTTCCATATTTTGATAGAAGTTAAACCAATGTGCACGAGATGGCTCAACAGGTATGGGCTGCTTTGAACTACGTACAAGATAATTATAAAATGAAGTTTGAAATTGATCGTTATAACCCCAAGGAGTGTATTCCATTGCCATATAAAGACCAGCATCTGACGAAAGCATTGTAGATTTTATTTTTGATACGAGAATTCTAAATTCTTCAATATCTCGAAGGTTTTGAATTGGCACAGAAAGTGGATTAACCCCACGAAATTCTGCATAGAGAACAACTGCACGATTAGCTAATTCTCTATTCAATTGTGCTCTTAGCTTTGGCTCGGCCGCTGAATCAAATAAACGAATATAGGCTTCAAACAAATTTGTGAAGACTGTGTCATCACCATCTGCACTTCGATTGAATACAATTGTGAACCAAGCACCTGCATATTTATTAAAAGAATTCACATAGCCACTACTACATAACTCACTAAAGCCAAAAAAATCACCATTCACAATTAATTGATTATATCGTGTATTTATGTCGACATAATCAGTATCACGCTCCCGTGCATATGTAGTTTTATGTAGTGCGATTTGGAATGCATTCGTTATTTTTTGATCTTGTGCCTTAAGTATTTTATCAACATGACTACTATAAATATTATTATAATATTTACTGAAGAATGGATTAAATAGGTTTGTTCCAATCACTTTTTGATGAAAATCAAGTTGAATGTTAGATTGCTGTGTGCCTTTAAAGTTCTCGAGATTGAAACATGTATTTGATTGTTTAAATAGTTTTCTTGAAAAACCATCCAGTAACTTAAGATGACCATTAATTTGTGTCACGCGAGGATCATCAATGTAGATTGATGAGTGAAAGTTTTCTTCATTTATTGTATTTTGTAGAGGAAGGGCCATTGAACTGGCCCCGCCTAGGAAAATCACTAAAAATATTTCTAATATTCTTTTCATATATTATGCATCATCAGGAATTATCACTCTGGCCAACTCTGGCATACAGTAGTTATCTAAAAGTGGTGAAACAGGAACCCCCGTAAGTCTTGCTTCAACACACGCAGGAATATTTCTAAAATGTACTTGATCAATACCCTGCTCATGGATTGCCTTAATACAGGCCAAGGCTCCAGTTTCTGGCTCAGGTGTAGGCTCAGCTTGACCATAATTGAAAATATAATTTGCGATTAAGTATTCCTCCACCTTATCAGTTGAAAGAACAGCATCAAACGCCTCTAATGAAATTTCGGAACTCTGACTATTCGGTTGAGAAAGATTTGAGAAGAATGTGTTCTCTGGTTCGTACCCTCCTCCAAAGTCGTCATCAATATTCAAATACTCATCTTCTAAAATTCGTCGACAATTACTTGCTTTAAAATATTGATCTACTTGAGCTCTATCAATACGATCTAGCTCGCTTATGATTTCAGCATTTGCTTCTAAATTCTTCTTTTTCTCAAATAGTAACTTATCTTCTTCATCTTCAAGTTCTAAGAGATCTTGAAATTGAGTATTTTCAATCCAAGGTGCTACTTCCATTGTCGTTATACGACCAGCGTTTGGATCTTGCATTGTTTTTACAACATCACGTACAGAATCTTTAAAGCTGTCTATGTCAGTAGGAATAATATCCGCTAGTTCGCCTTTACCAAGCCCATATGCCCAAATATTGATTTCAAGTCGTTTTGTTTGAGTTTCAGTTCTAAACTCAGTTGATATCGTTGTATCAGTGGATCCACCAGAGAAGAACCCTCGCATTTTAGATTTTAACTCTAACTCAAAATTGACATCTCTTTCAACTGAAGTCGTACGGTAGCGTAGAAGACCAAGAAAGCTAGAGTGTCTCCCAATCGAGCGAACATAATATGGCCCACAGGAATCAAAGAAACCAACCACATCCCCTTTAGTTAAGAGACTTGCAGCACTCTCGCTTAAATCACTATTTCCTTCTGATAAAGAATGGTAGTAACTATCAACATCAATGTCTGCAAATATATAGTGGTAGTGATAGGTAGTATTGCCTTCTACTTCTGAAAAGACATTTACATTATTTTTAAGGAATAAAAATTTAAATGTATTCTTCGTTTCAAATGAACGGCGATATTGTGTTTCCCAATCTTGTTCAATTTCAATGTATCGATATTTTAAGTCATAAGATGGTTGTGTAGTTTCGATCTTACTCAAACAAGTACTTTGATATGTATTTGTAGCTATTGAATATCCCCTGCCAAGTACTGGCGCAATTCCTAAATCTTTTAAACGGTTGTCACGAATTACTCTCGATGAAGCAGAAACAGACGTTGCGACCGTTGAGATAACGGCCAAGGCAACTGCCATATTTGTTAACTTTTTCACATATCCTCCTATGATATTGTTCAGTCCCGAAAAAAATTTGTATATTAAATAAATGCCAGTGAGTAAATCATGTCAAATTAAGCTAAGGTTAAAACAAGACAATTAAAACTAACTCAAAACACGGAGTCTTTATGAGCATGAAAGCAATAGGTATTGCATGTAAAAAAATTGAAAACTCTCTCAGGTTTTACGAACTTCTTGGATTAAAATTTGAAAAGTTTGGTGAAGGACACTATGAAGCGAAAACACAGCAAGGAATCAGAATTATGCTCGATTCGCATGAATTATTAAAAGAAATAAATAACGAATGGAAAGAACCTGTTACTCCAGGAATCACTCTTTGCTTTGAACAAGAGTCATCGAATGATGTTGATCAAATTTTTGATAAAATCATCAAAGCTGGATATCAGAAAGAGAAGAAACCCTGGGATGCTTTCTGGGGTCAAAGATATGCATCAGTGAGAGATCCAGATGGTAATCAAATTGACATATTTGCTCAACTTTAAAAATCAAAAAAAAAGGCCCTCGCATAAATGCGAGGACCTCTTTCGATGCCCACAGACAGTAGCTGCGAGCTGAGCAGTCATCCAGAAAGGATTCCTACCATCTTCATAATAGCAGAAAAACAGGTTCATACATTTAATTTCATCTTAATTTTTCCAAATCATAAGCACGTAAAAACTAACCTATTGTTAAGTATGCTTTGGTCTAATAAAATAGATTTATCTAAATTGGAGGCTTAAATGTTAAAATCCCTAGTACTTTTAAGTACGTTACTGATTACTTCTTGTGCAACTAAGGTACATGGACTTAGAAAAACCGCAGATTTTACATATTCAAATGTACAAAATGGACGCCTCACTATTGCTGGAATAGTTCATACAAGTGAGAATTGGGATTATAAAAAACAGATAACAACAGCAAATCAATTTCGAGTTGAATTACAAGAAAAAAGAAGAGATCTAGTTGTCGATAACGCTGGACCTTTAATTAAAAAGATTGGCAGAGGGTTATATCGAGAACTACTAAGAGAAGTAGAAGAAGATGGAATCCTTAGTGAAAACTCACTTACAATACTTTCTCAAAATGTAACGAATCGTCGCTATATAGTATTTGGAAGAGTAGAAAGTGATATTGTTGAAAATGATAGAACTGAAACGGCACTAACGAATTCAGAAGGAAAAGAAACCGGTGATAAAAGTCTTACGACAACAACAAAAAGAAGCATGGATATCAATTTCTCTGTTTACGATATTAGAAATAAATATCTTGCCTGGAATGGTGTTATAAAAAAAACAGATCGTAATGATTTAGAATACACTATTAGAAAAAGAAACGGTGTTGATCAGATCATTGATCTTGTTGAAGCATTTTCATCAAAAAATGCTGAGAGTATGAACAAGAAGTATCCGTTCCCTAAAGCACCTGTTGATCGAGATATTTTATCTTATGCATTCAAAGGATTTGCTGAAAATCTTCCTCAAAAAGACTAAGGTTATAACAATGAATTTCGAAACATTCACATCATTCCTAGGGTATTGTTCTATTATAAATATGAGCTTTTTACTACTATCAACTTTTATGATTTTAGTATTAAAAAAACAAGTCATTGAGATACATTCAAGTATGTTTGGTATTAAAGAAAAGAAGCTCCCTAAGATGTATTTTAAATATTTAGCAAACTTCAAATTACTAGTGATTGTCTTTAATATTACACCATATCTAGTTCTAAAGTTTATTTTATAAAGCTATTACTGGAAAACTAATTCAATCTCTTCGAGAGGAATTTGCACAACTTCTGTTGCGTCATGAACACTTGTAAGTTCTGCAAATTTCCTATCCTCAGATAGCACGATTACACCATCTTCAACTTCACCATTGTTAAGTCGTACAGATACAAATTCACCTTCATAGGTTTGTACTTCTTTTCTCGCAGCAGCAGAAGGATCAAATGAAGAGAAATGATAAACCTCTTCTAAAGGAATCTGATATTTCACCCCTTGTAAATTTTGAAAACTAATTGTCTCACCATCTGTTTTAAAATTTTGACCTTTTATATCCTCAAACTCTAAATTATTTAGAACTCGAACTATTATATGATCTGCACTTGTTTTATTAATTTCAGCAGCAAGAAGTAAACGATATATTTCAACTGAGTTAAGCTCTTTTCCGTTAATTGTTGATATTTCATCATATGAAATTAACTGGTGGCTACCGTAACCTCTAATTTCGATACCACCACGTGCATAAGCAACAATTTTCCCGTTAACCTTTCTTTCATTATCTTTAAGCACAAGATTAACTTTCGCATAAGGCTCAATAACTTTAGGGCCTAGGAAAGAGCTAATTGCGCTCATACAATTTTTAATAAGTCCTTCACTTGCGATTGATCGCTGGATTGTTCTTGATTGTTCAATATAGTTTTCAGTAAAGTAAAAAGTAGATGCACCAATTGCTAGTACGGCCACCCCGTACTTTAAGTCTTTTATATTCATAGGGTTCTTATCGACAACCCGAGCATTTTACTTGAGTATATTTAATGAATGTTACTTTTCTTTTAGCTTCTTAATACAAGCTATTAATAATAGGACAGCACCTGCCTCATCGAGATTGCCAACATATGGAATATTATCTGGGATTATTTCAATTATTCCTGCAGTGGGATTTAAAAGATAAATCACAGAAATAATCAAACCTATGAATGGAAATATTTTGTTTGAAAGTAACTTCATTTATTTTCTCACCAATATTAGTTTTACTCAGATAAATTGTAACAAACTTAATTTCAAACTTACAAAATTGTTAGCTCTTCGAACATAAAAACTGATTAACATCACTAACAAATACATTTCTTTTACCGAAGTTATAGCAAGAATCTTTAGAAATTGTATAGAAAATCAGGAGTATTATGAAAACGTTTGTGAAAAGTCTAAGTTTAAATACTAAGATAATTTTAATGGCCCTCATACCATTCTTTATCTTTACCTCAATCTTCATTGCCTATTCTTATAGCTCAACAAAAGCTGCTCTCTTACAAGAGAAGAAGAATCAAATTGAAGACGTTACTAAGACTGCTTATCATTTTCTTGAATCAATGGATGAGAAAGTTAAGGCCGGAGAATATTCGCTAAAGGAAGCCCAAGAAATTACTAAGCATTACATAGCATCAATTCGTTATGGACGAGATATGGATGATTATGTTTGGATTAACGACCTTGAGCCAAGAATGATCGTTCACCCTAGTAATAGCCTTCAAGGAAAAAGTGTTAAGACATTTGTTGATAAAGCGGGGAAACCACTTTTTAATGACGTTGTTGCACTTGTAAAAAAACAAGATAAAGGTTTCGTTAACTATATCTGGAATAGTAAAACAGATAGTAATAAGTTTGTTGAAAAGTATTCTTACGTTGAGTTATATAAGCCTTGGGGCTGGGTACTTGGTACAGGAATTTATGTTGATGATGTAAATGATTATATCTTTAGTGTATTTCTCAATCAGGCCATGTTTGGTTTTGTAGGACTACTAATCATCGGCGCACTTTTTACTTACGTATTAAAAACAAGTGTTTCTAACCCTCTTCTAACGATGGCAAATCAACTTAAAGAAACATCTCTTCAAGTTGCTAATGGTTCTAAAATTACTTACAACACTTCAACACAATTATCGGCTGCAACAAATGAACAAGCAGCTTCACTTCAAGAAACTGTTGCCTCAGTTGATGAAATATCATCAATGATTCGTCGAAACACTGAGTTTGCAGAGGATTCAAAAAAATCGGGTGAGCTTTCAGAAATGGAAGTACAAAATGGTAAACGCACGATTGATGAAATGCTTTATGCAATTGAGAATATTTCTAATAGTAATACTGACGCTATGAAGAAAATGGAAAGCAGTAACGGGCAAGTACAAGAGATCTTGAATATCATTAAAGAAATTGAAGATAAAACAAAAGTAATTAATGATATTGTTTTTCAAACAAAGCTGCTCTCTTTCAACGCTTCTGTTGAAGCTGCAAGATCGGGAGAAAGTGGAAAAGGATTTGCAGTTGTTGCAGAAGAAATTGGCTCACTCGCTTCAATGTCGGGAGCAGCATCAGATGAAATAAAAGTTTTAATTGATGAATCAATCAAGAATGTAGAAGCAATTGTTTCTGGTACAACAACAATGGTGAATGAAGTTATTCAAAGTAGCTCAAAGACAGTCGAAGCTGGTCGCCAGAAAGCAGGACAATGCAAGGAAGTACTAGATAAGATTGTATTCAATGTACAAAACGTAAATGGAAAAATCACAGAGATTGCAAGTGCATGTAACGAACAAACACAAGGTGTAAATGAAATTACAAATGCAATCAGATTAATTGATGAAACTACAATACAAAACAACAATTCAGCACAAGAAGCCTCACGCTCAGCGGCCAACCTTAAAGGCCAAGCAGACAATCTAGACGACATTGTAAGGCTAGTAATAGATCTCGTCGGTGGTGATAAGGCCGCCTAACCATAAATAACCTAGTGAGTAGGGCCCCTCCCTACTCACTCCCTATTTTCAAGTATTTATAATTTTCAATTCAACTTGTTTTATACATCAAACTTTTATTTGACATTAGCGACCAAGATGTTATTATAGTTACAGATTTAGGATTTATATCGGTTAGATGATGTGTTTCAGTATACTTTAATCACTTCTACTTTCTTTTTTATAGCAATTCATTCTTATATATCTTTTTGAACATTCCCAAATACACATCTGACCATATAAATTTCCTAATATTATTCTTAACTCAAATATCCCAGTCGTTTTCTTTACTCTTTAGTATTTTCCAACGTAAAATATTTATATGGAAAAAAAATTTGAAACATTATTCTATTTTATGAATGAGAATGTATCGATTATCGAAGTAAAAAAGTTGGGATTAGCTGATGACGCTCCAAAGTCAGAAATCTATCACTGGTTTTTTATTTTGAACGAAGAACTCTCTTTAGATAAACTTAAGTTTGAATCTTCATTTGTAGATCAGGTCAATGGCAATGAAATTAATGTGCGTACTTTTGAAAATGCGGAATTTCGTTTTGATGATAGTTTTGGTAAATTTCAAAACAAAGAAGGTGGCCATATTATTATGAAAGTACCTAACAATATCCTTCCAAAACCGCTCTCAGAGCTTATTTCAAACAACATATAAAGAACTTTTTTCTCTCTTAAATAAATTTTAATAATACTTAACAATGAGTTTAATATTTATTTAAGGGAGAGATATGAAAGTTTTATTTCCAATTTTAATTCTATTTTTATTAACTTCATGTGCAGCAAAATATGGAATAGTTGCTGGTGCACAAATGCCATCATATGAAGAAGAAGCAACAATCAACGATCTCATGAGTGGAACAAGTACAACTCTTCCTCGTTTCAAAAATAGTGGGTTTGGTTATCATATTGGTATCTCAGAAGAAACAGATATTCTACTTACTAAAATTACTTATTTTGCTAATAGCTATGACAAGAAGTCATATACATATGAAAGCGTAACTGAAGATTATTCAATTGAAGAAAGTGGAATCGAAATTAGTACAGCATTTAAACTTTGGTGGTTTCAACCACTTTTCGGTGTGAAATTTTATAATTCAGAGTATACAGGCGAAACAAATAGCAATGAAGGAACATATGCTTCATTTATTTTTGGACTCGACTTTGAAGTGCCTATCTCTGATCGCTTCTATGTTTATACAGGTTATCATTACGAAAAAGGCTATAAGACTAACATCACAACAGAAGTTGATTACTATCACTACAATTATGTTGTTGGCCTAAGATACAATTTTTCAAAGTAAGTAATTAATGAAACTAGTATTAATTTCACTTTTATTTATTTTAACATCTTGTGCTGAAAAGTATGGAATTATCGGTGGTGCCCAAAAGTCGACAGTATATTATGAAACGACTTCTTGGGATTACTCGATGGGATTTGAATCTTATGAAATTGATTATAAGAATAAATCAGATACATACTTTATCGGCATGTCTTTTGAAAACGATATTTTCATTGGGAAATTTAGTTACTTTAAAAGCTCATATAAAGACAAGTTAATTGACGAAAATGGCACTGACCAGATTGCGAAATACAATGAGAATGGCTTTGAACTCACATATAGTTTTCCTTATAAATGGCTTCAACCACTTGCAGGAGTAAGACTTATAAAAAATGATTTTGAAAGTAGTAATCAAAGTTCATTTGAAAGAACCTTATTCTTTGTTATAGGCCTTGATGTTGAATATAAATTCAACGAACGCTTTGCTCTCTATGCTGGATATCATTATGATATAGAAATGATGTTTTTATATTCGAGTGCCAATGATGAAAAAAAATATCATTCAAATATTGTAGCTGGTTTTCGCTTTATCGTATTTTAAGACTTAAACTTATCCCACAACTCTAGGAGCTTTATTGGAATAGGCTCCTTAAGTTGTGATATCTTATATTGCTCATAAAGATACTTATTAGCTCTATCCTCTGCGCTTTCATACAAATCATTGCGTTCTTCTTGAATTGATAGATCACTTTGACAGTTCCCACCATCCTCTTGATTCGCTTCACATGGATTAAATGCAATACATCCGTAAGGTTTATGATCAACACCTAGTCCACAACCAAAACTTGGATAAAAATAGAAAGGGCATGTATATGACTTTCTAAAAAACTCTCCAGGGCCTATTTGAATATACTTATCTAGGCGAAACTCTGAAATACAATCTTCAAGTCTTTTCTTAGTTTCATCATTAAGAAGATTCTTCTCTTCAAGAACGGCCATAGCCTCTAGAGCCTCAATTGAAGTCATTTGCATCGAATTTGCTTCATACGTACAACATCGGCCAGTACACTTAAGACAATCAAGACCAGAAGCTTCATTAGTAAACATTTGCTCGACAAGAAGTTCTCGACGCTTCTTTGCTGGTTTCAATGATGTATTTGAATATACTTGCTCCAAGGCACTTTTAAAGCTCAAAGAATTCCTCTTCTAGTATTTGCTTACTTCCACTTTCTTTAACAGTTACCTGCTCAAATGAAAGGGCTTCCTTTTGATAGGCTAACATCTCTTCTTCCGATATAGCCTTAGTAACTTTCATTTTTCGAAGGATTGAGTTAACTGTTGTCGTTGCATACTCAGTTAGCTTCTTGTCTCTAAACGATTGTGAATAAATTTTTGGATTAGGAAGTAACATTGCTAAAAAAGCAGATTCTTTTGGATTTAAATCAGCAGGGCGCTTTTTAAAATAGTACCAACTTGCGTCTTTTATTCCATACAAGCCTTTTCCAAATTCAATGACATTCAAATAGGTTTCAAGAATACGATTCTTTGATAACTTTTCTTCTAAATACATTGTCGTAAAAAGTTCAAAGACTTTTCGTTCAAGACTTCTTTCACTCTTAGTATAAAGATTCTTTGCAAGCTGCTGAGAAATTGTACTTGCACCTCTCAACTTCTCACCTTTTAAGTGATCAGTAACAGCATGATAGATTTGTCTAAAGTCGACACCTTGGTGCTCATAAAATGACCAATCTTCACTAACAATGAAGGCATAGTAAACATGCTTCGGCATAGTATTGATATAGGCCCAATTGCGAGGTCTCTTACTTGTTACAAGATAAGACACATCTTCATTCTTTACAGTCGTTTTAACATAACCACTGGCCAGTCTATTAATGTTTAGAACGGGCACACGTGATAATACATAGCCTGCTAAGACAAATAGAAAGAGGATAAATAGGAACGTAATTTTCTTGAACATTTCTCGCACTTTAACACAAAAACTCGATTCTTGAATAGTCTATCAAAGTGAACAACTACTGTATCAACGAATGTAAATTTAACAACTTAGACTCAACTAAAGCGGCATTATTTACCCTTTTTTCTAAGAGCTCATCAAATTCTACGTAAAGCATGACTTTATCCCGATTTTGTTTGTAACCACACACAATCAAACGGAGTTGTTTATGTTGAAGAAGTCATGTCAAATGATAGCGGCATCCTATTGCCTAATTTTCACCAATATTTCCACGGCCTATGCCAATGATCTTAATGAGAAACCAGCATTTCCTATTGGAAAAATCAACCAACTGAATGCTAATTATACAAGTCCTAAAGGGACGGGAACAAGTAAAGAAATTTCAATTAAGGGCTTTGGAGACTTTATCAATCCAAATCTAGAAGTTGAAAACTATGGTGGAACATTAATCTTTTCTATTGATAACGAATCTTTTGAGTTAGACCTTTCATCACTTCAAATCAACGATGCCGATAAAATTGGAATCTCAAATATTAATTACATTAACGGCGACACTAATATTGGATTGAACTTAAACCAAGTACAAGCTAGTGGAGAAGGATTTTCAACTCGTCTATCCGGAACAAGCTTAGAGTGTCAAAAGCAAAGCCGTGAAGGTAATGAATACGAGCAGCTTCTACAAAACTGTTTTAATTATCTTAGTCTAAATGTTGGTAGTGCATTTTTTCAAAGTAGCGAGAGAAGTTTCTACAATCTAACAAATGAATATGAAACTCTTGGAAGTGCTGTCGAAATTGATGACTTAAAACTTAATATTCGTGGTGGAAAGTTTGATGGCCACCTTAAAGGAAATGTTTCTAAAGGTGTAAAAGTTAAGTTTGAAGGACGTGCATCTTACGACCTTGGAAATAAAATTGTTAATATTAGAATTGATAAGGCAAAAGCTGGACTATTTAATGTTCGTCGTACAATTTTCAAAGAATTAGAAAGATTTGAAAATGATAAAATCGAAATCGACGAGCCAAATATTTATATTATTCTACAAGAATAAAATATATGAGAGGATCTTAATTGATCCTCTCCATTAATTCTTCATTTGAATTTAAAATCGTAATCAACTCAAAGTGCTCTTTCGAGATAAATCCCTCAGCAACTGAATTTTCAATATGTTTAATTAAATGATCAAAGTAGCCGTTTACATTAACTAAATAGATTGGCTTCTTGTGATATTGAAGCTGTGCCCATGTTGTAATTTCAAATAATTCATCAAGTGTTCCAAACCCACCAGGATAAGTCACGAAGACATCTGAAAGCTCATACATTCTTTCTTTACGAGTATGCATTGTATCCACTTCTATAAACTCAGTTAGACCTTGATGCCCTACTTCCCAATCAATAAGAGACTTTGGCATAACACCAATAACGTGTCCGTCTTTAGCCAGCATTGTATCTGCAATCTTTCCCATTACACCAATAGAGGCACCACCATAAACGAGGTAGTGGCCATTACCGACAAGCTTCTCACCTAAGTCCTTGGCATAATTTAGATACGTTTCACCCTTTCCACTTGATGATCCACAAAATACACATACTCTCATTTTATTCTCCAACTTCTTTATTCAAATCTTCTAGCGAAAGAAGAGATTTAGCGTTCTTCTTTAAATATAAAAAGTATTCTTGATTTCCACTCTTACGTCCTTTAATTACACAAGGCTTAAATCCAAGAATCCCAAGTCCCATGGCCTCACATTGAATCTTCATTTCTTCAACGGCCCTTAGAACATAACTATTATCTTTTACAATTCCCTTCTTACCAATACCATCTCTTCCAACTTCAAATTGAGGTTTAAAAAGAACGATCATTTCAGCATCGTCATTACTGATATCAACTAAATTTTTCCAAATCAAGTTCAGGGAAATAAATGAAAGGTCAACAACACAAAGATCAACAGCTTTGTCTAACTTATGAAGCTCCCTTATATTTGTTCCTTCGAGGTTTACCACTCTAGCATCACTAACAAGACTTGGTGCAAGTTGTCCATGCCCAACGTCAATGGCAAAGACTTTAGAGGCTCCATGATTTAGGCAAAATTGCGTAAAACCACCAGTGCTGGCACCAACATCTGCGACTAATTTATTCTCAATAATAACATCAAATGCTTCGAGGGCACCGGCAATTTTATGAAAGCCACGGCCAACTTCTTCGCTACTTTCATTAAGTTGAACGTCATCGCTACTTGAAACTTTATATGACGTTTTAGTGACAACTTTACCCGCAACAGTGACTTTACCATCACCTATTACCTGTTGGGCACGACTGCGAGTAGCAACAAGGCCAAGCTCGACGAGTTTCTTATCTAATCTTTCAAAATTTTCTTCAGACATTAATGAACTACTGGTTTGATTTTAATTTTTGTTTTTTGACCAAGCTCAGGTTCACTGAAAACAACATCACCTTCAGTTCCTAAATTAAGACTCAGTTCAAAACTCTTTGAGAGCGTTTTGGAAAGAACTCTCCCTTCAATTCTAACCATAGCACCTGGGCCATAGATTTCACCGCTATCAACAAATTGACCACTTAAGAGAAGATCGATCTTACTCTTCATCACAAATCGACTCATCTTTTCTGGCTGAATATTTTCTATGAAGTGAAGTTCACTCATGAGAATCGTTTGCCCTTCGAAGTCCTTTTCATGAGTCATCACAACTTCCACAAAAATTGTGGCATATGTGTTTAGACATAGAAGGAGAAGTAATAAAAACTTTTTAATCATTAAATTCACCAGTATAGACAAGTTTTGTCTGGCCCCCTAGATAGATGAAGCCATCGACTCTTTTAACAAATAGTATACCACCATTTGTGAGAAATTCTATTTCGTCTCTATGTTCATATTCCTTATCCCACAGCATACATGCCGCTGCGACATTCCCCGTCCCACAAGCAAAGGTCTCGGCTTCGACCCCACGCTCATATGTTCGAATACGCCACTCACCTTCATCAATTTGATTAATGAAGTTAGCATTTGAGCCTCGAGGGAAATCTTCATCAAAGCGAATGCGTCTGCCAACAGAATCAACATCAACTTCTTGCGCGTCATAGACCATAAATACACTGTGTTCAACACCAGTATTAATATAGTACGAATCTTGAGCATCTTCATATTTGCTAGAGAGATCGTATAGGTCAGCATCTTTAATGACGGCCATGTGAACCCAGATCACATCACCTTCAATACCCGAAGAGTAGAGCCCACTTCCCGTGGTAAATTTAAAGTCAGTATTCTTTGTTTGCGTCGTACGGCGATAGAAGTCAGTAATGGCGCGAGTTGCGTTTCCACACATACTCTCTTCATTGCCATCGGCATTGAGGTAGCGCATATGAAAGTCATACTTGTCACTACTTTCCAGAAAAACCACACCATCGGCACCAATGCCAAAGCAGCGCTGACATAGTTGCTGCCATTTTTGTGTGTTGCCAACGTCTTGCTTCCCATCGCGATTATCAATGAGAATGAAGTCATTTCCATTAGAGCTATACTTACTAAACTTTGTCATAAATTAATCATTTCATTATTTTGCGTATTTGACTACTCCCGCCAATTACACATCGCACCACTGCCACATAGCAAAATTTTGTAGCCAGATTACCAAAACTTGGATAAATTTAAGTTTCAAAATTCCAATTGAGGGCCATTAGCTCAGTTGGTTAGAGCCCCCGGCTCATAACCGGGTGGTCGCAAGTTCAAGTCTTGCATGGCCCACCAAATATAAAAACCACCCTTGCGGTGGTTTTTTTATTTTCCACCAGCGGTACGCGCCACCTTTTGAAGATTACAACGACTTACAAATTTAAAATGACTTTTTTAGCTTCTATTAATGGATTATTTAACATTTTATAAATATCGCTAATACAGCATGACATCAAACGTAAGAACAAACTTATACTCCAATCAAATTTTGGGAAAAACAAAAATAATTAACTGCTAAAGAATTGAAATACTCAAAAGGTGGCGCGTACTGATCAGGGAAGGGCGAGAGAGCATCCCTCTCACACCACGAAACCAATTCTAAAAATGAAGCCGAACAAATTCGAGTCTGCATGACTTAACAACAAAAAAGCCTTCTATAGAGAAGGCCCTTATTTTTAAAAATAAATTTAAGACTCAGCTGTGGTGGGATCAATAATAGTTCCAACCTTAGCAATACTAGTAATAGGAAAATCACCCTTATGTGCGTGTTCCCTAATAAGATCTTCATTAGGAGCAATGTACTCACAATAGATCTTATCATTTGTTACATAGCTTTGTACCCACTGAATACTTGGTCCCATTTCCTCTAAAACATCACAAGATTTCTGAGAGAGACCTTGTAGATCCTTTTGCGATAATTTACCAGCACCAGCAAGCTCCCTTTCAATGATGTATTTTGGCATGATAACTCCTTAGTTTAGATTATGTACGATGACTCTACACCTAAAGTGTTAACCAACTATCAAAATTAATAGTAGAAAGTATAATAGTGTTTAAACCATTTAGATCAACAACACCGAGGAAAAGTTATTTTGAAAAAATACTAATTATTCTCAACTCTGATTTTTTATTGAAATTATTCACCCAAATTTCCCCTCTTCCATACATAAGCCCCGTTGACTTACAGAAAAAGGAATCTTGATCTTGTTTTAGAATTATTCTTTTAATTTTTTTATTAATAATAGAATCGTAATTTTGTATAAATTCACTTTTGCTTTTCACAACTTTTTTCTCAGAAAGCCTCAGAGGATAGTTAATTATACTGGCAAGTTCTGTTTTTTTATCTTCTTTAATATCGCCAACTAACTTGTTGTGAAATTTCAAAAAGTCTTTTTTATCTGCAAGTCCGAGAGAATGCTTAACATTACAACCAGAGCTTTCTTTTGTAGCTGGAGTCAAAATTGGATCATTTGCAAAAGCACTCATGCTTATTAAAGTTATAATTAAATTTTTCATACATTTATCATCTCTTATTTTAAACAATATTCCCTTACTTAATTTCAGATATTTTCTTATAAGAGGTCTCAAAAGAAGAAAATATCTCTTCGCATCTATCAATAGCGTCATTTTCAGAAATATTTGTCTCTGAACACTCTTTTCGAACAACATTATAAGAGTCTAAACTTCGAGCAGCAGATCGTCGTAGTTCCTTAAACTCATCACTAGTCGTTCTCTCAAAAAAGGACTTTAGAGAGAGCATCTCTTTTTGAATCTTAAGTGAAGCAGAAATATTATAAAGTATGCCTCTCTCATGATCATGAGCAACTTCGATAACAATATCCATAAGCCTAGGAGGCAACATATTTGAAAAGAGAGCTAATCCTAGGGCCTTCTCAATTCCAATGGAATCATTTAAGACACTGCTTGGATTTGTATTAAGATATTGTGCAAATAATGTTGGTGAAATTTTCTTATAATTACTTTGAGAGCAAATATTAGAACAAAAAGACTTTATCGAGTTAGCTTTTAAAAAATCATCGACAATAATTCGTGCGCTAGTAGCGGCATTTGTCATCTCTCGCATTTTCTCTACTCGCGAGACCTCTTTATTATTCTTCTCATTATTTTTATCGTTTGATTCTACAAGAGCAGCATCAGGGATAACATTTTCTTCATCAGAACTATGTACTTCTTTATTATCATGCTTCTTAGATTTTTTATTATTAACTTTAATTACTTGGGGGTCTGCGACTTTAATGCCCTTAACAACATAGACTGTCGTTCCTAAGAAAATCATATAGCTTACGATGACAATAGCTATGATTGCGATAATAAAAACCTTTATCAATTTTTTGAATAATTTTATAACTCTCTCCACGAATTAGTCTGTCTTTAGTTAGTGGTGTGAATCTTCAGGTACCCAATAGGGTGCTGTAATAATTAAATAAATAAATTCGTCATTACCATCATTTATAAAGGCATGCTTTTCATTCGGTTTCGTATAGACCAAACTTCCGGCCTTAATGTGCTTCTCAACTCCATCAATAATTGCCCTTCCTGTACCGCTAATTACAAAGTATGACTCTTCTCTTTCTTTATGATAATGCTCGTCTGATTTTGTACCTGCAGGAAGTTTTACAATTGCAACTGTATGGTGCTCGCTTGCACCTGTTGAGTCATGCCTTCCAACAAGTACGCTGAACATATCTCCACCTGGAAAAGTTTTAAAATTAACATCTTTTACTGAGTCGATAATTTTCATCAAATCTCCAATAATTTATAAGGTGGCGCGTATCTTTTTCTTAAACTTTTAGAATCGTATCTAAGACGATATCTGATACTTGATGTGATGACCAAGATGAAACTAAATTAGATGTTCTGATATAAACATAGCTAAAAAAACAAGACCCTAAGAACACAAGACATTTAAACTCAAATGGATATTGAGTATGTGTACTAACCATAATCAATGATGGAATAACTATCGCAATCCATTTATTGCGGAATAATGCTAGAGAAACACCAACAAGTAGGGCCCTATAACTTATTTCTTCATAATAATTAGAGAAAATATTCCCAAGAATACTTTGAGAGTTAATTAGAAATTGAAAATCATATCCGCGGATTAACCAATAAATAATAAAAAGCACAGATAAAACAAGAGCACTTACGATACCATATAAGAGGGCCGCCTTTATATTAACTAAATACTTTGGGAGTCTTATTACGCCTAATTTGTAAGCAATAAAAATCATAATATATGAGCAAATCGCGCTAAATATTGATCCATAAATAAGCAAGTGACTAAAAAAAAGCTTTGGTTTTAAAACTCCGTTTTTAATATAACCATAGAAAAGATTCATTAAAATATCTTTCCCATAGTACCAACTTACATAATAAATAGTTATGGCCATGATAAATACGGCCACTCTTTTTAAAAGTTCGCAATCTTCATAGTATAATTTTTCATTTAAATTAGAATTCATAACCTCTACTTTCATTTATTCTCATATAATCGTCTATTTCATAGGTGCATATATCATTTTCAATATAATGACAGAATTAATAGAATTGAGGTCATAATTGGAATCATTACAGAATACTGTCTGAAAAACATACAAGTCTAACTAAACTATACCGTACGCGCCATAAAAACGATGATTAGCTACAAGTAGGATCGATATCCACGTCGCAAATTCCGCACATCTCTTTCTTATCAGCATACTGTGTGTTTTCACAGTAGCCAGCATAGTCACCGTGGTCTAAGTGATCTTGAACTGCGTTTTTGTTGATTGTGATTTCCTTGGCCTTATCTGGATTTCCTGGAGGCACGTGACAGATAATAATCTTGTTACCTTGCTTTGGGCATCTAAGAAGTGGTCTTCCTTTGGCGAAGATAGAAGACGTCGTCATGGCCAATACTAAGAATGTGATTGTTGCTTTCATAATTCCTCCAAAATCTCCTTTATTATAACATCAAATAAGGAAGCTCCTGCTTTTGTTAAACCATTAAAAATACGAGAATTTTCAAGATTACTTTAATCAATAATTAATATTCAAACACTCAACATATTGAAATCCTTATGTATAATTATGAGTGATCGAAAGTTTTGAGGGATAAATGCCAAATACAACAATCAGAGAAAGTTACGACTATATTATTATTGGATCAGGTTTCGGCGGTTCGGTTTCAGCACTAAGACTTGCTGAAAAAGGATATAGTGTCTTAGTCGTTGAAAAAGGGAAAGACTTCTCTGATACAACGAAGTTTCCAAAAACTAATTGGAATCTTCCAAGGTGGATGTGGCTTCCTCAGTTGAAGTTCTTTGGTATCCAGCAATTGACCTTCTTTAAGCATATCTCAGTTCTAAGTGGTGTTGGTGTCGGTGGCGGATCTCTTGTCTACGCTAATACACTTCCAAAGCCTAAGTCACAATTCTTTAATCACGGCCCTTGGAAAGATTTAAATAATTGGGAAGAAGAGCTCTCTCCATATTACGATCTTGCTTGGAAAATGCTTGGTGCAGAAAAGACAAGACACTATGGTGATGCAGATCACACAATGCTCGAACTTGCTAAAAATATTGGACGAGAAGATTACTTTGATTCAACAAAGGTCTCTGTCTATTTTGGAGAAGAAGGTAAAGAAGGTGTAGAAGTAGCTGATCCATATTTTGAGGGAAAAGGGCCAACACGCTCTGGCTGTATCTCATGCGGTGCCTGCATGACAGGTTGTCGTCATAATGCAAAGAATACTCTTGATAAGAATTACCTCTATCTTGCACGACAACTTGGAGTTGATATTCTTGCTGAAAATAAAGCAGTAAAAGTTTCACCTCTCGATGGTGCTAATGGAAAGACAGGTTACGAAGTTACTTTAAAAGAATCGACAAGGTACTTTGGAAAAAAAAGAAACCTGAAGGCCAATGGGGTTATCTTTAGTGCAGGTGTTCTAGGAACTATTAACTTACTACTTGATTTAAAAAAGACAACGCTTCCAAAATTATCACCAGCTCTCGGTGATACTATCAGAACAAATAATGAAGCGCTTATTCTCAATACGACCTATAGGAAAGATATTGATATGACCAAGGGAGTTGCTATTGGTTCAATTATCGACATTGATGAGCACTCTCATCTTGAGCCAACTCGTTACGGCAAAGGATCGGGATTCTGGCGTGTGCTTATGGTTCCAATGATTTCAGAGCCTAATTTCTTTTTAAGAATGATTAAGCTTGCGATAGAGCCATTAAGAGATCCTATTAAGTGGTTTAAAGTTTTAACAGTAAAAGATTTCGCAAAACAAACAAATATCCATCTATTTATGCAGCACCTTGATAGTACTCTAAAATTCACAAAGGGTATTTTTGGAATGAAGTCAGTTCTCTCAAAAGGAGAGGCCCCTACTGCGTTTATTAAAACAGCACATCAAATGGCCAAAGAGTACTGTAAAATCATTGATGGAAAGCCAATGGTTATGTTTACTGAAACCTTAACAGGGATTCCTTCGACGGCACATATTCTGGGAGGAGCATGTATGGGAGAAAGTGAAAAAGAAGGTGTTATCGACAAAGACAATAAAGTATTCAATTACGAAAATATGTATGTCTTTGACGGATCAATGATCTCAGCGAATCCTGGAGTTAATCCTTCATTATCGATTACTGCAATTACTGAATATGGAATGAGTAAAATACCAGCTAAGAGCAATTAAGATACTGGTGGCCACTTAAGGCCACCTACTTCCCATGCCAGACGACAGAATATAAATCATGTCTGCGATCTTTTAAATTTTTCACAGCTCCATTTTGTCTTGCTTCTAAAAGTGTATCAATTCTTAAGTCTGCAATTGCGACCATCTCAACATTTGGCGTTGTATCTGCAGCAATTCCATCTTTTGCAAAAGGAAAGTCACATGGAGTTAGAATACAACTTTGAGCGTATTGGATATCGACATTGTTTACACGAGGAAGGTTTCCAACATTTCCGGCCATGGCCACATAGATTTGATTTTCAATGGCACGGGCCTGACAACAAAACTTCACACGACAATAGGCTTGTCGGTTATCAGTTAAGAATGGAACAAAGAGAATGTTTATCCCTTGATTGGCGAGGTGTCTTGTGAGCTCTGGAAACTCACTATCGTAACAGATTAAAACACCAATCGGGCCACAGTCAGTATCAATAACCTTAACCTCATCTCCCCCTTCAATATTCCACCAATATTGTTCATCTGGCGTTGGGTGGATTTTTGCTTGTTCGTGAATCTGTCCATCACGAAGGCAAATATAGCTAATATTATGGACACGATCCCCAACTTTTGTTGGATGAGAACCAGCGATAATATTGACGTTATACTTTACAGCGAGGCGCTGAAAGAGCGCTTTTACATCTTCTGTGTAAGCAGTCATATGCTCAATTGCAACATTGGCCTCAACTTCTTCATTTTTGATTGAAAGTAGCTGCATCGTAAACAATTCTGGAAATAGAACGAAGTCAGCACGATAGTCTGCCGTTACATCAACATAGTATTCAACAAGATCTTCAAACTCCTTGAAGCTAGAAATACCTCGTTGTTGATACTGAACACTAACGACTCGAACTGAATTTTGCTGAACAGGGCGATCTTTCTTACTCTCTTGCGCTTGATATTCAGGGTTCTCCCAAATCAAGTGAACTCCATATCCCATCGACTCTTTATCAGTAGGAAGATATTTTTCAAGAACACCTAAAACTTCAAAACCATTTCGAAGTTGGAAGCCAAGAGTTGTATCTCTAATTTTTTTCTCTTTTACTTTTTCAATATAATCTTCAACACTTTCAACTTGTTTGATACGTCGATGTAAACTTGGAATACGACCGACAAATACGATACCTTTTAATCGCTCATACTTAACAAGTCTTTTTCTAGCATTATATAATCTTTGACCTATTCGATGACCACGAATTGATGGGTCGACACAAGTTTCATAACCATAGAGATAATCACCATCTTCGTCATGAGTCGAGCCATATCCCCTTCCTGTAATACTGGCCCATGTGTGTTTTTTAAATACTGTTTTTTCAGGAAGTAGTATACTTGCCGAGTAGCCAACAATTTTACCATTTAGTGTAGCAACAAAGTTTCCTTCTGGATAATTTGTAATCTGACCGCGAATCATTCCCTTTGTATAATCATCAGGAAACCCAGTATAAGAACGGGCCACTAAATCATGAATTCCATCAATATCTTTTAAATTAGAAAGCCTTACTTCAAGCTTCACATCTTTTGCTTTTATCGTCATTTCATCATCCTTGATAAATCTATTTTATCAATAAAATCGCTGCTTTCAAGGCTCACTTAAGTATTTAAAATCTTTAGAGAAAATAAAGCTTTTTTACAATTTTGGACCATGTTACAATTAACATATGACAGCAAAGCGTGATGAATTCACTATCATTACTACATTCAACTGCAATTGGGATTGTACTTACTGCATAATTGATACTCATGAGCGCAATAAAAAGAATCCAATTAGCAAGGAGATGCTGCTCGACAAAGTTTACTCTGTTACAGAAGGTGCACAAGTAAGCTTAAGCGGGGGTGAGCCAGGCCTTATCGATCCCAAAACAATGGAAAAGGTTTTTGATCATTTAGTAAAACTGAATTGTACTATTGATGTTTTTACAAATGGTCTTTTTATCAAAAGATACGGTGATAAGTATTTAAAACATATTGATGAAGTCCTTTATCACTGTGTTGAGTATCTAGATCACGAAATCGAATTTCCTGACTTAGATGAAGAACAAGTCACCTACGTAATTATTGTAACAAATGATAATCATCATCAAGTTGATGACTTCCTTGATCGCTACCCTCATATTTCATTCAAACTGGCCTGTAACTCGAAACATGGCCAAACCCTGAACCGTGGTGATGCCTTTAAGCTATTTATGAGAAATAAGCATAGAATTAGCGAAGATAGTTTTGAAACTCTCTTCCGCTATCACTGTGATTGTAACCTTATCTAATAATAGACCTTGATCGAACTACTTAACTCGTCTCTTAGAACTTGAGCAAAGTCTAAAATAGCACCGCTTTGATTAACAAGATTTAACCAATCATTCGCAGTCATTTCGACAAATTCATTATGAGCAACGAGTGTTAGAACAAAATCAAAGCCGCTGTTTTTATCTTTTTTATGATCACGATAAGGATCATAAGCTTCGACAACTCGATCACTTATATTCTTGAGTTCTTCATAGACTTGCATCGCTCTAGAGTCTCTAAAGTCATTACAATTCTTTTTATACGTAAGACCTAGTACGAGAATTTTATCATTATTCTTAGTTAAGGAAATAACCCTACTTACAATAGACTCAACCATAGAATCATTTATACGGCGTGAGTGAAGTATTATAGAATCTGAAGAGTTATCTAGGAACTTAGAAAGGTAGTGCGGATCAACACTAATACAGTGTCCACCGACAAGGCCCTTATTAACATTTGGGAAATTCCACTTTGTTCGTGCAAGCCTTAGGGCCTCATTGAAATCGATACCTTTGCTTATTGCACCAAGATAGAATTCATTCATCATGGCGATATTGATATCTCTAGACGTATTTTCTAGAAGCTTAGCAAATTCACTTGCAATGATGTCATAGCTTCTCTCAACTTGCTTAAATATCTTATTATAAATTCCAACAAGTTCTTCAAGCTTCTCACTAGACTCACAGGCTACAACCTTAACAATGTCTTCAAACGCTACAGTATTATCACTGGGACTAATTCTTTCAGGAGAAAAAGCAAAGTTCACATCATCCCTACCAAGATACTCTTTAAGCGCGTTTGTAGTACCAGGTACGACAGTTGATTCGATAACTATCGTATCTCCAGGGTTCAGGTAATCTCTAAGCCCCTCTATGGCCTTAATAACAAGATCCTGGTTTGGTTGTTGATTAGAGTCTATAGGAGTAGGAACCGTAATTAGATAGAAATCAACGGCCTTTAAAGCAGATACATCAGAGCTGAAATTACAGCCACATTCAAGAATGTCATTTTTAGAGAACTGATTAGACGGATCGACACCTTCCTTTAGAAGGTTGATCTTTTCTTCATCAATATCATATGCAATTGTTTCAAAGAATTGTGGGAATCTAACAGCTAAGTTGATTCCCACATATCCGACACCGATAATGGCGATTTTTGTCTTATTCATTTTTTTATTCTAAAGGTGCTATAGGAATAGAGCAAACCTCTTCATACTTATGTGCATCTTCACCATTACAAAGAGCATTCATTAGTAGATTTACTCTAAACTTGAGTTCATCGTTTTCACGCTTAAGCTCTTTAATGGCGGCAGTGTTTACTGCTGGCATTTTTGTATATTGTACATTCAGTAAACCAGTTTCAGGATCTCTCTCAACAACTTCAGGAAATACCTTTTCTAAATCTTGTGCGATATAACCAATATCTTTTCTTCCAGTATCCTTCCACACAAATGAAACACCTTTTACTCTTTCAAGTTTATCTAGTACCCCATCTAATACTGCTACATCATCTTTAACACTTTCGTCTGAAAGGAAGTTAATGTACGAACCGTCATATAAATTAATAACTCTAGTAGTGGTAATTGTCGAACTTGGATCACCTATATTCAAATTACCATATAAATTCAAATGCGCTACTTCTTGTGATTTACCAATTGTCACACTTGGTCCATATGGATTTAAATGTAAGCCTCCAGTTGATGTACCATTTGACACCTGAATCTCATTTTCATCAAAGGCCATAAAAGTTGAACCTGCTCCCATAACTTTAAGAGGCGCATTCGCAGGTGCTGTTGTTCCATTACTAATCTCTGAAGATCCTGCACCACCACCAACTTGGACACGGCCAAATGGGTTTAATTCAAGTGGACCACCATTCGTTTGTATAGAACTATCATCAACAGATAAGTATCGACTTGCACTTCCTAGTTTTACTCGTAAAGGAGCATTGGCGGCACCAGCATCACCAATTGCAGCAGAATCACTACTACCAATAGTTACAGCATTAGTAATTGAAGTATCTGGCGTAGTTTTAAGAGTTGTTAGCTTAACGTCTTTACAACCACCATCGACTCCATCAATTGTTCCACCTAGATTTCGACAAGCACTATCAAGGAACTCATCCGCTGTACTATAACAAGACTGTATTTGTCCTGCAGCATTTACAACGACCATCATGCTGATTCGCTTTGTAATATCGATACTACCAACAGAACTCTTCTTAATAACATCATCACTTGTTCCAACTGTTCCCTTTCTAAATGTGATGAGTAGTTGTGCTTCTAACTTTGTAAAAGGGACTGCTCCAACTGTATAATTTTGAAGAGAACCATAAGTACCTGTCTTAGGATCAAAGTATCTTCTTACCTGCATTGAATTAACGTTTACAGTATCTGGACCTGCACCTAATTCCTTACCTATTGTATAGATATTATCGTCATTTGCATCTTTAATCGCTGGTACATTTTGAGTAGTTGAATAATTAGGAGCATTACCGATATCTATTCCTTGTAACGTATTCTTACAGGCATCTCCATTAGATAAAATCCCCGTAATTCTTTGTGTTTCTTGCTGAACATTAAAGACTTGAGATGCACGCTTAGAAGTTCTGTTAATATTACTCATCATATTAACAACCGCAAGCGATAGTACACCGATAAGACCGGCCGCAACCATTACTTCAGCGAGAGTAAAACCAAATTGATTTGAGTTATTTTTCTTCTTCATTGAGACACCCCAGAAACATGCAATATGCTATAATTATAAGTGTAATTAAAATTTGATGCATTATTATTAACTAAATAATTTTACCAATAGATAAAATTACTGCAAGTGGCTGAATTTATGACCAGACGTAAAATGATAGTAAGTGGTGGCCTTGGCTTCCTTGGTAGCGAAATCGCCAAGAATTTCTTTCAAGAATTCGACATCACGATAATCGACAATTTATCGACAAACGTCCTTACAATAGACGATTTAGCACGTATATGTGGTGAAATCTCGTACAAAAATATGGACTTGGCCAATATGTCTGAAGAGGATAAAATCTGGCTTAATACTGAACTAAAAGACACCACAATTTTTTGTCACTTTGCTGCCGCTGTAGGAGTAAAAAAAATTGATCAATCACCCAGAGATGCAATCATTAATGAGAACAAGATAAATCACGATCTACTACCACTTTTGGCCAAATTCAAAACAAGGTTAATCTTTGCATCAAGTTCTGAGGTTTACGGTAACCGAGAGGATTGTAAAGAAGAGCAAAATCTACAAATAGGCTCTCCCGATACACTTAGATGGGGATATGCCTGCAACAAGCTTATGACAGAGTTCTTAATCAAGAGTCACGAAATTCCACATATTATTTTAAGACTATTTAATGTAACAGGACCAGGACAATCACCTGAGTATGGCATGGTTATTCCTAAAATGGTTAGGGATGCTAAAAGAGATGGAAGAATACAAATATTTGGAGACGGAAAACAAACGAGGGCGTTTTGCCACGTTAAGGACCTTATCAGCGCAATGAAATATCTTATCAACGAAGATCGATTTGATAATCAGACAATTAATATTGGAAATGATAAAAATCGAGTCACGATCGAAGAATTAGCAACTCAAATCAAGTTAACATTAGATAAAAGTATAAAAATAGAAAAGATACCTTTTAACCATGAGTATAGTAAGAATTCAAAAGATATTTTGAAGAGATCTCCAAATATTGAAAAACTAAAAAGCTTCTATACTCCTAAAGTTACACTTCAAGAAATAATTAAAGACATAGTGCAAGGTTATGATGAATAAATTGGATAAACCTATATTAATGATTCATGAAGTATATGAATGGATGCTTAATTTGGATCTTTCAGAATATATCATTACATTTGATGATGGTCTTTATTCTCAGTACAAATACTTAGAGCATTTCTTAAAATTTAACACACCAAAAATCTTTTTTATTTCTACAAATATAATTTCTCCAGAAGACGAAATTCAAAATAAAGAGACAATTCCATGTGCAAGAGCACATGAGCTTTTCTTTAAGAATAAAGTAACAAATAATTATATGAAATGGAGCCAAATTAAAGAAATAGCAAATACAGCAAATTGCTATATAGGTGGCCACTCTCATAAACATAAAGATCTAAGAAAAAATATAAGTTTAAAAGAACTACATAGTCACTTAAAAAATGATACCGACACGATGATAAGTGAATTCGAGAAGAAAGGAATTCAAATCAAAGACTTTTGTTTTCCATATAATTACGAAGCGCCATTATATAAAGAAGTCTTAAAACAAAAAGGTATTACTAATATATATGGGAGCGGACGAATCGCAATTGAGGAACTCAAAAATGCAATATAACAATCAAGACATTATTGCTATTGGAGAAGGATCCCCTCTAAACATAAATTGGGAGATGGTATCTCATTGTCAATTTGACTGTAGTTATTGCTATTACAGACCTTTTACAAGTGACACTAATTATACAACATTAAGTAAAATCGTTTTAAAGAAACTCAAGGCAATAGAAGAAGACTTCATCATTAATTTAATTGGTGGTGAACCCACTCTACACCCAAATTTCCTAGAAATAATTGAAGAATTAATTAAGATTGAAAAATTAAGAGAAATTAGAATAGTTACAAATTTTGTAAAACCTGAGAATTTTTGGTCTAAAATACCTAAGAATAACAAAATCAAAATCACTGCAAGTTTTCACCCTGAATACCCAAACAAAGATTTTGTAAAAAAAGCGGATATTCTATCTGGCCAGTATAAAATTGATATTGCCTTTCTATTCACTAATAAAATAGATGAGTATAATCAATATAAGAATATATTTGATGATTTATACCGACTAGCTTCAAATAAAAAATTAACTTTAAATTGCATAAGACTACACAATGAGACACAACAACAAGTTTCATATGAAGCATATCAAGAAGTAATCGAATCCTTTATAAAAGAATGTGAAGCTAAAATAACTCTACTAGAAAATAAAGAAACAACCTTAATAAAATTAAAAAACTCGATTCACCACCTTTCTAAATCAGATTTTTTAAATCATGGTTATAATAGGCTTAAAGGTTGGAGGTGTGACATTAGGGCATTTATCATTCATTATGATGCTCAAGTATCCTATGCTTGTAAAAACACGAAAAAACACATTCTAACTTGTGACTTTAAAACGACAGCAATCACATGCCCTTTTGAAGTCTGCCAGTGTGATGATTATTGGAGTTTTGAAAAGGTAGCGCCATGAAAAACAAAGTATTAGTAGTAGTTGCCCATGCAGATGATGAAGTACTAGGCTGTGGAGCAACAATTAATAAACATATTAATTGTGGTGATGAAGTATTCATACTAGTCCTAACGGACAGTACTTCTGCACAAGGGAAAGATATAGAAAACCGTCATCAAGAATTCCTAAAGGCCATGAATATCCTGGGAGTAGAAAGATTTAAAAAGTTAGATTTTAAAGACAATCGCCTAGATGGCCATGAGCTCATCGACATAATACAGAAGATAGAATCTGTTAAAAAAGAATTTTGTCCCAATATTGTCTACACACACTCATCTAATGATTTGAATATTGATCATCAAATCACCAATAAAGCAGTATTAACTGCTTTTAGAGCACTACCAGAGAATTTAACCACCCATATTCTTTCTTTTGATATACCTTCAAGTATTGAATTTCAATCTTCGCAATATCAACAAACAAGAAAAAACTATTTCAATTCAATAGATAGTGAGGACTTGAAAATAAAGATTAAGGCCATGTGCGCTTACGAAAGTGAATTGCATGCCTTCCCTCATCCTCGTTCGATTGAAAATTTAGAAGTTCTCGCAAAAACAGAAGGCACAAAGTGCGGGAAATTATTAGCTGAGTCCTTCTACATCGAGCGTATTATTAATTAGAATAAAATTTAGCTATAAGCTCCACGATGTAACTTATTTCATTATCTTCGAGAGTTTCGTAAAAAGGTAAGCTTAAAGATGTAGAGTAATAGCTTTCAGCACCTGAAAACACTAACTCATCTTTTTTCCAATATGAATGTAAATGAAGAGGTTTAAAGTGAATAGAAGTTTGGACTCCATTATCAGCCAAATGAATTTGAAGCTCTTTTCTATTTTCAGCATGTATGACAAAAAGAGAGGAAATAATATTTTCACTATGATCTAAACAAGAAATTTGTGGAATATCCTTCAGAAGATTCTGATATCGAGCAACTCTTGATTCTCGACGTTTTATTTTTTCATCAAGTGCATATATCTGATCTTTCAAAATAACTGCACTAAGATCAGTCATATTTGCTTTTCGGCCAAGACATTCAATATCATATTCTATCGGAGAAATACGCTTAATTCCATGCAAGCGAACCTTACGTAAATCTTCTAATTTACTCTCATCAGATAGAACAAAACCACCTCCATCAGGCGATGATAGTATTTTATTAGGATAAAAACTAAAGAATGCTGCATCAACAAAATGATCGAAACAATCTTTATAAATAAGTTGAGCTAAATCTTCAATAATATCAAATCCATAGCTTTGTTTTAATTCTTTAAGCTTCTCTCTGTCATAAAGATGCCCGCCAATTGATACGGGAATAACACAATCAACTTTATGAGAATTTAATATCAATTTTAGAGACGCTATATCAATCATTCCTGTTTTTACATCTACATCACAGAAAATAACCTTATGCCCTAATCTTCGAGGTACTTCTGCAGTAGCTGCGAATGTATTCACTGGAACAACGATATTGACCTTTGAGTCAGGATAAAATGCATCTATTAAAATTTCAAAGGCTGAAGTAGCGCTACTTGTACAAGTAAAATTGGGAAAATTAAATGTTTCAGCTAATATATTCTCAACCTCGCTAACTTCACGTCCACCAGTCCAGTGACCTGATTCAATCACCCTTTTAATTTCCATTGGTAATGAGCTACTAGAATATGGACGAAAAAGAGGTATTTTCATTATTTATATAAAATTTTCTCTTGGGCTTCATACACAGGGTACTCTCGCGACAAGATATCCTTTAAGTCGTAGAATGGATTGAGATTTTTTTCAAAATAAAATATTGTATTTATATTATAATCGCAGATATACATAAAAATTGGTCGACGTTTTTGAATTTCAACATATTTTAGATCGACAATTTTAATTTCACCGCTGTCTAAATGCTTATACACTTTAGAATAGAGTTGATTATAGAAAGGGAAAAGCACATTTCGATCACTTCCCCATAAATTTCTTGTTAAGGTTACAACTGTTTCACAATCGCTTTTTTTAAGATCATCCATCTTGAACCAACCATCTTCTTCGCGATAATATTCAAAAACAAGAAAACTCTCAGATTCTTCTAGAAGCGTAGGTAGAATTGTTTTTTTATTCATTACTTTACGATATTTATTCAAGAGATCATCAAAAGTAAAATTCAGTTTACGATCGATATCTGGAGCATCAGTAACAAGATACTTAAGCGCCGGCTTAAAAACATATTTACGATTACCTACAGGTATAAAATAAAAGCTTTTACTCTTACCAAATCCTGTACCGACTGGTACATCGATATCAAATTCCTCTTTTAGCTTTTTTTGAGCTGCATAAAGAAATTCAATCTTTTTTTCTCGCATGATATGTTCAATATCCATCTAGACTTCCTTCATCCTTTTGAAGTAGGCAATACGCTCTCTAACTTTATCATACTTTGAGCTAGGATAAAGATGCTCATGCCAAAAGTAGATATTCTTCAATTTTTCTTTAGGGAAAGTAGAAATAGATGCATATCCTTCACCTACTTGATAATACTGAATTGGAAAAACATCTAGTCGGCCTTCATTATAAGCCTTCTCTATTACATATTCTTCCAAGAAGTACTTCTCTACATTTTGACAATTTTTTTGCCAACGTTCATCACCATTAGTTTCATAAAGCTTCATAAGCTCTTCAAAGAAAAATTTATAAAATCCACTTTCGCGGCGAGAAATGATAAATCCAGTATCGAGAGGATTATCCCAATCTTCTCCGATAAAACGTTGGTCTTTCTTAGAAATATCATCGTACTGCCCTACAACAATCTTATTTTCATTGTAAACGACATCAAATAAATTTTGATCAATTGGTTTAATTAAATTCATATCGAGATCAATATGAATTAGAATATCTTCCTCTAATTCCTGTTCAAGAAGCATTCCACAAAAAGGAACATTCACAAAACCTGATTCAAAATGCTTTGTTTCTTCGTGATACTTTTCTATATAGGTAACATCTAGTTCCTTGAATTTCTCTTTAGTCTTTTGCGAAACAGTATTGTGAGTTGGGCAATAAGTATATATTGGAATATCCTTCAATTCACCAGCGTTAGTTCGCCAATTCTCAAAACAAAGAATCGCCTCATCTTCATAATGTCTTTGATTTTCAAAAGTAATCCCCTTCTCATCGTTAGTACTTTGGCCATTACTTTCAATCATTGTTATAAGTGCAATCTTCATATGTACTACTTTGTATAATCGATATATTCATCGTCTCTATTTATATCTAGGGTAGAGCAATGTATCCCACCACCAAATATTTCACAATTCTCTAATCTAACAGGATGAGGTTTAAAACCATGCTTATCTAAAAGTTCAATGACATTTACAGCACTTTCACTTACTAAAACATTTTCTTCATCAACACTTACTATATTGATATCCATCCCACGTGTACTTGCAAGTTGAATATCGATATCCGTTTTACCGGATTCAATAACTGGCTCTGCCTTATAGTCATCAGGAAATAAACAATCCCAATTTTTAAATTTATCAGGCAAGAAATCTTTTATATTTCGATACTTAGGATTTACTAAAAATGTACCAGGCTTAAGGCAAACGAGAACACCATCAATATGATTATCCGCTACATTAACAATATGGAAATCACTCTCGGGAAAAAATGACTTCACCCACTCAAGTCCTAGATAGTGATTATAAGAATTAACATTCACAATGACATCTTTCCCAATACGTAGAAATTGTGCTCCATCAATGGCCATTGTATATTTAGAACGATCAAAATTTTCATAATCTCTTACTGAATCCCAAGGACTTAAATCCATAGTTTCTTCAATTAACTTATTGTGTGGTGAGCGAATCCATTTTCCACCGCGTCCCCCATCAAATAATCCGTTGTACACATTATACAAAAGGGTATTTTCAAAAAATCGATTTCTTACATAAGTTGGAGTTTCGATAATATAGTCACGATATACCAAAGATACATCACGTACATTACTGGCACTTGAAAGCTCTGTTTTATAATCAGGCGTTTTAATTGTTACGACCTGCCCCAATCGCTCAGGACGATATACTTCAATACCAAGTCTCTCAAAAGTGTTTGCCAAATCATCGAGCTGTTTGTTTCGTTTTAATAAAAGATCATGATTCACATAGTATTCTTGACCTGCATGTTCTAGCCTGTCATATACTGCATGTGTTAAATTTTCTCCGTAGAAGTGCTGGAAAGTAAAATCAGCGATACGCTTACTAATCTCAAGTTCTCGTCCAACAATTATAGAGTTTAACTTACCAAATGAGGTATTACTTTTAATCACGAAATATCCTTAATACTTTCTAAATCATCATATTCAAAATCATTCATATAAAAATCACAATTGAGTTTACACTGCGTGGTATTTCCTAGAGCTTGATAGCAGTTACAAAATTCTTTTGAAAATTTTATAAAATCAGAAAAAAACTCAAAAGTACTCTCATATGAATAGATATTTACTGGTTTTACTTCTGTACTTGCATAAATAAAAGAAACGCACGGATAACAACTTCCATCAGAGTTGATATAAATTCTTTTAAACCAGGGCATAACAGGCTTTGAATACTTCTTATCATAAAGAAAATCCATATTCCCTTTAACACTTCTCTTTCTTGGAGGCTTAATTTTTCTCGTAACTAATGTAGTATCTCTAAATAATAAATCCAGGCCAAATTTTTTATTTATTAATTCCGCAGTTTCAATTGCATATTCTTCGTTAAGTTCATGCCTAGAAAAAATTGGTTCAATATTTAAAAAGTTTTTTGTTTGTTCAATATTACTTAAAACTTTAGTAAAACTACTTCCACAACGTGTTAGTTCATGTATCTCTTGTCTTGGTCCGTCAATGGCAACCTGAAAGACCATGTTTTTATATTTTTTTAGTTTATCCACATCGAGACTGAGTAGGTTTTCCCCATTAGTTGCAATAAGGATATCTTGTGAGAAATTTTCCCCCAATGAAATGAGGATATTATTAATATCACTATGCTCTAATGGTTCACCATCATTACCACAGACAAAAACTTCTTTAGGGTTAAATTTTTTGATTATAGGCAGGACTTTTGAAAAATCGAGCTCTCTTCTATTTTTATGACCAGGATTAAGGCTTGGACAACCCTGGCACTGTAAATTACAGCTATTATTTAAACTAAGTTCTATGAATTCAACAAACTTATTATATTGCATTATAGAATCTCAAGCTCCCACATATCCATTAGTCGCTTGCAGTTCTTTTCACAAATTTGACAACATTCATATTCGAAATTTTGAATTTTTTTATAATCAAGATCCCACTTTTCTAAGCGACTTTCTTCAAGCCATACATAACATGGAAAGACTGTACCATGCTGATCAATATGAATACTTTTATTGTGAAATGAGCGACAATCGATATCATAATCTTTACTACCACTAACTTTCTCGCCCCATTTCTTCTTGGCCGAGTTTATAATGACATCATACTTTCTCTTAAGTTCAGGCGTAATAAGCATTTTATCGAGATTAAAAGGGTTCTTATATACCTCTGTTTCTCGGCGATACAATGTTTGCGTCAAATTGATATTACTAAACTCATTTAAAAGTTCATCCATACTTCCATTTTCAAGATCTTCAGCATTGTAATCGAATAAGATATGTTGGATATAATCAATTCCATAGGGATTTGTTTCACGAAAGGCCTTCGCATTGGCCCTAATATTAGCAAGACTAGTATTAACTCGATAGATTTCGTGAAGCTCTTGTGTTGAACCACAAACTGTAAAGTAGACACTATCATCAGGACCTAATATCGTACCTAACTCGGCCCACCATTCAGGATTGTGAGTGTCACCATTTGTACATATTTCGATTGCGATATCTCTTTTTCTTAAATAACGACAAAGATCAAAAATAGAGCGATATAATGTTGGTTCAGAGAAAGCACCTACCAAATGTACATACTTTGCATTTGGAAACTGATCTAATTGATTAGTAATCTCATTCAAGTGTCTCTCATTATATTTAACTTCAATATGCTTATAGTTACGAGCACACAAAGGACACTTTGCATTACAAGTACCTGTGAGATCAATTTCAATTCTCTCACTACGAATAAGGGCATCATTACTAGCAGACAAAGTCTAACTCCATTACATCAATTAATTTTTGAATTCTTCTTTCACATTTAAAACAGTCTTTAAATTTAAAACTTAATACTTCACCATAATCAAATACTTCTCCAGAAAAATGTTGTGGTTCCTCATATTCAGCATGGCCATAACAAGGTGATATTTGTCCAAATTGATCAATATAAATTTTACGATCTCTAAGACTCATGCATTTTATTTCAATATCCTCACTCTCACCTGGTGATGGTTTTATATTAAATAAAGCATCAATCGCTCTTTTTCTTTCATCTTCAGGACGTATTAAATCCTTATCAAAGGATTTTACATACTCATTAAATGTTCGCTGTCCTTCAGTGTCGACATTAAAAGTTTTACTAAAGCGGGCAATTATGTTCTTCATCGCCTCGCTTTCATAATCTTCACGATTATATTTGAACATAATATGCTGTATATGATCGATCCCTTCTTTATTTGTCGAAATAAATCCTTGATGATTATCCAAGATATCTTGAAGTTTACTACCTACACGATATTTTTCGTGTAGCTCTTGTGTTGAGCCACAAATAGTAAAATAAATGCGATCATTTGATGATAGTATCTCTCCTAGTTCGGCCCACCATTTGGGATTATGAGTACTACCATTTGTAAATAGTTCGATAGCAACACCACGTTCGACTAAGTATCGACAAATATCTTTAACTTCAGGATGAAGTGTTGGCTCAGATATATTTCCGGCCATGTAAAAAACTTCAAGATTAGTGAAGGTATCTAATTGTTCTTTTATTTGCTCATAGCTTCGTACATTACGTTTTAATAAATGACCCGCATGTGCGTAGTTTCTTGTACACAGAGGACAGCGTAGATTACAAGTACCCGTTAGATCCATTTCAAGCTCTAAGATTTCACTACGATGTAATGTCGTCTGTTTACAGCTCATTACCCCATCCTCTCTAAACCTATATCTTCTAGCATTTTTGTCGTCATGGCTTCACACTCATAGCAGAAGTCATATTTAAATTGATTAATTTTTGAATAATCTAAATTAAATTTCTCACCAACATTATAGATACGATAGAGAAAGCATGGAAAGATTTCACCCCATTGATCAATGGCCACAAATTTCTCTTCAAGACTTTTACAACGCATCTGACATTTAATTTCACCAGATTTATTTCGTTCGTAACGTCTCTTAGCATGACGAGAAATTAGGTTATAACTTTTTGCCAAATCTGCAGTTAATGCAATGTCATTATTTTCATCTTTAATAAAACCAAATCTTTCATTGTATGGAAGAGTATTAATATTATACTCACGACTAAAGCGAGAGCGAATCTCTTTCATCGCATCACTTTCAAAATCTTTAGCATTATATTCAAACATGATGTGCTGTAGATAATCGATATCGTACTTACATCCTTCTTTAAAAGCTGCATGATTGTCTAACACTTGTTGAAGATTAGAACGAACACGATATTTTTCATGTAGTTCTTGAGTTGATCCACAAATTGTAAAGAATACGTGATCTCTAGGACTCATCATCGAACCAAGCTTTCGCCACCAATCTGTCGTATGTAGAGAAGCATTCGAATAAAGCTCGACTTCAATTTCACGACCAATTAAATATTCCATTATCGTGAAGAATTCTTTATGGAGTGTTGGCTCAGAAATCATTCCGGCCATACAGCACATCTTAATATTTGGGTATTCATCAAGTTGAGCAATAATCTCACTTGCTGGTCTTTCATTATATTTAACTAAATGCTTAGCATTTGAATAACTTCGTGAACAAAGTGGACAGTCGAGATTACATGTTCCTGTCAACTCGAGTTCTATTTCAAGAATATCTTCTTTTGCTAATGAATTTGGTAATTTTTCCATAACTTACCTACTTATAGTCACACTCTGGATAATGGCCACGACGATAATGTTGTACATCATCAATTTTATCACCATCAACAGGATAGACCTTTTGTACATTTGAAATTTTCTTTTCTACGCCATCACATACAAAAAAGTACATACAATTAAAACACTCCTTACCTTTTGTGTACGTGTGCTTTCTCTTTTGAGCGGCAACTTCGAAATATTCTTTTGTATCGAGAACCTTCTCTTCAATTTTCTCCACATCGTAAGCATAAATATTCCAGTCATTACGATCATAAATATGCTGATAAACACCAACGACATATTTCTCATACCCCTGCATAAAACAAAATGGGATATAGCGGACATTAATTTGAATACTATTGTTGAGACTATCAATGGCCTTTTTAATATATTTACTTAGATGTTCATAACTTTGTGACTCAAGTCGATCAGCATCTTCCCAATAATTAAGAGGAAGGAAGTTTAATTGATAAGGCATGATCTTATTGATTAATTCGACATATTCATTGAGTAGTTCTGCATTCTTATCAGTTACAGTACAGTTTATACGAACCCTAATGCCTATTTCTTGGCAATTTGAAATGGCCTTTAGCATTTTTCGAAAGGCACCCTTTCTTCCAACAATTGAATCATGATTTTCTTCATTAACTCCGTGAAGACTAAAAAGTAATTCCGTTAACCCATGTTCTTGCGATTTTTTACAGAATTCTAAATTTGCAAACTTCGCACCATTAGTAAGTGCTGAAATATTTGTAAAACCAAGCTCATTACAATAATCCAAGATGGCAAACCAATCTCGGTGGACTGAACTTTCTCCACCACTAAGATCAATTTCTCGCATTCCACAGTTATAGATTTTTTGTGCTCTTTTTTTAATAGTTTCTAATGGAGTCACTTTATCGAGATCATCAAGATAATAGCAAAAGTAACATTCATAATTACAGAATGTTCCCGTATCGAGCTTTGCTCTTTTATTGAATTTGTCATTTATTAGCCTCAAACCTGAATGGCTAAAAATATTATAATCCAATATGTGCTCCCAAGATTTCTAGTATGGGATCTCCCTCTTTTAAGAATATCGATTCAAAGTCATTGTCGATATCCCACTTTCTCCAGTAGAGGCCTTTATCTTCATCCCAGTAGTCTATATTATAATACACAACCTCTTTTTCAAAAAATTTACATTCTGCAATCATGCGAGGACTGCAATCAAACTTACGTGGGACGGGCGTATAGATATATCTATCAAACTTTTCAAATAAGTCTGGAATTGGCATTTCCGGGAAGTCAAAACGCTCAGAAAGGCCTTCTAAACGTCCTTCAGGTCGATTTTCCCTATTAGTTAAGCATATGAAATCACCATCAAATTGCTCAAGGAGCTCCAAGTACATCTGATCCGGAATATTTCGACAATTTTTTGTGCCATACAACAAGTTACAACGATTTGATTTTGCAGGCTTTTTAAGACGATCAAAATTGATACGTTTTTTGTAATCAATAGCATTCTTACAATCACGATAAATACGGGCATCTTGTAAGATATAAACATTATCTTTATCGTTATCTTGAAGTTCTTTATCACCACAGGCGAAGTGAAAGATCTTTTGTGCAAGAATATGTTTTCCCATAAGTGATTTAGCACCACCATCAGTAAAGAGAATATTATTAGCGTGTACTAAATTAGGACGATTAACAAATATTGTATCTTTTTCAAGTTGCAACAGCTCTTCATTTGAAATGATGTATTTACCAACAACAGAATCTCTAAATGTAGGCCAATCAATATCTTCACAAAGAAGAATTCCAACTCGCATATAATCTTTCAAAAAAAGATAGTAATCAATAACCTCGTATGTATGTCCACATAGGCCATGATTATTTGCACTCCAGCTATATGTTAACCAGAGATCATAATTTTCTTTATCTAATCTAAGAATCATATTAATCCAAAAAGTCTTGAATTAACTTATCTTCATCCGTTAAGTGATAAGCTTCAAATCCATTTAATAAGATATCATTATATCGCATATTTACGGAGTCTTGAATAACACTCTTAAAGATTTCGACCTTCTTCTTATAATAAAGGCTTTCGGGAACAAGACGATTATTTGTATCAACTTTACCAGATTGGTAATACAACATTGTATCAAATTTCTCGTGTAAATTTTCGTGATGCTTATTAGCGATTTTATAAATTAGTTTTCGATCCCTGTAGAGCTCAGGTATCACAACATTTGTATAGTCTAGAGATGGCGTATTAACAAAGACATAGTTATCAACTGTATTAAGATCTTTATAATTTCCAAACGAGAATTTTAAAAGTTCTTGCTCATCAAAATTTTGATATTCATAGAATCCGTAATACTTGACCTTTTTCATCCCATAACGTCGCATTTCATGGCCTTCATTTGAAAAAACCACCAGGTCACATGGAATTGTTTCTCCAAGAAGTTTAAGCGTATGAATATCAAGAATCATACAACGCTTAGGCTTTAATTTAAAAATATCATAAACACTATTAGTAACGAGAAAGTCAGAAATATATTCATCCGGAAAATGGTATCTTTCTTTGAAAACACTAATCCAGTTGATTCTTTCTTCTTGGGTGCAGTTATAGAGGACAAATTTCACATCACTGCTTCGAGCTCTTGAGAATAAGAAATACTCGAAGCAGTAAAATAATGTTCCATTTACTTTACGGTGATCTTTTTGCGAATAGAGAATAATTCTAGAAGAATGTTGAATAATAATCCTCTAAGAACTTATTTGTAAGCTCGTCGATTTTATCAGTACACTCTTCTTCGTTAACGATTTTTCTAAAGTGATCAAATTTCTTATTAAGAGCACTGATTCTTTCAATCTGATCGCGCATATTCAGGTAATCTTCTAATTTTTGAATAAGTTCTTCATTACCTGTTTCTAAGATTTCTAAATATTTTGACTCGCGGTTTTCAGCAGTAATAAAGTAGCCCTTATCGCAAAGCTCATTATTTAAACACATATAGCTATAAAAAGTATAACCACTTACAGAAGCAAGATCCTGCGTTACGACCATACGGGCCTTTTTAATTGCGGACTCTCTTGCAAAATTATAATCGTTAGCATCACCTTCGATAATTTTGATTTCATGAGGCATTACTTCATTAAATTCAATTGGCTTTGCAATTCTTACTTCATAGCCTTCTTCTAAGGCCCTTTTGATAAGAGAAGCAGATACTGCTGAAAGATTTAATAACTTCTCATGTCTTTCAATAGGATCAAGGGTATGAGGATAAACATTCGTTACATACCAGTGCGATCCACGATCCTCTACAGAAGCTACATCATATAACATCATAATTAATTCCTTTTAAATCTAATAGTGACATCCACAATTATTGTGACATGAACATACAGCATTACAATTACAATCAGAGTTACAAATACAATCTGCTCTAATTGTATTATAGTAATTCAATAATTCTTGTACATGTGATCTAACAACTTTTTGTCCATACTTATTCCATGTTCTCGCTCCCGATGAACCACCAGCAGTAGGATCATCCGCGGTACGAGGTCTATTATCGGCCGGAGAAACACCTGTTGGTGCTGGCGTATAACTTACAGTTGAATCATTATTAGGAGAAAGGTCATTAATCTCGTTATTCATTGATGCTGATGCGGCATTTGTAATTCTAACACCAACACCAAGTGACGCCGAAGGAGTTCCTGGATTATAAAAAGGGTGTACACGATATCGTGCTAACTCCGCAGCTATATTATTTCTTAAGTTAGTTATATGACTACTTAAAACTTTATTACCCGTCGCAACTCCAGTACTTAGGGTTACACCTCTATTTGACGTACAAACACCTCGGTGCCCTGAACAAGTAGCTGTTCCTGTATTGTGAAAGGTACAGTGTCCACCACTACATGCCATTTGTGACCTCCTTTTCAATATACTCTTCTGTAGTCATTACACCAACAGAGTATATATGCTTCTGTACAGCTCGATCAATCTCACCAAAAGTTTTAAAGAAACCACATAATTCGTTAACCCAATTATCAGTCCATTTTTCAAAAAAGTCTGTTTTTTCACTCTTCTCGTGACTTGCCACAGGACAAATCATACAAGTAGTTGCAACACAATCCTGACAATCTTTGTGAATCTTCTTAAGTGGTTCTTCAAATTTTTGCGTATATGCACTTATTTTTTCAACAAATGCATCATCATTGATATCGCTATAAGCTAACTCTTCCTTATGTTTTGAATAAATCGCTCCGTGACAAGCATAGAGATTTCCACGTTGATCAATAGCGGCCATATTATAACCTGCAGAACAATGCTTGCGGTTATCTTCACCACCAAACCAAGAACATAGGTAGCGACCATTTTCTTTATAGAACTCGATTTCTCTTTTTGCTATTTTTAAAAACTCTGCCCTAAAAACCTTGATGGCATCTTTTTTCTCATCAAGAGAAAATTTTGTAATATAGTCAATCGTTGGAGAATAACTAATATTAATATCTTTTGATACCTTCCAAAGAAGCTTTTGAATGTCATGATAATCTTCCCAACATGAATAAAGATTCTCCATACTATCAATAGGAAGAGTTGCCTTCATACTTACATTAATCCCAAGATTAGCAAGCTCATAAAGGTTATTAATAACATGATTACTCGAAGGCTTTTTATTCTTCATTAAACGATAGCTGTCATTAACGGCACGGCCATCATAGGAAACCTGTACATGAAGTTTGCTTGTATCTACATTTTCAATAATCTTTCTCATATTGTGAATATTGAAAGCATTAGTATAAAGGTGAAAGTCAACATTATCGTGGTCACGATAATTGTTCATCAACTCAATAATGAAATTAGGGTTAAGAGTTGGCTCTCCACCCCAAAGAGATATGTTTAAACCATCATATTTTTCTTGGAACCAATTTTTATCCGCAAGGATACTATCAATTCTTTTAAAGATAACAGGAAGCTCATTATCAAGACGAGCCTTATCGACTTTTTCACCTTCGAAACAATAAGTACAATTTAAGTCACAAAGTGCCGACGTTGTAATTTCTAAAGTAAAGAAATTCTTTGCATATCTTTTTTTAGCTTTTGCTGGATTTTCAAAATTATAAGCGACCATTATTCTATCTCCACGTTAAGGATTTCATCTAGAATTCCGTCCAACTTTTCATCTGATACTTTCTCAACTTCTGGCTTTATCATTGAAAGAATTTCATCTGCTTCGAGCATTAGCCTTTCACCATATTCTGGTGAAATTGGCATCAAATGTTTACCCGCTTCAAATAAATGTTCAGCCGCCAAAAACATACTGCGATTTAGAGCTTTAAGATTCATACACTTCTCTTTTCAAGATTCTAGTAAAATATTCATTAGACCTAATTTCAGAAATCATGCGTTGTATTTCCTTATAAAAATGGCGATACATTATGCAAATATTTTCAATAGGTCCTTCGTTCTTAATGTTCTCATATAAACAACCTTTTCTACAGAATTTTTTTACACTACAGCTCTCACAAGCGGCCATATTCTTATATTCTGGGATTTTTAAATAAAGGTCGTCATCTTTGAAGCGATTACAGGCAATTAGCTTATCTTCTGAAAAAGATAAATGAGTGTCTCCTGCTCCGCAATAATCAATCGTTATATCTTTGGCCGTATAGCGAAGAATGTGTCTTAAGTAAGTGAGAATTATTTGTGGCATCTCGACATCATCAACATTTTCAATATACCAATCAACAAGCTCACTAAATCCTTTGTTTACATCATTTGCACTCTCATAGGTCCAAACATCAACATCTCTAATGAGAGTAAGATCAGGATTTAGATTTAAAACTTTTTTGATAAAGAGATGATTCTCAAGAAGATTACTATTTCCTGCATAAATCATGGTGTGACAGCTTAAATCATTAAGTTGTTTAATAAGCGGAAGCTTCTTTTCATATAAGTAACTTGTTGCGCGATTATCATGCTGTTTACGATTGATATCTTGCCATAGTCCATCATATGAAAGAGAAACTCGAATGTTATTTTCATTTAAAAAATCGACTTTCTCTTGATCTAATAGCAGACCGTTCGTTGGCATATAGAATTGAATATTATCTTCATTTTTTAATTCTTCAGTTACTCGAACAATCTTATCCCAATGAAGAAGAGGTTCGCCACCGTAGAAATCAACCTGAATTAACTCATCAGGATTTTCAGCGCGAACCTTCTTATATGATTCAAAAAATAAATCTGTATTGATTGATTTCTTGGAAAGCTTATCAACATTGCAGTAACTACAACTTAAGTTACAAGCTTCCGAAAAAGCAATTGATAAGACTATCATAGTAGACCTTTTATTACTTAACTTTTACCCAATGACGGCCATCAACTTGAATCTCAATATTACCATCACCGAATGTATCTTTGTGTTCTTTTTTCTTATAAATAGCAACTAATCTTTCAGGATAATCACGTTTCTCTTCAAGAGACATTTCCGTTAAGTTTCCATTTTCATCATTTGTTAATGGTGTTCCACACGGGTACTCATCGTCAACATAAGCAAGAACCCAACCTCCAATGGCTATAGGGACTTCAAGACCTGCATTACCTTTTCCAACACCAAAACCAAAAGTATCTGACGCAATACCAATAACACTTAATTGGCATCTTTCAGAGCATATACGTGCACCTTCAATAGTATCGTAATAACACTTTCCAGGGATTAATTCATCATTAAGAAGCTGATAATCTGCAACATCATTCCAAACAGCATTCCATACTCTGGCACCTCTTACATCACCTGTTGCTGTAATAGAGCCACCATTTGTGATATTTCCACCTGCATTAATATTTGAACCTACACTTAAGTTACGAGCAGCACGAATATCCAATCTTGCAACTAGGTGATTATAAGCAACAAAACTTCCACCTGAATAGTAAAGGTCAGGTCCTGTTACACTAGCTGTCGAAAATGTCGCCGTATTAAAATTTGTTAACGTACCATTTCTTAAAGTCATAACCGTATCCTCTAATAAATAATTTTCTGTATTTTTATAAATCTATTATATAATAGTATCATGAAACGAAGAAATTTTATTTTATCTACAATTTTCTCGCTATTTACCTACAAATCAATTGTACACGCATTTTCGCGTTCCAAAGTAATTGACTCAGGTAACATCCTAATTTCCAATGATTTTGGTACATGTGTAACTTTAAAATCGGGAATGAATTATAAACTTCCTGAGAATCCAACGAGCGTAAAATCTTGTATTCACTTTAAGGTCGTTAAAAGTAAATTATCACAAACGCCAACAGTAAGTAGTAATAAACATATGATTGCCAATAATACGGGCCAATTTGTTATTGATAAGAATGTAGATCTTGATAAGTCACGTTTTTTTACACTTCAGTATATTAACGAGAAGATTGGCTGGATTCTTTTTTCTTAGGAAAGCAAAAAATTAAGCCTAGAAGAATTATATTTGATACAAACTCAATCTTCATAACTGCAACAGTCAGTAAATGAAAGGCAATTATTAACAGCGCCCAAATGTATAAAGCCGACTTTTTCTTAAAGTATAAGATTAGACCACTCAGTTCTAAGAAAACGATAAGTAATCCAAAAATAAAGAATATAAACGTTGGTACTTGATCTAAAACTGGCCAGCTATAACCAATACTAGAATTATAATTATATATAATTTTATGTAAGCCATTTAAATGAAGATAGCCTTGTCCTTCGGAAAAGAAACTTGTGAGAGAATAAAAAACCTTCCAAAACCCAGACATAAAATATACTAGAACAGTTAGAAGTTTAGATAAATTTAGAACATCATAACTTGGATCTTTATTATTATTTTCAAAAATCAGAATTATCGAAATATAAAGCCATAAGAATAAATCGTGGTCGATATCAGCACCATTTGTCATTCCTATTATTAAAAAGAGTAATATTGAATAGAGAATACGAAAATATTTTCGACAACAATCACTTATGGCCCCAAATGTAGAGATAGTCCATAAGCATAAAATTGGAAAAAGAAAACTTACTGGAAGAAATGAAGATATCCAATTTGTTTGTTTTTGAGATGGAAAACTCTCATATAAAAACATGCTGATAATTGAAAATGTCATTAAGTAGAATATCTGAGAGAAACTACTAATCATTTAATTAGTCCTCGACACACTAAAGAGATTCCAACTAAAAAATGGATAAATATTTCCACGATAACCAAATATTTCGCAAATGATTGAAATCGAAATAAAGGCCGAAACAATTATGACTTCAATCTTTTTCACTAGGCGATTACCTCAAAGAAATCAGGAAACGACTTCTCGACACAATCCTTATTTTCAAGATTTCCACCGCCGTTAACCAATTGGTAGAGGTAAGAAACCATAACCATACGATGATCACGAGGTGGTACAATATCAACAATTCGTCCATCTGGCTTGGTACCTATAATCTCTAGAAAATCTTCTGCTTCATTATAGTGATGTTCGATATCGTAAAGTTCCATTAAGTCCATTACAGCACTTAAGCGATCTGATTCTTTATGAATTAAGACTTCAACACTTCTAATAATTGTTGCTCCATTAGCATATGAAGCAAGGAAACATAATGTCGGTATAAGATCCGGACAATCACGACAATCGATCTCAAATCCATTTAGATTATCCATTCCATTAAAGAGTAAACCATTTGATGTGAAGTCAAATTGACCTCCAAGCTCCTCTAGTAAACCAATAAACTTACTATCTGCTTGAAAACGGTCGATACCTTTACAATTTTCAACGAGCACAGGGCCTGTTAAACACCCATAAGCTAATGGATAACCAAGAGAACTAAAGTCCACAGGAACCTCAAAGACTTGCTCACCATTTTTAAATCGTTCAATTAAATTTAGAGTCATGTCCCAATATGGGCGACTCGTTGTTAAGTTAACTGGCTCAACATCAATATCACGTGGAGATAAGGCCATAGCAAGACCTGTAGCAAACTGCGTTGATCGACTACAGTCAACTTCATAGACTCCTCTAGAAATACTTATTGGACCTTGGATTTGAAACCATGTTTTTTCATCACGTGTTACAACTGCATCAAGATCATCTAAGACACTTACTAATTCATCCATGGGTCTTTCAAACATTTTTTCACTTGGAATAAGGCTATATTTATTTTTTCCAAGTGCAAGAAGTGGAATAATAAAACGATTTGTCGTTCCACCATCACCGGAGTAAAGTTCGACCACATCTTCCGTCTCGATCTCACACTCTGGAAATGATCCACGAATAATAATTCCATCTTCTGCTTTTTCAATTGTAAGGCCAATACTTTCTAGGCAGCTTAGCATATTAACAACGTCTGTTGATTCAGGCATGTTAATGAGTTGAATGTCTTGTGGATATATTGCTGCAAGCACAAGAGCTCTATTGGCAAAAGATTTTGATGAAGGTACTTTTATTTTCTTTATATAACTCTTAGATGAGCCTGCACCATTTGCATAGGCCAATAGGTGTTGTCTAATATCATCTAAAGATACCGTTTGAATTGACGGAGAGCCAATACCATTTGGTAGAATCACTTCAATTGTATTACGACTTATTATCTTTTTATCTTTTGCGATGAATTCCATCATTTCATCAACTGGAAGTGAATCCTCCCAAGGACACATCAAGGCATCCAGCCCAAAAATACTTGAGAATTGATTTAAGAATTGGCTTTCTTCATCTCTGTGAAAAACATTAAAAATTAACTTAAGGCCCCAATAAACGGCTACACCATGCGGAAGTTCATAAACCTTTTCAATTGCATGACCTAGAGTGTGACCTAAGTTTAATACTTTTCTTATTCCACCTTCTTTGAAATCTTGCTCAACAATTTCTTGCTTATACTTTGCACAACGAAGTGTGATTTCATCAAAGCTTGCTTCATTATTAATCAAATTAAAAACTTGCTCATCAAGAAAGTAGTATTTTGCCAATTCTCCCAGACCCGAAATAAAGTCGTCTTCCGCAAGTGTTTCCAAAAATTTTGCACAGATATAAACTTTCTCTGGAAGATGGAATGCACCTATTAGGTTTTTTCCGTATTTTGAATTAACTGCAACTTTTCCACCGATACTTGCATCAATCATTGATAGAAGTGTCGTTGGAATAACACTCCACTTAATTCCACGAAGCAATAATGAAGCAACTAGGCCCGCAAAATCAGAACATGCGCCACCGCCAATAGCAACAAGATGAGCTCCACGATGTACACCCTTTTCAATAAAGAACTCACATGCCCTTTCTACTTCAGAGATATTCTTGCAATCTTCACCAGCAGGTGCAATATAGATTTCAATCCCCTCTCGAACATCGATGAGATCAAGATAAAGACTATTAATATTAGAATCGAGCACAACGAGAATTCGATCAGAGTCAATCTCATTTAGGATTTTATTAACATCATTAATTTCATCAAATAACTTTATTTCTGACAAATTATACCTCGTACGCCTTCTGTCTTAAAAAATGATCGGCCAATACTACCCTAACCATTGACTCTACGACAACAACAGCTCTTGGTAGAATACAAGGATCATGACGTCCCTCTTTAGCATTTGCTCCAACAGTCGATGTTGGCTTGAAAGTTAAATCAAGATTGATCATTTCACCATTACTGATTCCGCCCTCGATTCCACCAAAGTTAGCACTATTAGAGCTTACTTCTTGTCCACTCATATCTGCCATCTTAGAACCTGCACCAAAAGAGAATGCGACACAAGCTCCAATTGAAAGAACAGCTTTTGCAAGATCAGCTTTTAATTTATCAAAAGCTGGCTCACCTAGACCTACTGGACAATTTTCAATATTTACTGAAATTCGACCACCAATTGAGTCTCCTCTCGCCTTTAAATCTATTAAGTACTTTTCAATTTCAGCATCTTTCGATGGATCACCAAAGTTATATGTTCCAAGATTCTGTGGAAAACTCTTAATTATATTTTCACATTCAAATGGACCTAATTTTGAAATAAAAGTATTAACCTTAACTTGAGGTAAAACTAGGCTCGCAAAATACCCTGCAACAACACGGGCAACAGTTTCGCGTCCACTACTACGTCCTCCACCGCGGTGATCGCGAATACCATACTTTAAATCGTAAGTGCGATCAGCATGACCTGGGCGGTAGTTATCCTTTAATTTTTCGTAATCTTTACTTCTTTGATTTGTATTGCGAATAATAACGGCGATTGGAGTCCCTAAAGTTTTTCCCTCAAACACTCCAGAAAGAACTTCCGCTTGATCAGGCTCTTTTCTTGCAGTCACACCCTTTGAGCGTCCTGGTGCCCTCTTATCTAACATTTTTTGTAGATCTTCTAAATTAAAATCAAGTCCACTTGGAACACCATCTAAAACGACTCCAAGGGCCGGGCCATGTGACTCACCAAACGTGGTCATAGAAAACATTTTTCCGAATATACTTCCGCGCATTACAACTCCTGTTTCCCTATTATCGCCTCAAATAAACAAATATTCCAATCGCGACTGCTAGGTAAATATGTTATTAATTACAAATGGAAAACTTAAAATATCTAAAAGATGTCATGGATTTAGAAAAAGTCATTGAGGGCCTAGAGTCCGCGACAGACGAAGAGTTGAAAAGAATTGATTTTTTAAATAAACAACTAGACAACAAAACAGAGTTAAATGATCAACTTAGTGTGCAACTTACTGAAACAAAAGCAAGTTTAAGTTCTCTTGAGAAAGAACTCTTTGATACAGACAAGAAGCTAGATCAGGCAAAACAGAATTTAAGTTCTGTTACTAGCTCTCAACAAGAAGAGGCCATCCAAAAAACTATATCTTCCCTAGAAGAAGATTCAAATCAAAAGCAAGATACTATTTTAGAGCTACTTGAGAAAATTGAGGAAATTGAAACTGAAATTTCTAATACACAAGAGTTTATTAAAGGTGTTAACGAGACCATTTCAGAAATTAACGAAGAAGTTACACAAATAAAATTAAGAAATGACTCTAAAGTAAATGATCTCAATAAACAAATCGATGGCCTCCTAGACGAGGTAGGTATTCGTGCAAAAGACCTATACCTTAAAGCAAAAGTTAAAAATCATCACAGTGCTGCGACATTTCTTCAGGGAAATAGCTGTGGAAGTTGTCGTTTAACTTATTCTGCAGGTGAATGTAGTGAGTTTAATAGTGGAAAAGATTTAATTCTATGCCGAGGGTGTGGAAGATTGATTCTCCCTAGCACCCTGCGAACATTATAATTTTTTATTGAAAGTAATTACCAAGCTTTCCATAGATATCAAGTAAGCTAAAATATAACTTTTGGCGACGGCTGATATACTCAACAAATTTATTCTCTGTACTAATAAGTCTTTCTTCAGCTGAGATGACATTATCAAAGTCAGCACGCCCTCTTGAATAGAGCTTATTATACTCCTTAACTGATAGAGTCGCTAACTTGTGTCTCTTTAGAACTAAATCAATTGTCTTATCAATAAGACGAATCGTATTTTTAAGAGCTTCTAGCTGATTCTTTGTTCGAATTTTAGCTAGTCTATGTTGATACTCTGTATTTAGCTTATTAATTTTCGCTTCTTTTAAATTATTCTTTTCAACAGTCATACCAAGTGGGATCACAATCTGTAGACCAACTTCGGTAGCGTCATTATCAGAACCAAATGTACCATCACTAAATACATTCCCACTACCTGCTACAGTATAACTATTTGTCTTATATGCACCACTAAGCTCGATTGTTGGAAATACTGAGTTATCGTACTTTTCAATTGCACTTTCCAAAGCCTCTAGCTTCTTATTCAATGCTTGAATTGTCAGGTTAGAATCAATCTCTCCATCAGTAATTGGCTCCATTTTGATTTTTTCGATTTTATATAAATCTATATCTCTAAATGAATGGGCCCTCTCTAGTTTACTTTCTAATGACTTCTTGTAAGTTTCAAGTTGTGACTCAAGCTCTGCATGTTCCTCTCCAACAGAGTTCACAGAAGCTTGTGCAGAATAAAGATCTACTCTTTCCTTAAGTCCATCTCTAACTTGCTTTTGAACAAACTTAAGTCTCTTTTCAGCACGTTTCATCGCTTCATCTTTAAGCTGAATTAAAGTCTTTGTTTTCTTATAGTCATAATATGTTTCAATTAAGCCAAGAACATTTTGAGAAACTTCGGCATCGAATGCATACTTAGAAGAATAAACATTTTTTTCGGCAATTTTGATATCAGCATCGTCATTACGTCCAAAGAAGTTCTTTCCTAGATCCTGAGTATATGAAACTTCTTGGTTATAACCTTCATATTCAGTCCCACCACTAAAATCAATATAAGATCCAGTAATAGAAAACTTTCCCCCCCAAACATTTTCTTTCGATAGTTCAACTCCAGAGTTGAATGCTTTGTATGTGTTAACAAGATTTGGATTATTCGGGTTTGATATCAGTCCAACATCATCATGTTGAGCAAGAACACCTAAAGTCCATGGCCTCTTATCACCAGACTCAAGTTCTAGAGTAAGTTTTGAGAGTTCAAAGTTATAGCTAGCTTCTTTTACTTCTGTTGAATCTTTTAAATATTCACGTACATAATTTTTTAGATTTGCACTTGCTGAAAATGACACAAGAGCCAATAAAATATATTTCATCAATTCTCCAAGGCGATTGGCTATATAACTTATACGAATATAATTAAAAAAAGTTTTACCATACTCCCTTAGTCCATGACCAGAGGTGTAACAAGACTTTGACATTTGATGTGACATAGGGCATAAATTCGCAAAGAGTTAAGGAGACTATCGCTGGTTTATTATGCTTCGGTGTAATAGACGGGAGGAAAGTCCGGGCACCATATGGCAGCTTAGCGGGTAACGCCCGTCGGTCGTGAGACTAGGACAAGTGCAACAGAAAGGAAGTACAGGGGTTTGAACTCGATTGGGGTAGCTTCGGCCGGCCAATCAGTGAGAGATTCGTCTCACCTGCTGTAGTGAAAACAGGTAAACTCTAGGCGGTGCAAGCTTGAATAGGTCGACTCATGGGGTAGCCAGCCCTTGTTGACGGGTTAAGCGCTCGAGCCAGTGGGTAACTACTGGCCTAGACGAATGATAGTCCAATACAGGACCCGGCTTATACCTTAACTCTTTATGGGAGTGTATTGCTAACGCAATTCACTCCCTTCCTTACATTTCAAACACGGAGGCAGAATGAATTATCCTCAACCCAAAAAAATCCCACACGAAACAAAAATTCACGATCAGGTTTTAACTGACGACTACTTCTGGATGAGAAATCGCGAAGAAGATAGTGACGTTATGAAATTTCTCAATGAAGAAAATGAACTCTTCAAAAACTATCTTAGTGACTCTGAAGAACTTAAGAATACAATTTTTGAAGAATTAAAATCTCGTGAACTTCAAACATATGAAACATGCCCATACCCACATGATGAGTATGAGTATTTTGAAAGATATGAAGAAGGGAAAGATTACCCAATTCACTTTCGTCGCCACATTGGCACAGATGAAAGACAAGTCTGTCTCGATGAAAATGAATTAGCTAAGGGACGTGACTTCCTTGATGTTGGTGCATTTGAAATTTCTCCATGCCATCGCTACTTAATCTACACGATTGATGACAATGGTGATGAGCTATACGATCTATATATTAAAGACTTATCAACAAATGAAATCATTAAAGAAGGTCCTAAGAAAATTAATAGCGGCCCTGTGTGGTTTAACGATTCAAAGCACTACGCATATATTGAAATGGATGAGAATATGCGTCCATTTAAAGTTCACGTTACTGATATAAATAATTCATTTGATAAAGTTATTTATACTGAAGAGTCTGGTGAATACTTCCTTACTGTTGAAGAAACAATGGATCACAGGTTCTTACTAATCAATGCGGGTGGATCTTCAAATAATTCAATCTCATATTTGAAAGCTGATGCGAGTGATCTAAACCCTATTGAAATCTTCCCTAAAGAAGACAAGATTGAATATACAGTTGAAGCAGATGGGAACGATTTCTTAGTTCTAACAAATAAGTTTAGCGAAAACTTCTCAGTTCTAAGAACTCCAATTACAAACCCTGATTACGCGACTGCTTCCGTTGAAGTTGAAGGAAGTCCTGAGAGATATCTTACAAATATTAATGTATTTAAAGATTTCAAAGTTGTAAGCTTTCGCGAAAAAGGACTAAATCACTTTCTTGTTATCAATGGAGATGAAAGAAGAGAAATTACTTTTCCAGAAGATGCTTATCATGCAGGCGGTGGTAATAACGCAAATTTTGATACAAATGTATATCGTTACAACTACAGCTCACCAACGACTCCGAGTACCACTTTTGACTACAATGTAGAAACAGGTGAATCAACGCATATTCATCAAGTTGAAGTTCCTGGCTTTGATCATGAAAATTATGTTGTCGAGAGAAAATTTATCCCTTCTCACGATGGAGTCCTCGTTCCAATGACAATCATTAGAGCAAAGACAACTAAGATTGGTGATCCTAACAAGTGTCTTCTTTACGGATATGGATCATATTCAATTTCAATTCATCCATGGTTTAACCGCAATAATATCTCACTCCTTGATCGTGGCTTCGTTTACGCTATTGGGCATATTCGTGGGAGTTCTACAATGGGACGTGCATGGTATGAGAATGGAAAATTTCTAAAGAAGCAAAACACATTTAAAGATTTTTACTCTTGTGTAAAGTATCTGATTAACGAGGGATATACTGCAAAAGGTAAAATCGGAATTATGGGGGGAAGTGCTGGCGGAATGCTTGTTGGTGCAACAATTAACCTCGACACAGAAAACCTCATTGGTGCAGCTTGCGCAGATGTTCCATTTGTCGACGTTCTAAACACAATGCTTGATGATAGTCTTCCCCTAACTCAGCTTGAGTATGAAGAGTGGGGAAATCCAAATGATAAGGAATACTTTGATTATATCAAGTCATATTGTCCGTATTCAAATGTACAAAATAGAGACTACCCAGCAGTACTTGCAATTGCTGGCCTAAATGACCCTCGCGTTACTTATTGGGAACCAATGAAGTGGACTTATAAACTACGTGATAACGCAACAGATTCGCGAGTTAAGCTTCTTTGGACAAATATGGATGCGGGACATGCCGGTGCTTCAGGTAGGTTTGAATCTTTCAAAGAATTTGCCGATATTTACACTTTTTTCATTAAAGAATTAGAATAATTTTTTAAGGTCTTGGGGAGAAATCCCCAGGACTTTTGTCATCTTGGTCTTCTTAATTTCTTTTGACCAAATAAATCCAAGAATTTCATCTCCATCTAAAATTAACTTCATCTCCCCTTCTCCAAGTCCAGGTCGAGTACACACTTCATTTGAATGAGGCTGTTTTGAATAATCATAAACTCTGATCCAACCATCAGTTAGAATTTCTCTAATAATTGCAATGTGACCAGTATCACCACTAAATGGAATGGTATTCTTTCGCCAAAGAATTAAGTCACCAACAGCTAGTTCACTTAGGCGATGTTTTACAAAAGACTTGTCTTCAACAGAATCAAAGAACTCATAAACTCGTTCATATGGAATCTTTATTCCATCCGCAAGAAGAATTTCTTTAATGGCCGTGAAACAATTTACTTTCATTACAGCTTAGCAAGGGCCTTCGTTGTTGCCGTCGAAATATTTAACTTCTCATTTAGCTTATACTTTCTAAATGATCCGGAATAACTCTTCTTAAATTCGGCATGAGAAATTTCAAGAATATAATTAGTAATCTTATACTTTGTAATGGCCGTTTTATACTTCTTTAACTTCTTATAGGATAACTTTGAATCAAGCTCTGGATATTGCTTAAGTTTCTTATCTTCACTATTTAGAATAAAAGTCGGACATTCAATTTGACCAGAAAGCCACTCATCATCGGCCTTACGATATCCAAGAATAGAGTCATTTTCTTTGACAATTATTCTTAGTAAATCAAGCTCATAAGTTTTAGCAATCTTCTTCACAGGAATCTCAGGATATTCAAGTGCATCTTTTGAATTACCAGCAACACAATCTTTATGAACAGGACAACCAACACAATTTGCACTTCTTGCCTGACAATAGATTCGACCAAGATCCATTAGGGCCTCGTTGATTTCACGTCCCTTGCACTTTGCAATTTCAGGAAATTCTCCATCTTCAAATTTTTTCTTAATTAACTTTTGAAGCTTTGGCCCTTTGGCACCTTTTAATCCATAGATACGGCTAACAACTCTTTCAATATTTGCATCAATTGAAAGTGCGCTCTTATTTTGTCCAATACTTAAAATAGCATTGGCCGTGTACTCTCCAATTCCAGTAATAGAGATCAGGTCTTCGTACTTTGTTGGAATTTTACCATTGAAGTTTTCAACGATATCAATTGCGGCCTTTCTAAGGTTTCGAGCACGTCGATAGTAGCCAAGACCTTTCCAAGCGACGCAAATTTCTTCCTCAGTTGAAGAAGCAAGTGTTTCAATATCTGGATAAATTGAAAGGAATCTATCAAAGTGATTTTGAACTGTACCTACAGTTGTTTGTTGCAACATTATTTCAGAGACAAGTGTCTTGTACACAGTTCTATTTCTTCGCCAAGGAAGCTCTGTATAAGTATCTTTCGACCATTTAAGAAGTTTTTTAAACATGATTATTTGTAGCGATTTCTACTATTTTTGACAAGATGCTTTTAAAGTATCGGCCAATTTCAATAGATCTTCTGGATAAAAACCCTTACTTCCGACACCATGGATCGTCGCACCAATATTACTAAGGAAGTCCATTAACTCTCCTTTGGCTTCATCAATATCAGTCAGAACAAAAAGATGCTTTGCATCTGAGTTCTTTACCCAACGAATAATTTTTTGTGTGTTATTGCCACCTTTCGTTTGGCAAAGATAGAGGTCATTTTTAATTTCTCTAATTGATGAGTCAAAAGCCTTGATTGTGACAGGACAGCCATAAGTTAAACGGCTTACAAAACTTCTGCGGTAACAAGTGTCTCCAGATTTAGACCAATCTGAATTACGAAGTGACGCACTTGTATCGATCCAAACCTCATACTTAGGTACTTTCTTCTTTTCAACTTTCTTGGCCTTTCCACAGAAAATATCGAAATATGCACCTGTACATCTAATCATATCGGAATCTATCGTATTCTCAACAGCAACATCTTTATCAGGTGTGCCATACTCTTGATCAACATAGTCTTTGCCTGACTTACCAACCATGTAACCTGTTTGCGGATCAAAGCATCCGTCACCCATCTCTATACAGTGATCGTCATTTTGGGCAATTTTACGTGAGATATTTTTGAATAGAATTTGTTCTAAAAGTGTTTGTTTAGGAGCCGCTGATAAAAAGACAAATTCCACCGTTTGCGGAAGTGCTACTACCGCAGATGAAAATATGAATGCAAGGAGTGTCTTTTTAAAATGCATTAAGCAATCATTCCCCTTTGTCTAAAATATCTAAATAAGTCATTTCCAAGATCGACAATTAAATCTCTAGCGTCGATATCAAGACTTAAAAAATCAGCAACGTAAGCTTTTTGCCTTGGTGTTAATTGGGCCATACGCTCTTTTAACAATTCTTCATTACTCGTATCTGTAACAAATGGCATCGTTCTCGTTTTACCACCAATCTTCATTGTTGGATTAGCATTGATTTGAGCATTGCCAGTTGTTCCACTTTTAATTGTGTCAACGAGGGCCTCTTCAAATCCACCACCGGCTGGTTTCTGTTGAGGTTGCGCTTGTTGTTGTGTAGGCTGCTCTTTCTTTTCATCACCTTTATAGAATTTAACTAATCTTATAAAGTGATCCGTAAAGTGCTCTTCGACAAAATCGATCATTTCATGAAGAGGAATATCCAATTCGGCCGTAATTTTAGCGACTACCTGAGGATTAATCTCAGTTGTCTTCATCGAAAGAAAGCGAGAAACAGTAGAAACACCAAGACCAGTTGATTCAGCGAGATCTTTTTGTGTCATCGGCCCTCTAACCTGCATGTACTTCCTAATAATTCCTAAATAATCGTCTAATTTCTCTTTGTTAAATTCAGACATATACTTCTCCTTGCATATTGAAACACCTGCAACTAGCTGATATTTCGATCAGGTGCAATTGCGGCCTGAAATTTTATGCCTCAAAAGTCCCTAATATCATTATCGGTTTTAATTTTTATTTCTTGATGCAATTTTATTGCTTGACGCAACTAGTCAAGAATGGTTATTATTGCAGTGTGGATGAACTAATCCACAAATTAAGCAAGGCTTGGGGGGATCACATGGCCACTTTAACAAACTTCATTATGACTGAGACATTATCTGACTTCACAAATGGACAGTATGAAGTAATTGAAAAAGAGCTAGTAAGATCAAGTGATTTAAGTAACTTAACCATATCTGGTTCTCTCTTCTCTCAAACCACTTTCATCGCTGTAAACTTCAAGTCTTGCATTTTCTTTGGCTCGAAGATGAAAGAGTGTAAATTTATCAATTGTTCGTTTGAAAATTGCAGCTTCGAATTTTCACATATTGAAGCTTGCAATTTTGATGGATGCAAGATCATTGGGAATACATGGAAGTATTCCACTTTAAAGAATTCAATCATTGAAGATTGTGAACTGGATCTTGAAGTATATAAGGTTATCAAAGATGGTGACCAGAATAAAATTGATATTTACGAGGAAACTCAAGATATCGAAGAAATTAAGGAAGAAGTTGAAGAAGTTCTAAGTTTTGAAGCAGCATTGATTGCTTCACCTAACCAATGGGGAACTAGCTTACTAAACTTTATTAAATCTGCAGCTTAAATTTGAAACACCTGGCAATCGTGTTTACGTCACCAGTCTCAAGGATAATACGGCCAGATACAAATCTTTATTAGAGACGATATATCATACCTAGTCTTCTTCTACTGGATGTAGATAAGCAGGAAATCTCGCAACTGATACTTGCTCTCGGGCCAGCTCTCTCAAGGGTGTTGGCCTTCTTTTTTACATTTTACGATAGAAACAACCAATCGATTCTTTATTTCTCATGGACGACTTAACTATCATCGTTGAAACTTCAATAGCATTTCTTAAACCAATTAAGCTGTCATCAAGTTTACAGCTTCGATAGAAGCGAGAAACTTCATCATTGATTTCATTAAACATTGCTAGTGCTCGTTTAAGACGATTTGTTGTTCTTGAAAGACCAACATAGTTCCACATTGTAAGCTTTAGAGTCATCCAGTCTTGCTGAACAAGGGCCTTATCAATTGAAGCGTACTCTTCTTGCCAATTCTTAATTTGCAGATGCGAATAAAGAGTTTCCTCTCCAATATTTTCTGAAATATCAATAGCCGCAAGATAACCCCAAGTTAAACCTTCAAGAAGTGAAGTTGAAGCAAGTCGGTTTGCGCCATGAAGTCCTGAACAAGACACTTCACCTACAGCGTAGAGATTCTTAATTGAGGTTTGTCCCTTCATATCAATCTTAACACCACCACAAGTATAGTGAGCAGCAGGAACAACAGGAATAGGCTCCTTTGTCATGTCCACACCGTGTTCTAGACAGTGCTTGTAGATCGTTGGAAAGCGCTCTTTAATCCACTCTCCATCTTTATGTGAAATATCGAGATAAACACACTCGTGTCTCGTCTCAATAGTTTCTTCCATTATTGAACGAGCAACAACATCACGTGGAGCAAGTTCCATCTCTGGATGGTATTTGCCCATAAATCTTTCACCATTACAGTTAACAAGAACTCCACCTTCTCCGCGCACAGCTTCTGAAACTAAGAAGCGTCCATGTGAAGATGAATCATAGAATGTTGTTGGATGAAATTGAATAAATTCCATATCAATAATATCTGCACCAGCTCTCTTTGCCATTGCAATCCCATCACCACGACTTGCTCCAGAGTTTGAATGATGAAGATAAAGTGCACCGACTCCACCTGTGGCCAAAACAGTCTTCTTTGCCATGGCCTTAACAACATTACCCTTTTCTTGATTTAATAGATAAGCACCAAGAATTTTTCTTTCCTCATAACGCTGAGAAATTGAAATACCATGATGGGAAGCTGTAATTAAATCAATTGCAGTATGTGCTTCTAAGAAGTGTACTGTTGGATAGCGTTTTTGATCTTTTAGTAAATTTAAAAGACTAATTTGAATTTCCTTACCAGTGTAATCACCACGATAAAGAATTCTCTCAATTGAGTGGGCGGCTTCTTTTGTATATTTTAATGAGTTATTCTCATCTCTTTCAAAATTAGCATTTGCTTTCTCTAATAAGAGTTCATCAATCGCTAACTTTCCAAAATTTCTTAATGTTTCAATCGCTTGCGGATTAGAAGTATTAGAAGATGCTACTTGAATATCTTTTCCTAGAGCATCATCACTTGCATTTGGATAAATGATTCCGCCTTGTGCCCAGTATGTATTCGATACCTGAGGATCCTTTGCACGAGTCACAATTCCTACTTTTAAATTACTCTCTGCAAGCTTTGCAGCAGTAGCAAGACCTGCAATTCCACAACCTAAAATAAGAACATCGAAGTCGTAACTATTCACTTCTCTAACCTCTCGCGTACTTTAGCGATAAATCCACAGCAGGAGCATCGTAAGTAAGAGCGCCTATACTGATAGCGTCGACACCTTTTATCAGATAGCTTTCTAATGTATTTAAACGAACACCACCAGAAACTTCAAAAGTAACACCTTCTGGCTTATCTTTTACAGCTTCTTTAATCTCTTCAGGAGAGAAGTTATCAAGCATGATATGTCTTACACCTTCACCTAGTGCAATCTGTAGTTCATTAAGATCATGAATCTCAACTTCGATTGGCGTATAAAATGAGTTCTTAGATTTGAAGAAATCAATCGCCTCTTTTACACCACCAAAGAATGACTTGTGATTATCTTTAACCATCCACATATCACTTTGACCGAAGCGGTGGTTATATCCTCCACCAGTTACTACTGCGTACTTCTCAAGTGCACGGTATCCAGGAAGAGTCTTTCTTGTATCGAGAATTCTTACGCCACTATCATGTGCAAGAGTTGTAAATTTATTTGTGTATGTTGCAATTGAAGATGCTCTTTGAATTAAGTTAAGAGCAATTCGCTCTCCTGTTAGAGCAATTGAGAAAGGAAGTTTAAATTCAATTTCGGCCATTTCATCCTTTGTGAATTTTTGACCTTCAAACTTTTTAAAGTTTTCATAATTTAAATTAGCACCTAGGTAGTTAAAGGCTTCAATAAAATAAGGCAGGCCACAAAGAACCATATCATCCTTAATCTTTAACTTACATTGAACTTCATCATTTGGAAGTGATTGAATATAGTTCAGGTTACGACTTAGATCATCCTCTTTGAAATAGATCTCTATCGAATCTTGTAGTGCTTTATTTACTAATAAATTCATTTCTTTCTTACTCCGTTTAGATGTTTTTTCTACCATTTTCAAATGAGAAAAAAAACTCCCGAAACCCCCAAAAATCCTGATAATTGCTCAATTTTGACTTATATAGCTGCAATGCGTTTCAATATTATCTTTCTCTTTGCATTTCTACTCATTAATCCACTTTTCTCAAAAGATGACAACAAGCAATATAATCGTCCCCCAAAAATAAAGCTTCCAATTAAAACGAAGGCAGCTTTTCACAAAAAGTCTGAGTTTTACTTCTACCGTTCAGTTTTAACAGGACAAAAATGGGGACTAGATAAAGAATTCAGAAGAAAGCTATCTCACCTAAATTTGCTTCATCTCATGACTCCCTCAGGACTCCACTTAAGCTCCCTCTTTCTCATTTTCTATCTACTAAGAAGAAAGTATCCAAAGGTATCCAATTTTATTGAACTTGTCCTATGCTTAGGATTCTACTTCTTTCTTCCAGGTTATTATTCATTCAGACGAGTGGCACTAATTCGAAGCTTCTTTATTTTAAATAAGATGAGAGAAACAAACTATTCTAAGTTACAAATTTTTATCTTCTTTCTTGTAACGGATTTTTTTTTTGGAACTTATCGATTCTCTCCACTATCATTTTACTTAAGTACACTATTTCTTGCTCTCATCTTTTCAATTAAAGAGTTTCGTCTTTATAAAATGTATCTACTCTTCTTTGTGGCCCAACTTTTTATAGCTCATAAATTTACGGGTATAATCTATCCAGCAACAATCGTTCTCTCACCGTTACTAACAAGTATTTTCACACTCATTTATCCTATTCTCTTTCTTAATTTATTCTTTATTGATTATTTTAATTACGCACAATGGTTCATTTCAGCATATACGGGATTAATAGAGATAAGTTACGATTTAGCGCAAGCACTAGGCTTTATTCATGTAAATTTTCTCATTTTAATTGGAGTAATTATTTACTCTCAAAGAACAAAGAAGCATGCCTTAGCACTAGTAACAATTGGCCTAATTGCGAACTTCCCAAGAGATAGTCTCGCGATTCTTTTGAGCGAGATAGGCATTGGCCTGTGAAAAAGGCTTAGAGCCAAAGAAACCACGATATGAAGATAATGGTGATGGATGAACTGTCTTAATTACTAAGTGTTTTGATTCATCAATATTCTTTCCCTTCTTTTGAGCAGGAGAGCCCCACAGAATAAAGACAACATTTTCACAGTGATCATTTACGACTTCGATAATCTTTGCTGTAAACTTCTCCCAACCTTTCTTTTGGTGAGAGCCTGCTTGTGCCTTACGGACACTAAGACAATTGTTAAGAAGTAGAACTCCTTCTTTTGCCCAGTCTTCTAGAAAGCCATGCTGGGGAATTTCAATTCCTAGATCTTCATTTAATTCTTTATAGATATTTCTAAGAGAAGGTGGAATTTTAACTCCCTTCTTTACAGAAAAACTTAGCCCGTGGGCCTGTCCTTCACCGTGATATGGGTCTTGCCCAAGAATCACAACTTTTACCTTATCGAGTGGAGTAAGATTGAGAGCTGCAAAGAATTCATCCTGGGAAGGATAAACGTCACCCTCTTCTGAATCTAAGAATTCAGCGAGCTCTACCATATAATCTTTTTGGAATTCGTTTTCTAAGTGAGAAAGCCAGCTCTTATCATTTAAATAATTAATCATAAGAGCTGGCCTCGGTATTAGTAATTTAAAAGTTTGTTAAGTTGTTCGTATACGTCTGCAACTTGTGGAAGAATGAAATCCTCTGAAGTTGGGCAGTATGCAACGTGAGAGTCTTTTGCAGCAACACGAAGGATTGGAGCATCAAGGGCCTCAAAACATTCTTCGTTAACACATGCAGCGATCTCACCAGCAAAACCAGAAGTCTTAGTTTCTTCGTGACAAATAAGAAGACGATTTGTTTTCTCAAGTGACTTCTTAATTGCATCCATATCAAATGGAGCAAGAGTTCTAAGGTCGATAACTTCAACAGTCTTACCTGTTTCCGCTTCGATTTTCTTAGCAGCATCAATTGATTTTTGAACTAGAGCTCCCCAAGCGACTACAGTTGCATCAGCACCTTGTTTTGCGATACGAGCTTTTCCAAATGGAATCATATACTCTTCACCTGGATCTGCAGTACGGTTATAACCTTGGTAGTAAAGGTGCTTGTGCTCTAGGAACATAACAGGATCATCTGATCTAATTGCAGTTCTTAAAAGCCCAGCTGCGTCCGCCGCATTTGAAGGGAAGACAACTCTAATACCTGGAACGTGAGTAAATAGTGACTCTCCACATTGTGAGTGATAAATCGATCCACCTCTTAGGTATCCACCGATTGGAACACGTACAACCATTGGACACTTGAAGTCTCCACCTGAACGGTAGCGAGTCGTCGCCATCTCATTCTTAAGTTGCATATATGCAGTCCAGATATAGTCAAAGAATTGAATCTCAACAACTGGCTTAAGTCCTCTCATCGCCATACCGATTGCACGACCGATGATATTTGCCTCAGCTAGTGGTGAGTTAAACACTTGTCCTTCTAAAGATGCTCTTTGAACACCTGAAGAAACTTTAAAAACACCACCCTTACCTTTAAGGTCTGGGTTATTAAGTCTTTCAAGATCAGAGAAGTCTGCAACGTCTTCACCAAACATTCTTAGTAATGGGTTCTTAGAGAACTCAGAACGTAGAACAGCATTGATAGCTGACGCCATTGGAACATCATCTTTTCCTTCAAAAGTACCTTGAGTTTCAAAGTCTGAAGAAGTTGGATCAATATCGTGTGAGTATAAGTGATCAAGTGAAGTTTCTGGCGCTGGCCATTCAGTATCAACTGCTTCTTTCATTGCACGTCTAACTTCTAGAGAAACTTCTTCAAGAAGATCATTAACTTCTTTCTCAGTCATCACACCAAGTGCGATAAGAGTTTTTGGATATGAGTTAAATACATCAACTTGTTTTTCCTGCGCTAACTCGTCTTTCGTACGATACATTGATTGATCATCAGAAAGAGAGTGAGAGTATGGACGAGTTACATGAGAATGAAGAAGAACTGGCCCCTTCCCTTCTCTAATATGTTTAGCTGCTTTTTCAGCTGCTTTGTATGATTCAATTGGACAATTACCATCACATTCAATGATTTTTAAACCTGGGAATTCATCAAGTGCTTTTGAAATTGATCCACCTGGTGTTTGCATTGAAGTAATTGTTGAAATGGCATAACCATTATCTTCAACGTGGAAAAGAACTGGAAGCTTATTAGCACAAGCAGTTGTAAGTCCTTCCCAGAACTCACCTTGAGCAATTGTTCCATCACCACATGAAGTATAAACAACTTCAGCATCTTCAACTAAGAATTTTGAAGTATCAAATTTGTGTTTTTCTTTTAGGTCCTTAAGTGCAAGTCCTGCTTCAGCAACACCACATGCTTGAAGGAACTGAGTTCCAGTACATGAAGACTTTTGAACGATATTTAGTTTTACGTTACCCCAGTGAGCAGGCATCTGACGCCCGTGAGTTGCCGTGTCTCCGATATTTCCGTTAGCTTGGCAAAGCATTTCATATGGAGTTACACCAAGACCAGTACAAAGTGCTCTATCACGGTAGTATGGGATAAACCAGTCATGCGCAGGCTTTAGAACTTTTGCAAGAGCAGATAAAACACCTTCGTGTCCTGCACCAGAAATTTGAAAGAACGCAGTCGACTGCTTCTTCATTGTGATCTCTGCATCGTCTAGTTTTCTTGAAACGAAAACGTTACGAAGCATCCAAATAAGATCTTCTTTCGAAAGATTGTATTTTTTAATAATCTCTTTTTTCTTATCTAAGTTGGTAGAACCCACATTTGATCCTTTTGCAGTTTTATCAAGCATTTAACGCCCCTTTTTAAGTGGAGCTAGATTACCAATTTTAGTGCAAAAGGTGCACATGCTGTGCATTAAATTTTAAAATAATATTTGACGGATTTCAGCTATTTAGAGGTATTTGGCTAGAAGCCACTAGAAATTCCTAGAACATATCGACGATCGACCTTACCTCTGAAGTCAGAATCTGTTGTATCAACAGCATAAGTTGAGAGATCGAACTCCATTTTCTTAGTGCGAATACCAATTCCACCAGAACCGAAGCCATCGCCGTAGCCCATTCTCAAGAAGAAGATACGACGTAGATCAAACTCAAGACCAAGCCCAAGCTTTCTTTTGAAGTCCACTGTATCATGAGCATTTAAAAAATCTTTATAATCTACTTCTAAGTGAACGCGTACAGTTCTACCAAGTTGTGGCGTAATAGAAAGTCCAAGGTCATAACTTTGTTTAACTTTATCAGGGGCTCCAGCACCATTCATTTTTTTAAAACTATCACCTGTTGTATTGTGGCTAACAACAGCAAGTGTTGGGATAAAGGCCGTTGGAAGAGTTATTCTCATTCCAGTTGTTAGATATAGCATTCTTCCGCGATTATAATCATCATCCGCCAATGCTAGTGGAGTATTTGGGTCCGATTGTCCAACAGCTTCTTTACGAAATAAATAAGTAGCAGAAGCACCAAATTTAAAAATTCCTCCAAAGAGAGAAAAGTTAAAGGCTGCATATGGACCAGTATCTGTTCTTTGGGCGTATTCAAATTGGTCACCAACCTGATCACCGATAAATGTTCTTTGCTGAACTGAATACATATAACCAATCGTGAAATATCTAGTCGCAAAATTTGGCATCATTTGAAAACGGCTGTGAGCAACTGTTCCCTTGTTTTGATTAAGTAATTTTCTAGCACCTTCAAGTGATAGGGCCTCAAATAAATCACCAGCATTACCAGTTACATCTCCACCAAAAAGCGTTTCCATCCAACCTTTATTCGTCTCAAATTGGAAGTTAGAAAGATGGAAATGACGGCCTCGATAAGTACCTAGTCCGGCAGGGTTATAGAATGCCGCTGAAGCATCATCGACTTTACCAATAAAGGCATTTCCCATGGCAAGTGCACGGGAAGACGTAATGAGTTCTGGAAAAACTGCATCCTCAAACTGTATTGCAAAAATACTTGAGTGAATTAATAGGCAAAATAAAATCAACTTCTTCACAGGCTAATTTTACCTTAAGAAGCGACTGATTTTAACTCGTGGCACAAAGTGCCTCTAGACATAAAAAAGGCCCGTAAAAACGGGCCGTTATATCGTAAAATCTTGATTGAGATTAACGCTTTTTTCTACCTGGGAATCTATGTCCAACGTGACCTAGGAATTTCCCTTGGATATTCTTGATTGACTCAATTCTAGACTCAGCAAGGATATCTGTCGCTTGGTAAACTGGAATATCTTGTTCTTCAGAAATATTGAAAACTTCTAGAGTTGTATCATAGATTGAATCAACCATTCTGATTGCTTTATCTTCTGACCAACCTTCAAATTCGATTGAAACGTTCATAACACCACCAGCATTGATTAGATAATCTGGAGCGTATAGAACACCTCTTTCCTTAAGAATTTTACCGTGACGGTTTTCTGCAAGTTGGTTATTTGCAGCACCAGCTACGATTTTACACTGTAGACGATCGATTGTGTCATCGTTGATTGTTGCACCAAGTGCACATGGAGCATAGATATCCATTTTAACGTCATAGATTTCATCGATCCCAACAACTTTTGCATTTGGAACTTTTTCCTTGAAAAGCTCAAGGTTCTTTTCATTGATATCACATACGTAAACTTCTGCACCTTCATTGTATAGGTACTCACCAAGGTAGCGTCCAACAGAACCTGCACCTTGAAGTGCTACTACTTTACCTTTTGGTGAACGGTTTCCATAAACTTTCATACATGCTGCTTCAATACCTCTGAAAACACCACGTGCTGTCCATGGAGATGGGTTACCTGAACCACCGTGGATTTCAGCAACACCAGCTACGTTATTAGTTTCAGTAAATACGTGCTCAATATCATCAACACTAATATTTACGTCTTCTGCAGTAATATAACGACCGTTTAATGACTCCATAAAACGTCCGTAAGAACGGAATAGAGCTTCTGACTTATCTTTTTCTGGATCACCGATGATAACAGCTTTACCACCACCAAGGTTTAATCCAGCAACAGCATTCTTATATGTCATACCTCTCGAAAGTCTTAGAACATCGTTAAGTGCTTCTTCTTCTGATTCATATGGCCACATTCTTGTTCCACCTAAAGCTGGTCCAAGTACAGTGTTGTGAATCGCTACGATTGCCTTAAGGTTACAACTTGGATCACTAAAAAAGATAACTTCTTCGTGTCCGTCTTTGTATAATCTCTCAAAACTAGGCATTGTTTTTTCTCCTTAGAAAGTTTGCAATAATTACCTGAATTTACGCAGGAATTAATGATGCTAAAATAGTGCTATTAGAGCTGAAAAGAACAATAAACTTTCAAGGATGAAAACTGTATGCACAGAGTGTCACTAATTGGAAATGATGAGCAAGTAACTGAATTTACAATCGAAGAAGGTCAGACAATTTTTGACGCAATACAGGATCAAGGTCTCACTCTACCCCATGGATGTCTAAGTGGGTCATGCGGCTCATGTCGTATTCAAATTATCGAAGGTAGTTGCAATCTACAAAAGCCAGGAATTATCGAAGAAAATACAATTGAGGCCATCGCTCCCGAGCACACTGAAGTTGCAGAAGGTAATATCCGTCTAGCTTGTCGTGCAAAAGTCACAGGTGATATTAAAATTTCGATTCTAAAATAAGTTGAAGAATTGCACGAAAGTGTTGCTTGCGATCAAATCTCCAAGATTCATTTTCACCTTTTAGAAAGTCCATATTTTTTTGATCTAGCACTGTTGTTAAGTGATCCACGTCGTTAATGATTACATGGCGATAAGGTTTTAGTAATGAAGATCTTAAATCAACCATTCCATCGTTGCGCCCAACTCTTTCAAAAATAAAGTTACGACTAATCTCTAGTGATGTCTCTCTTCCTTCTTGCTCGTTGATGAATGTAATAAATTGAAGAAGGTTAATATTTTCAAGTGCCGCTTCAATTTTAGCAGCATTGGCCTGCATATAATCAGAACGAATTTTTGTTCCAACTGATTCCATTCCGCTAACATCACCACCAAGCAGCGCAAATAGCCACCCCATAACAGTTTTCTTAAACGAGCTCTGAATAAAATAATCCGCTAAGACCGAACCATGATAAGGCGATTGCATTGAAACCCAACCAATAACTCTTTTAGAAACCTGCGGATTATTAATAAGTACATCCAAGAACTCGAGTCCACCTTTAGAATGACTGACGACGAGTATTGGGCCATTTATCTTATCAATCTCATTTTTTATAAATTTTGAATTCTTACTAACTGGATCTTCTGACTCAACGACTATTCTTTTGAATTTTACTTTATGTTCTTTTAATAGATCCATATAGTCGCGAAAGTAATCACCTGTGAAATACGAAAGATTCACGATCTGACCTGAACCCTCTATTGCTGATTGCGAGAGAATTCCAGGAAGGAAAACAACAGTTAGATTTGAAAGATTCTTTAGTTCGGCTTCTGTTAAGCCTTGTTTTGATTGATAAAGACTTCGGTATTGAGTTGTCTTATTTTGTGCCCTGACTACTACTGTAGTCAGGACAATTAATATAATTAAGCTAAACCTTGTGAAGTTAATAACGCTGCCCTTTTCTTTCTTCTGATTTTGGCGTTGATATCATCAAGTGAGTCAACGGCCATATCCCAAGCTGTGTAGATTTGCTTCTTACGGTTGGCCCTTAAATCACCTGCAACATAAAAGTTTTCAATATTTGTTTCACCTTTATCATTAGCTAGAACATAGCCTCTACCGTCAATTTCAGCACCAATAGCTTTGGCAAGTTCATTATAAACGATTGTTCCAAGCGAAACAAAAGAAAAGGCAGACTCTAGCGTTCTTCCGCTAGCAAACTTATAACCCTCGATTATTCCGCTCTTGCGATCACCAAGAATATCAACAATGGCTTCAGTGAACACTTCAATCTTATAGGCTTTGATTAATTTTTGAGTCTCTTCATCAAATTGTGGAGTCTCACCATTTGTTAAGATCGACATTGAAGGCGTGTTGTAGCGTTCTTTAAGCATCACTGCAACCCAGGCTGCACCAGAAGTGTGACCAATAATTGAAGTATGCTTGTCATAAACATGGTGGCCATCACAACGCAGGCAATAGTCAACAGTTTGAGCGTTTGCAAAAGGTAGAATTGGTTTGATGCTATCGTTAAAATGAGGCTGAACATCCATAATTCCAGTACAAAGCACAACATACTCTGCTTGATACTTTTCACCTGCACTATCGATTAACTCAAAACTTCCGTCACTTAACTTTGTTACTTCAGTAACACCCTTTCCCTTAACGAAAGTCAGATTATCTTTAAATTCAGATTGTTCAATCCACTCAAGAGTTTCTTTGTTAGGCTCTTCAATACCTTTTTTATATTTATGAGTACCAGGCATATTTTCAACTTTATATACCCATTTCTCACGAGAACGTTTCTTATCCTTAGGTGTTCCAGGAAAAAGAACAACTGAATCATTATTTAAAACACCGCGTAGTGTGGCCATCATTCCGGCCGCGCCACCACCGATTACTGCAATTTGATATTTATTAGACATAACTACTCCATGACTAGTTCATATTTAGTATAGTCTATCAGAAAGAGGGAATCTAATAGATTCCCTCTATGTAAGCTTTAGCTAAATTTATTTTAATTTGGATTATTTAACAGGAATTTCTAACAGATCGTCAGTATTCTCAGTGGCCTCTTTGGCCTCTTTCTTAGAGAAGAAGTGCTTCTCCCCATCAACATCTTTAATCTTAACTTGCTTGATTTCATAGTCAAAGACTTCAGTTAATTCAAAGCTATAGCCTTCCCAGATAATAATCTGACCTGCTTCAGGAAAGTTATTTCCAAGCATATCAAGTAAAAAGCCAGCAAGAGTCGAATAATTATCATTAAGTGGTATCTTAATATCGTAATCGTGATCAAGATCTCTTAGATTAGTTGCACCATCGATATCAACACCTTCAATAAGATCACTCTCTTGATAGTCCTTTGTAATTTCATCAATATCATCATCGTGTTCATCTTGAATCTCGCCAAGAATCTCCTCGATAATATCCTCTAGTGTAATGATACCAACAATTAAACCGTTCTCATCTTTTACCAGGGCCATGTGAACTTTCTTACGGTTCATATGGTCGAAAACCGCTTGAATTTTCATGTGCTCATAAACAAAGAATGGGTCTCTTAAGTGGTTAACTAGAGTAAAGTTGTCACGCTCAGACCTCTTTAAAAAAGCAAGCTCTTTGACGTGAAGGAAACCTTCTATATTATCAATCTCACCATCAACAACTGGATAACGTGAGTGAATTGATTCTTCAATTTCACTAATTACATCTTTATATGAGCTATTAACTTGAATACTCTTGATTTCCTTACGAGGAATCATAATGTCTTTTACTTTAATCTTTGGAAATTCAAGGATTGAGTTAAAAAGATCAATTTGCTTATGATCAATCGTATTTTCTTTCTCTGCTTTTTGAATCATAAACTCAAGGTCATCCTTCGTTACAATTCTTCCTGTTAGCTGAGCATTCTCACCAAGAACAGTGTGGATAAGCCAAACCATAATTTTAATAACAGGATAAAGTAGGTAATAGAAAATTTGTAGAACACGGATAACAAAAAGAGATAAGCTTTCAGCGTGCGTTCGTGCAAATGTCTTTGGAATAATTTCACCAAAAATTAGAATGACAAAAGTTGTCGCCCCGACTGCAATACCAATGGCATCATCCGCAAATAAACGAGTGGCAAGAACAGTCGTTAATGATGAGGCAAAAATATTGACGACGTTATTTCCAACGAGAATTGTCGTTAGAATCTCACTTGGGCGATCAATCATAAATGCAATTGCTCTTCCCTTTGCACCACCTTCTTGAATAAGCTGGCTAGCACGATCGTGAGGAATCGAAAGTAGGACCGCTTCTGAACCAGAAAAGAAACCTGAGCCAATAAAGCAGATTATTAATAGGACAATCTCAAGGCTGCTTACATCAGTCATTGCCTTGTCCTTGTTTAGTAAATTTCGTTGAGATTTTTTTTAAGAAGTAACAACAATAAAGCGGAGGTTCTATAAGGAGTTTCCTTGTTACGGGTAGGAATCTATATTGAGCTACCCCTTCGTTTAGATATAAATATTTTATCAGTAATTCTGATATGATTCAATACATCATAAACCAACAAATTTCAAGGATTTGAGCCACAAACCCTAGTGATGATCGAGTTGTTCGCCCTTGAAGTCATGATCCGAGTAAACAATACGATCATTCATTTCATGGTTAAAATCATATATCTCATTGATATTACTGACCTTCCTGAAGATTGTATGACACTTATAACAAATAACAACAGGAGGAAGTCTCTTAAATAGTGCAAAATCAAATACATATAAAATAATAAAAGGTGCCACAGAATATGGGGCATATTGAGTTGTTGCCACATATAAAGTCGCTAAGGCAGCAATTACAAAGAGCATTACCCCAATTTTTCGATTAAAGTCTTTTTGTTTGTAAAAATCCTTTCTTTCGCAACATGGGCAATCCTTAAGAATACCCTGTTCGTGCTCTTCATTCATCTTCACAGGAGCTTTGGTATGACAAATTTGACACTCAACTTCTGTCACCTCTTTATTAGGGTGAAAAGAAACAGCTGAACCACATTCTTCACAAGTTAAAGTAATTTCCATCATAGTAGTAACCCATATGTATAAAATAAATAAATCGCAATCATTTCACCAATAAAGACAAAGATTGTCATGGCATAGAAAATCCCTGTCGCACTTTGAATACTTCGCATACTAACAAGCTTCCACCCAAAGACGCTCATTCCAAAAATAACCAAGTATCCCCAAACATCACGCATGATAACCATTAGCCAATTGAAAGCATAACCGCCACCAAGTTCAGTTCCAGTAACTAAGTAAGGCCCAAGTTTAGTATGCTCAAATCCAGACCAAACAAGCTTAACAGCAAGTAGTACCCACATAGCGAGAGTAGCCTTTTTAAGAGGAACTTCCGAAAGCTTTGGTGTAACAAGATACCAGTGACCTAAGATCATGGCATAAGTAATAGCACCAAGATAGTAAACAGAAGAGCCAATATATAGGTAATTCACTAAGTTCTTATCTTGAAAAAGATAGAGAGCGTAAAAGCCAATTAAAGTTGGGATCGCATATAAAATCCAAAGAGCAGTATTCTTCTCATCATAGTGATTATGCAACTGATGATGAAAAAGGATGCATATTGTACTGATATAAAGAAGGATTGCTTCTAAGTCTGTAGCACTATTTCCAGTTACAATATGAGCAATGGCCGCAAAGAATAAACTCACAAGACAAGTCGTTGATAAAAGCTTTTGAAAGCCTCCACCTGTCATTTTAGAATTTGCTACTGGTGCGAAAGTAAAAACTCCAAAGCCCAGGGCCAAGAAGAAGTACTTTGCCATTTCAAATGTATTACTCATTCAAATTACTCTCTCGTATAAAATGCTCAACTAAGCGCATGATAATGATTTTATTTGCTGCTGGAATATTAAGGTTTTCTACAACATTTTGAGCGTTTTCAAAAGGTATCTTTTGACTGATCAGACTCATTTCTTTTGTATATTCAGTAACATAGACATATAAGAAAACACTTCGGTCTGAATATTCATGTTTGAGCTGAGTGAAGAGATTAATTTTATTTAATCCAAAACCAACTTCTTCCATAAACTCACGACGAGCGGCTTCTTCAACACTCTCGCTAGACTCGACCTTTCCCCCTGGGAATTCAATCATGCCATCGAGTGGGCCATCTTCTTTTCTAACTTGTCCCCAAAGAACAAGCCCATCACTTTCAAGTGAATATGGGATTACAATTGCGATTTCCATAAATAAACTTTTACCCTAAAAATTTTGAAATGTTAAAAAAGCAACGTAGCTTTTTGCGCCTTTATTGTTTATAAACCAAGGGTGAGTACATTACCCTTTAAACAAAATTCAATCATATTCGCTCCGATGGAAGGTGTGACGGATGGCCCATATCGTGAGGTCATTCAAAGAATATTTGGCGACTGGGATTATTACTATACTGATTTTTATCGAATACCATCTGTTGGTAATGTTCACGCAAAAACATTAATCAAACACTTTGGTGAGCCTTATCTACAAAAAGAGGCCCATACTAATCAAACGGCTTACCAATTTCTCACTTCTGAAATTGCACAAACTGAGCAGGCCATCTCACTTATCAGCGAAATGAACTATCACCATATCGATTTGAATCTTGGCTGTCCTTCAAAAAAGGTGAATTCAAATAAAGGTGGTGCCTATCTTTTGTCTGACCTCAAGGCCCTTGAAAAAATTATTAAGCAAATTAGAGAAGGTTTTAAAAATACTTTTACAGTTAAAATTAGAATTGGATATCGCGATGATAGTCTCTATCTTGATCTCTTAAAACTTTTTGAAGATTGTGGCGTTGATGGAATCACAATTCATGCTCGTACAAGAGACCAGCTTTATAAAGGCGTAGCAGACTGGAGCTATATCGAAAAGGCCGTCAAAGTTTCCAATCTTCCCATCATTGCCAATGGAGATATTTGGACTATTGAAGATATCAATCGAATCTTCGATCAATGTAATCCATATGCTGTCATGTGTGGTCGAAGCGCACTTAAGACACCATGGCTTGCTTCAATCTATAAAGAGTATCAAGGCAATTTAGATTTCATCAGTGACGAATTTCTATTAAAGGTACGCGCTCAAAATCTAGACCTCTACTTTTATGAGTTAGAAAAAGAATATCGAAAGTATGGTTTTGTCGATTCAACTATTCTTAAAAGATTTAAGGCATTTTGCCGCTATCTATTTGATGACTATGAAAATTTTGAAACTATTCGTGGCCGTTTTCTTCGTGCTCAGAACATTCATGAGTTTCGTGCTCATCTAGATCAATTTGTGTCGAGTTATTCTTAATAAAGAAATAAAAAGTAATTTCAAAAAGAAGCACACCAACGACGTAAACAATTCGCGCTTGAGTTGAAATCCCTACAAGACCAACTAGCAAGAAAAATAAGAAACCTGGTAGATGTCTAAGGACGACATTCCCCCATGTGTTATCAGGAATACGGTCTTCTAAGATCGTATAAAAGTTCATAACCGCATTGGCAAAGTTGAAGCGACTTGTACGTCCTTCAAAGTATTCGTCACGGTTTGGATGGCAGTAAAGACCTGCAAATGAAATGGCCGTAAAGAAACATATATATTCTTCAGTTGAAAAACTAAAAATAGCGGATGCAATAAAGAAAATTATCAATGCCGGAAGAAAATATAAATAATAACGAATCCCAATTTTCATCTCATCTCCAGAAGTTCCAAAAAAGAAAGGCACCATATCGGTGCCTTACTTATATTATAAATGGAAGTTATTTTACTTAGCAACTCCAACTGCTTTTGTCTCACGAACAACTGTAATTTTAATTGTTCCAGGGTAAGACATTTGCTCCTCGATTTGCTTAGCAATATTACGAGATAGCATAACAGTTTCCTCATCCGTAACCTTGTCATTTTCAACAAAGACACGAACTTCACGTCCACCTGAGATTGCGTAAGACTTGCTAACACCTTCAAAAGAATTAACAATTTCTTCAATATCAGTAAGACGAGATACATAAGACTCAGTAAGTGCTTTACGAGCACCTGGTCTTGCTCCAGAAATCGCATCTGCTGCTGCTACAATGTGAGCAAGAATTGATTCTGGTTTTTCGTCATCGTGGTGAGCACGGATTGCGTGAACAACGTCCGCAGACTCTCCATACTTTCTAGCGAAGTCAGCACCGATAACAGCATGTGAACCTTCAGCAGATGCATCAAGTACTTTACCGATATCGTGTAGTAGACCTGCACGGCGAGCTTGTTTAATATTCAGCCCCATCTCAGCTGCCATTGAACCACAGATAAACGCTGCTTCAATTGCATGCTGGTATTGGTTTTGAGTATATGAAGTTCTAAAGTTTAGAGCACCAACAAGCTTAAGGATTTCAGGGTGGATACCATGAACACCAATCTCCATTTGTGCTTTTTCACCTAGAGAAAGAAGCTTCTTCTCAAATTCAGCTTTTGATTTATCGTGGAATTCTTCAATCTTTGCAGGGTGAATACGACCGTCAGCAATTAGCTTCTCAATTGTATCTTTAGCAATCTCACGTCTAACAACGTTGAATGAAGAGATAACAACAATTTCAGGAGTATCATCGATAATTAAGTCAACACCACAGATTTGCTCAAATGCACGGATGTTACGACCTTCACGACCAATTAGTCGACCTTTAACATCATCAGATGGTAGGTCTACAGTTGAGATCGTCTTTTCACCAACGTGCTCACCTGCGTATCTTTGAATTGCAATTCCAACAATTCTCTTCGCACGAGTTTCAGCTTCTTCTTTAGCTTCTTCTTCCATACGAGTGATCATTTTAGAAAAATCTACTTGAGCTTCTTCTTTCATCGTATCAAGTAGTTCATCTTTTGCTTGCTCTTTTGTCATAGCAGCAACTTCAGATAATTTAGTTGCATACTCTTCTTGGCGAACAACAAATTTTTCTTTTTCTTTAAGAGCATCAAGCTCTTTTTCTTTTACGTCTTCTTCACGCTTCTCGACTTTCTTAGTCTTCTCATCAAGTTCATCCATTTTCGATTCAAGCTTTGCTTGTCTCTTATTTAGATCTTTTTCCTGATCGTTAAGTTCGCGCTTCACACGCTCGGCATACTTGTCAGCTTCCTTCTTTTCTTCTTGAGCTGCCTCTTTTGCCTCTTTTCTTGCTTTATAGCTAATGTCTTTTGCCTGTGCCTTGGCCTTTTCAATTATTTCGTCACCCTTCGCTTCTCTTTCAAGCACTTCTTTTTTAGCTTGAAGATTACGGATAACAAAACCAACTGCTAGTCCAACGACAAGGAAAAGAAGTGAAGCTAAGATTAAATCCATACTCATTTCTCTCTCCTATTTATTAACTTTAATCACTTCCCGATCAGTTACGATAAAATCCATTGCTTGATCATGTTCCTCAAAGACAACTTCATCACTTAACTGTTGATTAAAGCAAACTCCTATTTTTATAACTTTCTTCTTATCAATATTAATCAATCTATTAAGGTAAATGTCGTAATAACCTTTACCTCTTCCCAAACGATGGCCTTCATTATCAAAGGCAACCCCTGGAACTAAAATAACTTCAGGAAAAATTATTGAATCACTATCTCTAGGAACTCTAAATTCTTTTCCAAAAGCTTGAACTATTTCAAGTTCATTTATTGGTGTATTTCGAAAACACATCTGTGTTGATTCTTCACCAAACGAAGGGAAACTAAGTATTGCTTTCGCCTTCAAATTTAAACAATTAACTTCACCAGGAATTGGAAAGAAAACCCCTAGGTGCTTAGGATTTAAGTTTTCGGATTTTAAAAGAGAATCGATATTGGAACAGATTTTCTCAGACAGCTGTCTTTGATCATCTAAGCTTAAATTAGCTAATATTTCTAATACCTTTTTTCGAAGCTGTTTCTTTTCAAGACTCATCTTAATGAGTTTTTGGAAGTGCTTCTTCAATCAACTTTAGTGCATTATCAGAAAGAGACTTAACTTCGTTAATCTCACTTCTGTATTCCCTTTCTAAGGATAGCTTTTCTTTTGCCAACTCAAGTGCAACTAGAGCTGCTAGTTGTGAGTTAGAAATTGAAGGCGCCTTTTGGCGAATATTGCTTGCGATTGATTCAACATACTCAACAATTTCAGTTGCTGAAACAACCTCATCTTCATTAGACTCTTTGAGTCTAAAGTTATGACCTAAAATTTGATATTCTTTTACTTCCGTACTTATATCCATAGTTATTTAATTGTAGTCCTACAAAGGATTTCAGTCAATCAATCAATTACCTACTAGTGCGTCAAGATACTCATCTAAATTAAACACACTCAGGTCTTCGACATTTTCTCCAACACCAATATAGGTAATTGGAATTTGTAGACTATCAACAATGGAAATTGCACTTCCGGCTTTTGATGAACCATCACATTTCGTAAATACCAGACCAGTTAAATCAAGTGCCTTATGAAATTCCTCTGCTTGGCGAATTGCGTTTTGACCAGTGATCGCATCAATTACTAAGAGAGTATGGTGTGGCGCATCTGCCATTAGCTTCTTTAGAACATTCTTACTCTTTGTTAACTCTTCCATCAGGTTACCTGCAGTATGAAGACGTCCCGCAGTATCAAGAATACAGTAATCAGCTTTTTCATTAATCGCTGTTTGCAGTGCATCGTATCCAACACCACTTGGATTTGCCCCTTCTTTTGCACGAATCATTGTTGCACCTGCTCTCTCACACCAAACTTGAAGCTGATCAACAGCTGCTGCTCTGAATGTATCGCATGCACCAACAACAACTTTTGCACCCTGCTGAGTAAGTTTTGTTGCTAATTTTCCAATTGTTGTAGTTTTACCTGCACCGTTTACACCTACGATCATAATAACCTTAGGCATTCCCGTTGCATTTCCTTTAAATTCAAAAAGATCACCTTCGTTTCTTGATTGAACGTCGGCCATTTTATTCTTTAAGAATTCTTTAATATATATTTTAAATTGAGCTTCATCGAAGTCAGCGCTCTTTGCTTTCTCTTCAAGAGATTCGATCAGCTCACTTGTTGCCTTTGGCCCAAGATCTGCACCATAAAGAAGTTCTTCAACCTCCTCAAGTGCGTCTTCATCGAGACCACCAGCACCAAATAGACTTCCAATTTTTCCCCAAACACCATTACGTGAACTACTTAAACCCTTTGTTAGTCTTTCTTTCCAAGACTTCTCAGGAACAGGAGTTGGTACTGGTTGCGCCTTCGCTACCTCTTCAGCAACAGCAACTTCTTCGACCGCTTCAACTTCTTTAGTTTCAGAAGTAATCTCTTCTTTGACCTCTCGATCTGGAAGCTTTGATTGTGCCTTTGGCTTAAGAAGATAGAAAATACCAGTAAATCCACTGATACCTAGTGCTGAACATAGCGCGATAAATGCATACGCCATTTCAATAGTTATCGTCATATTTAGCTGGGCCTGATCTGCCCAAGACTGTAAAAGAGCAACGAGTTGCAACATAATATATTCTCCATTTTGTGTGTTTAAGAGATATGATATGTAAGCATAAAAATCAATATTTAAGGCGTAAATTGGCATGAAAATGACAAATAAGATCAAACTATTTCATCTACAACAAGCAATTCGAAACTTTTTCAATAAAGATGGTTTTATGGATGTGCTAACGCCGCCAATTGTTGAAAATCCAGGAATGGAAGTTCATATTCACCCCTTTGCAATTCACTCTGTGCATCAAAATAAAACTCATGACCTCTTTCTACATACTTCTCCAGAATTTCATATGAAGGAGCTACTTCAAGAGGGCCTAGAAAAAGTTTTTACAATGAGCTACTGCTTTCGTGATGAGCCAAATAGCTCAACTCACAGAAAACAATTCATTATGCTCGAATGGTATCGTGCCAATGAGAATTATAAAAAAATCATGGAAGATACAATAGACCTATATCGATTTTGCCACGACTACCTAAAGTCTAAAGGTGTTAGAGTTATCGAGTTAAATGACAAGATAAAGAAAGCAACTGTTCAAGAAATATTTTTAGAAGTTCTTAACATTGATATTTTAGAACTTATGGATCGCGATGAACTTTATCATTTAATTGATAAGAAATTTTCAAAAATTAGCTTATCAGGAAATAAAGATGATTACGCATGGGACGACCTCTTTTTTCTCCTTATGTATAATTATATTGAGCCTGAAATGGAAAAGTATGAATTTCTTATGCTCTATGAATTTCCTGCTCCACTTAGAGCACTCTCTACCATTAAAGAGGATGACTCAAGAGTATGTGAAAGATTTGAAGTTTACTGTCGTGGAATAGAGATTTGCAATTGCTTCAATGAGCTTACTGACTTAAATGAGCAAACTTTACGTTTTGAGAAAGATGCAGCATTAAAACAGGATCTTTATAAATACAATCTTCCTTGGCCTAAGAGATTTTTAAAGCAATTAGAAAACGGTTTACCAAGAAGTGCTGGCATAGCACTAGGAGTAGAGCGCCTTCTAATGTCCTTAACAGGAATGGAAGAAGACGCATTCTTTGATTAACTATTGTTTCTTTTGAAGTCGATTAAATAATAAGTGAGTCTTTAAGATAAATTCTGATTTTACAATATCAGGAGTCATCTTCATGGCCCAACGGTAGTGAACACCACTTTCCTTTGCCGAGCGTAACTTACTATTCCACATTGGAAATTCATTTGCTAACTCAGCAGAATAAACAGCATACCAGCGTGCAAACTCATCTTGCGAACGGGCCAATAATGCATCTTGTACCTCAATTGCATTTTCAACCAAGATTCTTTTCACTGAGTAAATATTTAAAGGATCAAGTTTTTTAATATCTAAATCCTTATTCAAATATTTTTTAAATATTGTAACTGTAATTTCCTTAGCAACTCTTGAAGTTTGTTGGTTATAATTTTCTAAGCGTTGGTAGTATTGCGATAGCACAAGTGAGCGATAAACTCCTTCTCGAGTTCCCCCCTGCTCTAGAGTTGCATACCATTTTGATAACTCATCTCTATTTGCATCAAGTTCGCGCGTGGCCTTAATTAACTCATTAATAAATGATAAGTTATATTGAGACATCTGCTCTTTAGTGAAAGGTGATTTGTATTCTTTTTTAGAGTAAACACTTAGATCTTTAGCATCCTTTTTAACAATAGGAATCTCAGGAAGTTCGACTTCATCTCTTTCCCCCCAAATTTTATCGGCCAACGATGTCGATATATTCTTTTCTACAAATGGCCTTAAATCTTGCAAGAATGTTATCTGTGCAAAAGCAGAAGTTGAAATTAAACAAATTAGAATGAATCTCTTCACAAGTCTCCCCTGAAAATTCGAGTATTTATCAATATAAACACCATTATAATGGCGCTTCGAATTTTTAGGAAGTTAGCAAATTTTAGCCAACAAAATTTGTCAATTTTGTGTCTAGGTTCTAGGCAATTAATACCTCTAACTTCCGATAAACACTGACTAAATGAATTTTGGTAAAGATTGTTTAAGAATCATTCGATAATGAAGTTATGAAAACGTTAAAAGGTAAACCGTCTCTACATTTAATATTAATCCTTCTGCTCATCGCAACTTCATGTGTGCCTGATAGCTTAACGAAGTTCAAGGAAGATGGCGCAAGCAGTGATGATGCATCAAGTGCAGTTGGAGAGGTTGTTGATCCTCCAAGTGACTTTATCGACGAGGGCGGTAATGAGATTGATGGAAGTAAGATTACTGACCCGACTTCCGTTTTCTACAACAATGCAAGCAACTACATTTTTATCACTGGTGACTCTAGCTTAGCTAATTCAACGGCCGGTAAGAATATTGTTACATTTATAATTCCAGATGGTGAATTTGGAGATTACAATATTATCGACAATGATGGTTTTTTTACTTTATCAAATGCATCTAAGAATAACTTCCTAGATCCAATCACAAACCCTGGTTTTAATTTTGGTTCAGATATCACTACTACATATGCAGCGCACTTTACGACAAGTAATCAAAGTGGTCTGATCAAGCTAACAAATAGTTCAGTTTCTCCTGTTAGAAGTTTTACACTAGCACCAATTAATTTTAATTTTTATAGCCCTTCTACAGAATCGGCTCAAACATTAACAACAACATCTCAACCGAGAGTTTCAATTCAAGCACCAATTCCTGATAGGCTTACTTTTGAAACACAGCAGTCTTTCAATTGTACAGGTGCGGGAATCGGAACAACTCCTCCAGCAACCCCAACAATTGGTGACGTGTATCTAAGCGCAGGAACATGCTACTATAATTATGATGGAACAAATACAAACACTGTTGCATTTCCTTTTGTAGGACCTGTTTTTGTGGGATTTCAGCTAGATGATAATAGCGGATTCCTTACAAATGGTTTAACAAGTGAGACATTTACAACTGAAAATGGTGCAACAGGAACAATCACATACAAGGATAGTAGTAACAATATTTACGGTACACTTACTTCAGGTACTCTATATACTGGCGACTTAATTGATAATGCTTTTCCATTTTCAAATAGAGAAGGAACAATTCAAAAAGTTAAATACTTTTTCCAACCAAATTCAAATATCAACTTAAAGTTGATTAATGATACATCAGAAGCTGTCGCAGAACATATCAGTTATAACAACAGTACTGATATTTCAATTACACCAGACTTACCTTCTACATTAAGGCTCGTAAAAAATGTAGACAGTCCACTATTTGGATACATTATTGATACATCTGGTGTAGGAGATCATAACTATCAATCTCCTATTGAATATACAATTACCGTTAAAAATGACATTTCAACAAGAACGTTCAAGCTTGATCTTGGTATTATTAATCCTCCAGAGGATTTATCGTACTCACAACTTGTTGCGTTCAAAGTAAAAAATCTTGTTCAGACGACTTCAAATTTTACTGAAGGACAAGAAATTTCTGCAGCAACACTTCCACCACTAAGCAATGGTGCAAAAGGTATCATTAAAAGAATTCTTGATATTGATGGGAACGAAAAATACCTAATTGTTCAAGTTATCAGTGGTGAATTTGTAAAGGATATCTCAGTTGATAATTATAAAAACTTCCTAGATGAAGAAGCAGTAATTCAAACAACTCCAGTGTCTCTTACACATATTATGAGTCTTAACTCAACTGCTGCATTTACACCAACTTACTTAGAAACAAGACCAGCTCTATGTATGAGATTTCCATCTGCACCGACAGACAGGTTTGCACGCGCAGTTGTAACAGGAAATCCAACAGATGCTGGACTAGCAAATATCATCTTTGTTAACCAAACGAAGAATGTTAACGACACTAATTCTAGTGAAGATTTTATTGCATCTAATAATGCACTTGAAGATTGTGGTAATGCTACGGCATACATCCTAAATGAAATTTGGACCCCTGTAATGAGAGCTACATTTACTGATGTATCTTCTCTTGTTAGTGGAATGGATATACTGACAAATACAGGACGAGCGAACCTTGTTGCTTCACAAATTAATAGTAGTGACAATACTGCTTTATTACAAAGTACAAATGGAGTGCCAATTACGATGACACTTCCAGGAGAATCATTCTCATCGGTTAGACCGTATAGTGCAAACGGAGCGACAATCAGTGATTTTCAAACTCTAACGACATTTGAATTACATCGTGGCGTTGATTCAGTAATCAAGTCAACTCTTCCAAAAGGAGAAGACATTGCATATAGTGTAAGCCCAGAACTTCCTCCAGGTTTAACATTAGATGAAGAGACAGGTGATATTATCGGTATTCCTGAAATTGCAGCCTCATCTAAGACGTATACTGTAACTGCTCAAAATATTCTTGGAAGCTTCTCAGCATCATTTGATCTATTGATCGAAGATTACTTTGAAGTAAATGTTGAAGTAGAAAATACTCCGAAGTTCTTCACTCACAAAGATGGTGAAGATAACTTCTTTAATAAGTGTCGAGTAAAGAAAAGAGATATCATCAGCAACCCAAGGGCCTTAGCATCTGATATTGAGGATGTAATCGATATTGATTGTTATGTTGATATTGGTGAAAATAACCTTTACTTTAGAGAGCTTAAGCTACAAGCAAATGTTGGCCCAGGTATTTGTCATAGTATTCGCTATAAGCCATTTTTCTTTTACAAGAAAAGACCAATGATGACACGTAGTTCAAATTCAGACATTGCATACAGTGCAGCTGCTCGCTATATCGTACAAGTTGTAACTGGTACTTCAACAGATGCTGTGGGAGTAGCTCCAGCCGATAATACTGCGACAGATGGGTTAGGAGGTGCAACTCCAGCAAATAGTTATTATGCAGATGGAATTTATGTCAACGGTGTTCTATTCGGTGGTCAACTTGATGATCTATGTTCAGGTAAATACCATGATCTAAATTGTGACAATGGTTCTTTTGAATATGCCGAGCTTGTTTATACATATACAGAAGCAAACGCAGACACTGGAGATCCAGCTTACTATAGAAATACTGTCGAGGTTTTAGAACATCAATGTGAGGGAAATGCATACTTATGTAGAAAGGGTGCAATTGAAGACGTCTTCACAACAGATGAGCTTGAGGATGGTTTTCAGTCGCTTGTTATAGAGGCATTTAGTGGTGCAAATTATGAGAGTATCTTAAAAACTCCACAAAAAAGAGGTGCGAGATCAAACCGTTCAATTGCTTCATTTGCACATGAAAACTCTTGTTATAATTCAATTAATAATACTGAATATTACTCAGAGGGTATAAAGCTTCACGCGGAAAGTGTAAGCCTTTCAGATGATCCAAACCAGATAGTTGATCCATTTATGGGGGCACAGCCTTACTATACATTCTCTTGTCTTGATGAATTCTCAGTTACTCAAGCGAGAATAAACTTACACATTAGAGATTGGGATAATAACTATGAGATGAACAATCTTGATAAGGTTACTATTGCGAGCATGGATGAAGGGACAAACCTAGATGTTTTTGATGAACCTCTTAACGAATTTAGTGATTGGGATGATTACACAAACTCAACAAATTATTCTGCCTGTACAGATGCGACAGCACCGACTTTAGGAAACTCATATACTGCTATTACAACAGGGAGTGGGACAGTTGGGTCACTATACTTTTACACAGTATCATCAAGTGATTTCTACTCAGGTATGAACGTTATTATTGGTGGACAAACTTATATAGTTAAAAGAGTTTACTCAAATGCAGTTCAGCTTACACGTCCGCTACATGCATCTTTTGGTGCAGGAACGGCAATTACTGGACGTCAGCTAATACCGTTCCCTTACAATGACTGGGAAGAAGAACCTTAGTAATCTAAATTACACGTCCAACTAAATCAAAATCTAATACATCGGTGATCTCAACTTTAACGAGGTCACCGATTTTTAAATCTCTCTCATTTAAGTCATTGATAATAACCTTACCATCGATATCAGGTGCCTGACCAAAATGGCGACCAACAATTAGAAGATCAGTATCTTCGTGAGTTCCTTCAACAAGAACTTCAACAGTTTCACCTAGGAATTCTTGATTTAATTCTCTAGCGATTTCTTTTTGAACTTCATAAAGACGATCAAAACGATCATCAATTACTTCTTGCGAATTTTTATCTTTTAAACGGTAAGCAGGTGTTCCTTCTTCATCTGAGTATCTAAAGATACCAAGGTGGTTGAAACGTGCTTGCTTGATACCTTCAAGTAATTTTTCAAAGTCCTCTTCAGATTCACCAGGGAATCCAACGATGATTGAAGTTCTAAGAACAATTCCAGGGATTCTTTCACGAAGCTTAGTGATACGCTCCATGATTTTCTCACCAGTAATCTTTCTATTCATACGCTTAAGTACATAATCTGAGAAATGTTGAACCGGCATATCAAGGTATTTACATACTTTCGAAGAAGTTGCCATTTTTTCAATAACTTCATCAGTAAGTTCATCTGGATAGAAGTAGAATAAACGTACCCAATCTACTCCATCAACAGTCTCAAGACCTGATAGAAGTTCGAATAGATTATTTTCATCACTCAGATCGACTCCATAATCAGAAAGATCTTGAGAAATAAGATTTAGCTCTCTAACACCAGTTGAAGACAATTGCTTTGCTTCCTCAACAAGAGATTCAACAGTACGAGATCTTAGACGTCCACGAAGAGTTGGAATAATACAGAAAGTACAATTTCTATTACAACCTTCAGAGATCTTTAACCATGCCGTATAGAACGGAGAAGTATTAAGTCTTGGATCAAATTCAGTATGAATAAATCTAGGAACTTCAACAAATGACTTCTTCTCTAATTTATTATTTTCAAGAGCAGTTAAAAGTGGAACGATTTTATTGTATTCACCAGTTCCAATGAACATATCAACTTCAGGCAAGCTCTTTTCAAGTTCATCTGAATATCTCTGGGCCATACAACCAGAAACAACCAGTGCCTTACAATTACCAACTTCCTCATCTTTATAGTCTGCAAGATCAAGAATCATCTCAATAGATTCTTGCTTAGCTGCTTCAATGAATGAGCATGTATTTACAACAATTACCTCAGAATCTTGAGGCTCTGTTACAACTTTAAAACCATTTAGTCCCATATGCCCGAGCATAACCTGTGCATCAACGAGGTTCTTTGAACACCCTAGTGAAGTAAAATAAACCGTTCGGTCATTAAATTTTTGGTTAACTTGAGATGAAATCTCAGACATATAATTCTCCATGTATAGCTAAAGTAGCTACTTATAGTGTTAAACCGACGTTTTTTCAATGCCTTATGTAATTTTTTTAGGAACAGAAATGCCTGTTTTCACATACTTGAAGGAAGTTACTTAAAGGCCTATCCTAGTAGTTAATGAGATTTACCTTACTAACTATATTTATTTTGGCCTTGTCTTGTACGAATTTATCAAGACCTCCTAAAACGAAACCACAAGATGGTGCTCTAACAAACTTACTTTCTAAAATTAGTAAGAATAATTCTGTTAGTTGTAACGAGTACCAAAAATTCTTGCATACACAATTTCCATTGTCCCCATGGTTAAGGGCCAATTATCACAAGAATTGTACTAAGAGTATTCAAGAATTAAGTGAAGAGTATAAAAATACTGAAGCGTATCCGTATTGGGCAAGAGAAGAACTAATTGATGCAATTATTTCAAAAACTTACTACACAGATGTCTATGCTAGTGCTGTCTTAAATAAGGTGGATTACCTCAATACTAAAGGTGAAGTTGAAAGGCTCTTACTTGATGCCATGAAGAAATTCGAAGATGGTAGTCAACAACAAGAACGAATCTATCAAAAATTAATTGATGTCTCTCCTCGCTTCATAAAAGAGCCGGAGCGAGAAAATTATTTAGATGTAGCCAAAAGCTTTGAACAAGATCGACAGTTTGTTAAGGCCCGTGAATATTACAAAAAAATAATTCGCGACAAAGATACTGTAAAAGAAGAAAAAGTTGAAGCTTGGTTTAGACTTGCAAACTCATATAAAAGGGAAAGAAAAAACGATAGTTTTAGAGACAATATTAGAAGCCTAGTTCTTTACCTTCAAAAAAACAGAGAAAGCCAAGAGCTAAAAGAAAAACATGCTGAATACACTATTAGGCTTGCTCGAATCTATTGGACAGAAGACAAATTACAAAGGGCGGTAAGAGTTCTAAGGAACCTCCTTCTCTTTAAGGAAGTCCCGACGGAGTATGTCGTTACAACTTACTACACGATTGGTGGTATTTTTGAGGATCTTAGAAAGTATGATCGCTCCATAAAATTCTATAAGAAGGCTTATGCTGCTGTTGAAGGAAAGCATGAACACCTTGAAAGTATTGTGTGGAATGTTGCCTGGACAAACTACAAGGCGGGCAACTATGAAGAAATGATTCAATGGTTTGATCGTTTTGAAGAAAAAAATGATGAGCCAAACTACCGATTTCTTTATTGGAAATTTGTTGGCCTAAAGAAGCTTAACCGCTTCGATGAAGCACAAAAACTTTTACTTAGAATTCAAAAAGAAGATCAATTTGGATACTATGGCCAAATTGCTCACATGAATCACACAAAACTTAAGCATATTGATTACAGAGAAAAGTTTGATATCTCGATTGATGAGCTTGCTTGGGCCGTTTATCTTGGTAATACTGACCTTGCGAAAAAAATTATTGATAGTAATGATAAGGTTAGTTTTAGTGACCTTTACGCTGCAAAATACTACAATATTATGATCTTTAAATTCTTCAGAGAAGATTCTAAGACGCAAGAAAAAATCTTAAAAGAAGATCCACAATTTGCCTTTCCTCTAGCGTTTAAAAAAGAGTTTCTTGAAAATAATAGATCTAAAACAGTAACGACACCACTACTGATGAGCATCGCTCGTCAAGAGTCTGCTTTTAATCAGTATGCGCGCTCACCTGCCGATGCTTTTGGACTACTTCAATTAATTCCAGAGCAAGGAAAGAGGCTTTCTCGTCGCTACAAAATTCCATATGAAGGATATGAAGACTTATATAATCCTAATATTAATATTACTTTTTCAAGTCTCTTGTTAAATGAGCTTATGAAGAGAAGGGATAATAACTTTATCGACTTTGTTGCGAGCTATAATGCTGGAGGTACTCCTATTAAAAGATGGAGAAGTCGAATCATCCTTCCGGACTTAGAGTTTATTGAAGAAATTCCGTATAAAGAAACGAGAAAGTACGTAAAGTTAGTCGCACGAAACTACTTGATCTACTCTCGTCTTCTGAGTAATGAACCATTAACGCTAAAAGAAAATTTCTTTCGTGGTGGCTTTATTGATATGACACATTAGCATTCTTTGGAACGTTAAGGATGAAGTGCTTTGCTTGAAAGCTTTCGTTCTTAACGTTGCTAAGCTCAAGCTTAACAACTTTTCCATCAGCATAATTAATGTCAATTGAAGTAATATTAGAGAACTCTTTTTTCCCTTTCTTAAAAGTCAGCTTTGTTTCGACAACGCCTGTCGACTTAACTGAAGTCTCAGAAAAAACAAGTACACTATAATTATCACCGTCTTTAACTTTATAATTCTTATTTGATTTAAGGCCATTCTTTAGTAAATCAAAGAAGTTTGAAAGACCCTTATCACTACCCTTGTGAATAATAATTTCTGCTGGATCACCAGGCATGAAAGCATCTCGTCTAATCCAAGTCGTTTTCTCATTTGTCACATAGACAAGAGCATCTGAACCCTTTTGTTCAAGCCTAAGCTTACCAGGGTATTCATAATCAAATCTTCCTGTTGACTCTTTTGGAGTACCAGTAAGCTGATTTTTTACAATTTGCTTATATTGAGTAGAAAAAGACCTTGGGACAAATCCCAAGGCCATATTTGAAATCATTAAAATAGGTAGTAGTTTTTTCATTACTGTAATTGTACCGAAACTGCCTTTGAAACACCAGGCTCCTGCATTGTTACACCATAAAGTGTATCATTTAGCTCCATTGTTTTCTTATTGTGTGTAATAAGAATGAACTGTGATTCAGCACTCATTTCACGAAGAAGTTCATTAAAACGACCAACGTTTGCATCATCAAGTGGAGCATCAACCTCATCCAGTAGACAGAAAGGAGATGGCTTAACTAGGAAGATCGAGAAGATTAGAGAAACCGCAGTCATGGCCTTTTCACCACCAGACATTAGGTTAATATTCTGCATTTTCTTTCCTGGTGGCTTAGCAATAATATCAACACCACATTCAGCATCATCAATATCACCAACGATTTCTAGACGTGCTTCCCCTCCACCAAAGATAATTGGGAATACTTTTCTAAATCTCGTATCAACTTCTTCAAAAGCGATTTTAAATCTTTCTTTCGATTTTTCATCGATATGATCAATTGCATTTTGAAGGTCTTCAAGAGACTTTCTAAGTTCAACTTCTTGAACTTTTAAGAAGTCATAACGAAGTTTTTGTCTATCGTAGTCTTCAATTGCTTGCCAGTTGATTTCACCTAGGCGACCAAATTCAGACTTGTAGTTCTTAAGTTTAAATCCTTGATCTTTAAGATCTTGGCCATACTTACGAACAAATTCATATGATTCTTTTTCAATTTCTTTTGGACCATTTTCTGTTTCCATAAAGTACATTGTTGAAACATCATTAAGTTTTTCAAAATCAGTTTCAGTATACTCAAGGTAGCGTCCAAGAGATTCGCGTAGATCAACACGGTATTTTTCGAAGATATTACGAACATTCTCTTCTTCTTCATTAAGACATCTTTCAAGGCGTACTTCTTTTTCAGCAACCTCTTTATCGGCCTTATTGATATTTTTAGAAAGTTCTTTAACCTGATCTTCTCTTTCTTGCATTGCAAGTAGAAGTTCAGAGAACTCATCTTTCATAATACTAAGAACTTCATCTTTGCTTGCAAGGATATCGGCTTTTTCGTTATTTGAAATTTCAAGTTCTTCGATTTCAACCTGCATATTTTCAAGCTCACCCTCTAGTTTAGTGATAAGCTCAGAGTTTGATTCTTTACGAAGGTTTTGTTTTTCGATTTGCTTTTCAATATCTTCTGATTGAGAACGTAGCGAATTCACACGTTGCTCAAAAGTTTTTGCTTCAACTTGCTTAGAAACATAAACCTCACGGTCTGCTTCATAAACTTCATTCATTTCATTATAACTATCGCGAAGGTCTTGAACTCTTTCACTAATATCAGCAATTGCCTCTTCAACCTCAGACTTATCTTTATTAAAAGATTCTTCTTTTTCTAGAATAGCTAGTCTTAGCTTTGAAGTTTCATCTTTACGATTCTTTAGAATTTCAAGTCTCGTGTTACCAGATTCCATAGATGCTAGCTTAGACTCAAGAGCTGAGTTTTTAGCAGCGAAATCGGCACGAGCTTCACTTAGTGTAAGACGAGCATTCTCTAGCTCATCTACTTTATTTCTTAGTAATTCATTTGAAACTGTAACGGCTTCTTCAAGGTTTGCTACTTTTTCATTAAGACTTACTAATTCGTTTTCAAGTGCTTCAATTGTGTTATTTCTTTCAATTGCACTTTGCCCTTGTTCACCAGATCCTTTTACATGAAGAACTGTTGCATTTTGGCGATTACGTACTTGAATATTTCCACTGATATCAGAGATTCCACCAAAAGAGATTGAACTCTCTAGTGAAACAACTTTATCAAGATCAAGGCTTTCAACAATAAATAGACTTGATAAATATGGAGTTAGTTTAGCTTTATATTCTTCTGGAAGTTCAATGATATCACTTAGAGTCGTTAATTCTACCCCAAGCTTTACTTGAATTCTTTCACGTGCCTCAGCAGAAATTACATCTGCAGACTTATCTGCAAGTAAGATCTCAAGTGCATTCTCATCATTTTCAGTTACCCAATTTTTAAGAAGTGAAAGATCACTCTCAGAAGTAACTAGAGACTCTAAGAACTCTCCAAGAAGTGCTGTTACGGCCTTAGTGTACTTATCGTCACATTTAATAATATTACCAAGTACAGTATATTTATCAGAATCTACTTCACTTAAAAATTTAGAAACACCCTCTTTAGCTCCTTCAAGTGAAGAGCGAATTTCTTTTAATGAAGATAGTCTTGATTGCTTAGTAATTTGTTCTTTTGTTAAATTCTTAAGTTCTGTTTCAAGATCACGATCTTTTTGCGTCAGCTCGTTTACCGTTTCCTTAAGTGTAACTTCTGATTCAGTTAACTCTTCCACTAAATTCTTAGCGGCCATAACATCATCTCTTTCCTTTGCAAGTTCACTTGAAACACCTGAGTATTGTTTTTCAATTGCTTCAATTTCAGTCGCAAGGTCTTGAAGAGTTGCAGCATATTCTTCAAGTTTTGAATTATTTTGGAAAGCTTGTTGATCCATTTTAACAAGCTCTTCTTTCTTAATTGATAGCTCTTCTTCAAGCTCACTAATTTGCGCTTGTCTATCTTCTAGCTCAGACTTTAAAGTTTCAAGCTTCTCGCTTGCTGCTTCATAATCGTAATCTTCTTTTGAAGAAGTGATAACATCGTTGATTTCAGTTTCAATTTCTTCTTTTTTAAGAAGTCTTTCTTCGATCTCTTGAGCTAGTTCATCAATCTCTTTTTGTCTTTGCTCTAGTTGCTCTTCTTTATCAGTTAAAGACTTACAAAGTGCATTCAGTCTTTCTTCAGCAGCAGCTAATTTATTTGAAACTTCATTTCTTTCTTTTTGAGACTCATCAATTCTTGCAGTCTTTTCTTCTCTTTCAAAACGCTCTTCTTCAAGAGAGATCTCAAGAGAATCTTTTTTCATGCTCCAAGCTTCAAGATTTGCTTTCTTCTCAAGAAGCTCATTACCTCCATCGCGAAGCTCACGAAGATCTTCGAATACTTTATGTGCAACAACAGAGATTTCAGTACGTTTAATTTTATCCTTAAGCGTACGCGCTCTTTCAGCTTTTTCAGCTTGTTTTTGAAGAGACTTTAAGTTCTTTTCAATTTCAATTGTTAGATCGTTTAGACGGTTAAGGTTTTGCTCAGTTGCCTCAATTTTTCTCATTGATTCTTTCTTACGAACTTTAAATTTCGTAATACCGGCAACCTCTTCAATCATTGTACGACGCTCAACAGGTTTTGCTTGTACAAGTCTATTGATTTCCCCTTGGGCAATAATTGAGTATGACTTTGCACCAGCACCTGTATCCATAAATACTTCTTGGATATCTTTCAAGCGAGCCGGCTCACCGTTGATACGATATTCAGTATCACCGTTTCTATAAAGCTTTCTTGTTAATTGAATCTCTGAAGGATTTGCAACTTTCCCACCGATGTGGATATGCTTTCCATGAGTATTCTCAAGGACAAGTGTTGCCTCGGCCCATGCAGCAGGATTATATTTTGAAGAACCAGCAAAAATAAGGTCCTTCATTGAATTCCCTCTTAGGTGTTTAGCTGATTGCTCACCCATAATCCAAAATAAGGCGTCAACAATATTCGATTTACCACATCCGTTTGGCCCAACGATCCCTGTAATACCATCGTCAAAGTTAATAATTGTACGATCTTTAAAGGATTTAAAGCCCTGGATAATTAGTCTTTTCAGTTGCACTTTGATTCACTCCGTCAATTTATCTCTATAATGTGTGTTGTGTAGGCCTTAATGTACCATTTCAAGCACCTAATCGTACACTTTTAAAATTTCAGTTCCGCTAAATAAGAAATGCAATTTCAATAACTTAGACAAAGCAAATCCTAACAAGAACTAACACAATATTTTTACTTGTACGTATTTCGTACTAGGACTTTATCTGAACGGAGATTATGCCGATAAAAGTGCAATGGATAGCAACTCAAAAACAGTTTATTTTACGATCGACTTTCACCTCGTTGTTCGAGAAAAGCCGCTTCTATACAATATCTACATCAACTCTTCTACGATCAAAGGCAAGGATCACTATGTTAAAATAGTGCGACCTGGAGAAGTTCTCACCGATGATGATGTAGAAGGTTTTAAAAAGTATCAAAGGATACATGTTCTTGAATCTGAGCGTGGGCTCTACCTTCAGTCTCTAGCAGAAGATGAGAACATAGAATCGATTGATAAGGTTTCCGTTATCAAAGATTCAGCGGTGAAGCACCTTGATGATATTTTCAATCCAGGGAAAGAATTCAATACAGAAATTCTTGGTGAAGCACTCGATGGTTGTCATGATTCAATGAAGGCAATGGTCGATGTTATCAAAGACTATGATATTAATAGCCTAAAAAAACTAATTGGTGATTTATCATTCCATGATTTTTACACTTACGACCATTCTATTAATGTAAGTATGTACAGTGTTTTAATTTATAAACAATTAAAACCTAAGGCAAGTGAAGCTGATCTTGTTGCAATTGGACTTGGTGGCCTTTTACATGATCTAGGCAAAACAAAAATTTCGACAGAAATATTAAATAAAACAGGCAATCTTACTGATGAAGAATTTGCACAAATAAAAAAGCATCCTGAGCTTGGTGTTGAACTATTTAGAGAGGCAAACCCTGAGTTTCCTGGACTTAAAAAAGAGTCTATTGAAAAAGTAATTATTGAACATCATGAGAATATTGATGGCTCTGGTTACCCAAAAGGAATCAAGGGAGAAGATCATCATATCTTCTCAAAAGTCGTTTCTATCGCCGATTTCTTTGATGCCATCACGACGAAACGATCTTATTCACAGGCACTTCCAATAGAAGATGCTCTAGAAATTATGAAACGAACTGTTGGGAAAAAAATTGATTCAGAAATATTTGATTTCTTCGTTAAGAAAGTTTCTAAGGTCATCCTAACAGGAAAGACAATGATCGAACTACCGGTCGATTTTAATACAGAGATTGCACACGCAGAGCTTCCAATTCAAAAAGTTCAGCCTAAAAAACTTGGTGAGAATTTTACGAAAGCAGATGATAACCCAAATAAAATAACAAAATAAAAAGTAGAGGAAGAACTTCCTCTACTTTTCTATATTACTTCAAAACTAAAACTGGAAATAAAGAACCAAAAAGTAGCACGGCCAAAATAATATTAAAAATGGCAAGGCGATACCCTTTCTCAAGAAAAGACTTAAGCTTTAAACCTGCAAAGACCCAAACAGAAATTGCCGGAATATCAACAAGACTATAAGCAAGAATAACTGCAACAACACCTAATGTATTACCATTTGTATAAATGGCAACAGCTGAAAGTGCCATTGTCCAAGCCTTTGGATTAATCCACTGAAACATCGCCGCTTCAATGAACGACATTGGTTTTTTAATCTGTGCTTCTTCCTTTGCAAAAGTACTAAATGCAATTTTAAATGCAAGTAATGCTAAATAAGTACCACATGCCATCTGCATAATTTTTTGAATGCCTGGATAAGTTTTAAAAATATCCGAAACTCCAAAACCAATTACCGCAATCATGAAGATAAAACCAAAGTAAACCCCAAGCATATGAGGGACGGTTCTCTTAAAACCATGATTGGCGCCAGAGGCCATTAGAAGAATATTATTTGGTCCCGGCGTTATGGCGGAAACAAAGGCAAAAGCTAAAAGTGCGTATAGATTTGTCGTGCTCATGTGGCACAGTTTACTCGATTTTAAGAATAAATTTATTGCAAAGAATCATACATTTGAGAGATAATTTGCAACATATGAAGAAAATAGACACTATTGACGAAAGAATATTGCAAGAATTAGAAAATGACGGAAGAATCAGTAATTCTGATTTAGCCTCCATCGTAGGACTTTCACCTTCTGCATGTCTTAGAAGAGTACAAGAGTTAGAGAAATCTAAGGTCATCACTGGCTACCGCGCGCGAATCAATCGAGCAAAATTAGGAACAAGATTTACTGCTTATATTACAGTTGGATTATCTGTTCACACAAAGAAGTCACAAAAAGATTTTGAAATGGCGATTGCTGAATCACCCGAAGTAATCGAGTGTCACAACGTTACGGGAAGCTTTGAATACATTCTAAGAATTGAAACGACTGATCTTGTTTCATATAAAACATTTCACACAGAAGTTCTTGGAACACTTCCACAGGTAAATTCAATATCAACATACGTAGTGCTTGAGTCACCGAAAGATAAAAGAAAATAGAAAGGGATTTTAAAAATGGTCGGAGTAGCAGGATTTGAACCTGCGACCCCTTGCTCCCAAAGCAAGTGCGCTACCAAACTGCGCTATACTCCGACATTGAAATTTTGGGTAGGCTATTTATAAGTGATCTGAACCTTTTTGGCAACCCAGAAATTAAACCTTTTTAAAGTTCTTGAAAAAACTTTATAGCGGAACCAACGGCCTTGGCCCTATGGGAGTTCTCGTTTTTCCACTCTTCTAATTGCGCTACAGTCTGATCTGGAAAGGCTTTTGGGCAAAATACAGGATCGTAACCAAAGCCTCCTTCACCAATGTAACTATCTGAAATCTCACCTTCCATTCTACCCTCAAAAAAATATATTTCCTCTGGTGATAAATAAAAGCATAAGACACAAGTAAAGTAAGCATTTCGATTCTGCTCACCATTTAACTTATCTAATAATAGCTCGGCCCTTTGGCGATCTGTTAAACCTTCACCACCAAAACGCGCAGAGTATATTCCTAACTCTTGAGGAAGTGCTTCAACAGTAATTCCTGAATCATCTGCGACGACAGGAGTTTTAAACTCTTCAAAATAAGCTTGAGCTTTCTTAAGAGCATTCTCTTGAAAAGTATTTCCATCTTCTACAACATCTAATTTTGCAGAAGCTGCATTAATTGAAATATTCGTCTCTTTGAATAAAACTGCAAATTCTTCGGCTTTATGAGCATTTCCAGTAGCTAGAATAAATTTTTTCATTACTTTCCTAGTGCTTCTTTTTGTTTTGAGAAAACAACCTTAAGAGATTCAGCAGCACAATCCATTAGCGCATCCATTTGCTCTCTTGAGAATGCTTGCCCTTCAGCAGTTCCTTGTACTTCAATAAATTTTCCAGACTCAGTCATAACAATATTCATATCTGTATCGCAGCTCGAATCCTCTTCATAATTTAAGTCAGCAATGATTTTACCTTCGCCGTTAATTCCACAACTAATTGCTGCAAGAGGCTCTATAATTGGGTTCTCAGAAAGCTCACCACTTGCGATTAAACTTTGAATAGCAAGTTCAAGTGCAATAAAACTCCCAGAGATTGAAGTCGTTCTTGTTCCACCGTCTGCAACCATAACGTCACAATCAAGAGTAATCATACGCTCACCTAATTTTTTAAGATCGATAATTGCTCTTAAGCTTCGGCCAATTAAGCGCTGAATTTCTTGAGTACGGCCACCAATTTTTGAACGCTCTCTTCTTGATCTTGTGTGAGTAGAGCTTGGAAGCATTGAATATTCTGCTGTCACCCAACCTTTTCCACTACCTTTCATCCAACCAGGAACGCTTGATTCTATCGAAGCAGTGATATGAACCTTTGTATTACCAAATTCTGCAAGAACTGATCCTGCTGCATACGGGTTGATATTAATAGAAAATTTAACTTCTCTTGGAGTAGAACGTTCGATAAGTGACATATTGAATACCTCTGAATTTATTAGTATTGTTCGATAATAACATAATGAGAAAATCTATGAAACACCTACATTTTAAAGAAATTCCATCGACTCAAACAATTGCCATTGAAGAGGCACGTAATTATGACCAATTACTTATTAGTGCAACTGTACAAACTGAGGCAAGGGGCCGAAGACATAATAAGTGGGAAGATTTACAAGATAGTCTTTGTTTCTCTTGTAAATTAGAGGCAGGCCAAAAACCAACTCTACTGGCTTTAGAAGTAGCAGTTATACTTAGTAATTATTTTAAAGAGCACAAACTCCTCCTTAAGTGGCCCAACGATATCTTTAATGAGAATAGTCAAAAAATTATGGGGATCTTAGTTAATAAAGATGATGATAACTATATCGTCGGAATAGGTATTAACTATGGAGGTGTTCCACATGAGACATATGGTGTGCTTAAAGAAGGTACGAAATTAAGTGAGAATGATTTTGAAAGTATTCCGCTAGATATTTACAACTACTTACTAGGCAATCGTCTTACAGAAGAAGAAATTATAAAACAGTGGAATGACAGATGTTATCACCTAAATAAAGAAGTCGAAATCATCGACGAAGATTCTATTATAAAAGGTATTTTCAGAGGAATTGGAAACTTTGGAGAGGCCCTTATTGAGACTCAGGATAAAATAGAGAAAGCCTATACAGGCTCTCTCGTTATTAAATAATTATTCTGAAATTGATGTTAGAACTTGCTTACTGATATTTTTAAGCTCTTTCTTAATTAAGTTCTCGGCCAGATCAGGAACGATTTCCCAAATAATCTTTTCAATATTTTGCTCACAGTACTCGCGTGCAAATTTTTCAATAATTGGTGCAACTTCATTCTTTAGTTCGGCCTTAAGCTCTTCAATATTTACAGCCGGGGCCGTAGTAGCTGGAGCTGTAGAAGTTGCAGTATTAATCGATGCTGTCGTTGATGTACCAAATGAAAAGTCATCATTCATTTGAGTTACTGAAGAAAGATTTATCTCATGCTCATCTTCTTCTGGAGAAGAGAACATTTCACTAGACTCCTCATCAGCGTCCCATAAGTTCTCATCAGAAATCTCTTCAAAGTCATCTGAAAAGTCAGATTCAAAACCACTTTGCTCTGATTCAGTAAACACAGGCTCTACTTCTTCACTTTCTGAGTCCTCAAAATTTTCTTCTATTTCTTCTTCTTGACTAGGAAGCTCAAAGTCATCACCCAGCTCTTCATCAAGATTTCCAAAGTAGTTACTAACATCGAGTATTGTCGAGCTAGGTTGCTCTTCTTTTGGAGGTAAATTTTCTATAACAGGAGGTAGAGTATCAAATTCTTTTGTTACATCACTTCCCTTTAAATTAGTAGGATCAAATCCCCAACCATCCAATTCTGACTCAAGATTATTATCTGAATCATCGTCATCAGTGAATGAATCGTGTTGACTCAAATCAAATTCTTGAGTCTTATCTTCTTCAGTTTGGGCAATTGAGCTATCAACATCCCAACCAGAGAAATTATCATCTTCAAGCTCATCTTGATTATCATCTGAAAAATCTTGTGTCGTATCTGTTGTTGAAACTTCACTTTCAATCAATTCATTACAAAGTGAAATAAATTTCTCTGTTTCAAATGGCTTAACAACTTTGTCAGAATATCCGCTACTACGTAGCTTATTTTCATCAACGATATCAAATGTTCCTAGCATCGCCAGAACTGGAGTTGTAGGGAACTTCTTACGCGTTTCTTCACCTAATTTATATCCATCATCTGAAAGACCAAAGTCTAATAAGATTAGATCAAAATCGTCATTTTTAGAAAATAATTCAGACTCATCAAGAGCTGAAACAATTTCAAAATCTTGATTTGCGAATGTAATACTAATTACTTTTTGGATTGTCTGACTGTCGTCAGCAACTAATACCTTTTTACTCATATAAAACCTCAATATATTGTTACGCAAAAAATCCAGCTAAGCAAGAGACAGTTTTAATGATTACGGTATGTTTCTATACGATTGAATAGATAATAGCTGACTGATTATCTAGATTACCTCGACGATTTGCACCGTCAAAAAGATTATCAATCTGAATAACTTCATCTTGAGTTGATTCTTGAATAATTCTTTTAATATCATGAAGGCTTAAACTTCCGTAGACACCATCACTTAAGACAATAATACGATCATTTGGTTCTACGTTTAACTCCCAAATTTTAGGGGATAAGTCTTCATAAAGGCCCAAAGCAACGAGAGGAAATGTACTTTTTTGGTGCGAGTTATCAGAAATTGAAATCTGTTTAACACAATCAGGTGTATTAATTAGAGATAAATCCCCATCTCGGTACATAAGAACCAGGCAATTACCACATGAAACGATTGATAAAATATTTTCAGAAAGCATCGTTAAAGCAGCAGAAACCCCACCTTTATCATTAAGAGGTTTACTCTTGTTGATATTTAGTAAGTTTTTATGGGCAATAAACATCGCATTCACTAGAGCATTAGTTTCTAGTACATACTGAGGTGAATAAAAGTAAGGCATTGTAGCATTTGGATCTCCAGACAACTTTGAGAAATAAAGATCAATTGACTGCTTAGCACTTTCTAGATTTCTATCAGAAATTCCAGAACCTCCAAATCCATCAAATATACCAAAAATTTTCTGTTTAAGATTAATAAAGGTATTATCCTCATTTAGATTAAGATATGGCCCTTGATGTGTTCTAGCAAAGAAGCTTTGAATTTCTCTCATAGATTTTTTAGCCTTTCACTCGCTTTAATATAATATTCATTATCCATAGGTGAGATTTGTTGCACCTCTTGAAACTTTTCTCGGGCATCCTCAAATGAACCTAACGATTCAGAGATTAAACCTTGACGATATACCTTACGGGCTCTTCTCGTTAACGTATCATTGATATCATCGAGTTCACTTTGCGCATCTAATTCATTAGGATTATAGCGTAAGACTTCCTTAAAAACTTCATAAGATGCCTTAAGATCTTCTGCTTCTTTAAGTGAACGGGCCTTACCCAAAAGTGGGCCAGTTATATTCTTAAGATTCTGACGTGACTTTTTAAGCATATCAATTGCTTTCTTCATTAGATCTTCATCCATTGATTTTTCACTAATGAATAACTCTAAAGCTCCAATTGCCTTATACCATTCTTCTTGAAGAAATAAAGTTTCACCTGGTTTAAGAGCATCTACCATACGCTGGCGTTCAGCTTTCTTCTGCGCTTCTTCAAGTTCTTTTCGATTTTTTTCCTTAATATAGGAATCCAGTTCTAACTCAAGGTTAGCAACATCATAATTATTAGGATCAAGTTCTTTAATCTGTTGAAATAGTCCACGAGACAAAGTGACATTACGCTCTTTTACCGCTTCTGTAGCTTTATCAAGAAGCGTCTTAACTTTTGCCTGAATTAATTTTCTCTTTTCTTCTGCACGTCTTTCAAGCTCTGCTTTTTCGAGCTCAGCATATTTATCCTTAGCCAACTGATAGAAAGTTTGGGCTTGTTTATAATCTTTTGTGATCATAAATAACCTTTCAAACTCAGTAATTGCTTCCGCAACATTACCCTCATTAGCATATCGTGTTGCTAACTGATATAAAGCTTCTGCTTTTTCTTGTTGCTCTTTTGTTAGCTTTTTATCAACCGAGGTAACAACCTGTTTCTTTTTTTGTTCCTTGGCCTGCTTATCTTTAGCCGTTGGTTTTGGTTTCTCGCCACTATCTGGAAATAAAAACATATAAAGACCCAATAATACAACAGTATAGATTAGGACTTTCTTACGCTTTTCAGGGTCATTAAGAATTCTCTTAATAATAGATTTTTCTTCACTAGCTGAAGGAGCATCAGATAATTCAAGGCCATCAAAATCTTCGTCATCATCAGAAACTTCAACAATTTCCTCGACTTCAATTACCTGGTTATCTTCTACAGGCATCAGCATATCTTGCTGACTCTTTATAAAGTCACTAGCGATCTTAACTGTAAAAGTAGTTGAGCCAATAATAAATTCATCACCATTTGTGATCTCTTTTTGGTTTATTCGCTTACCATTTAAAATCGTGCCATTGGCCGATTGTAAATCTTCTAATACACAAGTGATCTTATTCTTTTTAATTACCGCATGTACTGAGGAGACTTCAGGATCAGATAAGACAATCTGACATTTACTTGGATCACGACCAATATATGTTTCAGGCAGGTCTAAATTAAAATGATCATAAGGAACATCTTCACCAAATAACTCTAGAACAAAATTTGCAAAGCCAGAGAATACTTGAGTTTTATCCCCAATATCATCGTCTAGTGTATCAATGTCGTAAGATTCATCACCATAGTTGTCATCATAACCATCATCATAATTTTCTTCATAGTTTTCATCGAAGCCTTCTGAGAATCCTTCTTCCTGCTGTCCAAATTCTTCAAAACCACCTTCTTGAGAATCAAGAGGTTCTTCAGCATTAAACTCATTCTCGTTATCAGATGATTCCTCTTCAGTAGGTGCATCAAAAGCTTGAGTTTCTTCTTCAAATTCAGATCCACCATCTATGATAGATGTTTCTTCTTCAATATCATCTTGTTCAGCGGCTTCAAAATCATCTTCAGGTAACTCTGGCTCAACGTTAACGATTTCTTCAACAGGATCATCACCAACTGGACTTTCAACTTCTAGACTTTCAAAAAGAACTTTAAATTCATTACAAACGAGGTAATAGCCACTCGATACTGGTATTTCCTCTAAAAACATTGGAGCGTTATTAACAAGAACAGTGTCATATGTTGATAACTTATTTAAAGTCCAACTGACACCATTAAAATTAAGGCTTGCTAATCGCCTTGAAATTTGTGGATCATCTAAGTGAACATGAGCTTCATCAGATCGACCAATAAGAAAGCTAGAGCTCTGCCCCATGATCACCTGATCATTAATCTCAATACGATTAAGAATTGTTCCATTTTTAGAAACAGTAATTATCACTCTTTTTCATCCCTAATTTTTCGGCCATATCTTCAACGTTCTTTTTAGCTTCGATAAAGCGCTCATCTGTCTTGTATTCAATTAAAAGTTTATAAATTGAGCAATATGTACCTAAAGCTCTATTATATTTTAAAGAATCTTTATTCTTTGTTGCTTGATTGAACATATCTTTAATTTTTTCATCAAGTCTCTGTTTTGCAATATTTAAGTGATAAGCAGCGTTACCATCATTTGGATCAAGTGTTAGAGCTAGATTAAATTCCTGCATTGCTCTAAAGTAGTTTCCTTCACGTGCTTCTCGTCTACCACGGTGAATATAAGCTTCAACTTTCTCACGAGTTTCAAGATCTTCAACATATTTACGGCCAGTATTACTATTTGAGGAATCAATAATTGAACTTCCTTCTTTTTTTACTGTTGCCTTCTTTGTTTTTGTATCACCACCATCCATAAAAAAGAACAGGCCCATAACTGCTACTGCAATATAGATAAGTTTCTTTCTCTTTTCCTCAGGTGTTGCAGGACCTTTCTTTTTCTTAGCTTTGGCTTTCTTCTTTACCTCTTCCTCTTCTTCCTCATCTTCATCATCTTCGTCTTCTTCAGGGTCCTCATATTCCACGAGGGCCTTCTCCTCTTTTACTTCGATGAATGAGTACTTAAAAACTGTAGAGCCAACAATAATCTTATCACCAGACTTAAGTTTATGTTGAGTCACTTTCAAGTCATTTACCATGACACCATTTTGAGACTTAAGATCGGTAAGAGTATATTCATTATTAACACGAGTTAATTCAATGTGTTCTCTTGAAGCTTGAGTATCAAGAATTTGAATATCATTAGAACTTAGACGACCAAGAACTACTCGATTACCGTTTAAGTAATAACAAATACCTTTATTCTTACCAGTCATACAAATAATACGATGGTACTGCCCAGATGATTCTGGGGAAGATAAATTCTTTGTCATTCTAATTGCGGCAACCATTTATACTTAGTCCTCTTTAATTAGTGTAACATAGAACGCCTTTGCAAAATTATCTCGCCCTATTAAACTCGTAACAAAAATATTATAGAAATGCCCAGAAAGCTCATATTCACCTTTCTGAGACGTTCCTCCATTATCCGCAGAGGCATCACATAACTCAATTATTGTCGCTGCGAATCCCTTTTCACGTGCCACATCTAAGAGGCTCATCCCTTCAGAAGAGCTACCTCTAATCGCCGTGATATCTTCTGCTAGCGTATTAATATGAGAAAGATTCTTTTGTGAATCTAGAACAAGGACAGCTCCCTGTGCCCCTTGCATAAATTCATATAAGCTTGAAACATAGGACTCATCACTTTCCATTTCATCAAAACTCATATCATCGTCAGTTTTCTGCAGCTCTCTAATTCTTTGAATCATGGAATTTATAGATGAACGTAATGGATCAATCTCAGACCATAAATATTCACTATCAACACTTTTTCGATTTCCTCTTAAGGCCTCTTCAATCTGAAACTTCATTTCATCTAGATGTCTAATCGTCATATAATAAACAATGGCAAAGAAGATGATTGAAGCAATAAATGACGTAATTAGTGCCTCTAGGTAAGCAACCCTACTTTTAGATGCCTCATCCGCAATTGATGCTGGTTTAAAACGAATGGCGATTACACCAACAACATCAAGGTTACCTGTCTTAACATTTGTTGCCTTAATCTTTTGACCGATTCCAATTTCACCGTTTGACAATCGACTTACCATAGGAAGGTCACTAGAGTTCTTCATTGTCTTTTCGGCCCACTCTCTTACTTGAACAGAGAAAGGATCATCAATGTACATATTTAGCTTTGTTAGCGGTCTAACAATTCGTCCGTCAATATCAAATAGATCATAAGAAACAACACCGTTATTTCCTTGTTCCATAAACTTTGTATCAACACGATCAAGATCTTTTCTAGCTAATGCACCTCTATTTTGTCTTTTAATTTCATCCGCATAATGTGCACCACGCTTAGCAACTTCTAAAAGAAGTAGACTCTGAGACGTTTTCATTACTGGAAAAATAGTTAGAGTTACCGTCACAACAACGAAGATAGAAAGTAAGATACCAGTAAGAACACGCCATTCATATTCTTCATTAATTCCATGAATTAGTGGCATTAATCGATATTTAAAAAGCCAGATGATCTTTCCAAAGATATTCTCTGGCATTTCACCACCAGTGATATATGTTGGTTCATCATCTTCTTCAACAGTTTCAATTCTTTTTTTAATAATCTTCTTTTTCTCTTTTACAAAAACGACTTGAAGAATTGAATCAGGAAGAGCTATCTTGTCTCCATTTTTAACAGTGGCCCTTTTGACTGCTTTACCATTAACAAATGTACCATTTGAACTTCCAAGATCTTTAACAAAAGCTACATCTTGAGTAACAGTAACGGATAAGTGCTTCTTTGAAACACCATTTACAGGAAAGTGAACGCTACAATCCTCTGAGCGCCCTAGGGTATTTTCCCCTTCCTCTAAAATATATTCCTGTCCACGCAGTTTACCTGCAACAACAACTAATTTATACATAACTCTAGAGTATCCCCTTCCTTAATCTCTTGAGGCAATTGTCCATCTGCCAACTCTAGTACACGACTTGCACTAAAAACAATTTGCGTATGTCTCCATGGTTTAAGTCCACGGTATATTTTCTTAATTTCATTCTTACTATTAAAGAAGACAACATCGATTTTATAATTCATAAAACAGGTATGAATTGCATTTGTTCCATAAAAAATCATGCCATCAAAGCCATCCATGCTCTGAGAAAACATCAGCCCCTTTAGTTTCTTATAAAAAGAATCTGCAACAATGGCCTGCTTACATATTTCAATACCATTACAAGAAATCTTCATTAATTCCCTCCAACTAGCTCAACAACGAGTGGAGCAAAGATCATAAGAAGAACTGAAGGTACAATAAAGGCCATCATTGGAAAAAGAATCTTTGTTGCAGCAGTTGCACCTTCTTTTTCAATCTGCGCTGATTTCTTTTGTCTAATCTCAATTGAGAGTGCTTTTAGAATTGGTCCAATTGAAGCACCAACAGAGTCTGCAGCAATTAGAGTTGCACAAAATGACGAAATCTGAATTAAGTCCACTCGCCATGCCATATTTCTTAGAGCTTCCGCACGACTGGCTCCAATTTTAATTTCTTTAAGAAGAATTTCAAATTCTTGTGTAAGTGGACCAGGTTTAGCTTTATCTACAACCTTAGTCATCGCAGCAATAAAGTCTAGTCCCGCTTCAACAGATAGTGCTAGCATATCAACTGAAAAAGGCATTCCGTTGATAATATCTTTTTGGCGTTGTTCAATTTTTCCTTTAATCCAAATGTCCGGATATAAGAATCCAACAATTGCCATTACAGGAATAAGAGAAAGTTTCCAGTCTGCTTCAGTAAATTCTCTGACAGCTAAGAACATAATTGGGAAACCAATAATAAGAAATAACTTAAATGCGAAGAAATCCTCAGGAGTCATATCTTCAGTTAAACCAGCACTTGCTAGCTTTCTTTTATACTTCTCTTTAATCTTCTTCTTATTTTTCATAGAAGAAACAATTGGTGAAATATAGCGTTTAAAAAATGGTCTCGAATATTGAAGAATAAAGCCGTGCTTTTTTACATTCTCAGCTTTCTTAGAACCACCTTCTTCTAATTTTTGCGCAGCTTGGAAAGATTCATTATCTTGAAACATCATCTGCGTGACAATATAAACAGCAATACCAATAAGAATAATTCCGGCCCACATTAGAAGCTGTGAACTTTCAAATAACTCCGCACCTTTTCGATAATCACAAGCGTTCTGCTCACCATTTTGACAGGCACTAATAATTAGCTTCTTACCTTCGGCAGGATAGTTAATTCCATCTTGCTTAAAGCTTTTATCAGTAAATGTTTGGTAAAGAAGTCCTTGCTCAAAACAACTCGATTGATTTCCTTTTTTACAAGAGACATCAAGTAAATTTGCATGATCGCGCTTTGAATAATTTCCGTAGCTCTGCGCATTTGCATCGAATGCAACGAGCAACGTAAACATATAAAACAATAAGGAAGTTATGAGACCTTTAGTCATAACATAAGAATATCAAAAATAATTGATTTCAAGCAGTTAGAGGCAATATTGGCCCTATGTGCTAACCTTGATTAACCTGCTCAACAATAGATAAATTCTCACGAGTACCAACCTTACCAGCAACATCTGGAATATAAGTAGGTGAGTAATTTGATAGGTATTTTTTCTTAAGCTCTAAGACACGTTCATATTTTTGAGAGATATCAACTTTATCAATATCACCAGCTTCAAGAGCTTGCTTCACATATGTATAGGCTTCGCGACAAGCTTCAAAAGAACGATATTCCACTACATCTGCTCCAGCTGTTAGAGCTTTAAGAGCTGCTTCGCCGATTGTAATTTCATCTGAAATGGCCTTCATTTCCATATCATCAGTTATGATAACTTTTTTAAAGCGCAGTTCCTCACGGATTAGTTCATATGCTTTTTTTGAAAATGTACAAATATTTTCTGGATCAATTGCGTCGACTTTTAAGTGGGCCATCATGACAAAGTCCACTCTTGCTTTTACTGCTTTTACAAATGGAATAAATTCACTTTCTCTCAGTTCTTCTAGCGACTTATTAACAACAGGTAATTTAAAGTGCGAATCCTCTAAAGTATCACCATGGCCCGGAAAGTGCTTAGCACATGACATAATCCCACTTGTTTGCTGACCGCGAATTATGGCCGAAACAAACTTAGTGACTTCGTCGGCGTTATCACCAAATGAGCGATCACCAATAACAGTATTTTTTGGATTCGTGAAAATATCACAAACTGGACCCAAATTAAGATTAACACCACAACTTAGTAACTCATTAGACATTAGCTGAGAGATTTCAAAACATAATTTTGGTGAATCTGTTCTTGCAACATCTAGCATTGGTGGAATTACAGTGAAGCCTTCACGAAATCTCTGTACTCTTCCACCCTCGTGGTCTGTTGCGATAAAGAGTGGATAATTATCTCTTAATGATTGAATATTATTAATTAATTCTGCCAATTGAGCTGGTGACTCATAGTTTTGTTTAAAAAGAATAACTCCACCAATATTTTCTTTTTGAATGAAATTTTCTTCCTCAGTCGTTAACTGTGTACCACTTATACCAGTAATAAATAATTGACCTAATATATTATTCATCTATTTGCCTTTACCTTTAAGTTTTGGATCTAAGTAATCTCTAAGGCCATCGCCAAAAAGATTTAACGAAATAATTAAACCAGTCATTAGTAAGCTCGTCACGATAACAACATGAGGTGCTTCTAATAAAACTAACTTCGCCATAGCAAGGATTGCTCCCCACGAGTATTCACTTGCCCCTAATCCAAGGAATCCTAAACTAGCTTCACTAATTATAACTCCACTTATTCCAAGAACAAAGTGAATGGAAATAACTGGCACAATACTTGGTAAAATTGACTTATAAAATAAACGAAATTCACTTACACCAATTGCTCTAGCACTTTCTACATATCCTAAATTTAAAACACGCATTGTCTCACCGCGAGCAATACGAGCGTAACCAGGCCATGAAGTAAAAATTAAACAAAGTACCAATCCTGTAAATGATTGCCCAGAAAAAGACATAACAAGAATGGCGAGTAAAATACTAGGAAAAATAAAAATTAAATTAGTAAACATATCCATTATTTCGGACACAAACTTTATTTTTATCGCAGAAAGATATCCAATAATTATACCGATTAAACATGCACTTGAACTAATAAGTAATGAAATACCTACTGTATAGATAAGACCGACACTTAGTACTTTAAATAAACTTCTACCATTAATATCAGTACCTAAAAAATAGTCATGTGAAAAAGGCTTAAATAATTCATGAGATATAATACTTGATGGAGTATAATCAAATCCATTCATTAGTAGCCACAAGACTGCCCACATAATATAAATTGATAGAATAAAGCCACCGAAGATCATTTCATTATTTATTTTCTTCTTTCTCATTAACCTATCCTTGGATCAATCTTTTCATTTAAGTAATCAACTAATACATAAACGAGCATATAGATAACTGTAGAGTATGCAATAATTCCCTGAACAAGTGGATAGTCACGATTATTTATTGCTTCAAATAAAAGAGAGCCTAAACCCGGAATATCAAAAATAGTTTCTGTAATAACCGTACCAGCAAGAACAACGGATAACTGAATCGCAACTACATTTAAAATCGTTGGCATACAAATTTTCACAAGACGATAGACTATTGCTGAATTAGATAAGCCTTTAGCATTTAAAACTAAGACCCATAGTTGTGACTCTTCTTCAAGATACTTATTCCTCATAACCCTTACAATTACAGATGACAGCGGTAATACTAAAGTTGTAACTGGAATAATCATATGCTTTATAGAAGTCCATTGCGAAACTGGGAATATACCGAGTTTGATAGAAAAAACTAAAACAAGTAGTGGCGCAAGTGAGAAGATTGGAAATGAAAGTAGAGTTAGTGTGACAACTCGAATTGCGGTATCAGGTAATTGAGATTTTTTTATCGCAGAGATAACACCTATGCCAATTCCTATAGGAGTTGATATTAATATCGACACTAGTGCCAAAATAACTGTTGGAGGCAAGTTATCTTTTATTAATTTCACAACAGGATCTTTCTTAAAGAATGATTTACCTAAATCTAAAGTAATAATACCTTTTGCAAAATCAACGTATTGCTCAACTAAACCTTTATCTAAGCCAAGCTCAGCACGGTATTTTTGAATTTCTTCTACTTTTGCTTCAGGACCAAGAAGTCTTTCGACTGGATCCCCCGGAGTTAATCTCAACGCGAAGAAAATTGTCGTGATAGCAAAGAATAATGTCAAAAATGACTTTAAGAATAATTTCATTTTACCAACTCTTTTGATAGACCTTGAGATGCCCAGTAGTGACCAACAACATCTAAACTCTTATTTAATATATATACTTGTTCTTGTCCGCCAGCTGATAAAAGAAAACGATAATTTCCATTCTTATCGAAATCATCAAAACTCAATCTTGCTTCAGATAAAATCTCTTTTGGTATATTTAAATATTGTTCTTGGAAATATGGAAAGCTTTCCCAAAGAATATGAAAATTCATGTCTCCATTCTTTTTATCAATGGCCTTCTTAATAAAGCCCGAAACCTTTGCACACTCAACAATAGATGCATAGAAACATATGGCCTTAACATTTTTAGGAACATCATACTCACGCTGTCCAAGCCACTTATATTCAGGAGAATTCAGATTATAAAAAATCTTTCTACTTTTTAAATCAATCTGACCACTCACGGTGTAAATATCATTATTCAAGAAAAAAGTGGATTCGTATTTAATTGGAACTAAAAAGAATACATCCTTAGCAATCTTCTTTTGCTTAGAGATTACAATTGTCTTTTCATAAACTTTGGATTTATTTACAGGTGAAATGATTTGAGTTTTTCGTACATATTCACGATTCTTATTGAATCCTGACATTGTATCAACAAGATATTCACCACTGACTTCCAATTGCTTATACTGATTAGCACTGGCCGATAGCTGATCATTAATATCTTCTTTCAGTATACTACATGAAGTAATTAAAAATAAAAAAAGCACACCAAGAGGTCGCAACATAAACTACTCCTCTATTTGTTGATTAATATACTTATTAAATTCCTCATCAAGTGAAGTTAAAATTATAGATTTATCATCAAGCTCTTTTAAGTATGAATCTAAATCTCCATTACTTTCAAACTTAATCCCAATTTTCTTCATCGGAATATTATCAAGTCTGAAATTTACATAATCAATATCGTAAACTTTTTGAATATTTGAAATATCATATGAGTTTTTCTCTAAAACTAGAGTTCCCATTGAAAACTTTTTGTTAGAGAAATTTTTAAAGTCTTGAAGAGACATTACAAAAGAAGCACCATTACTTGAGATATCAATTAATTTTGCACCTCTTAGCTCTGGAAAATCATTCATCGAATAAGAAAAGTCTTTAATGAATGAGTCCTCTTTATTTTTAGATTTATTGAATTGAAGTACATTATCTGCAGACGGTGTATCTTCTTCGACTGCATCAAAATATAGATATGAAGATGTCATATATGAGACATTAAATCTCATATCCCCTCTTCTTTCACTTCGATATACTTTCCCTTCGATTTTTAGATTACCACCTTCAATGACACCTTTAAAAAAGTAGCTCATATAACGAAGGCTAAAGTTCGCCATCACGACTCCATCAAGAGCGTGATTATCATCTACAATAAGAGTATCTTCTTCAATCGCAAAAATCTCAACAGAAGCTACCTGCTGTGAGTTAGTCCAAATTTTTAATTTACTCTTTGTGGCAATGAGCTCCCTGATTTTTAGTTTTATATCAGAGAGCTCTAATTCGATAAAAAGATTTTGAGAATTCAATTGTAAACCTATTTTCGACTTATGATAGAGTCGCTACTTGTTTTAAAAGATCGATTGACTCTAGTGCCTTACCACATCCACGAACAACACATGTTAATGGATCTTCAGCAAGAGCAACTGGAAGACCTGTTCTTTCTTTAATTAAAACATCTAGGTTTGCAAGAAGAGAACCACCACCAGCTAGAATGATTCCGTTATCAACGATATCGGCAGCTAGTTCTGGAGGAGTTTTTTCTAATGAAGTCTTAATTGCTTCAACTACTTCAGCGATAGGATCAGAAAGTGCATCTCTGATTTCGTCAGAAGTAACTTCGATAATTTTAGGAGCACCAGCAACTAGGTCACGGCCCTTAACTTCATATGTTCTTACTTCATCATCAAATGGGTATGCATTACCAATCGACATTTTGATTTGTTCTGCAGTTCTTTCACCAATTAATAATGAGTATTTTTTCTTGATGTAAGAAGCAATTGCTTCATCAAACTTATCACCTGCAACTCTTTCAGATTGAGAGTAAACGATACCACCAAGTGAAATGACTGCAACTTCAGTTGTCCCACCACCAATATCAACAATCATATTTCCTGAAGGTTCAGTAATTGGAAGTCCTGCACCAATTGCAGCGGCCATTGGCTCTTCAATTAAGTAAACTTCACGAGCACCTGCTTGTTCAGCAGATTCCTTTACTGCACGTTTTTCAACTTGAGTAATACCGAAAGGAATACAAATAATGATTCTTGGCTTTACTAGCTTTGAACCTGATAGTGATTTTTGGATGAAGTACTTAAGCATGGCACCAGTTACTTCAAAGTCTGCGATTACTCCATCTCTCATAGGACGAATCGCTTGGATAGACCCTGGTGTACGACCAAGCATTTGCTTAGCTTCCGCACCAACAGCTAGAACCTTTGATCCAGTACCCTTATATCCTTGGTGTACCGCAACTACAGATGGTTCATTCACGATGATCCCTCTGTCCTTAGCGTATACAAGAATATTCGCTGTACCTAAATCGATCGCGAGATCGTTTGAGAAGAAATTAAAAAATTGCTTTAACATTTCATATTCCTTTATAAAATTTTACCAATGATAGTGTCTGATATTCTCACCACGCTCAGCAATGTCTGCCATAGCTTCAATCCCTAATTCGATGTGAATATCTGTATATTTCTTGAAGACAGACTTTGCAGACTTCTTCGTTTTAATACCATCCTTAGTCATTGGACAATCAGAGATTAAAAGTAATGCTCCGATATTTACCTTACTCACAAAGCAAGAAACAAAAAGTGCCGCTGTTTCCATTTCAACTGCAAGTACCCTTTGTTCGATTAAACGCTCTTTAAAACGATCATCAAATTCCCAGAATCGGTAATCTGTAGAGTGGATCGTTCCAGTACGGTAATCATGCCCATGCTCTAATAATATTTGAGAAACAAATTTTTGTACTTTAAATGTTGGAAGGGCAGGAACTTCCCTAGGAAGAAAGTGCTCAGTAACACCTTCTGCTCTAATTGAAGCGATAGGAAGAACGAAGTCACCCACTTTTAACGATGGATGAACAGCACCTGCAAGTCCTAAGAATAGTACTGCTTTAGGATGAATTACTGAAATTAGCTCACCGATAAGCGCGGCCATGGCAGCACCAACACCAAACTCAATAATCGTTACTTTTGCTTTCTTAGAACTTGAAGCTTTAAAAGCTGAACCTTGAGTATAAACATGGTCATCTAATAATGCGTTGAATCTCTCAACATAGTAATGGAAGTTAGTAAGAATAATTTGTTGTTGGAAGTCCCTAAAGTCGTGACCCGTGTAGCGCTCAATCATATCAATTGCAATCTTGCGCTTATCTTCATTCCAGTGAATACGGCGTGCTCTTAAAGCAGCCTTTTTCATTTCAAGGTTAGCACCTAGCTCTGGAGATTTAGATTTATTATTTAGTGAAAGTTCATCAACAAATGCAGTTGATAAGCTTGCATGAGAAGCCGAGCTTGTCTTACGTAAAGAATTTTTCTTTGTCGCTTTCTTTGCAACTTTCTTCACTGACTGCTTTGCAGCTTTCTTGCTGGCCTTCTTTTTAGTTACTTTTTTTGTAATTTTTTTCGTCGTTTTGCTCGCAGCTTTCTTCTTAGCTGCTACTTTTTTCTTTGCAGCGCACATTCCATTATACCTTTTGATTAGCAATCCGTTTGCTTATATATGTAAAATGTACCATTTAGCTCATTTTATTGACAACCATTAATAACAGATTAAACACCGCGCATACCTATAAATATGACTTGGCCCTTGTCAAATTCGATATTTTTTTCTAGTATAACGAGACTATTTTCTAACACTACGCAAAAGGAAAGATTATGGGTGCAGGTAGAAAGAAAACTATTGCTAAAATGAGTAAGAGAAAAGCTCAACTTAAGAAAAAAGCAAGAATTTTACGCAGAATCAACGCTGCTAAGAAGTAATATAACTGGCGCTTAAGCGTCAGTTACTTACTTCCTCTTCAACTGATTTTTCATTCGGTTTTTCACTAGTCAAATTCACTTTATTTAAGCGACCACGGTATAAGCTCATGAGATTCATGTCCTTCATCCACACGTCGTCTTCTAATCTCCAAGAACCAGTAATACCAGCAACTTTCTTAGCATCAACTAACGTTTTCTCCAGTTCATCGCGGCTTGTAAAATCACCTAACGATAGAACATTCGCTGCTAGTGCCATACCTTCAAAACCAAGAATTTCAACAACACCTGGACGTTGGCCATAGCGTGACTGATAACTTGATACAAATCCAGAATCACCTTTTGGTACTTCTGAGTCGACAAAGAATAGTTTTCCAAGCTTAGAAGTTTCTCTAGAGATTCTTCTAGAGCGCCAATTAGGTCCACCAACTAAAGTTACATTAAACGCATCATAGTAATTAAAAGACGGGATTAACTGTAGAGCATCATTTGGTGCCGCTGGAAGTAGAACCCAATCGAAGTCCACAATTGGACCAAGTGTTTGTACTCGTCTAATTGATGTATTGCCTTCTAATTTATGAACAGACTTTAGAAGTTCAAACTCCTCTTGTCTTTCACGTGTAAAGTATAGACCAAGAATTTTTGCTACTGTTGATCTGTGGTCAGTCTGATTAGTATCAAATGATTGAATACTAACAATTTCAGCACCTGCTTTTTCGGCCATCTTCCATGCCGAATCAACATATGAATAACCAGTATCTGTATTTGGATAAATGATAGATACTTTGTTACCAAATTTTGATAAGTACTTTTCAGAGAATAATAAAGAAACTTGTGATTCTACTGAACCAGGAACTTCAATTAGAAGGTGGCCTTTATCATCTTTACTCGCATAGATTTGAGAAAGAGAAATAAAGAATGCACCATACTTTCTCGCAGCTTCATATTCTGCTTTAGCTTCATCTTTTAAAAGTCCACCGATAATAATTGAAGAATTCTCTCTTTCAATCATCTCACGAACCTTTTCCTTACCTACAATTGCACTTCCCATACTATCAAAGATTTTAATTTGAATAGGTTGAAAATTTGGTTTCTTAGCATTCTGTTCGTTATACTTTCTAACAGCGTGATCGATACCTGCAAGTGCTCTTTTACCAAATTTACTTTTATCACCAGTAAGAGGAAGAACAACACCAATTGAGCGAAGGTTAATTTTGCTATATTTCTTAAGGTTTTCAAAACGTGCCATTACAAGAGCAATGACTTCAGGAAACATATTGTAGTTAGACTTAACCCAGTCTCCAACTTCTTGTGCCTTTCCCTTATTTCCTTGATTGATAAGTTGCTCAATTTCTAAATAAGAAAGATAAGCACAAACAAAATCTTTTCCTTGTTTAAAGTCCTGAACTAAACGCACTCGCTCAGCTTGATCCACGATGAAGTATTGTGTAACAAGTTGACCATAGAATTTTTTCTCTTTTAATTCATCCACAGTATTGGCACCAGAATTTAGCCAAAGTAGAGAATCGAGTGCTACTGCTTGAAAATCAAGCTCCTTTGAAACGCGATAACGTAATTTATGAAAATTTTCTAAATCACGATTAAGAAGCCATCTTGAGTCAGTCCCATCAAGAGTTTTGAATGTATTTTCTAGATCTCCTAATTTATAGTAACTGCTTGCTAGATTTAACTTAATTTGAGCATTAAGTTGCCCATCTTCTCCTGAACTATTTAAAGCAAGATTAAATTGAAATATAGCTTGTTCATAGTTTTGATTTGAATAATTAATTACACCAATCAGATTTGTTTTTGTTGCAAGTTCCGCCGGCCTTAACTTTGCATCTTGAATTGCATTAAGTTGTCCTAGCGCTAATTCCTTATTCCCATCAACGAAACTCTTCTTTGCAACATCAAAATCTTTTAAAAACTTTTCTGTATAAAGATGTGAAGTGTCTCGGTTGATCATTTGGATACCACCGCAACTCACAAGTAGTGTGATTAAAATTAGAGAAATATACTTAAACATAGTCGACCTTTTTTAATTTTGTATGGTCTATTTTATTTGAAATATAGATAGATGAAAACAGGAGAAATATTAGGATTTTATAAACATGGGAGACTAATTCACTCAGTCTCCCCTGTATATATTAGAATTAGCTAAATAATTCTTTAACTTTATCGATGAAACCAGTACTCATTGGATGACACTGCTTACCTTCTAGCTTAGCAAGTTGCTCAAGTAATTCCTTGTGCTCTTTCGAAAGCTTAGTTGGTGTCTCAACATGTACAGTAAGAATTGCATCTCCTTGGCCATAACCACCAAGTTTTTGAATTCCCTTACCTTTTAGTCGCATCTTCTTACCAGATTGAGTTCCAGCAGGAAGATCAACAACAACTTTTCCATCAAGTGTTGGTACTTCAACTTCAGCACCTAAAGCTGCTTGAGAGAAGCTGATTGGTACAGTGTAGTGAACATTAAAACCTTCACGTTTAAAGATTTCATGTTCTTTTACATCAACAACTATATAAAGATCACCATTTGGTCCACCTTGAGCACCAGCATCACCTTCCCCAGAAAGCTTTAGACGCTGACCATGGTCGATACCAGCAGGGATTGTAACCTCTAGTTCAACTTTCTTCTTCTTACGTCCTTGTCCGTGACAAGTTCCACAAGGATCTTTGATCATTGTTCCAGAACCCTGACATTTTGGACAAGTCGAAGCAACAGTGAAGAATCCTTGTTGACGACGAACTTCACCTGCCCCGTGACACATATCACATGTAGTCGGTTCAGATCCTGCTTTTGCACCTGAGCCTGAACAAGTTTCACAAGTAGTTTCTTTATTGATAGAGACTTTCTTTTTGGCGCCAAATGCTGCTTCCTCGAATGTCACACTTACCGTCATTTGAAGGTCATTTCCAGGAATTCCAGAACGACGTCTTCCACCACGACGGCCGCGTCCTCCGCCCCCCATCATGTCACCGAAAATATCACCAAAGATATCTCCTAGATCGCCAAAGTCACCGAATCCACCTTGGAAACCACCACCGCCAAAGCCACCAGCTTGACCGTTTACCCCAGCATGTCCAAATTGGTCATAACGCTGACGTTTTCCATCATCTAGTAAAACCTCTGCAGCTTCAGAAGCTTCTTTAAATTTTGCTTCCGCTTCTTTGTTGTCAGGGTTGCGGTCAGGGTGATATTTCATGGCCATCTTACGATAAGCTTTTTTAATTTCAGCCTTATCAGCACCTTTTGCTACGCCTAGAATATCGTAATAATCTCTTTTATCACTCATATTTAAAATTCTCTATTAACGAACAAAGGGAGCACAGGGCTCCCTTCAATTCTATATTTCTAATTAAACTTCTTTAAAGTCAGCATCAACAACATCGTCGTCTTGCTTGTTCGCACCAGCGTTTGCTCCTGCATCACCTTCTGGTCCAGCTTGCTGTGCACCTGCTTCAGCACCTGGCTGTTGATACATTTGTTGAGCAATTGCATGAGAAGCATTAGTTAGAGCTTCCTGAGCTGCTTTTAACTCATCAAGATTCTCAGACTGAAGCTTGCCTTTAGCTTCATTAATTGCTGCTTCTAACTTAGACTTATCGTCTTCAGAGATTTTATCAGCACTGTCTTTGATCATTTTTTCACAGCTTAAGATAAGTGCATCTAGATTGTTTCTTGTATCAACGATCTCACGTGCTTTCTTATCAGCTTCTTTATTAGCTTCAGCTTCTTGTACCATTCTTTCAATTTCTTCATCTGAAAGACCTGAACCAGCAGTAATCTTAATCTCTTGAGATTTACCAGTAGCTTTGTCTACAGCAGAAACGTGAACAATACCGTTAGCATCAATATCAAAAGTAACTTCGATCTGTGGAACACCTCTTGGAGCTGGTGCAATTCCACTTAGGTCAAAACGTCCTAGTGACTTATTATCTTTAGCAAATTCACGCTCACCTTGGCATACGTGAATTGTAACAGCTGGTTGGTTGTCTACAGCAGTTGAGAAAGTTTGTGACTTCTTCGAAGGAATAGTCGTGTTCTTCTCAATAAGTGGAGTCATTACACCACCCAGAGTCTCAATCCCTAGAGTTAGTGGAGTTACGTCTAGTAGTAGTACGTCTTTTACGTCACCAGCTAGTACACCACCTTGGATAGCAGCACCTGCAGCTACAACTTCATCAGGGTTAACACCTTTTGAAGCTTCTTTACCAAAGATTTCTTTTACTCTTTCTTGAACAGCTGGAATACGAGTCGAACCACCAACAAGGATTACCTCATCAATTTCACTCTTCTCAAGACCAGAGTCTTCAAGACAAGTTAAACATGGCTTAGCAAGAGCAGTTAAGTGGTCAGCAATTAAAGCCTCAAACTTAGCTCTTGATAAGTTTACGTTTAAGTGTTTTGGACCAGAAGCATCTGCAGTGATAAATGGAAGGTTAACATCTGTTGAGTTAACGTTCGATAGCTCATGTTTAGCTTTTTCAGCAGCTTCTTTTAATCTTTGAAGTGCCATTTGGTCTTTTCTTAAATCAATTCCGTCTGACTTTAAAAATTCATCAGCTAGAAAGTTAATGATATTTTCATCAAAGTTTTCACCACCAAGGAATGTATCACCATTAGTTGCTTTTACTTCGAATACACCGTCTGAAGTAATCTCTAGAATTGAGATATCGAAAGTACCACCACCAAGGTCAAATACTGCAATGTTTTTATCTTGCTTAGATTCTAGTCCGTAAGCAAGTGCTGCAGCAGTTGGCTCGTTGATAATTCTTTTTACTTCAAGCCCAGCAATTTTACCTGCATCTTTAGTTGCTTGTCTTTGAGAGTCGTTAAAATATGCTGGAACTGTAATTACAGCTTCAGTCACTGTCTCACCTAAGTAATCTTCCGCCGCTTTCTTCAGTTTTTGAAGAACCTTCGCAGAAATTTCTTGAGGAGACATTGCTTTACCGTCTACTTTTACCCATGCATCACCATTATCATTTGCATAAATTTCAAATGGAGCTACGTCAGCGAATGACTTTGCTTCTGGAGTATCAAATTTACGACCAATAAGTCTTTTGATCCCGTAAAGTGTCTTTGAAGGGTTAGTTACAGCTTGTCTTTTTGCAACTTGGCCAACCAGAGTTTCACCGTTGTTTGCAAAACCAATAACAGATGGAGTTGTATTGTGTCCTTCTGCGTTTGCTACGATTTTGTATTTTCCGTTCTCAAGAACAGAAACACATGAGTTAGTTGTACCTAAGTCGATTCCAATAATTTTTCCCATTATAATCTCCTTTATATAATTAGTTTTTTGCTACTACTACTTTTGCTGCTCTTATCACTCTACCATTTAGTGAGTAACCATTTTGATATGTTTGTACGATCTCTTGATCCTCTTTTCCTTCTGCTGGCATTTGTGCCATTGCTTCGTGAAAGTGTGGATCGAAAATCTTACCTTCTGTTTCAATTTTTTCTAAACCATTCGTCTTAAGTGTTTCAAGGAATTGGTTTTTAACCATATCTACACCTGTGTAAATATTTTTAACCTTTTCATCTTCGTCACTTGAAATCGCTTGAAGGGTTCTTTCTAGGTTATCAACAACATCTAAAAGACCCATCATTACTTTCTCAGTTCCAAATTTAATTTGATCCTGTAGTTGTTTCTCGTGGCGTCTTTTTAGATTTTCCATCTCAGCCGCTACGTAATAAAATTTATCCTTAAATTCCATTAGCTCTTTCATTTCTTCAGAAACTTCATTTTCAGTTTCAATTTCTTCAACTTGAGAAGCTTCCTGAGTTTCTTCATTAGTCTCAGGTCCTAATTCTTTTTCATTTTCTTCATTAACGTGAGTTTCAGACATTACAACTACCTCTTTAAATTTATCTCTAACCTAAAGATGGTAGCCTTTGGCCCAGTGTCAACGTTGAGCAATAATTTTTTTTCGAATTGTTTTATAAGTACCTGAAACTACTTAGAAATTTTAAAGATTTCATCTATTATTGTATCTAAGATAAGAAAGCCGCGGGACGTTAAATAAAAGTGATCACGTCCGGCCATCGCTAATCCACGTGATTTCAAAGATTGAACCAGCTCGCTCAAGTCACCCCAATAAGAATCTTTAATCGGAAATCCAACGCTAGATCGAAGATTCATATAGAGTCTCTCAATTTGAAACTCATCTTCACTTAAATTTTCTTCAACGACATCGGCCCCCTTGGTCTTCCACTTGTAGCGATAGCGATTGTTTTTAAGATAACCAGTGGCAGAAGGGCCTATTGCTGCAACGGACTCCATTCTCCAGTAATTAAGATTATGAATTGAAGCCTTGTTCTCTTTAGCAAAATTTGAAACTTCATAGTGCTTGAAACCATTTATAGCAAGGAAGTTAGCAACTTTAATATATTCATCACTTATCCACTCTTCATCCGGTAACTCATCGTAGTGCTTATAATGTTTTGGAACAGTTAGGATATAAAGACTAATATGACTCGGATTATAAGTAAGAATCTCAGTTAGCTCAGCAATAATATCACGATTATACTTCTGAGAAAAAGGTAGACCAATCATAAAGTCTACAGAGAAATTATAATTACCTTTATTAAAATACTTTAATGTTTCATGGACATCATCAATATTGTGGACGCGGTCAATGATCTTAAGGAAATTTGGGTTTAATGATTGGACGCCTAAAGAGTAGCGATTCGCTCCGATACTTCTCCAACTACTTAATGTCTCTTCAGTCCAGGCTCCTGGATTTACTTCAAGAGTAAACTCACAATCCTCTTTCAAAGAAATATTATTGTCTCTTAACCAATCCCTTAAGAAATATGCACCTCGGCTGCCCCATAAACTCGGTGTTCCTCCACCAATATAGAGAGTCTCTAGCTCCTTAAGAGTGGCCCTATGACTATCTAGAATAGTACTGTGCTTTGCAGACATATCTGCAAAGAGCCTTTCGAAATCATCGAGCTGTCCGTCGTTTTCTTTAATTGACTTAAAAAAGTCACAATAGTTACAAAGATGACGACAGAACGGGAAATGGATATATAACGACTTTATTTCTTCCATATTATTTTTTTGTAACCCAGACTATAATTAACAAATACCTAAAATTAAAAGGCAATGTAAATGAAATATGAAATAGAAAAGTTAAATAATGGTTTGGAAGTCATTTTTGTTGATGTTCCAGGAAATACAAGTGCATCTGTACAGATATGGTTCAGAGCAGGCTCAACTCTAGAAGATGAGTCTAACTTTGGAATTGCACACTTTCTTGAGCACATGTTTTTTAAAGGAACACAAAAAAGACCAGGGGCCAAGATTGCTCACGATGTAGAGTCATTTGGAGGCGAAGTAAACGCATTCACTTCTTTTGATTACACTTGCTATTATATAAATTCACCAATCGCCTACTTTAATACATCAATTGATATCATTATGGATATGGTATCTAACCCAATGTTTAAACAAGAAGATCTAGTGCCTGAAAGAGAAGTGGTTTTTGAAGAATATCGTAGAAGCCAAGACAACCCAGGCCAATACTCATTTCAAAGAATTCAAGAAATGTCTTTTAACGGTGGTTACGCTCACCCCATCCTTGGAAATGAAAAAACAATTAAAAACTTCACTCGTAATCAGTTAATTGATTTTAGAAACAATCACTATAATAATGCTAACGCATTCTTAGTTGTTGCAGGTGACTTAAAAGAAAAAAAGAAATACATAAAGACAATTGAAGGTTATGAACTACCAAAAGGTAAACGATCTGAAAGACCTTCATTTTCTCTTCACAAAAAATCAACGATTGAGATTCATAAAAAAGACGTACGTATGTGCCAATTAACAATGGCCATCGAATGTCCACCGATGAAATCAGACAGTGCAGCAGGTGAAGACCTCGCCTACAATGCTCTAGGTTATGGAGAGACGTCACCTCTTTATAAAAATCTTGTTTTAAATAATACGATAGCAAATAATTGTACATCTTCTTCAATGTTCTTTGCTGACGGTGGTATTCACTTTTTAAGAATCAACTTCCCAAAAGAGAATTATCAAAAAGTCATGCATGAGCTAGAAAAAACGATAACAGAAGCGACTACTGTTGGACTTAAAGAAAATGATATTAAAAAGATCAAAAACCAATATGTAGCAGCTAAAATCTATGAAAAAGAATCTCTTGAATCTTATGCTTTTTCTCTAGGTAGTAGTTACGCTGGAGCAAAGGATCTTGAGATCGAGCAAGAATTTATCAACAAGATTAAAAAAACTAGTCTGAAAGAAGTAAATAAGAAGTACTCTGATATTTTTGGACGCTCACTTCATCTAAGTCTTCAAATTCCAAATGAATTAAAGCCGCAAGAGTTCAAACCAAAACTTGTGGAGTTTAAGAATAAAATTGCGAAACTTAAAAAGAATACGAAAGAGCAAGCCATTAAGGCCACTAAGTCTAAGCATGATCCAGCAACTCAAATTGTTGAAATCAAGCCAGGAATTAAACTTCTTTATCGCTATAATGCAATTACACCTACGTTTGTCATGCATGCTTACCTCAAAGGTGGCCTAGTTGATGAAACAATAAAGACAAACGGATTATACAGCCTAATGAGTTCACAACTTACAAAAGGCTATAAAGGTCTAAGCTACGAAAAGCTAAAATTAGATCTTGATAATAAATCAACGATGTTTAACAGCTTCTCTGGAAAGAATGCATACGGAATGACGATGCATGGTCAAAGTGAATACTTTTCAGACCTATCTAAGCACTTTTTCAAGTCACTAATTCACCCTACATTTCAAGCAAAGTTTATTGCGCATGAAAAGAAGTTAATCTTTAGAACTATTGAAGCCAATAAAGCGGACCCGACAAGGCACTGCTTTAATGAAGCTACTAACTTACTATTTAAAGGACATTCATATGCCCTTTCAACTATTGGAACAGAAAAATCTGTTAAAGCGCTAAAGAAAGAAGATCTAGCGAAAGTTCATGAGAAAAACTTAAGAACAAAAGAAATGCTTATCACTTTTTGTGGTGATCTTTCTTTAGATGAAGTTAAAGAGAAAGTTGAATTTTACTTTAAAGATTTAAAACCTAGAAAAGATAAGAAGAAAGAAGCAAAAAAAGTTGTTCCTATTAAAACAGTTGAAACACATATCGATTTTGATCGCGAACAAACACAAATTCTAATTGCTACTCAAACAAAGAAACTTACGGCCAAAGAAAATGTTGTTTTCAAAATGTTAACAACTCATTTATCTGGTCAATCTTCTGAGTTATTTGTTGATGTTAGAGATCGCAAAGGATTATGTTACGTTGCTCAACCGATTCATATGAATGCTCTAGAAGCAGGATATTGGGGAATTTACATGGCAAGTGGCCATGATAAAACAGTTGAAGCAATTAACGCTATCAATGCTATTTTATCTAAGTTACAAAAAGAAGGTCTCTCTAAATCTGATTTTGATCGCATTAAAATGATGATTGATGGTCAAAATCAACTTAACCTTCAAGTAAATGACGACTATGCAAATGTTTACTCTGTTCCTGCATTACATGGCCTTGGTGTTGATTACTTCTATAAATCAAATGAAGAAATTAGAAATTTTAAATATGAAGATTTCCAAAAAATTATCAAAAAAGTATTAAAACAAAATTGGATCACAATTACAGTTGGGAAATCACTTAATAATGGTATCCCAACTACGATACATCCTTAGTAAAGAGTAGATACTGCTCTTCATTTAAGTTGCAATCGCTTTGCAGTAAACTCATCAGATTAATGATGTCATAAAACTGCGAAGCGAGATTCTTAAAGAAGCCACTAGAATCATAGAATGTATGTTGATAGTGATCTAGTTTTTGATATGCAGTCTTACCAACCTCACAATAGTAGCCCAAATCAATAATTTTCTCGTTAACCGAATTTGAGAAATAACCACATAAAAATAAAGCTGTGTCAGCGATATCTCTTAATTCTCTTTTCTTTTCTCGCTCATTAAGATGTTCAGCTTGAAGTAGTTTCAACCCAAGAGTTTTCTCTCTTAATCTTCCATCTTTCTGCTCTTCAAAATAGTGCTGGGAAAGACCAAACTTATCCATAACTAATGATGAATAGAAAATAGATAGTTGCGGTAAAGGGTTTTGCCTTCTTAGGTTTATGCGATGCAGTTCATCATAGAAATATGCCTGCAGTGAAGGTTCAAGAGAAATGTTGGTCGTATGCTTTTTCACAATCTCCTCCGTATCTATAAATTATAACTTAATCTCATGACGCAAAACAACAACGAAACAAATTCCTAGGTTTTTATGGTATAAAGTTGGAATGAATATGATCGGAAAAAAGCTCAGTGATTTCAGTATTTTAGACGAAGCTGTTATTGAAGAGATCTTGGCCATTGCAAAAACAAGACCTTATATCTTCTTTGATATGGATGGAACAATATTAAATAGTGAGCCTCTTCACTACGAAGTCGTAAAATCTTTATGCCAAGGAAAGAAAATTCCATCAATGGAGGAAACTTATGGCATGTCCGATGGTGAAGTTTTTCCAATGATCCAAGAGGCATTAGGCCTAAACCACTTAGACGAATATTTGACTAAAAAAAATGAAGCCTTAGTTAAGCTTATTGGCCAGTCTGATGCAAATAATATAAGACATAGAAATATTCATTCACTGCTTAAACGCTTAAAAGACAGTGATATCCGACTTGCACTAGTAACAGCAAGTCAATACGAAGTAACTCATCCAATTTTAAAACATTGTGAACTAGACTGTTACTTTGAAAAAATAATTACAGAAAGAGAAGTAGATAAAACGAAGCCTGATCCTGCACCATATCTATTGGCACAGGATTTTTTTAAAGCTCAAACACACGAATGTCTAATTTTTGAAGACTCACCTACTGGAATTGAAGCCGCTCAAAGAGCAGGTATTGATCACGTAGTTGTAAAGTGGTTTGAAGGAGAATAAATGCCAAATAATTCAAAAGATAATTTAAACACTTGGAAAGAATTAGCTGACAAAGAGACAAGAGGTAAAGGCCCTAAGGTTACTCAAACTCCAGAGGGGATTGAACTTAAATCTCTTTATACAAAAGCTGATCTAGAAAATAATAACCTCGTTGATACAATGCCAGGAATGGATCCGTTTATCAGAGGTCCAAGAGCTACGATGTATACAGGACGTCCATGGACGATTCGCCAGTATGCTGGATTTTCTACAGCAAAAGAATCAAATGATTTTTATAAGAAGGCACTAGCGGCAGGTGGACAAGGTGTTTCAGTTGCATTCGATCTTGCTACTCACAGAGGTTACGATTCAGACCATCCTCGTGTAAAAGGTGATGTTGGTAAAGCAGGTGTTGCAATCGATACAGTTGAAGATATGAAAGTACTCTTTGATGGAATCCCATTAGATAAAGTATCTGTTTCGATGACAATGAATGGTGCTGTATTACCTGTTCTAGCTGGATATATTGTTGCAGCAAAAGAGCAAGGTGTATCTCTTGATCAACTTTCAGGAACAATTCAAAATGATATCTTAAAAGAGTTCATGGTAAGAAATACTTATATATTCCCTCCAGCTCCTTCAATGAAAGTTATCGCAGATATTTTTGAATACACTTCAACTAATATGCCGAAGTTTAACTCAATCTCGATTTCTGGTTACCATATTCAAGAAGCAGGTGCAGATGCTGCCTTAGAGCTCGCTTACACTCTTGCAGATGGAAAAGAATATATCGACACTGCAATTAAAGCAGGTATGCAGATTGATCAATTCGCGCCAAGACTCTCATTCTTCTTTGGTATTGGAATGAACTTTTACATGGAAATTGCAAAGCTTCGCGCGGCAAGACTTCTATGGTCTGAAATTGTTGAAAGATATGAGCCGAAAAATATTAAATCGAAAATGCTACGTACCCACTGCCAGACTTCTGGTTGGTCATTAACGGAACAGGATCCATATAACAATATTATTCGTACTACAATTGAAGCAATGGCAGCGGTATTCGGTGGTACACAATCTCTTCACACGAACTCTTTTGATGAAGCGATTGCACTTCCAACTGAATTCTCTGCTCGTATTGCTAGAAATACTCAAATCATCCTTCAGGAAGAGACAGGAATTACAAACACTGTTGATCCATGGGGTGGTTCATACATGATGGAAACTCTGACGAAAGAGATTGCAGACAAAGCTCGAAGCTTAATCAAAGAAATTGAGGAAGCTGGTGGCATGGCAAAAGCAATTGAGACAGGTCTTCCAAAACTTAAAATTGAAGAAGCCGCGGCACTTAAGCAAGCACGTATTGATCGCGGTGAAGATGTAATCGTAGGTGTAAACAAGTATAAGCCAACAAAAGAAGATCACGTTGAAGTTCTTGAAATCGATAACGTTCAAGTTCTTAATGAACAAATCAAAAGACTTGAAGAAATTCGTGAATCACGTGATGAAGCGAAAGTTAGTGAATGTATGGCAAAGCTTGAATATTACGCTAAAACTGGAAACGGCAATGGTTTAGAACTTGCTGTTGAGGCAATGGAAGCGCGTTGTAGTGTTGGTGAAATCACTTATGCACTAGAGAAGGAATGGGGACGCTACAATGCAAATACAAAAACTGTTTCAGGTGTTTATGGTAAATCATTTGAAAGCGATGAGGAATGGATGAGCATTAAAAACGAAATTGACCAATTTGAAAGAGACTTTGGACGTCGTCCGAGAATTCTCGTTGCAAAGATGGGGCAAGATGGACATGACCGTGGAGCCAAAGTTGTAGCAACAGCATATGCAGATGTTGGTTTTGACGTTGACCTTTCTCCGCTTTTCTCAACTCCGGAAGAAGTTGCGAAGCAAGCTGTAGAAAACGATGTTCACGTCGTTGGTGCATCTTCACTTGCAGCGGGACACAAAACATTAATTCCAGAACTAATTGCTGAGCTTAAAAAACTTGATGCAGAAGATATCATCGTTGTTGCAGGTGGAGTAATTCCTAGAAAAGACTATGACTTCCTTTATGAAGCTGGTGTTAAGGGAATCTATGGACCAGGAACAACAATTGCTGAAGCCGCAAAAGATGTAATTACAAAAATCAAAGAGGCACAAAAGTAATGCAAATTGATATCCAGAAATTAAAAAGTGGAAATATTAGATCACTTTCTAAATTCATCACTTTAATCGAAAGTAAGAAAGCTGAGCATCAAAAAGAAGCTCAGGAGCTCTTAAACGAAATTCTTCCTCTAACTGGAAAATCAATTCGTATCGGTATTTCTGGAACGCCTGGGGTTGGTAAATCTACATTTATTGAATCCCTGGGACTTCTCTTAATTAACAAGGGACTAAAAGTCGCAGTCTTAGCAATTGATCCAAGTTCTCCACTAAGTGGTGGAAGTTTACTTGGTGACAAAACTCGAATGGAGAAACTCGCCCAAGAGAAAAACGCTTTCATTCGCCCTACACCATCATCAGGTAATCTTGGCGGTGTCGCACTAAAGACTAGAGAGGTCATGCTTGCATGTGAAGCTGCTGGCTATGATGTTGTTCTAATCGAAACTGTTGGTGTTGGTCAGTCGGAATACGATGTTGCAAATATTGTGGACTTATTCACAGTACTTCTGCTACCAGGTGGAGGCGATGAACTTCAAGGAATTAAAAAAGGAATTATTGAATTATGTGACAATATTGTCATCAACAAAGCAGATGGCGATAACAAGCAAAAAGCTCACGATACAATGGTTCAGTATAAGTCTGCCCTTGGAGTAATCAAAACAGATCGAAAGATTGGTGCCAATGTTATGATGGCATCGGCCCTAGAGAATAAAGGAGTAACTGAGTATTGGGACTTGATTGAAAAGATTTATCAGGAGAATCAGGAAAAAATTCAACTAAAACGTAAAAGACAAAATCAAGATTGGCTTAAGAAACTATTTAATGAACTACTTGAGAACAGAGTTAGAGCTAATCCATCACTTCAATCTGAATGGACTAAGCTCAACGACAATATCTTAAATGAAGTTGAAACACCTCTAAGTGCTGCAAATAAATTAATTCATATTTTATTTAATAATTGAACACTTCATTTTCTTCGTTACACTTTTAGGGCCAACAAGTTTTAACTCTCCTTCCTTACCCTTTAAAATGAATCGAAAACCAAGATAACCTTCAGCCTTAAGCACACCAGTATAGTTTGCCCCAGATTGCTTTACTGAAACATCATAAGTAGATTCTAAAGTTTTAATGACGGCCTTATTTTCATGAACACTAAAAGAATGGCCTTCACCCTGGCAGCTTATATTTGTCGAATTTGCAAAAGCAAAAGATGTAATAAGAGAAATAATAAACAATTTAACTAACTTCATTCAATCTCCTAGATCGAAATATAGAACTTACCATCTTCAAAAGTAACATTACTTCCAACAATAGCATTCTTAATAATTTTTTCAATTAACCAGATCCATTTAACCTTGATGAAGCCAAACGGAACAACTACATCTGTTACATCCATAATAATTTGAGATTCTTTTTCATTAAATGAAACACTTGCCGTCAGATCAACATCAAAATTCTTCTTAAGAAGAACATTCTTATATGCATGGGCCTTAACCTTAGCGACACCATTAGTAATTTTAATTGAAATATCTGAAAGGTTAGATTTATCTAAGCTTAGATTTGCCAGTGGCCTATAAGAATCAATTTCCAAGTTCTTATATCGACTCGAAACTGTTTGTCTTGAGATCACACGTCCACGAGGATCTGTAATTGTTTTAATATCTTCATTTGTTTTTAACTTAGCAATGTCTATAGATCCATCAATTAAACATTCTTTGATCATTGAAGGAATATCTAATAAGTCAGATTGAATAAGCTTTTGGCATTTAACGTTCAGATCCTTAACTGTTACTGATTTTTTAGAATCAATAAATTGAAAAATATCTGAATGAAAGTTAAGCCTCTCATTTTTCACATTTAACGTATCAATATCAAAATAAAATTTTGTTTTCTCTTTAGAGTTTGAAACTAAGATCTTTGGAACATTTAAGGCCGCAGTATTTTCACAACCACTCATAAGAGAGTCCGAATCGATCTCAATCAGATCCTCATCCTTCTCACACTTGAGATCTACAGATTTTGCCTGAACATCATATTGTTTATAGTCCATAACAAGTAAAGGTGAAGCAATTTGTAAGAATCTCGCAGCTTGTAACTGCATTGTTCCAATGTCTCCTCTTGCTGTAAATATAGTACCATCTTGTAATTTCTTTTTTAAAGCAAAGTTAACAGGCTCTTTGTACGATTTAGGAGTAATATTAAGCTCGGTCATACAACCCTTAACAATTCCATCTCCACTTGCCATATCATAATCTGGATCATTCGTTGTACAGAAAACAAAAAAGTTATTTGCCTCGAGCTCTAAACCTTCTCTATCCATAAAGAAACTTGAACCATTTATATTAAAGTAAGTAGCATTAATGGCAGTTTCAGCATTATTCATTTTTAATTTATCGAGGGTATTTAAAAAAGTATTTCCACTCATATCAAATTGAGCAGTCATCGAACCATTATCAAGCTTCAATTGATTATTCTTAAAATAAACTTCAGCACTTGATTTATTCTTATCTCGATCAGAAATATTAAAAGAAAGAGTGTCACGCGAGATTATTGCACTTTCATATTCCATGTAGCCCATTCGACCAAATATATCATCCTGCTTAGAAACATTAAGGTCATGAACTTTAACTTCAATAAAGCTATTAGCAATTGCCAGAAATGGTGTAAGTGATAAAAGGATTAATTTCTTCTTTAACATAGAACTGAATATAGAAGAAAAAGATGCCAAGATACTGAAAGTTGAAAAAATTCAGTACCTTGTCTATTTAATAAACATTAGAATTCATAGCCTAAATAACTGGAATTACTACAAAACCCCAGCGCCTTGCCTAATCACATCGGCTTCACCATTAGTGAAGTCAACAATAGTTGATGAGCCTACAAATTCGTGTTCACCTGGATCGACAATCAAAGTAACAACACCTGCAAGCGACTCTTCAATCATATAAGAATAGAGTTCACCATAAGAAGATAGGGCCGGAGTAAATTTATCTAAATCAATATTACTTGATAAGACCGGTTCACCATGGATTTCTAGTAAGCGACTAATCAATGTCGAAGGTACAAATCTAATTCCCACTTCATGATCAGTTTTATTTGCGGCCACAGCCTTAGTAATCTTCTTATTGGCATTAAAAATAAATGTATAGTGACCTGGGATAATTCTCTTTATATAGCGAAATACACCATCATCAATATTAGCAACATCAGAGGCCATTGAAATCGAATCACATAGAAGAGAGAAAGCCTTTAGCTTTGGAGCATTCTTATACTTGTAGATTCTCTCAATCCCCTTCTTGCTAAAGGGAGAAGCAATTACAACCCAACTAGTATCAGTCGGTAAGCACACAAGCTCTCCATTATTAAGAGCTTGTGAAACTTTTTGTAATACGCGATCATCTGGATTTTCTGCAATTACATATTCAATCAATGCTTACCTCAAGTATTTTAAGAATTCATTATCGTTAGAGATTATAAACTTAGTTTTACCTTTAATCGATGTTTTATATGCTTCTAGAGAACGTACGAACTCAAAAAAGCTTGGGTCCTGAGAAAATGTCTTAGCATAGACTGCAGAAGCCTTTGCTTCAGCACGGCCCTTAATCAATTGAGACTTCTTATAACCTTCTGATTGAATTGTTTGTAAATCTTTTACCAAACGTCCTTCAATCTTGGCCTTTTCACCTTCACCAATTGATCTGATCTTCTGTGCAATTCTTTGACGTTCAGAGATCATTCTTTCGTAAACTTTACGCTCAACTGATTTCTCGTATGAAATACGTCTTAATTGTACATCAATTAATTGAATACCAAATTGTTCTAACTCTCCATCGGCTTTGCTTACGATTAATTGAGATAATTTTTCTCTACCAACGCTTACATCTTCAATGTCACCAGTTATTTCTTCTTCAATTTCGTTAACATCTACTTTAGTAGCATTTAACTTTTCAATAATTGCATTTGAATTACGTACGGCCTCAACAAGATCGTGAGATGAAATCACATTTCTCGTCGCAGAGTCTAAAATTGTATCGATTCTCTTTTTAGCACCTTCAGTATTTCGAACGGTCTGAATAAACTTAAGTGCATCAATTATTTTAAATCTCGCAGTTGTATCTACTTTAATAAATTTCTTATCCTTTGTAGGGATTTGATTTGGAAAACCATCCCAACTAAGAATTCTCTTATCAACGAAACGTACATCTTGAACGAAAGGCTTTTTAAAATGAAGGCCAGCATCAGTAATTGGATTACCAACAGGTTTACCAAATTCAGTGATAATTGCTTGTCTTCCTTCACTTACGATAAAGAGTGACTGTTTTCCTAAAACTAAACCTATAAATAGAATAACAATTAGAATTAATGCTTTATTCATTTCTTAGCTCCTTGGTCATAAATAGGAAGTAATCCCTTAACCTTTGGATCAATAATTGTAAGATTGTCGTACTTCTTATAAAGCCCTTCCATTGCTTCAATATAAAGACGCTTCTTTGTAATCTTAGGGGCACGACGATACTCTTTTAGGATTTCTTGAAACTTTGCAACATCCCCTTCTGCACGGTTTACAAGAGCAGCTGCATAACCTTCAGCTTCAGATACCATTTTCTCCGCCTTACCACGTGCCTCTGGAATAACTTTGTTATAAGCACCTTCTGCTTCGTTAATGGCCTTTTCTTGTTCTTGCTTTGCTTCGTTAACTTCATTAAATGAAGCTTTAACGACTTGTGGAGGATTAACATCCTGAAGCTTTACAGAGATGATTGAAACACCCATGTCATACTTATCAATTACTTCTTGCATAAGTAGCTTAGCATCAGCTTCAATTTCTACTTTACCAACAGTTAAGACATCAGTAACTGATCTATCCCCAACAACTCTTCTCATAATTGATTCTGAGATATCGCGGATATTTCTTACTGGCTCACTTGTTTGAAAGATAAACTTGAAAGGGTCACGGACTTGGTATTGAACGGCCCACTCAACAGAGGCAACATTTAAGTCACCTGTAAGCATAAGTGACTCGTGATCAAAGTTATCACCAGAATAAGAAGAACGTCGTGATCTCGAACTCTTTGTTCTAAATCCAAACTCTTCTTGAAGAACAGTTTTAACTTTAACCTTAATTACTTCATCAACCCCAAATGGAATCTTAAAATGAAGGCCTGGAGTATTAGTATTAATATACTTACCCAGACGAATTACGACGGCCTCTTCATCAGGCTCGACAGTGTAAAAAGATGTGTATCCGAAAATAACTAAAACAATGAATATAAAAAAGGGCCCAAGTAACTTGAGCCCCTTATCTAAATCTTGTTTCATTTTTTCGAAGTCATTTCTTGGTGCTTGTCCATTATTAAAAGACATTTGCTCTCCTTGACTTGCGTCCTATGCTTCTACTTCTAACATGAGGACGTTTTCTTCTAAGGCGTCCCCTTCCTTTACGTGAATTGCTTTAACAACACCATCGATACCACTCTTAATTTCGTTTTCCATTTTCATGGCCTCAAGAATGATTAGTGTTTCACCAGCAGCAACTGTCTGACCAACTTCAACATTGATCTTAACAACTTTACCTGGCATTTTAGTAAGAAGTTCACCAGCGTCAGCTCCACCTAAACCAGAAGGCTTGTAACCTCTGAATAGTGAGTAAACTTTATCAACGTTAACAACTCTTGATGGAAGATCCTGTCTCGGGATCTTTTTCCAAGTTTTCTTATCTTTTGAGATAAAGTATTGGCCACAAAGCTTTCTTAACCACATTGTTTCATGAAGACTTCTTTCTCCATCTTTTAATGTAGAAAAATCAAACTCAACTAAGCTGTGATCGTGAACTTTAGTTCTTGTTAAATCAACAATTACTTCTTCATTATCATTAATTAAATATGTTCTCATCTTAGATACCCATCCTACGTGCTTCAGAACCAGCGATGATCGTATAAAGCTTAATATGATCTAGGTCTGTCTTCACGTTATTCTGAGGTGCTACTTCACCAATGTAAGCTGTTGAGTAGTGACCATCAACAAAGTTCTTCTCAGTCATAATTTCTTTTAGAAGAGGAAGATTTGTTTTAAGTCCTTCAATGAATAGTCCATCAAGTGCTGCATTCATTTTTCTAACAGCAACGTCACGAACGATTCCCTTACAAACAAGTTTTCCAACCATTGGATCGAAGTCTGGAGTTACTTCTAACCCTTTATATAGACAGTGATCAAAACGAGTTCCTTGTGGGAAGTTTGTTTCAAATCCTGTTACAAGTCCTGGAGCAGGAAGCATTGTAATTGGATCTTCAGCACAAATACGACACTCAATCGCATGTCCTGATCTTCTAATAAATTCTTGAGAAGGAATACCTAACTCATCACCAAAAGCTGCTTGGATCATACATACGATAAGATCCATTCCAGTAATTTCCTCAGTAATCGGGTGCTCTACCTGAATACGAGTATTCATTTCTAGGAAATAGAATTGCTTATCTTCACCCATGATGAATTCAACTGTACCAGCAGAATCATAATCGACAGCTTTTGCAAGCTTTACAGCTGTTTCACAAACGCTTTGACGTAACTGCTCATCATTTCCAATAAATGGAGACGGTGCTTCTTCAATAATTTTCTGGTGTCTTCTTTGAACTGAACACTCTCTTTCAAAGAAGTGGAAAGTATTACCTTTCTTATCTGCAAGAATCTGAACTTCAATGTGACGAGGATTAACAATTAGTTTTTCAACTAATAGATCCCCATTATTGAAAGCTGCCATCGACTCACGTCCAACAGCTTCAAATTGAGCACGAACTTCTGTTTCGTCTTTACAGGCACGCATACCACGTCCACCACCACCGGCAACAGCTTTAAGAAGAACTGGGTAACCAATTCTATTTGCAATTTCAACTGCTTCATCAACAGTTGGAACAGCGTGATCTGTACCAGGAACAGTAGGAACACCAGCATCATTCGCTAGCTTCTTAGATGTTGCCTTGTCACCCATAACTCTGATGGCCTCAACGTGTGGACCAATAAAAGTAATACCTGCATCTGAAAGAGCATTTGCAAAATCTCTATTCTCAGAAAGGAAACCATAACCTGGGTGTACACCATCAGCATTAACTTCCTTTGCAAGAGCAACTAGCTTCTCAACATTAAGGTATGTCTCAGCATTTGTTTTACCTTGTAGGTAAACCCATTCGTCACAAAATTGTAAGTGAGTTCCTTGAGGTTCGTTATCAGTATAAATACCAATTGCAGTATGCCCAAGCTCACGACAAGCTTTTGCAACACGTGAAGCAATCTCTCCACGGTTAGCAATTAATACTCTTCTTTCCATGTTCTTTGGCTGTCTGATCATCATAATTGAATATTCCCGTGTTTACGTTTTGGACGGTCAACGTTCTTATCTTTTAGAACAACTAGATATTCATATAAACGCTTTCTTGTTTCTTCTGGAAGAATTACTGCGTCGATATATCCTCTTTCAGCTGCAACGTATGGGTTAGCAAAGTTATTCTCATAGTTAGCAACTAGCTCAGCTTTCTTCTGATCAAAAGCTTCACCTTCAAGACCTTGAAGTTCTTTTCTAAATACAATATTTACTGCACCTTCAGCACCCATAACTGCAATTTCTCCAGTTGGGTAGGCAAGGTTTACGTCTGAACGAATGTGCTTAGATGCCATAACGTCATAAGCTCCACCGTAAGACTTTCTTGTAATAAGAGTGATTAATGGAACAGTCGCTTCTGCGTACGCATATAGAAGCTTAGAACCGTGCTTAATGATCCCACCGTACTCTTGTACTGTACCTGGTAAAAAACCTGGAACGTCTACAAGTGAAACAATTGGAATATCGAAAGCATCACAGAATCTAATGAAACGAGCTGCTTTACAAGAAGAATCGATATCTAGAACACCAGCTAGTACTTCTGGTTGATTTGCTACGATACCAATTTTAATTCCACCAATTGATGCGAAACCAACGATGATATTTCTTGCATAATCTTTATGTACTTCTAAGAAGTGTCCATCATCAACAATATCAAGAATTACTTCTTTCATATCATATGGCTTCTTAGGATTACCTGGAACTACTTCTTTTAGTTTAGAGTTATCTCTATAAACAGGATCTGAAGTATACTTAGGCGCTTGCTTCTTGAAATTAGAAGCAGGGATATAGCTCATTAGCTCTCTTACTCTTTCAAATGTCTCGTCTTCGTCTTTACACTTAAACTGACATACACCTGATTTTTCTGAGTGTGCTGTTGCACCACCAAGGTCTTCTTTTGTTACTTCTTCGTGAGTTACAGTCTTGATAACATCTGGACCTGTAACAAACATATAAGATGACTTATCAACCATGAAGATAAAGTCAGTTACAGCTGGAGAATAAACTGCTCCACCTGCTGAAGGTCCCATGATTAATGAAATTTGAGGAATTACACCAGAAGCCTTTACGTTTCTGTAGAAAATTTCCGCGTATCCACCAAGTGCATCAACACCTTCTTGAATACGAGCTCCACCTGAATCTTGAATACCAATAACTGGAATTCTGTTATCAAGAGCGAAGTCCATGATCTTACAGATCTTTCTTGCGTGAGCTTCACCAAGTGCTCCACCCCAACAAGTAAAGTCTTGAGAATAAACAGCAATCTTCTGTCCGTTAATCTCTGCAATACCTGTAACTACACCATCTCCGTAAAACTTCTTCTTTTCCATTCCGAAGTTTACACAACGATGTGTAACAAATTTATCAAACTCAATGAAAGTACCCGGATCAACAAGTCTTTCAATTCTTTCTCTTGCAGTATACTTACCTTGCTCGTGTTGCTTTGCGATTCTCGCTTCACCACCACCAAGCTCGGCCTGCATTCTTCTGTCGATTAAAAGAGCTCTTTTTTGCTCTAATATATTTTCGCTGGTTGTTGACATACATCCCCTCCACCATTTTCTCTTTCGAGATTCTATGTAATTAAATTATCCGAGCATATTACACCCTTAAAAGACAATTTGCCCAATCACATTGCGTTATTTTCGAGGGGTTAAATCATTGAAATTATAGAAATATAAATAAAAAGGCCCTCGGAGAGGGCCTAAAAGTGTCTATCTTTTTATTTTGATGTGTTTTATCTATTCATTACCTGCTTTCGCACGCTTATCTAGCCCATACTTATCAACTTTCATAATAAGGCTGGCCCTAGACATCCCAAGCTCTTTTGCAAGCTTAGACTTATTAAAATTACATCTCTTAAGTCCTTCACGAATCATAATAATTTCTAATTCTTGAAGAGCATCTTTTAGCTTACCTGCGGTGTTTACACCTCTAGTTGACTCAACAGGAGCAGCACCATGATCAAGAAGTTGTGGACTTAGATTATCTGGAGTAATCGATTTTTCGTCTCCAGCAAGTACAACTAATCTTTCAACTTCATTTTCAAGCTGACGTACGTTACCTGGCCATGGGTAATCTAGCATCTTCTCCATACACTTCTTAGAGTATGACTTCATCGGCATTCCCGACTCATCACACTTCTTCTTAAGAAAGTGCTCCATTAGTACTGGGATATCTTCTTTCCTATCCCTTAATGGAGGAAGGTTTACGTTAAGAACGTTAATTCTATAATAAAGGTCTTCTCTGAACTCACCTTTGGCCATCATTGTTTTAAGATCTTTGTTTGTTGCTGCAATAATACGAACATCAGTTCTTCTAGGTGAATCAGCACCAACAGGCAGGTACGTTCCTTCTTGAAGAACTCGAAGTAACTTTACCTGCATAGACAGTGAAGTATCCCCAATCTCATCAAGAAATAGTGTTCCACCATTTGCTAATTCGAAAAGACCTGATTTTTCTTTATGAGCACCTGTAAATGATCCTTTTACGTGACCAAATAATTCTGAATCTAGAAGGTTTTCGTTGAATGCAGAACAGTTAACAGCTAAGAACTGGGCATCCTTACGAGGAGAAGCAAAGTGTACGGCCTTAGCAACTAGTTCCTTACCTGTACCATTTTCACCTTGAATAAGAACAGATGATTCACTTGTTGAGATTCTCTCTAATAGTGAATAAATCTTCTGCATTTGTTTCGATTTACCAATCATATTATGGTAGCGAAATTTTTCACCAAGCTCTGAGTTAAGCATATGAATTCTTTCTTCACGCTTAGAAATCTCATAGTGAAATGTAGAAATTTCACCAGCGACTAGCTCAACTAATTCTTTTAAATATTCAATTTCTCTCGGGAATAATCTTCTTGTTTCATTAACACATTCTTGTGCTGCCTCTGGAGATGCACCATGCTCAATTAGTGCTGCCACAAGCTCTTTTTCTTCAGTTTCAGTGAATGTACTTTTTAGAAATGGGAAAGCGAAAACCGTACCATGATACTCACCTTCAATTTCAATTTTTGTTCCCATCATCTTTACACCTGGAAAATAAGAGTCAAAGATCATGACAACTTCACCAGACTGACTTAATTCATCACTAAATCTTTCAACATCAGCAGTAACAAAATCATAACCATGTGGAAGGGACATTTGCGTCTCAAAGAAAAGATTCTTAAAGTTATAGTCCTTATCTGTATGCGAACTTCTAATCTTAAAATGAGTATCAGCATAGAAAACCTCTACACCAAACCACTTATGAATTACTTCTTCGAGCTTAGAAATAACATGAAGTCCTTTTAGTTCATTCCAGTTGATCATTTTTATTCTCCGATGTTTAATTCTTTGGCACAAAAAACGATTGGCCAAAGCAAAGTCTGTAAAACTTTTCGGCAGAATTTAATAAAACTTAACTATGAATGATAAAAAAATAGACGAATTTAAAGAAATATTATTAATTTACTTCACGCCTAAGTAACTAAGAACACGAACAAAATATGAATCCATTTTCCAATCTTGCGGACCTTTAAACATAATTCTGTGCTCAAGTTTTGAATCGAAGACGAAAGTCTCCGGTACCTTAACAACACCTAATTTACTCATAGAAATTCCTGCTTGATCATGAATAACTATTGAATTAGACGGTAAGTCATTGAATCTTTTAAGAAATTTTTTAATTTTCATATCGTCATCTTTAACGGCCATGAAAACAACTTTTACATTTTTTTCTTCTAATTTGCGTGCAAAATCTACAAATTCCGGAAATTCAGCTTCGCAAGGAGCACACCAAGTTCCCCAAAAATGAACTACTAAACCATTTGAATTACGTGCTAAATCCTGTAGCTCAACCTCAGAATTATCAGCAAAATTATCCAGTTTCACACTTGGAAGTGACTTAAGAATATAGTCTCGACTCTTATCTACATAAGAATCAATTTTACCTTTATGGTAAATAGAATATCCCAGTGTGATAGCAACAATAATAAAAATAATAGAAACTTTAGAAGATGTAGTCATAGATTTTAGAAAAAAGTTTTAAATAAAAAAACCCATCATACGTTAATATGATGGGTCTATCTATCTCATTCGAATTAAAAATTAATCAACAAATGCGATGTATGCCATTTTAGAGTTATCTCCAACTCTATTCTCAGAAAGTCTCATGATTCTAGTGTAACCACCATTTCTCTCTTTGAATTTTGGCCCAAGCTCAGTAAATAGCTTGTTTACAGCATTCTTATCATTAAGTTTTTTGAATGCAAGTCTTCTGTTAGCAACAGTATCATTTTTTGAAAGAGTTACTAATTTCTCAACTACTGGCTTGATTGCTTTAGCTCTTGTAAGAGTAGTTTTAATCATACCGTGGTCGATAACTTCAGAAGCAAGGTTTTTAACCATTGCAACTCTGTGTGAAGGACTTACACCTAGTTTATACTTATGTTTTTGATGTCTCATATCTCTACCTCAACTTATAACAACTTTTATTCTTCTTTTAGATCTTGCATGATGCTATCAACTTTCATACCTAGACCTAGTCCCATTTGAGAAAGTACTTCTTTAATCTCATTTAGTGACTTACGCCCAAAGTTCTTAGTTCTTAGCATCTCACCTTCAGTCTTAGAAACTAGCTCATAGATATACTTAATATCTGCGTTCTGCAAGCAGTTTGCAGATCTTACAGACAGCTCAAGCTCAGAAACTGGCTTTAATAGAGCTGCATTAGCAGTATTTTGTTGCTTCTTAGGCTTAGTTTCCATTCTTGTGATTTCTTCTTCATCTTCGAAGCTTAGGAATACAGCAAGTTGGTCTCTTAGGATCTTCGCTGAATAAGCTACTGCATCCGAAGGTTCAACACCTGCATTAGTCCAAACTTCTAGAGTAAGCTTATCAAAATCTGTTCTCTTACCAACACGTGAGTTTGTAACTGTATAGTTAACACGTGCAACTGGTGAGAAAAGAGAATCAAGATAAATCCAACCGATTGGAAGATCAAAAGATTCTTTATTATCTAGAGCTGTTACGTATCCTTTTCCTCTTGCAACAAGTAGTTCCATCTTAATAGATCCACCAGTTGAAAGGTTACAGATTGCGTGCTCTGGATTTAAAATTTCAACATTTGCAGACTCAGAAATGTCACCAGCAGTAACGATACCCTCTACCGATTTCTCAAGAGTAAGAGTTACCTGCTCTTTATCTTTAATCTTAAAGTGAACTTCTTTAAGGTTAAGAATAATCTCAGAAACTTCTTCTTTTACGTTGTTGATTGTACCAAACTCATGCTCAACACCATCAATTCTGATTGCAACAATAGCTGCACCCTGAAGTGAAGAAAGTAGTACACGACGTAAAGAGTTTCCAAGAGTTTGTCCATAACCTCTTTCTAGTGGCTTAGCAACGAACTTACCATAAGTATTAGTTAGCTTATCGTTATCCATTTCCAAAGCTACTGGTCTTATCATTCCTGTCCAATTTTTTGCTGTAAATGTGTCCACAGACAACTCCTTAATATAAATCTATAAAATTATACTCTTCTTCTTTTCGGTGCACGACATCCATTGTGTGGAATTGGTGACCTGTCAGCAACAGAAGTGATTTTAAGGCCTGCAGCGATAAATGCTCTTACAGCATTTTCTCTACCTGCACCCGGACCTTTAACTCTTACTTCAACAGTAGATAGTCCGTGCTCCATAGCCTTTTTAGCTGCTTCCATAGAAGCCATCTGTGCCGCGAATGGAGTCGATTTCTTAGACCCTCTGAATCCTAATTGACCAGCAGAAGCCCATGAAATAGCGTTACCGTTCATATCTGTGAACGTAACGATTGTATTATTGAAAGAGCATTGAATGTGAGCAATACCTCTCGAAATATTCTTTTTAACTTTTTTCTTTGAAGCTGTTTTCTTAACCATCATTAACTCCTAACAATTACTTCATTGACTTAATAGACTTCTTACCTGCGATTGCAACAGCTGGCCCCTTACGAGTACGAGCATTTGTAGAAGTTCTTTGACCTCTTACAGGAAGACCTTTTCTATGTCTGATCCCTCTGTAACAACCTAAGTCTTTTAGTCGTTTAATGTTAAGACCAACTTCTCTACGTAAGTCACCTTCAACAGTGTACTCACTTTCAAGAAGAAGTCTGATTTCGTTTGCTTCTTCTTCAGTTAGTTCGTTTGAATTTTTGTTTGAATCGATGTTTGTTTTTTCTAATACTTCCTGAGCCACTTTCGGTCCTACACCGTAAATTGACTGAAGGGCAATTTTCATTACCTTATTTCTAGGAATATCAACACCAAGAATTCTCGCCATAGCTACACTCCTTTCCTATGATTAACCTTGTCTTTGTTTGTGCTTAGGTTGCTTACATACAACTCTAAGTACGCCTCTTCTTTTAATAACTTTACAATCTTTGCACATCGGCTTTACAGATGCTCTAACTTTCATAACAACCTCGTAAATTCTACACTAGCGTTTTTTACTTCTATATGTAATTCGGCCCTTCGTTAAGTCATACTTGCTAATCTCAACAAGTACCTTATCTCCAGGTAAAATCTTTATAAAGTGCATTCTCATCTTTCCACTAATGTGGGCAATAACAGAATGTCCATTCGGTAATTTAACCTTAAATTTAGTGTTAGGAAGAAGTTCAGTAACTTCACCTTCAACTTCAATCGTTTCCTGATTACTCATATAATACAAAACCTAAAGTAATTGCTTATATATGACTCAGGGCCATATTGCAAGACGAATTACTTATATAATAAATTATTTAACAATTTTTTTAATTTCTTCAAAAATCTCATCAAGCCCTTTTGTAGCGTCTACTCTAACAAGGCGTCCCTGAGACTCATAGTACTCAAGAACTGGCTCGATGTTGTCAGTAAAAACCTTCATTCTAGTCCTTACTGTATCCTCGTTATCATCTTTACGATGCACAAGGTCCTCTCCAGAAACATCACACTTACCTTCAACTTTTGGTGGCTTTGTTTTTAGATTGTAAATCTCACCACTAACAGGAGCTACACGTCTATTAACAATCCTCTCCACTAAAGTATCTAGTGCAATGTCAAAGTAAATTGCTTTAGACTGTACTCCACCAAGTAGGGCACTATCTAAATCCTTTGCTTGAACAAGGTTTCTTGGATAACCATCAAAAATATATGTTGATTTCTCAACAGCACAATTAGCCTTTAGAAGATCTAATACTAATTCGTCACTTACTAATTCACCTGAATCCATGACCGCTTTAATTTTACGACCAAGGTCAGACTCTTTAGCAACTTCTGCTCTTAATAAATCGCCAGTAGAAACATGTGTGTACCCAAGCTCTGAAACTATATTCTTAGCTTGAGTACCTTTTCCTGATCCAGGAGCTCCAATTAAAATTAGTTGTGGTGCCATGGATTAGAACCTTCTATTGTTACCGTTATATTTACCTTTAGATTTGTATGACATCTCATACTTATCAGCAAACATAAACGATTGAACATTCATCATAACTCTAACTGATACAGATACTAAGATTAGCATTGATGTACCACCAAATCTTGTCTGAGCCCCTGTGATTAGTGAAGGAACAATACAAACAACGATTAAGAATAGAGCGCCAAAAAATGATAAACGATTTAATAACGTGTCTAAATATTCTTTTGTTTTATCACCTGGTCTAATACCTGGGATAAAAGCATTATTCTTTTGTAACATTTCTGAAATCTTCTTCGTTTTGAATTGGATTGGTGCATAGAAATAAGTCATATACACAATCAGAGTTGCAAAAAGAATATTAAATAAAATTTGCCCTGGTGCCAAACTTTGTTGAATTGTATCAAAGTATGGTTTGAACACACTGTCTGCAGGGATAAAAGTAGCAAAAGTTGCAGGCGCTGCTAGCAGAGAAGAAGCTAAGATCGGAGGCATAACTCCACCTGTATCAACTCTCATCGGAAGTGTCTGATTTCCACCATACACTCTATTATTAACAACACGCTTAGCATATTGAACCGGAACGGCTCTGAAAGCCCTTTCGATGAATGCAACAACAAAGAATGCAACGACAATTACGGCCACGAAAGTAAGTAGTTCTAGTCCACCCATTTCACCGTTTCTAAATAGTGTAATCTTTTGAATAACTTCAGAAGGTAGCTCAACTGCAATACCTGCGAAGATAATAAGAGAAACACCATTTTCTAAACCAAATTCTGTAATACGCTCACCAAGCCAAAGTAAGAACATTGTTCCTGCAGCCAGAGTGATCATTGTTACAATTCTGAAAAGCATACCTGGTTCAGGGATAACTCTAGCACCGCCAGGAGAAACAAATGTCTCGAACACAGCAGCCATTGAGTAACCTTGTATGCAACAGAGAATTACTGTTGCATACCTAGTCCACTTTTGAATTTTTTTGTTACCTTCTGAGTCTTCTTGTAGCTCTTGGATTTGAGGTATAACCTCACCTAAAAGAGAAAAGATGATTGAAGTAGTAATATACGGCATAATCCCCAGTGCTAAAACTGAGAAACGCTTGAAGGCACCACCACTAAAAGTGTTGATAAGGTCAAAAAGACTTCCCCCACCAGCTTCCGCAAAATAAGAAGAGATCGCCTGCGCATCAACTCCTGGTACAGGAATTTGCGCAACCAATCTATATACTACTAATAATAAAAAAGTAAAAAAGACTTTTTTCTTAAGCTCTTCAAGTTTTCCTTGAGCGTTTGACATCAGACGATCCTTTTATCTATTTTGTTGCTATTTTTCCGCCAGCTTTCTCGATTGCTTCTTGAGCACCTTTAGAAAACTTTTCAATATTAACAAAATTTAACGATTTTGAAAGCTCTCCGTTAGCAAGAATTTTCACTGGACGTCTTTTATCTGCACCCTTAAGGATACCTTTCTCAATTAGAGCTTCTTTTGTAACGTCTCCGCCATCAAATTTAGCTTCTAATGTAGCAAGAGATACCTCAGCATACTCAGTTTTAAATGGTGCATTAGAGAAACCTCTTTTTGGTAGACGCATGTAAAGTGGCATTGCTCCACCTTCGAAACCAGTTCTTACACCGCCACCAGCACGAGCCTTTTGACCCTTGTGCCCTTTACCAGCTTGAGTACCTTGACCTGAACCTTGTCCACGACCAATTCTCTTAATGTTTTTATGTGCACCTTTTGGACTTTTTAAGTTATTTAAAGTTAACATATTTACCTCTTAATCAACTAATACCGCTTATTCTTGAATGTCTAAAAGGTGAATTACCTTCTTGATCATCCCTCTAACAGCAGAAGTGTTTTCTAAAGTTCTTGAAGTTCCAGTTTTTCTTAGACCTAGGCCTCTTACTGTAGCTTTCTGCTTTTCAGTACATTTAATAGTACTTTTCTTTAATGTTACTGTAATTGTTTTCGCTGTCATATCAACCTCAATTAACCTTTAATTCTTAAGCCTTTAGCTTCTTTACCACGTGCCTTAGCTACTTCTTCTACAGATCTTAATTGTTTAAGAGCGTCAAAAGTTGCCTTAACGATATTATGTGGGTTGTTACCTCTTAAAGACTTCGTTAGAACGTCTTTAACACCAGCAAGTTCAAGGATTGAACGACATGCACCAGCAGCCTTAACCCCTGTACCTTCTGCAGCAGGTTTGAATAGAATCTTACCAGCATCAAATTCACCTAGTACTGAGTGAGGAATAGTTCCTGCATCTACTGGTACTGAAATCATGCTTTTTTGTGCAGCTTGAGTAGCTTTTCTGATTGCTTCAGGAACTTCCTTAGCTTTACCAAGACCGTAACCTACGCGACCATTTTTATCACCAACGATCATTAGAGCACTGAAAGAAAATCTTCTACCACCCTTCATAACCTTTGCAACTCTATTTACAGCAACAACTCTTTCTTCAAGTTCAACGTCCATTGAGCTAGCTTGACGCTTTTTCGCTGGAGCTTTTTTAGAAGCTTGTCTTTTCTTTGGTTCTGCTTTTACTGTTTTTTCAACGCTTTTATTTTCTTCAGTCATCACTTACTCCTAAATTTGAATTCCATTTTCTCTAGCAGCTTCAACAACAGCCTTGATTACACCGTGGTATCTAAGTCCGTTTCTGTCGAATACAGCAGTTGAAATATTGTTAGACTTTAGGTTTTCAGCAAGTTTTGCACCAACAAGCGTTGCACCAGCAATATTGCTTTTTCCTTCAACAGCATTTTTACCATAAGTTTGAACACTGAAAAGTGTCTTGTTAGCAACATCGTCAATTACTTGTACTGTGATGTGCTTGTTTGTACGGTTAACTGATAGACGTGGTCTCTCAGATGTTCCGTTTACTTTCTTACGGATAGCAAGTTTTCTTCTAATTTTTCTAGCTGTACTTGCTTTACCAGCTTTACCATAAGGCTTTCTAATCATTTTAAACTCCTCACCCTAGGCCCTCACTGCGGGCCATTCTCAGGCTACTTTTTATTACTTACCGCCAGATTTACCAGCTTTTCTTACGATTGTTTCTTCAGCGTATTTAACACCTTTACCTTTATATGGCTCTGGTGGTCTGAATGAACGGATCTTTGCAGCAGCAAATCCAACTAGTTCTTTGTTACTACCAGTTAATTCGATTTCTTTACCAGCAACTTTCGCTGCTACACCTTCTGGAAGAACATATTCAATTGGATGTGAGTATCCAAGGTTAAGAGTTAATGTATCACCACTAACAGCTGCCTTATAACCAACACCGTTGAATTCTAGCTTTCTAACAAATCCATCAGTAACACCAGTTACCATGTTGAAAACGATTTGTCTTGCTGTACCCCACATTGCACGAGACTTTTTAGACTCATCAACAGGAGTTACTTTAATTTCATTACCTTCTTGTGCAAAAGTCACTCTATCATTAAAAGTGTACTCTAGCTCACCTTTAGGTCCTTTAACTGATACATTTGTACCATTTATTGTAACCTGAACTTTCTCAGGAACTACTACCGGGTTTTTTCCTACACGTGACATTACTCGCTCCCTACTACCAAATATTACAGATTACTTCACCACCAACTTTAGTCGCTCTCGCTTCTCTATCAGAAATAATTCCTTTAGAAGTTGATAGGATTGAAGTACCTAGACCACTAATAACTCTAGAGATGTCCTTGTAACCACGATACTGTCTAAGACCTGGTTTAGAAACTCTCTCAAGACCTACGATAGCGTCGTCTTTAAGTAATACTTTGATTCTAATATCTGATTGGCTCTTTGCAATAATTTTGAATGAACGAATATAACCTTCGTCTTTCATAACTTTACAAACACCTGCTTTCATTTTCGAAGCTGGAAATTCCACTCTATCGTGTCCAGCATTAATTGCATTTCTAATTCTTGTTAACATATCTGCAATAGGATCAGTCATCATAATTTCGTCTCCTCAACCATTACCAGCTTGACTTAGTTACACCAGGGATCATTCCTCTAAGTGCTAACTCTCTAAATTGAATTCTTGATAGTTTGAACTTTCTATAGAAAGCACGTGGACGACCAGTTAATTCACATCTATTTCTTACTCTAATTGCAGCTGAATTTCTTGGTAGTTTCTGTAGCTTGATCATCGCTTCGAATCTTTCTTCGTCAGAAAGATTTTCATTGATAATAGCAGCTTTAAGTTCTTTTCTTAAAGTACCGTATTTTTCAGCAAGCTTAGCTCTTTTTTTGTTACTTTCAATTTTCGCTTTTCTAGCCATTACATTATCCTCAATTACTTGTTAAAAGGCATACCAAAAAGGTTTAGAAGCTCTCTACCTTCTTCGTTGTTTCCAGCAGTAGTTACGATTGAGATTCCTAGACCTCTTACTTTATCAATTTGATCGTAAGAAATTTCTGGGAAAATAATCTGCTCTTTTAAACCTAAAGTGTAGTTACCTTTTCCATCAAAACCTTTAGAAGAAACACCTCTAAAGTCACGAACTCTTGGAAGAGTGATGTTAACAAGTCTATCAAGGAATTCGTACATTCTATCACCACGAAGAGTAACGTTTGCACCTAAAGCCATACCTTCTCTGATTTTGAAACCAGCAACTGATTTTCTAGCCTTAGCTACAACTGGCTTTTGACCAGTAATAGTACCAAGATCGTTAACAATCGACTGAACAACTTTAGAGTTAGTTACTGCGTCTCTTGTACAACAGTTAACTACTATCTTTTCTAGCTTAGGAATTTGGTTAACATTCTTATAACCAAACTTCTCAGTCATTTTATTTTTAATTTCGTCATTATATAGTTTTCTGAATCTGCTCATTTTTGCCTCTATCCTTAACTCAGTACTGATCCACAAGACACAGCGACTCTAACCTTCTTACCATCTTTTTCTTCAATTTTTACTCTAGTAGCCTTATTTGTTTTTGGGCTAACTACAGCAACATTTGAGATGTGAAGTGGTGCTTCAATGTCTACGATACCACCAGCTGGGTTCTCTTGAGTTGGTTTAATTGCTTTCTTTACTAGATTAACACCACCAACATAAACAACTTTGGTCTTGAAGTTGATTTTCTTAACTTCACCAGTTTTGCCTCTGTCTTTACCTGTTAAAACTACAACATTATCATTAACTTTTAGCTTTTGCATAACTTCCTCACTGAACCTTGATTAAAGAACTTCTGGCGCTAAAGAACAGATCTTCGTAAAGCTCTTGTTTCTTAACTCTCTCGCAACAGGACCAAAAATACGTGTCCCTACTGGTTCATTGTTATTATTTAGTATTACAACGCTGTTCTTATCAAATCTGATGTATGAACCGTCTTCTCTTCTAATTGGGTACTTAGTTCTAACGATAACCGCTTTCTTAACATCACCCTTTTTAATTTTTCCACCTGGTAGTGCTTGCTGAACTGCTACAACAATAATGTCACCAAGATTTGCGTTCATTCTTTTTGAACCACCAAGAACCTTGATACACTTTACTTCTTTAGCTCCAGAGTTATCAGCAACTTCTAACTTAGTTTGCATTTGGATCATTACTAACTCCTAAAATAGGCTTATTAAGCCCTACTTATTTACCTTTAACAGTTCCCACTTTTTGAGTTTTGAATAAGGTTTACTTTCAATAATTGTTACATTGTCACCTAGATTCGCTTCTAAACTTACGTTATGAGCGTGGTACTTTTTAGTTTTTGTAACGAATTTGCTGTAAACAGGGTGCTTGAAACGTCTAGCAACATTCACAACAACTGTATTTTCATTCTTTACAGAAACAACTACACCATCTAGCTTTCTCTTAAACGTATTTGTACTCATGGTTACTCACCTTTAGCATTTTTTGCTGTTAATAATTTAGCAATATTCTTTTTTGCAAGTTTTAGCTCATGAGGTTTTTCGATACCACTTGTCGTTTTAGACATGTTGATATCAAAAATCGCTCTTCTCATTTCAGCTACTTTTGCATCAATTTCTTTACCGCTTAAACCGCTTATATCTTTGTATTCTAACTTTTGCATAACTTCCTCTTAACGATTTAAAGTTCCTGCTGCTCTCTAGAAATAATTCTAGTCTTTACAGGTAGTTTATACATTGCAAGCTTAAGTGCTTGTTTACTTAGCTCAGGATCGATGTGCTTGATTTCAAACATTACTCTTCCTGGTTTTACAACTGCAACCCAAGAATCTGGAGAACCTTTACCTTTCCCCATACGAACTTCAGCTGGCTTCTTAGTAAGGACCTTATCTGGGAAGATCTTGATCCAAACGTTACCACCTCTTTTGATCTTTCTTGTCATTGCAATACGGGCAGCTTCAATTTGACGGTTAGTTATATACCCACATGATAGGGCTTGTATAGCAAATTCACCGAACGTGATAGTATTTCCACGGTTCGCCTTACCCTTCATTCTTCCTTTCTGCTGCTTACGCCACTTTACTTTCTTTGGACTTAACATATTTACCTCAATAAAATAAATTCACTAACGAATTTCCTACTACTTATAGATCTCACCTTTGTAAACCCAAACTTTTACACCGATAACACCGTATGTAGTGTGAGCTTCAGCAGTATTGTAATCAATGTCTGCTCTAAGAGTATGTAGTGGAACTTTTCTTTCTGTATAACCTTCAGCTCTTGCCATCTCAGCTCCGCCAAGACGTCCTGCTGTTCTAACACGGATACCTTTTACACCAGCTCTGAATGCTGACTGCATAACTTTCTTCATTGCTCTTCTGAAAGCTACACGTTTTTCAAGCTGACCTGCAATGTTTTCCGCGATTAACTTAGCTTCCGCATCTGGTCTCTTAACTTCTGCAATATTGAAGATTAGTGTACCTTTAGTAAGTTTCTTAAGGTCGTTTCTAATTTTCTCAATTCCTGCACCTTTTTTACCAATAGCAACACCTGGCTTAGCTGTATAAACAGTTACCTTAACCTGGTTTGAAGTTCTTGATAATTCGATATTAGCTACAGAAGCATTTTTCATGTTTTTTTCAATGTAGTTTCTAATCGCTAGATCTTCGTGAAGTGTTTCACCGTATTCTCTATCGTTAGCAAACCAGTTTGAATGCCATGACTTAATATAACCTAATCTAAAACCGTATGGATGTACTTTTTGTCCCATAATTTATCCTATGCTTCTTTTAGTTCAACTGTTATGTGACTAGTTCTTTTTCTAATTCTGAACGCACGACCTTGAGCTCTTGGCTGAATACGCTTTAAAGTTGGACCTTCGTCCGCTTTAATTGTACCGATAACTAGGTTATCTAGATCATACTTCTCAGAATCAGCTGCGATAGCTAATCCACTATTAATTAATTTTGTTAAAACAAGTGCAATTTCTTTCTTCTCTTGGAAGCGTAAGATTTTTAGCGCTTCAGAAGCTTTCTTCTTTCTAATTAGATCGCAAACCTGTCTTACTTTTCTTGGTGCGATACCAACTCTACTGTTTCTAACTGTAATGGCCATCTGACCTCTCCTTATTCAACTCTAACTTTACTATCTCTTCTTAGCTTTCTTATCTGCACCGTGACCGAAGTATGTTCTAGTTAGTGCAAATTCACCTAATTTATGTCCAATCATGTTATCTGTTACATAAACCGGTATGAATTTTTTTCCGTTGTGAACGGCAAAAGTAAGTCCGATGAACTCAGGAACAATAGTTGATCTTCTAGACCAAGTCTTGATCACTTTGTTACCTTTGTTACCTTCTTCTTGCATTTGTAGAGCTTTTTTCATTAAGCTAATATCAACAAATGGACCTTTTTTTAATGAACGGGCCATATTAATCTCCTACTACTTTCTTCTCTTAACGATGAACTTATCAGTTCTCTTATTAGTTCTAGTCTTGTAACCCTTAGTTGGTGTTCCCCATGGTGATACTGGATGACGTCCACCTGAAGTTCTACCTTCACCACCACCGTGTGGGTGATCAACTGGGTTCATAGCAACACCACGTACAGTTGGTCTGAAACCAAGCTTTCTCTTACGTCCAGCTTTACCAATGTTACGTTTTTCATGATCAAGATTACCAACTTGACCGATTGTTGCTACACAATCAACTTCAACTTTTCTAAGCTCACCTGATGGCATTCTAAGAAGAGCAAAACGACCTTCTTTAGCCATAATTTGAACGTAAGAACCAGCAGAACGTGCTAGCTGACCACCAGCTCCTGGGTACATTTCTACGTTGTGTACAAGAGTACCAACTGGAATGTCCTTAAGCTTCTTAGCATTTCCTACTTTAATATCTGCATCTGCAGAAGCGATTACCTTATCACCAACTTTTAGACCAAGTGGAGCTAGGATGTAGCTTTTTTCACCGTCTAAGTAAGCGATAAGTGCAATATTACAAGTTCTGTTCGGATCGTAAGAGATCGCTTGAACAGTTGCAGGGATATCTGTTTTATTTCTTTTGAAATCAATAATTCTGTATCTTCTCTTAACTCCACCACCTCTGTGTCTAACAGTGATACGTCCAGAGTTATTTCTACCTGCAAAATTTTTCTTAACAGCTGTAAGGCCTTTAACTGGCTTTACACCTTTTGTTAACTCATCACTATTTACGACTTGCATCTTTCTTAGTGAAGGAGTTGTTGGTTTAAATCTTTTAATACCCATAATTTCCTCAGCTAACTAGTTAAACACCTTTAAAAAATTCAATCTTTTGACCTTCCGCTAATTGAACGAAAGCCTTCTTGAATTTACTAGTCTTTTTTACACCTTTACCAGCTCTTTTAACTTTACCTGGAGTGATGTTTGTCTTTACATTTAAAACTTTCACATCATATAGAGCTTCAACAGCATTCTTGATTTGATGCTTGTTTGCTTTTAGATCAACTACAAAACCAAAACGGTTCTGGCTGTCTGTAGCAACAGAAGTCTTTTCAGTGATAAGTGGTTTCTTTAATACATTTTCTAACGTCGCCATAATCTACACCAACTTATTTAATAGGGTTTCTAATGCACTCTTTTCGATAACTAGGTTTTCAAATTTTACTGCTTCGTATACAGAGAAACCTTCTACGGCCATCCCTTTACCCCACTGTAAGTTCTTCACTGCTCTAAGAGCTGGTGAGTTTTTATCAGCAGTTACTACTAAAGCAGGAAGTAAACCCTTACCATTTAATAGAGTGTACATTTCTTTAGTTTTACCAGTTGATTCAATTGTATCTACTACTGTCAACTTTCCAGCTTGGAGTTTGTCAGCAAGTACAGATTGAATTGCAACCTTTGCCATTTTCTTGTTAACTTTTTGAACATAGCTTCTTGGGCTTGGACCGTGAACAGTTCCACCGCCTACCATAAGAGACGATCTAATTGAACCTTGTCTAGCTCTACCTGTACCTTTTTGCTTGAATGGTTTTGCACCACCACCGCTAACATCTGAACGACCTTTAACACAAGCATTACCTTGTCTTCTTCCCGCTAGAGTAGCTTTAACAACCTGGTGAACAGCCGCTACATTAATATCTTCAGCAGTTAAGCTTACTGGAGCAGTAAGTGTTCCTGCATTTTCAAATTTCGAATTTAATACTGTTACATCACTCATAACTTCTTACCTCAGCCTACAATTACTTCTTAAGTGCTTTTGCAATTCTTACAAAACCATTTTTAGAACCAGGTACTGATCCCTTAAGTAGCATGTATCCTTTATCTTGATTAACTTCAACAACCTTGATGTTTTGGATTGTTTTTGTGTCACAACCCATGTGACCAGGCATTCTTTTGTTCTTCCAAACCTTACCAGGAGTCGCTCTGTTACCGATCGAACCACCACGTCTGTGAAACTTAGAACCGTGAGTAGCAGGTCCACCTTTGAAGTTGTGACGCTTCATTTGACCTTGGAACCCTTTACCTTTTGATGTACCTGTTACATCAACATATGTAGAAGCTTCAAATGACTCTAGAGATAGATCTTTACCTAAGTTAGCAGCATCTACGCCTTCTGTTCTAACTTCTGCAAATTTTACAAAGTTATTTTCAACATTAGCAGCTTTAAGGTGACCTTGAGTTGGCTTGTTTACAAGCTTTTCTCTTTTTTCGTAGTAACCTACTTGGTAAGCCTCGTAACCATCTTTGTCTAAAGTTTTAACTTGTGTAACTTTGTTAGGAATTAACTTGATAACTGTAACTGGAACGTGATTCCCAGCTTCATCAAAGATTCTTGTCATACCAGCTTTAACACCATAGATAGTATTAAGCGATACAGTAGCAGTAGTCTCAACTGCTTGAGTTTCTTCTGTCATTTTGCCTCCACAGCATCACTCTTCTCCAAGAGATGCATGCATGGTTAATAATAAAAATTTTTTTCGTTTATACTAGTACTTGATCTCTACGTCAACACCAGCTGATAGATCTAACTTCATTAGGCTATCAACAGTTTGTTGAGTTGGATCAACGATATCAATTAGTCTCTTGTGCGTTCTCATTTCGAATTGCTCACGAGATTTTTTATCTTTGTGAGGTCCTCTAAGAACTGTAAACTTGTTAATTTCTGTTGGTAATGGGATTGGACCCGCTACTCTTGCGCCTGTCTCTTTAGCTGTTTGTACGATCTCATCAACTGAGCTATCTAGAAGCTTGTGATCATATGCGCGTAATTTAATTCTTAACTTAGAAGCTTTCATACTCATCCTATTATCAATTTTAAAAGTTGAACCTGACTTTTACTGTTTTTTTGGGCCTATTGTCAAATTATTTTTACGCTAGGCCATATATTTTTTACGCGTCAATTCAAAATATTGAGCATAAAAAAGGGGTGATTTAAAAATCACCCCAATATTTAACTAAAAATTAGTCTAGAATTTCAGATACTGTACCAGCACCGATTGTTCTACCACCCTCACGGATTGCGAACTTAAGACCTTTTTCCATCGCGATTGGAGTAATTAGCTCTACTGCGAAAGAAGTGTTGTCACCTGGCATAACCATTTCAACACCGTCTGCAAGTGTGATATCACCTGTTACGTCTGTTGTTCTGAAGTAGAACTGTGGTCTATAACCTTTGAAGATTGGAGTGTGACGTCCACCTTCATCTTTTGAAAGGATATATACTTCACAGTTAAATTTCGCGTGTGGCTTAACTGAACCTGGCTTGATTAGACACTGACCACGCTCTACTTCTTCACGCTTAACACCACGTAGAAGAAGACCAACGTTATCACCTGCTCTACCTTCGTCAAGAAGCTTTCTGAACATCTCAACACCAGTTACAGTTGTTTTAGTTGTTTCTTTAATACCAACGATTTCGATTTCTTCGTTAACTTTGATAATCCCTCTTTCAACACGTCCTGTACAAACTGTACCACGTCCTGAAATTGAGAATACGTCTTCTACTGGCATTAGGAAGTCAAGGTCTGTTGCTCTAGCTGGAGTTGGGATGTACTCATCAACTTGTGCCATAAGCTCTAGAACTTTATCTTTACCAATTGCATCGTCTCTCATTTCAAGAGCTGCAAGTGCAGAACCAGCTACGATAGGAATATCGTCACCTGGGAAGTCGTATGAAGATAGAAGTTCTCTTACTTCCATCTCTACTAGCTCAAGTAGTTCTTCGTCATCTACTTGGTCTACTTTATTTAAGAATACTACGATCGCTGGTACACCTACCTGACGTGCAAGAAGGATGTGCTCTCTAGTTTGTGGCATTGGCCCATCAGCCGCTGAACATACTAGGATCGCTCCGTCCATTTGTGCTGCACCTGTAATCATGTTCTTTACATAGTCAGCGTGACCTGGACAGTCTACGTGTGCGTAGTGTCTGTTAGCTGTTTCGTATTCAATGTGTGAAGTATTGATTGTAATACCTCTAGCTTTTTCTTCTGGTGCTGAATCGATTTCGTCGAATTTTCTTACGGCACCACCAAGTGCGTTAGCTAATGTGATTGAAATTGCCGCTGTAAGAGTTGTCTTACCGTGGTCAACGTGCCCGATCGTACCAATGTTTACGTGGGGCTTACTTCTGTCAAAAGATTCTTTTGCCATCTTTTACTCCTGCGTTATTACTTAGTTTAGTAGTTAAAAAATCTAAAGTGTTTTAGATGTATATTCCTCGTTTTTCAAGTATTTCTTTGGCCATATTCATAGGAATCTCTTCATATCTATCAAAATTCATCGTGAAGCTAGCACGACCCTGAGATTTTGAACGTATATCTGTTGAGTATCCAAACATTTCCGATAGCGGAACTTCTGCATCGATAACTTCTTTATCTTGCTTTACACCCATCGAATGGATCTTTCCGCGTTTCATATTAATGTCTGAAATAATATCACCTGTGTAATCAGAAGGTGTTACGATTTCAAGACTCATTTTAGGCTCTAGTAATGATAGGCCAGCTTTTCGGCATGCAGCTCTAAAAGCATTAGAAGCAGCAATAGCATAAGCTACTTCTGAACCTTCATCATCATTAAATTCAGCGGCAACAAGTTTCGCTTTAATATTAATAAATGGATAACCCGCAAGAGCACCACCCATAGATGTATCCTTAATACTCTTTTCAATAGCATCAATAAATTCTTGTGGTAAATCCCTTTTAGTTAATTCAGTTTCAAATAAGACACCAGCTTGCGAATCAGCTTGCTCAACTTCAATAACAGCGTTTCCAAATACCATTTTACCAGCTTGTTCGCGGTGAAATGTATCTGATTCTTTAGCTGTTGACGTGATACTTTCACGATATGAAACTTGAGGATCACCAACACGGATACCTACTTTGAACTCTCTTTCTAAACGATCACAAATAATTTCAAGGTGAAGTTCACCCATACCAAAAATTAGAAGTTGACCTGTTTCTTTATTATGTTGAAAAGAGAATGATGGATCTTCTAGCTTAAGTTGACCTAGGGAACTCATTAGCTTCTTTTCATCATTTGCTGTTTTTGGCTCAATCGCTACTGAAATAACCGATTCTGGAAAATCCATTAGATCATAAATTATAGTACGATTTTCGGCACAAAGTGTTTCACCAGTAACAGTTTCCTTTAAACCAGAAATTGCAATGATATCTCCGGCCTTAGCTTCTTGTAATTCAGTTCTTTTGTCAGCATGCATTTGAAGAATTTTATTAACTCTCTCACGCTTACCCTTATGTGGATTATAAACCTGTGCACCAGACTTAATTGTTCCTGAATAAATTCTGAAAAATGTTAAAGATCCAACAAACGGGTCCGTTGCAATCTTGAAAGCAATTCCAGAAAATGCTTCTTCAGTATCAGGTTTTCTAATTTCTTCTTTATCGTGATTCTTACCGTTAACACCTTTGACTTCCCCACGATCAACTGGAGAAGGAAGGTATGCGCAAACCGCATCTAGTAGAGGCTGAACACCTTTGTTCTTGAAAGCTGACCCACAAAGAACAGCAACGAACTCGTGATTAATAACAGCTTCTCTAATTGCTGTAACAATTCTTTCTTCAGTAATTTCTTCACCCGAAAGATAGTCTTCAGCAAGCTGATCATCATAATCGGCTAATGTTTCAATAAGCTCTTCACGTGCTAACTGAGCATCATCTTCAAGCTCAGAAGGAATATCTTCGATTTGCACAGTTGAACCTAGGTCTTCGTCCTTAAAAAGCACGGCCTTCATTGCAACTAAATCAACAACACCTCTAAATGTATCCTCTGCACCAATTGGTAATTGAATAGCAGCCGCTGTTTTTCCAAGTTTTTCTCTGATCTCATCAAGACACATTTGAAAGTTTGCCCCAACGCGATCCATTTTATTAACAAAAGCAATTCGAGGAACCTTATACTTATCAGCTTGGCCCCATACAGTCTCAGATTGAGGCTCTACACCAGCTACAGCGTCGAATACACCAACTGCACCATCTAAAACTCTAAGAGCTCTCTCAACCTCAATTGTGAAGTCTACGTGACCTGGTGTATCGATGATATTGATATTAGTTTTGTTCCAAGTACAAGTCGTCGCAGCAGAAGTAATAGTAATCCCACGTTCCTGCTCTTGAACCATCCAGTCCATAGTAGCAGCACCATCATGAACCTCACCAATCTTGTGGCTTTTTCCCGTGTAGTAGAGAATACGTTCAGTTGTCGTCGTTTTACCCGCATCAATATGCGCCATAATTCCGATATTACGAATATTTTCTAAACTCATACAAAGTCCTTAAAAATTTAATTTTTGCAGACATATAATTAACATAAATATGGAATTTTAGATAGGAATAAAACTTTGGAGAATAAATGGTTTTAGAAATAAAAAGGCTCCCATTAGGGAGCCTTCTATTAGTTTATTATGGACTTTATTGCTTATTTTCGAACTACCACTTAAGGTGAGCAAAAGCTTTGTTAGCTTCTGCCATTTTGTAAGTGTCTTCACGCTTCTTAACAGCGCCACCTCTACCTTGAGAAGCATCGATGATTTCATCAGATAGTTTCTCAACCATAGTTCTACCACCACGTGATCTAGCATAGTCTCTCAACCATCTTAGAGCTAGTGATTGTCTTCTGTTATTTCTAACTTCAACTGGAATTTGGTAAGTTGCACCACCAATACGACGAGACTTAACCTCTACCGCTGGCTTAATGTTAGAAAGGGCTTTCTTAAATACCTTTAACGGCTCTTCACCAGTTTTTGATTCAACTCTTTGAAGTGCACCATAAAAGATTTTTTCAGCAACAGATTTTTTTCCGTCTTTCATAAGTGCGTTTACACACTTAGCAACTACAACGTCTTGAAAGATCGGATCTGGAAGTACTTCTCTCGTCTGTGCTCTATGTTTTCTACTCATATTTTTTCTCCTTCACCGGAAACAGTTAAAACTGATCGATTACTCACCTCATGCCATGTTGCAATCGGTGTCACAATTAGTTAACTAAAAATTATTTCTTTGGTCTCTTACAACCGTACTTAGATCTTCTCTGTCCTCTTTTATCAACACCTTGGCAGTCTAGTGTACCTCTAATAGTGTGATAACGAACCCCTGGAAGGTCTTTTACTCTACCACCACGAATCATAACGATCGAGTGCTCTTGTAGATTGTGTCCTTCACCACCAATGTATGAAGTAACTTCAAATCCACTTGTTAGTTTTACCCTACAAACCTTTCTCATAGCTGAGTTTGGTTTCTTAGGAGTAGTTGTATATACTCTTGTACATACACCGCGTCTTTGAGGACACGCTTTTAAGGCAGGTGACTTAGTTTTTTCAACTTTATCAGTTCTACCTTTTCTAATTAATTGGTTAATCGTAGGCATTTCCGCTCCTTAACTACAACAATATTTCCACAATAAAAATAGGCTTTTAAGCCCATAATAAACTATAGAGGGATGGTGTAACACACCACCCCTCAATTAAGCAAGTTTTTATAGCATAAGTGTAGAAGTTTCTTCTAGAGAATCATCTTCTTCAACAAATGCTTCGTAATCACGGTACTTCGAGATACCAGAACCAGCTGGAATCAGGCGACCCATAAGTACGTTCTCCTTAAGACCACGTAATAAATCTTTTTTACCTTCAAGCGATGCTTGAGTTAAGATCTTAGTTGTCTCTTGGAAAGATGCAGCTGATAAGAATGAATCAGTAGAAAGAGCTGCTTTAGTAATACCAAGTAGAACTGGTCTTGCTTGAGCTGGCTCATATCCATCAGCAACTAGTTGCTCATTTGTTTCAAGTAATTCTGCTTTAGTTACAGAATCACCAACAACAAATGTAGAGTCACCTGGATCAGTTACTTCAACTTTCTTAAGCATTTGAGAAACGATTACCTCAATGTGCTTATCATCGATATCTACACCTTGTAGACGGTATACAGCTTGAATCTCATCAACGATGTATCCTGCAAGTTCTTTAATACCAAGTACTCTTAGGATATCGTGTGGGTTAGCTGGACCATCCATAATAGCTTCACCTGAACGGATATAGTCACCTTCGTTTACAGTTACATAGCGTCCCTTAGGAATTGTGTAAACTACTGGATCAGATCCATCTTCAGGTCTAATAAGAATTCTTCTAGAACCTCTTACTTCAGCACCAAACTCGATTGTACCAGTTACGTCAGCAATCTGAGATGCTTGAGCAGGTTTTCTAGCTTCGAAAAGCTCAGCTACTCTTGGAAGACCCCCAGTAATATCTTTTGTTTTCGTCGTTTCACGAGAAACTTTAGATACTACGCTACCAACTTCAACTTCATCACCTTCAGTTACAGTTAGTGTTGCACCAACTTGTAGACGGTAAGAAGCTTGTCTGTTTGTTCCAGGAACAATAATTGGGTTTCCATCAGCATCAAGAATCGTAATTCTTGGTTGAAGTGAAGGATCCTTAGTTTCTGTTACAGTTCTTTGAGTTAGACCTGTTACTGCATCTGTTTGCTCAGCAAGAGTTGCACCAACTACTAAGTCTTCAAACTTAACAAAACCAGCTACTTCTGTAAGAAGTGGAATCGAGAACGGGTCCCATTCAATCAGAGTATCCCCTACGTTTACTTCACTACCTTCAGAGAAGTGTAGCTTTGAACCGTAGATTGCTGGATATTTTTCTTTTTCAACACCACGAGCATCTTTAATGATAAGCTCACCAGTCTTGTTCATAACAAGAAGACCAGTTGGTGTTTCAACAGTTACAACATTGTTGTATACAACTTTACCAGATGTACGAACAGTTGTTTTATTTACTTGTGCACCAGCTGTTGCTGTACCACCAACGTGGAATGTACGCATTGTAAGCTGTGTACCAGGTTCACCAATTGACTGAGCAGCGATAACACCAACAGCTTCACCAACTGAAACCATTGTACCTCTTGCAAGGTCACGTCCGAAACAAGCCGCACAGAAACCGTGTCTTTCGTTACAAGTAAGAACAGATCTAACCTTGATTTGGTCAACTTCTTTCTCTTCTAGTAACACAAGGTCTTTTTCTGTAAGTAGGTGACCTGTTTGAAGAACCTCATTACCTTCTGCAGAGATAACTGGAGCTGCTGTTACACGGCCCATTGCTCTAGAAGCAACGTGCTCTACAACTTCACCAGACTCAATACGAGAAGTTAGTGTAATACCATCAGTTGTTCCACAATCTTCAGCTCTAATGATACCGTCTTGAGCAACGTCTACTAGACGTCTCGTTAGGTAACCAGAGTTTGCAGTCTTCAGGGCAGTATCGGCTAGACCTTTACGAGCACCGTGTGTAGACGTGAAGTATTGTAGTGCCGATAGACCTTCACGGAAGTTTGAAGTAATTGGCGTTTCAATAATCTCACCAGATGGCTTGGCCATTAGACCCCTCATCGCAGCAAGCTGTCTCATCTGCTGTGCAGAACCCCTTGCTCCTGAGTTTGCCATCATATAAAGAGCGTTGAATGAAGGAGCGTAAATTGGCTCTTCACCTTCTTTATCTGAAGTAAATTCATCAGTAGAAATTTTCTCAAGCATAACCTTAACAAGTTTCTCTGTAGTTTGTGACCAAACGTCAACAACCTTGTTATATCTCTCACCATTAGTGATCGAACCTTCGTTATACTCTTCTGTAATTCCGTGAACTTCATCATGAGCTTCTTTAAGAATTCCTTCTTTTTCAGAAGGGATTTCCATATCAACAACGTTAATAGAAATACCAGCTTTTGTAGCATTGCTATAACCAAGTTGCATAAGACCATCAGCAAGTAGAACAGTATCTTTTTCAGATCCTCTTCTGTAAGCAAGGTCAAGAAGCTTAACTAGTTCTTTCTTACCAAGAATGATGTTTACGTCTTCGAAGTTTAGACATGAAGGAACGATATCGAATACGAATGTACGTCCAACAGTAGTCTCATGTACTTCACCACCAATACGTACTTTAATTGGTGCTTGTAGGTGTAGGTTACCTGAGTGGTAAGCAAACTGAGCTTCTTCTTTAGAAGAGAAAGTTTTCCCGTATCCACGAGCATATGGTCTAACACGAGTCATGTAGTAAAGACCAAGTACGATATCCTGAGATGGAGTAATAATTGGTGAACCATCTTTTGGAGAAAGAATATTATTTGTCGACATTGCAAGAACACGACACTCAATTTGAGCTTCAAGTGATAGAGGAACGTGAACGGCCATCTGGTCACCGTCGAAGTCGGCGTTGAATGCAGTACAAACAAGAGGGTGAAGACGGATAGCCTTACCTTCAATAAGTACAGGTTCGAAACCTTGGATACCAAGTCTGTGAAGAGTTGGTGCACGGTTAAGAAGTACTGGGTGCTCTTGTACAACTTCTTCAAGGATATTCCATACTTCTTCTTTTTGTTGCTCAACCATACGCTTAGCAACTTTAATAGTAGTACAGTGTCCTTTTTCAATTAGCTTGTTGTAGATAAACGGCTTGAAAAGTTCAAGTGCCATAAGCTTAGGAAGACCACACTGGTGAAGTCTTAAGCTTGGACCAACAACGATTACAGAACGTCCTGAGTAGTCAACACGCTTACCAAGTAGGTTTTGACGGAAACGTCCTTGCTTACCTTTTAACATATCAGAAAGTGATCTTAGTGGACGCTTGTTAGCACCAGTAAATACTTTACCACGACGACCATTATCAAATAGAGCATCTACTGCTTCTTGAAGCATTCTCTTTTCGTTTCTGATGATGATTTCAGGAGCATTAAGTTCTTTAAGTCTTCTAAGACGGTTGTTTCTGTTAATAACACGTCTGTATAGATCGTTAAGATCTGAAGTTGCAAAACGTCCTGCTTCAAGTGGAACAAGAGGTCTTAAGTCTGGTGGAAGGATAGGAATAACATCCATCATGAACCACTCAGGCTTGTTTTCAGACTTCATAAGAGATTCAACAACTCTTAATCTTTTAACAAACTTAGTTCTTGCCATCTCTGTAGTTGCGTTAGCAAGACCACGTCTTAGGTTTTTATTTTCAAGATCGATATCAAGCTTAGAGAGTAGCTCTTGAACAATTTCTCCACCCATACCAGCTTCGAAATCAATACCTTGATCTTTTAGTTCATAATATTGTTGCTCAGAAATTACGCGACCTACATCTAGACCACCTTCAACACCATCAGTTGCTGAAGCAGTTACGATATATGCTTCATAATATAGAACTTTTTCAAGTTCTTTAAGAGAAAGGTTAAGAAGAGCAGCCATTCTTGATGGAAGTGAACGTAGGAACCAAATGTGAGCAACTGGAGTTGCTAGTTCAATGTGTCCACATCTTTCACGACGTACTTTTGAAAGTGTAACTTCAACACCACACTTCTCACATACAACACCTCTGTGCTTCATTCTCTTGTACTTACCACAGATACATTCGTAATCTTTTACTGGTCCGAAAATCTTTGCACAGAATAAACCGTCTCTTTCTGGCTTATAAGTTCTATAGTTAATAGTTTCTGGTTTTTTTACTTCACCAAATGACCACTCTCTGATTGTATCAGGAGAAGCAAGCTTGATAGATACACCTTCAACGCTTACTGGATCTTTTGGCTTATCAAAAAAGTTTAAAAGGTCTTTCATTTTTTTATGCCCTCTTAATATACGGCAGGACTAAGCCTGCCATAAATTAACGAATAGATTCTTCAATTCTGTCTTCTTCAAGTTTAACGTCTAGACAAAGTGCTTGAAGCTCTCTGATTAGAACGTTGAACGATTCAGGAAGACCTGGTTCTAGTACTTGCTCACCTTTAACGATTGACTCATACATTCTTGTTCTACCGATAACGTCATCTGACTTAACAGTTAAGAACTCTTGAAGAGTATAAGCTGCACCGTATGCTTCAAGTGCCCAAACTTCCATTTCCCCAAGTCTCTGACCACCGAACTGAGCCTTACCACCAAGTGGCTGCTGAGTTACAAGTGAGTAAGGACCTGTAGAACGTGCGTGAAGTTTTTCGTCTACAAGGTGGTGTAGCTTAAGCATGTACATAACACCAACAGTAACGTCCTCTGCGAAAGCATCACCAGTCTTACCATCAAATAGAGTTGTTTTACCATTTGACTCAAGATCAGCTAACTCAAGCATTTCTCTGATATCTGCTTCTGAAGCACCATCAAATACTTTAGTAGAGAAACGAACACCGCTTGTAAGTTTCTTAGCAAGGGCCATAACAACATCATCTGCTGCAGACTTTAACCAAGCTTCAACTTCTGGCGTCTTATAAATTTTGTAAATGAAATCCTTAATCTCGTGAACTTTCATTTGCTCTTCAAGCATAACCTTGATTTTTTCACCAAGACCACGTCCGGCCCATCCAAGGTGAAGCTCAAGAAGCTGTCCGATGTTCATACGAGAAGGTACCCCTAGTGGGTTAAGTACGATTTCAACAGGTGTACCATCAGCAAGATAAGGCATATCTTCACGTGGAACTACGTTAGAAATAACACCTTTGTTACCGTGACGACCGGCCATCTTATCACCTGGCTGAAGCTTACGCTTAATCGCAACGTATACAGTAATCTTTTTGATTACACCTGGAGGAAGTTCATCACCTCTATGAAGTTTTGCAATCTCATCAGTTGTCTTAGCTCTAACTCTGTTGATCTTGTTTCTAACATCTGCGAAATACTCAGATAGTTTTTCTTCAAGCTCAGCTTGTAGTGGTAAGTAACCAATTAGCTCAAATGGAATTGATGCAAGAATTTCACCTGTAATCTCTGTTCCTTTAGAAAGTAGTTCAGCTGAACCATCTTCAGAAACAAGTACATCAGTAACTTTTGCACCTTTAAGCATATCTGCAATCTTAAGAATTGCTGAAGTTTGGATTGCCTTAATCTCAATTCTTTCATCTCTTCTTAGAAGAGTTGTCTCTTGCTCGATAATATCCTTAGATCTTGAACAAAGCTCAACACCTTCACGAGTATAAACTCTAGCATCAATTACTGTACCGTAAACAGATGAAGGAACTCTTAGTGAAGTATCTTTTACGTCACCAGCTTTATCACCGAAGATAGCTTTAAGAAGTTTTTCTTCTGGAGAAAGTTGAGTTTCACCTTTTGGTGTAATTTTACCAACTAGGATGTCTCCTGGCTTAATGATAGCACCAACTCTAACGATACCAGCTTCATCAAGATCTTTTAAAGACTCTTCTGAAACGTTTGGAATATCGCGAGTGATTTCTTCTTTACCAAGTTTAGTATCACGAGCTTCAACTTCGAATGCTTCGATGTGAATTGAAGTAAACACGTCTTTTGCAAGAAGGTCTTCAGAAATCAGGATCGAGTCTTCGTAGTTATAACCACCCCATGGCATGAATGCTACAAGTGGGTTTTGCCCTAGTGCTAGGTCACCGTTATCAGTACCAGGTCCGTCAGCAAGAACGTCACCTTTCTTAACGATATCACCTTCTTTTACAAGAGCTTTTTGGTTATTACATGTGTTCTGGTTAGTTCTTTGATATTTTACTAGTTTGTAAATATCTACACCAGACTCACCGTCTTTGAAGCTATCTCTTTGAATAACAATTCTGTTTGAATCAACAAAGATAACTCTTCCGTTGTCGTTTGCTACAAGAACTGCGCCAGAATCTCTAGCTACAATTCTTTCAGTACCAGTACCAACGATAGGAGCTTCAGTTTTAACAACAGGCACGGCCTGTCTCATCATGTTCGATCCCATTAGGGCACGGTTGGCATCATCGTGCTCTAGGAAAGGAATTAGTGATGTTGCAACTGAGATCATCTGAGTTGGAGAAACGTCCATCAGGTTAACTTCTGATGCATCAACAAGTGTGAATTCACCAGAAGCACGTGCTGCAACTTGAGCACCAACTAGCTGACCTTCTTTAATGTTATTAGCATCGATCTGAGCGATAACTTTACCTTCCTCTTGGAAAGCAGTGAAATACTCTACATCACCAATCTTTTGATCTTCACCAATAGTTAGGTATGGAGTTTCAATGAAACCGTATTCAGATACTTTTGCAAATGTTGCAAGAGAAGTAATTAGACCAATGTTTGGTCCTTCAGGAGTCTCAACCGGACACATTCTTCCGTAGTGAGTTACGTGAACGTCACGAACTTCGAAAGATGCTCTTTCTCTCGTTAGACCACCTGGCCCAAGAGCTGAAAGACGACGCTTGTGAGTTACTTCTGAAAGTGGGTTCGTTTGATCCATAAACTGTGAAAGTTGTGATGAACCAAAGAATTCCTTAACGGCAGCAGCAACTGGCTTTTGATTAACAAGATCGTATGGCATCATTGTATCAATTTCTTGAATTGCCATTCTTTCTTTAACCGCTCTTTCCATACGAACTAGACCAACTCTAAATTGGTTTTCAAGTAGTTCACCTACAGGTCTAACACGTCTGTTACCTAAGTGGTCGATATCATCAACACGTCCCTTACCGTTGTTAAGTTCAACAAGGTACTGGATAGTTGTAATAATATCTTCTTTAGTTAAAACAGTGTTCTCAACAGGAACATCAGTCTTAAACTTATAATTGATTTTCATACGACCAACACGAGATAGGTCATATCTTTCTTCATCAAAGAAAAGTCCTTGGAAAAGAACTTCAGCAGCTTCAACCGCTGGAGGTTCACCTGGTCTTAATCTTTCGAAGATTTTTAGAAGTGCATCTTCTTTAGCATCTGTTTTATCTAGAAGAAGAGTGTTTCTGATCTGATCACCAAAGTTGATCATATCAATGTAAAGACATTCTACTTCAGATACACCAGCAGCAATTAGTTCCTGAATCTTTGCTTCAGAAAGCGCTTCGTTAGCAAGACAGATTACTTCACCAGTAGTTTCATTGAAGATATCTTTAGCTGCAACTTTACCTACAACCTCTTCAAGCTGAGCAGGAATTTCAGTTACACCAGCATCCGCTAATCTCTTAATAGATGCTTTAGAGAATTTCTTCCCTTTTCTAACAATTGCTTTACCAGTTTTTGGATCAAGAACATCATTTGTTGCACGAGTTCCAGTCATTAGAGATAGGTCTAATGATCTTACAAACTCACCATTCTTAGCAAACTTGATTGTTTCAATATTGTAGAACATATCAAGAATTTCTTCAGTACTGAAACCAAGCGCTTTAAGAACTACAGTTGCATGTAATTTTCTTTTTCTATCAATTCTAGCAAATAGAATATTCTTATGATCGAATTCGAAGTCTAGCCAAGAACCTCTGTGAGGAATAATTCTTGCAGAGTAAAGAAGCTTACCACTTGAGTGCTTCTTCCCACCGTCGTGTTCAAAAACGATACCAGGAGATCTGTGAAGCTGAGAAACAATAACTCTCTCAGTTCCGTTATATACAAAAGAACCAGTCTCTGCCATCAGAGGAATGTTTCCTAAGTAAACTTCCTGTTCTTTAATTGAAGAAACAGTTCTTTGTTCATTACCATCTTTGTCAACAGCTACATCATAGAATACTAGACGAACAACTACCTTAAGTGGCGCTTCATATGAAAGGCCTCTTTGACGACACTCTTTTACAGTGTACTTAGGTTGTTCTAGTGAGTAGCTTACGAACTCTAACGATACAGTTTTGTTAAAGTCGTGGATTGGAAATACAGAGTTGAATACAGCCTGTAATCCCATTTCTTCTCTTTGAGAAGGAGGTACGTCCTTTTGAAGGAAATCATCATAGGACTTCTTTTGTAGAAGCATGAGTGGAGGCGTCTCTAACACAGATGGTGTTGAGGCAAAGTTCTTACGAAACCACTCGTTTGGTCTAAAAACCTCAGTCATTATGGTTCTCCCGGGTTTTAATTGTTTTAACGTGCACGTATATTTTTTAGTTACTTAATAACTTTTTTTTTCGGTTTTTACAAACGCAAAAAAGGTGTGAAGATCGCTAAATCTCCACACCTGTATTTTTTAATTTTTTATGCAATGAGCAAGGGGCTTAAATTACTTAAGCTCAACCTTTGCACCAGCAGCTTCAAGTTTTTTCTTGATTTCTTCTGCTTCTTCTTTAGATACTGCTTCTTTAACAGTCTTTGGAGCACCTTCAACCATTTCTTTTGCTTCCTTAAGACCTAGACCAGTGATTCCTCTAACTTCTTTAATAACGTTGATTTTCTTAGCACCTGCGTCAGCAAGAACAACGTCAAATTCAGTTTTTTCTTCAGCAGCAGCACCACCAGCAGCAGCACCAGCAACAGCTACAGGAGCAGCTGATACACCAAATTTTTCTTCAAGTTCTTTAACTAGCTCAGCTACTTCAAGAACAGTCATGTTTGAGATTTTTTCAATTAATTGATCATTTGTAATAGACATATATAACTCCTAAAAATTTAAAATAACTTTAACTCTAACTTTGTTAATTACTATTCTGCAGATTCTTCAGCTGCAACTGGCGCAGCTTCAACGCCTGCTTCTTTTTGCTCTTTAATTGCATTAAGAACTCTAGCAAATGCTGAGATCGGTGCATTAAATGTCGCAAGAAGAGTACCAAGCATCTCATCACGAGATGGTAGGTCTGCAATTGCATTTACTTCTGCTGGTGTTAGTGCTTTACCATCAAGTAAACCACCTCTAAGCTCTACTAGTTCAAACGCTTTTCCACATTCTTTTAGTGCCTTAGCAACAGCTGGTGCTTCTTCAAATGCGAAAGCAACAGCTTGCGTACCTTTAAGACCAGAAAGTAATCCTTCTGCATCTGTTCCGGCCGCTGCCTTAGAAAAAAGTGTGTTACGAGTAACAACTAGCGATCCACCCGCTTCGCGGATAGATTTTCTTAGAGCTGTGGCGTCATTAGATGGTAGTCCAATAACGTTTGTTAGAAAGATAGCGTTGGCATCAGTGATCTTCTTTTTTAGACCATCGATGATAACGTCTTTCTCTGCTCTAGTTAACATCGTTTACCTCCTAAACTACTGGAGGGAGATTTCATGCAGGCTTTATGTAGCTTCAAACTTAATCAGCAGCTACACCGACAATCATCAACCCCTTATTATTTTGCTGCGATAGTTGCAGCTTCTAAAGTATCAATTTTAAGACCTGGCCCCATAGTCGTACTTAAAGTAAGTGACTTAAGGTAAGTACCTTTTGCAGAAACAGGCTTAGCTTTAATAATTGCTGTAATCATTGTGTCAATGTTCTTTCTTAAATCTTCATTTGTGAAAGATGACTTACCGATTGGAACGTGAATAATACCGTTCTTCTCAGTTCTATATTCAACCTTACCAGCTTTTTGCTCTTTAACTGCGTTTTCAACATTAGGAGTAACTGTTCCTAATTTTGGGTTAGGCATTAGACCTCTAGGTCCTAGGATTCTAGCAACACGTCCAAGTTTACCCATCATATCTGGAGATGCGATAACTCTATCAAAGTCAAGCCATCCACCTGCGATCTTAGCAACGATATCGTCACCACCAACGTAATCTGCACCAGCTGCTTCAGCTTTAGCTACGTTGTCACCAGATGTAATAACACAAATCTTTACTGTTTTACCTGTACCAGCTGGAAGTGCTAGTGCACCTCTGATCATTTGGTCTGCGTGTCTTGGGTCAACACCAAGTCTGAACGCTAGATCTACAGTTTCATCAAAGTTTGCGAACTTAACTTCTTTAGCAAGGTTAATTGCTTCATCGATAGTGTAAGTCTTAGTTGTATCTACTTTTGCAAGTGCTTCTGTATATTTTTTCGATTTCTTAGCCATTGTAACACCTCTTAGTAATCTAGTTTGATACCAGCTGAACGACATGAACCTTCGATGATTCTTTCCGCTGCTTCTTGAGTAGCTGCTGTTAAGTCTGGTCTTTTCGCTTCAACAATTTCTTCAATAATTTTCTTAGATACTGTTGTTACAACTTCTGTTCCTGGCTTCTGTGCCCCTCTCTTAAGCTTTAGCTTATCTTTAAGAAGGTATGAAGCTGGAGGTGTCTTAGTAATGAAAGAAAAAGAACGATCTGAGTATACTGTAATGATTGTTGGAAGCATTACACCTGCATCTTTCTGAGTCTTTGCATTGAAAGCCTTACAAAATTCCATAATGTTTACACCTTTTTGACCTAGTGCCGGTCCAACTGGTGGTGATGGGTTTGCTTTCCCACCTGGAATTTGTAGCTTAATGAAACCTGTGATTTTCTTAGCCATAAATTTCTCCTGCGAACTTTTGTTCTACCAACTATTATTAATTTTTTTCAACCTGAGAAGCATCTAATTCTACCGGTGTTGGTCGACCAAAGATAGAAACGTTTACTTTCAGTTTTCCATTTTCATTTACAGATTCAATCGTACCGATGAATGAAGCGAAAGGTCCTTCAATAACCTTAACCTCTTCTCCTTCAGAGAAGTCCACAGTAGTACGTGACTTTTTGAAGCCACCAGTAGATTTACCTGTCATATATGCAGCCTCTTCATCTGATAAAGGCGCTGGTTTGTCAACAGTACCGCCAACAAAACCTGTAATTTTATCTGTATCTTTTACTAGGTGCCAAGTGTTCTCATTCATAAGCATTTGAATTAAGACATAACCTGGAAAAAGCTTCTTTGTGATAGTTCTTTTTCTTCCACCCGCATGAGAAGTAACTTTTTCTTCAGGAACTACAATTTCACCAAATGAATCAGTTAGCTTATAGTTAACAATTCTTTCACGAAGAGTTTTTTGAACTTTGTTTTCTTGACCAGTAAGAGTCTTTGCAATGTACCAACGAAAATTAGGATTAACTGTAGCTTCACCTTCAGACGATTCTACGGCCATTTCTTCGTTAGTTAGTTCTTTTTCTGTTTCGTTGTTATCAACCATTTCTATCTCACTTAATCAATTAAAGGTATAAATTAAAGAATAATGTCTAGTAGCTGTCTAAATGTATAGTCTACTAATACAAAAATTCCACTTACAATGCTTAGTGCGATTACTAAACCAATTGTTGTCTTTAAAACGTCATCTTTGTTAGGCCAAACAACTTTTACAAGTTCAGCATAAACATCCTCAAGCATAGTAGAAGCATTCTTGTTTTTAGCAATTACTAGGAAGACAATCAGACCTACAACAATTCCTGCAACTTGTACCGTAATAGGAAAGTTTGGAACCTTTGCTTCAAGATCGAACCACTCACTTAATTGTTCGAGGAATCTAATAGTAATAAAACCACAAATCGCACTTACGGCAGCAACAAATGCATTAATCCATTTTTTGCTGTCTTCACTCTTAATGAGGGACATCTCAAATCCTTTTTTACCTAAATTAAACGTATAAGTACCAGATTATATCCCTTAATTAACATGGTTTGGCAAGAGCTAACGCGAAAATAGGATAAATTTGCAGTCAAAATAAATAATATTTGGAAAAAGTGGCGGGCGCATGAGGACTCGAACCTCAAACCTACTGATTTGGAATCAGCCGCTCTACCATTGGAGCTATACACCCGTTTGACTTGGAAACATAAATTACCGAAAAAGGCCTACCTCGTCAATCTCTTATTACTATAAATATTTCCATAATCTTGAATACGGTTCAATCTGAGGGTAGTGTAGCGAATCGCCAACGCGACATTTATTTATTTTGGAGAGAAAACAACATGAAGTATTTAGTACTATTAATGCTTACACTAAACATCAATGCGGCCATCTTTGTATCAGATTCATGTTCTGAAGATCAGAGAGACATGCTTATCAAAGATACTCAGAAATCTCGTGCAGACATGAAAAGCATCATTAAGGATCTTAGAGAGTACAAAAAACAGAACCCGTACATGAGCAAGAATGTTGAAAAGAAAATCAACAAGGCCATCGTAGTAATGAAATGTTCACTGGCAAGAACTTACTGGACTAAACATAAATGTGTTGAGCCATATGGTGGCGCAATCGCTTATACATATGCTGTTATCGGTAAAACTGTATATATCACACCAAGCTACTGGGAATATGATATTGAAGGCCGTCAAGGGATTGTACTTCACGAACTAACTCACAAGTGTGGAACTGGAGATGCTGATTACTTTTGGACACGTAAACCAAAAGATACTAATGGTACACCTTGGTCTGATATTGCTGATACATATAGATATTGGCAACAAAATGGAACTTGTATTCCAGAGATCGATTGTTAAAAAGATAAATTAAAATTTAGGCATAAAAAAGGGGAGCATAGCTCCCCTTCCTTATATCTTGAATATATCAAATATTAGTCAAGAATTTCAGATACTGTACCAGCACCGATTGTTCTACCACCCTCACGGATTGCGAACTTAAGACCTTTTTCCATCGCGATTGGAGTAATTAGCTCTACTGCGAAAGAAGTGTTGTCACCTGGCATAACCATTTCAACACCGTCTGCAAGTGTGATATCACCTGTTACGTCTGTTGTTCTGAAGTAGAACTGTGGTCTATAACCTTTGAAGATTGGAGTGTGACGTCCACCTTCATCTTTTGAAAGGATATATACTTCACAGTTAAATTTCGCGTGTGGCTTAACTGAACCTGGCTTGATTAGACACTGACCACGCTCTACTTCTTCACGCTTAACACCACGTAGAAGAAGACCAACGTTATCACCTGCTCTACCTTCGTCAAGAAGCTTTCTGAACATCTCAACACCAGTTACAGTTGTTTTAGTTGTTTCTTTAATACCAACGATTTCGATTTCTTCGTTAACTTTGATAATCCCTCTTTCAACACGTCCTGTACAAACTGTACCACGTCCTGAAATTGAGAATACGTCTTCTACTGGCATTAGGAAGTCAAGGTCTGTTGCTCTAGCTGGAGTTGGGATGTACTCATCAACTTGTGCCATAAGCTCTAGAACTTTATCTTTACCAATTGCATCGTCTCTCATTTCAAGAGCTGCAAGTGCAGAACCAGCTACGATAGGAATATCGTCACCTGGGAAGTCGTATGAAGATAGAAGTTCTCTTACTTCCATCTCTACTAGCTCAAGTAGTTCTTCGTCATCTACTTGGTCTACTTTATTTAAGAATACTACGATCGCTGGTACACCTACCTGACGTGCAAGAAGGATGTGCTCTCTAGTTTGTGGCATTGGCCCATCAGCCGCTGAACATACTAGGATCGCTCCGTCCATTTGTGCTGCACCTGTAATCATGTTCTTTACATAGTCAGCGTGACCTGGACAGTCTACGTGTGCGTAGTGTCTGTTAGCTGTTTCGTATTCAATGTGTGAAGTATTGATTGTAATACCTCTAGCTTTTTCTTCTGGTGCTGAATCGATTTCGTCGAATTTTCTTACGGCACCACCAAGTGCGTTAGCTAATGTGATTGAAATTGCCGCTGTAAGAGTTGTCTTACCGTGGTCAACGTGCCCGATCGTACCAATGTTTACGTGGGGCTTACTTCTGTCAAAAGATTCTTTTGCCATGACTTAAGTCTCCTTAAAAAAGTTAAACAAAACATTATGTTTGTCTTAATAACTATATACCTAAAAGCTAATTTGAGTTGTAAGTATCGACTATATTCATCTTAGATTCAACATAAAAAAAATGCCATCCAAGCTAAAATCTAACCCACAAATTACATAGTGCCATTTTGATAACATAAAAAACTTGAATTGCCAGTAAAATCTATACTTAAGGGCACAAAAAAGTTTATTAATAGAAAACAAAATGGAGCTCACGACGGGATTTGAACCCGTGACCTCTTCCTTACCAAGGAAGTACTCTACCCCTGAGCCACGCGAGCAAAAAAATAAGATTAGTGTATTTTAATAATGAGTTTGGATTTTTGGCAAAAAAAAAGATCCTCTAGGAGGATCTTTTTAATGGAGCGGGCGACAAGGTTCGAACTTGCGACATTCAGCTTGGAAGGCTGACACTCTACCAACTGAGTTACGCCCGCATAAGATTTAATTTTTATAACCTTTCAAAAACAATCTGTAAAGATTTATTTTTAAAATGGTGGCGAGAGATGGATTCGAACCATCGAAGGGATACCCCGACAGATTTACAGTCTGTTGCCTTTGGCCACTCGGCAACCTCGCCACAACCGCTGTAAAAAAATGGAGCTGGCAATAGGACTCGAACCTACGACCTGCGGTTTACAAAACCGCTGCTCTAGCCAACTGAGCTATGCCAGCAAACATTCTTGCGATGGAAATAAGTTATAAAGTAGAATTAAAAACCTGGCAAGCTTTTTTTAACTTATTTTTTAGAAAAAACTTTTTCCATTGCAATTGCCGCAGCAACCGATACATTCAGAGACTCAATTTTGCCCATTGGCTCTAAACGGATTTTCTTTTCCAGTAGACGAACTGTTGCATGTGACAGTCCTCTATCTTCTGCCCCAAGTACAAGGCACTTAATTCCATTAATTTCACCAAGCTCATTATCATCAGTATGCTCTGTAAGCCCTATAGGAGTTACATTACGCTTAATTAGTGCAGATAAAAACTTAGGTAAAGAATTGCATTTAACGATGTCAATATACTCAAGAGCACCAGAAGCAATACGGGCCATCGAAGGTCCAATATTGAAATTATTTTTTACTGCAAAAACAATATGAGTAACATTGTAAAACGCTGCTGTACGCATGATTGCACCAGCGTTGTGGACATCTGTTACTCCATCTAGACATAAAATTTTAACTTCTTCACCATTATCAATAGAATCAAATAATGGCTTTGTTTCTAAAATTTCTTTTTGACTTGTTAACAAGAAAACACCTGACGGAACTCTTGAGTATTGAAATTCCTGCTCAGTATAAAGTTCCTTAGCAAGCTCTTGAACTTTGTGAGAAGAAACTAATTTAACTTTGATTCCATCAAGTTCTTGTTTCTTAATCCCACCCATCTTGTATAGCTTATCAATTCCCTCTTCACAGGCAACAAGCTCAATTGTTTTACGTTTAGGATTACGAATTGCATGTACAATCGAATGTACTCCTACAATGATATCTTGTTCCATTACAGGTCCTTTAAAAGCTCATTAACTTTCGAAATAAGTTGGTCTTGAGATACTTTTATTTTTTCACCAGTACGTCTAACTCTGATTTCTAGAAGACCATCTTCTTTGTGATCTCTTTCTCCAAGAACAACTTGAAGAGGTAACCCTAGAAGATCTGCATCCTTAAATTTGAATCCAGGTCCAGCCTTTCTATCATCATAAATAACTTCTAACCCTGCTGATATAAGCTCTTTATGAAGTTCATCAGCTTTGGCTTTGTATTCATCAGACTTAGTAATTGCAACGAAAGATAAATTATAAGGAGCAATTGCTGCTGGCCATATGATTCCATTTTCATCATGGTTTTGCTCAATCGCTGCTGCAACTAAACGAGTTACACCAATACCGTAACAACCCATTAAAGGTGTCGCAGCTTTTCCATTTTGATCGAGAATAGTTACCCCCATTCCCTTCGTATACTTGTCACCAAGTTGGAAAATGTGCCCTACTTCAATTCCTCTTTTAAGCTCAACTTGGTGTTTTCCATCAAGAGTATAATCACCAGAACAGGCAAGTCTAAGATCAGCAATCTTAATATCTTTAAGCTGCTCATTTGCGACAAAATTCTCTAAGTGCATATCAACTTTATTTGCACCTACGATGTAAGCCGCGTCTAAATCGATCTGTGCATCAAATACAATTTCTAAGTTATCGATCCCAACTGGACCAATGAAACCTTTCTCAAGACCTAATGTCTTTAGTTCATTATCAGTAGCAGCGATTAAGTCACGACCTGGATAAACTTTTTCTAGTTTTAGTTCGTTTAACTCATCATCACCTAATAGAAGTGCTAGTACAAAAATTTCATCTTCTTCATTCTTTGCTTTATAAACTAGAGACTTAATTGAATGAAATTCTTTCTTTCCTAAGAAATCACAAACGTCTTTTATCGTTGCTTTACCAGGTGTTGCAACTTCGGCCATATCACCTGTTCTAGCTGCACTTTCAACTTTTCTTAAAGTTTTTGCCGTTTCAATATTTGCTGCATATCCTGCTTCATTTGAATAAATAATTGCATCTTCACCTGCATCTGCGATCACTTGAAACTCGTGTGTTTTCGCTTCACCATCGGCCATGGCCCCACCATCTGCAACAACAGCGGAGAATTCAAGACCTAAACGATTGAAGACATTTTCGTATGCTCGATAAAGGTTGTCATAGACTTCATCAAGACACTCTTTTGTCGCATGAAATGAATATGCATCCTTCATGATAAATTCGCGTCCACGCATCAGTCCAAAGCGAGGTCTTATCTCATCACGAAATTTTGTATTTATCTGATATACCGTTAAAGGTAGATCTTTGTATGATTTGATTGTTTTTCTAAAAACATCAGTGATGGCCTCTTCATTTGTCGGCGAAATACAAAGATCACGATCTGCCTTATCCTTAAACTTAAGCATCTCGCCACCCATCTTGTCCCAGCGCCCAGTTTCTTGCCAAAGCTCTCCTGGAGTTACAACAGACATTAGCATTTCATAACATCCGGCCTTATCCATTTCTTCGCGAACAATTTGTTCTACTTTGCGAATTGAACGATAACCCATTGGTAGATAATTATATAGTCCAGCTGCTGACTTATGAATTAAACCTGCTCTCATCATTAGCTGGTGTGATGCAATTGTTGCATCCGCTGGCACTTCTTTATAAGTTTGCCAAAATCCCTTTGATAGAATCATAGTATTCTCTCTCTTTTATAACGCGTGAAAATCCATACCATTGTACACGCTGTAATTCACACAATAAATGTTAAATATTTTTATATCGACTGATTAAAATGACGGCGCAAGGGCCATGGGCAGATCAAAAGCTTGAACTGCTTCTTTCTCAAGTGATGTTGCCGATACAATTTCATATGCATCAGGTGTCTCAAGAAGCTTGCGGCAAAGAACATTGTGAACGTGGTGTCCAGACATGTAAGTTGTGATTTTTCCAGCAATTTCATAACCTAGAAGGCTGATATCACCTACAGTATCAAGAATCTTATGTCTTACGAATTCATCATCAAAACGTAATCCATCTGGATTCATAACTTTAAAATCATCTAGAACAATTGCATTATCAAGAGATCCACCCTTAATTAGGCCTTTTCTCTTTAACATATCAACATCTCTTAATAGACCAAACGTACGCGCTCGACCAATTTCAGCGATGTAATTCTCGCAAGTAAATTCAAATACTTTACGTTGAGTTTTAATAATAGGGTGCTTAAAAACGATAGTAGAATCGATCACTAGCTTTTCACAAGGTTCAATTCTCGCCCATTTTTCGCCAACTTTTACTTCTACTGCTTTAGTAACTACTAGAAATTTCTTAGTTTTATGAAGTTGTTGGATTCCGGTCTCTTTAATAACATAAAGAAATGAAGCGCCTGAACCGTCCATAATTGGAACCTCTGGCCCATCAATTTCAATATAACAATTATTAATTCCGAAACCATAAAGAACAGATAGAAGGTGTTCAACAGTATGAACTGCACCTGGACCTGAGCCAATTGCTGTATTGTTCTCAGTAGCTCCTACAGTATCTGCAGTAGCCTTTAGCACTTGTGAATCTTTAATGTCAGTTCTCTTAAACTGGATACCAGAATCTGCTTCTGAAGGATGTAGAGTCATTGTCACCTTCTTTCCAGAATGGATCCCAATTCCTGTAATCATCACTTTTTTCGCTATAGTTCTTTGGTTTAACATTAAAAATCACCTAATTTTAAGTACTTTCTGTAATTTTAAACTGAGCAGCAATATATAGCAAGTATCGTCATACATGAGCAAAATATTACTGAATTTCCTGTCCTAGAGGCTTTTGTAACAAAATTTAACCAACCCTTCCACTCTTTTAATAATAACCGTAAAATAAATGCAGATGTTAAAACAACGTTAATTTAAATTCATGAATACGTTAAAGAAGGTTTATTGATGGAAAATTTATTTAATAATCTCGATCTAAATGAGGTGAATAAGTTCAATGCTGGCTGCTGTGTTGAGCACCTTGATATAAAAATTACTGAAGCAGGAAACGACTACTTAGTTGCGACGATGCCTGTAGATGAAAGAACAAGACAGCCATACGGCGTTCTTCATGGAGGAGCAAGTTGTGTCCTTGCGGAATCAGTTGGATCAATCGCTTCAAATATTATTTTAGATTCTTCAAAATTCTATGCTGCTGGTTTGGAGATAAATGCAAATCATGTGCGTCCAGTTCAATCAGGAATTGTTACTGCAAAAGCAACGGCCATCCATCTTGGAAAATCGACACACATCTGGGATATCCGCATCACAGACGAGAAAGACAAATTAGTTTGTATCTCTCGCCTGACGATGGCAGTTATTAAGAAATAAATTTTTATTTTTTAAGAAGTCGAGCTGGCATCTCAAAGGCTTCGTTAGTGAGTTTCTCACCAGTCTTTGGGTGCCTAACAGTTCTCAGTGCTACGAAGTGAAAAAGAAGTGGATTGATTGAGTAGATCTCATTTAAGATCTCTCTTTCTTCCTCTGTAATAAATCCTTTCTCTACAAGATCAGTCGTACGGTAAATCCAGTTAATTGCAGGAAGAGGATAATCTGATCCATACATTACACGTGAGTGAAATTGTTTATTTTCAATCATTTCAATTAGAGGCTCACTAAGTCTTTCATAAATGATAAGTGCCGATAGATCTGTGAAGAGGTTTTTCTCATATTTCTTTTCTTTGAAAAGTCTCCAAAATAAATCAGAACACTCTGCTTGTTCTCCACCATTATCTAGATCCTCACATTTTCCACGTGAAGCGGCGTGAGAGATAATTACATCAACACCAAGATCAAGTGCATGACGTAGGCGAAGTGGATTTCCTAACTCTTGAAACTTATCACCCTCTACAGCTTTCTCTTCACCGGCATGTGTAATAAGAGTCATATTATATTTCTTAAGCGCTTTATAAAATGGAATAACTTTTTTATTTGCAGGATCGATACCCATTGCATTTGGTAGCCATTTTACAAACTTCACACCACGAGCGGCCCATTTTTCTAACTCTTGAATTGCATCTTTACGGTAAGGATGTACTGAAGCAACCATTTTAAAATTCACAGGATGTTCTTGTGATAACTTCCAAATATATTCATTAGGCACATGAAATTCTGAATGCGTAAGATCTTTTGTACCATCTAACTTATAATGATAATCAAATGCAAGTGCATAGGCTGGAATAAAGTGTGGCTGGTAAGTCATCAGTTCAACGAGACGGGCCACATATTGCTCATCTGCTTGTGACTTATCATCAACTCCAGAAGCGGAAATATAAACATTAAAACGATTGTATTTTGATAAGTGATTATACCAATCTTGCATATCTGGGTTTACCCAAATACCACTTCCACTATTCCCAAGACCCACGATATGTAAGTGAGTATCTCTTAATTTCTTTAGATCAATTCCATCGTAAGACTTTTCAACAAAGTCTTTTACATGTTTAGGAAGTTTTTCATATTCATTTGGTTTGTAATCAAAATCGCCACCAAGTTTTCCATAGAGGAGAGAACACGATGACAATAGCATTGCGAGAGTAATAAATAATAAATTTTTCATTAAAATAACCTTAGACCTTTTTTATAGTCGTATTTAACTTGTAGAAGCACACTGAAGTGATCATGATCATCACGGTCGTGATTTACCCCTAAGATAGTATCGTAAGTCCACTTATCTTTTTTAAACTGATTTAACATTCCAACATAAGCAGTATCTTGCTTACTTTTTTCTGACCAAGAACGAAAGTGAAGAACTCCAAATGTATATGTATCGCTATACTGGTAAGCGATGATATTTCTCATAACATTCACAATATCATTCGTATCTATTTCCATTGAATGAAGAGCATTTACAACAAGTCCTGAGTAGCCGCTGTACTTAAAAAACTCTCTCTGATAATCGTTTATTGTGACAAACTTTTTATAAGCTAGAACATTTTCTATTCTTAAATACGAACGTGTACCGTCTGCATCACATATCTGTGTTTCACAATCAAAAGTTGAAAGCTCCTTCGATGAACGCCAAACTTGTTCAGTTCCGGCAGTGAATCCTAAAATTGAAACTGGAAAAAAATCGATACGGCCACCAACGGAATTGATCGAGCCACTTGTATTGAAATAAGCAGACTCACGAATGAAGCCATAAATTTGTTCGTTATATCGCCACATCTCCTGACTGACTCCAGCATCAACTCTTGCCGCTGCTCCTAGGATATAAGAACGATACCCAGCTGATGCGGATAAATCATATGTTGCTTGAATGTTAAACGTAATAAGACATAAACACAGAAATAAAAACTTATTCTTCATTAATCAACTCTTTTGCAATTTGTGAGATCTCACGACCTCTTGGCGTACGTATCAAAAAACCTTCTTTTAAAAGAAAGGGTTCATAAACATCTTCAATCGTAGAGCGGTCTTCAGCAAGAGTTGCACAAAGTGCTTCTATACCTACAGGACCTCCCCCATAATACTGTTGAATAACAGAAAGGATGCGTCTATCCATACGATCCAACCCGTGTTCATCAATTTCCATCATTTCTAGAGATTTTTTCACATCATTAATATTAACGTGAGAAGAATCACGAACAATAGCGAAGTCACGCACGCGACGAAGAACACGATTAGCGATTCTTGGAGTACCTCGAGCACATCTTGCCATTAAGTGCTCTGCATCTTCGTCTATTTGAATTCCGATTTTCTTAGCGTTATTAGAAATAATTTTTGCTAGTTCATCAGCTTTATAAAAATCAAAATGAAAATGTGCCATAAAACGATCACGAAGAGGATTTGACAATAACCCTGATCTTGTCGTGGCCCCAATTAATGTAAATGGAGCAATTTCAATTTGCATAGTTCTTGCAGCGGCACCATCACCAATAACAATATCGAGGCGATAATCTTCCATTGCTGAATAAAGAATTTCTTCAACAGAAATATGCATGCGATGAATTTCATCGATAAAAAGAACATCACGAGGCTCTAAATTTGTAAGAATCGCCGCAAGATCACCCTTCTTCTCAATGGCCGGTCCCGATATAACATGAAGCTGGCTTCCGAGCGCATTAGCAATAATCATGGCAAGAGATGTCTTTCCTAGTCCAGGAGGACCTGAAAGTAGTGCATGGTCCATAGACTGTTTTCTTTTAACAGCGGAAGTAACCATCACATCAATATTTTGTACGATTTTTTTCTGACCTATATATTCAGAAAAATCTTTCGGCCTTAAAACAATTTCTTTTCTTGTTTCTTCTTCATCAAGTGTTGGATCAAAAAAACGTCCTTCAGACATTTACACCTCTTTTAAAACAAGGTGAACTAATTGTTCGGCCCTTGTAATTTGGTTTTCATCTAAAATTCTTTTTGCAAGTGGCATCACTTTATCTTCAGTAAAACCAAGTTCTTTACAGGCCATGATTGCATCATTCATTAGTGCTGAATCATGATTAACAACTTCTGATACACTCTCTTCAAATAGCTCAAGATTTAGAGGTGCTTGAGAGATTGATTGTGCTGTCTGATTCGCAGAAGCAGAAGCCTTAGAATACATTTTTATTTTTTGTGCTTTTCCACTTAAATCAAGAATGATCTGTGAAGCAGCTTTCGCTCCTACACCAGGTGCCTTTTGTAGTGTTTTCTTATTATCAAAAGTAATGGCATCAATTATGTTATCCACACCAATACTTGTCACAAGAGCAAATGCTCCTTTAGGACCAACACCTTTTACACTTAAAAGTAATTCAAATGTTTTCTTCTCTCTCAAAGATCGGAAACCAAAAAGTTCTTCACTTGCCTCTTTCACTATATGTGAGATGAAGATTGCAGCAACTGAGCCCTCTGGTAAAACATGTTGAAAATAAATTTGGTGACCTACCCCAGAAGGAGTAAAAAGAATTAATTCGTTTCCATCGCTGAAAACAACTTCGCCTTGTAATAGACCAATCATATAACCTACTTAGAAAATACTTCTTTTAATGTACGTGCTTTTGTACGAGTATGAGACGATTTTCCCTTTATTTTTGCCCTTTGTCCACGATTCAACGCGTGACAAAGCGCTATAGCAAGGGCATCCGACTCATCATGTGACTTGAAATCTAGCTTACCAAAAATCATATTTAGAGATCGATCAACACTTTCTTTTGAAGCAAGACCATGTCCAGTAACACTAGATTTTATTAAGTTCGGTGAATACTCTGTGATTTTACCTTGATACTTATCAGATAAACCTGCAATTAGTGCTCCCCTCGCTTGAGCAAGTTTTGATAATGCGGGAATACTTTTTACGTAAATCAAAGCCTCAACTGAAATTTCATCAGGTTTATACATTGAGACAATATCTTTAATTGAAGAAGAAATCGTTGCTAAACGATCAAGAAACTCCGGTATCTTATCAAATTTTAAAACACCCGAATCGACATATTTAAATTTTCGACCTTCAACTTCGATAACCGCCCATCCAGTGGTACGAGATCCCGGGTCAATTCCTAGAATATACATAGATTTAGTATAAACGAAAAATTCGAATTTACGAGCGATCTACGCCTTTTATCATGTGGCCAATATAAAAAACTGCAGATCCACCAATAAATTGATAGAGCTCAAGCATTTCATAGTCACCTTTTTGTAAACCTACAAAAAGACAAAGCCCAACTGACGCGAAACCGATTAATTGTAATGCAAGTCCTAACCAAAAAAACATATCAATTGAATACGACTTAATTCTGAAATTGCCAATACCAAGCTATAAAGATAATATGTGATAATGCAAAATGAGACAAAATTACTATATGCGCAACCCGTCATAGAAAGGCAGGTTGAACTTCTTAAAGAAGAGTGTGGCTCCCTAAAAAGTTTGGGTACGACACCTTGTTTAAAAGTAATTCTTGTAGGTAATAATCCAGCAAGCGTTATTTATACAAATAGTAAGAAGAAGTTTGCAGAAAAAATTGGTGCAAGTTGCGAAATCGTTAATCTAGAAGATTCGATTAGTGAGGAAGAATTCCTCAAAATCGTAAACCAATTTAATAAAGATCCATCAGTTCACGGGATCCTTATACAACTTCCACTACCAAAATCGCTCTCTCAAGTAGATACAACAGACCTTGTTGTTCCTCATAAAGATGTTGATGGTTTTCACTACGAAAATGTTGCTAAGCTTTACCGTGGGCAACTTGGTGAAACATCAATGATTCCTTGTACGCCAAAAGGTATTGTTACAATGGCCAAGTACTACGGAATTGATTTTACAGGAAAGAATGTTGTCATCGTTGGAAGAAGTCTTATCGTTGGGAAACCACTTTCACTTCTCCTAACAAATTTAAATGCAACTGTTACACTTGCACACTCTAAAACTCAAAACTTAAAAGAGCTAACTCAATCAGCCGATATTATTGTGACAGCAATTGGTTCACCAAAGCTCTTTACTAAAGAATATTTCAGGAATGATCAGACACAAGTTGTCTTCGATGTCGGTATTAATCGAAGTATTGATGGCAAACTTTGCGGTGACTGCGACTTTGACAATATAAAAGATCAACTTGCGGCAATTACTCCAGTTCCTAAAGGAATTGGCCCAATGACAATCTTCAGTGTCTCTCAAAATTTAATTAGCGCAGCTAAAAAATAAAAACCTAAGGAAATTTATGAAACAAACATCACTTACACAGGCGCATCGCGACCTTAAGGCAAAAATGGCAGACTTTGCAGGTTATGAAATGCCTATTCAGTACGCTGGAGTAAAAGCAGAAGTTGAAGCGGTAAGAAGCAACATCGGTGTTTTCGATGTTTCACATATGGGTGAATTCTTTGTAACTGGTCCAGATGCTGTAGCCTTCGTTGACTATGTTATCACTAACGATTTTACTAATGCGGAAACAGGAAAAGCTGTTTACTCGCCACTTTGCCGTGAGAATGGAACAGTAATTGATGACCTTATTGCATATAAACTTGAAGAACAAAAAGTTTTAATTTGTGTAAATGCGGCCAATATTGAAAAAGATTGGAATTGGATATCTTCGAAAACTGAAGGTTTTGATATTGAACTAACAAATCAGTCTGATGACTATTCTCTTCTTGCGATTCAAGGTCCTAAAACTGAAGAAGTACTTTCTAAACTAGGTTTTGATTCAGTTAAAAATGCTGCTTACTACTCTGCTTATGAAAGTAATTGGAATGGTGCTGCGGTAATCATGGCAAGAACAGGATACACAGGTGAAGATGGATTCGAAGTATTTGGTTCACATGAAACAATACAGAAACTATGGTCGGATCTTTTAAGTGCACAAGTTACACCTTGTGGCCTAGCATCACGTGATGTTCTTAGACTTGAAGTTTGTTATCCACTATATGGCCATGAGCTTAATGACGAATTAACTCCACTCGATGCTGCTCTAAAGTGGACTGTTAAACTAAATAAAGAAAAATTTATTGGAAAAGAAGCACTGTTAGAAGCCGCTGCAAACTATAGACTAGTTAAACTTTCTATTGATAAAGGTATTCCAAGAGAAGGTTACGAGATTCTAAATGACCAAGATCAAGTTATCGGTAAAGTAACAAGTGGTACGATGTCAGTAACTAACTCTCAAGGGATTTGCCTAGGGCTAGTTAAGCGTGATTTATTTCCTGAAAATAAGAAATTTAGAATACAAATTCGAAAGAATGTAATAGATTCAAACTATCATACAAAACCATTTGTTACCGGAGGGCACAAATAATGACTAATATTCCAACTGATCTTAAATATACAAAAGAGCACGAATGGGCAAAGATTGAAGGTGATATCGTAACTGTAGGTATTACAGATTTCGCTCAAAACTCTTTAGGTGATATTGTTTTTGTTGAGCTACCAGAAGTAGGTCAAGAGTTCTCAAAAGACGACACTTTTGGTGTTGTTGAATCAATTAAATCGGCAAGTGATCTTTATATTCCGGTTTCAGGTGTTATCACTGAAATCAATGAAGAACTACCAGATTCACCAGATAATTTAAACTCTGAACCATATGAATCTTGGATGATAAAAGTTAAAATTACAGATCAAGAAGAGCTTTCTGAGTTACTTTCTAACGAAGAATACGAAAGCCTTTGTCAAGAATAAACAAAATAAAATCTATTTCAAATTCTTACATATGCCCTCGAAATGAGGGCATTTTTTTATTTCAGTAACTTACAAATTTATATCTTAAAAATATTTTCAATTGACCAACTTTTTCCTTTACGAAGTCCTACGAAGGCTTCATACTCGCAATCTCCAATGTTCATCATTAAATAGAGACAGGTATTAAATGCATAATCAAGAATCTATTCAGCTAATCAATACTGCAATCATCAAGGGTAAAGAGAAAAAGATCGATACTACTTATGAGGATAGATTAAACCAAGCTTGTAATTCGTCTGCTATTGCTGCAATCTCAAATGCCATTCAACAACTAGCAGAGACAGATCGTATCTCATACGATCAAGCCGCTATTAAAATCGTTGAAACGATTAAAGAATTAGATCAGGTTTGGACTGACTACGTTCTCATGGAAGGTATTAACAACATTAAGAAGATGCTTAAAGGAAATACAAAGCACTAAGACTTAGTTCTTTGTAACTGCAAAACCCCAATCAATATTTGCGTGACCATTTTTAACTAAACCAGATGGTGGGTTAGGAAATGGCCCGGCTTTATTGAAAGCTTCTACAGCGGCGTCATCTAATTCTTTAACTCCAGAAGTACCATTTACAATAACGTTAATAATCTTACCGTCATTATCTAAAACGACACGTACATTTGTGAGAAATTTTTCACCAGCTGGTCCACGACGATTTTGACGATATAAGGACTCCATCTTTTCTCGCAGAGTAGCGCCCCAATGTTGCTCTAACTGTTGCTTAATTCTGAAGTAGAAACCGTAGTATTTATATTCAACTGTATTTAGTTTAGTAAAATCACCTAATTTAACATCTTCAAGGTGATCATTTGAACTAGCAATACCTCTGTGGTTCTTGCTACCTGTCTTAGTACCTTTAACTAGGTTTTGATCCTTTTGGAGGAGAGAATTTTGTGCGACTGCAAAGTCTTCAAAACTGATTCGACCAGATTTTGACTTTGTCATTTTACGTTGCTCTTTCTTCTTTGTCTTTGAACCCTGTTTCTTTTGATCAATTTTTGAGTTACCGACACCACCGATGTTAAATGCAGCAACTTCCTTCGCCTTCGTTTCACGATCGACTTTATTATTTGTTTCACTCAAGTATTTTGCATCATCTGCGAGTTCTTGATTTGTCTTGGCCGCTGTCACGATCTGACGAGGCTTATCTCTATTAAGTCTTAGACGGATTCGCTCAGGTTCTTTTTCTTCTTGTGGTTTAGTTAATGACAAAGAAATTGAAGTTAGCTTTGAAGGCATCAAAGAGATATGTACAACTAGCGATAGAGCTATTGCTAGATATATATATGTCTTGTGATTTTTATGAACTAATTCCAAAGTGTCTCCGAGAAACTAAGTATTCTTTAGCCTTCTCGGAGAAAATATCGAAAAATTTACTACATATTTTGATTAATTGTTAAAGAAATCGTCATCTTCAAGAATTGCACCTGTTTCTTGACTATTTTCCTCTTTTTTAAAGAAGTTATTCTTAGAATTAGAGCCAGGTTCAGTTCCTTCAACAAAACTTTCCAAAAACTTTGATCCAGAGCCATTTGCTAACTCACCTGTCTTCTTATCGATCGAAACATTCACAATTCCTGGAGGCATTTGGAAGTCTCTTTCACCGTAGATCTGAATAGAACGTTGCATATATGATTTCCAAATTGGCATCGAAGCTCTTGTTCCTGTTTCCGGCCATCCCATAGTTTGGTTATCATCCATCCCCGTCCAAACACCTGTTACGATATTTTGAGAAAATCCTAAGAACCAAGCGTCCACATAACTACTTGTTGTACCTGTTTTACCACCTAAGAATTGACTTACACTTAGAGCGCCTCGTCCTGTACCATTATGAACAACACCCTTTAAAAGGTTAGTCATAATAAATGCTAATCTTGGATCGTATACCTGTTCTTCATCTAAATTTAATAAATACGGATTGACTGCTTCTTTTTCAAACTCATTATGAGAATCACCTTCTTTCTCACGTACATTTTCAGTTTGATTTAGATTCTTTGACTCTTTAGCTAATTTTTCTAGCTCAAGTTTTGACTGAGTCGCAAAGTCATCTTGGAAGTAATACTCTTTTCCATTTCTGTCTGTAATTGAAATAATTGATTTCGGCAGAACCTTTTTTCCTCCATTAGGGAAGATAGAGTATGCACGAATCATTTCTAGTAACGTTACACCAAAAGAGCCAAGAGAAATCGACATATCATTTGGCATATCTGCATGAAAATTGATTCGATCTAGATAGTTAAAAATCTTATCCATTCCAAGATCAAGAGCAATCTTAATTGTTGGAATATTTCGACTGTATTCAAGTGACTCTCTAAAAGTCATTGGACCTTTAAATTTACCATCATAATTTCTTGGTTTCCAATTAAGGGCCTGATTAGCTCCTCCAAGTGCTTCTGGAGTATCAAGAATGATTGTATTGGGTTGATAACCATTTTCTAAAGCAGCGGCAAACAGAAGCGGTTTAAAGGCAGAACCAGGTTGACGCTTAGATTGTAGTGCACGGTTAAATTCACTTTTATCGAAATCAACACCACCAACCATTGAAATCACTTCACCAGTAAATGGGTTCAAACTCATTAAAGCAGCTTGAACTTTAGGTTCTTGCTCAAGCGTACACTCTAAATACATTTGCTCTTCTAATGTTTTATAATCTTTTAGCTTTTTATAAGTATTGGCATATTGTGAATAGACATGTTCTGAAAACTTCGTGCTGAAATCTTTAATCTTTACATGAATAATATCCCCTTTCTTTAAAATATCATTAGGGTTCTTTATATATGGGAAATACTTACGTGCATCCGTATATTTTCTTTCGTGTGCCCAACGAAATGATTCATAAGGGATTACTCCAGTAATACCACCTACAGAAATAATAATATTTCTCATACGGCCATCAAGACGAAGCACTACTGCTTTATACAACTTATCCTTTTCAAGTTGACCTAATAACTGATCATCAGCATTATAACCAGGATAGAATCTCGAAGAGTAGAGCTTTGACATATGCTCTTGTGTGAACTCCTTAAGTACTGCGAGTTCATCTTCTTTTAATTGCAGTTCATATTCCCTTTCATTATTTTCAGAAAGTGTAAAATAATTAGACTTATCTTTGTAAAGCTCAACTCGAAACTCTTCAATATACTTATCAAGTTCTTCTAGTTCGATATGACCGATTGGTCCTTGGAAACCTTGGCGTTTATCAATTTCTTCTGCACCGATCTTGATATTTTCTTCAGCAGTCTTTTGAAGGTCGTAATTAAGAGTTGTCTGAACCGTGAAGCCTTCAGTTAAAAACTTCTCTTCTCCAACAATATCAATTGCCTGTCTACGTACCCAGTCAGTGAAATATCCCGCAAGGAATGGACTATTCTTTCTAAGCTGATACTTGATTTTTTCTTTTAGGGCAGCTTGATATTCTTCTTTAGTAATTTTCTTATTCGCAAACATACGGCCAAGAACATATGCCTGTCTCGTTTTTGCATGTTGTGGATTACGATAAGGAGAATACTTACCAGGAGCAACAAGTAGTCCTGCAATTAGTGCTGACTCAGCAACGGTTGCTTCATTTAATTCCTTATTAAAGTAGCCACGAAATGCAGACTTTACTCCATAGTATCCACCACCAAGATAAACTTGGTTTAGATAAAGAAATAAAATCTCTTCCTTATTAAATCTCTTTTCAATTTTTTGAGCTAAAAGAAAGTCTTTAATCTTTCTTGTAATTGATCTTTCTGATGAAAGTAAAAGTGACTTAGCTACCTGTTGCGTAATTGTTGAACCACCCTGAACAACACGCCCCGCTTTCAAGTTGGCGACTAGAGCCCTTAGTACTCCAAAGTAATCAACACCATCATGATTGTAGAAATTTGAATCTTCCGCAGATAAGAAGGAATCAACAATTCGTGGAGGTATCTCATTAAACTCAACGACTTCTCTATTCTCTTTTCCAATGTCATATAAAACAACACCATCTTTTGAAAGAATTTTCGATTTGATTGGTGGATTATAATCTGCAAGACTACTAATTTTTGGTAACGTAAAAGAAAAGTATACTAGTATTGAAAAAACAAATAATCCTCCAAATAAAACCAAGAAGGACATTAATACTAATAATCTTTTTAAATGTTTCATAAATTCTCTTTTATAATTTCACACTTCTTCATTAAGCTAAAATTTTGCTTAGGCATATTGATTTGAATCATTTTACCATTTATCTGATTTTTCGAAACCGATAAGTTTTTCTCATATGAAAACACGAACACTCTCTGGGCAATTAAACGAGCGATATCTTCATTTGTTATTTCAATTTGAGCGGCCAGTATTTTCTTATTATTTTCAATATTATTTTTTAAGCCTTCGACAATATTACCCTTCGTCATAAAAGTGATATTACCGTTCACTCCTACTGTTGTTAAGTAGTAGGCGATACTAGACTTCTTTATTGTCCTAGCATCTAGCTCTAAATTTTCTACAATTTCTTGTGCATTCGTACATTCTTTCAATCTAAAGAACTTCCACTTAACAAGTTCAGGCTTCTTTGTTTGAGCTAACATTGCTGCTATTGCCGAAGAACTACCAATACCAGCAACAAAATTAATTTTCACATCATTTTTAAGCAGGCATGAAACATAGTCCATAACATCAGTATCAAAATCTGAACTTGCACCAATAATGATTCCTACTGTATTGATTTTTTCAGAAGTTTGTAACGCTTGTGTATTTGGATTGACCTGACCAGGCCCATACTCAGTATAAGATGACTGCTCATCGACAGAAGGAATTATATTTGTTTCCTCTGCATCGACTGAGATTGTGACCACTCTTTGTTCTTCTTCAGGTTGTTTTTGGCAAGTATTACTTAAGAAGACAAAAACAAAAAATATAAGAATGAAATTTAGCTTATTCAATTTCTTTTTCTTCTAACTTATCTGTTAATTCTAGAACTTTCTTTTCAACTTTTTCTAAGTAGCCCTTACTATCAGTATATAGCTTAACCCCCTCTTCAAAGTTTTTTAAACTATCGTCTAGAGTAAGTTCTCCCGACTCAAGTCCGTGAACTAGTTCTTCTAATCTCTTTAAATTTTGTTCAATATCAATTTTCTTGGCCATATCTCACCGTGTCATAAATTCAACATTAATAATTCCAATGTGAACTAATATTCCCATACTTTGCATATTCTTTAAATAAAAAGGTGTGATAATCACTACTTACATCATGGGTCATTTTTACCTATGTAGGTAATTTGGCACCCCGATTGGTATAGTTAAAGAAGAATTTGCCAGGAGGGCAGATGAAAGAATTATGGGTACCACTATCCGGTGCAATCGCACAACAACAGAAAGTTGATACAATTGCCAATAATGTTGCAAACGCAAACACGCCTGGATTTAAAAAAGATCAACTCGCTTTCAAAGAATACTTAACAGCACTAGATAAAGGTGTTGAAGATATTGATTTACCTAATAAGGAATGGGCCCCTGAAGACTTCTATCGAAGCTATGGAGCAGAGCATGCCATGGTTAAGGTAGATGGATCATTCACAAATTTTACGCAAGGTACATTATCTCCTACTAGCAATCCGTTAGATATTGGACTTCGTGGAAATGGATTTCTCGCCATTGAAACACCTAAAGGTGTGCGCTACACAAGGCGCGGAACTCTTTCTCTACGTCAAGATGGTGTTATCACAACACAGCAAGGCTATCCTGTTTTAAACAGAGAAGATAACCAACCAATATCAGTTCCACCTGGAACGAGAAATATTACATTTGCTCTAGATGGTGCAGTCTACGCTAATAACAATCAAGTTGGTTCACTAAATATTGCTGAATTCAATGATATGCATGCACTAAGAAAAGAAGGCAATTCACTTTATATCAATAATAATGAAGGTAATCTGAAAGAACAGATTAATACATCAGTCCACCAAGGCTTTATTGAACAATCAAATGTAAATGCCGTGTCTGAGATGTCTGAGCTAATTAAAGCTCACCGTCATTTTGAATCAATACAAAAAGCAATTAAAACTTATGATCAAATTAGCTCTAAGTCAGTTAATGAAATGATCAAATTTTGAGGTAGTATGAAAAATATTGTTCTTTTTATTACATTCTTACTCATGGCCCGTTATTCATTTGGAATGATGAAGGCCCTTAATATTGCAGCAACAGGGATGGCCACTCAGGAGATGCACGTTAATACAATCTCTAACAACGTCGCTAACTTAAATACAATTGGGTACAAGAAGCAAAGAGCTGAATCTGAAGATCTTATGTATGAAACAATTACAGAAGCTGGATCACGTTCGGATGCAAACTCAAATTACACAGTAGGTGTACAAGTAGGTTCAGGATCGAAAATTAGTGGTGTACGAAAAGTATTTTCGGCCGGTGCACCAAAAATCACAAATAACCCATTTGATCTAATGATCAATGGTGATGGCTTCTTTGGAATCATTAAACCAAATGGACAAATTGTTTATACAAGAGATGGTGCATTCAATGTAAATGCACAAGGACAACTTGTTTCTAAACAGGGTTACCAAGTATTTCCAGGAATTACATTTCCACCAGGTGTAGCATCTGTGAGTATCGGAAACGATGGAAACGTTGAAGCATACTTCAATGGTCAAGTTGAACCACAAGTTGTTGGTCAAATTCCAGTATTCACATTTGTAAATAACCCAGGCCTACACAATGATGGTGGGAACTTCTATCGTCAAACAACAGCAAGTGGACAACCAATTCAAGGAATTGCAGGAACAAATAATGCAGGTTCAATGCAACAAGGTGCACTTGAAATGGCAAATGTTAGTCTTATGAATGAAATGACAGATCTTATCAAGGCCCAAAGGGCATATGAAATGAACTCAAAAGTAATGGGAGTAGCAGACCAAATGCTACAAACAGTAAACAATATTACAAGATAATAGGAAGTTGAGAGAGAGTGTTTAAACTAATTCTTCTAACATTTATAACAAGCTTTTCTTATGCGAACTCTTGCGAGATTTCTCTGGCACAAAAGAATTATCGTGTCGAAAACTCTGAGATCCCATATGAATCACAAAATTGTAACCGTTCTCAACTAGAGATCTTAAACGAAATGCTTATCTCTGCACGTGGAAACTTCTATTTGAATCACAGCAGAGACCTAAAGCAGAATGACATAAATCTACTGACAAAAGATTCCGTCATTATCGATTTGGAAGATATTGTAAAAACTCAGTTTACAATTCAAGACGATTGGAAAGTTAATTTCAAATCACGATCTCCTATTAAAACGCTTCAAACAGATAACCTTACAACAATTGAGCTCATGTGCAATGAGTGTAACAAACTTGGTCATAATAAACTTAAAGTATCTGTTGATGGCGTAGCTAAGTGGTTTGAAATAATTGTTCAAAAGCCTATTAAAGCTATTGTTGCAAAAAATGAAATTGGTCTTAACTTTAAATCAATCAACACAAATAATGTTGAAGAGAAGACTATTTATACAACTGATGAAAAAGCTGTATTCAAAAACTTAGAAGAGATAGCATTTTATAAATCTAATAAAATTATCTCTCCGGGTGAAACAATTAATAAGAGAGACTTATCCCCTATTAACCTAGTCTCTTTTGGCGTTCCAGTGAAAGTCATACTTAACACCAATGGTATCAAACTGACAGGACAAGCTCTTCCAATGTCAACAGGCAAGCTACAAGATTTTATCAAAGTGAAAAACATAAAAACAAATAAAGTATTCACAGCGAAAGTAATTGGACTCAATGAAGTGAAGGTAGATTTATGAGAAAAATTTTATTTTTAACATTAGCACTATTAACAACATCTTGTGCTAACTACATTAACAAAATGTACAACGAGCTTGACGGGGTTAACCAAAGAGAGCTTGAACAAAAAAGAGCAAATGTTGATAATACATTTGACCAATATCGAAACTCTTACCCTGACAGAAGAAAGACTTCTTCAAATACGCCAAATATGACACCTCAGGTACAAAGAAAGTACAGCAACAATCAAATAGCAGCACAACCAAAAAGAGTAACCGCTAATAGCTTCCATGATCAAGGAAACACCGGTAGCCTTTGGGCCGGAAACGGAAATGAGAACTATCTATTTACTAAAAACAAGTGGAAGAGAAATGGTGATATTATTTTAGTAAATGTACAAACTCGTCTTAAAAATGACATCACGATGGAACTTAAAAGAGCTTTCCCTCCAGTACCTTCTCTTGGTGGACAAACTCCAGAAAGTACAACACAGGCTACAACACCAGGTCAGGCCCAAGCTAACACAACTGCTGAAGAGGGCGAAGACATGAGTGCATCTAACAAAGTTCACGACAAAATCTCAGGAGTAATTGTCGAAGAGATTAGCCGTGACCACTTACTTGTTCGCGGTCAAAAAAATGTTTTATTTAAAAATCGTAAACACCTTGTTGAGTTACAAGCATTAATATCGCGTAAAGATATTAATGAAGACGACACAATTGATTCAACAAAATTCTTAGAAAGCTCTGTAACGGTATTGAGGTAATTGATGTTTAAAAAGTTAATCTTTGGTCTTATTCTTCTATCTTTTGGAACACATATTGAAGCCAAAATGAGCCGTTTAAAAGATCTTGTCGATGTTAAAGGCGTAAGAAACAATCCGATCGTTGGCTACGGTTTAGTCGTAGGATTAAATGGAACTGGTGATGGTGGTGGTGAAGTAACTAATACATCTCTAAAGCGTATGTTCCAAAAGCTTGGACTTAACCCACAAAATGAAATTAGTTCAAAGAATGTAGCTGCCGTAATTGTTACAGCTGAACTTCCGTCTTTTAGTAGAGTTGGTCAAAAAATGGATGTTAAAGTTTCATCTATTGGTGATGCTTCTTCATTAGCAGGTGGAACACTTCTTATCACTCCTCTTAAAGGTGGTGATGGAAACGTATATGCTGTAGCAAATGGATCAATTTCAATTGGTGGTTTAGAAAACGGTAAAAAATTTGCTACGACAGGACTTATTCCTCAAGGAGCAATTGTTGAGCGCGAGCTACAATTAGATTTTGATAAGAAGAAATCACTGCGATTAGCACTGAAAAGTCCAGACTTCACAACAGCTGCTAGAATTGAAAAAACAATTAATCAAGAGCTAGGTGGAAAATATGCCATAGCAAAGGACTCAAATACTGTTGATATTATTGTACCAATACAGTACCAAAGAAAAATTGTACAACTTCTAGCAATCATCGAAAACTTTAAAGTTCATACGGATCGCATTGCGAAGATTATCATCAACGAGAGAACAGGTACAATTGTAGCTGGTGGAGATATTGCAGTTAAAGCTGTTGCAATTTCTCATGGTGGTTTAAATATTCAAGTAAATGACAAAAAGAAAGATACGAGTGAAGGAAATGTACGACTAGTTGACAAGACTACTACACTAAATGATCTCGTTAAAAGCTTGAATGCATTGGGGGCCACACCTGAAGATCTGATTTCGATTTTTCAAGCACTTAAGAGAAACGGTGCCCTAGTTGGAGAAATTGAGCTAATTTAACTTTCAATGTCAAATAGCATTTTTTACCATTTTTTTAGGCTAGGTATAAAAAAACTAAAAAAAATGTTAAAATATTAATGATAATGGGCTTTTCAAGGATTGAGCGGCCAGAAACTCAGGATGAGTATTATGAATGAAATCAAAATTCATAGACCACAAATTCAAAACAGAAATGCACAAAATTCTGTTCGTCCTGTAAATTCTGAAAACTATATTCCTGAAGAGATCAAAGGTGCTGCCCAAGGGCTTGAAGCACAATTTAACGAGTTAATGGTTAAAGAAATGACTAAGTCACTTAACAGTGGCGTACAAAGTACAGCAGGTAATTTCTATAACGGTCTAATTACAAGTGAACGTGCTAAAGCACTTGTTAAAGAAGACAGCCAAATACAGAAGATGATTTTGAATGAGATTTATCCAAAGCATATGAGGAATGAACAAAATTATCAGAATTATTTGGACAATAAAAATAAGTATGCACAGAACCAAATTCGCATTGAAGAGGGACCAACTCAACCTTCTCAAGGAATAGCAATGAAGCAGGCAAAACAAATTGGAGTAAAGTATGAGTAGTGTAACAAATACGAGATCAAGTTTCTTTCCAAATGCTAAGACTACGGCCGATAGATCGCAAGAGATCCAAAAGCAAGCTCCAGTTCAAAGAAATACGATCGCTCAAAAAGCTTACATCGATAACCAAACAAGAAATGATGCCAGAGTTTCTATTCCAGATGCTGTAAAAGACTTTGCTCACATCAAGAAAGCTGTTGATGCAGCTCCCGAGATTGATAACTCTGCAAAAATTGCTGCACTTAAAGCGCAAATCCAAGGTGGTAACTACAAAATGGATTACGACAAAATGGCAGACAAAATTCTTGGGGAAGAGTTCGGAGTATAATGAAAACGCAACTAGCTACATATTACTTTCAAATCACAGATATCTGGAAGTCACAGTGTGAACTTCACTACAAGCTATTTGACTTAACTTGTGATGAATACGCTCTCCTACTTGATAGCAAGATAGATGAACTAGAAGAAAAGGTTGCTGAAAAGTCAGGAATCATTTCAAAAATAGAAGTAAATGAAAAAGCAAGAAATCAAATTCTTGCAAATATTCAAAGGGATTATAAAGAATTAAAAATTAATTCGATTACAGATCTAATTGATTTTTTCTCAAAGTTTGAAGCTGAAAAAGAAGGAAAACATCTTTTTCGATTCAATGGTCTTTTGGTTGATATCATTGAAAAAATTCAAACTCAAAACAAGAAGAACCAATTATTTATTAACAAAGCGCTAAACTCTCTTCGCGAGATTAGAGAAAGTGCAATGGGTACTAAGACAGTATCTACATATAATGCCAAGGGTATCACTCAGCAAAGATCGCTTGAGCGAAATCCTTAATTGGAGCTTATTTGTCTACACGTCTGTTGAACATTGCGAATACAGGACTTAACGCCTCTAAAAAATCACTAGAGGTGACGTCGCATAATATTTCCAATGCAAATACAGAAGGCTACTCTCGTCAACGTGTTCACCAACAATCAAATATGCCACTGATCAAAGATGGTTTAATTACTGGTAGTGGTACAAGAATTAAAAGTATTAATCGTGTTCACGATAAATTCGTTGAAAGAAAATTACGAGATAGTCAAAGTAGTGAATCGTACTACAATAACAGAGCTGAACAAATGAGTCGCGTTGAAGATATCTTTAACGAAATTGATAATGAAGGATTAAATCAAATCCTTAACAATTTCTTCAACTCTTTTCGTGATCTTGCGAATCAACCAGAAAACGAAACAGTACGTTCCGTTGTACGTGACAAAGCTCAACTAATCGTAAAAGACTTTAGAAGAATTGCAGAGACTCTAGATGAAATCTCTAAGAGTATTGATGATAAAATTGCAATCTCTGTTAAGGATGCAAATCAACATATTGATTCGATTGCACTTCTAAACAGAAAAATTAGAGAACTTGAAGCAACGGGTGATGAAACTGGAGATCTTCGAGATCAGCGAGATGTATCTGTAAAAGAACTATCGAAAATTATTAAAATTCATACTTATCAAGATGAGCGTGGAAATTATAACGTACAATCTCCAGGGGTTGGTACACTTGTTACTGCTGCCCAAGCACAAAAACTTGGAACATATGTATTTGGTAAAGATGAATCAACAAATGGCCAAGATGGTTCAATGGAAATCTTCTGGGAAAGCCGCTCAGGTCAACAGATCACAGAAAAGTTCCAAGGTGGATCTCTAGGTGCAGTTATTAAAGTTCGTAATAACGACATCAAGCAATTAAAAGAAAAACTAGATCAGACAGCTTATGATTTCATGAATTATGTTAATGCTATCCATAGAAGAGGATATGTGAATCGTGAAATTCAAACAGATGCTAATGGAAACCTAGCTGCAATGGATAATAAAGGTCCAACAACTGGTAATAATTTTTTCTCTACACCAATGAAAATAGAAGGTGCTGCACTTAACATTGATTTAAGTGATGCTATTAAATCAGATATATCTAATATCGCAACGGCACTATCACCAAATAGCCCCGGGGATAACCGTGTTGCCATTGCAATTTCAAAGCTACAACACGAAAGATTAATGGCCGGTGGAACAGCAACATTAGAAGAAGATTATCTTAAAACTGTTGGTAGTGTCGGACTTGAAACTGGTAAGGCAAAACTCGATGCTGAACAATCTGAGGGACTTCTTGCACAAGCGAATTCTATTCGCGAAAGAATTAGTGGTGTTTCAATCGATGAAGAAGCGGCAAATATGATTAAGTACCAGCACGCGTACGAAGCTGCTGCTAAAGTAATGAAAACTGCAAATGAAATGTTTGATACTGTTTTATCAATTAAGCAGTAATTAGGATTATTGAAAAATGACTAGAGTGTCAGAAAATTCAACGACTCTTTCAATTAGGCATACGCTTAACAAGCACAAGTCTAAGATGGAAGACCTGCAAATGAAGGGAACGACTCTTAAGAGTATGCGTAAACCTTCAGATAATCCTGCAGCAAATATTGAAGCACTTCAAATCTCAAGTGTTACTAAAGATAATTCTCAATTTAAGCGAAATGCAGACTTTGCACTTCTTCAATTAAATATCACAGAGAAAGCTCTCGAAAACTTAACAGATATTCTTGGAAAGGCTAAAGAGATTGCAATTGCACAGTCTTCAGATATTTATAATGAAGATGTGAGAAATAACGTTGCAAACGAAGTTCACCAACTTCGAAACCTTGCCCTATCGATTGCTAACAAACGAGTAGGACAGCGCTATATTTTCTCTGGCTTTAAAACTCTCGATACTCCATTTAATGAAAATGGTGAGTACAAGGGAGATAATGGTCATATCACTCTTGAGGTGGGTAAAGACTTCTTCGTTCAGGTTAACCTGCACGGCAAGGAAGTTTTTATGGCCGAATCAGAAACAGATTCACAAGTTAAGCATCCTCTGGAGAAATTTCCCGAGATGGCAGATTCACGAGAAAAAAGTAAAAATCGTGAAATTATGTCCGATGAAAATAACCGAGAGATTGCATCAGCACCAATCAGTGAAGATGCTGGAAAATATAAAGAATCGGCCAATATTTTTGGACTACTCGATTCTCTAGCTATCTCTCTAGAAAATAATGACCCTGATCAAATTCAAAATCTTTTAGAAAAATTTGATACAGCGGTAACACGTCTCGTTACATTGCGAACACGTGTAGGTTCAGTTGCAAGTTCAGTTATGGCCAACGTGAACTCGATTGAAGCAAATAATATCGACAATATGGAAAGAAAGAGCAAGCTCGTCGATGCAGATGTAACTGAGTTATTCTCAGACATTACGCGTCAACAAGAGATCTTAAAAACAGCGTACAAAACTTCCGAGGGGCTCTTAAACAAGAACCTATTGGACTTTCTACGCTAACACGCTGCTGCTACTTTTTTTTTATTTAGTTGATTTTTTACTTGATTTTTAAAGTTATGAATAATATATGAACCATTACCTGATGAATCAGGACGGTTCAAAATTGAGGATGTGAAATGCTGGTTTTAACAAGGAAGCTAGGGGAAAGTATAGCGATCGACGATCATATTAAGATTGTCGTTGTGCAAATTAAAGGCAAACAAGTTCGTCTTGGTATAAAGGCCCCAAAAGAAACGAAAATTCACCGCGAAGAAGTCTATAAAGCTATCCAGGAACAAAATTACGAAGCTTCCCAAGCTGGCCCAGAAAGTCTGAGTGACTTAACGGATGCGTTGCGCAACAAGAAATAAATTCCGCTTGCTCTTTTGCCCCTACGGCTGCTAAAATCTGTTATCAAGTTCTTTAACTTGAATTCGGAGGAACGACAGTGAAAGTAAGCACAACACGATTTGGGGAATTAGAAGTAAACAATAAAGATATCATCAAGTTCGAAGAAGGTATTCTTGGTTTTGAAAACCTTAAGGATTTCTTTGTTGTTGATCCAGGCGATCAAACTCTAATCCTATGGCTACAATCAACTGATGACGGTGCAACAGCATTCCCAATCATTGAGCCAAAAATTTTTAAAGATGATTATTCAATAAGCCTACTACCGGCTGAGCTAAATAGCCTAAAACTAGAAAACCTTTCTAATGCAAGCGTTTATACAATCCTAACGATTCCTACGGATGTAACTCAAATGTCTGCAAACCTTAAGGCACCAATCATTATTAACAATGATTCACATAAAGCTCGTCAAATTGTTCTTCAAGACAACAAGCTTGAAGTTAAATTTGAAATGTACAATGCATTAAAAAAGTCGATCATGAATTTCCACTCTGATGATTCAGTTCGTACAAATGTAAGTGTTGCTACTGAGCCAACTGTTGTTGAGCAATCTTCTTCAACAGAAACTTCAGTTGATCACTCAGCAGAAGCTTAATTCAATTTCCCAAAAAGAAATCATATAAAAGAAAAGCACCAGTAATGGTGCTTTTTTTATTTTTAAATTTTAGATAATTTTAAAGAGTTGTTTCAGTTGCGTTCTTTGCAAAGTTTAAATACATTTGCGCTTCACTATTAAGAGGATCAACAGAGATTACCTTTTCCCATTCACTTGTCGCACTTAGGATATCCCCTTTACCATAGTGTAGAACACCTAGAGCAATTCTACCTGGAAGATAGTCAGGTCTTTCATTCTTTAGATTTGATAGCTCTTCAAAAGATTTATTAACGAAGCCTTTCTTCGCATAAACCTTGGCCATCTTTACTCTAGCTTCTAAATTTGAAGGATCGAGCTTAAGAACCTTTCCATATTCAAATAATGCTTCATCGTAGCGATTATAAGTTAAATATAGATCAGCAAGTTCATAGTGCTTAATAGCAAATTTCCTATCGATATGATTATCGTTAAGTTCAGCACTCTTCGAGTTTACTTTAACTTTCTGAGAAGCAATCTGAAAAATCTTACTCGCCTCTTCATATTGACCAATATCATTGTAGAGAACTGATAAACTTACTGCTGCATCTGTATGATCCGGTCTTACTTCTAAAACCTTTTTAAAAGCTTTAATTGCTTTTGATATCTCACCTGTTAAGTGAAAAATATTAGCGATATTAAAAAGTGCATCAGCATCTTTAGCATCAATTTCTAAAAGCTCGTTATAGATTGAAATCGCTTTATTATATTCACGATTTTCAAAAGCGACTTTTGCCTTCTTTGATAATTTTTCTTGTTCAAAAGATTTCATCATGGTGAAAGTCCCCTATTCTAAACACTTTTTAACATCTTTCTTTAAATTAGAAAGATCTTTGTCTTTGTATAAGTAGCGATAATTTTTAAAAACTAATTCACATAGGTCTGGTCTAATACCTTTTAGACCAATAGTGACAAGGCGATCACTCGCAAGTCTTTTCACTTCATCATCGTTAAACTGTGCAAGTAATTGTTCATAACGGAAAGAAGCCGATTGCCAGTCTTTAGTTTTGTAATAAAAATTAGCAATATATAATTCTTTGTCCTTAATCATTTTATAACATTCATCAATCTTTTCTCTGGCATCTTTTAGATATTCGGATTGTGGATATAGGCTTCTTAATTCATTGAAGTACTTAATTGCTTGTTTCGCTGGAGTTAGGTCACGATCAAAAGTTGATGGCTTTTGCTTATAATATGCTTCGGCAATTTTGAAAGTCACATAATCCATTTTAGGGTGCTTAGGATGGAAATCCTTAAACAATAAGTAAGCGGCTGCAGCTTCTTCATAATTTTCTTGTTTATAAAGAATATCTGCCTGCATAAGTTCTGCAGAAGTTGCATAGTAACTATATGGGTATTGAGATTTGATTTTATTAAGTTTTTCTAGCGCCATGATATAGCGTTCAGATTTTACTAATCTCTCTGCTTCTTTGTAGAGAACCTCTGCTTCAGTACTTCCTTGCGGACGATTAACTGCGCATGATGTCATCAGTAGAATAAATATGATTGAAATGAGTTTGTGCACATTGCCCCCTATAGAGGCAATTCTAGCACTTTCTAGCAAGGCCCGTCAAAGCTAATAACGCTCTTCGTATACGTCCTTAAGCATCTGATTTATAAGTAATTTTACTGCTGCCGCAAGAGGTATTGAAATGATCATTCCTGTGATCCCTAATAACTGTGAACCAAGGATAACACTAACAACAACAAGTACTGGGTGTAGGTCTACAATCTTCGATACTAGAAGTGGAAATACAATCGCAATATCAATAACGTTAGCGACTAAATAAAGGATAAGGGCTCCACCAAAGTGAGTTCCCATTCCATATTCAGCTGCGATGAAAATAAATGCAGGAATAGCACCAAATACTGGCCCTAAATAAGGAATAATATTTGTTACCGCAGCCAGTAAGCCGAATAAAAGAGAAAATCTAATATCGAGAAAAAATAGGCCCGTAAAAATTATTATTCCAAGAATACTGGCCTCAATTACTTTTGCTAAAATATAATCACCAATCTGGCGATTAAATTGAAACGATAGGTGATAAAGTTTTTCAAAGTACTTGTTTGGCAGAAGCCTTGTTATACGCTCTCTAAAATTTCTCATATCCTTCAATGTGAAAAATAAAAATAAAGGAACGATGAAAATCAACTCTAAAGCCGAGCCTAGATACTTTGGTACAAGTAGAACAAAAGCACTGAATTCATCTTTTATAAAATTCATTGATTGAAGAAGATATCCACTACTTAAGTGGTAGCCTGTTCGCTCCGCTACAAATGCCTGTAGTTGCGAATAGAGTGACTTAAGAAAGCTTTCTACTTTTGGAATATATACTTCTAGATTATTAACTTCGCTAACCATTAAAGGTGTTACCTTTACAATTGGATAGATTGTTAAAAAAAGAAGTAAAATAACAACAAGTGCTGACGATGCAGTTCGATTAATTCCAAACCTTTCAAAAAACAACAGAAGTGGATTTAGAATTAAGGTAAGTACATAACAAACTAAAAGTGGCGTTGCGACTCGCGGAAATACAAAGAAAAGTATCATCGAAGAGATGACAAATAATCCAAAAATAATGGCCCTTAGGCGATCATTACTAGTCATTCTTAGCGATCTCTTCTTTTAAATTAACAACTTCATCTTTAAGATGAGAATTTTCAACTTTAAGTTTTCTAATCTCACGGGCCAGGATATGAAGCTTCTTAACAACAAGCTCACTCATTGCTTGTAAAAATTTTGAAGACAATGCAGGTCTCTCAGAAATCATTAATTGAACATCAGGTTTAAAAATTCCTAATAGCTCTAATGGTTCTACCGCAGTGGCCGTAACAGATCTCTTATGGCCATCTTCAAGTAGGCCAATCTCACCCATGTAATCTTTACGATCAAGATTCGTTACATGAAATTTCTTTCCATTTCTCTCAGTTGACAGCTCAACTCGCCCTGAAACAATAATATAAAAACCTATACCGAAGTCTCCTTCCTTGAAGATAACTTCACCCTTTTCATATGTTCTTCTGTGAAAATATTTGGCCAACTGGAATAATTCAAACTCCCCTAAACTTCTTAGGATAACAGTATCTCTTAATAAGTAAGGTATCGTTACCTTGTTACTTTTGATGAGAGGATTGATTGACCACAAAAACTTAATGAGATTAATATCGATGCGATCTTCTTTTGAATACTTTTCAGTCATATCCGGCCTTTAATAGAATTCAATATTTTCAGCTTTCACCCAGCCCTTAGCTTCGCTCGGCCAATAGATAAAAAACCAACTGTCATTTTTCTTTGAAGTGATGACTCTAAGTCCTTCCTTTGCAATTTGATTATGTTCAAATATTGAAGATGGCCCTTCATAGACATCAGTGTTCTTCATTACAATGGCATTTTTATAACTACCTTTCAAATACACATTGTTAAAAATTATTGGAGTTAAAGCGATAAGAAAGCAGATAAAAATAATGGCCTTATGCAGCTTTGTCTTAAGATTCATTATTAAAGTAACAATCAAAAGAACCAACGATAAACTTACAAAATAAGTGCCAGGAATATCCATTGCTTTAGCAATGAAGTTACTATCCTGACTCACGAGGTCATATTGCGATTTAATATAATTGATATTATTAGTGACTAGTTTGTCTTGTTGACCTAGTTGATATGATTTTTCCAAGTTTAAACGGGCCGCGCCAATATCTTCCAACTTGAGATATGCAGTGCCCAAATTATAGAAATATTGTGCGTCGACAAATAAATCTTTGTTCTTAATCAACAAATTCTTATAGCCCTCATAATCTTTATTTTTATAAAGGTCTTCTAATTCTTTTAGTGGATTTCCTGTGCTAGTATCTGACATAAACTTATTATCTAATTGGCTTGTAGCGTTTGCAAGTGAGTGATAATTCTACCACATAAAAAGAGGTTGGATATGGAATACGGCGTAAGAAATAACGAAATAAATGATCAGTTTGATAAACTATTTTCTTCAATTCTTAAAGAACAAAAAAACTTCATGGAAGTTCGTGGACCAGAAGAAGGTAAAAAGCACTTAGTTGAAGATACTTTAAAAATATATAATCAAGAAAGAGGGAAAGGTATTTACTTTAATTACGTTTCATCTGGACGTGGACATGGCCCTTTCTCAGAACTTATTGATGGATCAGTTAAATATGATTTAATTGGTGGAATTGGACCGAATCTTCTTGGTCACTCTCACCCTATTTATATTAAAGCTCACCTAGAAGCAGCTCTTGGTGACACGGTAATGTGTGGAAACCTACAACCATATCCACAGGCCATTGAGTTAACAAGTAATCTACTTAAAGCTGTAGAAGGTAGTAAGTTAAAGCATTTTTGGTTTACTGGTTCTGGAAGTTTTGCAAACGATCTTGCTCTTAAACTAGTTTGGCAAAAGAAAGACCCTGCTTACAGAGTAATTGCTTTTACTAAAGCATTTGCAGGACGTTCTGTAGCAACACAAGATATCACTCACAATGCTAGTTACCGCCAAGGTATGCCAAAATCTCTTGATGTTGATCATGTTCCACACTTTGATCAAAACAACCCGGAAGAATCATTAAAAAATACTTTAGCTGCACTTGAAGAAGTAACAACAAAATACCCAAATCAACACTGTGCACTTATGTTAGAGATTATTCAGGGTGAAGGTGGATTTATCTTCGGTCCTAAAGAATATTATGAAGAGATTTTTAAATGGGCCAAAAAGAAAGGTATTTATATTTGGGTCGACGAAGTTCAAACTTTTGGGCGTACTCACGAGCTATTTGCTTTCCAAACAATGGGACTAGATCAATATGTTGATATTGTTTCTGTTGGTAAGGCCCTACAAGTATGTGGAGTACTTTTCAGTGAAGAACTAAATCCTAAACCAGGATTAATTGCTGGAACGTTTAACGGATCGGTTTCAGCGCTTTCAACTGGAAGTCGATTGATTAAATATTTAACTGAAGGAAATTTCTACGGTGAAAATGGAAGAATTAAAGATCTTGAACATAAATTCATTTCTAAGCTTACTCACCTAATGAAAAATTCGTGCCAAGATAAAATTACTTATGTTGGTGGTATTGGAACAATGATCGCATTTGAAGTTGGTGACTCATCAACTGAAACAGTATCAAACTTCGTTAAAAAATTATTTGATAACGGAATAATTGCATTTATGGCAGGAAAAGAGCCGACTAGAGTTCGTTTACTACTGCCTCTAGCAATGACTGATGAACATATTGATGACATTATTACAATTATTGAATCAACCATACTTGAACAAATTAAATAGAAATAAATAGGAAGACTAGATGTTTAAGATTAGACCCGTAAGAGCAGATGACTTAGAAGACTTGTATGACCTTTCAGGTCTCTACACATTTATTAACCTTCCCCCAGACAAAGAAATTATCAGTTCAAAGATTGATAGTTCACTAAGATCTTTCAAACAAAAAAGCGATAATCTTTCTAAAGATCATTATATTTTTGTTCTGGAAGATCTTGAATCACAACGTGTAATTGGATGTTCTATGATTCACGCAAGACACGGTGATGAAGAAGAGCCACACTTCTACTTAAAAGTGGGACAAGAAAATAAGTTTTCAGAATCAATCAATACTGGCTTTATTCACGGTACCTTAAAGCTTGGATATGATACAGATGGGCCGACTGAAATTGGAGGCTTAATCCTAGATCCAACTTATCGTGGAAATCCTTTTAAACTAGGTAAAGTTCTTTCTTTCTGTCGCTTTCTTTATATGGGTCTTAATAGAGATCGATTTAAAGAAACAATACATTCGGAACTAATGCCACCGTTTGACGCTGACGGGAAGTCACCTCTTTGGGAAGCGATTGGAAGACGCTTTCTAAACATGGAGTATCATGACGCTGATGTTCTTAGTAGAAAGAACAAAGAGTTTATTCTGAGCCTATTTCCTTCAGGAACAATCTACGAAACACTCTTACCTATTGAAGCAAGAGATGCTGTAGGTAAAGTTGGTGCAGACACTGAACCTGTTAAAAGAATGCTTGAATCAATAGGATTTAAATACACTCATGAAGTTGATCCATTCGATGGTGGCCCTCACTATCGTTGTCAACTCGATGACATCAAACCAGTAAAGACAATTCAACAAGCGCAAATCAAGAAAGGTAAAACAAGTTCACCTAAATTTTACTTAGTCCTTTTGGACAATGAAGAATTTGAAGTTGTTTGTCTAAAAGGTAGTTTAAATAATGATATACTAACTGTAGAAGAACCATCTTCATTTGGATTAGATGATGGTGCAGTTAAAACAATAATGGCGATCTAGGAGAAGAAATGTTTCAACTAAAAGGATCTTTTTATAATAACGAATTTGTTAAGTTTGATGACTCGGCAAATTTGAGAAATGACAGAACTATTTCACGTGAATGTCCAAGTGATACAACGAAAACACTTTGGAGCTTAAACGTAAATTATGCACATATTGATGAGCTTATCGATTCTGCTCACAAAGGATTTCAAACTTGGAGAAATACTTCAATTGAAGAAAGAATTGAAGCTCTAAGAAGATATCAGGAAGTTCTTAAAACGAAACAAGAACAAATTGCGACAGCAATTGCACTTGAAGTAGGCAAGCCACTCTGGGAAGCAAGAACTGAAGCTGCTGCTCTAATTGCAAAAGTAGATGTTACGATATCAGCATCTCTTCCTAGAATCGAAACTAAAAATATGGAAGGAATTGCACCTGGTACAAATGCACATATTTACTTCAAGCCAGTTGGACCAAGCTTCATCATCGGTCCTTTTAACTTTCCATGTCACTTAGCAAACGGACAAATTACAGCAAACTTAATCTCTGGTAACTCAATTATTTTTAAGCCAAGTGAGAAGACATGCTACTCAGCACAATTAATGTTTGAGTGTCTTGCTGAAGCGAAGTTTCCAATGGGTGTCGTAAACCTTGTACAAGGTGACGGAGAAGTAGCCAGAAGAATTATCAAAGATAAAAGAATTAAGGGTATCTTCTTTACTGGTTCAAAAGAAGTTGGTCAAAAGATTCTTGAAACAACTCATACTGATCTTTCTAAATTAGTGTCACTTGAGCTAGGTGGAAAAAATACATCTATTATCGATGAAACAGCTGACCTTGATTATGCTATTGAAGAGCTACTTACAGGATCATACTTAACAGCTGGACAGCGTTGTACTTCAACTGGACTAGTTGCAATTCATGATTCAATCAAAGATGAATTCATCTCTCGCTTTCATGATCTAGCAAAGAGAATTATTGTCGACCACCCAATTGACCACAAGATTGAACCATTTATGGGCCCTCTAATCGATCAAGCTTCGCTAGATCAGTATCTACTATTTATGGGCATGGCAAAAAGAGAAGGCTTACAAGAAGTAATGCGTGGAAAGCAATTAGAGAGAGAAACTCCAGGTTACTATGTTTCTCCGTCAATACACTATGCTGATAAGTTAATTCCAAAGAGTCACTTCCTTGCAAATGAGATCTTTGGTCCTAACGTTACATTTGTTGGTTATAGTGATTTTGATGAAGCGATTAATATTGCAAACTCAACAGAGTATGGACTGGCCGCTTCAGTATTCACGAAAGATCATGCACGTTTTAAACACGCTGTTAATAATATTGATGCTGGTTTAGTAAACCTTAATCGCGCAACAGTTGGAGCACACTCTAAACTTCCATTTGGTGGTGTAAAAAACTCTGGGAACTATCGTCCAGCAGCAGTTGCTACTGTTGATCACTGTGTATACCAACTTGCTACACTCGAGATTGATTCTCCAAGTGCAAGCGGGAATATTAAAGGCCTAGCTGATTAATAATGTTTCTTATTAACGAGGACGCCTGTCGAAGAATTCTTTGACAGGTCTCTTCGGTTCTTTCTTTCTTGCTCAAGATCGACTACCGAATTCTTTGCATATAAATCTAAAACTTCACGACTCTTTAATCTCGTATATACGGCCTTAAATTTCTCTTTCTGATCAAGAATAAAAGTACTCGTTTCAACAGGCTTAGCACCAGGATGCACTTTTCCTGCTTCAAATTTAACCTTAGTCACAAATTGATTAATAAACTGATCAACACGAGGACCAGTAACAATCTCTTCATCAGCTTGAATTGAATGGGTATCAGAAGCTTCAAAGCGCTCAGGAAAGGGAATAACCTTAGCAAGGCCATGTGGTGAATAAGAAATTTTATCACCGCGATTATGACCTAGTAATAAATCCGTAAGTGCATCTTTTGCAGACGCATCACCAAGAGTCGTTAAATCAGAGACCTCCTCTGGTGTTAACACTCTTAATAAATTACGAATAAGGTTATTTTGAGTCATCATAGTCGTTATTTTACCTCAATATCTGAGTATGCTTGTCGGTTTTTGAAAAAAAAAATTTAGTAATTTTAATTGAGATTCAATAAATTCAAGTACTTACTAAAAACTAAATATTTTTCCCATAAAAGAAAATATTTACAATTTGAAAAAACGAGTTTATAAAATTAACTACTTAAGATTGCTGGGATGTGGCGCAGCGGTAGCGCAGTAGACTGTTAATCTATTGGTCGCGAGTTCGAATCTCGCCATCCCAGCCATTCTTTTGTATCCGCTTTAAATCCCCCAAATATTCATATTAAACGAATTAACATCATAAGAATTTATCTTATCTTGATATAGTGTTATATCTGTAATGAATTTTTACTTACGGATTTCTTATGAACACTTTTAATCATTTCATTGAAAACAACAATGCCTTTAAAGAATCATACCTAGAAGGTTTAGCACTATATCGTGAAGATGCTTCTGCGAACGAAGATGAAAATGAGCTTCTCTCACAAAGGTTTCAAAGCTTTTATAAAGAGGCCATCTTTTCGGATAAGCTTAATGACTACTCCAACCTTAATTTCTATTGGTTCAATCTAATAGAGGCACTTATTGAGATCATTTCTTATCATAGCGAATTTGAAGTTGGTGGTGAATTCGAAATGAGTGAATCTGAAGACGCAATTTTTAACTTCTGGCATGACAGTAACTTGGCCAAAGTTTTTTTAAATTCATTAAATGATTCAAAAGACCTGTTAGCTGAGTCCAAAAAACTAGTAACAATTTTAGAAGAGAATATTATTGCTTTCTTCAAGATTCACATTGATGAGAATATTGACAGCGAATTAACTTATTTGAATGTACCTGAACTCGGTGATGATAATTTATCAGCTTATCAAAATGGTCAAAGAATTATTTTTGATAATTTAGAAGATAAGGTTTTGGCAAAGCTGAATAGCTCATCACAAAAGAAGCCAGCAATTATTTCTAAAATAGATGATTTAAATATAATTTTCTATTCCGAATTAGAAGAAACAGCTCAGGAGATGACGATAAAAATTGAAAAAGCTTATCGTCGCCTTCAAAAATACACACCAGAGCTTTTTGAAGTATTCAAAGAGTTTACACAAAACATTATTCCAATTCGAGAAAAAGGAATAGTTAGCTACTCAATGCAAACTCTTCCTGGATACTCGTCAATTAACACATATGATCGCGATGATATGGACTTAATGGATGATTTACTTCATGAAAATGGTCACCACGTTTTAAACAGCTATCTTAATCAAGAGGAGCTTTTAGAAGAGCTTGAAGAAAAAATATACTACAGTCCATGGAGACGCGCCCTAAGGCCTATTAGGGGCATTTATCACGCTTATATGACGTTTTATTGGGCCCTTGAACTATTCTCATCACTTTCACGACTTGAAGAACATGATTTCTCTAATGCTGAGTTTAGCAAGATTCAAGAACGTGCTATTGAAGAATACTATATGCTTCAATTCTGTGAACTAGATCTAGAGAAAGCCTACAGAGAAGAGATCATCTCTCCTGAAGGATATGAAGTATATTTACAATTCAAATCAATGGTTAATTCTCACAGGGATCATATATTTGCTCTAGAGAAGAGCTTAAATTCTAGTGCTGTAGAAGAACTTAAAAATGAACTTCTAACAGCACGAAATGAATATTATTAATTATAATTTTGAAATTTTTGATTTTAGTGCCTGCATCTCATTTGCGGGCATTAACTCACCTTGAGAAGTTGCTATTGGCATCCCCTTCTCAATAACACTTAAACAATCATCATATTTTTTTTGTTTAAATAAAATCTTTGATTTAAGAAGATACGCAACTGAGTACTTAGGATTTTCATTTAAGACAATCTCAATATGCCCCATGGCCTTATCAAACTTATCATTACTAAAATGAATATCGGCTAGGCCATAGTTGGCAACGACATCATTTTCGTCAATGGCCAAAACTTTATTAAACATATCAAAACGTCGAGCTCTGTCTTCTTTTTCCGCACGCTCACGCTCTTCTTGTTCTTTTTTAAATTTAGCCTCATCACCAAATCGCTTGAATGAAGCAACTGTCGCAAGAGACTTCTCTTCTTCAGCTTCTTCAATCTTACCTAACTTCATCAGATAGAGAGACTTGTTTGTATGGGCCATAACAGAATTTTCATCAACTTTTAGGAGTTGATCCATTACATCAATGGCCTTCTGATGATCACCACTATTACCTAAAATAACGCCCTTTGATTCATAGGCATCAGCATAATGAGGATTGAAGCTTATTACCATATCAAGTAATTCGATAGCTTTTTCGACTTCTTTCTTATGGTATAGACTTACCGCCTTATTAAAAAACACTTCACTTAAACCATCCGCAGATAAATTCTCTATCGGATATGTTTTGATCTTCATGTTAGAATCGATATCAAGATCATTGATTAAGAAATCACGAGGTGCTTTAACACTATAAAAGAACATACCTTGCTCTTCATATGAACTAAGAATTTTTAACTTTTTTCCTTCTGCACTTAACTCATCACCCTCAAGTTTGATTCTTGATTCAACTAAAACAGGAAAGCGAGCAGCTCCACGACGAGATTCTATTTTAGCAGCAGTTTCCTGTCCTAAAAAACAACCTTTCTTATAGCTTACAGCGTACTCATTCAATCTCGTTTCATTCACGAGATCCTTTTGAGTAATATTTAAGTTAAAAATAGGCCAAGCTGATAATGTAATAAGCTTATCTAATAATTCTTTAGAAATAGTTGATTCAACTGCCTTATCAGTTAAACCAATATAAGCCTGTCCATCAAATATAGTTACTGGGACAAAGTCGTCTTTCTTATGTGTTGAAATAGTTGCGACTTTGTTTAATTCTTTAATTTCGATGTCTTCCATAATGATGAACTTCTCAAGCTCTTCTATCGTGGCCTGAGCAAGATCATTATTAACAACAAGGTAGTATCTATCTGCATTATTAATTAAGTAGAAAAAAGAATACACTCGACCTGTACGATCTAAGCGACAGGCCAGAGATGCCCTATTTACAACTTCATTTAAGTCAACAGTTAACTGACGCTGAAGATAGTCCTTCGTCTCGTTACCAATAAATGCATAGACCTTATGATCTTCAAATGAAAATTGATTATCATAAAAAAAGAAATTACTTAAAACTTGAGCGGTCATTAACTAAACACTAAAGCTTTCACCACAACCACAAGTATTCTTTGCATTTGGGTTTTCAAAAACAAAACCTTTACCATTAAGGCCGTCTTTAAAATCTAAAGTAATACCACTTAAGTAGATCGATGACTTTGGATCCACGAGAATCCTTACACCATCTAGTTCAATAATATTGTCTGACTCTTTAGGAGCATCAAAATCAATATTATAAGAAAGACCTGAACAACCTCCACCAATAACTCCAAGGCGTAAGCCGAAGTCTTGAGTCGATCGATCCTCACTTTCGAAAATATTTTTTATTTGTGCAACTGCTTTTGGCGTCACATTTAATAACTCGTTCATATAAACCTCTAATATTACGTAGGTAATAATGACCAATAACTGAATTATATCACATTGATGATATACTTTATATAGGAGCAAGAAACAATGTCTATCTCATTGATTATTAAGAGCGGTGAAAATAAAGCAAAGGTTCTTATTAAACCTAAATTAAGCTTTGGACGCTCTAAGTCGTCTGTTGATATTTCAATCGATGACTCTAAAATTTCATCAAAACATCTAGAAATTACTTATCATAATAAGGAAATAATTGTTAAGGATCTAGGATCGACAAACGGTACCTATATTAACAATAAAAAATTAATAGATGAGCAGCGTCTCTATATTTATGAAACGGTACGTATTGGGAATTGCATCATCTGTATTGATCTAAACGACTTAACTGATATTGAGTATAAATTTCTAACAAAACCAGTAGACGCTAATGAGATCTCTCATAATAGTACTCAAACATCTACTGTGCTATCTGATCAAACCGGATTTTTGGCCCTAAACCAATTATCACTTGAAAAACAGAAGTTAAGAGCCGAAATTAATAAGAAACAGCCTATTCAAAAAGTTAGAAAGAAAGTCGCAAAAAAGAAAAAACCTGAGCCAGAAGACAAAACTGTCATGACTAAGATTTTAAAATTCTTCAAGTAAGCCTTCTTAATCTTTTTTTGGTACCCAAGGAATATCTTGAATATTTTCATGCTTATTTAAAAATCTAGCAACGATAAAGAAATAATCCGATAGTCGATTTAAATACTCTAAATCAATTGGATCTACATCCCCAAGCTCCACGGCTTCTCTTTCAACTTGGCGTGTTTTTGTGCGACAAATATGAACGTTAGAGGCAGCAACGCTTCCACCAGGAAGTATGAAATATTTTAAAGGATCTACTACAGAATCAAAATAATCGATTTCTCCTTCTAAATGAAGGATGTCTTCAATACTTAATTTCGGTAATTTAAAATTATCTCGGTCCTCTCTAAGCGTTGCGAAGTTAGAACCGAGAACAAAAAGATTTTCTTGAATTGATTTAAAAGTATTTTTTACTCTCGAAACATCGATGTAACAGAGCGATAGACCTACATAGCTATTAAGCTCATCAAGATTTCCATAAAGATTTATACGAGCACTTGCTTTAGATACTCGTTGGCCTCCAACAAGACTAGTCTCACCTTTATCACCTGTACGAGTGTAGATCTTCGACTTCTTCATTACATATTCCTTCTGTACTTCCCACCAATTTCATAAAGAAGATTAGTGATTTGTCCAAGAGAACAATAATTAACTGTTTCAATAAGTTCAGCAAAAATATTTCCACCAGATAAAGCAACTGCTCTTAGTTTATTTAGTGCTTCATCAGATTTATCAGCATTTCTAGATTTGAAATCATTTAAACGTGAAATCTGACCTTTCTTTTCTTCGTCGCTACAACGAGAAAGTTCAATTTCTTGGTTTAACTGCTCATCAATATTGTCTGCAATATAAGTATTAACACCAATGATTGGAAGTTCACCAGTATCTTTTAGTGTCTCATAGTATAGAGACTCTTCTTGAATTTTTGATCTTTGATACATACTTTCCATTGCACCAAGAACACCACCCTTATCAGAAATTCTTTCAAATTCTGCTAAGATAGCTTCTTCAACAAGATCGGCTAACTCTTCAATTACGTAAGCTCCCTGCATAGGGTTGTCAGATTTATTTAAACCAAACTCGCGGTTAATAATCATCTGAATTGCCATTGCACGTCTTACAGACTCTTCAGTTGGAGTCGTAATCGCTTCATCATAAGCATTTGTATGAAGAGAGTTACAATTATCAGAAAGTGCAAGGTAAGCTTGTAGAGTCGTTCTAATATCATTGAAATCAATTTCTTGAGCGTGTAAAGAACGCCCTGAAGTTTGAATGTGATATTTAAATTTTTGAGACTTGTCATTTGCACCATATTTATCGCGCATTGTGATCGCCCAAATCTTTCTAGCAACACGTCCGATCACTGAGTATTCAGGATCAAGACCATTAGAGAAGAAGAAAGATAAGTTTTGAGAGAACTCATCAATATTTAATCCACGAGCTAAGTAGTACTCAACAAAAGTGAAACCATTAGCAAGAGTGAAAGCAACTTGAGTAATAGGGTTCGCGCCAGCTTCTGCAATATGGTATCCCGAAATTGAAACCGTATAGTAATTTTTAATTTTCTGCTGACAGAAATACTCTTGAACATCTCCCATCATCTTAAGTGCAAACTCAAGAGAGAAGATACATGTGTTCTGTGCCTGATCTTCTTTTAGGATATCTGCTTGTACAGTACCTCTAATTTGTTGAAGAATTGCTAGGCGTTTTTCATTATCGTAATAATCCTCACCTTTTAACTTTTGTCTTAAAGCAGTGTTTAAGTAGAAAGCTAACATAATTGGTGCAGGGCCATTAATTGTCATTGATACAGATGTATATGGATCAGATAGATCAAAGCCATCAAATAGTAATTCCATATCTTCAACTGTCGCAATCGAAACTCCGGCTTCACCAATTTTACCAAAGATATCTGGACGAAGATCTGGATCTTCTCCGTAAAGAGTTACAGAGTCAAAAGCAGTTGAAAGACGTTTCGCTTTGTCATCTTTTGAAAGGTAGTGAAAACGCTTATTCGTTCTCGCTGGGCCACCTTCTCCTGCAAACATTCTCTTTGGATCTTCATCAGTACGCTTAAATGGGAAAATCCCTGCGCCGAATGGAAAGAAGCCTGGCATATTTACATCTCTAATGAAACGGTACTGATCAACTTTAGAAGAGAATCTTGGAGTTCCTACTTTTTGAATTTCTAATCCAGAAAGTGAAGTATATTTAGTTGCAACTTTAAACTCTCGATCACGTACGTGATAAGTGAAAGTTCCGTCTTGGTATTGCTTTAAAACTGATTGAAATTGTTCAATCTCTTTTTCAACATCTTCACCAAGTTCTGCTTTAAGCTCAGCAAGCTTTGCATCAACTTCGTTACTTGGAACAATTTTACTTGTGATCTCAAGTGCTTCGATGTCACGAAGTTTTTCCATTCTAATTTCAGTTTCGTTATTATAGTCGCGAGAAGCCTTAGCGATCTCTCTTAGGTATAATGATCTCTCTGCAGGAATAATTCTCGTCTTATCATTACTTGCACGATTTGCGATGATTCCTTCTAGAGGTGCTTGGTCAAAGTCAAATGTTTGAGCAATGGCCTGAAATAAAGCATTTACACCAACATCATTAAACTTAGATGCCATTGTTCCAAAAATTGGAAGCTCTTCATCCGTCGGAGAACCTGGATGACCAGCAAACAGTTGATGATTGCGGCGATATTGCTTTCTAATATCTCTCATTGAATCTTCTGAACGAGGCTTTTCAAACTTGTTTAGAACTACAAAGTCAGCCTGTTCAAGCATCTCAATTTTTTCAAGTTGAGTTGCAGCACCATACTCAGGAGTCATTACATATACACACTTATCTGAGATCTTTGTAATCTCATCAGAAGCCTGACCAATACCTGAAGTTTCAACGATAATTAAATCGAAATCTTGTTCCTTTAAAAAGTTAACAGTCTTTTTAATTTGAGGAGAAAGCTCTGTACCAGAGTCACGAGTTGCCAGTGATCTAATATAGAAGTTTTCAAAATTAGCAGAACCAAGTCTAATACGGTCACCTAAAAGAGCACCTTGAGTTTTCTTCTTAGTTGGGTCAACTGAAATAAGTGCAACTTTCTTTTCTGGATAAAAGCGGTGAAATCTTAAAAGTGTTTCATCAATTAAAGATGACTTACCAGCACCACCTGTCCCTGTGATACCAAGAACTGGAATATTTTTATTTGAAGAAGGAATTTCAATATCGGCTCCATCTTCAATAGCAGTAATTACTTTTGCTAATTGAGTCTTTGGTAGATCCTTTGCTTTTGCATCAAGAGTGAAGCCATCAAGTGTTGAGTGAGTAGCTCTCTCAATCATATCGTCAATAATTCCCTCAAGCCCTAATTTCATCCCGTCTTCAGGAGAATAGATTCTTGTGATACCTTTTTCGTGCAGGGCCTTAATTTCTTTTGGAGTGATTACACCACCACCGCCGCCAAAAATACGAACGTTAGTTGCCCCAGCTTCATCTAAAAGCTCACGTACATAAGCAAAGTATTCATTATGCCCACCTTGATAAGAACTCAAGGCAACAGCATTTGCGTCTTCGTGTAAAACAGCATCAACAACCTCTTGTGCAGAACGGTTGTGTCCAAGGTGAATAACTTCCACACCTTTTGACTGAAGAAGCCTTCTCATAATATTTATTGATACATCATGGCCATCAAATAAACTGGCCGCTGTGACAAATCTTAATTTTCTCACTCTAAACCTCTGAAATCACGTCAGGTAAAAACAATTATTTACCCAAGCTTTTTATCATTCAATATTGCTAAAGGACTATACCTAATGTATTTTAATCAGGCAAAAATCCCTTTTATGATGCGTTGAAATACGTTAAAATACTGCTAATTAACTTAGTATTAGGAATTGCTAATGAGCGAAGATGTTAAATTTTTAGTGGAGAATCCTTACCACTCGGCACGCTTTAAGCCAGCGAGAAAAGGTAAGAAGGGCCCTAAGCTACTAGCTGTTGTTCACCAGTCAGGATGTACAGGATGTGAAATCTGTATCCAAGGTTGTCCAGTAGACTCAATTGAACTAGTACCTGGTCCAAATCCAAATAACCCACAATTCAATCAAACAGTTGAAATCGACCTAGCTAGATGTATTGGTTGTCAAAACTGCTCTCAAGACTGTCCTTGGGAAACGATTACAATGTATGAGCACAATGATGCTTTTGCAATTTGGGGACGTGAAACTCTTAAGTCAGAACTCTATGTTTCAGAAGAGTCTCTTAACGAGCTACACAGCGAATTTGGAATTACAAAAGAAAAACCAAGTGAAGAAACAAATACAGAAGAAGAGAGTGCTTAAGCCTAGGCTTTAGCACTCTTTTTATTTCCACGAACTTCAGTTAAAAAATAATCAACAATATATATACCTGCTGCTACAGATATTGAAGCATCTGCCACGTTGAAAGCAGCAAAGTGCCATCCCTTATAATAGAAATCAAACATATCGACGACGTAATCTAATGAGATACGATCAATAAGATTTCCAACAGCTCCAGCGAAGATCATTGAATAAGCTAAACAAAGCATATAACTTTTCTTTCTTGAGTCCCAGATTAAATAGACAAACCAAAGACATGCAATTACCGGCAGGATTTTAAAAAGAATCATTCTAACTACGTCAGGAAACTCACTCCCCATTCCAAAAGCTACACCAGGATTCTTCACATAAGTAAGATTAAAGAAGCCAGGAATAACTGTTAATGTTTCCCCAAGCTTAAAACTAGATTGAATTGCTCCCTTAGAAAATTGATCCAAGAAAAGAATTCCAACAATAAGTAATGTCATTTGCCAAATTCGATTCATTTATAAAATTCCTTAGGGTTAATCTCGTACTTTTCAATCTTTCTAAGAAGTGTCTTCTTAGGAATATTTGCTTTCAATGCTGTTTGATTAATCTTTCCATTATTAATTTTTAAAGCCTGGATGATAAATTCTTTTTCAAAAATATCTTTAGCTTGTGAAAAATTAAGCCTTAGCTCACCGTCAACTTCATTAGTTGCAAAAACAAATTGATAACCTTGTGCACTTGCAATTAATTGTTCATCTTGTCCCGCATCTGTAAGAACAGAGTCCTTAATTTCATCGTAATCAATAATAGCTTGAGATTCTTCGACAAGATTTTCAACTGTAACTGATTTTCTTATCTTATCTGGTAAAGAGCTGGCTTTGATAATATCACCACTTTCAATAATGAAAGCATGCTCGATAACATTTCTAAGCTCACGAATATTACCTGGCCAATCATGACCTTGCATAATCTTCATTGCTTCTTCATCAAGTCCACTAATTTCTAGATTATGAACATTATTAAAATACTTAACGTAGTATTCAACAAGATGAGGAATATCTGAGTTTCTCTCTCTTAACGGAGGAAGATATACTGGAAGAACATTTAAACGGTAGAATAAGTCTTCTCTAAATGTTCCTTCTTCAATCATCTTTTCAAATGGTTTGTGTGAAGCTGCAATTACACGAACATCAGCTTTAATCTCTCTATTTGAACCGACAGGAGTGAAGGTACCTTCTTGAAGAACGCGAAGTAGTTTAACTTGCATCGTTGGTGAAACATCACCGATCTCATCTAAGAAAAGAGTTCCACCATCAGCAAATTGAAACTTACCGATTTTTCTTTCGTTAGCACCAGTAAACGCACCTTTTTCGTGACCAAATAATTCTGACTCTATTAAGTTTTCAGGAATAGCTGCCAAGTTAATCGTTACAAATTTTTCATCTTTTCTTGGACCATTATAGTGAATTGCACGAGCAACAAGCTCTTTACCTGTACCAGACTCACCTCGAATTAAAACCGGAGTGTTTACTTGCGCAAGCTTTCCAATAACATTGAAAACCTTCTGCATAACATCTGATTCACCAACAAATTTATTTTTTGTATCACCAAGTGATAAAACTGGAGCCGAGAAACCAACTGTTTCAACAAGTGATCTTGCTTTAAGGGCACGCTTAATCAATGAAACAAGATTGTCTGAGCTGATCGGCTTTTCAAGGTAATTATAAGCGCCTTCTTTTACGACCTTTACCGCATCAGTAACATTTGAATACGCAGTTAAGATAATAACAATTACTGAAGGATCATGTTTCTTAATCTCTGTTAACGCTTCAATACCATCCATTTCAGGCATGTTCACGTCCATAACAACTAGATCATACTTAGTCTTATAAACAGCACTTAACGCCTCTTTCCCGTTGTCGGCAACATCAACTGCAAAGTGATGAAATTCCAACGCCTCTCTTACTGAGGTTTGTAAAACTTTATCATCATCGACAACTAAAACCTTATGCATATGCACTCCATTTATTTATTCAAAAATTTAATTAGAAAACTTGTTCCTTCTCCAAGTGATGAAGTTACAGAAATCTCACCACCATGAAGTTCTACGAAATATTTTACCAGATAAAGACCTAGACCGCTCCCCTTAATAATATGGGACGCATCATTTTTAACCCGATAAAACTTCTCAAATATATTATCGACATCGTCTTGGCCCATACCAACACCATTGTCTGAAATTTCAATATAGACCCAAGTATCATCGTCCCAAGTCTTTATATTAATTGTCTTACCTTCACCAGCATATTTAATCGAGTTTTCAACAATATTAGAAACAATACGATTAACGAGACTAACATCAATCTCAATTGGAAATAGTGGTCCGAGCTCTGTCTCAATTGACATCTCTTTTGAACGCGCCAGGTACATTAAGCTATTTACGCAATCTTCAATAATTTTATTAACATCCTTACTTTGTAGATTAAGAGAGATATTTCGAGACTCAACTTTTGTAAGGTCTAAAATTGAAGTGATAAAATTATTAAGTTCTTTTGTTGAATCAATAATAGTTTTTAGTCCATCGTGCATGTAGGTTTCACCACCACGATTTCTTTGCAGCATATTATCAGCAACACCTGCAATTTTGGCTACCGGTGTCTTCAGGTCATGACTCATTAACGAAATAAAGTTTTGCTTTAAGTTTTCAACTCTCTTAAGTAGCTTTGTTTCTTCTTGAATCTTATAACGACGTTGATACTCACCAATCGCCCTAAATGGTACCCAAATATAGTAAACGACAAACACTGTTAATAAGATATGCGTAATATAAAGCCAAAGTCCAAAGAGTAAAAAGATTAAATATGAAAAGAGAACTGTTCCAACAATAATCCCAAACGTAATAAGAAGTCCTTTAGCTGGCTGAATTCTAGATATAACAATTGAAAGAATGACACCAATTAACATCGAAAGAATTTTAGTCACCCAAAGAGGTATTGAATAAATTAATTGATTCTCCATTAATGCTTTTGTCATATTGGCATGGATTTCTAATTTCGAAGTTCTCTTCTGATCTTTATCAAATGGAGTCTTTGCATAATGTCTCAAATTCGAAATATAGGCAGGGCCAATTAAAACAACTTTTCCATTAAAGTAGCCACTTGGAATATTTCCAACAACAACTCTGTGAACAGGTAGTTTTTCTAAGTGCTCTAGTGTTCGTAATGGATAACGAAATAAGCTGAAGCTAGCATCAGCTTCTGGCATATAGTAAGCACTCTTAAGCTTATTTAAAACAAGTGGTTCTTCATTATTAATTATTCGCCATTCATTAGCAGTCCAAAAATCAAGAGTTTCTTCTCCTGAAATATTGAGAACCATTCTTCTAACGACATCATCTTTAGCAAATAGCTTACTATCAATATTCACAACTGCTGGAGAATATCCTAAGTCTCTTAATTCTTGTGGAGGAAGACGCTCTCCCCAAGAATCTAATTCTGTCCCATAACGATAAAGTCCACCTTGCTTCATATAATCTTTAATTTCATCATGAAGCAATTGAAGAGACGCTGCCTCTCTTTCATTTAATGGAGCAGAGAGATCTCCAAAGAAATTTATAATTGCTGGTTTATCCTTTAAGACTTTCCTAAAAAGCTTTAGATAAGTTGTATAGGTATAAGGATAACTCTCGCCAAGAAACTCATCACTCTCTTCATCAATCTTAATGAGAACGATATTATCATCGTGAACGAGAGTCATATCTAGCTTTAGTCTTAGATCATAAAAGATTGCTTCAATAGATTGAAACTTATACTGAAATAAAACAGACAAGAAGACGACTGTAAAAAGCGCTGGGTAATATTTTGTAAAATCTAATTCTCTGAAGTACTTAAAAAAGTTCTTCATAGTAACTCACTTTGATGAAATCGCTCATCCATAGCATCTGGAGTACGTAGAATTGACCACATTGTTGTTGAAGCGACATTAAAATGCACAACATTAATCATCGCATTCTCAAGGTAAATTACCTTCTGAGCAACTCCTCTCATATCGACACTCTCATTCTTTTTAAAGTGATATTCTTTAAAACTATTTGAAAGGCGATTAAATAATCTTCGAGGTACGACAAACATATAACGGAAAACGGCTTCAGCTCTTGCCAACTTGAACACCCAATTAAAAATCGTACGCCAAAACAAAAGAACCACTAAGATGTGAGTTAGTATCTTTGCATTAATTGTCTCATTGAAACTAAGTTCAGCCTCAAGGTACTTATCCATTTCAGATGGCGATAAATTCTTTATGATAGCTGAGTTGATGATCACATAACCAGAACCAAGCAAGCTTCCCATCATAAAGAAAGGAGCATTTTTACTCTCAAAAAACTTCAATCTTCCCTTATTGCCTCTAAAGTGAAGTCCATTTATTTTATTAAAAATGGCCACATGTTCTTTGTTATCTAATCTTATTGGGTTTAGCTTAGACAGCACAATGGAAGGTATGATGTAAGTAAACGAAATTACATAGATTAATGTCGCCAATGCTACCGAACTCGAAATGTGGAGATTTGTACTGAAGACAATGAATCCACCAGCCAGGAAAAATACCTGAATAAAGACGATAAAAAGACTTAATAAATATGAAATTAATACACTAAACAAAATTTTGTCCCTATTTTTTTTACAAGATATTCTCTAATTATAGACCCAAATCCAAAATACGGCTATAAGTCATCTGAATCACAGATAGACAAAAGCAGATATATATGAAGCGATTGATATATAATTTCGCAGCGCACCTATTGTGGATTCCGTAATTGTGATACACAAGGCATTAACGTTTTAAATATAAGCAGAAGGGGTATTTTGAATGCATACTAAGCTACTTTTTGGTACAGCAGGTGTTCCTAATTCTACAGTTAAAAAGAACAATCCAGTAGAAGGTGTTAAAAGAATTCACGAACTTGGACTTGATTGTATGCAACTCGAGTTTGCACACGGCGTAAGAATGAAGGAAGAAGTTTCTTCAAATCTAAGAAAAGTATCATATGAGCTAGGCGTTCCATTAACTTCTCACGGCCCATACTATATCAACCTAAATGCTAGAGAGCAGGATAAAATTGATTCTTCTGTTGAAAGAATCATCCAAACAGCTAAGATTTCTGACCTTTGTGGTGCAGAATCAATGACTTTCCACGCAGCTTTCTACATGAAAGATTCTCCATATGATGTTTTCGACCTAGTTGAAAAGTCGATGAATGTAATCGAAGAAAGATTAAGCAGACTTGATATTGAGATTGAGCTTCGTCCAGAGCTTACAGGAAAGACTTCACAGTTTGGTTCTTTAGAAGAGCTTATCAGCCTAACTAAGAACGTAGACTCTTGTCGCCCATGTATGGACTTCTCTCACTTATATGCACGTACTAACCAGTACAACTCAGAAGAAGAGTTTGATGAAGTAATCAATAAACTTAAAGAAGAACTTGGTGAAGATTCAGTTAAAAATATGCACATCCATATTTCAGGTATTAGCACTAACTCTAAAGGTGATCTTAAACACCTTAACCTAGAGAAATCTGACTTTAACTGGAAAGATCTTCTAAAGTCTCTTAAGAAGAATGGTTGTGGTGGATACATGATCTGTAACTCACCAAACCTAGAAGACGATGCATTAATGCTTAAAAATTACTACAATTCACTATAAAAAAAAAGCGGCTTTTAAGCCGCTTTTTTTATCTCTTCAAAATCTTTAGTTTCGATATAAATATTTTCATCCATCATATAAACAACTAAGTCATCATGTGTTTGAAGAACTTCTTTTAGGCCATCATTAAGGGCTTTATCATAAAGTTTAAGTTCAAGAAAACTGCTTATTTTCAAGTCATTAATAAATGAAAGTCCTTGTGGAAAATCTATGAAAGTACCACCGATCCAGAGACGATAAGACTTTATTTCTGAAATATAATTTAGTTGATGAGCATTAGAGTTGGCACTTTCAGTTAAGTTGAAAGTTTCACCAACCAGTTTATCGAAAGAAAGATCTAATATTTTGCTACTTTTCACGACTTACTTATCGGTAAGTTCGAAGATATCTTAACGAGCGTCTGTTTCTTTAAACTCGTAAAAAGACTTCACATCACTGATATCTGAAATCAACCACTTATCATCCTTCTTAATAATAAGAGCAATCTTCTTAACAGAGATCGAAACATCTTGTTTTGTCTTACCATCCGTGGCCTCATCATCATAGGCCACTGAATAAGTGATTGAACACTCATCCCCCGAGCAGTTCTTATAGACAATCGAAAGTCTAGATTTCTTGAAATTAGACATTTCATTGAGCTTCTTCGCGTCCTCAGTTAGTGCCTGAGTATATTCTTCAAGTAATGTACCAGTAAGGTAATCTTTAAGCTCATCAACTTTAATTTCATCATTCAGTCTTTTCTCGATAAATGCAGTTAGCACTCCTTCAGGAGACTTATTTGAGTTACATGAAATAAAAAGTAATGCAATGATTAGATACTTAAACATTTAGAGTTCCTTCCTAGATTATAATGAAACAATTCCTCTTCGTTTCAGAATATTATAAAGTGTAATCCAGTTGTAATTATTATTTTCTGACTTTGATAATAATTTTAATCCATAGCCGTTAGGGTAAACGAGCTCAACACAAAAGTTATCAACAAATTTTCTACCTTCATATTCTAACTCAAATTCTAACTTTTCACCCTTAGATATTTTTTCACTTGTGTAGATTACAATTCCTTTATCATCACAGTTAGAAATTTTAACAGGTAAACAAGAGCCTGACGAAAGATATACATTTCCTTCAAGAGAACAAAAGCCGTCGAAATTAAAATTTTCTTTTGTAAAAATTGGTTTGAAGATTGCTTGTCCAAGCTCTTCCTTCAAAAGAAGAATCATATTATATGAAACTAATAAAAAGATTACCGCCATCAAAAGTATAATCTTGTCGTACTCCACTAGGAATAATGAAAATACCTTATAAAAGATATTTAAAACAAAGACCGACAGAACCACTACAGTAAGTTCTCCCATGTAGAGAATCTTAAAAATTAAAAATATAGCTAAGGCAGTTGTAATTTTATAGGTCGTAACAATTCCGATAAAACGATTCAAGTCAATTGCTGAAACATCTGCATCAAGTGAATAACACGTATGTAGGAAAAACAGCGAAAATACCACAAACAGAATATTTAGCAATTTGAATGTCAGAGTGTCAGAATTGTGCACTTATTACCTTAAATTTTAAAATTTGTTATAATTAATATATGGATTATTATCTCGAAATTTCTTCACGTTGTATAGAGTGTGATAACTGCAGGCTTATCTGTCCAGAAAAGGCAATTTTTATGGATAAAGGTAAGTACACAATAGAACCTTGGGCCTGTACGTTGTGTAACGCATGTATACTTGTTTGCCCTGTCGACTGTATAAAAGAAGTTACTCAGAAAGAATAATCTTTTTCCTTATAAGTAATAATTCTCGAATCGAAATCAAATCGAACACCAAGCCAATCCATTATCGATGTCGATCTAAAATCAGTTCCTTCAAGTTCCTCGATAGAGGCAACAAATTTTTTAACCACAGCTGGAAGCTTTTCAAGGTCTGAAATTACATCAATATACTTGTCCAGTGTACCCAAGTCGAGAAACACTGGGTTTTTAGGAAGGCTCATATGGACTGTTTTATTATTATAGTCCGCTACCGTTTTGAAGAAAGATGATTCACCTTCAACCAGTGGAATCTTTCTTAAATCTAATATACCAACACCTGAGTAAGTTAAATAATTACTATCAGCATCATGAGGTGAAATACTTGTAAGCTTTCCATCAATAACTTTAGTCTCGTTGTAAGAAGCATCTTTATCAACTTCAATTGCATATAAGTGAGCAATCGCATTAGCAGATAACATTCGTTCAACATCATTTTGAATCTGCTCAAAATCAAAAAAATAAAATTGATCAGAATTAATAATGAATATAACCTCATCATCAATATGCTTCTTCAAATTATGAATACAGCCACCGCTACCTAAGATATCTGGTTCATGTAGTAAGACAACATCCTTATCTTTTGCCCAAACTAGCATTTCGTCATGACAATGGTGAGAATTTATATAGATATTATTACAACCTAACATTTTTGCATAAGCTACTTGTAAATCCAGCAGACGTAGATTGAAAAATGGCCATAAAGGTTTAGGTATTATTTTTCCTAGATTTCCCATGCGTGTGCCAAAACCAGCACTAGCAATAAAGCAAGTTTTAATCATTCAAACCTCGCTCTAAAATTTTTGCGAAATCATTAAACTTTTCAATTGTACTCGTTTTACAAGTATTAATGAGCTTCTCTAAGTTTACAGGGATGAATTGTAGGTAATTATCTTTCTTTTTATCGATATTTAAATAGGCGAAACTTCCAAGGGCCTTAAAAGTTCTTTGAATTTGCACAATATGATAATCATTTTTGTACTTATTATAAAAGTCATTATCATAACTTAATAATAACTTCTCTTTCTCGGCGTCAGAGAAATTAATATAACAGTCGTCCACAAGTGAAACTAAATCATACATTTTTGGGCCAACCCTCATGTCTTGATAGTCAATATGGAATAGAACACCATCCTTAACATAAAGATTATTTGAGTGATAATCGCGATGACAAACAACTTCCTTATGAGATTCATAATAGTTAATGATGTATTCTCTCACTTCTTTAAGAAGTAAACTTTCATCATTATTTAGTTCAACTCCTAAATGTTGCTGTAGAAAATAATTGCATGCTAAATCAAATTCGAAACCAATTTTTTCACGATCAAAGTCTCTTCCCATGCAAAACTCAAGTGGCATATTTTGATATTTTTTAATATCGCCTACAGCTTCTACATGCTTAGAAAGTCCTGAAGAAAGATAAAAATCTTTTAACGAAATACTTCCAATATCTTCTAGAATAAGGATTGAAAACTCTGGATCGTAGAATAGAATCTTAGGTGTTTTAATATCACTTAAAATATTATTTGTGACAGTGTTGAAGTCACAACTTTGTTGGCCATTTGAAATCTCAACACACACTACATATGTATTATTCTCGTGATTTAAACGATAGTACTCACGGCTAGAAGCATCACCTGACAATTTCTGCAGTTTACTATCTTCAGTATAATAACCAACATTTTCTAACTTATTTACAATTGATTCTTTATTCATCCTATTTACTCTTTAGATACTTTCTTTGAAATAATAGAATAGACGAGATGAGTTTTTTTCAAAAATTAAATTCTCATCCTCTCCACTATTAACCATATAATTTTTAAGTAAAAATTCTTCTTTCGAAAGCTCATGTGAGTGTACACCTTGCACACTAAAACTAATCGATTGACGGTTTAGAGTCTGGAGCCAAAGAAGTCGTGCCTCTGGATCGTATCCAGATTTGATCAATACTTCGTAGACCAAATTATTTAAGTCTCTTTTAGCATTCAAGTCTAAATTATTAATACGAATCATATCATCGATAGTGTAAGAATTTAGTGGAATCAGTTTTTTCTTCTCATAGATGCCAATTTTACTTCTTATCAATTCTCCTAAGAGAACGGCCACGAAAATATTCTCACTATTCATATAATTTTTAAGTAAACCACGAGACATAAAAACGTTATTTTTTGGAAGGGAGAAGTAGAAATTCCTATTGTCATCAACAATATAAAAATTGATACCAAAATCGTCTTTTTGAAAGAGCCCTTGATTATTTAAATAAAGTTCTTTTGCAATTGTATTCAAGTAACGTAATGATCTTCTATTTGGCTTTCTTACCTTATTATTTTTGATGAAAAGTTCTGCTATTCCTTCAAGGTGCGTCAGATAATCTTGAGATGTAAACGTATCCTGATAGTTGTATGGATAATCATTATCTTTTTTATAAAGATAAGTACAAGACGTGAAACTAAATAGTGTTAGTAGAATTAAAATTTTCATCTTCTATTAGGTAAAAAATAAAAAAGCTCTCGTTATGAGAGCTTTATATAATTAATCTATTATACATGAATTACATAGACTCGGAAGCAACATCTCTTTCCTCAGGAACATAATAAAGTGTAAAACCTGCAAAGATTAGATTTGGATCTTTAATCATATCTCTATTATTATCCCAGATTGATCTCCACTTGGCCGGTGTTCCATACTTATCTTGAGAAATAACACCAAGTGTTTCTCCTCTTCTAATTAAGTGAGGTAGTCCAACTGGATTCCAATTAAATTGTCCACTTTGATATTTGATTTTATCTCCTGCTTGAAGACCATCTGCTAAAGCTTCTTGATTCATCGCTTGGATATCACGCCACTTTCTATAGTCACCATATAGCTTAAAAGCAATCCACATTAGTGTTTCACCTTTTTGAACTTCATAGTAATCAGATGCAGTTACAATAACATCTTTTTCTAAAGCTACATTTTCTTCAAGAAGAATTTCATCTGTTGGTGATGGTGCTTCACTTCCAAGAACAGCAACTGATTCATCGGTCGGTTGCATTGTTGCTTCTTCTAGTTGATTTAGATCTTCATTCGCATCAACAACGAAGTCAGAATCATCAATTGAAATCTCTTCAGATTGTTCAGCCGCTGCTACTTCCCCTTCTTTCTTTTCATTGTTTGAACATGAAGTGAAAGTTAGTGCCGAAACTAATAATAATAAGAATATCTTCTTCATGGTATATTACCCCTTTTAAATAGTAACAATTATATGTAATTCCCTTCGGTTACTTTTAAATAGATATTTAAATTTTAACCGCCTAGACTAATTTCTTCATGCGATGTACAATTTTTCCGTATGAAGAATATAATGATCCTATTCTTACTATTTTTATCAACTACTGCTCTTTCTCAAAGTGCGGTTAATGATTTCTCAAATGCAGCTAATTTTGAACTAGCTAATGAAAAGCTATTGAAAATTTCTGGAACCAAAAGAATTATTCTTGTCAGTAATAGTCAAGATAGCTTCGCAAAAGGTGACTACATTACTATCTTAATAAATAAGGTACCTGTTGCACGTGGAGTTGTTCCGAAACAAGAAGAGAATCAAGCAGCTGTTAAAGTCACAAAAGTGTACGATGAAGAATTATTTAAAAATTTCTTTGTAAACCAAGATGTTCAAATCTTACGTGGCGATGACTCAGCTTACGGTAAGCCCGCTGACAATCAAGATGATCAATTTAAAATCACTGATTCAGAATCTCTTTATGATGATACGACATTACTAGAGGAAGACTTGTATGGTGATGAAAGTCAACAAACAGGTGTCATTAAAAATGATAATATCGCCTCTGTTGGTATCGGTCTTGTGGATGGATTTAACACTGCCGGAAAGCAAGATACAAATACTCAATATAATGCCGCATGGTCTTTTCAAGTTGAAAAAAATATTTGGATCGAAGGCTTTATTGGTCGTCATCTTATTCGTGCTTTCCCTGCAGATGATATAGATACAGCAGTAAATCAGTATATCTTCAGAGCAAAGTACTCATTTGAAGGTCCTTTATACACAGTATTTATGCCATATGTTGGATATAAATTTGCAACTGCTGATAGTCCTGGTGCTGGTGACGTTTCTAAAGTTGGTTCAGACCAAGCCCAAAGAGAACTTGACCTCGTTGCAAGTGTTGAACAAGATGAGTTTGTTTTTGGTGCAACAGGATTTAAAAGATTAGTACCTGGATGGTTTTTAAGGGTTGATATTGGAACAGATGTAATGGGAGTAGGTCTTGCACTTGAGTTCTAAGTTTTTATTATTTTTTACTACTTTTGCACTAACTTCTTGTGGTGTAAAAACTGCTCCCAAGCCAAAGAATGATAACTTTCCTTCATTCATTGAGCAAAATAAAAAAGTACTAAGACCTAAGTCACAGCTTAAATCTAAAAGCTCAGATGAAGATTCAAAAAAAGAATCTAAAAAGTCTTCGAACTAATGAAAATAATCTTCAGTCTCGGCTCAAATTTAAATAATAAAGAAGAGATTCTTCTTAGCGCAACTAAAGAAATCGAATTGGCCCTAGATGCCAAATCATTTATTAGTAGGATTTTCGAAACCCCACCATACGGGCCACAAGATCAGCCAAATTTTTATAATATTGCTCTTGAAATTGAGACATCCCAAAACATAGAGCCAGAAGCTCTTTTGCACATAGCAAAAGAAATTGAAAATAAACTTGGTCGCAAACGACGCTATCACTGGGGCCCTAGAGAGATTGATATCGATATTATTTTTATTGATAAATTAAAATATGAATCAAAGAACTTAATTATACCCCATAAAGAATTTAGAAATAGAAGCTTTGTGCTCGAGCCCTTGAAGGATTTACCGAGCTATAGCGAATACAAATCATATTTTGAAATTGCTGAATTGAAGCATAATGATGCAACACCACTCAAATAGTACCAAGGTGTTTTATTACACTATCTTAAGCCTTTATTACCTATTTACTAAATACTGAAAAACTATCTATAATAATGTCACATTATCTTTAGAACAATAGGTTCCATCATGATCAACTTTGAATTAACTTCCGAGCAAAAAGAAATTCGTGAACTTGCAATGAAATTTGCAAAAAATGAGATGATGCCTAAAGCTGGCGAATATGATGAAAAGGCACAGATGCCTTTGGACATTCTTCGCAAAGCTTGGGAGCTTGGTTTAGTTAATACTTGTATTCCAGCTGAATATGGTGGTGCAGGTTTTTCTACTATTGATTCAATGATCATTACTGAAGCTCTTGCCTATGGCTGTCTAGGAATGAATACCGCAATCATGGCAAATGATCTTGCACTTCTACCAATTGTTATTGGTGGGAATGAAGAACAAAAAAAGAGATTTTTAACTCCTTTTACTGAAGATTATAAAATTGCAGCTTTCTGCTTAACAGAACCAGGCTATGGATCAGATGCAGCGGGTATCAAAACAACTATAAAAGAAAGTGGAGATCACTACTTATTAAATGGAAATAAGATGTGGATCACAAATGCAGGATATGCAGATCTTTTTGTTGTCTATGCAACAACTGATACAACACTTAAGCACAAAGGTATTACGGCACTTGTTATTGATGGAAAGTCCGAGGGAATTGAGCTTGGTGAAAAAGAAAATAAAATGGGACATCGTTGTTCTGATACTAGAGCAGTGACTTTTACAAACGTAAAAGTTCCAAAAGAGAATATTTTAGGTGGTCTTGGTCAAGGTTGGCCAATTGCAATGGCAACATTAAATCACTCTAGACCTATGGTTGCGAGTTCCGCAGTAGGTGGAGCTCAATGTGCTATGGATCATGCGGTTAAGTATGCTGGGGAGAGAGTACAATTTGGTGTTCCACTATCTCGTCATCAGGCCATTCAAATGATGATCGCCGACATGGGAATTGAAATTGAAGCAGCTCGACTACTTGTTCAAAAGGCTGCGTGGTCAATTGATAATGGAAAACCAAATCCAGAACTTTCATCATACTCAAAAGCTAAAGCCGCTGATATGTTTATGAAAGTAGCAACTGATGCTGTACAAGTATTTGGTGGCTACGGTTATAGTAAAGAATATCCAGTTGAAAAAATAATGAGAGACGCCAAACTCATTCAAATATATGAAGGCACTTCACAAATACAAAGATTAGTTATTGCTAAAGAAATTTTTACAAGGAGCTAAAATTGAACATTTTTGTATGTATTAAACAAGTTCCAGACACGGAAACTAAAATTACTCCAAATGGTGATGGATCTTATATCGAAACAAGTTCTATCAAGTGGATCATGAATCCATATGATGAATTTGCAGTAGAGCAAGCTCTATTAACTAAAGCTGCAAACAGTGGTTCTACTGTTACTGTAGTAAGAGTTGGTGGTGTTAAAGACACTGAAGCTCTAAGAACTGCCCTAGCAATGGGTGCTGACGATGCAATCCTAGTTGAAGCTGATGACAACTTAGATTCATATATGACAGCTAAAGCACTTAAAGGTGCTATTGAAAAATCTGGAAAAACTCCAGATGTTATCTTCACTGGAAAACAAGCAATTGATGACGACTGTCTTCAAGTTCCACAACTTCTAGCTCAAATGCTAGGAATGCCTTCAGTAACTGTTGTAGACGGTTGTGAAGAAGCAGGTGGTTCATATACTCTTAAAAGAGAAGTTGAAGGTGGAGCACTAGAAGTTTACGAAGTAACTGCTCCAGTATTAATTGCGGCCAACAAAGGTCTAAACAGCCCACGTTATGCTTCTCTTCCAGGGATTATGAAAGCTAAGAGAAAGCCTCTTGCTCAACATTCACTTTCAGATGTAGGTGTATCTGCTGACGATCGTCGTGTTAAGTATTCTGGTTTCCAACTTCCACCAGAAAAACCAGCTGGGAAGAAGTTTGATGCAATGGACGAAGCTGCTCAAGCAGGTGTTGTAGCTGAAGTTGTTAAGCTTTTAAGAGAAGAAGCTAAAGTTATCTAAGGAGATTATTAAAATGGCAAAGATATTAGTATTTTCTGAAACAAGTGGTGAAACAGTTAAGTCTGTTACATTTGAAATCTTAGGAAAACTTGCTGGTCACACTGTTGACGTAGCAATCGTTGGTGACATGGGTGCTAATGCAACTGCAGATCTTGCAAAGTATGGTGCTGCTAATGTTCACAACCTAAAAGGTGCAAACCTAGATAAGTATTCTCCAGAAGGATACGCTAATGCACTTAAAGAATTTATCGGTTCAAACTACGATTACGTATTTGCTGGTGCAACTTCTCTAGCAAAAGACCTTATGCCAAGACTAGCTGGTATGTTTGATGCAGGTATGGCATCAGAAGTTACAAATTTTGTAATGGAAGGTGACAACTTTGCAGGAACAAGACCACTATTTGCTGGTAAAGTTCTAGCTAAAGTAGAACTAGACGGACCTAAGCCAGGTTTCGTAACTGTAAGACCTAACGCTCTTGGTATGCCAGAAGCTCCAACTGCTGGTGCAGGTGCTGCAAATGAAGTTGCTGCTAACGCTGGTGACATCAAAGCTGCAATCAAAGAAATCGTTAAGGGTGCTTCTGAGAAGCTAGACCTGACAGAAGCAAATGTCATCGTATCTGGTGGTCGTGCTATGAAATCTGCAGAAAACTTCAAGATCCTTGAAGAACTAGCAGAAGTTCTTGGTGCAACAGTTGGTGCTTCACGTGCTGCTGTAGACTCAGGATATGCTCCACACGCAATGCAAGTTGGTCAAACTGGTAAAACAGTTGCTCCATCTCTTTACATCGCTTGTGGTATTTCAGGTGCTATTCAGCACTTAGCTGGGATGAGAACATCTAAGGTTATCGTTGCAATCAACACTGACCCAGATGCGCCAATCTTTACTAAAGCTGACTACGGAATTGTTGGAGATCTTTTCCAAATCGTTCCAATTCTTAAAGAAGAACTTAAAAAAGTTCTTTAAGCATCCGCAGCATTGTTTGCCCAAAGGCAAACTATTGGCTGCGGTGCTAGGCCTCAGTGCAATGAAATGAATTACATATTCAACAAGCCGGGTTCAAGCCCGGCTTTGTTGTCTCTAGGCCTATGGGAAAGTTTGTGCAATAATCAATCTACTCCCTGCGGTGCTAGCTCCCCATGCAAGGAGCACATTCTGATCGAGAGCGAGGGTTCAGTCTGCTTCGGCTCCTGCCTCTAGCAGACATACAGGTCATCGTAACCATAAAGCCCGAGCGGTTCGTCTCAGGAGCAAAAAAACTTCGCATATATAATACATAAAAAAGGCCCTCAATTTTGAGGGCCTTTGTTTTTCTTCTCTTCTCTCTTTATATTTATGGATTAGAATCCGTAACCTTGTCTGTCTAATTCTTCTTGTCTTTCGTATTCAAGTTCTTTTTGCTCTTCAAATCTTTCAGCTGGATCGTCTACAAGAACTTCTTCTTCGTATCTTTCTTCTTCAACTTCTTCCACATTTTGTTTTTCATTATTTTCAGCGCTAACATTACCTTGAGCTAAGTTAATATCGTTTTCAAATGACCCTTCTTCTGTCAGAGATCTTTCAAAACGTGACTCTTCTTTTGCTCTTTCCATGCTTTCGAATTCAGCATTTACTCTTTCTAGCTCATCGTAAGTTACAAAGTTAATTAACCCACCAGCATATGGACCAGTTGTAAATCTTAGACGGTATCCATTTTCACCATTTCTAGCAAATACTCCGTGTGAAAGTTGTCCCTGAAGTTCAACTTCAAATGCACTTCCATCTTTAAGTTTAATATCACCAAGTACTTCATTAATATCTTTATCGAATACGTTGAAGTAAAGACCTTGAACACCATTTGGTCCAACTGTAACACTTCCTTCAATCTTATCTTCACCACGAATTAGCTCGTTATTTAATTGAGGAAGAACTACTCTTTCGATAATAAATTCTTTTCTCTCATTTTCATTAATCATTGCTGCTTCTTCTAAAGCTTCATCAACAATAACATCTTGAGTAGCTACTTCATTATTTGCTTCTAAAACTCTTCTTGCTTCAATTAATTCAAATCCATCTTCATAAGCTCTAAAGATTGAGATATTTTTATTATTCTCGTGTAGGAAAGAAACATCAAAAGTGTACTCATTATTATCGTTAAGTTGAACTAGACCAGTTCCAATTAACTTCATATCAACTACTCTTTTAGAGTTTGCTTTCTTCTCATTAAAAATTTCATTTCCTTCGTGATTCTCTACTCTTACAATTTCCCATTTACCGTCGATAATTTGTGCATACTCTGCAACAGGTAAGTATTGTACAGATACTTTTTCACGATCAGATGAAGCTACGATACGATCAACGCTCTCATCAACTCTCTTTTCAAAAGAAATATCTTTCTGTTGCATAAATGAGTTATCAGTTACTGAAATCCCTTGATAGATACCACCGAATACAAGGAATGATCCTGATAGTACTGATGCGATAATGAATTTCTTGTAAATAGCTGTTGCTTTCATACAGTGCTCCTAAAACCTATATGCATATATAGAAGCAACACTCATGCCAAATTGAACAAATACGTATATTTGCTAACTTACTGAAAACGCGTTCGTATTTAATGGAATTTATTGAATTGTTTAGGTATTAGACTGTTAAACTTTTAACACTGTAGAAAAAGTAAACACACCCCAGGGGTGTGCCTACTCTAATATGAATAAGAATTAATCAACTTGGAAAGTCTTCTTCTCATAGTCACTATGAGAAGCTCTAAAGCGCTTTAGAGCGACTACAATAAGCTCTTCAAGCTCAATCCCAGTATTCTGAGACATTAACTCAAAAGAGGTAACAACGTTTTCTTCGATCATAACTTTAAGCTCTTTAAGGTTGCCTTGGTTATGCGTTTGATCTTTCATTTAAAACTCCTACTTTACGACCTTCAAGGCGCCCATTTTTCTTAGATTTACTAATGCTTGGGTGACTTCAAAATCAAATAATTCGCAATTGCTATAAATATCTTTAACCTTGCTGTATTCAGCTATAGTTTTTAATAGTAAAAATTCATTTGCACCAGTCTTTTTTCCATTTTTTATGAACACAGGATTGATCAAAATGTGAATATTTTCTGGTGGACGAAGGGACTTAGCCTTTAAATGCTGAGAATAAGCATTTTCAATATTCGACTTTAACTCACTAAATTTTAGTTTGAATTCGTAGTCACTCTCAGAAACAACTTCTGGCTCGGCCACAAGAGTGAACTCCTCGATATGATCCATTTCAAAAATTACTAACGAGTATAAGGCTTTAAGGCCTGTCTTCTTAGAAAACTGGGCCGCAACAACAATTCCCTCGCTAATATATATAACGCCTAGGAACTGACGATCGGCCCTTTTAAGAATATTGATTCTGCCTGTGAAATTAAAAGAGCATTGCTCCTCTATTTTCTGTATGATGGACATTTTCTACCTTTTGAAAATTTTTGAGAAAAAACCTTTCCCCTCACCATCATTATTTTCTATTTCAATGATCTTTTTTGCAATACCGGAATATGCTTTCCATACTGGTCTACTTTCGTATGAATTATTAGACATGTAAGGCACACCATTATCGCAAGATTCACGTAAAGCAATTTCAATAGGGATTTCACCTAAGAATGGATAACCAAGCTCATTTGCGATATCAGCTCCACCCTTTTCACCGAAAATATAGTATTTCTTCTCAGGCATATCATCTGGTGCGAAGTAGCTCATATTTTCAATAAGTCCTAAAACAGGAATATTGACCTGTTCAAACATATTGAAGCCTTTTCTAGAATCAAGTAGAGCAACATCCTGTGGTGTTGATACACCAACAATCCCACTTAGATTTAAAGTTTGAGCAATTGATAACTGAACATCACCAGTTCCTGGAGGCAGATCTAATACTAGGTAATCAAGCTCACCCCAATCAACATCAAAAAGAAATTGATTTAGAACCCCACCAAGCATAGGCCCACGCCAGATTACAGCGTCTTTTTCTTCAATGAATAAACCGAAGCTAATGAATTTAATTCCATGTGCTTCTATAGGGGCAATTTTCTTATCATCAGTTGCAAGAGGCTTCGCATCTCTTTGACCCAGAAGCATCGGAATAGATGGCCCATAAATATCGGCATCTAGTAGACCTACTTTCTTTCCTTGGTTTTTAAGAGATAGAGCTAAGTTTACAGAAACTGTACTTTTCCCAACACCACCCTTTCCAGATGAAACAGCGATAATCTTCTTCACGCCCGGAATATCACGTTTTTGAGGTGCAGCCTTAGCGTGACCGACTTCTAACTTCGCACCTTGTTGTTGGGGCTTTTGCTGTTGCTGAGCTGGCATTTCTTGAGTAGAAATAGTTTTAATGAAGAGATCATCTTCACTAACAATAGCTGAAAGAGAATTAACAATTGAATCCTCAATATCTCGTTTTTGTGCAGGAGTAATGCCATCACGATTATAAACAATCGTAAGCTTCTTATCTTCGATTGCAATATCCTTGAAACGATTCTCATCTAATAGGGATTTTCCAGTGTTTGGGTTATTAACCTCAACTAATTTACTTTTAACTATTTCAATATTTAGCATACTAATTCTCTCAGTTTTTTATCGTTTTATGCGTGAATTCTATTAAATATTGGGCACTTATTCAATGAGTAAAGCAAATTTTTGCCCTACAACAAAATTCATAAGATGTTATAATTACTAAAGAAACTAAATTAAAGTTTGGAGAAATTGTGTCTAAGCCATATAAGCGTTCCATAATCATAGTCGACTCTAAATTTCAGCTGAGATTCAGTGCATTAATTTGTATTGTAATTCTAGTACTAAGTGCATTCTATCCACTTGTTATTTACCAAGTGCTAACTAATATTTCAGAAAAATTTCCACAATCTGCTGAGCATATTGCAACAATGAAGAGTGATCTTTTAAACTTTCTCATTTTATGCCAAGCATTTTTTGGGATCCTCATCTTTGTAGTTTGTATTTTCTTTACTCACAAAGTTGCAGGCCCACTTTATAAATTAAAACAATATCTTGCTGGACTAAGACACACAGGGTTTGAAAGAAAGCTTTCATTTAGAGAAGGTGATTACTTTCAAGATGTCGCAGATGAAGTTAATTTAACAGTTGAGTACTTCCAAACTCATTTTAAGGAAGACACTGTTTATATTGATGAAATCTGTAACTATTTAAAGAACCTACAACAAGTTGTACCTGACGATAAAAAATTAATCTTAAGTGATGTAGTCACTAAGTTAAAAAGTATGGAAGGTCGTTTCAATGAGTTTATTGGGTAAGAAGTTTATTCTTTTATCGTTAACGGCAAGCTTGTCATTTACAAGCTTTGCTAAAGATTCTCGTTCTCTTAAAGACAAAGAGCTTACAGCTGCACGTCACATCTCAGAAATTGAACGCATTTTAAAAAGAAGGAAATTACCTAATCATAAAATCAATAATGCAATTAAGGCCATTAAAGATGGTGGTATCTTTAAAAATTATCTCACTCACTTGGAGTTTTTAAGTGATCTAAAAACATCACTAAAAAAAGATAAGTATTTTTCATGTAATATTAAAAGTCACAGAACAAATCGCGTTGAGGATGAATTTGTTTCAAATATTAGAAATTACTGTTTTCACACTGTTAATTATTTAATTAACGATAAGTATTACAATGATATTATTGCTGATGATGAAAACTTCTCTAAGGCCATTCAATATCTTGCAACATCTCGAAACTCACTTTTCATTAGTAAACTAGAAGAAGTTGATAAAGAATCTAAAATTTATCAACATATTAAAAAACAGCTTATCGAAATAACTTTGATCAATGGGCTAAAGATTGATTCTAAGCTTTATTCACATATAGATTTTGATAAAGATATCACTCTTTTATTCCAAAATAATCTACATAGAATTAAGAAGAACAAATTAACCATTACGAACGAATTTATAAAACAATATCGCCAATTAAAAAATCTAGTAAAAAATAATGAGAAAAAGAAAGCAAATATCAATGAACAACTTTCAAAGTTTTTAACTTTTGAAAAAGCCAATGAAGACTATATTTATAAAAAGTCTTCATGGAAACGTGTTCGCTATATTGGAAAACTTCTTTTAAATAATGATGATATTGCCAATGCCAATCGTTACTTTGCACGCTCATATGAGATTAGTTATGATGATGAATCAAAAAATGAATCACTCTTCCTTCTACTTTGGAATTCAATAAAAAATGAAAACTATAAGGAAAGTATCGTAACAGTACAAAACTATAAATTAATAGATGAGTTTTCTAATCTATACACTAAGACAAAATTTTGGATTGCTTATAGTTATATGAAAGATGGGAATGAATCCCTTGCAAAACACTTATTCAAATTAATGATTAATGGAAACCCATTAAGCTTCTATTCAATTATTGCCCAGGACTATCTTCCTGAGTTTGATAAGAATTATGTTAAATCACTTTATTTCCATAAGAATACAGTTAATCTTCCCAAACTAGAATTAGCGGACTTCACCCAGGCCAAACAAAGAAATATTAAAGAATCAAATATTTGGCATGAGTTAAAATTTGTCGGAAAGGTTGATAAGTTAATTTATGAATTTATCCGTTTCAATCCTGAAACTGATATTATCAATAGGGCCAAGTTAGACTCTCTTCCATTAGAAGAACAACGTGTGGCTATATTTAATTACTTTCTTCATCATTTCAAAGAAAGTGGTGATTTTTTATCGAGTTTCAAACTCGTCTCAAGGACAATTGACTTAAATCTCATTAGGCCTTCAAAAATTGATATTACGACTCTCTTTCCGGTTCTACATCTTGATAAGATTAAAGATGTAAATGCTGAAATTGACCCGCTTCTAGTTTTATCGATTATCAGACAAGAAAGCGCATTCAATCCAAACGCACGTTCAGCAGTAGGCGCACTAGGACTAATGCAACTTATGCCAGCTACGGCAAGACAGATGACTAATTTTAGAAAAACAGACGAGATCTTAATTCCACATAGAAATATCGATGCTGGTGTACGCTACTTCAAATCTCTACTTAATAAGTTTGATGGAAATATAATCTATGCATTATCTTCATATAATGCAGGTCCACACAAGGTAACAAAGTGGGCAAAGAATCTTATGGATGTAGAAGATCCTATTTTTCAAATTGAACAAATTCCATATAAAGAAACAAGACTGTACGTGAAGCTAATCTATCGTAACTTCTTCTTTTATAATCTTATGAAAGATAACTATATTTTAGAAAAGAGTGTAGCTTCTACTTTTAATGCCTTTCCTAAGAAGGAAGCGAAACGAGAAATTTCATCTCAGTTGTAAACAATATAAAAGTAAGTTCTTATGCTAAGATTTTTTGCTCCAGAGACAACAAAGCCGGGCTTGAACCCGGCTTGTTGAATATATTTCTCTAGCTAAAGTATTGGGGAGCTAGCACCGCGAACAATAGACTGGCTTTGGCCAGTCAATTTCGCGGGTGCTTAAACATTAAAACGGAAGTGAATAATATCACCGTCTTTTACGATGTACTCTTTACCTTCCATACGAAGCTTTCCAGCTTCCTTAACCTTCGCCTCTGATCCATTAGCAATTAAGTCATCATAGTGATAAATCTCTGCCTTAATGAATCCTCTTTCAAAGTCTGAGTGAATTACACCTGCAGCTTCAGGAGCTTTAGCTCCTTCTTTGAATGTCCAAGCACGAACTTCTTTAACACCGGCCGTAAAATATGTACGAAGACCAAGCATATTATATGCTTCATGAGTAAGCGTTTCTAAACCAGAAATTTCAATTCCAGCAGCTTCCATAAAGTCTTTCTTATCTGCTTCATCTTCTAGTGCCGCAATTTCAGACTCTAGCTTTCCACAAATCTTAATTGCACGAGAACCTTCTTTCTGTGCAAATTCTTTTACTGCTTTTACATAGTCATTATCTTCATCAACACTCTCTTCATCTACGTTACATAGATAAAGAGTTGGCTTAAGAGTAATTAGGTTAAGATCACGAGTTAACTCGATATCTTCCTTATCCATCTCAAGTGTACGTGCAGCAAAACCTTGCTCTAAATGAGCAGTAAGTTTTTCTAGAACAGGTACAAGCATCTTTGCTTTTGATGCAATTTCTTTATTTTGGTTTTTCATTAACTTAGGAAGGTTTGCTTGCTTTCTTTGAACAACTTCAAGGTCAGCTAGAGCAAGTTCCATATTAATTGTTTCAATATCATCAACTGGATTAACTTCACCGTGAACGTGGATAACATTAGTGTCATCAAAACAACGTACAACGTGAACAATTGCATTTACTTGACGAATATTTCCAAGGAATTGGTTACCAAGACCTTCACCTTTTGAAGCACCCTTTACAAGACCTGCAATATCAACAAATTCAACAATAGTTGGAATAACTTTTTGTGGCCCAATGATTTCCGCAATTTTTTGCATACGAATATCACCAACGTTTACAATCCCAATATTTGGTTCGATTGTACAAAATGGAAAGTTAGCTGCTTCAGCTGGAGCCGAAGTTAGAGCCTGAAAAATCGTTGATTTACCAACGTTTGGAAGTCCTACAATCCCACAATTTAGGGCCATTATTTTCTCCTGATATCTATTTACTTAAATCTAGTAATTGTTTCTTTTTATATCTTTGAATCGCTGTTTTAAAGCCACTTTTTACATAACATTCAACGGCTTTTGAAGCTTTTTCTAAGTAATCGTCAATAAAGTCAGCCTCCGAACCAAAATAGCGGCCCAAAACCCAATCAGATACACTTCCATGTTGTGGACGTCCAATCCCCATACGTAAGCGCTTAAAATTGTTATGACCTAATTGTCCTGCAATTGACTTAAGACCATTGTGACCCGCAAGGCCACCACCATCTTTAAAGGCAATAGTTCCCCACGGTAAATCTAATTCATCGTGAATAACTAAAATATTTTCTGGTTCGATTTTGAAGTATTGAGCAAAAGGAATAACACTCTCACCACTTAGATTCATATAAGTTTGAGGCATTAACACGTAGAACTTATCTTCATCCGTTTCAAACGAAGACCAAATTCCTTTAAATTTCTCTTTAAAAGGCAAGTCCTTGATTGGCTTGATAAAATTCATTACGTCCCAGCCAATATTATGTCTGGTACCTTTATATTCTGAACCTGGATTTCCAAGTCCAACAATTAAATAATTCATAGGTTACCCGTTTATAAAAATAATGAACTAACTGAGTCGTTATTAAACGTGCGATGAATCGACTTGGCCAATATTTCAGCGGCCGAGACAGAAATTATTTTTCCACTCTCACGCGCCTCTTTACTCAGAGGAATTGTATTTGTCACAAGAACCTTATTTAAAGATTCTGCTTTATTGATGCGCTCAATAGCAGGCCCAGAAAATACAGGGTGCGTAGCACATGCCACAACACTTCTTGCACCATTATCTTTTAGAGCATTACAAGCTTCGATAAGTGTTCCTGCAGTATCAATCATATCATCTAAGATGATACAGTCCTTACCGTTTACATCACCCACAATATTCATGGCCTTTGCAACGTTCTTTCCCGTACGACGCTTATCGATCATAGCGATATCGCACTTACACTTTTTAGCGTAATGGCGAGCACGCTCAACTCCACCAGCATCTGGTGAAACGAAGATCGTATTTTCTGTCACAAGTTCTCTTTTAATATGACTAAGAAGAACAGGAGAAGCAAAAATATTATCGAATGGAATATTAAAGAAACCTTGAACCTGTCCAGAGTGAAGGTCCATTGTAATAACACGACTAGCGCCTGCAACTGTAATAAGATCGGCAACCAGCTTTGCTGAAATAGGAGTTCTCGGCGATGCCTTTCTATCCTGACGACAGTATCCGTAATGAGGAATAACTGCTGTAATCGAAGACGCTGACGCTCTCTTAAGAGCATCGATCATAATCAGAAGCTCCATTAAATTATCATTTACCGGCGCACATGTTGATTGAATAATGAAGACATCAGCACCACGAACGTTTTGTTCGATTTCACAAAATGTTTCACCATTGGCAAATTTAATAACTTGGGGGTCAACTAACGGAACATCTAAGATTTTCGAGATATCGGAAGAAAGCTTTGGATTTGACGTGCCTGATACGAGAACGATCCTTTTCATGATCTTATTCCTTTCTCTGATCCGTGAGAAAATGGCTGGGGTAGAAGGACTCGAACCTTCGAATGGCAGAATCAAAATCTGCTGACTTAGCCACTTGTCGATACCCCAGCAATGTAGATTTGTATGTAATATATAAGCTAGTTTCTTATTTTTGACAAGAAATTTTTAAATTTGCCTACTTATTCGCATGCCAAAGACGCAATTCGTTGGCCTGAATACAGAATAATCTCCTGATAAAGTCTGAAAGCTGTCGTACTTCCGTATAATCTTAAACCTTTCTTATTTGTACGAACACCTTCATAACCGACCCAGATCGTAAAAAGATCATGTCCATCATAACCGACAAAGAGATTATCAAAACCATTATTTGATGTTCCTGTTTTCCCGAAGAAATGTTGTTGCTTAAGCGCTGGCTTTACCATTCTTCTAATTGTCGTTTGATTTGGATCTGCAAGAGACTCGTACACTCCGGCCCCTACTCGACATTGCGCAAGCATAAAGTCTTCATATAATTGATAGAGCTCATCAACTGATAATTCAATGGCACCAAGAAGCTGGGCAGGATATTGGGCCAACGGTGTTTTAAGATGTTTAATCTTATCCTTCAATATAACTTCAACTTTTTCAAAACCAATATCATGGGCCAGTCTAACAACTGGATTGTTTAAGGACTCTTGTAAAGCTTGAGAAATAGGGTACTCACTCGCAGAAGGTGTATGAGATTCCGAGGGTGTCCACTTTCCACTAACAAGATCTAAAGTTATCGGCTCCGTTGAAACTAAATCATCTATTTTATGGCCCTGCTCAAGGTATATTTGAAACAGGATTGGCTTTAGTGTTGAACCTACACCATGACGTTCCTCTTTGAAGGCCTTATCAACATTTCTTTCAAATTTAGAATAGTAGAAACTTTTATGCTTTGGATTTCCAAAAGCAATTTTAACCGCCAAGTTCTCTTCGATCCCTTTCAGATCTCTTAAAAGATTTTTAGAAGCTAAGACTGTTTTAAAAAATCGAAATTCACTAAGCATTGGATCTTTATTAACTCGAGTCGATGTCAAATATATCGCTTCATAAAATGAGTCATCTTGAAAAACAGATAATTGTTTTTTCCAATTTTCCCACTTCTCATCAGACCACTGATAATCTGTGTTTTGATCAAAAAGATCTAAGCTTTGTAATTTATTAAAAATAAAATCAGCACGCCCTCTAAGACGATCTGTACGATAGATAGGATGATAATAACTTGGCCCTTTTAACATTGAGACCAATATAGCTGATTCATAAGGATCTAACTCAGAAATAGGTTTATTAAAATATAAAACAGCTGCTGTGTTCACACCTTTTATTCTAATTCCACCAAGACTTCCCCAATACACTTCGTTGAAATAAGCTTCTAGAATTGCTGACTTATCGAATTTAAAATCAATATAAACGGCCAGGATAGCTTCTTTAATCTTTCTGCTAAATGACTTCTCATTTGTAAAATAGATATTCTTTACTAGTTGTTGTGTCAGTGTTGATCCACCTTGTACAAGAGCACCAGCTTTAATATCTGCAATTATCGCACGAATGATAGAAATATAATCAATACCTATGTGATCAAGAAAACGAAAATCTTCAATACCAATAAGACCTTTAGATAAGATAATAGGAATATTATAAAAGTTAATTTTATATTGAAGACAGCGGTTGTAATTACAATCATTACTTCTAATAGAATTTAACTCGAAGCTTTCTTTCACACTTAGAATTGACCTCTTTTCATCGTCAAACTTCTCAAAAAAGACAGAGTTAAATCTCTCATCACGTGAATTGGCCTTAAAAAATAAGAAGTCACGTTTCTTAACAAAACTTCCCTCTTCAAAAAGAATGGTTTTCGAATTCGTATCAGGTGTTTTAGGAGTAATAATTCGAGTTAAGTCTGCGTCATTGATTGTATTTATGGAATAAATGACACACAAGCCAAATAATCCAACCATCAAGAATAATAATATCTTTATTCGTTTATTAAGCACCTTTGAATACACCTATTTTTTTGACGTTATATAAAGTCATCTTATATTATTTCAGTACAATTTTGTTAAATTATAAAAGGAATAACAACTTATGTTAAACAACTTAAATAAGGCCGCAATTCTTGCCACTTTAGCTACTTCTACTCTGGCACTACCAATTGACTGGCATGGTGAACTACAAACAGACCTACATTCTTTAGGTGATTATAATCGTTCAGTTCAGCAAGGTGCTGGACCACTTGATAATGGTGACCAAGCATTTGATATGACAGATGCTGATCCTGACTCATCAAACTTTCAAACTTATATTTTTAAGCTTCAGCCAACAATCATTGTAAATGACTCAACAACGATTAATGCTGAACTAACTTCAGGTTATGGATACGGTGGAAATTTTGGTGATTCTTCAAATGATGGAAGAACAAAGACTCAAGATCCATTAAACTCATATGCAAATGCTCGCTACTCTTTCAATACAGTAACAAGTAATCCTGTGAACCTAACTCAGGCCAATGCAGTATTTTATTCTGATACAGCAACTTATACAGTAGGTCGCCAAAAGTTTAACTGGGGTATGGGTGCAATTTATAATGATGGAAATGCTCCAGGATCAAGATTTGCTTCAATGAGAGATGGGATTACAATTGATTTCAAGATCGGTAACTTTAAGTTCTCTCCTTACTACTCAAAAATCAAAGCAAATAACCTTACAAAAACTGGTCGTGTTAAAGAGATGGGGATTTCATTACTTTATGAAAACCTAGATAAAGAATTCACTTTCGGAGCTCTTTACAACAAGAACACTTCTGGAGCTGCATCTGGAATTGAAACTGATGTAGATGGTGACACTATTGCTACAAACCTTGGTGCAACTAGTGTGACAATGATCGACCTTTACCTTAAGAAGACTTTCGGCAAATACACTGTTGAAGCAGAAATTCCATTAATGACTGGTGATATGGGTGAAATCTACCCTGGTGTTACAGATACTGAAGTTGATGCAAAAGCATTCCTACTTAATAACACTTATAAGTTAAACACAAATCACTCATTTCATCTTGATTTTGGTATGGTTTCAGGTTCAGATGCAGATAACCAAACTTATGGAGCAATGTATCTTAACCCTAACTTTCAAATTGCAAATATCATGTTTCGCTATAACTTAGCGGCCATTGCAAATACTGATCTAAACGTATTTAATTCGGGTATTGCAAATACTTCTTATGCAAAATTTGCTCACAGATATGATTCAGGAACTTGGTCTTGGACTAACTCTGTTGTTTGGGCAAAGGCCGATAAAGTTGCTGAAGCTGGTTCAGATGCAATTAACCATGAGAAGAACAAGAGATTTACTGCGGCAGCAGATCAAGCAGATGATCTAGGATTTGAAATTGATTCAAACTTCTCTTACAAGTGGAATACTTCAGTAACACTAAATGCAAACCTAGGTTATTTCTTCGTTGGCGACTACTACGCATTCTCAAATACTGCGACTCCTAACGAAACAAATGATACTTACCTAATTTATCTTGGTGCAGATATTAAGTTTTAAGAAATAAAAAAGGCTTCCGATTGGAAGCCTTTTTTTTTATCGATATGGATTAGTCCATGTTGAACTGCTAGGTGTTCTTTGTTGTGGTTGCATTAAGTTAAAATTATTATTCCAACCATTATTATTGTTAAAGTTTCCACCAGCGGCCCCATTGAAATCAAAATTCAATCCAGGAATACCAGAAGAATAAGAAGTGTCAGCTCCTGTCCATAAATCAAACGGACTACTCGCTGTTGCTCCTGCTAATTGGTTTTGCATAGCATTTAACTTGTAATTACTATAAAGACCATTAAAGCGACTTAGTATGCTTTTCTGCTCATTATAGGCAGCTCCGTATTTTGCATTATAAGATTGGTTATAATCTTGATAAGAGTTTTGCTTCCATGAACTATACTGGTTATAGATGTATGGAAGATAAGTACTTCTAACAGTCATACAATCTTCATAGCTACCACCTGATGTACAATAACTACTTGCAAGATCTTGAGCATACTGTTGGATATAATCATCATAAGCATTTAGCTTAGTCATATAATTTTGACGATCTTTAGAAGCTCTTTGTTGAATACCTTTAAGAATTTGCTGACGTCTCTTAATTGGAGAATTGTCACCGGCTCTGATTAGAGCTTCGTCACCCCAATCAGCAAGCGTACCTTGCTTAAGACGAGCAATACTTCTCTCACTATTATTTTCAGCTTCTTCAACATTTCTTTTATTAGTCCCTTCAAGTTTTACATGTGAAAACTCTTGAGCAAGAATAATTCCAGATAAAATCTTTCTACCTGAAGTTTGCATATTGCCTTCACGAAGTGCTTCAACAACTTTCTTATATTCAGCACCATTTTCATTTTGACGATTAAACTTAGCAATAACGTCATTAATCTTTTCAATTGATTCATTAATTTGATCTTTACGTCTTTCATCTGCCTCGCTATCACCTAGCTCTGCATATTCTTCCATTAAATGCTTTAATTCTTCTTTCATAGCTGGAAGTAATTCTTTAGAAAACTTATTCATGTGATTTGCGTATTCCTGAAGAAGCTTCTTTCTCGCTTCTTTGCTTACACCAAACTTATCACCTTCTTTAACATCTTCAACAGAAGGAGAAATATCACTTTCAATTTGCTCCATTCTTGAAACCATTTGTTCAACTTCTTCATTGATAAGTTGATGTTGAATACCAGAAAGAATTCTAGTTAGATCATCATAGTTTCCACCTGAGTCACTTCTAAGCTTCTTAAGACTTTTCGAAATATCAGTAAGATTTTTTCCGTTACAAGCAGCAATAGCCTCTTCACGAAGTTCATATTCATTAGTTTTATTTGCCATTACTTTTTGTTCAGCAGGCTTTGCATAATCCATACAATTGAATGACGGATCACTAAAAGATGTATGTTGCGCAACATTTGCTAATCCAAACGGCATATCATTTTTATAATCGAAATCTTTATTCGTAGAGGCGATAACTAATTCAGAATTTCTATTAGTATCAATATCAGGAAGATCTGTATCAAGTGTTACAGGTGATGCAAGATAACCTTTTTCTCTTAGTTTATCGACAGTATAAAATGAAGAGTCTCCACCAGCTAAGTGGGCCATACATTTTTCATATTCTTTTTCGATTGATTGAGTACCAGCAGGATATTGGCTAGAATCAATTTTCACATTGAACTTCAAGTAAACATTATTATCAACAGGGTTTGTAATAGCTTGCGCACTTATGTCTTTAATACACGCTGAAACTCTAGTTGGTAGATTTACCAATATTTTTCCATTTGCAATTGTATAACTTGGAGTATCTCCTAAAAGGAGTGTTTTCATAAACCCATATGAAACCGCATCATCTCTACGACATTCAATCGTTGTTGACTGACTCGATGATGAAACTGTAACTGTTCCGGCCGTTGATTGATTTGTACTACGAGTTCCACTTGAACCCATTCCTGAAAATACTACCTTGGCCTGTGTAGAAGCCAGAGCTAGTGTACAAATTAAAAACTTTAATTGATTTGCCTTTTTCATATATTACCCTACTTAAAGTATCGCTTAAGTCATATCGGATAATTTTATAAATACTTAAAGGCTATTAGTTACTTGTCTGTAATTACAGACACTTAACTAGAATAATAAATTAATATTTTCCTGAATTTCTTGTCCCTCGATATTAACTTGAGTACCTTGTCTTTGTTGATTTCGCTCAAGATACTTTACGTATTCACGATTTCGATCGGCAATCGTCTTATTTGTCGAGTTTAGAAGATAGTATGTTGGTATTTCTATTTCGTAACGGTAATCAGATGTCGTAACTTCAATGTACTTTGGTAAAGTATACTGACCATTGTAAGTAACAAAACTTTTTGGAACAATTGAATAACTTCCATTATCTGTATTTAGATCTAAATAAATTAATTGATGGTTTTCATTTTTAAACTCACCTTTGATATTATCAAGCTGAATTGCCCAAACAAATTCTCTATTGCGTTTAACAAGTTTTAAATTATTACTTCCCTTATATAAAGAAGAGTTCATGATACTTTTTAACTGTGCTTGTTTTTGATCATTATCAGACTCAAGTGGTGACACAGGGGCTTCGCCAACAGACTCTTCATACTCTTTGGCTTTTTTCTCATAGTCTTTCTTTTTAACAAGAAACGTTTTGTAATCTTCAATTAAAGAAGCCTTTTCCTTATTAATCAAATCAGAGTTAGATTTATAACTTGGCTCTATTGCCTTAAAAACTTTATTAAAACCAAAAGAACTATTGAATGTGTAGCTAAGGATTGAACTTTGAAGAATATCTTTTGTCGTGTCTTTACCAAACAGACTATCAAGATTTTCATATGCAGTTACATTAGAAACCCCCGATACTTGATAAGAAGAATCATCATATCTAATAACTAAAGATTTCTTATAATCTTTTTCGTTTTCTGCAGTAATAAACATGTATTTAAAATAATTCGTAACCACATTTTCACTCGTTGCAAATTCTTCATCTGCTGCGACTCGTTTTACAACAACGTGAGCAACAACTAGTTCTTTATCTAATTCCTTATTTGAAGAGTTTCTCATTAATCCTTCTAAAGATGGAATTGCTGCGAAAACATTTAAACTTAATACAGTTGCCAATATAGTTATTACTTTCATAAATCTCCTAAATTACCACCTTATAATACCAAAAAATATTCTCGTCGTAACAACTAAAACATTGAGTATTTTAGTCAATCACTAATAAATGACGAATTTCGAAAATATGATTATAATTAGACTATAAATAAGGATATTACATGACTAAAATACTTTCATTAATTGTAACTTTATTAGTAATTCAGTTTAATACATCTGCAAAAATAATGGACTATAAAACAACACGATTAAAGTCCACAGGTGGAGCTGGTGTTGCTTCTTTATTAATGGATGAAGCTACAGTATTAAATCCTGCACCAATAGCCTTTTTCAATATGTCTTCATTATATCTTGAACAAACAAAAGCAGATAATACCGATATGAACGACTCGCCTTTAGGAGACTCAACTAATTACGCAGTTATTGCTTCTGATAGTTCAAAAGCTCTAAAGGGCTCAATCTCTTATGTAAAAGCAAAGAGTGGAGATGAAAACTATAAACAACTCTCGACTTCTTTCGCCTCTACTATCGGTCGAAAGTCTGCACTAGGTTTCACATACCAGGATATGAAACGTGAAGATGTATATCTAGGAGTGAAGGAAAAGATTGAGTATCAACAATTAAATATTGGTGTTTTCCACGCTATTACACAAAACTTTTCACTTGGACTTGTAGCAATGGATCCATTTGAAAAATCTCCAAATAACACGAAAGCAGTGCTTGGTATGCAATACCAGTTTCAACAATACATCTCACTTATGCTTGATGCTGGTGCAAACTATAATGAGGAGATCTCAGAGCATTCTCTTTGGCGCGCGGCAATTCAATTCAAAGTACTTAGTGACTTTTACTTACGTGCAGGAATGTATGACGATAAAATTGCAATGGAGTCTGGATCAGGTTTTGGCTTAAGCTGGATTCAACCAAAACTTACACTAAATTTCGCGATTAGAAATATTAGTTTAGAAGATTCAATTGAGCTAAAACAAGTAGCACAAGACATCAAAGAAACATCTTTTTCCGTATCATATCGCTTCTAGGGGTAAAATAATGGCAACAAAGAAGCCCCAAAACAAACCTAAAGATGGTGATGAAGAGCTTAATGAAGGTGTTAAGAATGCTTATACTGAGCGTTTGAAAACTTTAAAACAAGCTCTCGACTTTGTTGCAAAAAATGATATTCCACACAGTGTAGAGAAATTTAATCATTATCTTGGGATTTTAGCAGCATATAATCGAACAACTGAAAGGCATCTAACTCCAAAGATGTTTGATCCTCAAAAGGATATTTCTGAACTACTTTTGATAAGCCAAGCTTATTGGAATCTTGCTAAGTCATATGATAAAAGCCCGAAACTTCGCGGTGAATCTCTTCGATGTCTACAGCAATTTATTGCATTTTCTATTGGATACAAATATCAACATGCAAATGCTCAAATCGTTAGGAAATTTTTAAGATCAGGACAGGCCCATAATAAGAAGGCCTTTCAACAGGCATATGATAAGATTAATGTACGTTCAAAAAATTGTTATTTAGCTACTCATGCATATCCACATAATGAAGATCTACTTGATACACTTAGAGGATTGAAGCCAGGATTAGCACATTATAAACTTGGACAAGTATTCATTAATCGTTACTATGAAATATCACCACATATAGTTAGCTTATTTCAAAAGAATAAAACTTTAGATTTCACTTTTAATAAGTTATTAATTAAACCTCTAATTTATTTAATTTATAAAATCGTAAAATGAGCGTAGTAAGAAACTTAATTACAAGAGAATGGCTAAAATTTTTTGCTGCTTCGGCAGTTGTTCTTCTCCTATTGCTTTCTTTGGGAAATTTGATTACTGGATTTTTACGCGAAAATATTACAGCTAAAGAAGTACTACTAAGTTATTTCATCCAACTTCCTAGTTTTCTCATAAAGGTAATTCCAATTTCATGTCTGATAGGAAGTTTATTTTCAATCAATAAACTAAAAAGTAGAAATGAACTGGTTGCAATTTTTGCTGGTGGATACTCTCGTCAGAATTACTTGAAAGATATACTGCTAACATCGATCTATATTGCAATTTTTCAATTTATTCTAAGTGCTTACATTAGTCCTTATATTAACTCGAGAAGATTTAGTATCTTAGACAGTCCAGATGAAAAATTTAGAGTTTTCAAAAAGAAAGGACTTTCATCATCAACAATTAAATCAGGAAAGATTTGGTACAAGTCACCTAAATACTACTTTGCATTTTCAAGCTTTGATAAGAAAACCAATACTTTAAACGAGGTAACGATTTATCACTATAGTGAAAATCGTGAACTTACGAAAATTGATACTTATAAAATGTTAAGTTATGACTCTCGAACTGAGAGATGGTGGCCAACAAATGGAACTAGTTTTGACGAGCTTGAAACGCCATCATTTCCAAAAATTGGAATCGAAGAATTACCAATCACCTTGAATGAAAGTATTGAAGAATTCGCTAAAATTGAAGCAGATATCTCAACACTCACATTTTTAAGACTTTATGATTATATTTCTCAGCTAAATAATAATGGAATCAATGTAAACGAATATCTTGTTATGTTCTACATGCATATTTCGGAAGGACTAATTTGCATTATCTTTGCCTTAATTGCGGCCACGAGTATATTCAATCCAAATAGACGTAATAGTTCGTTTGGTCGAAGCGTTGCATTTATTTTTGCGTTCACAATTATGTATTGGCTAGTGCAATCATATTTTATTGAGCTAGGTAAAAACTTGAAAATTAGTCCGTTCTTAGCAACATTCTCTGTTCCCTTTATATTCACCTTAGTCATCGGACTTATCTTCTTTAAAAACAGACGTTTAACGTAAATGAAAAATAGAGGAAAGCTGGACTTGTGCGCCGCACACATGCTATAAGAATTCCATGAATAAATCAGAAGAATTTTTAAAAGATTACACTCTAGAAGGTGAAAAACTAGAGATTTATACTTACCCTGCGCCTGTTCTTAAGAAGGTGGCATCTCCAGTTGAAAAGTTTGACGACGAGCTAAAGAAGCTTTGTAAGGATATGCTTTTTACAATGTACCATGCCCCTGGAATTGGTTTAGCTGCACCACAAATTGGTGTTTCAGATCGCATCTTTGTCATGGATATTGATTTTCATAGCAAAGAAATTACTCGTGCTGATGGTACAAAAGATCAAGAATTATCAAACTTCAATCCGAGAATTTTTATCAATCCTAAAATTGAAAAACTTCAGGGTGAAATTCTTTATGAAGAAGGATGCCTTTCAGTTCCTGGGATTTATGAAGAAGTAAAACGTTCAGAACAAATTCGAGTAACTTATCAAGATATCGAAGGTAATGAGCAAGTGCTAGAAGTTGATGGACTGCTATCAGTATGTATTCAACACGAAAATGATCACCTCGATGGAATTGTTTTTCTTGAAAGGCTTTCAACTCTTAAAAGAAACTTCTTAACGAAGAGATATATGAAAAGGGTTAAGGGTAGATAGTGAAAAAACTTAAGGCAGTTTTCTTTGGTACACCAGACTTCTCATGCCCAAGTTTAGAACTTCTGGCCAATCATCCACAAATTGATCTGAAACTTGTCATTAGTATGCCAGATAGACCTGCAGGAAGAGGACAAAAACTTCAATCCCCTCCTGTTATTACTTATTGCAAAGAAAATAGAATCAATTTCTATCAAACAGAAAATATAAACAAGGATGAAGAGCTTCTTAAACTTTTAGATGAAGTTGATGCAGACTTTTATCTCGTATTAGCTTTTGCCCAATTCCTTGGATCAAAAGTTTTAAATAAACCTAAAATTGGTTGTTTCAATATCCACACTTCTCTCCTACCAAAATATAGAGGAGCAGCTCCTATTCAATATGCGCTTTTAAACGGTGATACTGAAACAGGTGTTTCAATTCAAAGAATGGTTAAGAAAATGGATGCGGGCGATATTGTCAAAGAATCAAAAATCAATATTGCTTTTGAAGAGACTGGTGGACAACTTTATACTCGTCTAAAGTTTGCAGCATCATTAACACTTAACGACTTCATCGTAGATATGTTAGATGACAAAGTGACTTCATATGAGCAAGATGAAGCAAAAGTAAGCTTTGCACCTACTCTAAAAAAAGAAGACGGCCATATTAAATTTAATGAATGTGACTTTAATACAATTCACAATCAAGTAAGAGCACTTAAACCTTGGCCAGGTACTTACTGCTTCTTGAATGAAAAACGTCTAAAAGTCATTGAAATTTCTAAATATGATAATTTGGGACTTCAAGCTGGTGAAGTTAAAGTTGCAGACAACAAGATCTTAGTTGGATGTAAAGACGCAACAATCAGACTAGATGTAATTCAACTTGAAGGTAAGAAAGCATGCCGTGATACAGATGCTGTCAACGGACTTACTAACAAATACGATAGTTTCAAAATTTCTTAACGATATTTGCTAAGGAGATTTAGATGCAAACAATCATCTCACCAAGCATTTTAGCAGCTGATTTTACAAACCTAATATCTGATATCTCAGTAATAGAAGATGTTAAGGATCTTTGGCTGCATTTAGATGTAATGGATGGTCACTTTGTACCAAATTTAACATTTGGAATTCCAGTGATTAAACAAATTAAGAAAATTACAAATATCCCGCTCGATGTACATTTAATGGTAACAAATCCAGCTTTTCATTTTGAAGCGTTAAAAGATTCAGGCATTGAGAATATAACTTATCACTACGAAATCGAATGTGATCATTTTGAAATGATCAAAAAATATCGCGATAACTACAAGAGTATTGGTCTTTCCCTAAAACCAGCAACAGATATTGAGTCAATACCTTTAGAACTGCTGAAGGAAATTGATTTATTACTTGTTATGTCAGTAGAGCCAGGATTTGGTGGCCAAAGCTTTATGCCAAACTCACTTGATAAAATTGCGTACCTTAAAAGAATGAAAGAAGAACATAACCTGAAATTACAAATCCAAGTCGATGGTGGAATCAACCAAGACACTGCAAAGCTTTGTCTTGATAAAGGTGCCCACAACCTCGTTGCTGGATCATATATTTTTGGCAAAGAAAAAAACCAATATCAAACACAAATAGAATCATTAAGATAAGAGACAGGAATAAAAAGATGAAAGAAATTATTATTGATGGACACAGCTTAAGCGTAGACGATATTTACGAAGTATCATTTGCAAAAAAAGATACTGTTAAAGTTAAACTAAGTGATATAGCTCGTGAAAATATGGTTAAGTCAAAAGCCTACGTACAAAATATTGTCGATAAAGCAAAGCCTGTTTATGGAATTAACACTGGTTTTGGTGCTTTATCAGATAAGTATATTGAAAAGGAAGACCTAGCTCAACTTCAAGTAAACTTAATTCGCTCACACTGTACTGGTGTAGGAAAACCTTTTTCAAAAGAAATCACAAAAGCAATCATGCTTCTTAGAGCAAATTGTCTTGCATCAGGTTTTTCTGGTGTCTCAATTGAAGCTGTCGATATGTTAATCGCATTTTTAAATAATGACATTATTCCAGTTGTTCCAGAAAAAGGTTCAGTTGGTGCATCAGGTGACCTTGCTCCATTATCACATATTGCACTTGCATTAATTGGAGAAGGAGAAGTTATATACGGTGGCAAAGAAGTTCGCTCAGACTTTGCTATTAGAGATATTGGGAAAGAGCCTGTAGTTCTTGGACCAAAAGATGGCCTTGCTCTTATAAATGGTACAGCTGTTATGGCGGCACTTGGTGCGCTAGCAATTAAGAAAACTGAAAACCTTGTTCGTATTGCTGATATTTGTGCAGCAACAACTCTTGATGGTGTTCGTGGAACACTTAGAGCATATGACCATAAAATTCATGGTTTAAAACCACACCCAGGTCAGCTTGCAAGTGCCATTAACGTAAATAATATTATCGCTGGAAGTGAAATTCTAGATTCACACGTTGATTGTGGAAAGGTTCAAGATCCATATTCTCTAAGATGTGTACCTCAGGTCCACGGTGCTTCTAGACAAACTCTTTCTCATGCAAAAGAAGTTTTAGGAATTGAACTTAATGCTGTTACAGATAATCCACTTATCTTTCTAGGTGAAGATGAAGTTATTTCAGGTGGAAACTTTCATGGTGAAGCAATCGCAATGGCCATGGATTATCTAGCAATTGGTGTAGCAGAACTTTGTAATATCAGTGAAAGACGTGTTGAGAAAATGATGAACCCAACTTTCTCTGATCTACCAGCTTTCTTAACTCCTGAATCAGGACTTAATAGTGGGTTAATGATTGCTCACGTTACAGCAGCAGCATTAACATCAGAAAATAAATACCTATGTCATCCTGCAAGTGTGGACTCTGTTCCAACTTCAACAGATAAAGAAGATCATGTTTCAATGGGTGTAACTTCAGGACGTAAGCTTCATGAAGTTATTGAGAATGCTACGAAATGTTTAGCAATTGAACTACTTTGTAACTCGCAAGCTATTGAATTTCATCGCCCTCTTAAATCTTCACCTGCAATTGAAGAGTTAATTTCACATATCAGAAAGTCTGTTGATAAAATTGTTGAAGATAGAGTTTTCTATCGCGATATCAATAATATCGAAGCGCTTATTGCAAATGGTGAATTACTACGTGCAGTTGAGAAGCATACAGGAAAATTACAATAATGATCATCTACAAGAATATTAACGAAATCCTAACTCTTGAAGCGGCCCAAAAAAAAGACGGCCGCAATCTTCTTGCTGAAGATATCTCAATACTTCAGCATGGTGCAATTGTATTTGAAGAAGATGAAATCGTATGGGTTGGAGATAGCGAAAATATTCCTGTAGAGTATCTAAAGAAAGCGAAGACAGTAAAAGACCTTGAAGGTTATGTTGTTACTCCCGAGTTAGTCGATTCACATACTCATTTAATTTTTGGTGGTAATCGTGCCAATGAATACCAAATGAGACTTAATGGTGCTGACTACGAAGAAATTGCTAAGGCCGGTGGTGGTATTGTTGCGACTTCAAATGGGACAAATAATACAAGTGATGAGCAACTTCTTGATAGTTGTCGAGAAAGAATCAAACGAATCGCTAGTTACGGTGTAGGTACAATTGAAGTAAAATCTGGTTATTCACTTTCATTTGAAGGTGAATTAAGAATGACTAAGTTAATTGCAAAACTAAAAGAAGAATTTGCACCTGATATACAAATCTTTAATACATTCATGCCTGCACATGCTCTTCCTAAGAGTTACGATTCAACACAAAAATACATGGATGAAATCGTAATTCCTTTACTTCATGAAGTAGCACCTCTTAATATTATTGATTGTGTTGATATCTTTCATGAGCAAGGCTATTTCGATTCTGAAGATGTGAAAAAACTTGCACTTGTTGCACAAGAGTACGGAATACCATTAAAGACTCATGCCGATGAATTTAATGATAATAAAGGGGCCATACTTGCTTGCGAACTAGGTGCTCTGAGTACGGATCACCTTCTATGTACAACCGAAGATGGAATTAAAAAGTTAGCTGCATCAAAAACAGTTGCAACAGTACTTCCTGGAACAGGAATTTTCTTAGGAAAACCTAAAGCTGATGCAAAGCAATTAGCAGATGGTGGGTGTAAGTTGGCAATTGCATCTGATTATAATCCAGGATCTTGCCATTGCGATAACCTACTACTATTAGCTTCAATTTGTGCACCAATGTACAAAATTAACATGACTCAAATGTGGGCCGGAATTACTTTAAATGCTGCTGCTGCAGTTGGAAAGTATGATCAAGGTGCAATCATAAAAAGATTTAAGCCTCGTTTTAGTATATTTAAAACAAATACGATTTCTGAAATTACTTATAATTGGGGACGAAATCTAGCGGTAGATAAGAATTCTATTTAAGCCATTCGCGAATTTTTTCTTTGAATTCTTCCGAATTGAAGTCTTTAGAACCCTTTGCAACTTCAACGACACGGCCATCTTTGTAAACAATAGAAACAGGGATGGCAGAGACCATAAATGCATCTGTTAACTTACCTTGACCATCTTTTACAACATCAAAGTTAACTTTATACTTTTTAACGACATCTTTAATTTTCTTAAGCTGCTTTTGACCTTCGTCTGAATTAATTGCAATGATCTTTAGCTTAGGGTCTTTGATCTCAGAACGTAGGCTAACTAAACTTGGAAATTCTTCAAGACATGGAGTACACCAACTTGCCCAAAAGTTCAGGATAACAACACCTTTAGAAAGTTCTTCTTTCTTAAAAGTTTTGCCTTCAGTTGATTTTAGATCTGGTCGAACGAGCATCGATTCATAATGTTGAATCTTTTTAACATCCACACCTGCAACTTTAGCAGTCGTAAAACTGTCATCAGTTACAAATAACGATCCTAAAACCAGTACACAAGCTACCAGAATGATCTTATATGGAAATTTTTTTCTTTGTATACTCAACTCTTAACCCCAGTTAGAATGGTATTATACACTTAATTAGGTAAGATTGCACTATGCAAAAAACACAAGACAAAGAGCTAGAGAAAAATATTCTTAATCAAGCTGGGCAAACCTTTGTCGAGTTCATCTTTTTACTTGTTATCTTAATCGGTCTATCGGTTTCACTTCTAAAGGGTAGTAACTCATTTTTAGCAAAACAATGGGAAATTGCTGTTAACAGCATCGTGCGTAATTACCCAGGCCACAACCCCGGTGTAAAATTAACTGAATAGCTTTTTACTATTATTTAACTCTTTATACTGGAGTAAAAATGTATATTTTATCATTAGACCAAGGTACTACTGGTACCACTGCTACTATTATCGACGCCAAAACTTTCAAATTTGTTGATAAAGAAAATCAAGAATTTAAACAGTACTTTCCTAACACTGGTTGGGTTGAACACGATCTTGATGAAATCTGGAAGAGCGTTAAGAGTACAGTTCAAACTGTTCTTAAAAGAAATAATATTGATCCAAATAACATTGCTTCTATTGGAATTACAAATCAACGTGAAACAACATGTGCATTCAATCGAAAAGGTGAAGCACTTGCAAAGGCCATTGTCTGGCAAGATCGTCGTACCGCAGATTTTTGCGATTCTATGAAGACACACGAAGACAGTTTTAAGAAAATCACTGGCCTGCCTCTCGACCCATATTTTTCTGGAACTAAGATTCATTGGTTATTAAATAATAATCAGTACGTAAAAGAAGCACATAAGAATCACGACCTTCGTTTTGGGACTATTGATACTTTCTTACTTTACCGTTTAACTAATGGTGACTCATTTAAAACAGATGTATCTAACGCTTCTAGAACTCTTCTGATGTCTTTAGATACTTGTGACTGGGATACTAACCTTTGTGAAATTTTAGGCGTTGCTAAAAATGACTTACCAGAAATATGTGAATCAATATGTGATTTTGGAACAACAAAAGGTTTAGATTTTCTGCCAGATGGTATTTCAATAAATGGAATATTAGGTGATCAACAAGCCGCTTTATTTGGACAAGCATGTTTCACAAAAGGAACAGGAAAATGTACATATGGTACAGGTGCCTTCATGCTAGTTAACACTGGGGAAGAAAAGAAGTACTCTGAACATGGCCTATTAACTACTGTTGCCTATAAGTATCAAGGTAAGACATATTACGCTCTTGAAGGTTCATGTTATATAGCTGGAGCCTGTGTACAATGGTTACGTGACAATCTCCAAATTATCGATAATGCAGCTCAGACAGAAGATAAGGCGAATGCAGTCAAAGACTTAAATCAAATCAGAGATCTCATTCTTCTTCCATTTTTCACAGGAATTGGATCTCCATACTGGAAACCACATGCAAAAGCTGCATTAATTGGAATGACTCGTGCAACTGACACTAACGATATCTGTCGAGCGGCCCTTGAAGGAATCGCTTTAAGTATCAATGATCTTATCAAAGCAATGAAAAGCGACATGGGTAGTAACCTCGAAGAATTTAAGGTTGATGGCGGTGCCGTAGCAAATAATCTTCTAATGCAAATCCAAGCCGATATTTCAGGAGTAAATGTTACAAGACCAAAAGTTATTGAAACAACTTCTTACGGAGCGGCCCTCGCGGCTGCAATTGGTGCAGGTCTTATGACAATCGATGATGTTAGTAAACAATGGGAAAAAGAATCATTCTTCGAATCTTCTTCAGCTAACAGCGAATACTTCGACTACAAGAAGAAACTTTGGGATAAATATATTCAAATTAATTTTTAAAATACTAGGGGCTAGTCCCCTAGTACTTTAAATATATCTGTAACTTTTCTTACGGGAATAATTTTCAATTTTGATTTTTGAGCAAAGTCTTTTGCTACTTTCGGTGAAGCAACCAACGTTTTATAATTAAGTTGTTCCATTTCTTTAATTCGCATTTCCATATGAGGAACAGTCCTAACTTCACCAGTAAGACCAACCTCCCCTAAAAAGACAGTATCTTTTGGAATTGGTTTTGATTTATAAGAACTTAGTAATGCTGCGATAATACTTAAGTCTGACTCACGTGTTGTAAGCTTCATGCTACCGACAACATTCACATAGATATCATTCATTCCCATTGGAATATTTGCATATTTTTCAATAATTGCAACCATCATTGCTACTCGATTATTATCTAGTCCCTGTGTCGTACGACGGCCACTACCAAATTTATTTTCTGCAACTAAGGCTTGAACTTCTACAAATAAAGGTCTTGTTCCTTCTTTGATACAAGTTAAACTTTTTCCAAAACTATCCTCAAGATCATCATCCAAGAAAAACTGTGATGGGTTTTTTACTTCATTAAGCCCATCTTCTTGCATTTCAAAAATACCTACTTCATTTGTATTTCCAAAACGATTCTTGATTGCTCTAAGCATTCTATAATGACCAAATTGATCACCTTCAAAATAGATAACTGTATCCACCATATGCTCAAGAATCTTTGGCCCTGCAATAGCACCGTCTTTAGTAATATGACCTACAATAAAACAAGTTATCCCTGTAGCTTTGACATGATTCATTAACTCATAGGTAACTTCTCGAATTTGAGAAACAGTACCTGGAGGCGATTGTAGCTCACTAGAAGTAGTCGTTTGGATTGAATCAAGAACCATAAAACGTGGTTTAATTTTTTTAATTTGATTTAAAATATTTTGCCAGTTTGTTTCATTATAAATATAAAACGAATCATTTTTAAGGCCCATGCGTTTAGCACGTCCAGCAACCTGTCCTTCACTTTCTTCACCACTCACATAAAGAAAGCTCTGATCACTTTGTTGTCCTGAAAGCTTAGATAACATTTCAGTCAGTAAAGTCGATTTCCCAATACCAGGCTCTCCACCAATGAGAATAAGTGATCCTGGAACGAGTCCTCCACCGACAACTCTATCAAATTCACCAATACCAGTACTAACTCGATTATAAGTTTCAACTTCAATTTCTTTGAGTTTCTTTGGTGCTGTTTCACCTACGGCTTTTACTTTTATACTCTCTTGTACTGGAGTAAATGTTTCTTCGACAAAACTATTCCACTCACCACAGTCAGTACAACGACCCATCCACTTTGCAGTTTGAAATCCACAATTCGAACATTCAAAAACTTTTTTACTTTTCTTGGCCATTAGCTAATCATTCCCATTACTTCATCTTCAGTTTTAATTGAAATACCTAAATCTAATGCCTTCTTATACTTAGAAGATTTAGCTTCTGTTTCATTTGTAAGAAGAATATCTGTATTCTTACTAACTGAACCAACTGGTGTACCACCAGCTGCTTTAATATCTTTTTCGATATCGCTACGTTTACGTGATAGAGAACCAGTAATACAAATTTTTAAACCAGCCAATCCTGTACCAACTTCTTCTTCAATTACTTCAAATGTGAAACCTAATTCTTGCAAATTATTAATTAAATCTCTCTTCTCTTGTAGTGAGTTTACAAAAGTTGTTGCAGATTTTTCTGCAAACCCTTCTAAAGTTGCAAGTTCATCTGCATTCATATTTAAAAGTTTTTCAATTGAATCAAACCCACCATGTACAACTTTTTCACACTTATTATAGGCTCCGCCAGTAATACCGAGAGCTGATATAAATGTAATCAAATCAGCTTTCTTTGATCCTTCAATACTTGTTAGAAGTTTAGTTGCTAACTTATCTTTTACTTTATCCAAAGTTAAAAGCTGATCCATCTCTAACTTATAGAGATCTTCGATTGTCATAACTAATTTCTTACGAATCATCTCTTCAAGACGCTTTGAGCTTAAATCATCGATTCCAATTTTTTGAATAAAATTTAAGATCGCTTCTTTTACTTGAGCGGGACATGCAGGATTCTTACAAAACAAGCGAATATCTTCGATAATTACTTTTGACTCACAACTAGGACAACATTCTGGAATAGTGAAATCATTTTCAGATTCTTCGATAGTTTGTAAAAACTTTGGAATTACCTCTCCACTCCTAATAATTTCAATTTTATCTCCGGCCTTTAAATTATGTTGTTTTACCATTCCATAATTATGTAATGTCACACGGGATATAACTGCTCCACTAATTGAAACAGGTTCAACTTCACCAACAGGTGTTAAGATTCCATTTCTAGAAACTTGCCACGTTATCGATTTAAGAATTGTTTGTACTGTTTCCCCTTCAAATTTAAATGCCATTTTATAGCGAGGGTGATGAGCAGTTTCTCCAAGTTCATCATGAAGTTTAATTTCATTATATACAAAGACTAGTCCATCAATAAGATATTCACCATTGGCCATGAAATCTTTTGCGTCTTCAATTGCAGACTCGTAATCTTTCTTTGTATGCATCAGTGTATATTCTAGAATATCGAAATCTTCTTTTTTAAGAGTCTCGTACTTTTGACTTTCTTTATCGAAATCTATGCCGATTAAATCAAATGCTTTAAAATTTATAAAAGAACAAAGACTAATATTTTCTTTACGTCCAACAAGCCCAGCTACGATATTGCGTTGAGAAGATGGCCTTTCTAATCCCTGAGCAACCATCGTTTCAGAAAGGTGAAAAAATGATTCTTCATCACAATACATCTCACCTCTAATTTCTATTCTTTCTTTAATAGAGATGGATCCAGGAACACCCTTCATCCATTGAACTTTTTGAGTGATATTCTCACCATAAGTTCCATCACCTCTAGTCTTTGCTAAAACTAGATGACCATCTTCATAGATAAGCGAACAAGAAACACCATCAACCTTATAGATTCCTAAAACTTCGTATTCCTTTGCCCAAGAAATCAGTTCTTCCATCTTATAAGTCTTACCAAGTGATAACATTTTCTTATCATGTTTCACTTTATCAAGTGACGTTATAGTTGAGCCTACTAAATTAAGTACAGAGTTCTCGGGATCAAGTTCTCTTAACTCATCTTCTAATTTGTCATATTCACTATCAGAAATTTCTGGTTTACCAGCATAGTATAATGCCTTATGGATCTTTATTTGATCTGCTAATTCTTTTATACGCTTCATTTTATTCTCGTCTAATTTTAGAAAGTCTTTTTAGAACGCAAACTTCACTCCGCCCTTTAAGGCCGTGTTTTTAACAGTTACTTTCGTACCATCGCTTGCAAATTCAGCTTTATCACTTAGGTAGTCAATTCCACCATAGAGATTAATATTTGGTCCGTACTTATACTCGACACCTGCAGCTACGTGAAAGTTACTCGTATCTTTTGCACTACCAAAGATCGAAACATCTTCTTCGTATCCAGGATCAAGCATGAAATCGAATTGAAAATATACACGTACACCGCGAATAAGAGGCATACTTGCTCTTGCACCAACTAATAGGCCACTAAAATTAATTTCTGTGAAACCATCTGCAACTTGATTATCAAAACCATGAGTATATGATCCATAACCAAAAAAGACATCGACTTGTGGCCCATAGAAAAAGCCCATCGGAAGGTATTTATATCCAAATAGAAGTCTAAAACGAGAAGAATCCATTGAATTAGAATCTGAAACAAGATTTCCAGCATCCTTAGAATACTTTCCAAAACCTTTTTCTAACTCTAAGCCCACCCAGTAATTTCTCGTTACCCAGAGTTCACCGTCAAAGGCAATTGCAAAGTCCACACCATTAATTGATTTTGTACCATTTGAAATTGATGAGTTATTATTTGAGCCTGTCCCAATTTTTAGAGCAAGACCAAATTCCCCTAATCTTCCAAAAGAAGAAGTACGATCATTTCCTTCGACTGGATCATACTTTAAGTCTCTTTTTTCAGAATCTTTTGTATTCTTAGAAATTAATACCCAATCTTCAGCTTGAATTAAGCTTTTATCTTCATAACGTAAAACTTTTACTTGTGATAAAGATTCACCTACGTGAATAATTCTTCCAGTTGCTATTGTTTTCGTTTCCCAATCAACAACCTCTTGTAAAAGAGGGTGCTTGCGACGGCGCATTGGACGAACAACTTTTACTTCATAATCAGTAAAAATTCCTGCATCTTTACCGAGATCAATTGAAAATTGCTGACCTAAAACACCTAAGACTCGGGCATCATATGGGATTTGTTTTTCATATTGATCAAGCCAATTATTTGCAGTTTGTGCAATTAGTCCTGGATCATCACTATTAAGCTCAATCTTTTCATTGAAGTAGATATCTTTTCCATTGGCCCCAAAGATTTGCATATTTACTGCAACACCTTTTGGAAGACTTTCTATTTTAACCTTGATTAATGAACCTGCATTTGTTTTTTCAGAAACAAGTTTTAAAACCTTTGGGTTCTCTAAAGCTGCATCAAGATTTTTTTTATAATTTGATAAGATATTTATAATTTCAGAGTTGTACTGGTAGTAACACCAACGAGAAGATTTCAAATAACCTTCTATTTTAGCAAAGACTTCATAACCAAGAGCGCCACCGACAGAATCTCTAACAGGTAGGATCATACAACGACGAGCACTTGGAGCAGCTAAAGTATCAACTGCTAAAATGAGAAGTAAACTAGTTATAAGTAATTTGATTGTTTTCATTGAGACGACCTTCGTAGAGATCTACGAGCATTTTATATTCATTATTTTCTTGCTTGGTTTTAATTAATTCTTTTTTAAGAAGTTCATGTTCTTCTTGTAAACGCTTTAGGTATACGATGGCGTTCGATGCACTTAGTGAATCGTTATATTCCCACTCGTTCATTTGAATCAGATATTTACCCTGATCAAATTTCCAAATTAATTTATCTCTTTTTATGTAGCGACGAATTGTTGATATTGAGATTCCCTTCAACAATGAATAGTCATTTATGTCCATCCAAATCATTTCTTAATTTTAACCAACTTGACGTGCTTTGCCAAAAATTATCAATACATAAATTCGTATTTCGAGTATAATTTTTTTATGAACAGAGTTGATATAGAAAACTTCAGGAATAAAAAGACTGCCTTAGTTCTCTCTGGCGGTGTCGTAAAGGCTGCCGCATGGCACCTTGGAGTAAGCTGGGCCCTTCACGATCTTGGTTTCACATTTAAGCACAATCATTCGGATGTAAATCCAGATTACGAAATATCAACATATGTTGGCTCAAGTGCAGGTGCTCTAATTAGTCTCTTCTTAGCCTCGGGTCACTCACCACTTGAAGTTATTGAAGCTTTTATTCAAAAAAACAAAACAGGTTTGAAACCAATTACATATAAGGACATGCTCTCTTTAAAGAGACCTAGTCTAAAGCCTCACCATCCGAATCTCTACGATCCATTGGATGGCTTTCCACTTGTTATCAAAAGTCTTTTGAAACCAATCATGACAGTCTCAGGACTATTTTCCACAACAGGACTGCACGACTACATAATTGAAAACGTAATAAAATCGAACAATTTCGATGACTATGATGCGGATCTTTTTATCATTGCAACACAATTAGATAATTCGCGAAAGACAATATTTTCTCGCTATAATTACCCTAATCCTAGCCATGATCCGACGGCACACTACTATACTGATATTCCAATTGCTGAGGCTGCAACTGCTTCAATGAGTGTACCGCCATTCTATACACCTTATCCAATTCATAACACTGTTACAGATACGACAGATTTCTATATTGATGGTGAAATTCGTGAAACACTTTCAACTCACGTTGCCGTTGATAATAGTTGTGAATATATCATTTCAAGCTGGACCCATACGCCTTATCACTATCAGGATGAAATTGGCTCCCTTGCTAACTATGGCCTTCCTGCCATTTGTACGCAGGCTATTTACTTAATGATTCAAAAGAAAATTGTTGATTCAAGAGCAAGACGTATTGCCGCACAGGATATTATTGATACTGTAAATCAGTATATGCTCAATGAAAAATTTAGTAATGAACAACGTCGTCATATAACATCAATTATTGAGCGAAAACTAAACTTTAATCCTGATGTAAAACTCATCGATATCTTTCCTAAGCATGATGACTACAACCTCTTCTTCGCTGATATCTTCAGCTTAAATCCGAAGAAGATGACTAAGATGCTTGAAGCTGGCTACAAGCGAACGATGGAAATATTTAATAATAAAGAATACGAATCTTAAAAATTCGATGAAATAAAAAAAGGCCCACTAATGTGGGCCTTCATATTTAAAGTCTTTTATTAATTAAAGATCAAGTGGTAGTGAAACACCAACTAAGATTTCTTTTGTATCAAAGTCTGGGAAACCACCAGCACCATCATAGCTCAATGCACGGTACTCTAAGTTAAGTGAAACAAATGGAAGCATTGTAAAACCAACACCAACAGCAACTCCCGAACCATCAAAAGTAACAGCTCCAGCATCAATTTCAGATGATAGGTAATAACTTGCATATCCTCTTAAAAGAATTGGTAAATCTACAGCTACGAATAGTCCAAAGTTTGTTGTATCAAAATCAGTGTCACCTGTATTATCTTCAGCCGTATATGAACCCATATTGTAATCAAGTCCAAAACTTACCAGCATAGGAAGTGAATAACCTAGGCGGCCACCAATATTTGTACCAGTCGTATCATCACCATCAGTATCACCTAGAATATTATACGCTAGGTACGGCTCAACATAAATTCCAGCTTGCGCTTGGAAACCAGCAATCATAATCATCATTGCAACTAAAATCTTTTTCATACAATCTCCTCATAAGATAAATCTAGTAATATTCTCTCAAACTAGATATTTTCAATAATATATAAACCTTCAGTACAGAAACTTTGCGTGTATTGAATACTTCCTTCCCCAGAATCTATTTTCGTATTCAAAATTCCATAATCATGAGAAATAATAAAAACCTTCTCCGTTAAGCCTGTAATTTCAGCACTAACTGTTCCATCTTTATCCATATAATAAAAATCATATGATCCTGATGGACTTATCGAAGAAATATAAGCTTCAAAACTAACGAGTGGCTTATTCAAATTAACTTGAATAACACAAGCTCCATTATCCGCCCGGTTTTGAAATAGCTCCTTCAAATAATCGATATATTCAATAGAAGGTATCACCACCTTCTTAATGTCATTAAAGCCAACAAAGACCGAAGTTTCTTTGCCAACTTCAATATAGTGTTTAAAACTAGCGTCCCGCAATGGGGTAAGAATTTTATAGCGATTTAGTCCTACCTTAGAAGCAGTGATCTCACGATTAAAATAGCGAATATCGCTATCGTTCAAGTTCATTGATTGTAAGGTCTTGGCCGCCAAATTTTCTTCATAAACAGAAAAATTAATGGCCTTTGCATCTAATAAATATGGCGCTTCGTAAGTAATTTCATCTTGAACAAGATGAATAATTTTTTGCGCAACTTTGCCTTTGAAATCCATATACTTAATTAAGTGATTACCCAATTCAACATCAAGATAGAGTTCATAAACAAATGAATCCCCAGGATCAACTTCTTTGAAATTTCGATCGAGATATACTTTTTTCTTAAAGGATCCCATAAAGGTAGAAGTATCTATTTTATCACCTAAATCAACTAGAATATGTGCACCACTATGCTCTTTTACTTTGTTTCTCTCTAAGATCTTACGTAGATAATCAGAATTGATTACAGGGATATCGAAGGTCGTTTCGCTTCGAGCACTAAGTTCAAAATTTGTTCTAATTATATCTCTCGCGGCAATAGAGCCCCTAAATGTAGAAAAACTATCGTCACTAGATATCGGAATTAGAACTTCTCCAGTTCCAGAATCAGTAAATAAATCATTTAAATTATATGTAGGTACTAAATCAAAATCTGTAAGATTATTTTTCGAAATACCCTTCTCGCCAAACTCACGCAACTTAACTTTAAAATTAGAAACCGCTTTCTTTTTACGAGCAGCTGACTGAATAAAGCTTGAGAAATCAATTACAGGCTTATAATTCTTTGGCCCTAAAGCCTGTTTAGATACACCTTTAACTATTGGTGCTTTAAACTGTGGAGTTTTTGCAGTTGCATCTTTCTTAGCGTCTTGAGCACCATAGGAAAAAAAGACGAGATCATCACTCTCTTTAATATTGCCACTTACCTTAGCGCCTTTTTGTACTCCTGAGCTTGCTAATACAATCTCATCTGTTTCCACCTCACCCTGATAAGCAATAGGAGGAACAAATTTTTTGTGAAGTTCAAATGTTTCTCTAAGGTCAAATTTCTTTGGCTTAAGTGTAACTATATCTCCGCCTGTTAATGCATAAGCATTAGCTACTAATAAAGAAATAAAGATACAAATAAACCTAATAATCATTAGCTCTATTTTCGCATCATTAGGTTATTTAGAACTTAGGTGGCAGATTTTGCCGAGTGAAGTAGTAAAAAGAAAGGCCCTGGAAACAGGGCCTAATCTATTATTTCGAAATTTGCTTAACTAGTTGTAACCTAAGTTGCGCTCTATCAAGCTTACGACGGAATTTAACTAGATCTTCATCAGTTAAAGTACCTTTCAGCTTCTCACGAGCGTAAATTAGTGCATTTGTAGCTCTTTCCTCATCAATTTGACAATCTTCTTCAGAAGTCATTGATAGGATAGTAATTTGGTCGTTTAAAACCTTTACGATACCGTTAGTAACAGTGAAAAATCTTTCCGAATCATCACCATGTACAGCAACGCTACCAGTAGCTAGCTTCTCAACAATGTGAGTGTGACCTGCAAGAACTTCGATTTCACCCTTTAGAGTAGGAACGAAAACAGAGTCTGCTGGTACGTTCTTCGCAACAACTGAGCTAGGCGTTAGAATATTTACAACAAAGTTACTCATCATTTAATCCTTTGCGTAGTTCCATGGGTTACCCCATGGAACTTGCTACTTATTAAGCATCCTTCTTAAGTTGTTCCCACTTTTCATATACCATGTTTAGGTTACCAACAAGGTAGAAAGCTTGCTCAGGAACTTCATCACACTCACCAGCTAGGATAGCTTTGAATGCTTTGATCGTATCGTTGATATCAACGAATTGACCTGGGATACCTGTAAACTGCTCAGCAACGAAGAATGGTTGAGAAAGGAATTTCTCAATCTTTCTTGCACGACCAACTAGAATTTTATCTTCTTCAGAAAGTTCGTCCATACCAAGAATCGCGATGATATCTTGAAGCTCTTTATATCTTTGAAGGATCTGTTGAACTGAACGAGCAGTATCATAGTGATCGTCACCAAGGATAGCTGGAGATAGAATTGTTGAAGATGATGTTAGTGGGTCTACCGCTGGGTAGATACCTTTTTCAGCAATTGAACGTGAAAGTTCAGTAGTCGCATCTAAGTGAGCGAATGTAGTTGCTGGAGCCGGATCAGTATAGTCATCGGCAGGTACGTATACAGCTTGGATAGAAGTAATCGAACCATCTTTAGTTGAAGTAATACGCTCCTGCATAGCACCCATCTCAGTACCAAGAGTTGGTTGGTAACCTACGGCAGATGGAATACGTCCAAGTAGTGCAGATACCTCTGAACCAGCTTGAGTAAAACGGAAGATATTATCAACGAAGAATAGTACGTCTTGTTTTTCTTCATCACGGAAGTATTCCGCTAGAGAAAGACCTGTAAGAGCAACACGAGCACGTGCACCTGGTGGCTCGTTCATCTGACCGTATACCAGTGCAGTTTTATCGATAACCCCAGACTCTTTCATTTCTTCGTAAAGGTCGTTTCCTTCACGAGTTCTTTCACCAACACCAGCGAATACAGAGAAACCACCGTGTTGAGTAGCAATGTTGTTGATAAGTTCCATAATTAGAACTGTTTTACCAACACCAGCACCACCGAATAGACCAATCTTTCCACCTTTTAAGTATGGAGCAAGAAGGTCAATAACTTTAATACCAGTAAAGAATGGCTCAAGTTTTGTTGATTGATTTTCAAATGATGGAGCTTCTCTGTGGATTGAGTAAGATTTTTTATTACCTAATTCACCAGCTTCATCAATCGCTTCACCAACTACGTTGATGATACGACCAAGACATTCACGACCTACAGGTGCTTGAATTGGAGCACCAGTGTCAGATACAACTAAACCTCTTGATAGACCTTCAGTTTGGTCCATAGCGATCGTTCTAACAACGTTATCACCTAGGTGAGTTGCAACTTCAAGAACAAGGTTATTTTCTTTGTCGTTGATTGTTGAGTTTGTAACTAAAAGGGCGTTATAGATTTCCGGTAAATTTCCATCAGCAAATTCAACGTCTACAACAGGACCCATAACTTGACGAATAACACCTTTTGCTTGTGACATTCTACGCTCCTTAACCATTGAGGGACTCAGCACCAGATACAACTTCAATAAGTTCAGTTGTAATCGCCGCTTGTCTCAATTTATTCATTTTAATAGTTAGTGTTCTAATTGCATCTTTACAGTTTCCAACGGCACTATCCATTGCTGACATACGTGATCCGTGCTCTGCTGCTGTAGCATCTAATACTGCAGTCCACATTGCACTCGTGTACGCCTCTGGGATTAGGCCATCTAAAATACTTTCCGCACCAGGGTTGTATCTGAAATCAAACGGATACTTTTCCTTTAGCTCATCTCTTTCAGATGAATCAAGAGTCATTGGAAGTACTTGTTTAACTGTTGGCTCGATTTGAATTGCAGAATGGAAAATGTTGTAAGCAACACTTACCTTTCCTACTTCACCAGTTGCAAAAAGTTCTGAAAGCTTATTAGCAATCGTTTGAACTTCATGAAATTGTGGTTCAGTTCTTTCAAAACCGTATGATTCACCAGCGTTAACAAGTTTCACAACAAGTTCTTTTACCTTAGTACCAATAAAGTGCACTTCAAGGTTGTTTGTATCTTCATGGTTCGCAATATAAGCCTTAACAGCTTTTGCAAGACCAGAGTTATAACCACCACAAAGACCTTTATTTGAAGAGATTACAAGAAGTACTTCTTTCTTAGATTCGTTATTATTTAAGAAAGAGTGATTGTAACCTTCTACTAAAGCAGAAATTGTTTTAATTGAATCTTCTAATTCATTTGCATAAGGACGCGCATTCAGAATAGCATTCTGAGCCTTGTTTAGCTTTGCAGCTGAAACAAGTTTCATAGCTTCCGTAATCTTTAAAGTACCCTTAGTACTTTTGATTTTCTTTTTAAGATCCTTAATATTTGCCATTATGGCTCCTCAATTAATTAGTAGTTCTTACTTGCAATAAATTCTTTAATTGCAGTTGCTAATTTACCATCATTCTCACCAGAGATTTGTTTCTCTGATCTTAGTGAACTCATAAGATCTGAGTGAGAAGTATTTAGGTGATCTAGAAGATCTTTTTCAGCATCTCTTACTCTATCAACAGGTACTGAATCGAACATACCTTTTGTACCAGCGTATACAGATACAGTTTGATCGATAACATCAAATGGAGAATATTGTGCTTGCTTAAGTAGCTCAACAAGTCTCTCACCTTTTGAAAGTTGTTTTTGAGTAGCTTCGTCTAGATCTGAACCGAAAGCCGCGAAAGCTTGAAGTTCACGGTACTGAGCAAGATCAAGTCTTAATGTACCAGCAACTTTTTTCATTGCTTTAATCTGAGCAGAACCACCAACACGTGATACCGAAATACCAACGTTAACAGCTGGACGGATACCTGAGTTGAAAAGGTCACCTTCTAGGAAGATCTGACCATCTGTAATCGAGATTACGTTTGTTGGAATATATGCAGAAACGTCACCTTCTTGAGTTTCAATAACTGGAAGTGCAGTTAGTGAACCAGCTCCTAGGTCATCAGATAGTTTCGCCGCACGCTCAAGTAGTCTTGAGTGACAGTAGAAAACGTCCCCTGGGAATGCTTCACGTCCTGGTGGACGTCTAAGAAGTAGTGAAAGCTGACGATATGCTTGTGCTTGCTTTGTTAAATCATCATAAACGATTAGTGCGTGCTTACCGCTATCTCTGTAGTACTCACCCATTGTACAACCAGTATATGGTGCTAGGTACTGAAGAGGTGCAGAGTTAGAAGCAGTAGCAGATACGATGATTGTATAATCAAGAGCACCAGCTTCTTTTAGTTTTTGTTGTACTTGACGTACTGTTGAGTTCTTTTGACCAATAGCTACGTAGATACATACAACATCTTTACCTTTTTGGTTGATGATTGTATCGATTGCAACAGCAGTTTTACCTGTCTTTCTGTCACCAATGATAAGCTCACGTTGACCACGTCCGATTGGGATCATAGCGTCGATAGCTTTAATACCTGTTTGAAGTGGCTCATGTACAGATTTTCTACCTAGAATACCTGGAGCTTTAATTTCAACACGTCTTGAGTGTTCAGAAACGATTTCACCTTGTCCGTCGATTGGATTACCAATAGCATCAACAACACGACCTAAAAGAGCGTCACCTACTGGTACTTCAACGATCTTTTGAGTTCTTTTAACTGTTGAACCTTCTGTGATTTTTGGATCATCACCAAGAATAGCAACACCAACGTTGTTAGTTTCTAGGTTTAGAACCATACCTTTTGTACCTGTAGCAAATTCTACAAGCTCTCCGGCCATTACGTTTTTAAGACCGAAAACTCTAGCAACACCATCACCAACAGTAAGAACTGTACCTACTTCGTCTACTTGAAGTTTAGTTTCGAAGTTAGCAATTCTGTCTTTGATAATGCTCGTAATTTCTTCTGGATTCATTGACATCATTTACCTCTACAATAATTGGCCATTAGCCATTTATAATTGATTCTTTTAAAGTATTAAGTTGTTTATCTACAGATGCATCGATTTGATAGTCTTCAACTGTCACACGAACACCTGCTGTAATTTTTTCGTTTTTTGTATAAGTTAACTCAGGCTCTGATCCAAGTTGTGACTTAATAAAAGATTTAATCTTATTAAGTGACTCTGTATCAATTGAATCTGCATTACCTTCAATTGTTCCTCTCATGAAACCTCTTTCATGATCATCCATAACGATTACTTCTTTAAAGATGAGTGGAAGAATTCCAATTCTCTTTTCTTGAAGTAGGAAATTAATAAATGATTTTACAACTTGAGAAAGCCCTAACTTTGTTAATACGTCACTTATAACAGAAGCTTTTTCCTCAACAGTAAATACATCTAAAAACATTACGTTTTCTAGATCATTACTTGCATTGATTACTTCTGTAAGAGCAGTAAGCTCTTGTGCTGTATTAATATTAGACTCTTTACCTAGGCTGAAAATCGCTTTTGCATACGCTTTGGCTACATTCTTTTCTTTCATCTTACTAACCCTAGAACTATAGTCTTGAAATTAAATTGCTTGTTGCTTTATTTGATAATGAACTATCAGAATGAATTTTAGTTTTCGTTTTAGAAATAACTTCATCTAATAGCGATTCATTAAGTTGTTTAAGCATCATCTTCTTTTCAGATTCTAACTTGTGTGCAGAATCTACTTCCATTTTTTCCATTGATGCTTTGATTTCTTGAACATAAGTTTCTTCGAACTTTTCACCATCTTTTTTCGCATTAGTGATGATTTGTTCTTTCTCACCTTCGATATTATCTAGCTTAGCTTTTGAAGCTGATAATACTTTTTCTGCTTTTGCATCTTTTTCAGCTGCATACTCAACAAGATCCTTAATAGAATCTGCTTTTTCTACAAATGAATTTTTCATGAATGGAATAATCTTCCATGCCATAAAACCAAATACAATTGTGAAGTTAATTGCAGGAACAAGTAGGTCAGATAAGTGACCACCGTGGTATTCACCACCAGCTGCAAATACGATATTACTAAAAACTAGAGCTAATAATAATTTCATTTATTATCCTTATAATTTTAATGACTACTGTACAATTTTATCAACTAGAAGTGATGAAAGTTCATCAGCATCTTTCATGATTGCAACTTTCTTCTCTTCTAACTCTTGAGAGTATTTTGCCTTTTCAGAATTAGCTTCAGCTTCAAGCTTATTAGCAAGTTCTTTAACTTTAACAGCTTCACGCTTAGTAACTTCTTCTTTTCTATTTTGAATTAAATTAAAAGCTTCAGATTGTGCGCCTTCAATTTTAGACTTGTATTCTTTCTCTAATTCAGTTGCAAGACGAGTTTTTTCATCAGCACCTGATTCCATTTTAGTAGTTTTTGCTTCACGGTTTTCAAGAACTTCTTGAAGTTTAGACCAGATTAAGTTTCTTGTTACAAAATAAAGAACTGTAACGATGGCCAATTGAATGAAAAATGTAGAGTTGATACCTAGAGAGTTTAATACTGTATTGATAGTATCCATTAGTGACTACCCCAAATTGTGTAATAAGATTGGTTAAAAGTTCACTAATAATTAAACTTTATCTGGCCTATCGTCAAGCTAAACAGCTTTTTTCTGAATGTTTGTTAACATTTAATTAAGTTGTAAATAATCAAATTTATTTAATTATTTCTCGTCATGCATCTTCGTTGTACCATGGAAAATAACGCCGTCTTCCACAATAAGCGAAGGTGTAGTGATAGTCCCCTCGAAGCGAGCAGGCTTGATAATTTCGACGCGAGAAGTCGCTTTGATGTCGCCCTTAACGATTCCACTAATCATAATTACATCAGCAATAATGTCTGCATTAATTACAGCGGCCTCGGAAATAATTACCGTGTCATTTGAAAAAATAGTTCCGTTCACAATTCCCGCAATACGTCCTACACCGTTCAGTGTAATATTTCCTTCGAGCTTACAACCATCTTCGATAATCGCTGCCATTGTTCCTTGTGTCATAAATCTACCCTTTCCGTGGCTGGTTCTATAGGACCATATTTGATTTGAAAAATGGTTCTATAGGACCGGCCATAAAGACTGGTCCCATAGGACCAATAAAAACATTATCTATTTAAAAGTAAGTATTCAAAAATATCATTAAATTCGGCTTCATTAGAGAATTTCAGTACAACTTCTCCACCACCGTTTTTATTTGTTTTAATCCCGAAATGATAACCAGTTTTTTGTTCTAACTTTTCTCTATATTGAGACATTTTTCCATTAAAAAAGTCGAAGTTATCATCTTCTTTGCCAACTTTTGTTGGTCTCTTAGCTGCTTTAATTAATTTTTCAGTTTCACGAACAGATAGATTATCAAGAGCTGCTTTATTTGCAATACGAATACAATCTTCTCTCTCTTTGATACTAGCAAGAATTTTTGCATGACCAAATGAAAGCTGATCCTTTTGGATTAATTCTACTACATCACGTGGAAGCTTAAGAATACGTAGGAAGTTAGCAATTGTAGATCTTTCCTTACCAACTTTTTTTGCAACTTCTTCTTGAGTTAAGTTGAAGTCTTCCATTAGTGCAAAGTAAGCAAGAGCTTCTTCTACACAGTTAAGATCTGATCTTTGTACGTTTTCAATGATCGACATAACCATTTTTTCACGATCAGTTGCTCTCTTTATTACGACAGGAACTTGAGTAAGACCTGCTAGTTTAGAAGCGCGAAGTCTTCTTTCACCTGCAACAAGTTCATATCCATTATCGGCCTTAACAACGATTAGTGGTTGAATAACACCATTTTCTTTAATTGAGTTTGAAAGCTCGTGAAGCTCTTCTTCTTTAAAGATTTTTCTTGGTTGGTTTGGGTTTGCATGAATTACAGTAATATCAAGCATTGAAGGATTCGTTTCTACTTGTACAGCAGGAGTTGTATTAAGTGCTGGTTTAGCTGCTGCCGGATTATCTGCTGCAACTTTTTGTAGATCAGAAAAAGCTGCTTGAGCTTTTGATACTTGAGAAGAATTTTGTGTTCCTCCAAGTAAAGATCCCATTCCTTTTCCTAATGCCATTTTCTTAGCCATTCTCTCTTCCCCTTACCTATTGAATGTTACCAGCTAAAGTATTATCGATTTCATTAACCGATGGAACTTGTGGTAGCTCATTTTGAATTTCTACTGATTGTGCACGATCTTTAATAATAAGTTCCTTAGCTAGTGATAAGTAAGCTTCAGAACCTTTTGATTCAATATCGTAAAGGATAATTGGTTTACCAAAAGATGGACACTCGGCGAGTTTTACATTTCTAGGTATTACCGATTGAAATACTTTTTCGCCAAAGTGCCTTCTAATCTCTTCTGCAACTTGCTTGTGAAGAGACGCTCTTCCATCAAACATAGTAAGGACGATTCCGTCCATTTCTAATGTAGGATTTAAATTCGCTTTAATTAATTTTACAGTGTTTACTAGTTGGGCCAGACCTTCCATTGCAAGGTATTCAGTTTGCATCGGTACGATAAAGCTATGAGCAGCATTTAATGCGTTCACAGTTAAAAGACCAAGAGAAGGTGGACAATCAATTAGAATATAATCGTAAGCGTCCATAACAGGCATGAATGCAGTCTTTAACTTCGACTCTCTTGCAAATTCACTTACTAGTTCAATCTCTGCTCCCGATAAATTGTTATCAGAAGGACAGATATGTAGATTAGGTAATTCTGTTTCGTAAATACATTCACGAATATCTGTTTTACCAATCATTGCATGATAGATATTGCTTCCATTATGCTGCGCTGAATCAAGTCCTAAACTCACACTACCATTACCCTGAGGGTCTAAGTCAATTACCAGAGTTTTTTTCTCGGCTACTGCAAGGCAGGCAGCAAGGTTAATTGTAGTTGTTGTTTTACCAACACCACCCTTCTGATTCATGAGTGCAATAATTTTAGCCATTTATGTCTCCCAAAAGATATAGTTGTTACTATATTTTTAAAGAAATGAAGACAAAGTGACAAGTTGTTTATTTTTATTTTTTCTAAAACTAGTGATTTCTGTTCCACGTAGAACATTCTTATTACGAAGAGCAATCATCATACGCCCCTCAGTATTAGGAATATCGATCAATGTTTCTTCTACTATCTCCCACTTGTTACCAAGCCAGTCCAGGTCTTCTAATTCGTAGAAGTTTGGACCCTTATAAAAGATCACATTTACAGTCTTATCTGTAATAATAAGAGGAAGAAGGTTTTGTATTGTTGAAACAGCTTTGAATGTTATCGTACAGTCACGATCAAAATATACATGCTCAAATCTTTGGTGGTATGTCTTTACATTATCAAGACCAATTGCTTCTGCAATTTGATTAACAACTTTGGACTTCTTACCTCTTGCTTCAAAACCAATATATTTCTTATCAGGATTCAAGCTTGCTAATGGTAATAAAGGAAATCCTCCACCGAAACCAATGTCTACATGTATCTTAGTTTGATCATAGATCTTCTTCAAAGAAGGAATGTCTTCAATAGGTTTAACACTGTCTACATATTGCTTATCGAAGAACTCTTCTGCTGTATTAATTCTTGTAAGATTAATTCCAGCAAACGGCCCATTGATTTGCTCAAGGTAGCGTTCACAAAATACTGTATCTTTCATCATAATATATTTCCTGCTACATATGCTAAGGTAGCTGGTCTAATTCCTACTATTCTTTGTAACTGCCCAAAACTTTCAGGCTTTATTTCTGTAATACGTTGTCTGCACTCAAATGAGATATTCTCACTAGCTACTAGCTTTTGCCAATCCACAGGCTTCTTACTAAGTCTGTTGATTTTAGCATTTTCAACTAGAGCACGATCAATATACCCTTCGTACTTTAGTGAGATAGCTACTGTACGAATAACATTTAAATCAAAATGAAGATTATTCTCAGCTAACTCTGCCACTAAGACATCCACTGGATTCAAGTGTGCTCTCTTAGACAATTCGGCCAAGGTAATATTTGAACTTAGTGGTCCATAGCCCTTCGACTCAAAGTATTCCTTATTCTTTGGATTAGCTTTATATGTATAATTCTTAGCGATATGCCAGATAATATTAAAGCCCTGCTCATAGCTGTCTTGATAGCGATCAATATCTGCATACAAACCTAATTCTTGGCGATATTTCTTCATACGTAGAATAGTATTATCCTCACGTACATAAAGACGGTTTTCGTTACGTGCAGTAAATAATCGATAAGGCTCATCTCTCTTATTCGAGACAAGATCTTCTACCATTACACCAATATATGAATCATCGCGATCCAATATAAACTTATCTGCGCCAATAGCAGATCGAGCTGCATTTATACCAGCTATTAAACCTTGTCCTGCAGCTTCTTCATAACCCGAAGTACCGTTTACCTGACCAGCAAAATATAATCCAGGCATTTCCTTCGATTGCAATGTTCTATCCAAGCATGTTGTATCGACAACATCGTATTCAACAGCGTAGCCATATACTGCAATCTCTGCCTTTTCTAATCCTTCTATAGTACGGATAAAGTCTAGCTGTATCTCACGTGGAAGTGATGTAGAGATACCATTTGGATAAAATGTATCCAGCTCCAGTGATTCTGGTTCAACAAATACGTGGTGCACGTCCTTATCTTCATAGCGATAAGCTTTATCTTCAATAGATGGACAATATCTAGGCCCAACACCTTTAATCTGTCCGTTAAATATAGGGCTTCTCTCTTTATTGTCGCGAATAATTCCAAGAGTCTTTTCATTGGTCTTAGTAAGGTGACATGAAACCTGATCCACAAATCGTTCAGTTAATCCGTGATTAAAATGGAAATTTACTGCTGTAGGATCACTTTCCTGCTCCACCATTTTAGAAAAATCGATGGTATCTCTCTTTAAACGAGCAGGAGTTCCTGTTTTAAATCTAGTTTTAAGTGCTGTTACACCTACAAAGATATTCTCGAGAGAATCAGCTTTAAGACAATCTACACGACCACCGTCAGATTGTTCCTCTCCAGTGTGCATCTTGCCTGCTAAAAAAGTACCAGTAGTAACTACAATCTTCTTTGAGAGATACTCGCCTTCAGTTGTCTTAATGAGAAAAGAGTCCTGATCTTTACTTACTCTTTCCACCATTTCACGAATAACAGTAATATTATCGTTAGCAGCTACTTCCGCCTCTGCATTTCTAGCATATACTTCTTTATCAATCTGTACACGAGTTGACTGTACAGCATAACCTTTAGATTCATTAAGAGTTCGATATTGAATAGCGCTTCTGTCAGCAAGCTTCCCCATGATGCCACCTAAGGCATCTATCTCTCTTACAACCTGACCCTTGCCCACTCCACCAACTGCTGGATTACATGGAGCTGATGCTATACTTACACCAGGCATAGTAACGATTGCTACCTTTAGGTCAAACTGAGCGGCGGCCCAAGCAGCCTCTAGTCCTGCATGTCCCCCACCAATAATTGTTACATCAAACATATGTTTCTCATTTTGTTCCACGTGGAACTTTCTGCGATTAATGTTCCATGTGGAACAATTGTGCGCAATTGTAATAATAATGTTCTACGTGGAACATTTAAGCTAATTTTTCAGAAAAATCAATGGTTTATATATTATTTACCTATGCAGAAGTTGGTAAAGATATGTGTAAGTGTATCGTCAGGGCTAATGATTCCGATTAGTTCTGCAGTTTTCTTTTCTAGGATAGAAACTTCGGATGAAATGATAGCTATATCATCTAAGTATTTGATATTATTAGCAAAATCAGTAAATTTCCCATAAATATCATTGATTACGACACGATGTCTTTCAATAGAAATGGGGTCACTGTTACGTAATTTCATATACTTAGATAAAATATCCTGAGTAATTAAGTCAGTTATATGAACTGGTTCTATAGGACCATTATCAAGACTTGCCCCCATAGGACCAAGTTTTGATTCTTGTGGTTCTATAGAACCACTTTCTGAATCTGGTCCGATAGGACCACTTATTTCAACAAGACTTCCCTCACCTTTTGAAGTGTCTGCACTATAGTATTTAATAGCTTTTGGAAGATTCTCTTGTAAATCTTTTAAGTTAATCTCACCATTAAATTCATCAAAATGAGTAAAGATTAAAGCATCAAAAAGTGTCTCTTTAATATCGTGGTATTGGTATTTTTCAACTTCATTAATATTGATCAGAAGAATTTTATAGAATGCACCTTCTATTAAATTGCGACTTCTTTTGATCCCTTCTTCTTCAATTACATCTGTCGTATTACGTAGACCTGCTGTATCAACGAGTTTGAAGGTTTCATTACCTAGACTAATATATTCTGAAATATAATCACGAGTTGTTCCTGCTATGTCTGAAACTATTGAGCGTGATTCATTTAAGAATAAATTAAAGAGAGAACTCTTACCTGCATTAGGTTCACCACAAAGAACAATATCTGGAGACATTAAGCTCTTAGCATTAACACTTGCACTTTTATAAAGTGAAGTTATATGGCCACTGATATCTGCAACAGCATCATCAAGTAATTTCTGAGACTGCTCCTCCCCTACATCTTCTGCAAAATCAATATTGATTTCAACAGCAGCTTTTAGTTTTAAAAACTTGTCGTAGAGATCAGTGTATTTTTGATAAAGGCTACCATTTAATAGTTTAAGTCCTTCATCAAGCATTAGAGAAGAAGAAGCATTTAAAAGTGCATCAAGTCCTTCGACCTGTGCAAGGGAAAGCTTCTTATTCTTTAGTGCTCGATAAGTGAATTCACCATTCTTTGCTAAACGAAACATACCGGAGTTAATGAATGCATTCATTATACGCTTTAAATTAAGCGTATTACCGTGTGCCGCAATCTCTAATATATTTTCACCATTGTAACTATGCGGGCCCTCAAAATACGTAATAACGACTTCATCTAGGAAGTTTCCATCCTGGTCGTATAACTTTGTAAAAGTGGCCTTGCGAATTTCGAGATTTGATAAATCTTTTTTGAAAAATGGTCCTATAGAACCAATGTCGGAAAAACCAGATAAACGGATAACCCCTATGGCCGTATTCTCATTTAGGCCAGTCGAGCAAGCGACAATAGGAAGGTCATCCGTTTCGTATATCATGGTTTATTAAGCTTCTGCTGTTTTATAAACGTAAAGTTGTTGTGCAATTCCCAGGATGTTTGAAACTGTAAAATACAGATTTAAACCTGCTGGAAGATCTTTCATAATAAAAATGAAAACGATCGGCATAATATACATAATCTTCTGTTGATTAGGATCAGCAGATGTCGAAGGATTTAGCTTAGTTTGCACTAGCATTGTAATCCCCATAATTGCTGGAAGAATATAGTATGGATCTTTTGCACTAAGGTCAGTTAACCAAAAGTAAAATGGAGAACCAACTAGCTCAACAGAGTTTGAAATAGCTTGGTAGAAAGCAATAAAGATTGGAATTTGAAGAACCATTGGAAGACATCCACCTAAAGGTGAAGCACCTGATCTTTTAAATAATTCCATTGTTTCTTTTTGTTGCTTCATTGGATCGTCAGCATACTTTTCTTTTAGCTTTGCAATCTCTGGTTGAAGAACTTGCATCTTCTTCATTGATCTAAAAGACTTAGCTTGTAATGGATAAGTTGCAAGACGAATTACAATTGTTAAAAGAATAATCGCAACACCGTAGTTACCTACATATGTGTAGAGAACTTGCATTGCTTTTAGAATTGGAACTGCAAAAATTCCAAAGATACCAAAGTCGATTGATAGATCTAATTGATTATCAAATCCTAATAGGTAATCATAATTTTTAAGAGCATAAAGAATATAACCATTATAGTTTTTCTTACCATTAACAGCTTGAAAGAAGATCTCTCCGCCTTCAGTGGCCATATAATTGATTGTTTGCTTATCATTAAAAACGTTGAAGAAAACGTGATGATTGAAATCAAGAGCAACCCATTTTAAGTTCCCCTCACCTTTCTCATCTGATTCTAAGTTATAACGATCAGTATCCATACCTTGAACAACATACTGACGATAAGTTCTGTTATCAGATTGCTTTTCAGTAGCTGCCATATTGTATGAAAGTCTAAAATCCTGAGCACCATTTAATTCATAAGTTAAACGGCCATCATTTTCTAATTTTAAACGAATCGAAATTTGCTTATTAAGATCATTACCTACTACTTCGTTTTCGACTGTTTGTTCATCGAATACAAAGTTAAAGTTTTGTAGATTATTATTAGTATCGATTAACTTGAAATTAAAAAAGTTATCCTTGTCTGAAAGCTCTTTTAAAGTCATTGAAGTTTTATTACCAGCTGCTTCACTAAAAGAAAGATCACTATTAACTGTATAGAAAAATGATCCTGCTTTAAGAGTAACAGACGTCAGGTTTGTTGCTTTATTCGAGTGTGTTGCAATTGGCTTCGTTTCAGATGAATTAGAAGATGCGTTTTGTGTTTGTACTTGTTCTTGTTTTACTGGTTGTTGTACAGGTTGGTTTGAACTGAAAAGTGCTTGCCATGTGAAAACAATAACACCAGTAAGAACAAACGCTAAGACAGTGCGTTTTTGATCATTATTCATTCTTTAATACTCCTAAAGTGTATTTTCTTAAGTCTTTAAGTATGGAGATTTTTAACACGCTATAAAGGAGTTGTTAATCTTTTATTGAATTTTTGCAAAGGCGTTCACAAGGGAATTTCGAAGATCTTCTTTTGGATTTTGTGAACTTTTAAAAAGTCGATTAGAAACCACAATCATAAAATCCTTACCGTTGTTACGGTACGAACTTGTACGAAAGAATTCTCTAATAATTCTCTTACAAAGATTACGCTTATTAGCTTTACCGACTTTTTTAGTTACAGAAAAACCTACTCTTGAAACTTCAGAGTTAAGACGTGATGGCTTGTAATAAATACGAAGCCAACGATCAGTGATTACTTGAGAATTTTTTCTTAAATAAGAAAAATCTTCAGTTGATAGCAGTCTTGAACTTTTATCAAAAGTGCTATCAACTGATGTCATTATTTCTTACCGTGAGAAACTGTAAGTTGCTTACGTCCCTTAGCTCTACGAGCTTTGATAACGTTGCGACCACCAGCTGTTTCCATTCTTTTAAGGAAACCGTGTACTCTCATTCTTTTCTTTCTTTTTGGCTGCCAAGTTCTTTTAGACATCTTCAACCTACCTAACTATAACTGTTTAACTAAAAATTAATATTGTAAGGGCTAGTATTATACCATTTCGCATCACTGGTCAATGGCCCTGTACATAGTGCAGGCCAAAATATTTGATTTATTTGGCCATGCGTAAAAAACCCATTTTTTTATTGGCCTAGGATTTTGGGCCATGATACAAATTCTCCCCACAACACGTAATTAAAGAAAAATTGACGAGTAAACCACTCAAGGGAATGGATCATGCAGGGAAATTTTCCTTTTAATGAATTTTTGAAGAATTCTAACCCAACAACAAATAAAATCAATAACATAGAAGATCTTGCCAATAAGAATATTATCGAAGATCCCTTCAATATTAAGCAAAATTTAAATCAACCTTATAATAGCTCTAGCCTATCGGACGATTTCTTTAGCGCTGATGAGCTGGATATGATGAATAATGAGATTCATAACTCATTAAAATCATTAGTAAATCCACAAAAATATGCTTCTTTTTTCCAAGGAGACTTTTTTCGTCTTAAGAATATTGACGGTGAAAGAGCGATATTTTCGACAACGACTAACTTTATTAAGTCATTTATCGAGAAAAATTTAAACCAAATCAGCCAAAGTATTGTAAATACGTTAGGTAAATCGTATCAAATCGAGATTATTGCTAATAATAACAATAACTTATCTCAACCTAGCCTATCTCAACACTTAAATAATGGTCCTATAGAACCAAGTCATACGAAACCTAGGTCAGCAAATGAAATCTCATTTTCGCTCGATCTAGAGCCTGTACAAGAAGACCTACTTTCACAAGTTGAGTCTAAGTATATTGATCACGTAAGTGATGACTACAATAACATCGTCATTGATAAGTCTAAAACGTTTAAAAATTATGTTATTGGACCATCAAATAATATGGCCTACGCTGCTTCAGTAGCGATTGCTAAAAGTCCTGGTAAAGCTGGTAAATATCCGTCGCTTTATATTCATTCTAATTCAGGACTTGGTAAGACTCACCTCTTACATGCGATGGCCAACGGTATTCACAATCAATACCCTCACTATGTTATCTGCTTAATTACAGCACGTGATTTCATGAAGGAAATGATTGAATCAATTCGCAATAAACAGCTTCCAGAGTTTCGTCAAAAATATTCTGATAAAGTTGATGTTCTAATGATTGATGATGTTCATGAACTTAAAGGTAAAGAAGGAACGCAAAGAGAATTCTTCCATATCTTTAATGAGCTATATCAAAAAGGAAAACAGCTAATCTTCACTTCTGATAAAACTCCACAAGAGATCAATGGACTTGAAGAAAGAATTAAGACTCGCCTTCAATGGGGTCTTGTCGTTGATATTCAAAAACCAGATATTGAAACTCGTGTTGCAATCATTAATGCTAAGGCTGATGATCTCGACCTATTCCTTTCTGAAGACATTGTGAACCTGATTGCATGTAATGTTAAAAACTCGATTAGAGAGCTTGAGGGTGCTCTAATTAAGCTTTCAGCCTACTCTGATATCATGAAGGTTGATATCGAATTAGAAATGGTTAAAGAGGTTCTAGGACTCAGAGATTACGAAGACGAAAAGAAAATTACAATTGAAGGAATTGCTAAGCAGACTTCACAATACTTTAAAATTCCAGTTGCTGATCTTAAGTCTAAATCACGTGTAAAAGATATCGCTAATGCACGCTTTGTTGCCATGTACTTATGTCGTAAACTTGCAAGCTTAACACATGAAGAAATTGGACAGTTCTTTGGAGGACGTGATCACAGCTCTGTTGTTCACGCTGAACAAAAGATTTCAAAACAATTGTCTCAAGATCCAATGCTTTCTAAGACAATTATGACGATTGAAAATTCGTTATAATCCCCTACTAAATTACTGACTAGTCAACTGACTAACCAATACATAGGCCGTGTTATTCACGGCCTTTCTTATATATTTTCACATCCTCAATATTGGCCGGCCATTTGGCCAGTCGGCCGTGGATTATTGAGTGGCCAATCCCCTAGACTATCCACTAAAAATTTGTGGAATGTTAATAATCTGACTAGTCATTAGGCCGACAAATTCACACCAGTATTTGACTAGTCACTTTTGGTCCTACGAAATGTTAGTTATTCACGGCCAACGACGGCCAATCCACGGCCAAGAAAATTAATTGTGAATTAATAAATACTGTAATAATAGTTACTTATACATTATTTCTAAACTTATTCACGGCCGTTAATAATATTATCGACACAAATTAAGGCCGTGGATAAAAAAGTTATCAACATGTTTGTAAATTGTGAGTAAATGACTGGCCAATTTAACAAATTTTAAAGAAATTTTCTTGGCCAAAAAATTATCCACAATAGGCCGTGAGCAAAAAACTAATAACACCACATATTTGTTACGTTTTAAGTAATATACGAATAAATGCAAGGCACAAAAAAAAGTAGTCAACGATTGCTAACAATGGCCAAATTGAGAAAAGACGCTGTTAAAAGGGGAGTTGCCACTTATGAACTTATCCACAGGATTATATATAATATATATATAAATATATATAATAAGAAGAACACTTAAATGCTCTAGACAGCCTTGCTAACTAGTGTTTTCCATTATACAACAATACAAATAATTTTCTGATAGGAATAAAGATGAAGCTTAGGGTTGATACAGATAACTTAAGAGATGCATTAAATAAAATTTTAACTGTAATTGATAAGAAGAATTCAAGACCAATATTAACATATACGTTACTAACTGTTAGCAATGATAAAATATATCTTTCAGCAACAGATCTTGAGGTATCAGCAAAGTATTCAATTAATGCATCAACTGAAGGAACAGCTTCATTTTGTATAAACGCTAAGAATCTATTTGATATATTAAAAGAACTTCCTAACACAGATATCAACATCGAGTTAGAAGATGGTGAAAATCTACTAAAAATAAATTGTGAAGAAATTCATTATTCACTTTTAATTTACGAAGCAGATGAATTTCCAAAGCTTCACTTTGGAAGCGAAAATACTTTCACACTAAATTCAGATGATCTTTTAAATCTAATTACTAAAACTTCATATGCAATCTCAAATGATGAAACAAGACTTCACTTTAACGGAATCTATTTCCAAGAAGTAGAAGGGAAGCTAAGAGCTGTTTCAACTGATGGACATCGTTTATCTCTAATCGAAAATGATATTGCTGAACAAAATAATGAAGCTCTAATTAATGGAATTATTATTCCTAAGAAGGGTGTAGCAGAACTTAGAAAAATCGCTGAAACATATCCAGGTGCAAATCTGTTTATTTCTGTTGATGACTCATATTTATATGTAACAGCTAATGAGCAATACCAATTAGGTATTCGTTTAATTGCTAGAGAGTATCCTAAGTATCAAGCTGTAATTCCAGCTAAGACTACTTACTCACTAACAGCTGATAAAGAAGTAATTCAAAACGCTATTAGACGTATTAAAATTATGTCTAATGAGAAATCAAATGCAGTAAAGCTTAAGCTAACTGAAAACCATATGACGATCTCTGCAAACCATCCTTCACTTGGTGATGCTAAAGAGACGATTCCAGTTGATTACGAAGGTAAGGAAATTGAAATCGGTTTTAACGCTCGTTTCTTATTAGATTCAATTGCAATTTTAAATACTGAAAATGTAACTTTCGAATTTAACAATGAATTTTCAGCGGTAATCGTTAGATCAAATGATATCCAAAATTATCTTGGAATTATCATGCCACTTAGAATCTAGTACTGAGACGCTTTGAAACTTGTAAAACTTCAGGTAACAAATTTTCGAAATCTAGAACCAGATATAATTTCTTTCAATGGAAATATTAATTGTATCCTAGGTGAAAACGGAAATGGAAAAACAAATATATTAGAAGCTCTACACGTTCTAGTGACGAGAAAATCTTTTCGTAAAAATACAACTTTTCCACAGCTATTAAGTATTGATGGGGATAACCCTGAGATATTATTTTCATCTCTATTTCTCGATGATGGCGATAACGTAACTTTCAGTGGAAAGATGAATCCTCAAGGATCTACCTGGGCACTTAATGGGAAGAATACGAAAAAGAAACTTGATGCAAAGTTAGTTTTTATCAATCCATTTGATTCTTATTCATTTTCAAATATTCCAAGTTTTAGAAGAAAGTGGTTTGATGATCATTTATCAATGCTTAGTCGCGATTATAAGAAAGTATTAAATCAGTACAATTCCGCGCTTAAGTTTAGAAATATTCTTTTATCTAAGAAACCATCACAATTTCGTGAGCAGTTAAATGTAATTGATCGCCAGATGGCAGATTATGCTTATGAGCTAGTTGCCATGAGAAATCAATTCGTAACTGAACTAATTCCGTTTTGTGAAAATACATATCGTGACATCTTTTCAGAAGATCATTCACTTAAAATTGAAGTTGATTCTCGTTTTCATGGATTTTCACCAGAGATGATCTTTGATTATATGCAACAAAGGCTAGAAAAGGACCTAATTGTAGGCCATACGACTTATCAAGTTCACAAAGATGACTACGTGCTTCTTTTTGATGGGATGAATGCTTACGAATTTTGTTCTTTAGGCCAACAAAAAATGTCTTATTTGAGCCTCTTATTTGCCTATATAGAGCTATTTAGGTATAACTTTAACACCTATCCAATTGTACTTATCGACGACGTCTCAGGGGAATTAGACAAGGCGAGATGGGGTAGGCTGGTTAAATTTTTGGAACAACGAGAGTTCCAAGTTTTAATCACGACGGCAAATGAAAAATTTAAGGAAGAATTAGAAAAAATTAATGGCGCAAATAAGATCTATATTTCGAACGGTTCCGTTAACTAGTCTTCCAAAAAATTATATTTTTAAAACAACACACTGACACAAGAAATTGGAAGAGAGGTTCCTTTTGGAAAATCAAGAAAATCAAGCAGGAAGTATTGGTAAGGTCGGACAGGAATATGGTGCAAGCCAGATTAGTGTTCTTGAAGGACTAGAGGCCGTAAGAAAAAGACCAGGGATGTATATTGGTGATACTGCCAATCGTGGTCTACATCACTGTGTATATGAAATTGTAGATAACGCAGTCGATGAAGCACTTGCAGGTTATTGTAGCGAAATTAAAGTTATTATTCACGTTGATAACTCTGTAACAGTTATCGATGATGGGCGAGGGATCCCAGTTGATATTCACCCGAAAGAAGGTGTATCGGCAGCGGAACTTGTATATACAAAACTTCACGCAGGTGGAAAGTTTAACGAAGAAGGTGGAGCTTATAAAGTTTCAGGTGGTCTACACGGTGTAGGTGCTTCTGTTGTAAACGCACTATCTAAGTGGGTTAAAGTTGAAATTAAAAAGCATGGAAAGATTCACCAAGTTGAATTTAACCATGGTGTAACTAAAGAGCCACTTAAAGTTGTTGGTGAATTAGAAGACAAAACTCAAACAGGTACTTCTGTTACTTTCAAACCAGATAATGAAATTTTTGAAGTTCACGAATTTAATTACGATACATTAACAAATCGTTTTAGAGAGATGGCCTTCCTTAACAAAGGTCTTAAGATCGTTGTTAAAGATGAGAGAACAGATAAGAATGAAACTTTCCACTATGAGGGTGGTCTTATTCAGTTCGTAGAATATCTAAACAGAGCTAAAACAGTAGTACACAAAGATCCAATCTATATTGCAGAATCAAGAGAAGATTACGAAGTAGAAATCTCAATGCAATGGACTGATTCATACTCAGAAGTTCTTTCTGGTTATGCCAACGCAATTACAACTCCAGGTGGGGGGACTCACATTTCTGGTTTTAAAACTGCACTAACTCGTGTTCTAAATGCATATGCAAAAGATAATAACCTGCTTAAAGGAATTAAAACGAATTTAACAGGTGATGATATGAGAGAAGGTTTAACAGCGATTATTTCTGTTAAGCTTCCTGAGCTTCAATTCGAAGGTCAAACAAAAGATAAGCTAGGTAACTCAGAAGTAGAAGGTATCGTTAACTCTCTAGTAGGGGATGCACTTAAGAGATATTTAGAAGAAAACCCACAAACTGCAAAAACAATTATTAGAAAGTCTGTTGATGCAGCTGCAGCTCGTGAAGCCGCAAGACGTGCTCGTGAATTAACTAGAAGAAAGTCAGTTCTAGATATGGGTGGTCTTCCAGGTAAAATGGCAGACTGTCAGGAAAAAGATCCAGCTCTTTCTGAAATCTACATCGTAGAGGGTGACTCTGCCGGTGGTTCTGCAAAGCAGGGACGTGATCGTAAGTATCAAGCAGTTCTTCCTCTTAAAGGGAAGATCCTTAACGTTGAAAAAGCTCGTTATGATAAAATGCTTGGTAATGCCGAAATTAAGATGATCGTTCAAGCGATGGGTACAGGTATTGGTAAAGGTAACTTTGATATTTCAAAACTTCGTTACCACAAACTAGTTATCATGACAGATGCCGACGTCGATGGTTCTCACATTAGAACACTTATTTTAACTCTTCTTTATCGTCAGTTCCCTGAGCTGATTGAGCAAGGTTATGTTTATATCGCTCAACCACCTTTATATAAATACAAGAAAGGTAAGAAAGAGATTTATCTAAAAGACGAAAAAGCACTTGAGACATTCCTTGTTGCAAACGCAATTGAAGGAACTTCAATTAACTTCAATGGTGAAATGATTGAAGAAGAGACAGCTAAAGGTCTTATTAATAAATTCACTCAATACGACAAAACTCTTAAGTCTTACGATATTCACTTCGATACGTTCTTACTAAGACACTTAATTGAAGAAATTGGTATCACTGCAGCTGATCTTAAAGATCGCTCAAAACTTGATGGTATTGTTTCTAAACTTGATGAACACTTTAAAACTCAAGAGTCTGAAACATTAAGAAATTACTCATTCTCAATTGAAGAAGACAAAGAGCATGCATCAAATCTTATTCGTATCAATGTTAAAACAACAGCACGTACGAAGAAATTTAAACTTAGCTCATACTTCCTAGAGTCTTCAGAATACGCAGATCTTATGAACCTTTACGATGGTATCAATAAATTTAAAATTGGTAAGTTCATTGTTAAAGGTGAAAAAGGTGATGCAAAAGAATTCGAATCACTAAGAGGTTTTGCTTCTTATATTATCGATGATGCTAAACAAGGCGCGTACATCCAACGTTATAAGGGTCTTGGAGAAATGAACCCTGAACAACTTTGGGAAACAACAATGAATCCAGAAAATAGAACTCTTCTTCAAGTAAAGATTGAAGATACTATTGAAGCAGATTCAGTATTCTCTGTTCTAATGGGTGACCAAGTAGAACCAAGAAGACAATTTGTTGAAGAAAACGCACTTAATGTAAGAAATCTGGACGTATAGGACTAATTTATGACTGATGAAACAAATATCACAAATGAAAATGATAATGGTGATGGTGGAAACCATAACCACGGGAATATTCAACAAATTGGTATTCGCGATGAAATGAAAAACTGTTACCTCGATTACGCAATGTCGGTAATCGTAGGTCGTGCACTTCCAGATGTACGTGATGGGATGAAACCTGTTCACCGTCGTTGTCTGTATGCAATGCACTCTCTAGGTAACTACCATAATAAACCATTCCTAAAGTCTGCCCGTGTTGTTGGTGACGTTATTGGTAAGTATCACCCACACGGTGACTCTGCGGTTTATAATACAATCGTACGTATGGCCCAAGATTTCTCAATGAGATATCCAATGGTTCAAGGTCAAGGTAACTTCGGTTCAATTGATGGTGATAACGCTGCGGCCATGAGGTATACAGAGATCAGAATGCAAAAGCTTTCTGAAGAGATGCTAAAAGACTTAGATAAAGAAACAGTTGATTGGCAACCTAACTACGACGACTCACTTAAAGAGCCAACAGTTCTTCCAACAAAAATCCCTAACTTATTAGTTAACGGTTCGGCTGGTATTGCTGTAGGTATGGCAACAAATATTCCTCCACATAACTTAACAGAAGTTATGACGGCGCTTACTGAGCTTGTAGATAATCGTGAAATGTCGATTGAAGACATTATGAAGATTATCCCTGGTCCAGACTTTCCAACTGCTGGAACAATTCATGGAACTGAAGGTATTCGCTCTGCTTATAAAACAGGTAAGGGTGTTATCCAGATGCGTGCAAAGATGGATGTGGAAATTCACGGTAAGAAACAAGATCGTGAAAGAATTGTTATTACTGAACTTCCATATCAAGTTAACAAAGCTAAGCTAATTGAAAAGATTGCTGAACTTGTAAACTCTAAATCACTTGTTGGTATTTCAGACCTTCGTGATGAATCATCTCGTGAAGGGATTCGTGTTGTAATCGACCTTAAAAAAGGTGAGATCGCAACTGTAATCATGAATAAGCTTTATAAGCAAACTGCACTACAATCATCATTTGGTATTATTTTCTTATCAATTGTTAACTCATCACCAAAAGTTCTAAACATCAAAGAACAGCTTGAGTGTTTCATTGATCACAGAAGAGAAATCATTATTCGTCGTACAGTATACGAACTTAAGAAAGCACGTGAGCGCGCGCATATCTTAGAAGGTTTGAAAGTAGCTGTTGAAAATATTGATGAAGTAGTTGAGATGATCAAGAAATCTGACGGGCCAACTGATGCTCGTGAGAAATTAATGAGTACATTCTCATTAAGCGAGATTCAAGCTCAAGCAATTCTAGACATGAGACTACAACGTCTAACAGGTCTAGAAAGAGATAAGATTATTGCTGACTACGAAGCAATTATGAAAGAGATTGATCGCTTAGAAGGAATCCTTGGTTCTGAAGATAAAATCAAAGCAATCATTAAAGAAGAATTCACTGAAGTTATTGAAAAATACGGTGATGAGAGAAGAACAGAAATCGTTGCAAAAGCAGACGAAATTCAAATTGAAGATCTTGTAGCAAGTGAAGAGATGATTGTTACAATCACTCACAAAGGTTACGTAAAGCGTATGCCACTTGACACTTACAAAGCGCAAAAGCGTGGTGGTAAAGGTGTTAAGGGTGCTGCAAACGATGATGACTTCTTCACAAATATCTTTACGGCAAATACTCACGATAAGCTTCTATTCTTTACAAGCCGTGGGCAAGTATTCTCAAAGAAAGTTTACGAAATTCCTGAAGGAACTAGAACTTCTAAGGGACGTAATATTGCAAACCTTATCCAAATCCCAAGTGGTGATCGTGTAACAGAAATTATCTGTGTTCCACACGATATGGATCTTAATGAGAAGTACTTAATCTTTGCAACTAACAAAGGTCTAGTTAAGAAGACAGCTCTTGAAGAATATTCAAACGTTAAGCAATCGGGACTAATTGCAATTAAACTGCAAGATGGTGACCATATTGTTAACGTAAGAATTAATGATGGATCAAAAGATATCCTTCTATGTTCTTCAGCTGGTAAGATCATCCGTTTCGATACTAATGATGCAAGGCCAATGGGACGTGTATCTCAAGGTGTTAAGGGTATCAACATCAATACTGATGAAGAAAAAATTATCGGTATGGAATTAATTGATGACCAAATGGAAATCCTATCTGTAACTGAGCATGGGTACGGTAAACGTACTGAATCTTCACAATACCGTAAGCAAACTCGTGGTGGGAAAGGTATTCTTGCAATGAGACTTACAGATAAGAATGGTGAGATTGTTCAAATTAAACCTGTTACTGACAAAGATGATCTAATGATCATTACTGACCGCGGGCAAGTTGTTCGTACGAAAGTAAGTGGTGTTTCTCTAATGGGACGCGCGACTCAAGGTGTACGTCTAATTAAGCCTAAAGAAGGTGAGAAGGTTGTTTCAATTGCAAAAATTATTGAAGCAGATGATGAAGATGGATCAACTTCTGAAGAATAAATTCATAAGGGCCAGTTTTTTACTGGCCCTCATTTTACTTACGTCTTGTGATTTCACGCCAAGAATTCACAAAGATATCCTAATTGCGCAAAATCATATCTCTAATCAAGAGTACGCTCAGGCAGTGAAGCAGTATCATAAGATTTTAGAGATGGCGCCAAATGATGAAATTAAAATCAAAATCAATTATCAGATTGCTGAACTCTACGCAGTCTCTCTTGGACAATATAATCGTGGAATTGCCTTTTACGAAAAAATTCCTAAACTTACGACAGATCCTGTTTGGCTTGTAAAAACACAAGAACGAATTGGCGAGATCGCTTTTCTTTATATTAATGATTATGCGAAGGCTGCTGAAGTTTATAACAAGCTTTCGGCCTTTAGACCTAAACTTTCAAATCACGATCTATATGAATTTCGTCTTGCTCGTTCTTATATCAAACTTAAGGAATATGATAAGGCGACTGAGCACTTAGTTTCTATGCATAATAATGGAAACCATAAGTACTTCGTTGATAGCTTCTTTCAATCTGGAATCATGTATTTTGAATCGCAAGATTGGAACCGCGCTGTTCAATACTTTCGTGAATACATCAAACGTGAAGATCGCCGCGACCTAAAAGTTCGCGCCATCTTTCTTATGGCCAATTGCTATGAGACATTGGAGCGTCTTCAAACAGCCTACGATCTCTACTATTCAATCTTAGGTGAGTACCCAAATAACAAGGTTATTCAAGATCGACTAAACTCTGTATATGAGCGTCGTGTTGCGAGGAAGCGTTAGATGGCCCTTTATGACCCAAAATGGATAAAGCCAATGGCACTTGCCATGTCACTACCTTCAACGGCATTAGTTGTGGCCTGGGGACTTTGGGAGCTCGTTAAAAAAGGTGTCATCACTCAAGGTTGGGCCGTAGGAATTTTTCTAGCGGTAATTGGAAATATTTTAATTTCGATGGTTGTCTATGCTCTTCGTAAGAAGTAGATAATTCTCATGATTAAAGATCTATCTAATAAAATTAGTTTCCCTCGCTTTTTTATGCTGTCACTTCCTATGGCTGCAGTGTGTCTATATTTATTGACTCCAGGTATGGAATGGACAGCGTTCGCTATTTGTTACGCAGCAACTGTCTTATATTTAGTGATGTTCTGGATGGCCGTAGATGAGCTGATAAAGCCACATCGCATCGATGGTTATAAAGCCAATGGAAAGTATCTAGCGTTTTTATTTATAGGTAAGCTTGTTATTTTAATCGGGGCCCTATTATTTGGTGTACAAATTCTTCAAAGTAAGATAATTATACCGGTAATAAATTATTTCTTAAATATATTTGTGCTGGGCGCCAGCATCAAAAAGGACTAATAATGAAAAAAATAGCCCTTCTTTTAACTACTTTATTAGCGACAAATACATACGCAGCAGGTGGATTTCTGTGGCTTGGTGAACTTTCTCATGTTTTTCACCTAGGTTACGTTGATCACATCTTCACTAAGTCTTTTGTTGCAATCATCATTTTACTTGTAGCTCTTCTTTATAGAATGCGCGTTTCTAAAATGACTCTTGAAGAGACAGTAGTTCCAGATAGAGGAATTTCACTAAGAAACATCGTTGAGATGTACGGATCTTTTATCATGACTCAATGTCGTGCCGTAATCGGTGAAGAAGATGCACCAAAATATTTCAAGTTCATTTCGTTCCTATTTATTACAATTTTCCTAGCGAACGTAATTGGTCTTGTTCCAGGTTTCTTACCTCCAACTGAATACATCAACACAACTCTTGCTCTTGGTGTACTTTCATTTGTTTACTACAACATTAAAGGTTGTAAAGAACTTGGTACGATGAACTACCTTGCACACTTTGCAGGTCCACTTTGGTACATGGCAATCTTAATTTTCCCAATTGAGATTCTTTCAAACTTTATTCGTCCTCTATCTCTAGCACTACGTCTTAGAGGTAACATGATGGGTGACCACCACGTATTAACAACTTTCCTTAACCTTGAAATTCTTGGTGTGAACGTTGGTATGTTTGGTGCTGCAATTCCATTCTACTTACTTGGACTTCTAGTTTGTTTTATTCAAGCTTACGTATTTACAATGTTATCAATGGTTTATATTAGTCTTGCAACTGCTCACCACGATCATGATGAGCACCACGCACACTAATAAAAACTTAAACTTAATAATTTAACAGTTACTTGATCAAAGTAACGAACGTTTTAGGAGACTATTATGGAAAACACTCAAGCAATTAAGTACATCGCGTATTTCTTAGCAATGGCTATCGCTGCATACGGTGGTACTGCTGCACAATCAAAAGCTGCTTCTGTAGCTCTAGAAGGTATCGCAAGAAACCCATCTGCTGCTGACAAGATTCAAACTCCAATGATTCTAGGTCTTGCACTTATGGAATCACTTGTAATTTTCGTACTTATCTCAGTATTCCTTGCTGGTTAATTCGAAAATCTAAAATTGATTTTAAAAGGAAGGCAGTCGTAAGACTGCCTTTTTTTTTTAACACATACAGTATATCAGTGTATATTACTTAATAGTTATTTAGAGTAGGGTAAAATATTGAATTATATTTTAATTGGGACATTGGCCAAGGGTGGCGCTGAAAGGCAAGTATCTTACTTAGCTAGGTTAAATTCCATTTGCTCTGTTTTTTCATTCTCTACAGAAAACTTCTATAATGTTGAAAAGCATATACCAATCTTAACTAAGTTAAAATGTAATAGATTTTTATTACTAATATTTGCTCCGCTATTTTTGGCAACAAAGCTGACTTGTAACGATACACTTGTATCTTTTATGGAGTTTAATAATTTTATTAATATATTGTGTAAATTATATTCAAAACATAAAGCAATCGTAAGTGTTAGAACAAATCCAGAGTATTATTTTACTAAAAAACTAGGCTTTTTATATATTTTTCTTATCAAATATTTGTATGTGTATTCTGACCTAATAGTATGCAATAGCAATGATTGTAGAGAGATTTTGATAAAAATGGGCTTAGATTGTAATACTATTGTTGTAATTGAAAATGGCCTAGATCTTGATGCAATTTCAAGTAAAGCTACTACAATCAAAAAGAATAAAAGTTTAATTTTTTGTGGCCGTTTAGATCCTGTTAAAAACCTCGATGGCTTATTGTGTGTTTTTTCTTCAGTAATTGCACTTGATTCAGAATTTAGCTTAACAATAATAGGTGATGGTGTAGAAAAGGATAGGCTTAGAAAACTGGTATTAGATATGGGCCTTTCTGACCATGTTAAATTTTGTGGTAAACAAGATAACCCTTTTAAATATTTTTATAAGGGAAGTACCTTACTACTTACTTCTTATTTTGAAGGCTCTCCAAATGTTATTATCGAGGCAATGGCTTGTGGCTTAGCAATAGTGGCTGCTGATTGTAAGACGGGGCCTAGAGAGATATTGTACAAAGACAATTCTAAATTTGGAGTTCTTTTAAATGTTCCTGTGAGCTCTGCTGATTATAAAATTTGGGCAAAAAATATAATAGATATTTATTCTGGAGAATATAGTAATTATTCTAAGTTGGCATTTGAGAGAAGTATTAATTTTAACTGTCATAGAATACTAGATAAATGGGATAAGCATATAAATGGATAAGAAGGTTCTTTTTGCTTTAAGCTCAATGGGAAGTGGTGGAGCTGAACGAGTAGTTTCAATATTAACGAAGCAATTTATTAAAAATGGTTATGATGTGGGTCTTTTGTTAACTTATTTTGATGCAAAAGATCTTTATTACGATATTGATCCACGTGTTAATGTACATTTTATTAAAGATTATAGTGCTAATAAATCATCTTTTTCAAAGATTCTGGCTATTAGAAAGATAATAAAAAATAATTCATATACCTGTGTAATTTCATTTTTAACTAATGTTAATATTTTATTGATACTTTCGACACTTTTTCTAAGAGTTAGGCTAATAGCGTCTGAGAGAAGTAGTGTGTATTTTTTGAATAAATTCTCTCTGTTAAGTATATTACGCCGATTTCTTTATTTGTTAGCAGATGTTATTGTTGTTCAAACAAGTCAGAATAAAAAAGAGTTATCTAAAAACTTACTTTGTGTAAAATTGGACAAAATTAAAATAATTCCAAATCCATACAATAGTATAATTGATAAATTAGAAAAGTCTTCATACGAATTACGAAAGAGAATTATTGCAGTAGGGAGATATAGTCAAGAAAAGCGATTTGAGGATTTGATTGATGCGTTCTCTCTTGTGTTTGATAATTCTTGGCGATTAGATATATTTGGTCACGGTAAATTGAAAGAGCATTTAATTTCATACTCTAAAACCAAACACCATAATATACATATTAATGACAATAGTAATGATATATATAATGAGATGATCAATTCTGATATCTTTGTTTTGACATCAGAGTTTGAAGGTTATCCGAATGTTCTTGTAGAATCACTAGCGTTAGGTGTTCCTTCTATAAGTTATGATTGTCCAGATGGTCCTAGGGAGCTGTCTGATAATGGTAAAAATTTGTTACTAGTAGAAAATGGTAATATTAACGAACTTAAAAAGGCGTTGGGTAAATTATCAAGTGATATTTTTTTAAGGGAGTCTTTATCAAGAAACTCTATAAAATATACTAGGGAGAGCTTAAATTCTCAGAAGATATTTTCATTATGGAAATCTATTATTTAATATAGTTTTTGTACCACTCTTGAAAAATAATGACATCCCATAATAGATAGCCCCAGTTTCTTTTTCCTTCTATGTGTTCATTGAACATCTTTTGAATTAATTTGTGGTCTAGGAATTCATTATCTCTTGCGAGCACCTCTGCGGCCCAGTCTTTTATATCGTATCTAAGCCATTTTTCGATCGGTATTCCAAAACCCATTTTAGGTCGTTCGATAAGGTCACGATTGATGTACTTATAAAGTACTTCTTTCAAGATATATTTTCCGTTAGTGCCATTTACTTTATATTTTAAAGGTAGTGACATAGCGAATTCAACAACTCTTTGATCAACTAATGGTGCCCTTGTTTCAAGGCTCGTACTCATTGATGACCTATCTACCTTGGTGAAAATATCGCTACACATGTACGTTTGAAAATCAAGTAACATCATTTTTTCAATAAATGAATCACCATTATTGAAAGTATATCTATCTGGTATGAGGGATTTATTTTTTAAAGGTGAGATATTTTTCCAGTGTGTAATTAGTCCTTCATAGAAATCATAATCATCACTATAGTTGAGAACATTTGCAAGTTTGTGTAGTTTATCACCAGGTATTGGTGAAATCTTATCAATTGTTTCTGTGCCAAAAGATAAAATTGTGTTCGCTATTATTTTTCTAATAAAACTTGGAGTTTTACTGCAAATGTTTTGAATTTTATTACCTAAAAAATAACGATTATAACCACCAAATACTTCATCACCTCCGTCACCACTTAAACATACTGTTACATATTCTTTTGTTAATCGTGAGAGTAATAGAGTAGGTAGTTGTGATGAATCAGCAAAGGGCTCATCGTAAATATAGGCAATGTCTGTTATGAGATTGATACAGTCTTGGGGAGAGGCGTAGAGCTCTGTATGGTTTGTTTTTAAGGAGTTTGCGACCTCTTTTGCATACTCAGCTTCATTAAAGCCTTCTACATCAAAACCAATGCTAAAAGTATTAATAGGTTTATTTGAGATCTTTTGTGCGATAGCACTAATGATAGAAGAATCAACTCCACCAGATAGAAAACATCCGATTGGTACATCTGACTCAAGTTGTTCTTCAACTACTTCGGTAAGAATCTTATCAAGATCTCTTACTGCATCGTCAAAACTTCCTTTGTATGTATTTTTAAGTTTTTCATATTTTTGATTGATGTGCCAGTATTGCTCTTTCTTTGTCGTTAAGCTTTTACAGCATATTTCTACGAATTCACCAGGACTGACTTTTTCTGTATTTTTTAAAATGCAATTACTTTCCGGAATATAATTGTAATAAAAGAAAGAACGTAGTGCATTTTCTTTAATTTCTATTTTGTCCAATAAGGGAAAAACAGCTTTTAATTCTGATGAGAAAATTAATTGTGAATCATCTTTATAATAATAAAGAGGCTTCTCTCCGGCTCTATCCCTAGCAAGGTATAGGTTTTGATTTTCTTTATCAAGAGCCGCAAATGCAAACATTCCTATTAGCTCATTGAGTGTATTTTTAATTCCAATTTTATCAATTAGTTCGACTAAAACTTCAGTATCACTTTGTGATTTAGTTTCTAGATTATACTTTTCCCTAAGTTTTTTAAAATTGTAGATTTCTCCATTGAAAACAATTACCCATTTTTTTGATTTACTATGCATAGGCTGTGAGCCGTTATTAGATAAATCGTGAATAGATAACCGATTATGGCCAAGTGTTACATTATTTATTGAAAAGTAATCATGGTTATCAGGGCCTCTGTGGTGAGTTGCGTTGTTCATATGAACAATGTTATTTGTATTTAAGTTTGAAATATATCCATTGATTCCACACATGCAATGATTACCTTTTTAATATTTTTTTAAAATTGTACATTTATTAATATAATCTTTATATTATTTTTTGTTTATATTTATAATAAAAATGTATTTTAGAAATTGGAGTTCTGTATAAAAAAATATCTCGATTCTGCTCGAAGTTTACTAGCAGTATCCTTTTTTAATTCATTATTACGAAGTATATCAGGTAGCTCTATTGCAAAATTGATAGGATTTGGAAAAGAAATATTGATTGCATCAATTTTTGGTGCAACTGGAAGCTTAGATATATATTTATATAATTTAACATTTATTATTGTTCCTGTTGTTATTTTGATGAATGGTGTTCAGGCTACTTTTATTGCTGAATTACCAAAGACAAGAAACGAAAAATTCTTTTATACGAATACTTTCTTATATAATACAATTTTTGTTTTAATGATTGTTATCATTTGGGCTCTTATTGGTAAGAACTTTTTGAATATAAATTCAAATCTTAATAGTATATATTTTTTTATTCCTTATGCAATTTTAAATTCCATGCAGATTATTTTGTATGGTTACTTACAGCATAAGAGAGAGTTTTTAAAAAACGCTCTTATTCCATGTGTAACTCCTGCTGTAGTTCTTTTATTGTATTTTTTTAAAGATCCTGATGTTTATTACATATTAAAGTTAATGATGTTGGGCCAGTTTTTAGAGGTTTTGATTTTATTTTATTATAATTCAATTGATTTAAAACTTATTGGCTTTCGTAAGTACAACTTAAAAAAATATATATTTTTATTAGTCAAATCTAAACATATTATAGCGGGATTTTTGATTGGTGCGTTTGTACCGATGATAGAGGGAATGATTTTGACTGGAAATAGAGAAGGAGAGCTGTCAATACTTTCATATTCTAACAAAGTACCTTCTGCGATTTCCTCTGTTATAGTAGCGTGCTTAGGGACAGTCGCCTTACCATACTTTTCTGGAAAAAATTTGAATTTTATTGTACAGAAAGTTAGAGTACATATTAAAGTGTTAATTTTTTTAGGTTTATCAATTCTACTTTTTAGTATAGTTCTTTTTTTTATTTCACCCTTATTAGTGGATTTTATATTTTCAAATAAAGCTCTTTCTGTTGTAGATCTTTCTAATATAGCTATTGTCCAATCAGTTTATTTTCTTCATATTCCTGTACAGTGTTTATTGATGATATTAAGTAGAATTTTAATTGCGATTGAGTTAAGTCGAATAATTATGCTAACAATGATTATTTCATATTTATTGCAATTGTCAGTTTATTATAATTTTAGAAATAGTTTAAGTGCCGAGGGGATAGCTTCTATTTCATTAACAATATCAATCATTAATGTTTTAGTGATTTTCGTACTGTATTTTTTCTTAAGAAAAAAGAGTTCTTAATGGGAGAATGCTTTATAGTTTAATAATACTATGTGCAAAACTATCAGAGGAAAAAAATTCTGAAACATAATTTCTCGAGTCTTCTGCTGTTTTAATTCGTTCATCCAGTTTGGATAATCTAACAAGATGATTGTATATTTCAAATTCATCGGATGCATGACAGATTGGAGATTTCGTTTTTGTTACCTTTTCAAATATTTCAGGTCTCGCGTGAGCTATTAATGGGCGTCCCATTGCCATTGCGTCTAAACCGGCCATCCCAACTACACTACCTGGTCCAAAGTGGTCTGCAACAATATCTGATTGATAGTACATTTCGAATAATCTCTTTTGGGTAACTGTATCTAACCATGTTATGTATTGATCTACATTTAACTTTTTTGCTAGATCTCTAGTTTCCTTCCAATCTTTCCCTTTTTTAAATGCTATTAGTTCAATTTCTTTGCTGTAGTTATCAGTGTATTGTTTTAATGCTTTTATTAGTAGGTCATTTCTTTTGTTGTCTAACTGCGTATATGATGGATCATCATTTAAATCTTTCCATACATGTCTGGCAGTGTGGATTACTACAATTTTTTTATTTTGATTTGTTGGTGGTATATAGATACGCCTGTCACAGTCAGTCATCATAAAACATGTTTTTATAATATTTGTATTTTCAGATATGTCTTTTAGGGTTTTGTCTCCTTCCGGAATAATTCCTGTTGGAAAATAATTATATCCTATTGAGTTTTTTATAGCATACCTTTGAAATAGTGAGCATAGAGCTAAGATCAAGCCTTTTATAAAACCTATAAACGGTCTGTTGTTTTTTTGTGTGAGTCTAAAAATTTTTTTCGGGATTGAGTAAATATCTATATCTGAACCAGTAAAAAGACAAAAGTATTTTTTGTTACTCCTTAGTTTAACAAAATTAAACCAAAGATTGTTAACTAATATTAAATCGTATTTCTTTAAGGCTTTAGATAGTTCTTTAGATTTCTTTGTAGGAATCCAAAATGATAGAAAAGGATTATTGACTCCTGTTATGTTAATTATATTTAGATTACTAGGTGGTTTGTCTTCATAGTTCATAGGATTATGGAGTTGATCTTGAGAATCGTAATAAAGATCTACTGTGTCTACATATTTAGCCAGGGCTAGAGCTAACATATATGGATAATTATTTGTATTACCTATGACTGCAATTTTATTATTTTTCATTTTTAATAATTAATCCAAAAGACGAATAGCAAGAACTAGATTTATCAATAGGTCCTAGAGCAAGAGCTAGCATGTTAAGTAATGGGCAAAGTAAAAAATATATTGGTATTAAAAGAATTTTTAATACTTGTATGGATCTTCTGTTTTGTATTTCTAAAGATGCAAGTGTGAAGATAGTTGAAGTTGTAAATATATTTCCAAACTCATTCTTTTTGATCGTTTTAAAATTGTGCTCTTTTAATTTATTTACTAAGCCTTGGATTGTGTATCTTCTAAAGTCGTAGGGTTGCCCGTGAGCATAAAACATGAATGGCATTGTAATAATAGCCTTTCCTCCAGGCTTTAGTACTCTTTTGAATTCGCTGAGAACAAGATTGATGTCTTCTACGTGTTCAAGTACTTGAGTTGATATTATAGAGTCTATTGAATTATCTCCAAGTTCCAATTCGTAGCCATTTTTTATCAAAAGTACTTCATTGTTGTTTTTGTAGATATCTGCAGCTATATAGCTATTATCTTTAAATAAACATTTGTATGGTGAAAGGCCACAGCCATAATCTAATACTAATCCATTTAAATCTTTAGAATATTTTTTAAGCCATTTATTATGGTGATATGTCGTTAAAAACTGAAAGTGAAAAATATTAAACCACGGGTTTGTTCCACCAATTTTATTTCTTATATTTAAAGATTGTTTAAGTATATTAATTAGCATTTAGTTTCCACATTGATTGTAATAAAACTCTATCCCCTTTATTATTTGCTTCATATGAGTTTCTTGCATGTAGTAATTTTACGTCTGCAAGACATAAGGCATCACCGGTGTTCAATTTTATTGTTTGTGTTATGTCTAATACATGTGAACTTTTAAGATAATTGAAAAACTCATCACACATATTATTAATAGTCTTGTTCTCTTTATTTGTTCTATAGTAGTTCCAGTGTATAAGCTTTTTCTCTAGATTTATTATTGGGCCTCTGTATTTATAATCTGTAGTACCTTTTTGAATATCTACATTGATTGATGTTAGCTTATTTAATAACTCTGGATTATTTAATTTTAAATTATCAATTAAGTCATCTAGTGGAATAATAAATTGTTCTCCACCTGTTATAGCTTGTTTTTTCATTATGAAAAAATTTATGGGAGATGGGTTTTGGAACCATGCATTGTCAGTATGGAAAGGTTGTGATGTATTACTGTGCGCGTACGTGTGACTGTTTAAGGGGTCGTAGCTTATTTCCCACCAGTCTGCTGAGACAAGAGTGGAGTCTATCTGATAGTGTCTAGTATCTCTTGATAGCTTGCAGGTATTTGTTAAAAACTCTGACCATTCATCTATGTTATATTTGTTTAAGGCATTCCTGATAATAAGACAATCGTGATGATCTTCCTTTCCAAGAGTGATTATCTTCATTTTCAAATCATTAAGGTTATATTCAATTGCATTCAGTTCAATCATAGATACTCCTTGCAATATCTTATATTTTAATGATTAAATCATCAATTATAAATATGGAATTCTAAATGAATATTAATGTTGTAAAACCCTATATCCCAAATATTGAAAAATATGAGTCTTTGATTTCTAAAGTTTTAGAATCAAATAACTTCACGAACAATGGACCTTTTGTACAACTGTTAGAGGAGAAGCTTAAGGCCTTTCTTGATGTTGAAAATGTTATTTTAGTATCTAATGGTACAATTGCACTACAGTTATTATATAAGGCTTTGGGAATACGTAAAAAGGTATTAACAACACCTTTTTCTTTTTTGGCTACAATGAGTAGTTTAAAATGGGAAGGAATAGAGCCCATATTTACTGATATTTGCTATGAAACATTTAATCTTTCTCCTAACTTAGTTAGTAAGGATGACCTTTTAGATGTTGAAGCCATTTTACCTGTCCATGTTTTTGGTCAACCATGTTTTCTTGAAGAGTTTGAATTTATTGCTAAAGAGAATAACGTTCATTTGATATATGATGCAGCTCATGCTTTTGGTGTTACGAAAGAGGGGAGAAGTGTACTTTCTTATGGAAAAGCCTCCACTTTGAGTTTTCATGCAACTAAAGTTTTTCAGACAATAGAAGGTGGAGCGATTATTACTAATGATACTGATTTAGCTGATAAATTAAGAAGCCTTCGTTCATTTGGAGTAGTTGATATAGAAGGCGAAAAAGTATTTGGTATTAATGCAAAGATGAGTGAAGTTCATGCTGTTATGGGGATTTCACAGCTTGATGTTTTTGAAGATTCTGTTAATAGAAGAAAACTTATTTATCATAAGTATAAAAATCAATTGAATGATAGATATATATTTCAAAATCTAAATATGGAAGTTGAATGGAACTATTCATATGCACCAATATTATTCAAATCTGAAAAAGAATTGAATGCTAAAATGTTGTCTTTGAATGCATTGGATATATATCCTAGAAGGTACTTTATGCCTTCACTAGATACATTAATAAATAGTTCAAATATTTGTAATATTTCAAGAGATATTTCATCTAGAATTTTATGTTTACCTTTATTTGCCGACTTAAGTGATAATGATGTTGATAGAATTATAAAGATTTTAAAAGAGTAGGTATTTATTAAAACAGCAGTTATGCAACCATATTTTTTACCATATCTTGGTTATATACAATTAATAGCAAGTGTTGATAATTTTGTGATTTTTGATGATGTGAACTTCATTAAAAGAGGTTGGATAAACAGAAATAATATAATAGTTAATAAAGAAAAAAAGCTGATTACATTAAGTTTGAAGAAAGCTAGCATTAATAAAAAAATTAATGAAATTGATATTTGTTCTGATTCTATCGAAAACTTAAGAAAAACTCTTCTTCATTCATATAGTAAGTCTTTATATGGAATAAAAATGATCGATTATTTATTTTCTAAGGATATCTGTCAAAATACTTCATTATCTATTTTTTTAGAAAATCAACTTAAAAAAGTTACAAGCTTATTAGATCTCAAAACCGTATTTTATCGTTCGAGTGAATTTAAAATCTCCAGTGAACTTAAAGGGCAAGATAGAATAATTGAAATTTGTAAGGCTTTAAAAACTACTGAGTATTTTAATTTACCGGGTGGGCGGGATTTGTATTCTGATGGCCCATTTAATGATAATGGGATTGACTTGAAATTTATAGAGTTACCAAGCTTTGTTTATGAACAAGGCACGGACTTATTTATTCCTTACTTATCAATTATTGATGTGTTATCAAACTCTTCAATAAGTGAAATTAAGAGTTATTTAGATTCAAAAAATGTTTAACTGTCTCTTTAATTCCTGTTTCGAAATCAATACTAGGCGACCAATTTAAATTATTTTTAATTTTAGTAGAATCTATTGCATACCTAAAATCATGTCCTAATCTATCTTCAACAAATGTTATAAGTAAGTTGTGATCATTTTCACGTTCTGGTAAAAGTTCATTAATAATATTGCAAATCAATTTTGCAATTTCAATATTACTAATTTCCGTGTTTCCTCCAATATTATATTTTTCTCCGTTTTTGGCGTTGTGAAAAACTGTGTCAATTGCTCTGCAGTGGTCAATTACATGTAGCCAATCTCTAACATTTTGCCCACTTCCGTAGATTGGAATCGGTTTCATTTCTAAGGCATTTGAGACAATTTTTGGAATTAGCTTTTCTCTATGTTGGTAAGGACCGTAATTATTTGAACAATTTGTAGTGACTGTATTAAGTCCAAATGTTTTATGATAGCTTCTAACAAGCATGTCCGATGCAGCTTTGGATGAAGCATATGGTGAATTAGGTGCATACTGTGAAGATTCAGTAAAATATCCATCTTTTTCTAAAGAACCATATACCTCATCTGTTGAGATATGATGGAACCTTGATGTATCTAGTTGTTTATTCTTTAACCAGTATTTGTAGCTAGCATCTAATAAATTAAATGTTCCGTTTATATTTGTTTTAATGAAAGATTCAGGGCCATTGATGGAGTTATCTACGTGTGATTCTGCGGCAAAATGAATAATATCCGTAATATTATATTTTTCAATTATTGAATATATTTTTTGAGTGTCACATATATCTGCTTGAACAAAGTGGTAGTTATCTCTGTTTGATAATGCTTGGTTATTATCTTCATTCGCTGCATAGGTAAGCTTATCTACATTGATAATTTGATAATCTTTGTATTTATCTATGAAATAGTTGATAAAGTTTGATCCAATAAAGCCTGAACCGCCAGAGATAAGGATATTTTTACTCATACTTTATGACCCTTTTTAAGTACGTAGAATATGTGTTGTCTTTCAATTTCGTTATTAGGTTTATAATATCTTCTTTTGTAATCCATTTCTTTAAAAAAGCTATTTCTTCTAAACATGCTATTTGTAAACCTTGTCGATTTTCTATGGCATGAACAAAATTGCTCGCTGCTAGTAGTGCTTCATGCGTACCAGTATCAAGCCATGCTATACCTCTACCTAGGATTTCCATATTAATATTCTTTTCTTTAAGGTAAGCATTATTTATACATGTAATTTCTAGTTCTCCACGATCTGAAGGAGTAACATTTTTAGCTTTCTCAATTACGCTATTATCGTAGAAGTATAGGCCAGTAACAGCATAATTAGATTTTGGATTTTTTGGTTTTTCTTCTATTGATGTTACATAGTATTGGTCATCAATTTCTGCTACTCCATATCTCTCAGGGTCATTAACATAATATCCAAAAATTGTTGCTCCTGATTGTATCTTAGAAGCAGACTCAAGTTTTTCTCTTATTCCTTGCCCATAAAAGATATTATCACCAAGTATTAGACAAACAGACGAGTCGCCAATAAATTCCTCTCCAATGATAAATGCTTCAGCTAATCCTTTTGGTTCATCTTGAATTGCATACTCTAAATTGATGCCGAATTGCGATCCATCACCTAAAAGCTCTTTAAATGTATTTAAGTCTCTATTTGTTGTAATTATTAGAATATCCCTTATATTCGCAAGCATTAAAACGCTGAGAGGGTAGTAAATCATTGGTTTATTATAAATTGGCAGTATTTGCTTAGATACTGAGAATGTAGCAGGGTACAATCTAGTCCCTGTACCACCTGCTAGAATGATTCCTTTCATGCTCATATCTTACAGGCTCCAATAGGTTCCGTTATGAAAACCTTTAAGGAAGTTTTTAACATCTAGAATGATTGTATTGTCATTGATTATATTTTTTAAATATTCTTTCGAATAGATATTATGGGCTACGGCGCCAATAATTAAATCTGTTTTTTCAAGTTTGCTTATGTCTTTTGTTATTTCAAGTCCATATTCATGTAGAGCTTCTTCTGCAGATGCTTCAGGTTCGTGAATTTGAACTTTAATACCATAAGATTTTATTTCGCTTATAATATCTACAACTTTCGAATTCCTTAAATCAGGGCAGTTTTCTTTAAAAGTGAGGCCAAGGATAGTTATAGTTGTACTAGCTAGATTAATCTTGTTCTTTATCATTAACTTAATTGCTTTTTCTGCAATAAATTTTGGAATATAGTCGTTAATTTTTCGGCCACTTAAAATAACATCTGGATGATAACCAAGTTGTTCAGCTTTGTGAGTAAGGTAATACGGATCTACTCCGATACAATGACCACCAACTAAGCCAGGCCTAAAGTTAAGAAAGTTCCATTTTGTACTTGCTGCTTCTAGGACTTCTAAAGTGTTGATATCCATTTTATCAAAAATAAGTGCAAGCTCATTTATAAGAGCAATATTTACGTCACGTTGAGTATTTTCAATAACTTTAGCAGCTTCGGCGACTTTAATTGATGATGCTTCATGGACCCCTGCAGTGACTACACTCGCATAAGTTTCAGAAATAATTTTGAGGGATTCTTCACAGCAACCGGCCACAACTTTGGTGATTTTTGTAAAAGTATGTTCTTTGTCGCCAGGATTAATCCTTTCTGGCGAGTATCCCACCCAGAAATCTGTACCATGTTTGAGGCCAGATAACTCTTCAAGTATTGGAACACATACTTCTTCAGTGACTCCTGGGTAAACAGTTGATTCATATACAACGATATCACCTTTTTTTAATGCTTTTCCTACTGTATTACTTGCACCAATTATTGGTCTGAGATCTGGCTTTTTAGAATCGTCGATAGGTGTTGGTACTGCCACGATATGGAAATCAGCAGTTCTAAGATCTTCAATTTTATTCGTAAATTTAATGTTTATATTTTCGAAATCTTCAAAATTAATTTCATTAGTTGAATCTTTTTTAGCGTGTAATTCATTTATACGTGCTTCATTAATATCGAAACCAATCACGCTTGTTTTTTTTGCAAAGTTGACGGCAACCGGTAGGCCCACGTATCCTAATCCAATAACAGAAATATTTCTCATATTTTACCTTTATAAACTTAAAATAATTTAACAAGATATTAAATAAAAAGAGGTCGTGTGTCTAATAATATAGGGGTGGTTGCATCAAATGCCTGGTATGTATATAACTTCCGAAAATCAATGATTCGTGAACTAGCTTCGAGATTTGATAGTGTTCATGTACTTGTTGGTTATGATGGCTTTGAGGGGAAGTTAGGGGATTTGGCACCAAACGTTAAAGTGATTAATAGTTCTTTAGAGAGAAAATCTCTAGGGATTGTGTCAAATCTTAAACTGCTCATGTTCTATTTGAAATATTATAATTGTCATAAATTAGATGTAGTTATGAACTTTACAATTAAACCTAATGTATTCAGTGGCGCGGTGTGTAAACTTTTAAATATTCCCTATATCAATAATGTTACTGGCCTAGGTACTGTTTTTATTAATAAGGGAATGGTCAAATCTTTAGTTGTTTTGATGTATAAGTTAGTATTCCCTTCAGCAAGGGCTATTATTTTTCAAAATGAAGATGATTTTGAACTAATAAAAAATGAAGGGGTAAGGCCTCATAATTTTCAACTTATAGAGGGAAGTGGTGTTGATATTACAGCTCTAATTCCTTCTGGGAATAATACCTCGGATAGAGAGTTTGATTTTTTATTCATTGGTAGAATTATAAAAGATAAAGGGATATTCGAGTTTATTAATGCGAGTAAGGATATTCTAAATATATTTCCCAATGCAAAAATTGGCATTGTCGGAAATATAGATATTGGGAACCAGGGGCATATTTCGAAAAGTGCGCTGGTGAAAATGCTAGATGGGTCTTCAATCGAATATTTAGGTTTTTCCGATGATGTAGCAACTATTTTAGATAATACAAAAGCTCTTGTTTTACCATCATATAGAGAAGGGTTATCTAGAGTCATGATTGAGGCAGCATCAATGAAGTGTGTACTATTGGCAAGTGATGTTCCTGGGTGCCGTCAAGTAATTAGTAATAAGAATGGTATTACTTTTGAAGCAAGGTCAAGTGATGCTCTATTTAAAGGTATGAAAAAGTTTTTAAGTCTTTCTACGAAAGAAATTGATGAAATGGGTGAACGTAGTAGGGAACTTGCGATTAAAAGATTTTCTACTAAAGTTATTAACGATAAACTTTTTAAAATACTCTTTGCTGAATGAATGTGTTGTATATTTAGTGATTAGTAATCCAATGATCCATGATTGTATTATAAAGTAGCTATTTAATTTAGTCGGTGTGTCGAACGCAAAAAATGGAGATAGGCTTGCTAGAATAAATAACTGGTTCGAAAAACAATTCATTAAAATTAATGTATAAAACAGAGTTGCTAATCCTCCGATTATAACTATATTTCCGAAAAGTGCATTGTGTATTGTAAATTTGTACTTTGTAATAAATGAAACTTCATTACCGAATATTATATTTTTATCAATGTTCTCAATGAATTTATCTAATTGATATATTCTTGTTAACTTTGAGGGATGATATATATCAAACTTACCTCTTTTAATTGTATTGTGTTTTACTTCTCTATCTTCAAGTTTTAATGCTAGTTTTTGTCCCTGGATTAGCTTCGATTTTTCCATTGAAAATGTAATTAGGTACTTATAACCAAATGTCATTACTATTGGTGTTAGTATGACGACTAGGATTTGTACTACTTTTTTCTGTTTATGAAATAGATTATAAAAATTTAGAAAGTATGAAGCTGTAATAATAAGAGCGGATAGTATTGTTCCGTAAGATAATGTTAAGAAACAACAGAAGATTAATATAAGTGCATGTAGATACTTTCTTCTGAAGAGCATTATTGAATAATAGAGACATAGTGAAAATCCGGCATGATTAGGATTCCCTAATCCGAAGTTTCTAGATTGATACCAGCTATAAAAGATGCCTTTTAAAATGATGATAGGAAAAATAAAGTCTAATATTTTGAAGCTTGTTTCTTTATTTATTTCCGTTTTTCTTAACACTATAAGAGAATAGGTTACCATTAATATCGATATGAAAGTTAATTCAAAGAAACCTGTATAGAAATAGCTACATATTGATATGATAATTAATGATATTAATTGTATATAGTCATTTGTTTTAAATTCTTTAATTTTATTAAATGTTGTAAATAGTAAGAAGATAAATGTCGTAATGAAAATATACTTAGGAGCCAATGTATTATGTGCCTCTTGGTTAAAATTTAAGCCATGTGGTAAAATCATTGGTAATGCTAGGTAATAAAAAGTTGGGTTTTTCAATATCTTCATTCAATTATCACCTTATATAAAAAAATAACTTTTATAAAATGAAAACAAATACTAAGTATAGAGTAGCTTAATAAGTAATAATTAAAATCACTATTATAACCTAGATAGATTAAAACAATTCCTTTAATAAAACTTTCTGATAATTCTATTTTATTAAATAATGTTAGTTTTTTCTTTATTTTAAAACAGCTAATTATAAAGGCGTTAGTGATATTTGCAATAACGATAGGGGATAATATAAGGGCCATCCCTGAAACTGTGCTCCATTTACTAGGCAAAATATTAAAAAAATTAAAATATGATACGGTACCTATTGAAAATCCCGTAATAAGTGAAATAGCGAGTATTGTGAAATAAAACCTAATGGTGAAATTTTTGAATTCATTCTTATCTTTATTAAGTTGATACTTTTCAAATATCTTAGATAAACCTTCGCCCATAAAGTTTGCCGGCAGTTGTATTACTTTTGTTGCGAGAGTGACCAAACCAAGTTTGGTTAATCCGAAAAAGATTGTTGTAATATAATAGAAGCCATTATTTGAAATGTTTTGAAGAATTCTATTTGCAGTTAAATTTAATAATGCAGTGGTGTTTGCTCTGTATGTTTCAATCGTTTTAATGATTGAAAATTTAATGTTAAATTTATTTTTTAAATTACTTTGAATAATGTAAGTCGTTTCTGAAATAAGTTTCGACAGGATTAATGAGTTTGGAATATTTTTAAAAGCCAATTGTAATATATTGTTAATTAAGCCTCTTACTCCTGATATTATTGCTTCTTGCTTAAACTCAGAGTTTCGAAAATATGTTTCCCTTTCTATTAATTGATTAGAAGTAACAAATGCTAAGAAAGGTAAAAATATATAGAAGTAATAATCATTTAAAATTAGGACAATAAGTAAGCATACTATGGTTGTAATGATAAACATTATGAATGATAAGTTTTGTGCAAAGTGGTAGAAATTCTTAGCTTGCTTATCATCAGGTTCGATTATAATTAAAGTTTCAGATCTTAGTGTATAGAGTGTCGCTAATATTGAGCTTATTAATAATAATAAAGAGTAATTACCTAGATCTTTAGGTGTATAGTAGATTGAAATGATTATCGAAGATATAATGGATGTAACTTGTAATGTGGCATTACCTGATAATGTGTAGAGTAAGTCTTTTTTCACTAGTTTGTATCTCTATTATACAAATTATAAGTTAACTCTAATGTATCCGGTGTACTATAAAGTCTACCATTAAGATTTTGAGTAGATTTAATAAAGTTATTGATTTTTTCAAGATTTGTATCTATAGGTTCTTCAATATCAATGCTTAAACTTGCTTTACATAAATCATACTTTTCAAGAATAGATTTACTTAAAGAAGAATTCTTATAGTAGTTTATAATAGGTTTTTGAAAAGCCATGTATTCAACAATTTTCCCTGGAGACTGTTCTATAGATGTTTGATTGTCTATATTGATAAGAATATTACTGTGTTGAATGTAATTAATTAAATTTTCTTGTGATAAGTTTCCTACGTATTCCAAGTGGCCACTGCTTTTGACCATACTTGAACAATCATTTAGATTACCAGCAATTGTAAAGATAGTATTTTGCAAGTGTTTATATATCTCTATAACTTTTTCTGGATTTCTTATCTTTCTATAGAGAGAACCACCAAAGAAATGATAATCATGTTTATTGTTATTGTACGGAGAATTGAAAGATCTTAAGTCAGTATCTATACCTATCATTGTTGGTACAAATGTTGTTTTGTTAACAAATTGATTGAAGCATTTTTTGAATTCTTTAATTTTATCTTCGCAAACAATCGCGTGGTCTGAGTTTTTTAGTACAAATTTCTCTGTCAGATAATTTATTTTTCTTCTTAGAATATTAGAACTGTCTTTACTTGTTAGATAGAAACCATCGATAAAGTGCGCTGTAAAGTGCACTTTGTTTTTAAAAAATGACTTAATAATGGCACTACAAAGTATAGAACTGAAGGGATACCCTACTCCAACTATTCTTATTTTTTCTTTCTCAAATAATAATTTACCTACGAAATATATGATTACTTTTATAGACCAGAAGATCCCTCTATCAGGCCAAAGTAAATTATTAAATATCTTTTTGAGAGTTCTTTTAGACTCCGTATTCTTGTAAGAAATAGGTTTGAATAATTTATCCACAAGTGAAGGGATAACGATAACATTGTCCTCCGAAATCGTTGAAAGTCTACTTGTAACAATATTCCAGTTATTATTCTTGAGATACTTCGAGTTAAGTAATCTAACACGAGTCCCTGCTGAGGAATGAATATGTGAATAGCTGTAAGAAATAATATATTTCTTAATTGTTAACACTATTTTAGTTCCTTCAAGCTTTTAAGTAGTCCTAGCATTTCATTTGTATCAAGTCTTTCTGTATTATGAGAATTATATTCTGTAGCTTCTGATATATTTTCTTGGCCATTATCAAAGTACTTTTCATAGTTAAGACTACGACTATCTGGGATAATTCTGTAATATCGCTCTAGCTCTATAGCATTTACCATTTCTTCTCTTGTTAATAGAGTTTCATAGAGTTTTTCACCGTGGCGTGTACCGATAATGTTGATATTTGTCTCAGGTGAGTTTTTGAAGACCTTAACAGCTTCCGCTAAAGTCTTAATTGTTGCTGCTGGAGATTTTTGAACGAAAATGTCACCATTTTCTCCATTCTTAAAAGCAAATATTACAAGTTCTACAGCTTCTTCCAGTGACATCATAAAACGTGTCATGTTTGGATCAGTGATTGTAATAGGTTTACCTTCCTCAATCTGAGAGATAAAAAGAGGAATTACAGATCCCCTTGAAGCCATTACATTTCCATACCTAGTACCACAGATAGTAGTCTTTGAGTTATTTCCAATGCTTCTTGCTTTAGCTACAAATGTCTTTTCCATGAGGGCCTTGCTCATACCCATAGCGTTGATTGGATAAACAGCCTTGTCAGTACTTAGGCAAATAACTTTTTTAACTTCATTATTAATGGCAGCTGTAAGTACATTTTCTGTTCCAAGTATATTTGTCTTAACTGCTTCTAGCGGATAAAATTCACAAGAAGGTACTTGTTTTAGCGCTGCTGCATGAAAAACATAATCCACACCAATCATTGCAGAGTTGATGCTTTGGAAATCTCTAACATCTCCAATATAGAATTTAATTTTCTCATTATTATACTTCTTTCGCATATCATCTTGTTTTTTTTCATCTCTAGAAAAAATACGAATTTCATTTAAATTAGTATCCAAGAAGCGATCAAGAACTGCATTACCAAATGATCCTGTTCCACCAGTAATTAATAAAGTTTTATTTTTAAACATATTGTCCTCTCTATTATAGAGTTTTTTTCCAAGTTGTTCTGTTTATATAGCCAGTATAGCTTTGAATTACTTTGATTACTTGATACGATATATTTTGATTTGAATAATCTTCAATATCGCTGTTTTTAAATTCTCTTGATTGCTCAATGGCAATATTTATTGAATTAATTACGTCATCTGGTTTTAAACCTGACATAATTAATGTTCCAGCATCCATCCCTTCTGGTCTTTCATGGGCTTGCCTGATAGTAATAGCAGGAAACTTAAGAAGGCTGGATTCTTCAGTTATAGTACCACTATCAGAAATAGTACATAAGGAATTTATTTGTAAATTATTGTAATCGAAGTACCCAACTGGCTTCATGAATTCTATTAGAGGGTTAAACGAAGTATCATTAAGGGATTCTAGCTTTTTCCTTGTTCTTGGATGTGTAGAGACGATAATTCGTTTATTGAAGCTTGTAGCTACTGTGTTTAAAGAATCTAAAAGATCTTTAAAGTTTTCAGGATTATCAAGATTTTCTTCTCTGTGTACGCTTACTAAAAAGTAGTCCTTTTTAGAGAGTTTAAGTTTATCAAGAATTTTACTTTTATTAATACTTGGTAGGAATTTATTTAAAACTTCCGTCATAGGGCTTCCTGATTTAATTATTTGCTCTGGCCTTAGTCCCTCATCTATTAAATACCTTCTAGAATGCTCTGAGTGTACAAAATTAATATCTGAAAGATGGTCTACGATTTTTCTATTGATTTCTTCTGGAACACGTTGATCAAAGCATCTATTTCCAGCTTCCATATGGAAAATTGGGATTTTCAATTTTTTTGCTGCTAGTACAGAAAGGCAGCTGTTTGTATCGCCATAGAGTAAAAGAGCATCAGGCATTTCTTTTTCTAAAACTTCACCGCTTGCTTTAATAATTTCTGCTATTGACTCTATCGCACTACCTTTTGCAGCGTTAAGAAAGTGATCAGGTTGTCTAATCCCTAAGTCATTAAAGAATACTTCATTAAGTTCATAATCGTAATTCTGTCCAGTATGTACAAGAATGTGATCGAAAAATTTATCTATTAATGGAATTACTCGACTCAGTTTAATAATTTCTGGTCTAGTTCCCACGATAGTCATGACTTTTAAAGGCATTGCTCTTTCCTTTTGTCTTTTAAGTTTTGATAGTCTTGATGCATTTCTGCTACATATTCATCCCAGCTCCTAGGCTTAAAATGAATCAGTTGCCTCAGCTTATCTGAGTTAAGACTTCTGTCTATTTCAAATTCTTCATCTTTATGAATTGTAATATTCTTATTGTATTTTTTAGCAATTATGTTTAATAAGTCATACTTGTTAATTGGATCACTAGATAGATGGTAGAGACCATGTATTTCGTTCTTCATTAGCTTCTCAATTAAGTATTCGTCGATTATCTTAGCTATCGAAATAGTAGGGAAACCTGAATAGATAGCCTTGCTAAATCCATTACATTCATTTTTTTGTGATAAAAACCAATCTACTAATGAAACGCATGTGTTGATTTCATGTCCTATTATAGAGGTTCTCAATGTTAAGGCATTTAAATCATTAACGACTTCACCAAGTCTTTTCGTGGTACCGTAAAGGTCTACTGAATCGGGCGTATCTGTTTCATGATAGTTTCCAACTTTTCCTGTGAAAACACAGTCTGTACTAAAATGAATCATTTTGGCTTTGTGTTTTTTACATATTTCTAATAACTGATGTGGCCAAAGAGCGTTCGCTCTAATTGATATAATACTATCTTTAGAATCTTTGAGTTGTTTAATTATACCAACACAATTAAGTACTATATCTGGTTTGAATTCGTTTAGAAGCTTATCAAATTTTTCAAGGTCACTTATATCATAACCTTCAAGAGCATCTTTTGACCAGCTCTTAGAACGTGATGTCGCGATTGTCTCATATTTATTGCTGAAGTAACGATAGAGTGTGTTACCTAGCATTCCATTTGCGCCAACGATTAATAATTTCATTCCTAGCCTTTGAATTGTTTGATGTACCAAGGAACTGCTTCTTGAATTCCTTCATCAATTCTAACTAATGGTTCATAACCGATAATAGTTTTTGCTTTACTTATATCAGCTTGTGAATGACGTACGTCACCTGCTCTAAAATCTCTTTTAGTGATGACTGATTGACTTAATATATCGTTGTTTTTTAAATGTTTTCCTAGAAGAGAGAGGAGTTCATTTAATGTCGTCCTATCTCCAAGCGCGATATTGAATGCACCTGGGAACTCTTTATATTTTGTTGTTGCCGCCAGTAAGTTAGCTTGAACCACGTTCTCTATGTAGCAAAAATCTCGACTTGTCTCTCCATCTCCATTAATAAAAAGTTCATCATTATTTATTAATGAAGATGTCCATTTTGGAATTACTGCAGCGTATGCACTATTTGGATCTTGTCGTTTTCCGAAAACATTAAAGTATCTCAATCCTGCGGCATAAAAACCATATGTTTTCGCAAAGACTTCAGCATATTTTTCATTTGTTAGCTTCGTTAATGCATAAGGTGAGAGAGGCTCTCCAATCTTATGTTCAATTTTTGGTAGATCAGGGTGGTCTCCATATACTGAACTGCTAGAAGCGTAAGTAAAACTTTTTACTTTTGCATCTTTCGATGCATTTAACATATTTAAAAACCCACTAATATTATTTTCATTAGTATTAATCGGATCAGCTATAGAGCGTGGGACAGAACCAAGAGCTGCTTGGTGTATTACATAGTCTGAGTCTTCTACGGCCTTAATACATGTTTCTTTATTTCTTATGTCACCATTAATAAATGAGAAATTATCCCATTGTTCTTTTGTGATACTATCTCTAATTTCATCTAAATTATGCTGGTGACCTGTCGAGAAATTATCTAAGCCGATAACTTTTTGATTCAGTTTTAAAAGTGTTTCTGTAATGTTAGATCCAATAAAACCTGCACAGCCAGTTACTGTCCAAGTATATTGATTTTCTAGAAGATTATTTTTAAGTAGTTCGAATTGATTCATAGTTGACTCTTTTTCAATTTTCAAGAATTGATGATTTATTGGTTTTATTAAAATTTCTAATTAGTAAGAGATTAACAGCAGTATAAGTAACAACGAATAATGTAGGGATAATAATTTTTCCACTTATTTGATTTAGTAAAACACAAATAATAATACATATCGTATTTACTAAAAATAAGATGATTGAACTCTTGATATGGCTATATCCTCTCTTAAGAAGAATATGGTGTATATGATTCTTGTCCGGAGTGAATGGGCTTTTTCTTTTGGAAATCCTTATAATGAAGACTCTTAACGTATCAAGAATTGGAATAAAAAATAAACTTATTGCAATTGTAGGTGCAGATCGAAACGAAAAGTTCAAACTCTCTGAAGAATGATTTAAATTAATGAATTTAATAATTAAATATGTAATAGTGAGGCCAAGTAGTAAGGATCCTGTATCTCCCATAAATATTTTTGCTGGTGTTTTATTATAAATGAGAAATGCAATTACTGAACCAATTATAGATAAGGCAATTGAACCAAATAGTGAAAATTCATTTGTTATAAACCAGAAGCTTAAAAAAGAGCAAGTAGATATTGCGATTAAACCAGCTAGCCAATTTATACCATCAATCAAGTTAAATGCATTTACAAGACCAATTATTGTTATAAATGTAAAAATATAAGACTCTAAAGGGTCTAGTTCATATATTCCCAGTGTTCCATAAAAGTTTGTAATTTTTGCTTTTGCTAATACCATGAGAATAATTGCGCATATTGCTTGAATAGCTAACTTATTTCTCGCAGATAGGATAAAAATGTCATCCTTTAATCCTAGAAAGAAAATTATCATTTGTGTGACAAGAAGATATTGTAAGTTTGCAAACTCATTATTTGGTGTAATTAGCATTATAGAAAACATCATACCTAGAAAAATTCCAATTCCACCTAGGTTAGGTATTTTTTGTGTATGACATGAACGCTCATTTGGATTTGCAAATATAGTAGCTTGATTTGCAAATTTTATAAGGATTGGCATTGTAAAATAAGATACAAGGAAAGAGAGTAAAAATATTAAAAAATATTGAATCATAACAAACCAGTGACTCACTATCGTGTTGAGTCAGTAACCCTTTTTTATTCTTTTATAAAATGAAAAATTTGTTCATTTAGTTTTAGGTTAGAGATAATATATTCAAAGTCATCTTTTGATTTTATAGGATTAAAAAACTTTCCTCTATTCTCTCTGTTAACATTTAAAATATGGACAAATTTCTTGTCTATCAATCGGGCCAACCGATCCGAGTTCAAGAGCACCGAACCCATCGCACCTTCAAGTTGTAAAAACTCACCTTTTTGATTTTTGATCAAATCAGGAAGTGCTATTTTATAATCTTTAACTGCATTAAAATTAACGAGTACTAAATTCGTATTAAAAAAAGCGTCATCATCTTCTTCACGAAGTCCAAGCTTTTCAAAATATTCTAATTGGCCAGCTTGTTCAGCTTGGGCTTTTTCAATAATTGTAAGATAGGTTTTATCGCCCTCTGTCTTTAGAGCGATTTGACCACCCTTCATATCTCTTTCTGTTTTAGTCGTTGTAACCATAACAACTGGAATATTCTCTGTGAGCATCCAATTAACGATAGCACGATCTGGAGTTGAGCTTAAGTCTTCACCATTTCCTATACATGCAATTAGATTGTCTCCTTCAGGCCGCGGTCCTTTAAAAACTTCATAACCAAAAATTCCATGACCAGCAGGAGCAAGATGCTCAGTTGTAAGCTCTCCATTTTTAATGGTAGGCAGCTTTTGTTGAACAACAGGTTCAAGACGTGTGAAACTTTCGTTTAGTAAGCTAGTGTGTTTCTTCCACAGTACATCAAGAATAGGTTTAACTTCATTATTAACTAGGTCCTGTAGGACCACTTTCTTGAATGAGCTTGTTTTCTTTGAAGCCTGAATAATTTGTGCTTCTGCAAGGCTAATTGCTCCAAATTCTTTAGTTTCAAGATAGAGATCGGTTGACTTTGAGCCTGGTGTTGTACGTCCATACTTTTTTAAGTAGTCCGAACGATCAAGGCTTGATCCGAGTCCACCATGCATCTTCCTAAGCCAAAGAGTACAGTCAACAATCTCCTTTGTTGAGTAGCGTTGTTTGATGTCTTCATATGAATGAAAAGGTAGTTCATCTCGAAGAAGCTTTCTTGGAGCTATAGCAGTAGGGTAGACTCCTGTGTCATTATCAGGAGTAGCAATAGTAAGCTGTTCAGCTCTCTCGTTTAACTGAGAAAGTAAACCCTCAAAATATTCAAGTTCAATTGAGTTTTTAATAAATTCTTTTAAATTCATAGAAATAGATATTATCAGAAGCTATTTAGTAAATGAAACAATAATAGCTTTACTAACGTAATTTGGAAGATTTAACATCATCTTATGAATCTTCTCATTTTTTTTAGTATTATTTTCACAACTATTGGAATTTGTTTTTCACCTACATTAATAGGAGTAGCTGATTTATTAATCTTTTTTTCAATTATTTTATCAGTCCCCCTTGTTGTTAAGCACAAAATTAGATTACCAATTCCAAATAAGTTCCTTATTCTAACTTTTATCATTGCTTGTATTTCAAGTATGATTGTTATACCTGACATAGCACTAGCTTTAAAGGCTATCAAAAAAGCTCGTTATTTCCTGTTTGGCGCGTTGAGTTATTATCCTTTCTATTTTTTCTTCTCTCGTAAAAACGATTTAAAGAACCTTTTTAAAAAATACTATCTTCGATTTTTCGTAGTATGTTTTGGTCTTTCATTTGCTTATGGTCTTTATCAAGTTTATCAAATAGAAGGAAGTATTTTTGCCTTATTGCGCGGTGTGCGAATGGCTGGCTCAATTCATATTACAAAATTTGCATATATAAGTTCTTTCACAGCTAGTTTGGCAATTTCATTTATCTTTCTATTAAACTTAGATAAGAAGAATAAAATATTTAGTATCACTCTTTCTGTTTTGTCTGTTGTTGGAGTACTGACATCAAAAACTAGAGGTGCACTGTTGTCACTATTGGCAAGTTTGAGTGTGGGGATCTATTTCAAAAGTAAAAAACTTGCATTTATAATTTTTGGATTCTTAGCTATTTTGGTTGGGACAATGATTGTGATTAGTAACACTAGTTATAGTGATTCAGTTAGAATGCTAACATTAAAGAACGATTCTACTTTACATAGAATAGCGCTTTATAAATCTGGTGTAGTTATTTTTAAGGAAAAGCCGTGGTTAGGATTTGGTTATCGCCAATCAGTAAACGAAGTACCTAGAGTTGCCAAAGAATACAAGATTGAAAATTTATTTTATCCAGAAAGAATCCACCACACATTCTTAGAAATTGCTGCCGATATTGGTATCTTCGGCTTATTAGCATTTTGTGGCTGGTTTTTTTCATGGGGATACGTAACTTTAGTAAGTCCTTCTGCATTTACAAAATCGACCCTAGCACTTGTCGTAAATGCTTTTGTCTGTGCGCAATTCGATGTTTTTAATCAAACTGTAATGTTTGCTTTCATTTTACTAGCTTTTAATATGAGTCTTGTAACTGATAGGCTAGCGAGGAATAAGCTTAATGAATGATGTAATTATCGATTTAGAAAGACTTAAGGATTTTCACTCAGGCCTTGGGCAATTCTCGCATCATTTATATAAGAATATTTCTTCTATGACTAAAGCGAGCTATCTGATTGATCGCTCTAGCGCTGATTTGTTTTCAAAGGATGACACTCTTTTTTATACAAATCCTTTACAAAAACTGGGGTTGTTTCTGCCTAAAGCTAAGGTGTGGCATTCGACTCATCAGGATTCATCATATTTTCCTTATAGTAAGAAGCAGAAGACGATCTTAACGGTTCATGATTTAAATTATATTCATCAAAGAGCTCACCGAAAAAATAAGGTAGAGTCTTACATGAAGTATATTGAAAAAAAATTGAAGTATACGGACATTCTGACTTTTATTTCTGAAAGTACAAAGAAAGATTTTGAAAAGTATTTTGATATATCGAATATTGAAAATCATATAATTTACAATGGGCTTACACTCGATTTAAGTTCTGAGCCGAAGAAGCCTGATTTCAATTTTGAAGGTGATTTTTTATTCACCATTTCTAAGCTTCTCCCAAAGAAGAATATTCACGCTATCTATCCACTAATCGAAGCTAATCCAGATTTAAAGCTTATTATCGCAGGTGATAATTCAACTGGGTACGCTAGTGAACTAGTTGAAAGAGCAAAAGAGCTAGGTATCTCTGATCGTGTATTTCTAATCGGAAAGGTTTCAGAAGGTGAAAAATCTTGGTTATATGAGAATTGCAAGGCCTTTTTTATGACAAGCCTTCTTGAGGGATTTGGCCTTCCTGTTCTTGAAGCTCAGTATTTTAATAAACCAGTTTTTATAAGTAATAAGACTTCTCTTCCAGAAATTGGTGGTGATGCAGCTATTGCTTTTGAATCATTCGATGCTGATTCGATGCAGAATTTATACAAGTCTACAATGGAGACGTTTGACGCTAGTACTTGGGAAGCCAAGTGTAGAGAGAACTTGAATAGATTTTCTTGGGAATTAAGCGCACAAAAGTATATCGAATTATATAAGTAAGAAAAAATATTCAGTTTAATGCATAATTTTTATTCCTTGGAGTGCATATACAAACTTCATATTTACGTTTTATGCACACAAGTGAATATTTTGTGGATAATGCTTAGATATATGCACTTAAGTACATATTAGATTGAAGGCCGTGATTTATATTCACTAGAGTGAATACTTGAGTGCTTCGATATGCATTGTAAGGAATAGTCGCACAAAATTTGATTCATGTTATAATTATAAGAAATCAATATCTGTTTTACGGATGAAACAGGGAGAAACTTAATGAGTTATGACAACTTAGACCTCGAGTTTTTTGAGTATGCCAAGACGGCCATCAAACAAAACGATTACTATGACATTGACCTTAAGGCCTTAAGAAAATCACTCGGTTTGAAACAAACTGATCTTATTGGTATTGATCAGCCGGATGTTTCAAAAATTGAAAGTCGTCTTGATTTAAAATTATCGACTTTAAATAAGTATGCCAAGGCGTGTGGGCTTGAGATGGAGATCGTATTTAAGGCTAAAAACTCTGGAAAATTGGTGCAATAAACGATATCTTGAATCCTCATAAATTATGGAGAAATCAGTGAATCAACTGCCTTGGAACAAGTCGTTAATTATCATTCCTACTTATAATGAAATCATGAATATCGAGCGCATGATCGATACTATCTTTGAAAAATACCCAAAGGTATCTCTACTTATTATTGAAGATGGCTCACCAGATGGAACGGCCGATATCGTGAAGAAGAAAATGGAAACAAATTCAAATCTTCACATCATTGAAAGAAAAGGAAAGCTTGGTCTAGGAACTGCATATATCACAGGGTTTAAGTGGGCCCTTGAAAGAGAGTACGATTTTGTCTTTGAAATGGACTGTGATTTTTCTCATGATCCAGACTCAGTAAAAGATCTTTTAGCTGCTGCTCAAGAAAATGATCTTGTCATCGGTTCACGCTATATTGATGGAATTAGAATTATCAATTGGCCGTTTAGAAGACTATTACTATCATACTGTGCTTCAATTTATACGAGATTCATGACAGGTATTCCTGTTCAAGATACGACTGGTGGATTTAAGTGTTTTACACGAAAAGCTCTATCATCTCTGAATCTAGATGGAATAATTTCTAATGGATATATCTTTCAACTAGAGCTTAATTATAAGGTTTGGGCAAAAGGTCTTTCAGTAAAAGAAGTTCCAATCATTTTCTATGAACGTCGTGATGGACAATCAAAGATGGGTGGCGGAATTATTTTTGAAGCTTTCTTTAACGTAATTAATTTAAGACTTAGAAAGATTTTTGGTATTTTATAAATAAATGAAACACTTCTATTATATAAAAAATGCTTTTAAATTTCTGATTCCAAAATGCTGGTATCAAAGCAAAGCACGTAAAATCTTAAGTGCTTATGAGCAAACGCCAGATCAATATATTGAAGATCGAGTCAGCTATTATAATAAGTTAAAAGAACCATTTAAGTTAGAGCTCGAAAATGAAAATACAAATAGAAGACATATTCCTCACGCATTAAAAATTAAAGATTTTAAAAAAGTAGATGGTACAACATACTACTTTGATATTCTTGAGATCATTAGAAACTTCTCTGGCAATTATATGTTTCGTTATGAAGCAGGTGATGTCATTGAAGCACCAACAATTCCAACTATCGTAAAGAGTAGGCCTGTTGTCGACAATGAGAACTCTGTTGTTTTAAAACTTAATAAAGTGAGGCACTTTAATTTCATACAAGACAAAATCTCATTTGAAGAGAAGCTTGATAAAGTTGTATGGCGTGGAACTAATACAATGCCACATCGAGATATTGTCATTAAGCAGTTCTACGATCATCCACTATGCGATATCGGACAAACAGCACCTAAAAAAGATGTTGCTTGGCTTAAAGATTTTCTAAGTATTGAAGATCAACTTCATTATAAATTCATACTATGTATGGAAGGTAATGATGTTGCTACAAATTTAAAGTGGGCCATGTCTTCTAACTCTCTTTGCATTATGTCGAAACCTAAATATGAAACTTGGTTCATGGAAGGTAGATTAGTGGCCGGCAAGCACTATGTAGAAGTGAAAGATGACTACTCTGATCTACCAGAGAAAATCGAATATTATTTAGCACATCCAGAAGAAGCAAAGCTCATCACTAAAAATGCAAATGAGTGGGTAGAGCAGTTTAAGGATGAGGATAGAGAATTTCTAATCTCACTTTTAGTTGCAAAAAAATACTTTTCATTACAGTAAATTCAGTAAGATACTCCATTAATAGTAATTATTTTATAGTTGTCCTGTCATAATTACAGCTACTTACAGTATCAGTTATTCCAATTTGAAATAAATCATTCCACTTTCGAAAAAATCGAGAAATTTCACTTACGAAATTTTATTTATGTCCCATCAAATACTTAACAATAAGTTTTATTAATAGTTTTTACAGTGTTCATAAATTCTATTGGATTCTGTTGTATGAAGAACTACTAAACAACATTGGGATTAATAGAGAGAGGAGAGCAGAATGGACAAGGTTTTTTTAGAAAGACCTTCGGTTAACGAAGTTTTGCGGGACAAGATCAGAAAATACAAAAAAGAGCACTCCCGCTTAAGTAGCAATCAAATTGCTAGAAGGCTTGGACTTCCACCTTCAACATTTCATCGACTAGAAATGGGTGATGTTAAAAACCCTGGACTCGATATTTGTGTCACAGTCCTCAACGGCTTGTGCTCAAAGAAAGAGACAGCTGAGTTTGTACGTGAGTACTTCCCGGAAGTGCATGAAAGTTTGTATGGGCATTTTCAGGAAACGGCGAGCTTAAAAGAACAACTGCCAACGACTGATAAGTATTTTCAGGAAATTGCAACTTACAAGATGATGTTGAGAGCTAATTCTAAAGCAGGATTAAGTGAAAACTTTATTCTTCAAGAGTATGGAAGAGAAGGGCATAAAGTGTTTATGAAGCTAGCTGCAGATGGTGTATTTATAAACAAAGATGGACGTTTTTATCTAAATCTAGAGGATACAACCTATAGTCTTTATACATCTGCGAAAATACAGTCGAATATATATAAAGAAATGGCTGATGAAGCGCTCGTTACAAATAGAAATAAGCAATGCACTAATTGTTTATGGGTAGAGTCTATAAATAAAGAGAAGGTTGTTCCTCTTTTAAATGAATTAACAGCTGAGTATAACTACAACATGAAAAAAATTATGATGGATCCGAATAATGTCGGCGAAGATCTAATTGCTTACTCTGCATTAGTTAAACTACTTTAGGAGCTCGTATGAGAAAAATTATATTATTTGTATTACTATTTAACCTAAATGCATTGGGACAAAACTTTACAGCACGTGGTGGCGGGACTAGTACGACGGACTGGGATCTTAGAACAGGATCTGGATCAACTACTGGTGATTGGCGTGTTACTGATATTATTGAATTAAATAACAATGCAATTGATTTAAACACACTTAAGCTTTCAGATGTTGGTGAATTCGACTTTGATTCTATAAATGATAGATGGATATTAAAAACTAAGGGCCGAATTTTGAGTGTTAGAAACATTGAATTAATTGATAAGTTTCAAGAAAAGCAAATTGAAGTACTAGATTACTCTATAAATCTTAAAAAAAGTATGAGGAATATGGGAACTAAAATGCTTGAAAAAAGAATTCAACGTGGTGTTAAGTTTAAAGATTATAAATTTAATGATTTCAATTATTAATTTTTAGAGCGGGATTATCCCGCTCTTTTTTTATTTATTTACATAGATCAATATTGATAAATTGGCTTTGAATTTTAGGAAACTTGTATTTTTGATTGATTACTTCACCTGTAAATGGATTTTTTAATAAGTGTTCTTCAAGATTATCAATACTTCCTTTGAATCTTAATACATTAAAATCTTTGTATATTTGCCCTAAACCACTTTTAAGTGGGAAGTGAATTTTTGACTTAGGTAAATATGAAACAATTAAGTCTTCCGTAAGTGATGACTTTTCATCAAACTCTAGAATTGCATTCTGAAAGTTTAATTTATAAGTTTTATCTTCTGATACGAAATCTATATTTTTATAACATTTTAAATTTGTACTAAATTCGAAATTCTTTTGATTGAAATATATATTTTCTTGTACATTATCAGCATCATTAATTGGATAAGATGCAGCTAGGTAACCAAATATAAATGCGTCTTCTGATTCTAATGAGAGACTTATATGATCTATTTTAGATAAGATATCAATCTCTTTCTTTTCACCCTCAAGACTAATCCCTTCATACAACGCAATCTCTTCATGCTTCTTAGTTAAAAAACCAATGATATTTCCATCTTGAGAAATTAGTGAACCGTCTTTTACACCATCACAGTTTTTGATATTTAAGAGTCGTGATTCATTATCAAATGAATTGGCATAGGCGAGTGAAGCGTAAGTGATTTCACAGCTTTGTTTTGTGAGAGCTCCATACTTATCAAAAGCTAGAACTTCTACAAAGTTGTTATCTGAGTTTGGAATAGATATAGATGCCGAGTTTTTAATTTCTTTGGCCGTCGTAAGTTTAAGAACCTTGTCATTGAATTCGTTTGAAAGCTCTTCTTCTACTGATTCAACTTTTACGATTTCGCCATCAGTTGTTTGTATGTGAAAAGTCTCATTTGTGTCGGCACAGTTTTGAGAGATCAATACTTCTGTTTCTGACTTTATAATTCCTGGGCAAGTTACTGATTTATCGAGTGTTTTAACCGCTACAATGCCTTCTGGACAATCCTGTCCTTCACAGAAATTGTTAAGCTTTGCATTTAAAATGACCTTATCTGAATCATTAACAACTGGCCCAACTGGAGATTGAGTTGGAGTGTTGGACTTGATAATTTTTTGCGTATCCTTCGAACACGAGGCCATAGAGAAGGCAAAAATTAAGATAAGTGGTGCGATTAACTTGTTCATAAAACCAATTTATCTAATATTTGAGAATTAGTGTTTGTTAGTGAAATTTATTTATAGGGTGTAAAGAAGTAGAACACGTAGTAAGTGCCTGATTTTATGAGTATTTGTGTGTCGTTCGGGCCTATAGGTCCATTAGTGTCAAAAGTACCAACGTGCTGAATTTATGAGTGCGACTTATGGCCAGATATGTTATGAAAAGGCATGGAAAATCAGGCTTCTAGAGATATTGCTTATATGCAAATGGCGCTTAATCTTGCGAAATTGGGTGAAGGAACAACTTCTCCAAATCCAATGGTAGGTGCTGTCATTGTTAAAGACGGAATTGTACTTGGAAAGGGTTGGCATAAAAAGGCCGGGCTTCCACATGCAGAGCCTGAAGCAATTGCTGATGTAGCCGAAGAACAAAAGGGCGAACTTAAGGGTGCCACAATTTATGTAACTCTTGAGCCTTGTTGCCATACAAATAAAAGAACACCTCCATGTGCACACGAACTTTTAAAACACGGTTTTGCTCGTGTTGTTGTTGCTTGTCTTGATCCAAATCCTCAGGTTGCAGGAAATGGAATCAAGATATTGGAAGCTGCGGGGATTGAATGTGAAGTAGGCGTTCTTGAACAAGAGTCGATGGAGCTTAATCGCGTTTTCTTTAAATCAATGAAAAGTAATCTTCCTTTTGTTCATCTTAAGCTAGCACAAACTCTAGATGGAAAGCTTTCAACAATGACCGGGGACTCGAAATGGATTACTGATGAGTCTGCACGAAAGATGGTTCATTCTTTTAGAAAAAGATACGACGGGGTTATGGTTGGACGTAAAACTCTTAATAACGATGATCCAAGTTTAAATATTCGTTTTGGTTTAGATGATAGTGGAAAGATTCCTTATCGAATTGTGATGGGGTCAATTTCTAAAATGGATCCTCTTTCAAAAGTATTCAATGATCAATACACAAAAAAGACTATCATTGTAACAACTGGAGCAGATTACCAATCAGCACCAGATGATGTTGTTAAATTCTTTACTGAAAAACAGATTCGAATTGTTTTTGCGAAATGTGAAAGAAATGAAATTGTTATTGAAGATGCACTGGCACAACTAAAAGCAATTGGTGTTCATTCGATTCTTGTTGAAGGTGGTGGGATGCTCGCTTCGACTATTTTGAAGAAGCAACTTGCAGATAAGATGACAATTTTTGTAGCGCCTAAAATTTTAGGAAATGGCATAGGTTATTACGATGAACAACTTGATTCGATGGCCGATGCTTTAAATTTTAAAAACGTTGAAGTTAAAAATATAGGATCTCAAGCAATGTTTGAGATTGATACGAGGTCATAGTGTTTACTGGACTAGTTAAAGAAATTGGAAAAGTTGTAAGTGTACGCTCAAATGCTGAGGGGAAACTTATAGAAGTTAGCTGTAAAGAGCTTCTTCCAGAAATTGAAATTGATGATTCAGTTGCAATTAATGGCGCCTGCCAAACTGCTGTTAAAATTACTGATTCTACATTTGTTGTGCAAACAGTACATACTAGTTTGGAGAAAACGACACTTGGAAATTTAAGATCTGGAGATGAAGTTAATCTCGAGCTTGCGCTACGTGCAAGTGATCGACTAGGTGGACACATTGTTCAAGGTCACGTTAATGACGTTGGTCAAATTGTTCAAATTCAAAGTCGCGGTAACAACTATCTGGTGACAATTAAAGTTAACTCAAAGCAAATGAAATATATTGTGAAAGAAGGTTCAATAACAATTGATGGAATTTCACTGACTGTAGCGGATGTATTTAAGGCCGACTCGTCATTTCAACTATCAATCATTCCACATACTTGGCAGAACACAGTTCTAAGAAACCGCAGTGTTCAGAGTTTGGTGAATATTGAAGTGGATATCCTGGGAAAATATATAGAAAACTTGCTTTTTAACGGTGCTAGACGTAGTAATGGAGCAAGCACACAAAATTTGGAGTCATTCCTAAATGATTAAATTTGATAAAATTGAAGAGGCCATTGAAGATATTCGTCTTGGGAAGATGGTAATTGTAATTGATGATGAAGACCGTGAAAATGAAGGAGACTTTGTTATGGCGGCTGACCGAATTACTCCTGAGGCAATTAACTTTATGGCGACAGTTGGTCGCGGATTAATTTGTGCTCCTATTACAAAAGAGCGTGCAGATGAATTAGATCTTCCACTAATGGTGAAAGAAAACGACTCTGTTCATCACACAGCATTTACTGTTTCAATTGATGCTGCAAATGGTGGTACTGGTATTTCATGCCAAGATCGTGCATTAACGATTTCACTACTTGCTAATAAAAATTCAACGGCCGATAGTTTTATGAGACCAGGTCACATCTTTCCACTTATTGCAAAATCTGGTGGTGTTTTAGAAAGAGATGGTCACACTGAAGCTGCTGTAGATATGGCCAGAATTGCTGGTTGTTACCCTGCTGGTGTGATTTGTGAAATCATGAGCGCTGATGGGACAATGGCAAAAGCTCCTGAGCTTTCTAAGATTGCTGAGGAACATGGTTTAAAATTTGTAACAATTAAAGACTTAATTAAATATAGAAAAGAAGCACTTGGTGAAAGTGCTGATAATTTAGGAGAAACACATGCCTAGAAATCTAGAAGGTAACTTAAATGCATCTGGAAAGAAATTTGCTGTAGTAGCAGGACGTTTTAACGAACTAATTACAAGCAAACTATTAGGTGGTGCAATTGATTGCATTAAAAGACATGATGGAAACATTGATGAAATGGATATTGCTTGGGTACCAGGTGCCTTTGAAATTCCTTTAATTGCTCAAAAACTTGCTGCTTCGAAAAAATATGATGCTGTAATCACACTTGGTGCAGTTATTCGTGGATCAACTCCACACTTTGATTTTGTTTCTAATGAAGTTGCTAAAGGTATTTCAAAAGTATCTCTTGAAACAGGTGTTCCAGTAACATTTGGTGTTTTAACTGTTGATACAATTGAGCAAGCAATTGAAAGAGCAGGAACTAAAGCTGGAAATAAAGGTTGGGAAGCTGCAATGTCTGCAATTGAGATGGCGACACTTCTTAAATCAATCGACTAATCAAATTTGAAAATATAGTAAAAGAAAAGGCCACTCGACAGTGGCCTTTTTTATTGGAAAAAAACGAAAAAGATACAAACTCTATCGGTGTGTGGTGATGAGCTTATGGGCCTAAGTTATAGACTATCATCACCAATGTCAGGTTAATAAATATAAATAAAAATCTAATTAAAAGATCGAGTGATAAAGAAAAATTGAAGCTGCACTTGCTGCATTTAAGTGTGCAACGTAATTTGTTATCGGAATAAATAGCTTCTTATCACAAGCGTCAATTACTTCACGATCCATACCATTGCCCTCATTTCCAATAATTAAAGCAACTTTTTGTGGATACTTATAGTCAGTAATCGATAAGGCACCTTCTTCATTGGCAGTAGCACAAACTGCATAGCCAAGTTTTTGAAGTAAAGAAATGTCATCAATTAAGTTAAGTGACTTACATATATTAGCTTCAAATGCATTTCCCATTGAAACTCTGATACAACGTCTTAGATAAGGAGATGCACTTTTTGCATCATAGATAATGTTATCAAAACCAAAGGCCATTGCTGCCCTCGTCATCGTTCCTACATTTTCTGGAGAAGTTACTCCATTAAAGATAAGTATTCGATCACCAAGCTCATTAATTTTTTTAAGTCCATTTGTTTTAACTTTAGCAAGAATTCCATGATGAAGTTTAAAGCCTGTAATCTCCTCTAAATCATTCTTGTCTTTTATTAGAACGTGCTTGCAGTTGTCATCAATCAAATCTTTATTTGAATCATAAAATTCTTGAGTTGCTATAATTTTTTCAACTTCATGATTTGATCGTAGTGCTTTACACACAACTTTTTCTGTTTCAGCGATACAATAATCTTCTTTAATTAGATTCTTATCTTTTAAATTATAGAATTCTTCAAAACCATTTATCACTTCAGAATTTCCTTTAAAAATTTACCCGTATGAGAAGCTTTAATCTTTGCAATCTCTTCTGGTGTTCCTGTTCCAACAATTGTTCCACCTCGATGACCACCTTCAGGTCCTAGATCAATTATTTGATCAGCTACTTTTAGTACATCTAAGTTATGTTCAATGATAAGAACAGAATTATCACTTTCTACAAGTTCATTGATTGCTTTCATTAATACTTTAATATCTTCAAAGTGAAGACCAGTAGTAGGCTCATCAAGAACATAAAGCGTGTGGCCTTTCGTCGACTTTGCTAACTCTCTAGCTAACTTAAGCCTTTGTGCTTCTCCACCTGAAAGTGTGGTTGCTGGTTGACCTAATGTCATATAACCAAGACCTACATCATTCATCGTCTTTAGAATTTTTCCAAGCCTACGATGATTTTTGAAGAATTCATACCCTTCTTCAATCGTCATTTCTAGAATATCGGCGATAGACTTACCTTTATAAAGAACTGAAAGAGTTTCATTATTATAGCGACGTCCGTTACATTCATTACAAGTTACGTAGACATCAGGAAGAAAGTGCATTTCAATTTTCTGTGTTCCATTGCCTTCACACTCTTCACAACGTCCACCTTTAACATTAAAACTAAAACGTCCTTGCTTATAACCGCGGATTTGTGACTCGTTTGTTGCTGCAAATAGCTTTCTTACATCATCAAAGAGACCTGAATATGTAGCCGGATTTGAGTGAGGAGTACGCCCAATAGGTGATTGATCTAATTCAATTACAGATTTAATTTTATCGAGTCCTGTAATTGATTTGTAGTTTGCTTTCTCATAAATTGAGCGATTGATTCGAGTTAGTTTACTCTTAACTGCTGGAATTAAAACTTCGTGCACAAGAGTTGATTTACCTGAACCAGAAACTCCACTGATACAAACAAGTCCACCTAGAGGGAAGTCGACATCAACCTTTTTGAGGTTATTGTGTTCAGCTCCGCGAAGTTTAATAAACTCGTTAAGTTTGCGACGCTCTTTTGGAACTTCAATTTTTACTTTATGATTTAAATAGTCTGCAGTCAGAGATTTCTTCTTTAAGAAGTTCTTAGTTGTTGCATGTGCAACAATTTCTCCACCGTGAACACCTGCACCTGGTCCCATATCAATAATATAATCACTAGCTTTCATTGTATCTTCATCATGTTCAACGACAAGAACAGTATTACCGAGATCACGTAGCTCTTTAAGTGTATGAATAAGTCTTACGTTGTCTCTTTGGTGAAGACCAATGCTTGGCTCATCTAGAACATAGAGAACGCCAGAAAGAGCTGAACCAATTTGAGTAGCTAGGCGAATACGTTGTGATTCTCCACCACTTAGTGTTCCTGCCGAGCGATTAAGTGTTAAATAGTCCAGGCCAACATCATTAAGAAATTTTAAGCGTGATGTGATTTCAACGAGAAGCTTAGCACCAATCTTTTCTTTAATGCCTTCTAGTTTTAAATTATCGAAATATTGATAAGTTTCACTTAAAGGTACTTCACATAATTCAATAATATTCTTTTCCCCAACTTTAGTACTTAGAGCAATAGTGTTAAGGCGGCGACCTTTACACTCTGAACATTTTTGAACACGCATGCTTTTTTCAAGCTCTGAGCGTACTCGCTCAGAAGTAGACTCTTGATACTTCTTATCTAGCCAGTTGATAAGACCAGGGAATGGTTTGGAAAATTCAAAAACTGAATTTTCTGACTTAAATTTATATGTATAAACCTTATCAGTACCTTCAGTAAGAATTTTAAAAATCTTCTTTGGCATTTTTGACAGAGGAAGCTTTAAATCAAAACCTTCTTCTTTAAGCATGCACTCTACCATTTTATGAAGAAAATTATTCTTCTTCGTAAGAAGAGGGATCGCCCCCTTTAAAACCGGGAGTGAGTCATCAAAGATAATTTCACTTAGAACAAATTCTTTTGATTCACCTAGGCCATTACATTTTCCACAAGCTCCAACAGGTGAGTTGAAAGAGAATAGCCTTGGCTCTAGATCAGGAAATACTTCTCCGGTTACATGAGACATATTGATTTCAGAGTATGTGTGGTATTCATCATCTATCATGACGTGAATAATTCCATTTCCTAGCTTTAGTCCTAACTCAACTGAATCAGTTAAGCGTTTTTCTATATCTGCTTTAACTAAGATTCGATCAATAACGACGAGTATCTCGTCAGTTGCTTTAAGCGATTTGATTTCACTACTATCAAGTAACATGATTTCATCATTTACAATAAATCGTGAAAATCCCATTGAAAGATACTTGGCCATTTGCTGCTCAAGTGCTTTTTTGGTTTCATCTGTTATTTCAACTGTAATATGTAATTTTGTCTTTTCAGGTAACTCCATTAGGTCTCTCGTAATTTGACCCGGAGTATAGCTAATAACTTTTTCACCATTGTTTGGATCGTAAAGATCACCAACTCTCGCAAAGAGTACTCTCATATAATCGTAAACTTCAGTAATTGTTCCAACAGTTGATCTTGGGTTTTTACTTGTAGTCTTTTGGTCAATGGCAATGGCCGGTGAAAGACCAGTTATTGATTCAACATCCGGAGCTTGTTGTTGACCTAAAAATTGTCTGGCATACGAAGAGAGAGATTCAATATAGCGTCTTTGTCCCTCAGCATAGATTGTATCAAAGGCCAGTGAACTCTTTCCTGAACCAGAAGGACCTGTAATGACAGTTAATTGATTTTTAGGAATATTGATAGTGACGTCTTTCAAATTGTGAACACGTGCTTTTACTACTTTAATTTCATTATTCATTTTTTAATAACCTTTAATGCTAACTTTAAAACATAATAGCAGCCCATATAATTGGCGCTATCCTTTCCAAAGAGATCAAATGCCGTACCGTGATCAACACTTAGGCGAAGGTAGGGCATTCCCAGAGTGATATTTGCTCCCTTTGATTTAAACATCGTTTTAAATGGCGCTAATCCCTGATCATGGTACATGTAGACGTAAAGCTTATCGCTTGCAAAACTATCATTTAGAAAAAGTCCATCAGCAGGAAGTGGGCCAATAATTCTCTCTCTCAGATCAAGATCTTTAATAGCTTTAACAATTTCTTTTTCTTCTGTTCCTAGTATCCCACCTTCACCAGCATGGGGATTAATACCAGAAATAATGACATCGTTTAAATGTCCGAAATATTTTTTGTAATTATCAACACAGATTTTAATTTTACTGTGAATAAGCTCATGATTTATTTTTGTTGCGACTTCTCTAAGCGGTATATGATCGGTAATTAATAAAACATTTGCATCATATGACTTAAAGAACATCACGAGATTTTCGTTTTGATATCTTTTACGAAAGTATTCTGTGTGTCCTGAAACAGATTTGCCATCAAAGAAAAGTTCATTCTTAGTTGTAGGCATTGTTACGAGAATGTCATTTGGTCCACATCGGTCACAAGCCTGTTCTAGTGCGTTGTGAGAATAGGGTTTTTGAACAAGTGTATATTTTAATTCGGATGGTAGATCGTTTTTGAATTCATCACCAACAAAGAGGTGAAATTCTTCCTGCTGACTTGATGAAAGAAGGCTCCAAGCTTTTAAAAAAACTTCAAGTCCTATTCCTCTTTCATGGCCAGCAGTAACATAGATCATTTTCTTTTATAATGTTTTTACGTAGTGATTAGCTTTTTCACGCTCAAACCACATTTGTGTAACTTCTTTCGCTTTTGATTCATATAGAAGCGCTCTAATTCTATTCTTTGCATTTTGAAATAGAGAAGATTCAACAACGTCACGTGTTTTTACATAGAAAATATGTGTTTCACCCATCATATTGATTGGTTGAGTGAATTGCCCTTCTTGTGTCTTATTAAGAAGCTTTTGTAAGTCTGCAGTTAAACCATCTGCTGTGATATCTCCAAGTGTTGAAGTCTCAATAGATCCATACTTGCTAGGTAGTGGCCCACCTTTTTGGAAAGATTCCATTGTCTTCTTAAAACTTGCATAGTCTTTCTTTGTTACGATTGATTCATCAATAGAGAAGTCAACTAATGTGTATCGGTATGAAACAGTTTTATTGTTTACATTTTCTTTAAAGAATTCATTTTTAATTTCTTGTTCACTTACAGAAATTAATGGAATGATAACAACTGAATTAAAGTGATTGAATTCAATCGCTTCTTTGTTGAGTTCAAAGAACTCTTCAAAATTCGTATTAGACTTTTTTAGAAATGCGATTAGATCGTTACGACTAAGTCCTAGTCTTTGCTCTTTTCTTTTAATTTCTTTCTCTACTGTTGCATCTGAAATTACATAACCTTGTTCTGCGAGAGTAGAGCGAATAATAAATTTTCTAATGATAAGATCAGCAACTTCCTTGTCTGTATACTTCATTTCTTTCTTATAAATGAAAGGAGAAATATTCTGACGAATTGGAAGCGATTTCTTAACACGTTCGATCATCGACTTTGTTATGACATGTTCATCAACAACGGCTGTAATTTTATCTAATAATTTTGTATTTTTTGCTTGTAGATTTAATGTTGAAAAAAGTAGGGCCAAAAAAAGAAAAAGCCTCATGAACACCTCTTATTACTGTTCTTATATGTGCGATATATAGAACAATAATTTATCGTGCCCATGAGGCTTGTGCAAATTATTTAATCTTATTTACTTTAGATTTTTGTCTAAAATTTTAATATTGGCTTTTTTACGTAAGCCTGCGAAATAATCTTCGATGATTTTATCGCGCTTCCTGTCATAAACAAACTTTTTGTAAACGCCAAGATTGATATCTTCATACTTTTTCACACCAAGTACCTTGATTACATGATAACCAAGTTGTGTGCGTACTGGACGAGTGATAAATCCATCTTTCTTACCCTTGATGGCCGCAAAATACTCAGGTGCCATAAAGAAAGCTGGTTGATATCCTACATCTCCACCAGTGTGAGCATTTGGTGATTGTGAGAATTTGTTTGCAAGTTCAGCAAATTTAGATGGCTCTTGCGTAACTTGTTCATGAATTTCGAAAATCTTCTTTTGAGCAGCATTGATCTCATTTTCTGAAGGAGCAACTCTAACTCTTAGTAAGATATGAGCTGTACGGTACTCTGGGAAGTCACTATAGAATCTCTTTACATCTGCATCAGTTACCTTAATTTTCTGGAATTCTCCTTCCAGATCTTTTGAAACTTGTGCATTGAATATAACTTCTTCAAGTTTTTTTACAACAATTGGATCTTGATCTAACTTTGCTTTCTTCGCTTTTTCCACACCTAATTTTTTATTAATAAGGTCTGTAAGCACTTTTTTCATTGTTACAGGATCATCAGAAACAACATACTTATTTAATAAGTAAGCTTGATCTAACTCTTCTTTTGTAATTTTCTGACCATTAACTTCTGCTACAACTTTTTTTGGTGCAGCTTCTAGTCCTAGTGCAAGTAGTAAAACTAAAATGATTTTACCGTACATATAGATATCCTTTTCAAATTATCGAAATCAAATTCTTAAACTATATCTAATTGTACCAAAAATTCTTAAAAACTTATAAATTTCACTAAGATGGAACTATTTTTTCCGCAATTTCCTGACAGAACTCGACTAATCCACTCGGAGATATTGTCGTTTTATTCGTAAAAATTAGCTTGAAGTCCGGTGTGAAACGATATTTTCGAGGCATTGCTAAGAAGTTATTTAAAATATTATTTCGAAGCTGTTCATTGGCTTCAACCATATTCTGATCAAATTGAAATACGATAGTATTGTCTATTAATTGCGCTGACTTTACACCACAAGGCATAAGGTGAGAGCGTGCCTCAAGAATAGCAATAAGCTGATTAAATTCCTCAGGGCCTGGCCCATAGATATCAAAGATTGTTTCTTTCAATGCAGTAATTTCATCGATCGATTTTGAGTTAGATAGCTGCTTGTAATATTTTAAGCGCTCACTCGATTCACTAATAAAGTGAGCAGGAATGAATGCTGCAAACGGAGTATTGATTTCGATATCCTTCGTGATAACTTTCTTTTCACCGCGAAGTTCTTGAATTGCTTCTGTAAGAAGTTCCATATAAAGCTCAAGACCAATGGCCTCGATATGTCCTGATTGGTGAGCACCGAGAATATCTCCTGCACCACGAATTTCAAGGTCACAATTTGCAATTTGAAAGCCACTTCCCATGTCAGCATAAGTTTGTAGTGCCTTTAGTCTTTTGGCCGCTACTTCAGTTATATTGCGATTATTTGGAACGACAAAGTAACAGTAAGCCTTCTTGTCTGATCGACCAATTCGTCCACGAAGTTGATGAAGCTGCGCTAGTCCATAGCGATCTGCACGATCAACAATCATTGTGTTTGCATTTGGTATATCAATTCCAGATTCGATAATAGTCGTTGAAATAAGGATTTGGTAAGCACCACTATAGAAAGCAGAGATTCGCGACTCGAGTTCTTTTTCGGCCATCTGTCCGTGAGCAAAAACAATCTTTGCATCAGGAACTAGCTCCCTAATATATGCAGTGTAATTTTCTATATCTTGAACGCGATTGTGTACGATAAAGACCTGGCCACCACGCTTTAATTCACGATTAATGGCCGATTGAATCGTATGATCGTCTTCTTTAATAACATAAGTTTTAATAGACTGCCTTCTTGGAGGAGCCGTCTTAATTAGTGCAAGATCCTTAAGTCCTAAGAAAGATAATTGTAACGTTCTAGGAATTGGAGTTGCTGTTAACGTTAAGAAATCAACTGATGACTTAAGCAGTTTAAGTTGGTTTTTATGGCCAACACCAAAGCGTTGTTCTTCATCGACAATAACAAGACCTAAATCTTTATAACGAATAGTTTTACCAAGAAGTTTATGAGTACCAACGATAATATCAATTTCGCCTTTTTCTAATTTCTCCTTTGTTTCTTTCTCATCCTTTCCAGTTTTAAAACGTGAAAGATAATCAATTCGAACTGGAAACTTTTCAAAGCGTTTAACAAAAGAATTATAATGTTGAAGGGCAAGAACCGTTGTTGGAACTAATACTGCTACTTGTTTTCCATCAAGTACTGCTTTAAAAGCCGCTCGCATGGCCACTTCTGTTTTACCAAAACCAACGTCTCCACACACAAGAAAATCCATCGCTGTACTTGCTTGCATTTTATCAATTACTGAATCAATGGCATTTTTCTGGTCTGGCGTTTCATTGAATGGGAATGAAAGCTCAAACTCTTTATAGTCATGATCAGGAGGAGAAAATTGAAAAGCCTTAGCAGAAGCTCTTTCTGCTTGAAGCTTTAAAAGATCAAAAGCTAACTTTTTAATCGATTCACGTGCTCTAGAAGTTAGGGCAGAGAACTTATTAGTTCTTAAGCTATCGACATTAACATTAAGTTCGCCGCCAGCATGCTTTTGAATTAGATTCATCTTATAAATTGGTACGAATACTTTATCATTACCTTTATAAAGAAGAACCAAATAGTCTGTTTTAGAACCACCAATATCCATTGCTTCTAAGCCTAAATACTTTCCAATACCGTGCTTAGAGTGGATGACGTAGTCACCTTCTTTTAGTGAAGCAAGTTGTTCTGCAAAGAGATCGTAGTCGTGAATTTTTGAAACCTTAGCCTTATCTCTTCTAATTGAAAATAGATCACTATCTGAAATAGTAAGTAATTTATCACTAGGATAGAAGAAGCCTTCACTTAATTTAAATGGTACAAACTCAATTCGTTTTTTAATTTCACCATCAACTTCAAATGTTTCAATTAAGTGTTCAATTTCTTTGCGTGAATTTTCATTTTGAATTGTGAAAATTATTTTTCCAGAATATTTAAATTCACTTTTAATATGCTTAAAAAGACCTGTTAAAAATTCCTTTTTAACTAAGTAATTAATATCGTGGTAAGAGATATAAGATTTAAAAGGTCTAAATCCTAGATCGACAATATTACTGTCATTATCAAGGTTAACAGTAATATTTAAATGGTTGAGATTTAGACAAGCAATATCTCTCAGTCGCTCAATTGTTGATAAGTCATAAAAATATTTTGGTTCAGGAAGTAGCTCTTCACAGTCTTCAAAATCTTTCGCTAGCTCATCACAATAATTAGAATAAAAGTCTTCTACATTATCGCGATCAAAAATTGAAACTAGCCAATTATCATCTATATAATCGAGTAGTGTGCGTGTTTCTTCTGTATTAAAAAAGAGTGGTGTATAAATCGGATGATTTTCAAAAAGCATTCCACTTGAAAGCTTACTGAAGATATCATTTCTTTTTTCTAATAACTCTCTTTGATTTGCTCTAGGTCGCGGAATATTATTTCTTAGATTATTTGAATACTGAGATTCACAAAAAATAGTTGGCCCAGGTGCTATAATAATTGAATCAAGTTTTTTATCTTTAATAGTCTTTAATGTTTCTTTATCAATTTCATAAATTTCTTCAATCATTTCATCGAAGTAATGAATTCGAATTGGATGATGACCAACTGGATAAATATCAAAGATTTCACCTTTCTTAGAAAATGTCCCTTGTTCCTCAATAGTGAAAGAAGAACTGTAGCCAAGTTGAACTAATTTTCCTGCTAACTCGTCAGGAGAAATTATATCAGATTCATTAATTTCAATTTTTGTATCGCTAAAGAAATTAGCTGGTGGAACTTTTAGTCCAAGAGATTCTATTGAAGTGATAACTATTAATTCTTTATTTTCTGAACGGATAATTTTTTCTAATGCTGAGTGTCGGGCAAGTTGTGCACTTTCTGACGCAAACATTCCTGAATATGGTGACGCGTCTAGTCCTGGATAGAAAACAAGTTTTGTTTTAGAAAAGCTTGTTTTGACTAGCTCATAGAATTGTTCTGCATCATCATAATCTTCAAAAATAAATAAATTCGATGGATTAATTTTACCATTTTTTTCTTGTAACAAGAACTTAGCAAATGCCCAGTGCTCCCTGTTAATACCGTCAATGGTAAGGTCGTGTTGCCTAGTGTCTAACCAGCTTTCTAGTTTTGTGCGTAGTGGTGCAAATAAATCCATGTCGTTTTTTAACATAAAATATAGTGAGAACAAAGAATTTATGCATTGGCCCATGCGTTACTAAATAGAAGATATTACTCAAAAAAAGAGGGGCCAATTTATTTCCAAAGTGCTAGTAATCGTGTAATATTTGGGAACTTACTTTACTTATACATGGAGATAAATCGATGTCGCAAAACTTTGACGTCTATATGCCGGTGTTAATTTTAGCCGCTGTAGCAGTAGTCGCTTTCTTTGGAACATTACTTGTCGGTCGTCTTGTAAGGCCAAATAATCCAACAGAATTGAAACTTACGCCATATGAATGTGGTGAGGAACCAACTGGTACTGCGTGGTCTAACTTTAACGTACGTTTCTATGTTATCGCTCTAGTATTCTTAATCTTTGATGTTGAAGGAGCTTTAATGTTCCCTGTTGCAACAGTTTATAAAAACTTTGTCGACATCGGACAGGGTGGTGCAGTTCTTGGATCACTTCTTCTATTCATTGTTATTTTAAGTTTAGGTTTAGTTTATTGCTGGAAGAAAGGTGACCTTGATTGGGTAAAATCTTTCCAAGCAAATATTAATGGAAAGGATAAATAATGAATTCAACGATTGTATCGTATTTATCACAAGCACCAGGCTACTCAATGGCCGTGGATGCACTATCAAAACTTTTAGGAACTGATGCAACTGGAATCGTAACGTTTTTACTTTTCTTAGTTTTCTCATTAATCGTTGTTGGAGCTCTTGCTACAGTTGGTGGTCTTGGTACTTATGCTGAAAGAAAGATTTCTGCTGACCTTCAAATGAGACAGGGTCCTAACCGTGTTGGTCCTTTTGGTATTCTTCAGTTTTTAGCTGATGGTGTGAAGATGATTCTTAAAGAGGACGTTGTTCCACGTGATGCGGACAAGTTCTTATTTAACATTGCACCTCTACTAGCGTTAGTAGGTGTTTTCATGTCACTTGCTGTTGTACCATTCTCAAGTGGATTTACTCTAACTCACCTTAATGTTGGTGTTTTCTACTTACTAGGTGTTTCATCATTAGTAGGTGTAGGTATTTTCCTTGGTGGTTATGCATCTAACTCTAAATGGTCAATGCTTGGTGGTATGAGGGGTGCTTCACAAATCATCTCTTACGAAGTTCCAGTAACTCTTTCAATTCTAGCAATTGTAATCATGACTGGTTCATTATCATTTAAAACAATTACAGAAGCTCAGGGTGGATTACCACACCAATGGTTTGTTCTTCATAACCCATTTACTTTTATTGGGTTCTTCGTACTTTTTATTGGTGCACTTGCTGAAACAAACAGAGCTCCTTTTGATCTTCCTGAAGCGGAATCAGAACTTGTATCTGGTTACCACACTGAATTTACAGGTATGAAGTTTGCATTCTTTGCACTTGCAGAATACATCGAAGTTTTCGTTGTTTGTGGTGTTTGTGCTGCTTTATTCCTAGGTGGTTATCAAGTTCCTTTCGGTCTTGGTTCAGGTGAATTCGTAAATAAACTTATTCCTTCAGCTCACCCTATGATCGGTAAGCAAATTGGAAACTTTTTACAACTTGGATCTTTCGTAACTAAGACTCTTGCTCTTTATTACGTTGTAATTTGGATCAGATGGACACTACCAAGAATGAGAGTTGACTCTCTAATGGTACTTTGTTGGAAATATCTAACTCCAATTGCACTATTTAATATGATTGGTTGTGCTGTATGGCTTTACCTATTTAACGGTAAGTCTATGTGGGCAATTCTTGGAAAAGTTATCGCATCTGCATCTGCTGGTGCGGGCGGACACTAATATTTAAGGATATTTGAAATGTTTATTAACACAATGTTTTTAATTTCAGCAGCGGCTACAGTTATAGGAGCATTCCTTGTCGCCGTTTCAAAAAATTTAATGCATGCATGTATCTACCTACTACTTACTCTTTTTGGAGTAGCTGGTCTTTATGCAACTTTAGGAGCTGACTTCTTAGCTGCTACTCAATTAGTTGTATATGCAGGTGGTGTTGTAATTCTCATGCTATTTGCCATCATGTTAACTGGTGGGATCGAACAAGCTTACAATAAGCTAGGGATCAAGAAAGTAGCAGCAATGGGAACAACTAAGACATACACTATTGCAGCAATCATGATGCTTGTAATCAGTTTTGTATTAATGAAAATCCTAGCACCTGTACTTAAAATTCAAAAACATGTGCAACTGGAAGATATGCAATCAACAGTAGAAGAGATCGGAACTAAGCTAATTACAGATCACGTACTAGCTTTCGAAATTTCTTCAATCCTTCTTTTAGGTGCACTTGTTGGTGCTGCAGTAATTTCTAGACCAAGGAGATTAAAAAAATGATGACTTTATCTTCTTACTTACTAATTTCTTTCTTCTTATTCCTTGCAGGTATTGCAGTAATGGTAGCGAGAAAGAATATTATCGCGATCCTTCTTGGTGTTGAGCTAATTTTAAACGCAGCTGCTCTTAACTTTGCTGCGTACACAAGATACGCAAACCAGAATATTGACGGAAATATCATGTCACTATTCATTATTATTGTTGCTGCTGCTGAAGCGGCCGTTGGTTTAGCAATCGTGATTCGTTTCTTCCAAGTTAAAGATTCGATTCATATTGATGATGCAACTGAACTAAAAAGTTAATTAGAGATATAAGGGAAAAAAATGGATTATACGATTTCAAGTATTGCTCCAATTGTTCTACTACCGTTCTTTGCTTTCGTGATAAATGCGTTTATCGCTTCACGTTTTACTAGAACAGCTGTAGCAATCAGTTGTGCAGCAATCGCAGGTTCGACAATTTATGCGTGGAGAATTTTTAGCGACTTCGTTTTCGGAACGTACTCTGCTAATTATCACATTCACAAAGTATTCACTTGGTTTGACCTAACTGGTGGTGGGCAAGAGTTCGTAGTAAACATGGGTATCTATATTGATAACATGACTGCTGTACTTCTTATGATGGTTACGGCCGTTGCTACACTTATCCACGTTTTCTCAACTTGGTATATGAAAGATGACATGAACTACGGTAGAAACGGTCGTTTCTTCACTTATATGTCACTCTTTACTTCTGCAATGCTTGGTCTTGCACTTTCAGATAACTTATTTTCAGTATTTATCTTTTGGGAGCTTATGGGATTCTGTTCATACTCTCTAATTGGTCACTACTACGAGAAAGAAGTTGCTGGTGCTGCTAACGTTAAGGCCTTCATGACAACAAGAGTAGGGGATGTTTTCTTCCTTCTAGGTATTGTTGCTCTTTGGACTGTTGTTGGTTCAGTAAGTTTTGTAGACCTATATAAAGCAATCGATGCTGGTGGATTAGCTGGTCAGGCGGTACTTGGTATCCCTCTAGCAACATTTGCAGGTTTCTGTATCTTTATGGGAACAATTGGTAAGTCAGCGCAATTCCCTTTAAACGTTTGGCTACCAGATGCGATGAATGGTCCAACTCCATGTTCTGCACTTATCCACGCTGCGACAATGGTTGCTGCTGGTGTTTATCTTTCACTAAGAATTTACCCGCTTCTTGATGCTGGTGGACTATTAACTCTTGTTGCTTATATCGGTGGTATTACTGCTTTCGGTGCTGCAACAATTGCACTAGTTCAAACAGACTTTAAAGCGGTACTAGCTTTCTCAACAATCTCTCAACTAGGTTACATGGTACTTGGTATTGGTGTTGGGTCATATAATGCTGCATTCATGCACCTGATTACACACGCTGTTTTCAAGGCATGTTTATTCCTAGCTGCTGGTTCTGTAATTCACTCACTTCACGATCACCACACGCATGCTCACGTACAAGAGATGCCAAGAATGGGTGGTCTAAGACATAAAATGAAATTTACTTGGATTGCAATGTGGTGTTGTACTCTTGCAATTGCAGGTATTCCTTTCTTCTCAGGTTTCGTATCGAAAGATAGAATTCTAGGAGATGCTTTAATTGAGGCACTTCACTCACCAGTAATGATTGCTCCGGCAGTTCTTGGTTTCATGGGTGCACTTCTTACAGCTTTCTATATGTGTCGTATGATGTTCCTTGCTTTCCACGGTAAGCCAAGAGACAAAGAAGTTTACGATCACTGTCATGAAGAAAAGCTTACTTGGAACAGAAACGTACCTCTACTTATCCTTGCGGTATTTACTCTTGGTGTTTGGTTCTCTGGTTCATTAACAGGACAAGGTTTTGTTAAAGTTGCAGATAAAGCAAACGGAAAATATGAGTGGTTCCAAACTTTAATTCAAAAACCTAAGAAAGGTCAGTTTGAAAATTATAAGCGTGAGCAACTTGGACAAATTGATGTACGTGAAAAAGGTACATTTACAACTTCTAAGTACGACTCAACTTACGGACTTTCTGAAGAAGAAGCACACCACATCCACCAGGTTCACTATATTGGTGCTGGTATGTCGATTGTGATTGCTTTTTCTGGTGTATTCATCGCGATGATGATGTACCTATGGGGTAAATGGAATCCAGGATTCTGGGTTAATTCGTTTAACCGTTATTACAGAACTCTACAGAATAAATACTTTATGGATGATCTTTATATTGGTGGATTCATCAAGAAGGGATTACTTCCATTTAACAACCTATTAGCTAAGTTTGACATGGGATTCTATGACAGATACGCCGTTGATGGTTGGGCTTCAGTTACGAAGTTTATTATGAGAGTTTCTGCGTGGTTCGATAACTTATTTGTCGACACAATGATGGTAGATGGTACTGGTGCAAGTGTACGTTTATTTAACGTTATCTTAAGAACTTTCCAAAACGGGAAGATCCAGTTCTACATCGCAATGATTATTTTAGTACTATTTGGTTATATTTTAGCTTTATAAGAGAATTAAGGAGTTACAGTGAACGCACATTCTAATCTATTAAGTTGGATTCTGTGGATGCCTATGATCGGTGTTCTTGGGGTACTTTTATTACCTAAGACGAAAGAGACGGCAATTAGAGTATGGTCTTTGATTAATACTGTGATCACGCTGGTTTTATCAGGTTGTCTATACATGAAATTCGACAACACTGTGCCAGGTATGCAAGAAATGTTTACAATTAAACATTCTTGGATTTCACAGTTTAACATTTTTTATCACCTAGGAATTGATGGTATTTCATTACCAATGGTTCTTTTAACTTCGCTACTTTTTGCGATCTGTATCCTTTCTTCATGGACAGTTAAAAAGCAAGTTAAGGGATACTTTGCATTACTACTAATGCTTCAATCAACTGTTTACGGTGTATTCTTATCAATGGATTTCTTCCTGTTCTATGTTTACTGGGAAGTAATGCTAATCCCAATGTTCTTCCTTATCGGTATTTGGGGTGGTGAGAACAGAGAATATGCAGCTGTTAAATTCTTCTTATATACATTCTTTGGTTCAATCCTAATGCTTGTTGGTATGGTTGCACTATACTTCGTAACAGGACAAGGTGTTGATTCATTCAATATTCTAGCGCTTTCAGGCGGTAAATTTGTAAACGAAACTGTAAATATCTTTGGTATGGCACTTCCATTTGCAAAAGTATTCTTCGTAGCACTTTTCATCGGTTTTGCAATCAAGGTTCCAGTTTTCCCATTCCATACTTGGCTTCCACACGCTCACGTACAGGCACCAACAGCGATCTCAGTTATCCTTGCCGGTGTACTACTTAAGATGGGTACTTATGGTTTCCTAAGAATTGCATTCCCAATCTTCCCATCAGCTTCTGTTTACTTTGCAGATGCTATCGCATGGCTAGGTTTAATTAACGTTATTTACGGTGCGTTCTGTGCAATGGCACAAACAGATGTTAAGAAACTTGTTGCATACTCTTCAGTTTCTCACATGGGATTCGTAATGCTAGGTCTTGCTGCTATGACAGTTCAAGGTATGAACGGTGCTGTTCTTCAGATGTTCAACCACGGTACTTCAACAGCTATGATGTTCCTTCTTATTGGTATTCTTTATGAAAGATCTCACCACAGATGGATCGTTAGACCAGACGGAACTAAAGGTTTTGGTGGTCTTTATACACAATTACCAAAATTCTCGATTGTTTTCATCATTGCGATGTTCGCATCAATGGGTCTTCCAGGACTTTCAGGTTTCATCTCTGAAGCTCTAATTTTCCTAGGGATCTACAATAGATTTACAACAATTACTGTTCTTGCAGTTATTGGTCTTCTTCTTGGTGCTGCTTACCTTCTATGGATGTTCAAGAGAATGTTCTTTGGTGAAGTTATTGAAGAAAACAAATCTTATACAGATATGAATGCTAGAGAAATCTTCTACATGGTTCCACTATGTATCGCAGTAATCCTATTTGGTATTTGGCCATCTCCATTACTAGATATGATGAAGGCTTCTGTAGGTAAACTAGTTTCATTATTAGCGACTTTTTAATAGTCAATAGGTGAAGTGATGGCTTTAAATTATTTAGCGAGTATCTCACATTATATTCCGGAGCTTTTAGTATGCTTCACGATGGGGGCCTTAATCCTCATCGAAGCTACTTACGGAAATGATGAAAAAGGTAGCTCAAAGAACATGTTTTACTGGGGTTCAATGCTTGGACTACTTTGTGCGCTTATTTATCAAGTCAAAGGACTTGGTGTTGAGCCGACACAAATTTTTACTAAGTCTTTAGTTATTGATCACTTCTCAGGTTTTGCAAAGATCGTAATGATCCTAAGTACAGCTGGTGTTATTTATCTTTCTAAGATTTCAAAAGATCTTTACGAAGGAACTAAAGCTGAATACACAATCCTTGCAATGGGAGTTTTAGTCGGTGGGATGCTTCTAGCTTCTGCAAACAATATGCTTCTATTCTACTTAGGTATTGAAACACTTTCACTACTTTCATATGCAATGGCCGCTCTTAAGAAGAACGATGAACGTTCAACTGAAGCAGGTCTTAAGTATGTTCTATATGGTGGTGTAACAGCTGGTATGATGTTATTTGGTATGAGTCACATCTTTGGTGTACTTGGAACGATTAACTTCTCTGAACTTATGCCAATGCTAACAACTCTTTCAACTGAGCAAACAGCAATTCTTATTCCTTCATTTCTACTTTTCTTTGTAGGGATTGGTTATAAGATTTCTTGTGTTCCTTTCCACATGTGGTCTCCAGATGTTTACGAAGGTTCACCTCTGCCAGTTACAGCATTCTTCTCACTAGTTCCTAAGTTTGCAGGTATCGTAGCATTTGCTCGTCTTACTCAAGTATTCTTTGGTGGTGATGTTGGTGTTCTTAAGGACTCTTGGTTAGTTCTTCTAAGTATTGTAGCTGCTCTTACAATGACAGTTGGTAACGTATCAGCAATCGGTCAGCGCTCAATTAAGAGAATGCTAGCTTTCTCTTCAATCTCACACGCTGGTGTAATGATGCTTGGTGCGATCGTACTTGGTAAATCAGGATGGACTGCAATTCTTTTCTATTCTGTAACTTACTTATTTATGACACTTGTAGCTTTCTATGTTGCTTCATTTATTCAAGATCACTACGGTAATGATCACATCGATCGTTTCTCTGGTCTTATTAAAAAGCATCCGGCTATGGCAATTGCTATGGCAATTACAATGTTCTCTTTAGCAGGTCTTCCTCCTTTATCTGGATTCGTTGCTAAGTTCAACATTCTAGCTGCAATTATTGATAAGAAATTCTACGTACTAGCGGTAATCACAGCTCTTAACTCTGTAATCTCTCTTTACTACTACATGAAAGTTGTTCGTGTAATGGTTCTTAAAGATGCTGAGTCTGATGAGCAAATTGGTGGCCTAGGATTCGTAAACCAACTAGTAATCGGTGCTTACACGCTTCCAGTTGTACTTCTTGGTATTTTCTGGCAAAAGCTTATCGCTCTTGCTAACGGAGCATTGCTCCTAATTAAGTAGTATGGAATTAGTACTACTAACATCTTTAATTTTCTTTTTAATTCTTGGGGTAGTCTTAGGCTACCCCTTGTTTTTCAAACCTAAAGTGGCCCAGGCTCCATTTAAGAAACTTAATCGCGAGTCTCATCTGGCCAAATCTAATTTAAAATCACTTAAAGCTACTTTTAAACTTCTTATTGTCTTTCAAGTTGTGGCCATGATTACAGTAGTGATTCTAGGTGCTCAAACCCTAGATTTTTACAAAGAAGCGTATTCAATATTGATTGGTCTTGCTACAATTTTAATACTACTAATTTTGTAATTATCTAAAATTAAAGAGGATAGTTCTTGGAACTAATTATTACTTTGCCACTATGGCTTATCGTTATTCAATTAATGGGTTCTCTTCTTAATTCAAAAGAGATACTACCGATCTTAAGTTTAAAGAGGTACTTAGCTTCAACTCACAATATTGAAAGAGTTGATGCTCTAAGTTTTAATTCTTTTATAGTTATTTTGTTTTTAGCTATTTTTGGACAAACACTTAGTGCATATTTCTTATTAACTAATGAAATACGCTACATCTTGCCTTTTTATGCTCTAATTATTGCAACTACAGTTTTTGTAGGTATTTTCAGATTTAGGCTATCACTTATTCGTTCAGAAATAATTGAAAAAACACAAATTGTACTTACTCAGGCAATTATCCTAAGCATATTATTATTAGTTTATTCCCTGATTCAATCAAATATCTTTCTCTTAAAACTCTGTTTCAGCTTACCGTTATTAATTCTTTTTTATACTACTGAAGTTGAAGTTATTAAGGCCGGCACTATTTATTCAGATAAGAAGTATATAAGCATACAGTGTTCTTACGTTAGACTCTTATATCAGTGTTTAGTTACTTTATTCTTTATCAATTTAACTTTTACTAATAGTGATTGGTCACATTTATTTAAAGCTAAGTTTGATTCAGTACCACTATATTATTTTGTCTTAACGTTATTTGTACTCTTTTTTCAGGCAGTGTTAATTATTTTAAGTAATACATATTTAAAATTTCAGCCTTTGAAAGATTACTCGACAATACTTCTTAGTGCGAGAAGTAGAACTGTCTATAGCTTAGTGGTTGTTATGATTCTATGTATAACAAAGGTATTCAATGTATTTTAATATCTTAATTATAATATTTTTCTTATTAGCGGCATTCTCTAGAAAGAGATATACAATGATTATCTATCCAATATCTCTTACGATGTTACTTCTAAATTTTCTAGGAGTATCTTCAACGGTATTATTGTATTTCTTATTTATTTTCTTATCACTTTTTATATTAATCTTAAGTGTTATTGAATATTGCTTTCCAACCTCAGAAGTACGCTTTAAGCGTTTTGAATACTTACCGTACTTTTTATTTACGACAATTATACTAGGTGTGTTTTCTGTTAATATTTATCACCTTAAAAGTTCTGGTGGTTTAATTGGGGCCATTAATAACTTTAATGTCGATACACATGTTGATTGGACAATATTACTGAAATTTAGTGTTTTGCTTGTGTTTATAGCATTTTTATCAATTGTAAATTTAGATGGAGATAAGAATGCATAATATCGATCCATTTTCACTTCTTTCAATTTTATTTGTTATAAATATTGGCGTTTATCTTTTTACGAAGAGATTTACTAAGAAGCTGTTTTCTCTTTTTACTATTATCACAATTTTTCTACTACTGATCGATTTAAGAGTACAAGAGTCGATTAGCTTAGGAGATGGTGTGATGATCTTTATTTATTCTGCACCAATCTTCTTAATCATTAATTCTATTTTTAAAGAGTTTAAAGTAAGGCAGGGGTTAAAATGATTTATATAAATATCTCATTATTTATCCTTTCTCTAATAGGATTACACTTTAGTAATCGTATAAATAATTATGGAAAAGCATTTATTAGTATTTTTCCTATTTTATTGAACTTTATTTATTTCTTCTCCGGTGTCGAGTTTGATTTTTTCAATACAATTATACCTTTCGTTCTCTCATATCTAGTTATTGATCAGGGGCAACGTAAGGTTTATGAAGTACTTCCATTTGCAGTTTTACTTCTGCCAGTTGATATAAATCTAAAGATAATTGGTTTTAGTGCATGTAGTTTATTTAATTTTGCCAAGCCTGATTTAAAATATCGCTCTTTGGATATTTTGAAGATTGCAATTATTTGCTTTTTAACTTTGGTTGATAAATCTACATCTTTTAAGTATTTATTTACAGTATATTTAGTTTTAAGTTTTATGCATTCAAGCGATGAAGATTTTGCAATTACTGACGGTGTGATCATGTCGGTGTTATTGCTTTCTAATATTCAGCATATATCTCCAACGCTTAATGTTTTTCTGATTTCATTGTCAATTTTACTATTTATAACTGTAATCAGTAAGGCAACTATATTTAAAACAGTTTTCTTACTTTCTTCAATCATAGCGGTACTATTGAATTTAGAAACCTTACTTATGTCGATTATAGTTTTTTATTACGTAAGTAAGTCACTTATTACAACAAAGAATCTATTAGTTTTAGAGTCAGAAGTACTAAAAAAGTACTTTTCTTATGAGCTTTTTGATCAGATCTGGATAGTTGGTTTACTCACATTAGCTTTCTCTATTCAAAATTTAACAATTATTATTTTGAGTTTTGTTATTGCCATCATAATCTTATTACTGAATACGGATTCAACAATACACAATAAGTTCGGATTACAATGGTTTGAGTTTCTTTATAGTTTGATAACAATGAGCCTAATTTCATTCGGTTTAATTTTATTTCAAGGGGCCATCGGTGAGGTTGATAAGACTTCTATTTATTATGCGATTAGCTCTTATCTTATATTGAGTCTTATAGTGTTTGGATTTGTATCGAAATTACCGGTTAGTGTTTCTTTAATCGGAACAAAAATTAATTTAGGTAACTTAAAGCGATTTGCATTTTTAGATGGAGTATTTGCTCTTAAGGATAGCTCTAAGCAGCAGTTTAATATTCAAAAATCGCATTTGGGCGTATTTGCTCTATCATATCGTAGTGTACGAGCATTAAGCATGATAATTATGGCCACTTATTTTCTAGTATTAATTATTCAGGTGGTAACTAAATGAGAATAAATAGAGATCATCTAACATTTGCGACTTCGATCATCCTTTCTACACTTCTGTGCTTCTTCTTAAGTGGCGTAATGTATTACACTGGTTTTTCAGGATTAAGTTTAGGGATAAACTTTGGTTTTCTTCCTGTGGTTGGGGCGCTTTTTACTCTTTATTTAATGAGAAAGTCAGATTCATTAAGTTTAACACTGATGGCACCGTTGTCCTTTGTCACATTTGGTGCAGCAAACTTGGCAACATTTGTACTGGCATCAATGTCGCTACTATCAATTGCTAAGTTACATAACTTTAAGTTTTTAGCTTATTTATTTATAAATTTATTAGGACTGTTAATTTTTAAAGATAAGTTTTATTACCTTTTTTACGCGCTTGTCATATCATCTTTGATTTTCATATTTTTCTCTAAAGACGATAGTGTTTTTTTATCACTTTTCATCTTAAAATATTTAACTTTAATTAATTATTCTGATTATGTTGTAAGTACGTCTTTGTTAGTAATACCACTAATTGTAATTTTATTAGTTTTTCTTCACTTCAGAGAAGGCGTTACTAATTCAATTAATATCCTTGCGATATCTATTTTATTATTAAATGAAGTTCATGGCCTACCGTTATTATTAACGGCTTTAAGTTTACTCGGCCTATCTGAATTTATTAAGGGATATAAGGATCGCTTACAATTTATTATTACATCGAATATAGCGATGCTAACGATTATTTTATCCCTTTCATTTCTTACTGGACTAGCGAAGCTAATACCGTTAGTTGTTCTACTCTCAATTTTTGTCGAGTTCTGTAATAAGAGTGTGGAGTTAAACCATGCAAGCTAGTTTTTATTCATTACTACTTTTTTATCCTGTAACATATTTTTTAAATTCAATTTTAGAAAAGTATTCTGGTATTAATGAGAAGCAGAGAACTTCAATACTATCAGTAATATTTCTGGGTGTTTTCTATTTCTTATTTAAAGACTATGTTTTTTCTTCAACAGAAAGAAGCTACTTCGCTGTAATGGCCGTAACTTTCTCTTTTTTCTTTTTTAATAGTAAGGGAGATCTTCGATCTTTATTCAAAGGTTTTACGCTCCTTTGGTTCTCACTTTTTAATATTTGGAATTTTACAGGTGTTACGGATATTGTTCTTCTCTTAGGGGCTTTATGTTTCTTCGATACAGATAAAAAAAGCGAGCATAGTTTATTTTATATACTTGCTTGGATTGTAATTGCTGTTGTTTATTTCTTTGTGAAAGAATTTCAAGGCGTAGAGTTGGGTAACTTCTTTTACGAAATTTTGATTGTCGTAACAACGGCACTACTAATGCCTAAAGAGAAGAATCGTCCTTATCTATCGATTCTACAGTATATTTTCTGTCTTTCAGTATTAGAGAGATTTATTAGTTTAAATATTGAGCTTAGTCCTTATTTCTATCTTCTATTTCTAAGTCTGCAAGTTATCTTTTCTTTTATTAAAGTAGATACTCGCTTTCAAGCGATTCAATTGATGTCGATTTGTTTAGCAAGTGCAATTATCTATTTGCCGACTTTTGGTCTTGATAGTTTTTATCAGTTATTTCTAGTCGTATATTTGTTAGTTTTTGCAAATAAAGTTGATTATTCGCCACTAGTTTCTAAGCTCATGAGCATTATTCATGTAGCTTATCTATTTCTTATTGGGCATATCGTTTATTTGCATATTGATTATTTAACGAATTTACAGTTACTTTCAACGATATTCCTGATTATTTCGCTAGCTTACAGGCAAAATATTTTTGGTATTGTGAAAAATAGTCCACGCAAAGCCTATATTTGATTTAATTTCATATACTTAGGATAATAAAGGCATGATAAAGTTTCGTGTCAAAACCAAAGCAAATAAGGTTTTGGGCCCCTTTGTATTTTCCGAATTAATTGAGCTGGGTCATAAAGATGCAATCGATGATTCGTGTCTATTCCAAAAATTTCCAACAGGGGATTGGGCCCCTGTAAATGCTATTCCAGAACTTAGTGACCTTTTCAGAAAAATAGAAGAGCCTACACAAGTTAAAGATAAAACAGAAAAAGAAGTGAAATATGCTCAAACAGATAGTGAGCAAAAACATCATACGTTAATAGGCGAAGATAAAACCGCATTTAATGAATTCAAATTTTCGAAAGATAAAGATATTGATATCGACTATCAGGAAATTGAAGAAAAATTTAAAGCGAAAAAAGAGCTTGAAGATGAAGCACGAGACGAAGTCGAATTAGAGGAAGAGCCTCCTGCAATTGATAAAACAGTTCTTGTTAATGTTTCAAGTCTCAAAAAACAAAAGCAGCAAGCAGATGACGATGAGGATATCGCAAAGACGGTTGTCATCAATAATTTCAAAGATGAATTTGATCTTGATGACGAAGATGATGATAATGGTGAATCAGGTGAATCCAAAGAAAAAGAGCCTGAGCCAGAGCCTGAAGAAATCGTAGATGCAGATGCTGCAACACAGATGTTTAATCTTGCAGAACTTAAGAGGGAAGAGCTTCCTACAAAAACTGAAGATTATAGTGATATTGAACTTCAGATTATGCAAGAAGAGCGTAGACTCAAAAAGAAGCCTAAAAAGAAAATTATCGAGAAGAAGGCCGAGAAAAAAATAGTAACAAGTAATAAGAAAAGAAACCTTACTGTTGCACTCTTTTTGGTCGTGGCCATTATATTTTTAATGCCGGAAGAAAAGAAGGAAATTGAGACAGTAGTTGTTCCAAAAATCTCCTTTCCTGTTGCAACTGAAATCGCACAGCCTCAAAAGGCTCAAATTGCTTATACAGAAGGTTTGGCATTTTTTAAAAAAGATGGATTCGTAAACAGAATCAGTGCTGCAAACAAATTTAATCTTTCACTTCGATATAAGTTCTCAGGTAATCCGGCGATAAGTAAACTAATTCATTCGTATAGTGATTTACTAATTGATACTCAAAATAAGTTTGAAGCGGGACAAGTATTATCGAAGTTGATTAGAATCGAAGACTCTAAGCTCTTATCTGATATTGACGTTGTAATTGGTGCAGCTCAATTCTATGCTTACTTTCAAAAGTATGAAACTGCCATATTTACAATAGAAAGATATAATTATTTAAAATCAAATAAACCATCGATTAAGCTATTTTCAATTTATCTAAATTATCTACTTAAGGCGGGAGAGCTTGAAAAGGCAAAGATTGTCTATGATAAGCTTTTTAACGCAAAAATTAGAACCGTCGAATCTATCGATGCGATGGTTAATTATTTGCTTTTAAATGAAAATAGTACTCAGGCCTTAAAGCTTATTACAGAGAATCAGTCTAAATTTCAAAGTGATTATAGATTTCTAATCATCTATGGTGATTTACTTTTAGAGTTAGAAAAGATGGGGGAGCTTAATAAAATTGCATCAATTTTGATTGCAAAATACGGTGGTGGATCTCCTTATAATTTTGCTCAGGGTTTAAAATTTATGGGCTTTGTTAAAGCTTATAATAAAGACATCCAGGGGGCGACTAAGCTTTTTCAACAATCATTAAAAATATATGATGACGAATCTCTACGCGATACACTAGCAACTTTGGATGTTGCAGGTAGTGATCTTACACAGAAGGTTATTTCAACGAGTAAGATAAAAGTCTTAATTAGACAATCTAAGGACGAAGTCGCTCTTCTAAACTGGGATAGAGCATTTGAGTTGGCCCTTAGAGCTGTTTCATTAGATGAAACAAGTATTGATGCAAAACTCTACTTAGCAGAGTTGCAAGTTAAAAGAGGGTATTTTGACTTTGCTATCACGACGCTTACAAAGCTAAGAGCATTACATCCAGTTAACCCACGTATCAACTACGCACTTATTAAGGCCAATATAATGTCTTATAAGAAGGATGAGGCTAAACGCTTATTATCGGCACTTTCAACAAGTGAGAAGTTTAGAGAGACCTTTGAATTTCATATGTTACTTGGTCTTTACTACAATCTTATTTCAAATGATAAAATGGCATTTGATAAATTTAAAGCAGCCATAAGAGTTAACCCATTAAGTGATGTTGCTCAATTTGAAATGGCCAAAATTGCTTTTAAGAATAAGAGATTCAAACAAACTAAGATTTTCCTTAATGAAGCGATGGGACTGAATCCTTCTAATATTGATTATAAGATTTTAAATAGTAAGGTCCTTTATGAAACAGACGGTGTTACAACCGCTATTGGATATCTACGCCAAGAATTATTAGAGCATAGAGATAATCCAAAGTTATATGGCCAAATTGCTGTCTTCTACTATCGTGATCAAAACTATGAAGCTTATCGTGAAATGAAAGAAGTGCTAGATCGTCTTAATAAGAAAGATGGTGCACTTTATTCTTACTTAGTAGAAGTTTCAGAAATTGAAAGAAATTATAAAGAACTTGTAGAGAATGCTATTAAGTTACTTGTCTATGAGCCTGGAAATCTTCTTGTAAGAGAGAAGTTGATTATTACTTATATTCATATGAATAATTTTGGCCTTGCTAATCAACATATCGATATTTTAGAAAAGAGATTACCTACATATCCTAGAATAAATTATTATCGTTCTAAAATTTTATTCAGCCAGAGAAAGTTTAAAGAAGCAGAGAAAGCAGCACTTGTTGAAATTGAAAAGCATCCTAATTCTGAATTTGGTTACTATGTACTAGGAGAAATTTATTTAATAGGCAAAAAAGTTCAGGAGGCCAAAAAGAATTTATCTAAGGCAATCCAGATTAATAAGAACTACTTTGATGCGATCTTTTCAATGGGTAAGCTAACGTTTCAAACACGAGAGTTTGTACCCTCGCTACAGTTCTTTCAGCGCGCTAACAGGCTTAATCCGAACGATGCGGACTTAAATAAGATGATGGGATTTCTCTATAAAGAGCTAGGTCAACCTAACCTTGCGATTGATAAATTTCAGAGATATTTGACGCTTAGCCCAGCTGCAAGAGACAGGGAAAATATTCTTGCATTAATAAATGCATTAAAGCGTTGACAAATGTGTGTAAGAATCTTAATAATATATCTCACGAATGCAAAATATTTGTATTTTGCGGAGGATTGGCTGAGTGGTCGAAAGCGGCGGTTTTGAAAACCGTTGAGCGCGAGCTCCGCAGGTTCGAATCCTGTGTCCTCCGCCACTTTTTTTCTTAATGGAGAAGTGGGAGAGTGGCCGAATCCAGCACCTTGCTAAGGTGTCGTACCTCCGGGTACCGCGAGTTCAAATCTCGCCTTCTCCGCCATTTTAAAATTCCCAATTATTATCAGATCGCAAAAGCGATCTTTTTTTGTGCCTAAATTTAAGGTTAGGCCAAATTTACCCCTTCGATACGTTGCCCCTATAGACATGCGATAATAAGCTTATGAAGACTCAACTATTATTAGCAGTACTGACAATTATTATTTCTCTTTCTACTTTTGCTCAAGGGCGAAGTTTTGGTGGCTTTAAAAGTGGCAATCTAGAAATTGAACCAGTTGTAGGATATGAGCGTGTACAAAAAATTCTTCCTACTCCTCATACGTCTAGTCGTCTGTTTTATGGCCTTAGAGCTAATTATGGACCAAAGTACCTATCACTTGAAGCAGAGGTAACTCAGGCCAAGGAAGATGAGTCATTTGATTCAGGTATTGATATTAGTGATTCATCGACAAATTATATGCTTGGGCTTAGAAGTTCATTTAATCTTGGACGTGCACTTAATTGGTATTTGAGAGCTGGTGCTCATGCTAGAGATAGTAAGTACGAAAGAACAGAAGCCGGTGTAACGACGATTGTAGAGCCTGCTACCTATGTTAATCCATACGCTGGTACAGGTCTTGCGATAAATCTAATGAATGTATTTACACTAAATGCAGGTGTAAATGTTATCTTCACTGATGATAAAGAAGAGCTCCAGTCATCATTAGGATTTGGTATCCGAATCTAATATCCGAGTTAAACATTTGATTTGTTAACTCTTTGTTAGATGGGTTTACATCCTTGTTAGTCATTTTTAAAATTTAGAAAGCTAACAAAGGATGTAAAATGAAAATTATAACTACGCTAATTCTAGCGGTGTTTCTTGTATCTTGTTCCACTAATACAAAAAATGAATTGAGCTTTGACGCTGAATTAACTGAATTTAGTTATCCATTTCCTGTAAAGACTTTTGAACTTTCGTCACAAAGGCAAAAGCTAAAAATGCGCTATATGGATATAGGAAGTTCGAAACATAAAGTAGCTGTACTTCTGCACGGTAAAAATTTTGCAGGATTTTATTGGGAGAGAGTCGCAAATGATCTTGTAAAGAAAGGTTACAGAGTTATCATTCCTGATCAAATTGGCTTTGGGAAAAGCTCTAAACCAAAGAGCTATAGCTACAGCTTTCCTCAGTTGGCCAAGAACACTCATGAACTTCTAAAATCGATAGGCATAAAAAAATATACTCTTGTTGGTCACTCTATGGGAGGGATGCTTGCAGTAAATATGGGTTCAATGTATCGAGACATTAAAAAAATTATTCTAGTAAATCCAATCGGTCTTGAAGCCTATCTGGATTATGCTGAATATAAAGATCCTGACTTCTTTTATAATATTGAAAAAAATAAAACAGTTGATGGTGCGAGAAACTATCAAAAGAAAAACTACTATGATGGCACTTGGGCCGATTCTTATGAAGAGCTTCTGACTCCTTTTAAAGGATGGCTAAATGGTCCTGATTATGATGTTGTTGCCTGGAATGCCGCTTTAACTTACGGGCCAATATTCAATGATAATATTGTTGTTAAATTTCCAAAAATTAAAGCAAAAACAGTTTTAATTTTAGGAACTCGTGACCGAACTGGTCCAGGTCGCGGGTGGAAGAAAAAAGGTGTGAAGAGAAAACTTGGTCAATATCAAAAACTTGGTAAAGACATAAAGAAAAATAACCCTAAGCTAAAATTGATTGAATTAGATGGCTTAGGGCATATGCCTCAATTTGAAAATTATTCTCGATTCGCGAAAGTTTTTTATCCCGAATTCTAATTTTGCTTAGGCAGCGAACTTTGTCGTTCGCTGCTTTTTCGCATGATCTGCATATTTAGTATCAATACCCATAATATGTGTAAATAACCAGTTCTTTAAGAAACTTGCTAGCTTATCTTTTTCTAGCGTTCCATTGTGTAGCTGTTGTTCAAAACGTGCTACGGCAGATAGAAGTTTCTCGTGTACCCTTTTATGTGATTCATAAGAAGGGTAGTTAATGCTTAACATGTATTCTTCTTCTTCATCAAAATGGAACACAGTGTATTCTTTAAGCGTCTGGAAAGCTTCTTTCATACCTCTACCAGTATTCATTGAATTAATAAGGCCATTAATTTTACGTAGTAATTCTTGGTGTTCACCATCTACTTTTGAAATTCCAATGTTGTACTTATCTTCCCAAGGGATTAATTCAATGTTTTCATTAATTGTAATATTTTGTGTTTTCTTAGTGTTATTAATAGATCCCGAAAGTTCACCTAAGTACTGACTAATTGTATTTGCTAGATTTAGTGTTTGCGATACAACAAGTGCACTTCTTTGAGTCGAGTTATTAATTGCGTGAATTGCATCACGAAGTTCGATAACACCATTCTCCTGTTCCTTCGCCGCAATTGTTACTTCTTGAATTTGCTCGTTCATCTTCATTGTTTCATCATTAGTTTGATTAAAGCTGTGTCTAAATTCTTGAAGTGTGTTGTCACAAGAGTCAGCTGTTTGATCAAGCCTTTCATTAAGGCTTTTGCTGTTCTCTTGAATATTTGAAATTAGAGTATTAAGTTTTAATTGTGCTTCATGAAGAGTCGCATTGATCGCCTCAGCACTTTCTCCACTAGTTGATGCAAGCTTACCGATTTCTTCCGCTACAACTGAAAACCCTTTTCCGTGTTCTCCTGCACGTGCGGCTTCAACCGAAGCATTGAATGAAAGTAGTTTTGTTTGGAAAACAATATCATTAATAAGCATCGCTTTTGATTCAACGTCAGTAAATGTTGATAGGAATCCATTTAGATTCACAACGATATCACTAAGAGAATTAGTAATATCACGACTTGTTGTTAAACTTGATTGGATATTCTTTTCAAGTTTAGATAGAGAGTGATCACTTCTACTGATTAGTCCATTGATCTCTTTTATATTTGCTTCAAATGAGTCAATAGATCCTGTCGTTTTAGTAATCATGGCACTGATTTCATCACTCGTTGCACTTGTTTGAATAACGGCACTTGCTTGCTCTTCTGTACTTTCGTCTAGTTGCTCACATGATTCAAAAAACTGTGCATTCGTTCCAACGATATTTCGTTGTAAGTAATCTAGCTTTTGTACAAATGATTGAAGATTAATTCGATGCTTTCTTCTTTCTTTAACTGCAAAGATTGTGAAAGGAATAAGTGCACTAAAGAAAGCAAGTCCTTGAGTTAGACTAATCTGACTATAGTAAACGCTAAGTCCTGTGATAGTGGTCGATAAAAATAATGGAGTGAATACATAGTTTATATTTTTCATGCACTCATTATCGGATGAATATCATGTTTCTAGAGCGAAATTTTACTGATAATAGTCAGGAAAGAAGAATTTTCCACTATAGAGATTATTGAAATCATTGAGTTTTTCAACTTTTTTAATTTAAACCTTCGGGGATTCTACAGATCTTGTTGAATATAAGTTCCTATGTAGTTACTACCACCTTTGATTCTTCCAAACATAGATGATGATTCAAAAATTGCTGAGCGATGATGAATCATAAGTCCTAGCCAAGTATGTTTAAGGCCGGCCTTTTCTAAGCTAAAATCGATTGAAAAATCTAAGTAATTCATGAACTTACTACTTCGATATCCCTTTCCTGAAATATCGAATTCTTCGATATAGGTAATTTGATCAGCATATGAAATACCTTCGGCCAAACCAAGACGCCAGTTAATCGGCCAGTGAAATGGAATAAAGATCTTTACTGCTAATGCAAATTCATTACTTCTTTCTTGAACTTCACTTTTAAGGTGACCAACATATTGTGGCAGTAGATAAACGGGAATATCTGATCCAAGAAACTTATCGGCCATTGGAATACCATAGGCAAAAGAAACCATGTCATTATTATATTTATCAGTAGCCGTATGAAAAGAAAGGATATCGCTTAGGTTTGATGGAGTGGCCATTGCATAAGCAGCTCTAACAAAAGTTTTAGATTTTAGCTTAGTGCGCTTTGAAATATCATGACCATTCATATGAATTAAGTGAGGATCCATGAAGCCAATACCTAAAAAGGTTTCAGTATTTACTTGGTTGCGAATAGTTGGAGCATCTGCTGTTTCATTATCCAAAGTACTTACTTTTACATGAGTAAGAATGTTGAAGTCTTTATGTACTCTAATGGCGGCTTTTACACCTGTTCCAATTTCATAACCTGTCCCAGGTCTTGATACATCTAATCCATAATACTTATTATTAAATTCAGCACTTCTTATTGTTAAAAAAGCATATGGGCGAAAGAATACATTCTTCCATACATAATCCGCTTCAGTTTTTAACGTTAAATAACTTCTAGTTGAATGATCTGCTAGAAGTTGAGCACTTGTTCTCCACATTTTTGAGTGTTCATATTGTGCTTCGAGACCGTAGTCAAAACCGGCATTTCTAATCGTATTTTGACTATCTTTTGGTATGTCAAAAAAGCGATATTGTGACATTAAATTAATATTGAGATTTTTTAATGGCCTATAGAAAGTGAAGTGCGCAGATAGCCCGTCAAGATGAAAGTCACCACGCTTGTAAAAGAATAGTGGAATAATATCAGATACTTTTTTATCTTTTACTTTAAATGGTATGTCCGCATTTCTGTAACCGAAACCTATACCCCAGTACTGTGGTTTATAGTTGCTCGCAAGAGTAAAAGTAGATAATAAAATTGTAACTAAGATTTTTTTCATCATAACCAATCTGTAAATGCGACCCCAAGTCCAATGCGAGTCATATTGTAATCATAATCAATTAGTGTCTCACCATAGCCAGTAAAAAATTGTACATAACCTTTAAGACGAGTTTCAGGTAATGGAAAAGACCAATCGATTTCTAAGGCACCTTTATTATCTTTTTTTAAGTTATTTCTAACCATCCAAGAAAGTGTATGCCCATCTATTTTATGAATACCTGTAAGTTCAAAGTAGCCAAGATAATCAGTAATGTCTGGATTGTCATCACCTGTATAATCGGTTGGCCCTGATTTTGGCTCTTCATTTAAGCGATACCACACCTTAAGCATAAAAAGAGTTTTTTGCCATTCGAAGAATGTTGTAGCAAAGACTCTGTTCCAGCTTCTAGATAGTGGTAAGTCTTTACCATTTGATTGATGAACAAAACCAAAGTGGTAGTAATTTTTAAAAATACGCCAATCTTCTTTAAATGGTTCAAACGATATAAATAGTTCAGGCTCATAATTAGTATCTCTAAAAGCTGCCGAGTTTTTCTTATTATAAAGTTGCCAGAAAGATTTTTGAGTATAGGCAAAATCTAAATCAGTTTTCGAACCAAAAATTTGCGAGAGGACGGTAAATTTAAAACTTAGTTGAAACTTTGTTTCAATATTTTTTAATTCATCATCTGCAGGATAAGGAGCCTCATTTGGATCGTGCATATAGGTGATTGGTAAAATGTAATTTGGCCTATGTGCTGTAACTAGGGAAGACGTATGATTTGAATGCTCATCTTCCTTTATTCTTTTCTCGAGTGATTGTTGAAGTTCACTACTTTCTTGTGCGAATGAAAAAAGTGGAAGTATTAAAAATATAATTAGAAATTTGTTCATGTAAAATAGCTGTAAATAATTAATAAATTGAGGCTATTGTCCAATGATTTGGCCCTCTCTGACAAATTATTTCCCTGAATGCAAGAACGCATTGACAATATGAGCAGTTAGGGGCTATAAATACTTCTACATGCGCACTCGTAGCTCAGCTGGATAGAGTGTCTGACTACGGATCAGAAGGTCGCAGGTTCGACTCCTGCCGAGTGCGCCATGTTCTTAAGCACCTGTTTTTACAAGCCTATGTCAAATCACGAACAAAGATTTAATGGAATAGCCGCCCTACTGGGAACGGAAGCTTTTTCTGTTATTAAAGATTCACACTTTATGATTATTGGCCTTGGCGGAGTGGGGACTTGGTGCGTGGAATCTATCGCACGTCTTGGTGTTAATAAAATCACTTTAGTTGATCTTGATGATATCTGTGTTTCAAATACAAATCGTCAACTACATGCTCATGATGGAAATTATGGAAAGATGAAAGCTGATGCTCTTAAGGAGAGGATCGCTACTATTAATCCAGACTGTGAAGTCGTCTGCCATTATTGCTTTTTCAATGAAAAGAATATGGAAAAGATTTTTGCAGAATCACCATCAATTATTATTGATACAATTGATGCCCCTCGTGAGAAAGCAATTCTTATTAACGAATGCTATAAGCGTGAAGTCAAAATTGTAAGTTCTGGGGCCATTGGTGGCAAAGTTGATCCTACAATGATTACAGTCGCTGAGTTATCTAAAACAAAACAAGACATGCTTTATCGTAAAGTAAGGCAAGAGCTAAAAAAGAAACATCTTTATCCACTAGGCCGCTCAAAAGCAAAAGTTCAATGTGTATATTCACCAGAGCCTTCTAAGAAGATTAAAAAGTGCGAATTAGATAATACTTCAGCTGCACTAAAGCTTGATTGTGATGGTGGTCTAGGTACTGCCACATACATGACAGGAACAGTAGGCTTCTTACTCAGTCACATCGCCGTTAAGGAATTATTAAAATAATTTTTCATTGATTATATCTCAACGTAAAGTAAAATTAGTTGACTTAGAAAAGTCTAATAAGGCTATTTTTTCGGGAGATACCATGACAAAAATTTTATCATTCTTTTTAATATCAATTACTTTATTTTCTTGTTCCTCTGGTAAGAAGGCAAGAGAGTTTGAAATTGATTATAAAATCTTAAATGCTTCAAACAAAATTGAACCTGATTGGTTAGAAAGTACTGACAATTACAAAGGTGATAAAGACTATCATTACTTCTTATCTCAATCAGAAAATAGAAATAGAAGACTTTGTGTAAAGTCAGCAACAGCAAGATCGACAGCAGTAATTGCTTCTGAAATTTCTCAAGAAATTGCAAACGATTATACTGAAGTAACAAATCTTGATGAAGACTCACAAGAGGTGAAAACATTCTCTGAAACTCTTACTCAATCAATTAGAACTAAAGTATCTGGTGTTAGAGTTAAGGAACAGTATTGGGAAAAGAGACAGAAAATGAAAGATGATAAGTTAATTGGTGATCCATACTATGCTTGTTATTCTTTAGTTGGCATTAAGGAAGAAACGCTACAAAGAGCGATTCGTTATGCTCAAGAAAAAGCTATTGCTGTTGCAAAAGATTCACACAAAGAAGAGCTGAGACAGAAATTTGAAGAATAAAATTTTATTACTATCACTTGTTAGTCTATATTCATTTGGACAAATTAAGTCTTGTCCAAAGGATTTCCTATGTGCGAAGACTTGTGGCCTTAGTGAAAAAGAAGCTACGGAAGATGCACGAGTTGAAATAGCAAAAAATTTTCAAGTTAAAGTAAAAGCTAAGTTTACCTCAATAGAAAGTTCTAATGGCAAATTAGATGAAGGTGAATATTCTGATTTTGTAAGTGAAGAAGTTTCAGAGAATCTTTTTGGCGTTGAAATGATAGAATCCTTTGTCGATGAGGATTCATATTATTGTGTCCTGATGGGGTTGAACACGAAGAAGTTTATCTCTAAATTGAGAAGTGATATTTCAGATCTTAAGAAAGAAAATGAAGAGCTATATAATAGTGGTAATAATTTAGTTTTTTCTAAGATTAGGGCCAATAATAGTGTCATTAAAAAATTAGAATTATATATGATGACTTTAGTGGATAAATATAAATCTAATATTAAAAAATATGACTCTCGATCTAAGAAAGACATTACATTACATATTTATTCACAACCTAAGTTTGAAATAGTTGATAAATTGTTAATAAGTGAATTGAATAAGAATAATGTATTTTCTGGAAAAAGTGAGACACGTTTAAATATTGCGATAGCTCTCATCGACGAGTTCTTAAACGTTGATGGTTTCGTAAAGAAAACATTAGAAATTAATTTCAGAAAAGGAAAATTGAATATTACAAAAAGGTATACACAGACAGGCCGTTCTGAAAATGCAATTATCAAACAGGTTGTTGATGAACTTGCAGATGATATACCTGATATTTTTGTAGATTTAAAAATTTAATGGAGGATATATGAAAAAGATTTTAACGCTAACAATGCTTTTCGCACTAGCTTCTTGTGGGGGATTTCAAGCAGAACGTGTTTCAGGTGATACTTCAGATGAGAAGTCATTAGAAATTACAGATGCATGGGTTACTCGAGACACTGAAAACTCAGTTGAAACAGTAATTCAAAAAATGAAACAACATAAAGGTTTTAAAAATTATTTATTAAAGCTAGGTCGTCGTCCAAAGGTGTTTGTTGCTGAATTTAGTAATCAAACTGCTGAGCCATACTTTCCTTCAGATGATATTTCAGATGAATTCTTAACTCAGTTAAGTGAGTCAGGTGAGTATATTTTAATTGATGCGTCTGCGCGTGAAGCTCTTTTAAAAGAAATTCAATATCAAAATGACGGTATGGTAAGTCCTGCAGAAGCTAAAAAAATTGGTAATGCAGCTGGTGCTGATATTATGATTTTTGGTAATGTAAGAATGCAACCACGCTCTAGAAGCGGAAAAACTCTAAAAGAGTATACGATGAATATTCGAATGACTGATATCTCAAGAGGTGTTGAAGTTATGAGAACAAGAACTCGTGTAAATAAATACTCTGAGAAATCTAAAGTAGGTTGGTAATTAGTTGAAGCAAGCCTATTTTAATAGAATTCTTATTCTTTCATTCCTTATTTTATTTGTCTCATGTGCAGCCAGAAAAGTAAGGGATGAAGGAGATCTAATCTCTTCTTTATATTCTAAGAATGACTACAAGTCAGTTGTTGAAAAAATCAATAAAGGTGAAGTTTATAAAAGAGATGAGGATCGTTTTTTAAAACAGGCCGAGCTTGGAATTGCTTTCTTTAATTTAAAAGATTATGACAATGCTCTTATACATCTGAACAATGCAAAAGAAATTGCAAATGATCTCTATAAAATTAGTATCTCTAATAAAGTAGAATCTCTATTCATTGGTGAAGCTACTGATATTTATTACCCAAATCAATTTGAGCAAGCCAATATTAGATTTTATGAAATCCTTGCTCACTATATGAAAAGCAAAGAAGTTGATTCTGATAATAAAAGAAGATTTCATCAACAGGCGATGGTTTCAACGTTAAGAGATTGGAGTGCCTATATTGAAAATTTCAAGGCACAAAATAGAGGTCGTGCAGTCTATAAAGGATCAACCTTTATTGATCTTATGGGTATTGTTGTTCATGATACTTATGGTAGAGCAAAGGATCGATCAATTGTTAACAATTTCAAAATGATTGGAAAAAAAGATTTAGTACAACAGATGGGTCTTTATCCAAGTTTTAATTCATCTCATAAGAAATATCAGGAAGACTACAAGAAACTTCACTTAGTTTCTCAAGATGAATTATCGAAATATATAACTGAGACGCAAACTTATAAGCGTACACAAGATTTTTTTAATAGTAAGAAATCGTATAACACTTATCTTATCATTATGAATGGACATGTAATTAAAAAGACTGCCAAGGTATATGATTTTCCTCTTGGTTTACCTGTAGGAGTTTATATTTCTAATAATGAAGGTATGGACGATTTTGTCTCTTTCTCTTTAAAAATGCTTGCTCTTACAAGAGGAGCAGAACCAAAAATTTACTTTGAACTTCCTAAAATAGATTCAAAAGATATATCTACACCTAAAAAGATTAATATTAAAAACTCAAAGGGTGAAGAACTAGATAGTGGTGAATTGATCCTCATGGCAAATACGTCGGAAGTCTTAAGTAGTTCTCTTAAGAATGATGTCGCATTATTAGAGGCCAAGGTTGGTGCAAGGCTTGCCGCCAAACATATTGCGCTTCTTACTTCTGCTTATCAAACATATCGTAGTCTCTATAACAACGGTAGCTTGATTGCTTACTTATCAGCTAGTGCAGCATATGCAGCCGGAAATCGAGCAATACAAGAATCTGAATTGGCAGACCTACGATCTTGGTATGGTATTTATGATCATATTTACATGTATCCTTTGAATTTGGCTCCTGGTGAATATGAACTTCAGATTGATGGCAAAGGCTATAAATTTACTCGTGAAAAAGGAGCTAAGCAAATAGTTCCACTAATTATCAAATAATCCTATTTTGTTAAAATAGAACAATGTTAATAAGTATAAGTAAGCTATCGATCAAAAGTGATTTTAATAAAGTTCAGGCGTTATTTTCGCTACACATGTTTTTATTCTTCTTAGCGAAAGGATATGAATTCTTCAAATTCCAATTTAACTTTATTGCCTTATTTGGAATAATTTTTTCTGTAATTTTATATAGACTCTATTATCGCATGCAAAAAAATGTTCACTATTCTTTTTGGACATTAAGTGTCGTCGTAGGACTATTTATTATTTTTTATATTTTAAGATCCCTATACTACTACAATGATTTTTCACTATTCTTTCTTTATACAATGTCATTGATGCTATTAGGTGTGCTTTGCTTTTCTTTATATACACCTGTTTTCTATCCTGTCATTGGTTGGTGGGAATACGATTTTAGATACCGTAATGACTTAAAGACTAAAGTATATTGCGATGACTTAGATGGGATTGAAGGAAGGTTAGTAGACTTACGACGTAAAGCAGGTGGATTAACTTTATTTGATGATTTGAAAATTGGTCAAAAGCTTGAAATCGAGCCATTCACAACAAGCATTGATGGACGCTTAAGTGTTGAGGTGGTATCTAAGAGACAACATTCAATTGGTAGGCCATATACTTACGGGGTAAGGTTTCACAATACCGATGAAGATTCTCGTCGTCGATACGGCGAATTAGAGAAGTACTGGAACTTTGAGCGAAAAGCTAAGAAAGACAAAAAATTTAAATCATGAATATTAAATCTCACATATGGAATATGAATTTGGCACTTGAAGAAGCGGAAATAGCTTTCAAGGCCGGAGAAGTGCCTGTTGGAGCAATTATTGTTGATGAAAATGATAATGTCATTGCCAGGGCCCATAATCTAAAAGAGCAGCAAAAAGATACAACAGCGCATGCTGAAATAATTGCCATTAAAGAAGCAAGTGAAAAAATGGGGGATTGGAGATTACTTAATTGTACTATCTATATAACTCTTGAGCCTTGTCCGATGTGTCTCTATGCGATTTTACAGGCACGTTTCAAAAATGTTGTCTTCGGTGCTTATGATCAAAAAGCTGGTTCTGTATCACTTGGTTATAGCTTTCAAAAAGATAAAAGATTTAATCATAAATTTTCTATCATCGGTGGTGTCGAGCACTTTAAATGCTCGAAAGTATTATCGGATTTCTTTAAATTACGTCGAAAAACTTATCGAAAGCGTCAAAGTTAAATCTCTAGTATTTACATTCTGACGTTATTTATCGAACATATAACATATGTTTAAATTTTTCTTACCTGCAACATTCGCACTTTCGTGCATGGCAAATTCAATGTATTTTGAGGTTGATTCAATCAATCTTAATAGAGCAATTGGAAGTAATTTTCTTGGTGGAAAGGCCCATGCTAGAGATGTTTATATTAAGTATGATGCAGTGGAGTTTGATTTAGCTGAAAATGGGGAATTATTTTTAGTTGATACTTTCTTATTTAATAACAGAATCAATTTCAAAAAAGATAATTTGAACCTAACAACACATCTACCTCAGTTTACAGAAATTGATTTTCTTAACATGATCTATGCAAGGGAAGCGAAAATTGAATTTGCACAGTCTGGATTCTTTGCTAATGGACCTCAGTTAAGCATTGGTGCTGATCAATTCCTTTTTGATATCAAAGATGTTGATATTAAATGTCAGAGTGATGAATTTACATTTAAGCTTGATGAGATTTGTTTGAAAGATATGCATATCAAACCTCTTGAAGGTAAGGAATTTGCAATTGTCGAAATTAAGCAAAATAGTACGAGTCAATCGAATGTAAACATTAGAGGAAAAGAAGTTGCCTTTACTGAAGATAGCATAGTCATTGACGCTCAAAGCGCTACGGGTAATTTATTAAATAGCTCGATCAACTTTAAGAATATAAATATTAACTGTTATAAAGATCCTAATATTAATGCTTTTAATATTGATTTAATTTTTGCTGGCTGCCTAGAAGAGTCACGAATTGCCGGGAAAGAGATTAAGTTATTAAGAGAAGGAATGCCGTTTAATGTTTTTGATGGCCAAGTATATTTTGAGAGAGAACACCTTGGTCTAATTGCTAACCAGCTAGAGGCAAGAACAAAGAAGGGTGAGTTCACTTTCACAAAAATAGAAGCTCGATGTGTGAAGATTGAGCCAACAGATAAAGAAGTTGATGCAGTCTCTATTTATGAAGGCTGTCTGAGAAGATCTGATTTCAGTATTCAAAAGATTAGTGAAGATAAGGCCGAGTCAGATAAGAATCGTATCCGTGATTTGAAAATCACTGTTGCAAATGGTCATTTTAGTATGAAGGCCAAGTTGAAATCTGTTTTCACATTTAATTTTAAGGCCGCTGGTAAATTGGATGTCCATCCTGATCAACGAGAAGTACGTATTAAAGTTGATAGGGCCCGTGTTGCTGGTATGACAGCAACAAAATTCGTTTTAAAATTTGTTATGAAGTTCATTAATTCCGACTCAGTGAGTCTGAAAGGTGAGACGATTATCATTAAATACTAGCTTTCATTGACATCGTGCTAAGATAAATATTATATTCAAGGACGGTAGCCGGTCAGACAAATGCAGCGGGGCTAACTCCGCCAGGTCGGGAACGAAGCAACGGTAACCTTTGTTGCATTGTGTTTGTATCGGCTGCCCCTTTCCAATACCTATAATTTTTCCTATAGTTAACAAGTAAAATTTTTAAAATCATATAAAGTGATGGTGCTCAATGTCATATCAGGTCTTGGCCAGAAAATATCGTCCTGCAAAATTTCAAGATTTTGTTGGGCAAGAACATATTGTTAAAACTTTAGTTAATTCTTTAAGAGAAGATCGACTTGGTCATGCGTATATTTTTTCTGGTACTCGTGGAATTGGTAAGACAACAATAGCAAGAATTTTTGCAAAAGCATTAAGATGTGAAGCTCGTGATGAAAACCAAAATCCATGTGGTGAATGTAATGCATGTCATGATTTTGATTCTGCAGCTTCGATGAATGTAATTGAAATTGATGGTGCATCTAATAATAGTGTTGATGATGTAAGAGAGTTAATTAGTAATATTTCTTATCTTCCTTCTAGTGGAAAATATAAAGTTTATATTATTGATGAAGTTCACATGCTTTCTAATAGTGCTTTCAATGCACTTTTAAAAACATTAGAAGAACCACCAGAACATGCCATATTTTTAATGGCAACGACAGAGCCTGAAAAGTTACTTGGAACTGTTCTTTCAAGATGTCAGCGCTTTGATTTTGTTAATGCAACAGTTGAGGAATTAAAGTCTCACATTGTTAATATTGCAAAACTAGAAAATATTACTTTTGCTAATTCTGAGTTAATTGAAACACTTGCAAAATTAGGGAACGGATCTTTTAGAGATACTCTTTCTCTATTTGATCAAGTTTTAAGTTTCTCTTACGGCCAAGATATTAATGAAGATATTTTTGCTCAAGCCTTAGGGATAGCAAAACTTAGCTCAATTAAAACACTAATTGATTCAACTCTTTCTGGTAATGTAGAAGAGTTAACAAATATGTTTAGTGCATTGATCTCACAGAATATCTCACTTCAAAATATTGTGAAATCAATTCTTGAAAACCTTTTTTCAATCGTTATTGCTAAAGATTTCAATGATAGATCACGAGTTTTATCAAAAGTTGATGGTGAAATTTTTGATAAAACGACACGAGCAGAGCTTTACTGGGTTTATGAGACTCTTGCTAAAGATTTTACTTGGACGCTTGAATCAATCATCCCAACAGATGCAACTCTGCTTGCGATGAGAAAAGTAGCATTAAGACATCAAATTATTGCAGATACCCAAGTGGAGGATACTGCGGGAAAGCCTAAGGCCCAAGTTGTGGCCCAAGCTGATGAAGTAAATACTAGTGAAATTCAAACACAGCCACAACCACAACCAGAAAAAATTGAAGTTATAGAATCTGAGGCTGAAATAATAGTTGAAGAGCCTAAAGTTGAAGAAGTTACAAAACCTCATAAGATTATTTTTGATGATCCTATAGAACCAGTAGAACAATCAACTGAAGAAGTCGTTGAAGCCGAAGAAATTAATGAAGTTTCGGCCGTTGAGGAAGTTGTTATTGAAGGACCAAGAACATGGGATGGATTTCTTGCTTACTTGGCAAAGACATCACCAGTAATGGGTGCCAACATGGAACAAGGTAACTTAATTGGCGATCTTGTTGTTCAGCTCGAAAAGGTATCACTTCTAATTGGTTATCCTATTGGCGCAAAAGTTTTTTACGATCATATGAATAATCAGGAAACACTTGAAAAGGTAAGAGAGCATCTTAGAAGTTACTTTCAAGTTCAGGATATCGATCTTTCTATTGAATTAGTTGAAAAGAAAAAAGCAGAAGAGACAGACTTTAAATCAAAGTTTGAAATTAATATAGAAAATGAAAATATTGAAAAGCAAAATCAAAGAAAGGAAATTGAAGGTGATGAAATGCTTCAATTAGCCAGTTCAATATTTAATTCTAAAATTGATAAAATTATCTTAAATGAAGATGAATAAAATCGGAGAATAAAATGGCAAAGGGAATGCAAGGCCTAATGAAACAGGCTCAACAAATGCAGCAAAAAATTAGTACACTTCAAAAAGAACTTGAAAAGCGTGAGCTTGAAGTATCTTCAGGTGGTGGAGCTATTAAAATTACAATTACTGGTAAGCAAGAAATTCAAGCTATCAAAATTGATCCTGAAGCAGTAGATCCGAATGATGTTGAAACTCTTGAAGATCTTGTTTTAACTGCTGTTAACCAGGCTATTAAAGAGTCTCAAGATATGGTTTCGAATGCAATGAGTAAGGTAACTGGCGGTCTAAACATTCCAGGACTTTTCTAAGGCTATAACTTAATGAAACTACCTGAAAGAATTAATAATCTTGTTGATTCATTTTCTAAAGTACCTGGTATCGGTGAGAAGAGTGCTCTAAGACATGTTCTCAGCCTGGCCAAGTGGACTAAAGAAGAGTTAGGCGACTTTGCAATCGCACTAAATGAATTAGCAGAATTAAAAAAATGTAATCAATGTGGCGTTTTTGCGGATGAAGATATCTGTGCAGTTTGTAGTGATATTCATCGTAAAGAATCAACAGAGATTTGTGTTGTTGAGTCTATTACAGATTATATGGCCATTGAAAGAAGCGGCCAATATCGCGGATTGTATCATGTTCTAGGTGGAGTTCTTAATCCTCTTCTTGGAGTTGGTCCAGCGGAACTGAATATTGATAAGCTTAAAAAACGTGTTGATGAGTTAAAAATCAAATCAGTGGTTCTTGCTATTGGTCCTTCTGTTGAAGGCGACGCTACTTGTAGCTACATAAAATCAGTACTTTCAGACGAAGTTAATGTTGATAGAATTGGCTTCGGGATTCCTATGGGAGGGAATCTCGACTACTTAGATACAATGACTATATCTAAGGCATTAGAAAATAAAACCAAAATGTAAGGAAGGTTTATGGATAACATTGAAGTCGTTATTCAAGAGTTTTTTAGAGAATATAGTGGACTAGATTCTCTTGTAAATAGTGGATTGATTGTCTGTCGACAAGATGGAATACCACTTTATTCATTTAAAAGCGTTGAAACTGATTTCGATAGTGATACTGCTGGTGCACTAATTGCTGGTGTATGGCAGGCAAGTTCAGTTCTTTCTCAATTTATCCCTGAAGAAACACAAGATGAATTTAGATTTAATTATGCGACTTCATCAAAAGGGATTTATATAACAAAGCTCTCAGGACTTTTCGATGACATTTATCTAAGCCTTATCTATTTTGATGTCGATAATCCGGCCAAATTAAAATCAAGAATTAGAAGTATTGAATCGAAGCTTCCAGAATTTATTGAAGCACACTTATCAGGGGATAGTGATCCAAATGAGGTTTTTCTATTTGATGATATTAGTGATAACGAAGTCGATGACCTCTTTGCAGGCGTTTTAGGATAACGGGGGCCAGATGTCTTTTGTAAATTACAATACGAAGGAAATTAATTGTAAGATCGTTTATTACGGGCCAGGTCTTGGCGGTAAGACAACGAATATCCAATACATATATCAGAAAACTGCTGGTGGAAATAAAGGTGAGATGGTTTCTCTCGATTCTGAAAATGAGAGAACAATCTTCTTTGATTTCCTACCACTTGATCTAGGTGAGATAAGAGGATTTAAAACTCGCTTTCACTTATATACAGTTCCTGGTCAAGTTTTCTATGAATCTTCACGTAAGTTAATTCTTCGTGGTGTTGATGGTGTGATCTTTGTAGCAGATTCTCAACTAGAGAGAATGGAAGCTAATATTGAATCATTAAAAAGTCTTGAAGCGAATCTAACTGAACAGGGTTACGATATTGATCAAATTCCAATTGTTTTTCAATGGAATAAGAGAGATCTACCAAACGTAACACCAGTAGAAGATATGAATCAAACACTCAATGCCGATGAAAGGCCAGCATTTGATGCTGTTGCAGTTAAGGGTGTGGGTGTCTTTGAAACCCTAAAAGTAATGTCAAAATTAGTACTAATGAATTTAAAGGGCGGCTTAAAAGAGTAGCCCTTTATATTTTAAAAAGTGAATATGAGCTTCGATTAGTGCCTCTTGGCAGTAGAAAGATGATCTTCTCCCAATGAGGTGGTGGCCATCAAGGATACCTAGCTTAATTCCTCGTTCAAAGTAGTAGGGAAATAAAGAGCTTTCCGTATCAACAACTCCGTCATTGTCATTTTTACTTCTAATGAACATTTTCATTAACATCATCCATAGATGACTCTCGTACCACTTTGAAGAAAATCCAATCGATGTATAAAATAAATTTGGATTTAGTTTTTCGTGATTATTTCTCATCCATGGCCTTCGAAAAGTTGAAGAGAGAGATTTTTGCATTTCTTTTGCTAAAATATCTTTTTTACCATCAATGAGTTGATAGAGTTTTGAATCAGAGAAATTATGAATAAGATTCAGCGTTTTAATAAATTTCTTATTAAATGAATTCGATCCCAAGATAGGAGAAGCAATTGTAGAAAGTCCTATAATCGAGTCTTGTTCTTTACTATATTCTGTTAAGTAATGAAGAGAGTCTAGTCCACCTTTAGAAAATGCCACTAACCACAACTTTTCATCTGGATGTTCACTTACATATTGAGAGATTTGATCACGCAGTGACTTAGAGTTTTTTAAGCAATTATCAAAACCGTTAACTTCTGGAGTATAATACTTAATATTATAATTCATTTTCAGGTGCTGACATGCTCTCTCGAATGAAGGAGTAGAGAATAACTCATTGAATACTCCTGGAACTAGAACAATAGTAATATCCGTCTTTGGCTCGTCTAGGTTAGAAATATATGTCGGATGATACTTTGCATATTCTACTTCGTTGTAGATTATTTTAAAGATTTCTTCATCTGTAAGTTCTATTGGTTTACGTGCCTTTAAATCGTTGAAGAAACGATAATTGACCTTATCAAAATCAAATTTATTATCAAAGCTTTTGAAGTTAGTCAGTGAATGAATATAACGAGCAGTTGAAAAGCTAATCCAAGCACTTGAGGTAACAAGATTTCGCATAAGCTTAAGTGCTTCATTAGGTGAGAGATTATTCTTAACTAAATTAAATCTTTCAAGTAGATCTGATTTAGTTAATTCTTTTGCAGAGTTTAAGAAGCTTTTAGAATAATTTTTTCTAGCGTTATATGCGTTAACACGATTCTTAAAATCTAAAACTTTTGATTCAATATATTTATTTAAAATTAAATCAGTATCTCTCATAGTTCTTTTAAATTCCTTGCGCTAGATGTAAAATTTTGGCATTGGTAGTGTATACAAGTCAAATAAATGAAAGATAATAAAAGTTTGTTCACTTTTTTTTCGTGTAAATTGTAACTGCTAACTAGTTGTAAAATAAGGTTATTTAATGGTTGATGAATATAAAGAGCACTATTCGGTCTTAAAAAAAGAATGTCTCGACTATCTTTATTTAGATAGTGAAGAACATGATCAATTACTTTTTGCTGATTGCACATTTGGGGCCGGAGGCCACTCACTAGCAATTGTAAAAAGAGATACTAAGGCCAAGTTAATTTCTTTCGACCAAGATCCTGATGCGTTAAAAAATGGACGTGAATTAATTAAGAAAAACGGTGTTGAGGACAGACTCTTCTTACACGATTCAAACTTTTGTCATTTTGAAAATATTGTCATGGGCAACCATGCTGATCTCGTAAAAGAAAATGGCGGACTCAATGGTGTCCTTCTTGATTTAGGTGTTTCTTCTCACCATTTTGATGAAGGCTCACGTGGTTTTTCTTTTCGTGTTGATGCGCCGCTTGATATGCGAATGGATTACGATAATGACAGTATTCAAACCGCTAAAGATATTATCAATCGATACTCTGCCCAAGACTTAGCAAATCTTTTTAGAGATTATGGTGAGGAAAAATACGCTTGGAGAATCGCTGAACGAATTGTCCTTGAAAGGGACAAGAATGGCCCGATTAATACAACATTTCAGTTAGCAGAATTGATTAAAGATTGTTATCCGAAGAAATTACAATTTGGTCGTATCCATCCAGCAACAAAATGTTTTCAAGCGTTAAGAATCGAAGTTAATCGCGAGCTTGATGTAATAACCGATGTAATTAATCAGGTGCTACCATTATTAAAGATTGGTGGTAGAATATTAATTATAAGTTTTCATTCATTAGAAGATAGAATAGTGAAGAAACTTTTTAAAGATTATGAAAAAAATGGACTTGGAGAAATGCTTTTCGAAAATGAAGTTAAAAAGCCAATTATCCCAAGTGATGAAGAGATTGCTGAAAACTCTCGATCAAGAAGTGCTAAGCTTAGAATTCTTAAAAGAGTCGTGAGTAAGAAATCGAAGAATAAATACGAAAAGTTTTCAAAGATTGAAAATGAGTAACAATAGGAGATTGTTAAATGGCCTCAAGGATGAGTCGAACAAAATCTAAGAGTGATGGTATTGGATCAAAGCTAAAAGGAATAGTTTTAAGTTCACAAGGTTTACCAATTGTTCTTAGTTTAGTTGTGATTACAGTTTTATTTGTTCTTTTTAGAATGAAAGGGATAGAGCTGAACTATGAAATCGCAACAGTTAAAAAAGAAGTAGAGAGAATTAAAGTTGAGGGCAAAGAGTTGAAAGCTAAAAAAGCTAGACTTCTATCTGTATCGAATTTAAGAAAGATGGCCCGTAACTATAACTTAGCACAGCCGAAGCAGCATCAAATTATTGTTGTTCCAGCTAAGAAGTAATTATAGTGAGTGATAATAATTTAAAGAACAGATTAAAAGTTATATACGTAATTTTCACAATTGCATTTGTTGCTATACTTGTGAAAGCATTTCGTATTCAAGTAGTCGATCGCGGACATTTATTATCACAATCTAAGAAGCAGTTCTTTAGAGAGAGAAAAGTCTTTCCTAGACGTGGCCATATTTATGATCGTAATGGAAATCCTCTTGCTATCAATATTAGAACATATTCTATCTTCACAATTCCTAAGAATATTTCAGATAAGAAAGTTTATGAAAAATTGAAGGCCATTCTACCTGAAATGGAATTAGAGGGCATAGCTGAGAAAGCTCTTGAGAGAAATCGTTTTACTTGGATTACCAGAAAATCTAAGTTAACAGAAGAGCAGGTTGCCGCGATTAAAAAACTTAAGGGTATTTATATTGAAGAGATACCAAAGAGGATTTATCCAAACCATGAGTTAGCTGCTCAAACACTAGGTTTTGTTGGATTAGACAATAATGGGCTTGCTGGTATTGAGCACCGATTTGATAAAGAACTTAGAGGTGAGCCACAAATTATTAAATACTTTAAGGATAATAAAGGTCGTCCAGTAAGATATGTAAGTCAAAATATCCCAACGGAAAGAGCAAACGATGTTTATCTTTCGATCGATAAAGAAGTTCAAGCGGTTGCTGAAAAGGCCATTAAAGAAGCCGTAGAGAATGTTGATGCGAAACGTGGTGGTGTTGGTGTAATGGATGCCGAAACAGGTGAAATCATTGCAATGGCCAATTATCCTACATTTGATCCTAATGATGTTGGTGACTCAAAAAGTAGTGATCGTAAATTGGCGTTTATTAGTGATCCGTTTGAACCTGGTTCAACACTTAAAGTTCTAACATTAGCTTCTGCCTTAGAAAATAAGGTTGTTCGTCCCGATACTAATTACTACTGCGAACAAGGCCGTTTAAAAGTTGAAGATCATATTATTAAAGAAGCTGAATCAAGAAAGAAATTTGAATGGCTTTCTGTCGAAGAAATTCTTATGTATTCATCTAATATTGGAACAACTAAAATTGCCTTTGATTTAACATTTCCAAAATTAAAGAAAACTCTAAATGAATTCAAAATAGGTGAGAAGACAGGAATTGAACTTCCTGCTGAGTCACGTGGAATTTTTACAGACGATAAAAATGTATCGCCTCTGTCATTAAGTAATATCAGTTTCGGACAAGGCGTTGCTACAACTGGAATTCAAATGCTTGCAGCCTTTGCAGCAATTTCAAATGACGGTGTTTATGTTCAACCTACAATTTTAAAAGTTGATGACCCGAAGAAAGTTAAGTCAAAAAGAGTTCTACCACCAGAGATTGCAAAATCTATAACAGATATGATGGTAAATACTGTTGAGAGAGGAACTGCGAGAAAAGGAAGAATTCCTTATTTTAAAATTGCTGCAAAAACGTCAACAGCACAAAGAGCTGATAATAACGGCCGTTATACTGGTTATATTCCTGGTTTTCTAGGCTTTCCAGTAGGAGTTAAGAAGAAGTTTGTCGTTTACTCATATGTTGATAAACCAGCGCGTGGTAAATCATATTATGGAAACTCTGTCGCAGGACCGGTCTTTAGAAAAGTAACTGAATACCTACTTTACAAAAATAAAGAATTTGAAGGTCTAGCTGAGAATGAAGCTTATAAGAACGATATTGCATTCGACTCTGTAAAGAGGGTTCAATCAGCTAAGCGCTATACTGGACGTGGCACAGTTCCAAATTTTGTGGGCCTTGATAAAAAGTCTGCAATGGCACTGGCGCAAAAGTTAGAAATCGACTTAAGTCATATCGGAGTTGGTGTTGTTAAGGAACAAACACCTGAAGCCGGAAGTACTCGCGATGGAGAAGTCATTGTAAAGCTTAAGTACGCACCACCAACATATGAATAAATTAATCTCAAAATATAAAATTATATTAAAAGGTCTAAGCGACTTAACTGCCAATCTTGATCAAGCAAAACCTTGTGATATTGCTTTTTATCGTATTCATGACAATGAAAAGGCTATGGCCCTTTTTCGTGAGCGTTATCAAAAAGGAAGTGCAGGACTTGTTATAACAAATAGAGAAGTCTCAGATATTACAACTCTCGTAGTAGATGATAATGATTTTTATAAATTACAAGAAGAGCTTGTAGAAGAGCTATATCCTATAAATCGTGAAGTGAAGTTAATTGGTATTACTGGGACGAATGGAAAATCTTCGGTTGCTCATTTGTGTCAGTTAATTTTGAATGCAAATAATTTAGATGCTTGTTGTATTGGTACTGTAGGTGTCGTTAAAAATGAAAGTGAAATCATGGAGAGCTTATCAGCTACTACACCTTCTTTCATTGACCTACGAAGAATAATTTTCAAGTTAAAAAATATTACTTACTTTTGTTTAGAAGTTAGTTCTCACGCATTAGAGCAAGAGCGTGTTAAGAAAATGAAGTTTGATTCGATAGGTTGGACTAATTTTACTCAAGATCACCTCGACTATCATGGAACAATGGAATCTTACTTTAATGCCAAAGCAAAACTTGCTAAGTATTGTGATACAAACTTTATCATACCGCGCTCACAAAAAAATGAATTCCAAGATAAGTTAGATTTTGATTTAGCCCCAGAGACTAAGAATTTATATGGAGAGGAATTTAACCTCAGCTATAACATAGATAACTTAGAGCTTGCCTTTGCTCTATGTGAAAGAGCTTGCGGTATTAAGTTAAATAAAAATATAAAGCTATCTTTACCAAAAGGAAGATTTAATCTTTTTAGAAAAGGCGATAGTGTATTTATTGTCGATTACGCACATACTCCAGATGCTATTGTAAATATTTGTCGTGAAACAAAAAAGCATTTTGCCTCTTATGACATTATTACTCTTTTTGGTTGTGGTGGCGATCGCGATCGTACAAAACGTCCAAAGATGCTTGCAGCAGCACTTGAGTTTAGTGACAAGGTTGTCGTTACAAGTGATAACCCAAGAACTGAAGAACCTGCAGATATTATTAATGATATTCTTGAGGGCAATAAAAGCGAAGTCGATGTTGTTGTTGATCGAAAAGAAGCAATTCATAAATATGTAAGAGAATATAAACGTCCTACTGCAGTGATTATTGCAGGTAAGGGACATGAAGAGTATCAGGACATTAAAGGTGTAAAACACCACTTTAGTGATATAGAAGAAGTAAAGAGTGCATTAGGTGAATTATGATAATTTCAGATTTTAATAAAATCACTGGTCTAGTGAAAAAGATTGGTAAGGATTTAGATAGTGAAATTCTTCTATCAACTGACTCGCGTATGCCTAATGGAAAAAATACATTTGTAGCTCTAAAAGGTGAGCGCTTTGATGCATATGATTTTATAGAGGATGCTATTAAAAATGGCGCGAAATCGATTGTTCTAACTTATTCGCTTGAGAGAGAAGAACAAATTAAAACTCTTTCAAATAAATACACTGAGACATGTTTCTTTCTTGTTAATGACAGCCTTTCATTTCTCCAAGAAGCTGCAAAATATAGAATTACTGAATGGAAGTGTAATGGAGGTTTTGTTTTTGGACTAACTGGTTCAAATGGAAAGACAACGACAAAGGAATTATTGTTTTCCTTAGCAAAATCTATTCTTCATGATGCAGTTATTTGTACTCAGGGAAATTTAAATAATCATATAGGAGTGCCACTCACAATATTCTCAATTAAAGATGATCACAAATTTGCGATTGTTGAGATGGGAACAAATCATTTTGGTGAGATTGAAGTTCTTTGTGAAATAGCTCAACCTGATTATGGTTATATAACAAATGTTGGCCATGCCCACACAGAATTCCTTATTGATCTTGATGGAGTGTTAAAAGAGAAGTCTGCTCTTTATCGTTGGGTAAAAGATCATGGGAAGAAATTCTTCTTAAATATGGAAGATGAAAAGCTAGCAACACTTGCGATTACTGATAAGATTATTCCTGTTTCTTCAGATAATGTATGTGAGTTTGAAAGTGAGTTTATTAAGGAATCATACAATCGCTGGAATGTTCAAGCTGCCTGTTTTATTTTAGAGAATATTTTTTCATTAAGTTTATTTCATGAACTTAAAAAACTGAGGCTGCCAGAAAATAAAAGAGCGCAGTGGATTAATGTTAATGATTCAAAAATATATTTAGATGCATACAATGCAAATCCAACTTCTATGAAGTTAGCGATCACAGAGTTTGCAAAACAAGTTCCATCTCAAAAAAATGTTATCTTTGTAATTGGTGACATGAATGAGTTGGGGGATAAGACCCAAGAGCATCATGAAGAAATAGCAGAGCTCTTAAATGATTTAAAGATTAAGGATGCTATCTTTATTGGACGATTTTCAGAATTTTATGCAAATAAATATAGCGGCGAGTCTAAAACGTTTAAAAATCTTGATGATTTCATCCCAAATTGGCCATCAGTATTAAATTCGTACGATTATATTTTTTTAAAAGCTTCTCGTTCTTTACAACTAGAGAGGCTAATAGATATAACTATGTAATATAATTTAAAAACCAGGTGATTACATGCTGTATCATTTCCTCTATCCCTTAAGGGATGAATTCTTCGCATTTAATATTTTTAAATACATCACATTTAGAACAGTTGTGGCCTTCTTGCTCGCGACAGTTATCTCAGTTATTTGGGGTAAGTACTTTATCGGCTTCATGCAACGAAAGCAGTTTGGACAAGTGATTCGTGATGATGGACCAGAGTCTCACTTAAAAAAGGCCGGAACTCCAACAATGGGTGGTGTTTTTATCTTGGGTACGATTCTGTTGACTCTGTTAATAACTGGTAATTTTAATTCTCTTCCAGTTCTTATCACTTGTGGTGTTACAGCATCATATTTCGTTCTTGGCTTTATTGATGATTACGCAAAGATCTCTAAAGGAAATACAAAAGGTGTTTCGGCCAGAGGTAAGCTTATATGGCAATTTGCAACAGCGCTTATTGCAGTATTTGCAATGGTCCATTTTAATGTCATTGATACACAACTATTCGTTCCTTTTGTTAAGGGGCCAGTTTTTAATTTGATGAGTTTCTTTGTCATCTTTGGTGCCATCGTTATTGTCGGCTCGAGTAACGCCGTAAATTTAACGGATGGTCTAGATGGTTTGGCCATCGGCCCAATTATCACATCTGCAGCAACTCTTGGCTTTATTGCTTATGCAACAGGTCACAGAGAGATCGCATCATACCTTTTTGTGCCGTACGTTGAAAATGTTGGTGAATTAGCTGTCATTGGTGCTGCAATCGTCGGTGCAGGCGTTGGATTTTTATGGTATAACACATACCCAGCTCAGATTTTTATGGGTGACGTGGGGTCCCTTGCCTTAGGTGGTACACTAGGGACAATGGCCGTACTGACAAGAAGTGAATTACTTTTTGTTATTATTGGTGGTGTTTTTGTTGCCGAAGCAGTTTCGGTAATTTTACAGGTTGCTTCTTATAAAACTCGCAAGAAGAGAATTTTTAAGATGGCGCCGATACATCATCACTTTGAGCTGCTCGGTTGGGCCGAGCCAAAAGTAATTGTTAGATTTTGGATTATAAGTATATTTTTAGCGATTCTAGCAATCGCAACTTTGAAGATGAGGTAATTAATGGATAGATTTAGAAACAAGAATATTCTAATCGTAGGTATTGGAAAAACTGGTTTCAGACTCATAAACTTCTTTAATCGTCTTGAATGTAATATTCGAGTAACAGATATTAAACCTATCTTCGATCTCAATAAAGCAGTTAAGAAACTTCGTAAGATTAAGCCAGCAGTTGAAATGACTTTTGGTGAACACCTTGACGATGACTTTATTAATGCAGACGTTGTTGTGTACTCTGGATCGGTTGATCCGAATATGCCACAACTAGAGCTTGCAAGACGTGAAGGTAAAGAGGTTTACTCAGAATTCGCTCTTGGTAATAAGCTTTGTCGTAAGCCAATCATCGCTGTTTGTGGATCTCATGGTCGTACAACTGTAGCACACATGATTGGATTTACTCTAAGACAAGATGGAAAGAATGTATTCGTTGGTGGAACAAGTGAAAGTCCATTCATTGAGTATTCAATGCTTCCAAACAAAGATGAAATCGATTACGTAGTTGTTGAAGTTTCAGCAGTACAAATGAGACGTCTAACAGACTTCCACCCTAAGATGGTTGTCTTTACTGATATCGCAGATACTTACCCACAAGGACAATTCACGTCGATGGGTGAGTACATGGAAACAAAACTAAGTATCATTAAGACTTTATCTCCTGATGACACTTTAATTGTTAACTTCGATAAGCTTGCAAATAATAGCTTCTTTAGAAATGCAAATTGCCAAACTTATTGGTACTCGAGAAGGTCATTCGTTAAGCTTGGTGTAATGGAAGAGATTCAAGGAACGCACTTCCACGATCGTCGTATCCATTCAAATATCAATTACCACTCAGAATTTGTTGTTAAGAAAATGAGAATCATTGGTCAAAACAACCGTGAAAACTTACTAGCTGCTATCACTGCATGTAAGGCACTAGACCTTTCTGATGAAGCAATTCAAACATGTGTAACAAAATTCCCAGGAATTCCACACAGAATTGAATTCTTAATGGAAAAGAACGGTGTATCTTTCTATAACGATTCAAAAGCTACTGATATGAGAACACTAGTTGAGACAACTAAGGCGTTTAAAACTCCTGTTATCTTAATTGCTGGTGGGAAAGACATTGAAGAACTTGAGTATGAAGCATTCACTGATGAGCTAATCCAAACGACAAGAATCATTGTTCTAGTTGGTGAGGCAAAAGAAAGAATGAACCGTGCTCTTGGTGAGCACCCACAAACTTTCATTGTTGGATCTTTTGAAGAGTCTGTTCTATTTGCTTATCAAAAGTCGAGAACTGGTGACACGATTATTCTTTCACCAGGTAACCCTGCAACGGATTTCTTTAGAGATTACGAAGAGCGTGGGAACTACTTCAAAAAACTTGTTTATCAATTGTAATTTTTTGAAATAATAATTATAGAAATGCCTGCTTTATGCAGGCATTTTTTTTATGCCTAATACAGAACAAGTTTTAAGTCATATGATCTCGTCATGAAGGTTCTGTTATTTTTTATTTTTGTTTCTATTTTTTCTACTCAAATCAAAGCTAATCCAGATTATGTAAAAGTCTGTAAAAATCTAGTTGATAAGCGCTTAACAAAGTACAACCAATTTCGTTTTAAAAAACAATGCTCGCAAATTACAACAAAGTATCAGTACCAATGCTTAACAGATATTTTAGATAATCGAAGGGCCTTAAGCCTAGTTGAGTTTAATGCTTGTACATATGTGAAGAGCGCAGAGACTTATGCAAGTATTCGTGAAGTGGCCAAGTATTACCACAGTAGTGTGAATAGTTTTCACGTAACAGTAGCGGCATTAGTTAAAAATAAAAAAGAAAGAGAGTGTGTTTTAAGTATCATTCAAAGGGAAGGTCTGGATCCATTCAACGCATATACTTGTTTTGATGAGCGTGGATTTGATCCAATAAGACAATTTGCTCAGATGTACATCAAGTAATCCAACGCACAGCTTCTTATATTTATACTGCATCGAATTCAAAATTCATATATTATGAATATATGAACACTCTTGAAAACACGGATCGTTTTGGAAAACTCTTTTTAATTATCACATCAATTATCGTTGGTGTTGGTATTGTCATGGTTTACTCCTCATCTTATATGTTTTCAAAAGAAGTTTACGGTACAAGTCTTCACTTCTTTTCAAGACAAATACTTTTTGCACTAGTAGGCGTAGCAATGGCCTATGTTGTCGCAAAGACGAAGTATCAATTTTGGATTAAGTTTTCATTTCACTTAAATCTTGTGGTCGCTTTTCTATTAGTTCTAACTTTTATTCCTGGATTAGGGGTTGTTGCAAAAGGTGCCAACCGATGGATCAACTTAGGATTTGGATCTCTTCAGCCTGGAGAGCTTGCAAAGTACACAATCCTTATGATGTCTCTTTTCTTTTTTGAAAATTATGAAAAGCTAAATTTAAAGAATCGACTAAAGTACGTTGCAAATATAGGCTTAGTCTTATTACTACTTCTTTTACAACCAGATTTTGGTACATTTTTTATTTGTGCTTTAGGAATGGGTTTTTCTTGTTTCATTTCAAACTTCAATAGAAAGTACTTTTATATCATGGGCGTAACAGGCACGATTCTCTCGGCGCTAATTCTCGTTGCTCAGCCTTATCGTGTTAAGCGTCTAATGGCATTTCTTGATCCTTGGGCCAATCCAAGAGGAAGTGGTTTTCAGGTAATTCAGTCATGGATTGGGTTTGCTAATGGTGGCTTTTTTGGAAAGGGTATTGGCAATAGTTTGGAAAAATTATTTTTTCTTCCAGAAGCACATAACGACTTTATTTTCTCAGTTATTGGTGAAGAATTTGGTTTCTTAGGGGTTCTAGGTTTTGTCGTACTTTTCATTGCCTTTACTCATATTGGTTTTAAGCTTGCCTTAACTTTAAAAGACGACATCGCTAAGAAAATGGTCATGTCCATTATTTTTATCATTGGTGTTCAAGCATGTTTAAATATGGGTGTGGTTTTAGGACTTCTTCCAACTAAAGGCTTAAACCTTCCTTTTGTTAGTTATGGAGGCTCATCTCTAATGAGTAATCTAATTGCAATCGGTGTAATCTTCTCTTGTGTGTCACGTCAACGATCGATATCAAATGAGAAGCCGTTTTTTTCTCAACAATAGCCAATATATGCGCTAAATTTAGAAGAAGTAATCTTGTGAAAAGGAACAAGTATGAATATTAATATTCAAAATATTAGCGTGCATTTTATTGGAATTGGTGGAATTGGTATGAGCGGTATCGCTGAGATTCTACTAAGCCTTGGCTATAAAGTAACAGGTTCAGATATTAGTGAATCAGCAAATGTTGCAAGACTTAGAAGTCTAGGAGCTGAAGTATTTATTGGACACAAGCGTGAGAATATCACACCGGATACTACTGTGGTGGTTTACTCATCTGCTGTTAACGAAACAAATCCAGAAATGCAGATGGCGCGTGAAAAACAAATTCCTATTATGAGAAGAGCTGAGATGTTAGCTGAACTTATGAGACTTAAAAGAGGAATCGCAATTGCTGGTACTCATGGCAAGACGACGACAACGAGTTTTTTAGCGACGATCTTACAGGCCAGTAACTATGAGCCAACATATATAATTGGTGGTATTGTTTCCAATCTTGCTGGTCATGCAAAAGTTGGTACTGGTGAGTATCTTGTTGCAGAAGCGGACGAATCAGATGGATCATTTCTTATGCTAAATCCAATTATGTCTGTCGTAACAAACATCGATCTTGATCACATGGATCACTATGGAAGTGAAGATGTATTAATGGATAGCTTTGAAGAATTTATTAATAAAGTTCCATTCTATGGCCTTTCTTCTTTAAATGCAGATGATAAGAGACTAATGAGTCTCGTGCCAAAGGTTAAAAAACCTATTGTTACTTTTGGAATTGAAAAAGAAGCAGATTATAGGGCCGTCGATATTAAAATGTCTGACCTTTGCTCTGAGTTTGATCTTATTGTTGAGTCGCAAAATCTTGGACGTTTCACAATTAATCTTCCAGGTAAGCACAATGTTCAAAATGCTCTAGGGGCTATCTCTATTGCACATAAAATGGGAGTTCCTGTCGACATGATTAGAAGCTCAATTCGAAGCTTTGAAAATGTAGGGCGTCGTTTCCAGTTACTATATAAAACAGATGAAGTGGAAATCTTAGATGATTATGGTCATCATCCAACAGAAATTGCTAACACTCTAAATACTTTAAAAGAAATTAGATCACATAAGAAGATTGCAATCTTTGAACCGCACCGTTTTTCAAGAACTAAAGACTGTTGGAATGAATTCCTACATTGCTTTAATGATGTTGATGAATTGTATATGTGTCCAATATATCCTGCCAGTGAAAGTCCTATCCCAGGAATTACTTCAGAAAGATTAGTTGAAGATATTAATCGTCTTCACCCTGGACTTGCAAAGAATATTGAGCTTAAAGATTTAGATACAATTATTAAGTCTAATAAGAATTCGACAATTATGACTTTGGGAGCTGGTTCTATTGGCCGTGTGATTAGAGAATGGGTTTTAGATAACGATCGCAATGAATAAGATTGAAGATATCCTAAGTAATATTCAAAATATTGAAGTTGAGATAGATAAAGATCTATCAAAATATTCAACGATGAGACTTCAGTCTAAAGGTGACCTAATTACTGTAAAGGATTTGGTTGCCCTTAAAGAAGTTGTAAGAACACTTACATCTAAAAATATAACTTATATGCTTTTAGGTCTTGGTGCTAACCAACTTTTAAATGAGAGAATTGTAAATCCAATAATTAATTTAGACTTTGATTATGATCGTGCGATTTTTAATCAATATAGAGAAAGTTATATTCTTCCTGCGTCAGTGAAGTTATCAAGCTTAACTTCTCATGCCTCAAAATTTGGTAACAAAGGATGGGAGGTTATAACAGGGATACCTGCAACTCTTGGTGGGGCCGTATTTATGAATGCTGGCACAGGCCTTGGCTGGATTAGTGAAATCATCGCCTGCGTTTGGTATATTGATAAAGAGGGGAATGAGTATCTTCATGAGGTAACGAAAGATAGTTTTTCTTATCGTCAAAACAACTTTCTAAAGCCAGGTGATGTTGTTTATAAAGTCGAGCTAGTTGCTAATGGGCAAGATAAATACCTTGGAGAAAAGATTCGTAACTACTTACTAATGAGAAATAAGTCACAGCCATTAAAGGAAAAAACTTGTGGAAGTGTCTTTAAAAATATCGTTGGAGATAAGCGAACTTGCACTGCAGGACAATTTATTGATATACTTAATTTGAAAGGATTACAGGTTGGTGACGTACGAGTAAGTAATCTCCATGGGAATTTTATGGAGAATTTCGATAAAGCCACGGCCAGCGATGTAAAAGAACTTATTAAAATTGTTCAGGATGAGCTTTACCTCAATTACGGTTTAAAGTTTGAGCCTGAAGTCAGGATAGATATTTAATGAAAAAAGCTATTTCAATTATTTCTTTTCTTCTTTTGAGTGGATCTGCATTAGCAGTCTCTCAACCTACGGAGAAGATTAAATATAAGACAGCTTTTGGTAAATGTCCTTCACGTGCTGCTGGAACACTTACACTGAAACTAGTGAAAGACTTTGAAAAGAATCGTTCTTTAAGAAGTATGAAGAATCTTATTGCAGCAGATAAATTGAAAGAAAAACATTTCTTATCAGATTACGCTATTAAGTATGATCCAATGGAAGGAATGCTAAACTTTATCTACGAATGTCCATCCCCATTAATGAAAGTTCAAATCTATAAAGAGAATGGGATGGAGTCTTATGAAGCAATTCTTGTTGATAATGGTCAACTATTTGATCCTACTTATGAGATACTTCTAAGAACTGAAAAAAAATTAAATTATGCTCTACCATACCTTGCTATCCCAGTAGGGGAAATGGATAAGACTGTTCAGAAAAATATCACTCGTATTATTGCAGATCTTGATCTTGTTTTTAGAAAGTTAATTTCTGAAGTTATCATCAGTGATGATAAAGAGTTAACGATGATTCTTTCAATTAAAGGAAAGCCTTCGAGCGTCTTTATGGGTAAAGATGAATGGCCTCTTAAAGTTGAAAAGTTGACTCAAATCATTGGTTATATGAACAAGAAAAAGAAAATTCCATCTGTGATAAATATTACAAATTCCAAAAAAGTTGTTGTCAAGTTCAACGACTAATTCTAAAATTTCATTATATGCGGTAAAAATTGCCGTTAGATTTCTTTATTAACAGAATGATTCTGTAAGAAAAACTAGAGAAAGGATTCTCAATGAAAGAAAAAAACATCGTTGTCGGTTTAGACGTTGGTACAACTAAAGTCTGCACAATCGTAGGTATCCAAAACATTTCTAATCAAAACACTGGTAAAGCTGAGCTTGAAATCATTGGTATTGGTACACATCCAAGTCATGGTTTAAAGAAAGGCAGTGTTGTAAATATCGATAAAACAGTACGCTCAATTCATAACTCGCTTGAAGAAGCTAGGCTAATGGCAGGAGTTGATATCCATAGCGCAACTATTGGAATCGCTGGAAGTCATATCTACAGCTTCAATAGTTCTGGTGTTGTTGCTGTTAAAGGAAATGAAATTTCTCAAGATGATGTTGATCGCGTACTTGAAGCAGCAAAGGCTGTTGTAATGCCAAGTGATCGCGAAATCATTCACGTAATTGCACAAGAGTATAAAGTTGATAATACAACTGGTATTAAAAATCCAATTGGTATGTGTGGAACTCGTCTAGAGGCACACGTTCATATTGTTACTGGATCAATCTCTTTGATTCAAAATTTAGTGAAGTGTGTTGAGCATACAGGTGTTAAAGTTGAAAACGTTACACTTCAACCAATTGCTTCTTCTGAATCAGTTCTTTCTCCTGAAGAAAAAGAAATGGGGACATTACTAGTTGATATCGGTGGTGGAACAACAGATCTTGCACTATGGAAAGATGGTGCTCTTGTTCATACACAGGTAATTCCAGTCGGTGGAAATCATTTCACAAATGATCTAGCTGTAGCACTTAAGATTCCTCATGCAGAAGCTGAAAGAATTAAAATTAACCACGGATCTGTTCTTCCAGAACAAGTTAATCAATCAGCTCACATTACAGTTCAAGGGATTTCTGGAACTAAGCCAAGAGAAGTACAACTGCACACAGTCGCAAATGTACTAGGTGCAAGAGCGGAAGAATTATTTGATCTAATTAAAAATATTATTAAAGAAAAAAATCTTGGTGATGAAATCAGTGGGGGAGTTGTTCTTACTGGTGGTGGTGCCATGATTAAGGGAATGCCTGAGATTGGTGAGTATCTTCTAGAGAGACCACTTAAAATAGGTTTCCCAATAGCTTTTGGTGGCATGACAAATATTATGCAAAATCCAAAATTTTCAACTGTATTAGGTCTTCTACTTGAAGCCTCAAAAGGCAGAGAAGTTGAAGTAGAAGAGGAAGAAGATATTAATCAAATAGATATTGTAAGCAAATTATCAGGATCTATTAAATCAGTATTCAGAGAAATTTTTTAAATAAGGGGGAACTTATGTTCGAAATTTCTGACAACAACGAATTAAAACTAACTGAAGGCGCGAAGATTCGCGTTGTTGGTGTTGGTGGCGGTGGCTGTAATGCCGTAAACACAATGATTAAGGCCGGTCTAACTGGTGTTGAATATATTGTTGCTAACACTGACTCACAAGCACTTGCTGTAAACTTAGCACCAACAAAAGTACAACTAGGTGTTGAGCTAACTAAAGGTCTTGGCGCTGGGGCCAACCCAGAAGTAGGTCGTAAAGCAGCTCTAGATGAGTATGAAATGCTAAGCCAGGTTCTAGAGGGATCTGACATGGTATTTATCACTGCCGGTATGGGTGGTGGAACAGGAACTGGTGCAGCTCCTGTAATTGCAAAACTTGCACGTGAGCTTGGTGCTCTTACTGTTGGTGTTGTTACAAAACCATTTATCTTCGAAGGTAAGAAGAGAATGAGACAAGCATCAACTGGTATCCAAACTCTAGAGGAAAATGTTGATTCACTAATTACAATTCCTAACCAAAGACTTCTTCAATTAGCAGGTGAAAGCTTATCTTTAGTAGAAACTTTCATGAAAGCTGATGAAGTACTTTTAAATGCAGTTAGAGGTATCTCTGACCTTATCAATACTACTGGTCATATCAATGCTGACTTTGCAGACGTTTCAACTGTTATGTCTAATAAAGGTCTTGCTCTAATGGGTACAGGTCTTTGTGCAGGTCCAGATAGAGCTATTAAGGCAGCTAATGAAGCTATCTCTTCACCACTACTGGAAGATATTTCAATTGATGGTGCAACAGGTATCATCATTAACATCACTGGTGGTTCTTCAATGACTATGCATGAAGTAAATGAAGCAGCTACTTTAATTATGGAAGCAGCTGATGAAGATGCAGAAGTAATCTTTGGTTCAGTAGTTGATGATGAGCTTGAAGATAATATCAAAGTAACAGTAATCGCTACTGGTCTTGGTGGTCGTGAAGCAGCTGTTAATGTAGCTCCTCAACAAGAACTTAGAAGACCAGTTGTTCAAGAGTCTAAGCCAGTATATGTAGCACCTGTAGCTCCAGCTGCTCCAGTTGTTGAAGAAAAGCCAGTTTATGAGCAACCAGTTGCTCAACCTGCTATGCAACAAGCTGCTTACCATGAAGCTCCTGTTCAATCTAACCCACAGGTAGATGCAATGAGAGAGATTCAAATGGAAGCTCAACGTGAACAACTTGTACAAGATACAGTTGTTGAAAGTTCAAGAGCTCACTCATTTGATGGTGATAACTTAGAAACGACTCAAAGACCAAGTCTTACTGATTCAATTAGAGAAGCTGCATCTCAATATGAAGCTTCAAAGTCTGAAGTAGACCCATGGGCCAATGAGAAAGTATTAACTGGGAACAATACTGCTGAGAAATCAGATCGTCCAAAATCAATTGCGGAAAAACTAGGTTTTATCAATTTTGATGAAGATGAATTAGATACTCCTTCATACTTAAGAAAAGAAGAAACACAACAACCTTCTGGAACTGAAACTTTTCGCCAAGTAGAGCGATAGGATTCCCCCCAAAGTATATTTGATGGAAACATCAAAAAAGAGGGCCCGTAAGGGCCCTTTTTTTTATAATGAATTTGATTTTAAAATATTTGATTTGAATGATTCTAACAGCTCTGCTGTATCGGCCTTAAAATCTTCTGGAAGCTTAATTAAGAGTTTTGAATTATTGTGCGGAATATTTCTTAAGACAAGTCTGTAGTTTCCTTCCCATTCTTGCCAGCTCAATTCATATTGCCAACGACTAAATTGACCACCACCAAATTTCACATCTCTTTTTTCAGGCATTAAAGCATCAATAGTATAAGATACTTTTTGTTTTAAACCAGCTGATGTTAAATCCTTTTCACATTCTCTAATTAAGCGGTCATGTTTAGAATCAAAGACAATATTTGGTTTATTCTCTTTCATGATCTGATTAATTTGGCCTTTTAGTATTTCAAGATCGTTCACTTTTACTTCCTTACTTTTCTATTTTCAATCTCTCCCTCATTTCATCTTCAATTTCTTTTTGAACGTGCAATTGTACATAAGTTTCAATTAAGTCACTTTCAACATCAATTTTATACTCGCATAAGATGAAAGTTGGGATTTTATGTTTATTCCAAGTATTCTTTTTAAAATTATAAATATAAACACCCTTTTCTGGTGTTTCACTAGTTGTTCTTTCGTTTGTGATAGATACCCACTCGTGTTTTGAGTACAAGTTGAAGTGTTCACGGCATAGGTGAAGAGCATCAACATTGAAGTAATCATTTTCAACAAGTTCTTTTTCACAAATACTACAAAGACCAAGAATTTTTTCTTGAGGCTTGTTTTTTTCTAAGAGATTATTAATTTTATCAGTTAGCTTTCCGTCTTGTGTTTCTTCTTTCTTTATTTCTTTTCGAAAAGCAATGAATGCAAATACCCCAATGAGCATAAATAGCGCAATAGCAATGATTACAAGTAATGCAATGATGATAACTGAATTGTCCATGTTATTAGTTTAATGGACTTAGCAAATATGAACAATGGCCAGGGGCCTATATCCTAGTATATTTTGAAAATATCTTCTTACCGCTACCCTGATGCGTTCTGTTCTCTGATCGATCGTTCCATTTTCGTTGAAGTAATCAAAGCAAATTTCTTGTAGTTGACTAATTTGATCTGAATCCTCAGGTATCCCCATTGTTGTTACGTGAACTCTATGTTTTGAACGTTTTAGACTATTATTTGAAATAGAAACAAAGACTGTACCGAGGGTGGCCATTTTTCTTCTTTCTGAAATTTTTTCGCGCTCAATAACAATTCTATTGCCGTGGATTAAAATTGGAGGAATCTCCTGTGAACGATTAACTTTTAATTTACCATCTTGTGTAAATGAAATGCAGTCGTGATTTTTAATCTCAATAGCTTGTGTATTAGGAAGGATTGATTTTATAAATTCGCAATGCTTTCTTAGAAAATATGTTTCCCCATGAATTGGAATAGCAATCGTTGGTTTATAGTGATCGTATACATCTTTAAGGTCTGCTTTACCAGGATGGCCAGATGCGTGAATCATTCCATTGTAATGTGTTATGACTTCACAACCCTTATCTGTAATTTCATTATAAAGAAGAGATAATTTTTTTTCATTTCCCGGTATAGCTTTTGAACTAAAGATGAAAGTATCTGTTTCATTAAGTTTATAATACTTATCACTTGTACTTGTAATTCTTTTTACTGTTCCTCTGAACTCGCCTTGGCTACCTGAGCAAAGAATAATATGTTTTTTCTTTAAGTCTGCTACTGACTCAACTTCACGCACTAGTCCATGATCATTGAAGATTTCACATTCTCTAGCAATTTGTGTGTACTTAAGTAATGAACGACCATAGGGAACGACTTTCAATTTGAGTTCTTGAGCAATATTGAAAATAGTTTGTAGGCGATGAATGTTAGAAGCAAAGCAAGTTATGAATACTCGTCCCTTAGCGTCTGAAATAAAAGTAGCTAAGTCTTTTTTTAGTTCCGACTCTGATGTCGTTCTATCATTGCTGCTTGTAATATTTGTAGAATCTAGCATTGCAATTCTATTACTAAATTTCTTAGACAGAAGATTGATCTTTTCTAATTCAATCGGTTCCTCGTATTCCGAATTAAAATCACACTTGAAATCGGAAATAAAAAGCACTCCAGTATCGATTTCTTTGATACCAAGATGAATCCCTTTAGTGTTTGGAATAGAGTGATTAACATGGACGATGTCTATTTCAATTTCATTGAGGATTAATTGACTCTCTAAGCGATTTATTTTTTTTGAAAGATTCAAATACGATAATTTATCTTCAATTAGTTCTTTTGCGAAAGTTGGAGCATATACTTCTGCTTCAGGAAATCTTTCAATATAGTGAGATATCGCACCAATATGATCTTCGTGGCCGTGAGTAATAATTAAAGCATCAATCTCAACTTCAACATTTTTTAAATCTGGAATCAAGTAGTTGATATCAAAACAGTCTTCGTAAGGAAATAGAATTCCACTATCGATAATCAGGTTTGTATTTTTATATGATACTAAAGTCGCGTTAGAACCAATCTGTCCAACTCCGCCGAGAGGTGAAATATTTAAGTTAGACATTAAGATCCTTTTGTCGAATTCAGCAATAATTCGAATTCTTTATTGTGTTCAACTAATTGTAGTAATCTTGCAGCTAATATCTCAGATGCAACATCAGTTTCTTCTCCAACGATGAAGTCTGCATATTGTCTTTGAGGTGCTAAAAACTTTTCATACATTGGACGTACGCTATCGTAGTATTGATTGATAACACTTTCTAAACTTCTACCTCTTTCTGCAACATCTCGATTAAGTCTTCTTGTGAAGCGAATATCTGCTTCAACATGGAGAAAGCAACGTATATCTAATTTCTCTCTAATTTCTTGATCAAAAAGTGTGAAGATTCCTTCAAAGAGAACAACTGGTGTAGGTTTTAAAGTCGTCGTTGTAGCGGTACGATTACTCGTTTTGAAATCGTAATTTGGAACTTCAATCGACTCGTCATTCTTCAGTGCTGTAATATGTTGTTGAAGAAGAGGCCAGTCAAATGCTTGAGGATGGTCGTAATTTGGTCGTCCTGATTTCGTATAATGCTCTTTTGGTTGCTCTGGTAGATAGTAAGAGTCCATTGATAGAACTGACACTTTCTCTTTTGGTAGTTTAGAAATTACCTTTGATGCAAAAGTAGTTTTTCCTGAACCTGAACCACCAGTGATTCCAATTAGCTTCATAGATGACCTTTGTTTGAATGTTTTCAGTAACTTATCACAGATTGAGTTCACATCAAATAAAAGAGGTGATAATCTTATAATAATTACATTTGTGTCATTCGTCAGGGATATTCGATGTCTAGAATTTTATCTATTTTGCTAATTTCTTTCCTAAGTTCAATGGTTTACGGAGCGAGTCTTAATGTCGCAATCTCATCATCGCCTAATAGCTTAAGCCCATTTTTTTCAACTGATGCAAATTCGCAAAATATCAATCGTCTTATTAATGCATCACTAATCGACTTTGACAGTAATATGCAACCTATTTGTCAGTTGTGTGAATCGTTCAAGGAATTTCGCACAAAGGATAATTATAAGATTCGCTTTAAACTTAAGCCAGGTCTCAAATTTTCTAACGGTGAAGAATTAACTTCTAAAGATGTTCAAAAGTCTCATTTTTATTTCACAGAAACGGCTAAGATCAAATCAATTTTTAGATTCGCATTTGGAAATATAACAGAAGTTAAGATTATAGATAAATTAACATTCGAATTAATTTATAAGAGTTTTGGCCTTGATCATCTTCCCAACTTAGTTCTATTTAAAATTATTCAAATTCCTAATTACGACGTTATCGATAAGGTTGAAATGGTCGATATTGTAGGTGCAGGTGATTATAAGATTACTAAAATTGCTCCACTACAAATCGACTTGAAGTCACTTAAGAAAGGTCATTATGATTTAAATTTTGTTGTCGTTAAAGATGAAACAACCCTTTCTTTGAAGCTTATTAAAGGTGAGATTGATCTTTCTGTCGCTAATATTTCACCTCGTAAGGTTAACTACTTAGAAAAGAATAGTGATGTGAATGTTCAAAAGGTTTTGGGAACAGATTATAATTTTATAGGACTAAATCAAAAGAAGGGTGTTCTACAAAATGTTAATATTAGAAAGGCGTTAAGCCATCTCGTTCCACGTAACAAAATTATAGAATATAAATTTAAAAATAATGCTGTTGCATCTAATGGACTGTTCGCAAAATCATTTAAGAGTTTCTATATAGACATGCCCGTCGATGAGTTTGATCCTAAAGTCGCTTATGATCTTTTTTTAAAAGCGGGCTTTGTAAGGAAGAATGGTGTTTGGTACGACCCAGAAGGTAAGACATTCTCTCTAACTTGGAAGACTAGTAGTAATAAGTTTCAACAAGAACTTGTTACAATTATCAAGAATGAATTCGAAAAATTTGGTCTCGTTGTTAATGTTGTCCCTCAGGAGTGGGGAACTTTTCTTAGGGGAGTCAAAAGAGGGGAATATGATCTTTATTTAGGGCGTTGGATCGGCTTTACTGGTCAAGATATGCTTAAGTTCGCTTTTTACTCTGAAAATATGGCCCCAAAAGGTGCAAATCGTGTCTTTTTTGATAATAAAGAATTCGATAATTTAATTGTAAAGGCAGAGCAAACTATTGATAAGAAGAAGGAAGTTGCTCTTTATAAAAAAGCCAATATTGTAGTAAACGAACAATACCCATATATTAGTTTATGGCACCCGCATGTTATTTGGGTGATGAGTAAATGTATAAAACTGAAAGAGATATATCCAAATGGAAACTTTCTAGTTTTAAAGGAAATTGAGAATGTCTGTAAAAACTGAAATCTTTAAAATTGTTACGATCGAGTTTCAAAGTAGCTCACAGTGTGAAGAAGTAAATAAAATCGCCCTTAATGACTTTGAAGTTGATGGGATTGAAGAATTCTCAATGGAAGAAGCTCGTGTTGATGAAATTTTAGGAGAAAGAGCCTATTCTGGTGGAGATGTTCCAGAATCTGTTATTGATGAAGTCGTTGATATATCAGATGACCAAGATGTGAAAAAGTTTAATTACTTTTTCTTCCAAGGTGACATTAATAGGGCCCATGATTTTGTTAAAGCGATTGAAGGTATGGACTTATCTATTGAAGTTAAGGATGAGGAATACTCAGATTGGAATGAAGTTTGGAAAAAGCACTATGCACCTATTGAAGTAACTCCAGAGCTAAGTGTAATTCCTGAATGGTTTAAAGAAGAAGATTACAAATCAAATAATAACAATATCTATATTATTCCTGGAATGGGCTTCGGTACAGGTGAGCATGAAACAACTTATTTATGCTTGAAACATTTTATGGCCGTTAAGGATTCATTTAAGGATAAAGATCTGTGTCTAGACTTTGGATGTGGCTCTGGAATTCTAGGTATTGGTGCAATCAAAAAGAGTAATATGCTCGTAGACTTTGTTGATATTGATCCAGCAGCACTTGATAATTGTCATGAAAACTTAAAACTTAATTTAGATGAAGATCGCTTAAATGGACATCGACTAGTTGCTCGTAAACGCTTTAATCTTGATGATAAGTACAAGTTAGTTTTTGCAAATATACTTATGCATGTTCTTGTTTCAGAAAAGGAAGTACTCCTAGATTCCCTAGATGATAATGGTTATTTAGTTTTATCTGGAATCTTAAATGAACAAGTTAATGATGTAATTGAAGAGTATAAGTCTTTGAAGAAAATTGATGTATTATCTAAAGGTGATTGGTCTGCAATTCTTTTAAGAAAGGAGTAGTTCATGCGTGCTATTTATACTCGAGATGATCTTTCTCCATCGATTGATGGAATACTAAGCTTTTCAGATGATCGAAGCCACCACTTAATTAAAGTCGTAAGAGTTAAAAAAGGCGATGAAGTACTACTACTTGATGGTCAAGGTGGTCGTTATACAAGTGAAGTTATAAATTGCACCAAGAGAGAAGTTTCTCTTAAAATAAAATCCTTTGAGAAAGTAGATAAGTTTTCAAATATCGACTTAGCAATAGGTCTTCCAAAAAGAGAGGCTTTTGAAAACGCACTTAAGAATGCAACTCAAGTCGGTATCTCTGAAGTATTTCCGTTTCAAGCAGATTATTCTAACTGGTCAATAAAGAACTTTGATCGTGTTAGCTCTGTAATTGAAAGCTCGTTAATTCAATCTAATAATCCTTATATGCCGATTGTGCATCATGAAACTGCTAGTTTAGATGCTCTTTTTGAGATCTTCCATCAGTATGATTATATATTCCTAACGACATTATCCCGTGCAAATGGTAATGATATCGAAGACATTAAAAGCATCAAAGATAAACGTATTTTAATTATCATTGGACCGGAGGGTGGTCTCTCTAACCGTGAAGAAGAACTTATGTTTAAAGAGAATAATGTAATTGGCCTTAGGCTAGCGACACCTATTCTCAAAACGGAAAGTGCAGTACTGACAATTGTGGGCTATGTACTTGGAAAATTTGATGTTAAATAAAAAATGTGTCATCCTATTATAAGAGGGCTCAGGGATGAATTTAGATACACAACATAATAAGAAACCAATAAATTTAAATGACTTCGAAGAATTTGAAGACTTTGAAATTGAAGATATACCATTTAAGCCAATTAATGAAGGTCTAGGCTTTCACCATGGAAGAGCAAGTAAAGAAGTATTAAAAAGTGCCAGAGTTGAAGTTACACCAACTCAGTCACATGTTAATAACTTTAATAAAGTTCTTGGCCGTGAAAAAGAAATGAGTGTTCCATCAGAACTTGAAGCTTTCTATCGTAAAGGAACTGAGTCTGAGATTCCTAAAGTAAATCGTGAAATTGAAATTAAGAGTAAAGCTCAAGATGTTTCAATTGCAAGGCGTTTTGCTTCTTACATAATTGATATGAGTGTGTCTTTAGTTGTTTTTGCTGTCACATTAGCTGCAATGTTTTTAGTAAGTGGCCTACCTCAAGAGTCATTTATTGAAATCACACTTCAAAATTCAAATTATAGATTTTTGATTGCTTTATTTGTGCTGATTCATATTATCTATCGTATAACATCAGTTTATAGACCTACTTTTGGTCAATACATCTGTGGATTAAAACCAAAGCTTTCTAATGAAGCAGCATTTAATACTATTATTGAAAGAACTTTATTTGAATTCATTTCAATTCCACTTTTAGGTCTTCCGTATATTCTAGGGCTTGATAAGAAGTTCTTTGGAAATAGTTTAAAAAAGAGTAAGTAATGAAATATCAAGAAGCAAAGGATTATGTTGAAGCTAACTTTAGTGGGCAAAAAATTGTTTTTACAAATGGCTGCTTTGATATTCTCCATCGTGGACATTTAATGTACTTAAATGAAGCGAAGAAGCTCGGTGATGTACTTATCATTGGACTCAATTCAGATAGCAGCGTTAAGCGTTTGAAAGGTGAAGATAGACCTGTTAATCCAGAGAATGATCGCCAATTTATGCTTGAAAATTTAAAAGCCGTTGATAAGGTTTTTATTTTTGATGAAGATACGCCGTATGAATTGATTAATGCTGTTTTACCAAATACTCTAGTTAAAGGTGGAGACTGGGCCATTGAGCAAATTGTTGGACATGATGTTGTAACGGCCAATGGTGGACAAGTGCTAAGTCTAAACTTTGAAGACGGCTATTCTACGACGAATTTAATCGAAAAGATTCAAGGTAGATCGTAAGTGTATATACATTTACATCAAGATTACGCTGTTATTTCTAACGAAGAATCTAGTATTGAAATTCCTTTTTCGCAAATTTTAAAAACAATTAAAGCTACTCTCAAATCTGGATTAGTCGTTGTTGTAAAATTTCAAGATTGTAATTTTAAATTATCAAATTTAAGAAGTAAGCACTATGTTGCTAATAATGATTTTGCATTTATTAATACTTCATTAAAAAATAGATTTCCTATTGATTATAAAATTAAATCACCGAGTGAAATGCTCCAGTATATGCTTGATTTGAACGATTTGTTTCTTAAGTAATTGATTCTCCTGAGCTCCTGTAGTAGTCGGTCGGAGCTGTTCGGCATCATATTGTCATCGTGGCAAATACTGCGTCCAAAAAAGTAAAAAATCTTCCACTTTTCTCTCAAGAATATTTCCGAGTAACCGTTATGGGTATTGCAACCAGATGGGTCTGGTTGTTTGGGATTTAAAATTGTTGAGACAAGGAGTTTCAACGCAAATTACACAAGGAGGTTGCTTATTCGAGGAGAATAGTAATGGGATTAAGAATTAACACGAACACACAGTCAATTTCAGCACAAAGAAGTCTAGGTCAAGTTAAGAGAACACAAGATGAGTCTTTAAACAAGCTTTCATCAGGTTCAAGAATTAACAAGGCAAGTGACGATGCTGCAGGACTTGCGATATCTGAAAAGTTAAGAGCGAATATCAGAGGTACTCAACAAGCGGCAAGAAACGCGGGTGATGGTATCTCAATGATTCAGATCGCTGAAGGTGGGATGAACGAAGTATCAAATATTTTAGTTCGTCTAAGAGAGCTTTCAGTACAATCTGCATCAGATACAATTGGTGATACTGAACGTGAATTTACTGATAAAGAATTCCAACAACTAACTAAAGAAGTTGATAGAATTGCAGAGTCAGTACAGTTTAACGGAACATCACTAATTAATGGTGAAGGTGACGATAAGGAATTCCAAATTGGTTTATATAATGATGAAACTAATGACAGAATTGCTTACAAGCCATCAGCAGTATCAGTTAAGACAGAAGACCTAGGTATTGGTGGGCTTTCTGTTGCAACAAAAGGTGACGCTCAGACTAACCTTGAGGCTATTGATAAGGCGATGACATCAGTGTCTGGTGGACGTGCGGAGCTAGGGGCTTTACAAAATAGACTACAGTCTACAATTAATAACCTAGAAATCTCTAATGAAAATATGAGTGCCGCAAATTCACGAATCAGAGATACAGATGTAGCAGCAGAGTCTGCAAACTTAGCTAAGGCGAATATCCTTACTAACTCTGCAACTTCGGTACTTTCGCAAGCAAACGCTTCGAGCCAATCTGCACTGAGACTGATCGGTTAAGTAAAAATCTAAATCGAAAGCAACATCTACAAGTAAGGGCCTTCTTCGGAAGGCCCTTATTCATTTATCTTATACTTTCATTTTGAAAAATTGAGCTTAAATAAATAGACCACGTTTTCACGTGGCCCACTAGAATCTTGAAAGAGCAGAAACTCAGGAGAGAGAATCGCTCATTTCTAATTATATTCATAAATCTTATTTCAAAATATGATCCTAATCATTTATTAGTGGCAAAAAATAATGTCGATTTTCATCCACTTTTTAAGTACTTATTATTGATACCTTAATTTCTAACCTATTGAATTCATGTTAATTTATATACTTTTTTCCAAATATTTGAGGGATTAACTAAAGTATTTAACCGAGTGTAACGAACAGGTATTTGTGAACACTAATTTTGTCTGAAAGCTATTTTAGTAGGACGTGAGGAAAGGAGAAAAAAATGGGTTTACGTATTGCAACTAATACCGCTGCGCAAATGGTGCAGAAAAACATTAAACAAACAGGTAAAGCTTCCGGGGAGGCCTTGGAGAAGTTATCGAGTGGTAAGAGGATTAACAAGTCCGCAGATGATGCTGCCGGTTTAGCGATTGCTAAGAATATGGAAGCACAAGTTAAGGGTTTACGTCAGGCTTCTCGAAACGCAAATGATGGTATTTCAATGGTTCAGACTGCTGAAGGTGCCATGAATGAAACAAGTAATATTTTAGTAAGATTGAGAGAGCTATCAGTTCAGGCCGCATCGGATACGATTGGTGATACTGAACGTGGCTTCCTTGATAAAGAATATCAGCAATTGGTTAAAGAAGTTGATCGTATTGCTGAGTCGACAAAGTATGGATCGATTGAATTATTAAATGGATCAGGTTCCGAGATGGATATTCAGGTTGGTACTTTTGCTGGCGATAGTGGGCAAATTCAATATGACCCTTCTCAAACAAATGCAACTTCATCCGCACTGAATATTTCAGGTTTAAGCGTTTCTTCTAAAGATGATGCAAGATCGTCAATGGAGAACGTGGATGAGGCCATTACGAGTTTATCAGAGCAACGAGCGAATCTCGGTGCGATTCAGTCAAGGCTGCAATCTTCGGTTAATAACCTTGAGATTCAAGCGACTAACTTAGACTCGTCAAGATCTGTAATTGAGGATGCTGACGTGGCCTTCGAGTCATCTCAATTAGCTTCTTCTAATATTGCTAAGCAAGCAGGTATCTCATCGTTAGCACAGGCTAATAATCTGAACTCTGCAGCACTTAGATTAGTAGGTTAATAAATATGGGGGTCCTGCCCCCACTCCTTTCTTAAATAATTAAGCGGCCTTGTGTAGGAGAGACCAAGGCCGCCTTTTTAGGAGAAAGAAGTATACTAAGGTTGAGAGACAAATGAGCACAAAGAAGTTTGAACAAGATATTATTGAATCAATAAATGAAAACAGTGAAGTTATTGTCTGGGACGTTATTGATCATAATATCGTTAGACTTCCGGCCAAAATAAAAAGTCTTAATGCCTTTGCCAAACAAATCTTTTTAACAATAGAAGATGGTTTAAGAGATAGCTTGGCCCACTTTGTTCGAGGGCCAGGACTGTTAAAGTTCTATATTCCAGATTTACAATTAATATTCATTAGCGAGTTAAATGCATCACATGGTAATAGCTTAGAGATCTCGTATCCAGTAAAGGAGAAGAGACTCGAGAGACGTGAACATGAACGCTTTGAGCCTTTGATTCCACTTTATAGTTGTTTTCAAAATATAAAATATGAAATCTTCGATATAAGTGAAGGAGGGATTTCTTTTGTCTTGGGTGCATCTCAATATGAACAGCTCTTTAGTAATAAGAATGAGGTATTAAATTTTGAGGTAGGATTTGCAAAAGAAAAAATTCATGTGAAAGGCCATGTTGTAAATAAAAAGAAGATCAGACCTTATCAGATTTCAAGATTTCCATACGGTGCTTATCGAATTGCAGTTGCAATTGATAATAACCCCGAATATCGAAAGCATGTGAAAAAGCTTCAAGCGGGTTGTGATAATCTTATTAAAGATCTACTTTGATTATCTGCACTAATCCTATATGATTACTTTATGAGTTGTTATGTGATTTCTGATGTCCACGTGAAATGGGATCAAAAAAATTCTGAATTTCTTAAAAAATTTCTATCTATTGATTTCAATGAAAATGATCGTATTTATTTACTAGGTGATATTTTTGACTTAATGGTTGGAAGCTACCAAGAGTATGAAAAGCAATACGACTGGTTCTTTACACGTATCAAGGAAATTAAAGATATAGGTGCGACAATTTTCTATATACAAGGAAATCACGATTTTCATATTGAAGACTTACTAACTGATAATGGAATAATTGTAAAAACTAAACCATTTGTAGAAATTGTGAATGAAAGAAAAGTTTTATTCTGCCATGGCGATGAGATAGAAATTGAAAATTTCAATTACCGAGTATGGCGTGGCTTTATTAGGAGTTACCCTTTAGCACTTATTTCGAAATATATATTCAATTATAAGATCGTAAAGGCCATTGGGGATTACCTTTCTCATAAAAGTAGACAAAGAAATGAAAAACGATATGGTCAAACACAATTGAATGATGGAATTCGCGATAAGTTTAGAAAGAGTGCTGAAATTGCTTCAAGAGAATACAATGTCGATATAATTATCTGTGGCCATAGTCATTATCAAGATGAATTCGTTTCTGAGAATTTTTCATACTATAACTGTGGATACGTACCAGCTTCAAATAAGTTTTTAATTATCAATGATGACTATAGTTTTGAAGAATTAATTTAATCTTATCTTCTTCCGTATTTAAACTTCTCTTTTAACGTTCTAAAGTAATTTCTTTCTTCGTTAATATAGAAGTTTACATGACTACTTCTAGATTTTTTTATTTGAATCTCGTCTTTAGGCTCTAGTTTAAATTCTTTTTGTCCATCAATAGTAAGATAAATGTCTTCTTGCCCACGTGGAATAATAATACTTAATGTTTCATTATCTGGTAGAACCATCGGTCTATGGGTTAGGGCATGTGGACAAATTGGAGTGAGGACAACTCCTTTAACACTAGGGTGTAGAATTGGTCCATTCGCAGCTAGTGAGTATGCTGTTGACCCAATCGGTGTACTCACGATTAATCCATCTCCTGCTAGGTTGTATATACTCTCGCCATTTGCCTCTAGTTCAAGATTAAACATTCTTGAAATACCAGATTTAGTAATAACAGCATCATTCATAAAGTTTAGTTTAATTTTCTTGTGTCCAGGGCGTGTAATCTCAGCTTGGTATATCTGAACTTTGCGAGTTTTTAATTTTCCTTTCAGTGCCATTTCAAGACCTTCATAGAAATCGTGCTTTGCAAACTCAGCGATAAATCCAAGATTACCCATGTTTATTCCAAAGATATTCACCTTCTTAATATCTTTACTTCTTACAGCACCAATTAAGGTCCCATCACCACCAAGCGTAATTAGTATTTTGCATTTTTTAGCAATATCATCTCGATTAATGAAATTAAAATTTTCAGGTTGGCTGTTTTTGAATATTTTTAAGATGCGTGATTCTTGAGATTTTTCAAAGTAGACATCGACCTTTCTTCTTATTAGCCAATTTGTTAAGTTTGGTAGAACAGTTGAAAATTCTGTCACTACTTTTGGCTTTAAGATTATTGCTACTTTGTTTGTTATTGCCATTTATTCCTCAATTATAACTTCATTTAAAAAGTTATTTATATCATCAAAAGGTTTCTGTATTACTTTACAACCATAACTTGCAGCCCTTTGAACAATTTGCTCAGAACTGTATGCAGTAATAATATAAAAAATCTTTGAAATTTCTGATTCATTATATTTAGTTTTGGATTCTTCTATTATATCAAAACCAGTAATATCTTGAAGCATTAAATCACAAATAATACGCTCATAATTGTGTTCTTTGATAAGTTCTATTGCTTCTTTTCCACTGGCCGTAGACATAACATCTACCCCTTTTCGTTTAAGTAGAGTTACAATAGTTTTCTGTATCAGAAGCTCATCTTCAACAACTAGTATTTTCATGATTTACCTTGGGAATATTTATTTGGAAGTGGGCGCCTTCTTCGGATTCAATGAGATAAATATCACCATTAATCTTTTTAGTTAAATTTTTACAAATTGCTAAGCCTAGTCCTGTTCCAGTGTCTTTTGTTGTAAAAAACGGATTGAATATATTGTTTTCTATATCTTTAGATATTCCAGGCCCATTATCAATTATATCGATCAAAATCTTATTATTAACTTCACTAACGTTAATATCGATTCTTGAGTTTGCAATATTGTTAACATTAAGTGATTGTGAGCTGTTAATAAGTAAATTAAATATAACCTGACTTAATAATGTTCCGTTAGTCATTATTTCAATATCATTGCTCATGTCAAAATTAACTTTGTGGGATCTTGATTCCGATTTTGTTAAAATGATTGTTTCAGCAATTAAGTTTTTTAATGATGTTGAAGTGAACTCTTCATCATCCTTATATAAATTTGAAAACTCTTGAATAATAGCTTGTGATCTTTTTACGCTGTTTGATATATGCGAAAGTGTATCTTTTACATCGAAGTCTTCAGTTTGTTCTATTAGAAGATTGTGAGAAAGATCAATTCCAAAAAGTGGGTTACTGAGTTCGTGCCTTAGTGTGTTTAAGAGTTCTCCCATTAGTAGAATTCTTTCATGATGAAGTGAGCTTGTGTCTTGTTGATGATCTTCAATACCGATTTGATTGATCTTAACTCCATCATCTTCAATAACAAAAGAATTGATAGGGAAATTAGAGAGAATTTTATCTCTTTCGATTTTTGATTGCCTGCTACTTTCTACAGTTATTATATTAAATAACTTAGGAATAGATTTAATGATCAACTTGTCGAAGTTTGTTCTGTCTATATCTGAAACAGGGAATAGGTCATTACGTGATAGGAGAATAATTAAGTTAAAGTCACGAAACGATAATTCTTTTGCTAAGAAATGTCCGTCTAATTGTATATCCTTATTAAGTAACTCTTTTTGATCAAAAGACTTATTTTTACTCTTTCTAACTTTTGCGAATAAAGTGTTAAAAAAAGTAGGTTCTTGATAAGTCTCATAATATTCATCATTTTTGTAGGTGATAGAGTATATATTAGTAGTACCTTTTTGGTGAATGAGCATTTGAGAGGAGCTAAATCCATTTAACTCATCTGCATTTGTAAGTGCCTTTAGGAATGATCGAATACTATCTTTCTTTTTAAATTGAAATTCTTTGCTTGGCAGTAGAGTTAGCTCTTTTGCATCACATATTTTATCAGAAAGAAAATCTGTCGAATTCATTAGAACGAATTTCTTACTATTGATTTTTAATTCAATTTCATCTTTATTATATTTAACGATCTGTAGTTGAGAATTTTTTTTTGAGGTAGTTAAAAATTTGCTGTCTTGAAATAATGAATCCAAGACAGCTTTATCTGCATAAATATTTAAAAATTTATCTTTGACTCTTGAATGAGTGGTATTGCTCTGATTTTCCACTGTTTAAGATTATCTATTAGTTCATATTCTAGCAAGTCAGAAAGCATCACAATATCATTGTTTTCACGTGCTGGGATAAGTGCTTTAATAACTGAAAATAGGTGAATCTCAAGATTCTTAATTACTTCTTTATCTGAGAAGAAATTCTTGTTTGCTTTTCTTGCCGTAGCATGAATTCTCGTAATTAAGTGAACATATAGATCGAGTAACTCAATTAAATCTGCAAAAAATAAGTTCCCTTGATCAATATTTCCTTTATTGAACTCATCTGTAGTAATTAAGATTTTATCAACTAATTCATCAATATATCTTTTACAATCATCCAATGCTTCAAAAGCCAATTCATAAGAGTTTTTAATTTGTAGACTAGGGTAGCCAAGCTCTTCGAGCGTGTAGTCTAATAATTCTCCAACTTCATCAATTGAAAAAGATTTGCCTTCAATGACAACTGCTGTGATTGATTCATTATCTGATATACCATCTGTTTCAATTGCTGTTATGGCCTGTCTAAGGGAAATCGAATTTCCATCTAAAGAAAAGCTATCGTTTCCTAGTTCTAATGTGATCATATATTTTCCCTTGCCTCTGGTTTGGACTTGTTAATGAGTGAGCATTTTTCGAAAAATTCGTAAAGGACACTACACATAAGAGATATCTCGTTATACGTGTAGAATGCAGCTTCGGATAATTTTACAAGATTATTTCCTTGTAGATTGTTTTTAGCAACTTTTGCAAAGTCTATGACTGGTGCTAATAGTGGATAAGAAGTCGATACAAGATCACTAAGACGATCGATTTCATCTAGTTTTGCTGAAAACTTCTTTATCTCTTCTAAGCTTGGTGTATTCTTACTAATTTCTTCGATTATGTATCGCGAGTACTTTTTACCAAATTCTGACAGCTCATATAATGTTTCAATACCTTTTGACTGTGAACTTAGTTGTGCTTTAGTTTGAATATTAAAAGAAGGGATATCCATGCTAGTGTTAATTTCAGTAAAAATGCTAGTCCACGCAATGTGATAGAAATTTCGCATAACTTCTTTTGCATCTTGATCCTTATGTAGTGATTCTCTAATATATAAGTCTCCATTATCAAGCATGTCAGAATGATAAAGCTTTACTCTACTTAAAGAGAGAGACGAACATGAGCTATTTAATTCCTCGATATTAATTTTGTTATTATTTAATAACTGTCCAATACATTGATGAGTAATGTTGTATGGAACATCGTTGTGACATTTGAACTCAGTGCACTCATCCTTTGGGAAACAAGGAGCACACTCTGTTTTAGGCGCTAGGTTGTAGTTGTCTAGAGCATAAGGAGTTGTTTCATGCGGCCTAACAGTACCTAGGGATATTGTTAAAGTTTTTATGTTTTTGAAACTTAGAAGATTCCCAATCATTGAATCATGGCCCACGAATAAAAAAGAACTATCGACTTTTGAATATAGTTCTTTTAGATCAAAACCAATCCATAGATTAACACGATCCTTAAAGGGCCTAATTAGCTCGGAATTTAAAATTTCATCTGCTGATTTTTGATCTTGATTAGAGCCGCAAATATATACTTTTACATTCTCATTCTTTTTTAATGTTTGGTAAATAACTTCAACCCATCGGTTCGCTTTCCACATCTTTTTTTCATTTGATGCAAATGGGTGAATTAATAAATTTGTTTTCTTTTCACTTGAATAATCTTTATTACTTAAATGAGTGAGCTTCTTTGTTGTCCCAATGATTGAAGAGAATAGGTCAACTAGATTAAATGGGTTAAGATCACCTCTCATTACTGTTGAGTAAAGGTATTGTGACCATCTGTCTGTGATCACTCTCTCATGTAAGTCGTTGAAGTATGGACCTACTTTATTACTTGATTCAATAAGCGAATGTAGATATGTCGCAGATTTAGAAAAAGCGAGGTTGATTGATACATCGATATTTTGTTCATTAATTTCTTTAAGTTGTTTCTTTAATTTAGAGAGGGCCTCTCTCACATTGTCAGCTCCAAACATTGCTGTTTTGTGCTCAATTGTTACAACTTTATCAAATACCTTTTCTAACAAGAACATGATCGGTGTAGCAAATTTTTTACGCGCTACTAGGACAACTCTATATTCGGGATGATTTTCTTTTAGTAGCTTAACGGCATGAGATGTTTGCAGAAGATCACCAATTCTTGTTGTTTGAATTATTGCAATGGTCTTTTTATTATCTGCTTCGTTTTTTAAGGCGTTCATTGATTGCTCCTATTCTTCTTCTAGGACAGAACATAGATATAAAAAGGCCATGTCGTCTTCGCTCAAGTTTTCTCTTTTGACTTGTTTCTCTTGAATTCTTTCAAGTTCTTTGAAGAATTCAGTCCTTAAATTGTTATGATCTTGATTCATTTAATAATTCCTTTGTAGATTCTTCTCGTAATCTACTACGACTCTCTCTTACTAAATTTGATACTTCTTTAATTTGTTCAAATTGTATTTGTAGATCATTTTTTAAAGCGATTAAAATATGCTCTACTTCTGATAGAGTCGGTGTTTCGATATTATTAATTTTTGCTCTGTAGAATAAAAATGGAAGTGCGCAGTAATCAGATGTATGACCTATATATAAATTAATATCCGCTAACTTTGCTTGTAGTTTTTGCGCGTCTTGTGCAAGTGTTGCCTTAATTGCTGCTAACACATGACGTGAGGATTTAATTAATTCCCCCTGAGCTTGCTCTAGCCAGTTGGACGTAAAGTTTAAGTCACTTTCGACAATACCGTGTCCAGAAAGTGTTTTTCGTTCTATTTTTCGATATAAGAAATCTCTTGATAGATACCTTTCAAGCTCTATTTCTGTATCGATACGTCCTTCTATATTTTTATAGAAACCACCTAATTCGTCGTGTTTGATTTGATAAATCGATATGTCAGTGTTTTGTAGATATTGTTCTTCTTTATTTAGGAAATACTTATTAAGTACATAAATAATATCTTCAGCTTTAATGATTTCATTATTTCTAACTTGTTTTTCCGTGTGTGCACTTGGGCCATAAGCAAAGTCACGATCTTTAATTCGTGGAGTGATAATCATACTTTCTAGATTTGTTGTTCCTTGTTTAAGAAATGGTGAAGGACCCATTGAAAGCTCAATTGTTGGAACATCTAATATATCTGCCATATGCTTTATTGCTGTATCTGGTGTAATTAAAAGATCACAGTTGATTAACACTGATGGAAGAGCACTGAACTGTGCTTCAATTGTTACAGCTTTCTTGTCTAGTTCTGAATTGATTTTATTAGCATAAGATCTTTCGTCTGATGTCGGAGCGATCACTAGCAATGGGATCGTATCTTCTTGTGCATTAAGTTTGTTGATTAGATTGATAAGTTCTTGCCTTTCAATCATTTTGTTAATATTTGATGCTGTTAGTTGAATAGCTATCAGCTTAGGATCGATTTTTCCTTCGGCCTTTCTCATTTTTAAGAAATTTTGATGGCATACCTTATTGTATTCATTTGAAACGTGTAGGGCATTGAATGAGTTGTTTTCTTCAATTCCAACCATCTTATGATAGCAATCATTGAAATTTAGTGGAGCATATTTTTGCTGTGTAAGTACATCATTAAATACAACTGCCCATTCGTTTGAGTATTTAACATTACAGTTGAGGTCAAATTGAATACCTTTAAATTCTTTGTTTATATATGATGCTAAACTCGTTGAGATTCTATCGTTAGAGTAGTTTATTACTAAATTCCAACTTTTATTAATTTCTTTTATCGTTTTACCAAATTCATCGAGAGCAAAGCCGTTTGAATAGATCTTATTTTTTTTGTAGCTAACAATCTTTTTTCTATCAAGTGTGATGATATTTTTAACACCATTTAGTAACTCAGCAGACTTTTCAAATTCTTTGTTAATTAAAATCGTTATATTTGCTTCAGGGTGTTTGTTCTTTAGTGATGAGACAAGTCGTCCCATTTGAAAAATGTCACCATGTCTTTTGAAGTTGATAATTAGTATATCTTTCATCTATTCCTCTTAACCTTGCTTGATTACGGCATCAAAAGCCAGGAGTAAAAAATCATTTTTATTTTTAAATTGATTTGTTTGATATATTGCTCTTTCGATATGTTGATCAATTGTTAAGTCTTGATCAGCATTATAGAGTAGGGACTTAAGTTCGCTCGATTTAATATGCTCGATACAGTCACCGATTTTGCTACTCGCTTCAAAATCTAAAAAGTCTTTGTAGAACTTATTGTAAAGAGAGAATGAGGGAGCATGAGTAAGTATAATTGGTTTTTGAGAAAGAAATGATGCGACATTCTTTTCTTTATAGATACTCGCCACATCATCAGTGGCATATACTTCGATATTTTTATTTGGAAATAAATTGTTCTTTATACATTCTGTGTATGTTTGCTCATTAGGTTCAATGACAATAACTTTATAATCTTGACCATGGTATATCTCAAGAAGCTTACATGCTTCATAGACGTGGTAGGCAAAACCTAAACCTAAAATTAATAAATTCTTATTTTCTTTAAGTTGATGCTCGATATTGGCGATTAGCTTTTTAGCTTCCTTTGCAGGATGGTAATTCGAATGTAGGTGTACGCCGTTAATAACAGGTACCTTTAAATTACTTCGTGATTGTTTAATTTCGTACGAATGTATATCTAAGAAAGAAAGTGATTTTGCAGGAATTGCTTGTACTAATTCTTTTGCTAGTTCCATAATTTCCTCGTCCTAAGGCCCAATGGTCTTTATATAAAGTGAAGCTCTTTCCTAGAGCTCCACCATATTATACTATAATTTCGATTAAGGGGGCAAACTGGTCTAGTATTACCTGTTTTTTACATTGTTCAGGTTGTAGCCCTGAAATTGTTGACGTTTTTTGAAGACAGTTGAGATTTCTTTAGTAGTTGACTCTTTTGCTTGTGATAGTAGGTTTAAGCACTCATCATCAAGCTTTTGATTTTCATGAACAAGTTCCGTGACATCTTGTATCCAAGATTTAAAGATTTCGATATCTTCTTGTGGATAAATCACTTTATTATTCTGAATTTCAGCTTCAATTTCATCTTGGAGTAGGCGAATGATATTAATCAGTCGCTCTCTATTTTCAGAGATATTATCAACGAGGTCAAATCTTCCATTGTTACATGAAGTGATCATAGACTTTGTAGAGTTAACGAGAAGTCCCAGTAAATCTAAATGTCTAGTGATCTTATTAAAGATCTCTATTGTGTCCATTATTTAGCCTTTTGCTCAACTCTAAGTTGCTTAACAGCTTCTTGCCAACCTTCATATAGCGTCGTTAAAACTTCAAGGACTCCTTTTAATGGCTCCTTATCAATTTTGATATTTGCCTGTGTACTTGAAAAAAGCATAAAGTCATATAAAGATGAAAGTTCTTTGGCCACATCTCCACCAACTTCAAAGTCTAAACTACTGTTAAGCTCGATGATAATATCTTGTAGCTTTCCAATAAATTGTCCTTTCGCAGATAAGTCCTTCTTTTCAATTGCTTCAATTGCTTTTTTACAATTTTTAATAGCAGCTTGATAAAGCATAAGTAGGATTTGCTCCTTACTTGCTGTTTTTACAGATGTTTGTTTGTAGGCACCTAAACCGTAACTCATTTACTTCTCCTTAATTATCCCATCGGCTGAGGTCCGCCAAGGCCTGCACCTTGTGAACGAATCCTAGACATGGTTCCTTCTAAGCGTGAAAATTTATCTTTTAAGTTCTTTTCTTTTTGTTGAAGCATGTTCTCTCTTTGAGCAATCCTTCTATCAATTGTTTCAATATTATTTTCTAGTGATCTTTTTCTTGAAGAGAGTAGACCATTTGGAAACTGAAGAAGCTGGCCTACAGTTTCTTTGAGGTTATCGATGAATCCATTAGTTTTTGTACCGTCTTCGTAGCGACCAGTTAGAACTTCAGCAATATGATCGTAATCTTTCTCCATTACTGTTTGAAATTTCTTCTGATCAAACTCAAGTAAACCTTCCCTTGAAAATTGGATACCTAGTTCTCCAATACGAGAAGTCCCTCCGTCTTTAAGAGGAATATCTTTAAAGATTGCACTTCTTAATCGAGATTCGATTGATTGTAGAAGAATATCTCCACCTAGAGTTCTAGAGGTATCAGTCGTTTCATCCATTGTGTTTTGTTGTTTAATGAATGAGAATACACCGTTAATTTGATCAATTAGAGATTTTACTTTCTCTCCAATTTTTCCAGCATCTTCACTAATGTTTATAGTGAACTCATCACCAGGCTTTGCCTTTTTTAGATCAAGAGTTACACCAGGTATTAGTTCTGCCGCTTTGTTTTCAGGTAATTCGATTTCAAAACCATCAAGTGCAACGACAGCGTCTTGGGCCTCTCTTTCAAATTCAATATAAAAATCTTGTTCACCATCTACGAAATAGAAGTGTGGGAATTCTGCCTTGTTAATATCACCAGTATCTTTTAGCGATAGGATTAGACGCCAAGGTGTATCTGATTCCGAACCGTCATTGATAACACTGGCCCTTAGTCCTGATTCTTCATCTTTGTTAATTAGTTTTGCTACTGACTTTAATGAAGCGTTGTCAGCATCTACGTATATTTCTTTTGTATCGCCACTTGGTAGTGAGTATTGAATAAACCCAACACCAATATAACTTTCATCTGGATCAGCAAAACCAGATGTCATGGCCGAAGACTTCTGTGCAAGTTGTTTAACTTCGAATTGATATGTTGCTGGTTCCGCAACGTTCTTATCCGCAGTAATTCCTACGATATCATCATTTCCAATAACACTTAATTCTCTTAGAGATCTGGCACTACCGTTTTGGAGGAGGGTTCCACGCATACCTTCAACTAGGGACGTAAGCTCTTGGACAAGTGCTTTCTTGTCAGAGATCTTACCTTTACGCATTTCCATATTTTGAATAGGAATTCGTTCAGCTTTCATAATTTGCTGAACAATATCCTTTGGAAGTCCCGTGTTAATGGAGCCCATTGCTATCGACAAAAATCCTCCTGATTTTAGATGTGAAAATCCTTTTCACACTTGTCTCCAACTCTGATTTTATCACACTTGAGCTTTTTTTTCCGTCGCATCATTAGTGGAAGAATTTTCTAGGCAAGGCCTCTTCGTCATTTGATGTTTTAGGGGCTATAATAGATAAATCCCTGAAAATAAAAAACCCGCCTTGTGGGCGGGTACTTTTCGAGAAAGTAATTTTTTTGGGATTGGGATTTTGTACTAAATTTATCGGGTATTACTGTGAAAACTTTAGAGAAAAAGTCGGATATTTACATTGAAAAGACAAAATTCTTGTTATTTCGACTAGTTACATATTTTACATTCTTATTATTGCCAATCTATTTGCAAAAAGAAGTTAATCTCGAGCCAATTTGGCAAATTATCGCAATGATTTTCTTTTCAATGTTTATTGTTTCTCAGTGGTTCTTACTGGGAAAGGAAATTGACCACCGATTAAAGATATATTTCAAAGTGAACTCATCCATCGATAGAGTCGTTTATCGACTTTTTATGGGGATGTTCTTTATGGCCATTTATTTCAACTTGCTAAGCCTTTTGCCTCACAAGTGGAGTTATAATATTTTTTGGCTTACGTGGATTGTGATGGGGCTATTTTATTCATGGCCTACGCGAGGAAAGATCATTAAGGAGTCGGTTTCGACTAACTTCCATGAGTATCGCTATCTTGATAAGTTTGAAAAGACAGTACTATTTTTAACAGTAGTTATGTTCTTTACTTCGCTACCTCAGTTGCCAAATTTATTTTCGACAAGTTCTCTAAGGCTGTTCTTTGATCCAAGTGAACGAGTCTCAGGAGCATTCTGGAACTTTATATCAATTAACTATATTCCATTTAGTAAGTATCCAAAGCTTTTAAATCTATCATGGTCGATTCATTTTTACTTTGTAACGATGTCTCTATTTTTGATGACCTTCTACGCTCTTCTTCGAAATTTTGTTTCAAGGAGACTATCTCTTCTTGGAGTATTCGCGTTAGTTTCTTCTTGGTCATTTTCAAAGATACTTGCAAATAACTACGGATTTACCCTTTTAACGACTTTTTCTGTTGTGTGGGTATGGTCTACACTCTGGTCGACAAAGAGTTCTACGTACCGTTCAGGGCTGTTTATAGGTCTGCTAGGTGCTTGGGGAACAGTTATTGATAAGTCGAATATAATCTTATTAATAGTTCAACTCCTATTAATCCATTTTGTTTTCTTCAAAGAGGAAACTGCATGGTATAAGAGACAATTTTTCAAATATACATTGTTGGGAGTCTTTCTCTCTATTTCTCTGTTCTTTTTATCAACGAGTACCGTTTCAATCGAAATGATTGAAAGTGTAAACATAATTTCTGCAGAGATAATGAGGCTCGTGTCTCGTAAATCATTCTTTATTCTCTCAATTTTTGGCCTAATAGTTTTTATGTATAAAATTTTAGGGCAAACGCGAAGTGAGAAGCACAAAATACTAAATATCTCGCATGATTCTTCCATTAAGGTTGCTATCTCTATTCTGTGCCTCCTTCTAATTGATGTTCTCTTTAGCTCGCGAACATTTCAGGACTTTTCTATACTGTGGTTATTGGCATTTTTTAGTGTCTTACTTATCGAAGTTATCTTCCAGAAAATCAGAGGGCTTAGAAGCTCTAGGAATATGATATACGCGGTTTATATTATTATCTGTCTACTGGACTCACACTTTGAAGGACGAGTTAAAATCCTATTAAGAACGATCGGAGCAATTGACTAAAATCCTAGGACTTAAAATTATTTATTTATATGAGAATTAATTTATAATTTAATTAACGTTAACGATGAAAGGGAGTTTCATCTGTTTAAGTCTCATATAACAAGACAATTGTTTGAAGAGTTTTCTGATTCCTACAAAATGCGTAAAGACGCGGCCACTTCACATCCATTTGTATTTGTCGACCCAGCTGATAGTAGTATCAAGCTGATAGCTAGTTCATTTACTTATGATGATGGTGAAGAGTATGGAGCGATCCTAGCAGGTAGTGAAGAATTAGAATTCATGGTTACTTCCGAGTAACTGCCTCTACCTTACTGAAATAACTATTATTGTGCTTTGAGCATAAGGGAAATCCATCCCTCAAAATCTTACTTCAGATATTCGAAAAATATTATTGACAAGCTTTAAAAGCACTTTGAAATGTGCATATGTGGATAAGTTAGCTTTTTTTGTTGGTAAGTTTACTTGCGACCTGTCAAAACCTGTCATCACATCGCAACATCTAAGGTAAAGTGTTGAAAATAAGGCATTTCATTAGTAAAAGTTAAATTAATGAAAAATAACCAAGCATTATGGTCAAGTGTGGATAACTCTGTTAATAATGTTAGTAAAAAACCTGAGTCAATAAGTTTTTTCACAAAAGAAATTTTTTTTTCGCGCTCAGATGTAAGAAAAATGTCGTGGACTTACAAAAAGCGACTTTTTCAGTTTTTTGAATAATGTTGGTCTAATATCAGGTATAAGGTTTAGTTAATGACGTTTAAAGTAAAAGATTATTATTACAACAAGGCTAAGAAAGAGAACTTTTTGGCCCGCTCTATTTATAAGCTAGAAGAAATTGATAAGAAGTATAAGGTTATCGAAAAGGGTAATAATGTACTCGACTTAGGTTATTTTCCAGGCTCTTGGATGCAGTATACGAGCAAGAAGATTGGGCCAGAAGGCTTTGCAGTGGGTATTGATATCAAGCCAGTAAATAAGAAACTTTTAGGAGTTAAGAATGTCAGGCTTTTTGAAAAGTCGATTTTTGATGTAACAACTGTGGAGGAGCTTGATTTTGATCGCAAATTTGATGTTGTTATTTCTGATATGGCCCCAAACACTACTGGTGTACGCTCTGTAGACCAATTAAGAAGTTTAAATTTAATTGAACAAGTTTTTGCACATCTTGATGTCTTTTTAAAAAAAGATGGAAACTTTGTAATTAAAGTATTTGATGGCCATGAGGCCCAAGTCTTTTTAAAATCACAAAGAAGTATTTTTAAAGAATTCCATTTCCTAAAGCCGAAATCTACACGTTCGGTTAGTAAGGAGTTCTTTGTGATTGGTAAGGGCTATAAAGGTGTTCAAATATAGGTTTTTGTATAAGTATTTATTAGTTTTAGCTCCGCTCGCTTTAATAGGATATTTTTTAGTAGGAAAAGACGAGCAAAAGAAAATAGAAGTTAAGCCAAAGGCGAGTGAAATTGATAATCATCAATTGAAGCACTACCTCTCAAGCCAACTTTTAGATCCTAAAACTCCATTTAAACAAACAATTTCACATAATTCGAAATCTTACAAAGTGAACTATTCAACAGATCCTGAATTAGAGAGCTTTGTAAGAAAACGACTTCGTTATTATCGTCCTGATAAAGCAGCTATTGTTGTTATGGATAATAACAACGGTAATCTATTAGTCAGTATTGGATTTACAAGAGAAGGAAAGGTTTTTGATTACCTTCTTCCTTTTACTGGGACACATCCGGCAGCAAGTGTTTTTAAGATTGTTACAAGTGCAGATCTTATCAATAATGAAGATTTTAATATTCATGATAAGTTTAAATATCGTGGTCGCGGAACGACTCTTTATAAATATCAGTTAAAGAATAAAAAATCGCGTTGGCAGCGAACAACATCTTTTGATAAGGCTTTTGCATATTCTAATAATGTAATTTTTGGAAAGGCTGCAATTAATAATACAACTCCTGAAGAGTTAGAGGAGATGGCAAAGCGCCTTGGCTTTAATGACGAGTTAATGAAGGAAATTGACTTGGCCAAGTCGACATTTGAAATTCCTCAAACAGACTATGCAATGGCCGAAATAGCGTCGGGCTTTAATAAACGTACGCAAATCTCTCCGGTTCATTGTGCTGTACTATCAAGTGTTGTTGCTAATGATGGGGTTTTACAATATCCACGACTGGCAACTGACTTAGTTGATGAACAGAATCAAAAGGTTTGGCAAAACGAAATTCGTAAAGATCAGGTTATTGGCCAAGATACTGCTAAAGAACTATCTGAACTAATGCAAGGAACGATTAAACGCGGTACTGCAAGAAGAACTTTTCGAAGATACATGAGTAGACGTATTGCTAATAAACTCGAGATAGGCGGTAAAACTGGTTCAATTACTGGTGGTTTTCCGTTTGGGAAAAGAGATTGGTTTACATCTTATGCTAAACCGAAAAATAATTTAGACGATAAGGGTATCTCTGTTTGTGTCATGATTATTAACTATAAGAAATGGTATGTGAAATCGACTAAGTTGGCGCAAGAAATTATTTCAAAGTATTATCGAGGAATTAAGTGAGTGATATTTTAGACGAGAAAATTGCTAGTCGTAAGAAAAGTTTTCTAAGGATGAGTCGAGACTCATTTCTAATAATATTATTTCTTTTGGTTTTTAGATCTTCTTTTTATGAGCCATATCGAATTCCCTCTGGTTCAATGATCCCGACACTAGAAATAGGTGATTTTATTTTAGTTGAAAAATTCAGCTATGGCCTAAAGTTACCCTTTTCTGATATTGCCCTAGGTGGGGTTAATTCAAACCCTGTATATCTACTTAGAACTAATGATGTCCAACGTGGAGACATCATTGTTTTTAAATATCCAAACGATCCAAAAATTAATTATATTAAAAGAGTCGTTGGACTACCTGGTGAAACTATTGAGATTAAAAACAAGAAGATTTATATCAATGGTAAACCAATAAACGAAAAATTAATTGCAACAAGATTCAACGATAATTACGATTATCTTGAAACTAAGATGAATGAGAAAACATTTGTTGTTAAAAAAGATATGGATAATATCTATAAGCTAAACTATCCCGCAACAAAAATACCAAAAGGCCATTATTTCGTAATGGGAGATAATCGCGACAACTCTTCTGATTCTAGAGCATGGGGATTCGTACCATTCGAAAATATTAGAGGACGCGCCTTCTTCGTTTGGTTCTCAATGATGCAAGATAGCTATACTGGTCAAATGAATATAAAATCAGAGCGTATTTTTAAGTCGATTGAGTAAGATCGATTCTTGTTGCACCATCATTTCCTTCATCTGGTGACCAATTTAGATCTCTCTGTCTTCTAAGCTCATTTCTCAGCCATTTCTTTAATGTACCATCGCCATGGCCATGTACAATGATTAAATAGGGAATATGTCCCATTCTTAGATCATCAATGCATGAAAAAACTTTCTGCTGGAATTCGCTTAAACGCATCCCACGACAATTAACCTCTGTAGTGTAGTTAATGGTCTTAAAGACATTAATTTCAACTTTTTTTGCTTTTTGTGGCTTCTTATTGTTGATACCTTGTTGATCAAAAAGGGAAGCCTTTGGAACAGAAATTTTCTTTCCATTAACCTCAACAACACAATTCTTACCTTTTATTTCAGAAACAATACATGTCGAATTCAGACGGTCGCAAAAATAGCGAGAACCAACTTTTATCTCAGTCGCAATTTGTCTTTCTTCTTTTGGCCTTTCATTTCTATTTGGTTTAAGTCTTTCATATTGCTTGTTTAAGGTAGAAATTTCATTACTTAAGCTTTTAGTCTTAACATCATTAAGACCTTTTATGATCTTTTTAATTTCTTTTTCATATTGATCATAAGCTCTCTGTTTCTCTAAGAAGAGAATACCTTCTTGAGATTTTTTTTGATTCTTAAGTTCATGATTAAGCTGAATATTTTCTTTAAGTGTTTTGCTGATTTTTTCTTGTTTCTTAGATAGATCTTGAAGAAGCCTTTCATAAGTAACGTATTTAGTATCAAGCATTTTTTTAGCATCATCTAAAATAAATTCAGGAATATTGTGTTTCTTACTAAGTCGCTTAAATATCTCTAGTGCCATTGATGAACCAGGTGTTCCAATGATTAGTTTGTATGTAGGAGTATTATTATCAAAATCATAACCTACATGGGCTGAGATAAATTCTTCACTTTCTTGGATTTTGGTTTTAAGTAATTGGTGGTGTGTCGAAATAAGAACATCACATCCAAGTTCTTTTGTAACATAATTAATAATTGAATAAGCAAGTGATGATGCCTCATCTGAAGATGTCGAATTAAAAATCTCATCTGCAGCAATAAGTGAATCATTTTGAATATTTTCTAGCATTGATAAGATTACCTGAACTTCTCCCGCAAATGAGCTTAGTCCCATTTCTAAATCTTGGTAATCGCTGTCAAAGTAAAATACATCACTTTTATATTGTAGCTTTGCTTTTTGCGCAGGAATGAATAACCCAAGTTTTAGGAATAAATGGGCAATAACAATACTTTTGATGGATACTGTCTTACCACCTGTATTGGGACCAGAGATAATAATACCTCTTTTCTCACTATCAACTTCGATTGTGTTTCTGACACAATTATCAATTAGTGGATGATAAAAATCGACCAAGTTTGTTGAACCATCAAAACTAACTTCTGGATAACAAAAACTTTTCGCGTGTGAATAACTAGCTAATGTATATGTATAATCTAATTCTATAAAAAATGAATACACATCATGCATTGTTGAAAGATCGTTATTCACTAGGTCACAAAAATTCTTACATATTTGTGATATGGCATAGTCAATTTTAGAGTTTATTTCGATAAGGTCATTAGACATCTTTCTCGTTGCAACTGGTTCAACAAAAAGTGTGTTACCTGTTGAAGACCTTGCAACGATACTACCTAGATCACTTCTATAAGAGTCACTTCTGATTGGAATGACAAATCTTTCATTAATAATATCAAAAGTATCCATTTGAAGACGCTTGGAAATGTCTTCATCCTTAAGAATAAAATTGATTGTTTCTCGAATTCTTTTTTCTAATCCTAATTGTTCTTGGATAAGTGGTGCGATAATAGGGTGTCTTTCAAGATGAACACTGCCGTCTGCATCGACAAACTTTCTAAATGGATTGATAAATTTCTGCTTTAGCCTTTGAGTTTTATTCACTAACTCATCTAGATAAATTCGATAGTGGCTAAAATTAAGAACTCTTTTGGTTGAAAAAAGGTTTTCAATTATATTTGCCAAGAAGTTAAGCTGATCTAATGTCGCAACGCCACCTTTAGAGATGTAATTTAGGGCATTGTGATTTTCTTCACTATCTCTCAAATTACTAAAAAAATAGTCTCCTAAACTACCTGACTCATCAATTTTCTTAATAATCTCATTTAAGTCAAAAAAATGCTCACTTAATTGTTCAGATTCGAATATCTTTGGATTATGTTCTATAATATTTTTATTAACTTGAAATCTTGCGTGGGTGATTATTTCAGAAGCTATCTTGCTCCAGTCAATATTACTCAGTGTTTGTGACAAAATTGTTGGATTATTCATGAATTTAAATTTCTCAGAGCTAGGTCGAAATGTCGATAGAATTAATGATCAATTAATTGAAAATGGCGCTTCAACAAATCCTCGAATACAAAAAATCTTCTCATCGGGAAAGCTCGTATTATTACAGCTTAGACTTAGAGGAAAGAATCTTTGCATTACAATTGGAAGAGGAGGAGAGCATTGTGGTATTTGGGACTCAATTCAATCGATTCCTTCAGAATATCGAATTACACGTGATCAGTTTCTAGAATTTCTAAGATCTAATATTCGAAATAGTCGACTTATTGAAATTGAAACTGATACCAAAGATAAGTGCTTAAATTTCAAGTTTTACGATAAGAGTAACCTTTTGCTTTTCTGGAAAGGACGACAACTATTCTTTAGTTATGTTTATATAAACGAGGGGAAGAAGTTTCACTTTTCTCCATGGCAATCGAATAAGAAGCAAGTTTTTGATTTTGAAAATTATTTCGACATCTTCAATGAATTAGGAAGAAAACAACTTGATACAAAAGATGTTAAGGAAAAAAAGCTTATTCTAGCTGAAGAAGATGTTTTTAATAAAAAAGCAGAGACAACTTATAATAAAAAATTGTTGCGTAAGAAAAATTTTATTCAAAAAGACCTTGAAAACTGTAAGGTTAGACATGAGCTTGAGAAGAAATTAATTAACGATGAATTAGATTTAAATGAACACGTTTTCAAATATAAATCACTCAAAGCTAAGTTTGATTTTGGCCTTAGTTACTATCAAAAGAAGAATATTCTTTTCACGAAGATTAAGAAGTTGCGAAAAGGTGAGGAATTTCTTGAAAAACGTCTTGCTGATGTTATTAAAGAAATTGAATCCAAGAAGGAAGTATTTGTTCGAGAAAAAGTGAATGTACCAGTTTGGAAGAAAGTAGCACCCAAAAATACTGAAGTTAATAAGTCGGATGATCATTCAATTTTTAAATGGAATGAAATATCAATTGCTGTTGGACTAAATACTAGGGGAAATGATTATATCCGAAGTAAATGGTCTAGTAAGGGTGATATTTGGTTTCATATAGATGGAGATAAGAGTGCTCACGTTATTGTTAAGAATTTAGAAGGCTTTGATTTTGATAAATATAGTGTAGTTGCTTCAATTCTAGCTGATTACAGTGAGTTTAGTGCTGATCAAATACCTGTTATATTTACTCAGGTAGAGAATTTAAAAGGTGTTAAGGGCTCTGCAGGTAAAGTTATTTATAAGAAGGAAAAGCATTTGATTTTACCTAAAGTCAATTGGAAGGAAATAATTTCAACTAGTTGGTAAAGGTCTGTGTCCCTTTTAAAATAAGTTAAAAGGACATATTATGCTAAAATTTAACTTATCCCTAATTGTTGTTTTATTACTTTCTGTCACATCTGTATTTTCTAACAATAGTAGTATTTTTAATGATCACAAATTAAGAACCTACACTCCATTAGAAGGGGAGATTCAAGATTTATTTTTCGATATTCGAGAACCTAATCTTGAAAAGTATGTAAGAGCAAATACGGCCCTTGAGCCTGATGATGTTTACTATCGTGTTTATTGGGTATATCCAAACAATATTAGAATTAGAGTTGAAGGGTTACCTGAAAAAGGTTTTGATTTATTAAAGCAGACTTTGATTGCAAAAGTTAAACCTTACGTAGAATTAGTTTTAGCGAAAAATCTAACGACTCCTTTAGAAATGAGTGCATTTAAGAAGGATCCTAAAAATAATAGTCGATTCATACGAGTTAAGGATCAAGCAGAATTATTAGATTTGAGTATTGAATTGTATTCAAGTGGACAAATTAAAGAGATTGAATCAAGTAGTCCACAGTTGCATACAAAAACTTCTTTTTCATATTCAAAAAAATCATGGGCAAAAGGTAAAAGTGTTATTTCACAGATATCAATTTCTGAAGGAAGAGGTGCTTCTTCAATTCTCAAAGAAATTGAAATTGAATATGAAAAATTTGGTACTTTCGGATTACCAAGTAATATCGAAGCAATATCGTATGCCATAACTGGCGATAAAAAGGTTGAGCTAGGTAAGATAGATTTGAAGATTCAAAATTATCAAATTAATACTGGGCAAGCCAAAAAGATTATAGGCCTATAAATGAGACAAATAGAAATTAATAAAAAAGTTAGACTTTACTTTGAAAGTAAAGTTATCCATTTATCGGAAATTGATATTGAGGATTCTCTACGCTCTTTTCGTCCGGGGGAATGGTGTAGTTTCAATCATTTGAAAAATAAGTATATTGGCTTTGTGAATCCAAACTCGACAAGAAAAAAGAATGTCGTTGTCTTGAATTCAACTTTAGGGCCATGGGATTACATCTCTAAAACAATTGAAAAGGCGATTCGTTATCGAAATGAAATTGGTTATGGTAAAAATGCTAGGTTAATTTATGGAGATGAGGATGGACTGCCTGGACTTATTCTCGATGGATATCAGAACTGTGCAATTCTACAAATCAATACAGCTGGAATGGATGGCTTTCGTAACGAGATAAAATCACATATCCAAAGCTTATTAGATAAAGAAGTGATTCTTCTTGATAATAAGAAATATAGAGATATAGAAGAGCTCCCTGTTTTTGAAAGTGATGAATTACCAGATGTTATTAAAATTGAAGAAACAGAATTTCAATATCAAATCAAGAAAGATCTAATGCAGAAGGTTGGTTATTATTACGACCACCGAGAAAATAGAAGAAAATTTGAAGATCTAATTAAAAGAACAGGACAGAATTATAAGACTGGTTTAGACCTCTTTACCTATGTGGGATCATGGGGATTACACCTTCTCAGAGCTGGTGTTGAAAGTGTTGAGTTTGTTGACCAAGCTAATATGAGTGAAGTTGTACATAATCATCTTGAAATTAATAATTTCAGTGGCAGAGGAAACTTTACTCGTAATGATGTATTTAAATTCTTAGATGAAAAAGTAAGTGAAGGGAAAAGTTACGATGTAATTGTCTGTGACCCTCCTGCTTTTAGTAAGAGTTATAAAGACAAAAAGGCTGCTATAAGTGGCTATGAAAAATTATATACAAAAATATTCAAAATGATAAACAAGGGTGGAATTCTTGCTGCTGCATCTTGTACTCAAAATATTTCAATGAATGAACTAGATCAATGTGTAGCTCGTAGTGCGCAGAAGAATAATTTATCAATCCGCTTAATTGACACAGGAATACAAGGACTAGATCATCCAATTAGCAAGTTAGAATCAAAATCAAATTACATAAAATATTTAGCATATAAGGTGGAAAGAAATGACTGATAGTTCAAGACAGAAGGTTAATAGTGTTTTAGATAGGGCCAAACGTATTGTTTATGGTCAAGATGAAATGCTTGATAGTATCATTGCGGCTTTAGTCTGCGAAGGACATCTCTTAATTGAGGGGATGCCTGGACTGGGTAAAACTTTATCTGTTTCTACAATGAGTAAGCTATGTGACTTAACTTTCAAAAGAGTTCAGTTTACGCCTGACCTACTTCCCTCTGACTTAGTTGGAACGATGGTCTACTCTCAACAAAAGGAAGAGTTTTCTACAAAGTTTGGTCCAATCTTTACACAACTTTTACTTGCGGATGAGATCAATCGATCTCCTGCCAAGGTACAATCAGCTTTACTTGAGGCCATGGCCGAAAAACAAGTTACAATTGGTGACTCTACTCATAAGTTATCGAGCCCATTTGTTGTACTAGCAACACAAAACCCAATTGAGCAGGAAGGAACTTATCCGCTTCCAGAAGCGCAGTTAGACCGTTTTATGATGAAAGTTAGTGTAAATTATCCTGACTTCGAAGCTGAAAAATCTATTTTAGATTTAGAAAATGTAAAGCAAGACCTAGGCTCTTTTCTTTCAACCGACGATATCCTATCGATTCGCCAAGAGATCGATAAAGTATACGTCGATGATAAGATGAAAGATTTAATTATTAAAATTGTTAGAGCAACCAGACCTGGAGATAAGCATTTTTCTCCTGATTTTAAAGGACTTGTACAAGCAGGAGCTTCTCCGCGTGCAGCAATCTGGCTACAGAAACTAGGTCGTTTTAATGCCTTTATGGCCCAACGTGATTTCGTTACACCAGATGATGTAATGAAAGTCGTTGCCTCAGTGTTAGGACATAGAATTATTTTAACTTATGAAGCATCCATTGATGGAATTAATCCGAGAGACTTAGCAGTTAAGATTGCTCAGAAAATGATTTAATATGAAGACACTTGAAGTACATCAAATTGTTCAAAATATGAAAAATAGTTTGTTCAAACGATCAAACTCATTTTCTATTGGTATGCTTAAATCTCACTTCAGAGGAACGGGATTAAAGTTTAAGGAACATCAGGTGTATGTTCATGGTGATGATGTTCGTTTTATTGACTGGAAGATGGTCGCAAAAACAAATACTCCATATATTAAGACTTTTGAAGAAGAGAGAAATGTTGAGATTACAATCCTTTTAGATTGTAGTCCCGGTATGGTTATCGGACACAACGGAAAGTCTAAGCTTGCAGCAGCTTTTGAAATTATATCGTTACTTTATTTACTCTCAGAAAAAACACATGACTATATAGAAACAATTATTTGTTTGAATGATCGAGTCTTAAGAGTTCAAAAAAAGAGAGGAGAGGCAGGGCTCGTTGCGTTTGTTGACGCCTTGAGGAAAACGAATGTTATTAATCAAGCAGGAGAGATTGATGTTGAATATCTGGTTTCTCAAAAAGAAAGAAATTTCGCTAAATTTGATGCCGAACTAGTTCGTGAATTTTATAAGAAAAGAGAAGTCGTTATTCTAAGTGACTTTTATGAATTCTTATCTCCAGAAACCCTAAAGAGATTAACTGCACGTAAACATGTTCATGCTTTTCGTTTGCTCTGTCCCCTCGATACTTCTAATGAGTTTCGATTCTCTATTGTTGGACGTATCGCTGGTAAAGGTAGTGGTAAGGTTGATACGAGATTAAAAGGAAAGGCGGAAGTTTTAGATTTTGGATTTCGTTTGAAAGATATAAATGTAGGGGATCGCTATTTAGAAGACTTTGTTAAGGAGATGTTGTAGTGAAAGCACGTTTCTTTTATGCATTCTTTTCAATTTTATTAATTTGTATGTCATTTAGCTCCTTAGCTTTAGACACCAAAATTGAGATAAGTATTGATAGTGAGAATAATGTTTGGAGTGTTGGTGAAATTAAAGACTTTAAGCTAACTATTTATCCAATAAATGACATAGTAGATGAAGATATAAAGGCTCATTTATTATCACGTGATTTTGCTGATATTATTAAAATATCAAAAGTTAATAAGCAGTATTTCTTAGCTGCTAATCCAGAATATTATATTATTGAAGCCAGTGGTGTACTTATTGCTACACCAAAAGATTCGTTTCCAAAAATCTGGGATTATCGAGGAATGGCCCTAGGGGTTACATTTTCAGACATTGGTTTTCAAGATACTACAATTAAACAACAGGATTTTTTTGTATTTAACAAAAAGCTAAACGAAAATAAATCGATTTTAGATTATTCAATTTATCTTCTTATCGTTCTTATGCTTCTTGGATTGGCTATATATGGTTATCTACAATTTTCAAAAAAAAGAAGAGTGCATCAAAATTGGCAAAAAAGAGTTTTAACTTTTAAAAGTGCTGATACACGTGAAAAGCATGAACTTATATATAGTGAGAAGGATTCTTTTTTTGAATTATTTGAAAACCGTGAAGCCTTTAAAAATTATTTGAATAAAGTAAATGAAGTTCAATATAAAAGAGCTTGGACACCTGAAGATGATGTAGCAATTGTAGCTCTCCATGAAAAAGCAAAGGAGAATATCGTTGTTAAGTAACTATATCTTTCATAATAAGTACTTATTCATCTTTGGAGTTATTGGCTTTCTTTTTTGGTGCGCTGATTTTTTTGCCATTTTTAAAAAAGGTGAACTTATCTTACCTCCTAAATATAGCTTAAAGAAAAAGCCGTCATTTCTAAGAGGGTTGCTGTTTCTAATGGCCATTGGTGCTTGGGCATTAATAAGCTTTTCATTAATGGGCCCAAAAACTCCAATGGGTAAAAGCAATGTGAAGAAAGAGATTAATGACATTTATTTTGTAGTCGACGTCTCTAGATCTATGTTGGCAGAGGACTTTCCGCCAAACCGCTTGGAAGCGGCAAAAGGGCAAATAAGAAAGTTCATTGAACTATCTCCTGTTGATCGCATCGGTATTATTATGTTTGGAGATAAAGTTTTTACACTAATTCCTGTGACTACTGATTTGAAATTAGTCGAACAATCGGTAGAACAAATTAATATTGGTTTTCTAGGCTCAGGCACAAATATTGGGGATGCCTTAGGGCTTGCACTAGCACGATCTGAAACCAGTGTTGCTGAAAACAAATCTATAATTTTACTAACTGATGGTAGTGCCAATGCCGGATTAATGTCACCGATGCAGGCAGCAGAAAAAGCTAAAGAGCTTGGCATTAAAATATACACAATTGGTATTGGTGGTGATCCTGATGCTAAACTACCAGTTGGTCGTGATGCATTTGGTAGAATGAGATATCAAAATATGCCTGGTCAAAGTATGGACTTTGAAACTTTGCAAAAAATAGCTGAGATGTCTGGAGGAAAAGATTTTGTTGCCTCTGATAATGAATCTTTGAATGAGGTACTTTCTGAAATTAATAAATTGGAAAGAAAGGGCCTTGAAATTAAAGGGCGAATTATTTATCAAGAGGACTATTACAAGTTCTTACTTGCTGGCGTTTTACTTTTGATATTAATTGAAAGTACTCGTAGATTATATTTAAGGGAAGTAGCATAATGGATTTCGTTAATACAAAGCTATTGATTATATCTATTATAGTAGTCGCTATATTTATATTTTTTCTTACCTTATTAAGAAAGAAATTTTTCAAGATTGTTAAACAAGTATGGAATTTTGATTCGCGTTTTATTTCTAAGCTATCTATGTTCTTATATGCGTTAGCATTTTTAGGTTTTGCCTTATCTTTAGGTGATTTAAGAGGGCCGGAGGAACTTGTTGAATCTAATATACCTAATCAACGTACACTTATTCTAATTGATAACTCGCAAAGTATGTTAGTTGAAGATATCAGACCTAATCGTATAGCTAAAGCTGCAATTATTGCTAAACATCTTGTGAAAAATGCATATGGGCACCAGATTGCATTAAGTGTCTTTTCTGACATACAAAGAAAAATTGTACCCTTTACTGATGATGTTGATATTTTAGAGTCACGTCTAGGAAGTATGCTGAGCGCAACACCAGAAGGTGGATCTAATGTGAGTCTTGCTCTTAAAGAAGCTTTTCAGTTTTTTAAAACGAGTGAAGGTTTTTCTAAAGGAAATATCCTCTTAATCACTGATGGTGAAGAGCATGGAAGTGTTGATGTTGAAATACCAGACGAAATCAGCCTTGCTATTATTGGCGTAGGAACTGAAGAAGGTGGAAAAATTCCAATGCGTGGAAAACGTGGAAACTTCTTCGGATATAAAAAGTTTAATGGTGTTGAAATTATATCAAAAATGAATAAGCAATTTTTTGAAGATTTAGTCGGTAAGTCAAAATATGCAAAAGTATGGTTTGTTGAATCATATAGTTTACCGACGCAAGAAATATTGGCTTTCTTTAAGGATGTACATTTAAATTCTTTTACAAAAGGAACTTTGAGGTCTAGGCCGGTTTTAGGATATTGGCTTATTGTTTCAAGTATCTTGTTGTATGTGTTTTCTGTATTACTTGGGCGCTTTAGAACTTTTAAACCAGCTGTCTTAGTTTTACTTATGTGTCTTTTTATTTTGCCTGAAGTTAATACTTTTGCTCAGGACGATGAAGAAACTCCAGTTGATCCCTTACAGCAGGAACTTGTAGATAAAATGAGGGCCGGTAATATTTCTAAAGAAGAGAAGTTGAAACTGGCCGAGCTTTTTCTTAGGCAAAAAGAGGGGCAAAAGCAAGCTGCAGAAATTTATAATGAAACATTAAAGAATTATGAAGATGAAGCACCGGCAGATCTATTTAATTATGCAACTGCACTTTTGAAAGATAATCAATTCGTAGACTCTATTAATTTGTATAAGTACATATTGGAGAAGAACTCAAACAATAAAGAATTAGAGCAAGTCATTAAGGAGCAAATTAAGTTTGCCCTACAAAAGCAAAAACAAGACAAGCAGAAGAAGAAAGAAGAAGAAAAAAAGAAGCAACAAGAAAAGAAAGATAAAGAAAATAAGGATAATCAGGAAAATAACGAGAATAAAGATAATAATGATGACCAACAGAAAAAAGAAGGTCAACAAGACAATAAAGATCAAAAAGACAAGGGTCAAAAAGGAAAGGACTCTAAAAATAATAAGGACAATAAGAAATCAGACTCTTCAGATAAAAATAAAGATAAACAACAGTCTGAAGGTGATCAAAATAAAAATGAGAAGAAGAAACAAAAAACTCAGCAGCAACAATGGAAAGAACTTGAAGATCAAGCTAAGAAAAAGAAGCGTATGAGAAAGGCAAATGGTGTCTTCAAACAAATCATGAATGATGACTCTCAGTTGCAAAAGAAACTTTTTGATTCAACCTCAGATGGTAATAATCGTAAGGATTGGTAATGTTTAAGTATATAGTTTTATTTTTGTTAACATTTTCTTCGCTAGCACAAACGATAACAGCTAAGGTAAGTTCATCAGAAGTATCGTTAGAAGACTCTTTTAAGTTGATAATAAATTTTGAATATCAAGGAGAGACTGAACCATATGTTAATTTCAAATTGAATAATGCTGAAATCGTATCTGATAATACGAACGATGCAAGCCGTCTTATGATAAAGGGTTACTTTGCTGGCGGTAAGATGGTTCAAAAGAAAGTTTATAACTATGTTTATGAGCTGAGGGCCATTAAAACAGGTTCTGCAGTTATTAGAGATATTAAAGTTGATTTCGGTGCCCAAGTTGTGAAACACAGATCATTAACTGTTAGAGTTCTTAGTCAAAGAGCAAGATTGCAAGATTATTTTGTACGTGCTGAAGTTGATAAGACACAGGCATATGTAGGTGAAAAGATCGACTTGGTTTATTACATTTACTTTAAAGGGCAGATTTCAAATCCTGAATTTGTAAAATTCCCTGTTCAAAAGAACTTTTTAAAAAGATTTGAATTACCAAGATCTTCGGTTGAAAGTGTAAGTATTCAGGGAGAAATTTATAAACGAGCCGCTTTGTATAAAAGTGTACTATATCCTGAAAAAGCAGGTGACTTATCGATAGATCCAGTTGAAATACGTTTTCAACATCCCGATTATACAAGTAGACGTGGAAATGCCTTTGGTATGTCCTTTACCTTTAGTACTGGTTCCGAAAAAACTAAAGTGTTAAGGAGTGATCGAGTTAAGATTAAGGCATTGCCTATACCTGTTGAAAATATGCCTAAATCATTTACTGGTCTAGTTGGTAAACATACTTTCAACCTAAGCCTGAATAAAAGTAAGATTGTCGTAAATGACGTACTTGAGGCACGTTTAGAAATTCGTGGTGATGGCGCTTTAGAGAAGTTTGATGCTCCTCGCTTGATAACATCAGATGCGTTTGAAGTTTTCGAAACAAGAGCAGAAATGATTGAACAAACAGCTTTAGTTAAAAATAAAGTTTTTGATTATACGTTTCTAGCGAAGAGGGCAGAGTTCGTATCGGAAAGGAAAATAGAACTATCTACATTTAACCCACTAACAGGGAATTTTGAAACGACAGAATTAACAATTGATCCATTGATTATCATAGGTTCCGGTTCTGCGGCTTCAAATATAGCTTCTGATGAGACTAAAGACGTTGTTAAGAAAGTTCAGCAGACAGCTCCTGCCGAAGTGAAGACTGTTGTTTCTGGAAATATTATGGCTCCTGTTTTTACGAATTCTAAGAAGAGGAATCTGTGGGACATTATTAATTACTCTTTAATCGGGATCGCCGCTTTTGTAATTGCACTAACAGCATTTCCTTACATTCGCTTCTTTGATAGAGACCCATTTAAGAATCTTAAAAGAGAATTTAACTATTCTAATATTTTTCACCATATCACGACATTTACACCAGATGTGCATGGTGATAGTTTAAATGATCGTATTAAGGGGATGAGAGTCTCTCCTGAGGCACGAAAGTACTTTAATGACTTGGTTGATAATGCTGGAAAAAATGAATACAAGGGAGCCAAGTTACCTCTTAAGTATAAAAAAGAATATTGGCAAGAATTAGCTAGAGCAAATAATGAAAATAATTAAAAGTTTAAAAGATATTGAATGTGATAACTTTGCTATAACCATAGGAAACTTTGATGGTGTACATCGAGGACATCAAAGAATTATTAAGCAAATTTATAGTGAGTGTAGCGAAGCTAATTTAAAGCTCGTTGTTATCACTTTCACTCCACATCCTGTAGAAATTCTTAACCCTAAAGAACACTATCTTATCAATAGTTATGAGGAAAGAAGAGAACTTCTATCTGAATTAAGTATTGATTATCTTCTTGAAATTGAATTTAATCGAGATCTTTCAATGAAAGAACCAGATGATTTTTTAAACGAATATATTTTCAATCACGTTGAACCACAAAGAATATACTTAGGACATGATTTTGCCTTTGGTGCTCAGAAAAAAGGGAACCATGAGTTTGTTAAGAAATTTTGTGCTGATAAAGTAACAGATGTTAATGTTCTATGCTCTTACGATGTTGAAGGGGATAAAGTATCAAGTACGATCGTACGAGATGCACTATCTATCGGTGATGTTGAAAGCGTTGCTAAATATTTAGGGCGCGAATACTTTATTCGCGGACGAGTAATCAAAGGAGCAGGTCGAGGTCGTCAGATTGGAATTCCAACTGCAAATTTAGCACTTGATCGCTATCGTCGCTACCCTAAAAATGGTGTTTATATAACTAAAACGAAATTTGGTGAATCAACTTGGTTTTCTGTGACAAATATTGGCCACAATCCTACATTTACTAACGGTAATAACGTTTTTGTGGAAACACATATTTTAGATTTCGATAATGATATCTATGGAAATGAATTAGAAGTTTCTTTTGTAAAGAGGCTAAGAGATGAAAAAAAATTCTCTTCAGTTAATGAGCTTATTGAACAAATAAAGCTTGATGTAGAAAAGACTCGAGAATATTTTAATGCTTAAGCTTGGTTTACTGGGAAAAGATATTCAACACTCAAAGTCACCACAAATCTATGATGAATTATATAGTGGTCAGGTAGAATATAGTCTTTTAGATGTCTCTTCTGAAGATAAGATTCCTTGCCTTAAAGATATATTTAAAACGTTACAAGGCCTTTCGATTACAGCACCATACAAGAAACACTTTTTAAATGATGTAATTCTAGAAGAGAGTGTTCGAAAAATAGGGGCGATAAATTGTATTAAATTTGATGGTACACAATTTTATGGCACAAATACGGACTTCTTAGCGGCCAAGGAGATCATATTAAATAATGCATATCATAAGAAAGATATCGTCATGCTTGGTGATGGCGCAATGACGGATATGTTTAAGGTCTTATTTGAAGAGCTAAATATTAGCTATCATCAATTTTCTAGGCGAAAAGATGGTGACCTTAATGCAGTTAAATACGAACAATATGTAGAACTAGATAATCTATTGATTATCAACTGTTGTGCTCGTCAATTTCAATTTAATTTATCGTTATCAACTAAGTCTATTTTCTGGGATATGAACTATTCCCATCCATTTCATCACTCTTTTCTGAGCAATAAACTCACTTATATAGATGGAAGTGAACTTCTTTACCTACAAGCCGTAGCAGCAAAAAAATTTTGGAACTTTACGTTATAATAGTAAATAAATAGTAAATAGTTAGTGTATCTAAGTATTCAATATTTAAAGAAACTAATCTTAGGATAACGTAAGGTGATAAGAAAAGAATTTCTAGAAGTCATTTCAAAAACGGGTATGGTACCAAGAAAAGATTTGGTGCCTTTGGCCGCAAATAAAAACCCAGGTGTTGTTTCAGAACTCGATTTGTTAAAGTTTAATTTCTTCGATGATATTAAATTTGCAAAAGCAATTGCAGAGTTAAGTGGGCTTACATATGTTGATCTCTCTGAAACTCGTGTTCCTGGCTCTACACTTCAGTTGGTAAAAAAAGGTGTCGCAACAAAATTTCGAATCGTACCTTTAAAAAGACAGTCCGGTACTTTATCTTTAGCAATCTTTGATCCCTCTCTTGTGGAAATTAGAGCAGAGATTCAAAAAGAAATTCAATCAAACGTTGAGTTTGTTCTTACTTCATTATCAGCTTGGAAAACTTTATATCAAAATATTCAAGCCTCTATTGATGAAATACTTGAGACGGTTAGAGAAGTTAGAACTGATCAAGCTACTGGTGACGATAATGTTAAAGAAGAAGATATCGGAGAAGATATTATTTCTTACGTAAATAAGGTACTCGCTGAAGCGTATATTAAAAAGGTTTCAGATATTCATGTTGAACCTTATGAAAATAATTTTAGAATTAGGTTTCGTTTAGATGGATCCTTACATGAATATGCAGCACCTCCAAAATCGATGCTTTTACCACTTGTCTCTAGAATGAAAATTCTTTCACAGTTAGATATTTCTGAAAGAAGAATCCCACAAGATGGGCGTATTAAGCTTGAAATTGATGGTAATCCAATTGACTACCGTGTTTCAACACTTCCAACATTGTTTGGAGAAAAGGTTGTAATGCGACTGCTAGATCAATCAAATCTACAGCTTGATATGACTAAGTTAGGTTTTGAAAAGAAACAGCTAGAAGTTTTCTTAGAAGGGATTAAGCAGCCATATGGAATGTGTCTTGTAACTGGACCAACAGGGTCTGGAAAAACGACGACTCTTTATTCAGCACTATCAGAACTTAATAATATAGAAAAAAATATTTCCACTGCAGAAGATCCTTGTGAATTCAACTTGGAAGGTATCAATCAGGTTAACGTTAGAAAAGATATTGGTTTAGACTTTGCAAGGGCCCTTAAGGCCTTTCTTAGACAAGACCCTGATATCATCATGGTTGGGGAGATTAGAGATCAAGAAGTTGGAGAGATTGCTATTGAGGCCGCTCTTACTGGCCACATGGTTCTTTCTACGCTTCACACCAATGATGCGCCTTCAACGGTAACTCGATTGTTAAATATGGGAATTGAACCATTTCTTGTAACTGGTGCGTTGAATGTTGTTGTTGCACAAAGGTTATGTAGAAAGATTTGTGAAAATTGTAAGACTATAGATGAAAGCGTAACTGTTGATCAGATTGTTGCATGTGGAGTTACTCCTAATTCTGCAAAGAACTTAAAAGTCTATCATGGTACAGGTTGTGAGTTTTGTGATGGGTCTGGATATAAGGGCCGTGTCGCAATCTATGAAGTTCTAGAAATGACTCCTGCTGCAAGGGACCTCGTTTTAAAGCATTGTTCTTCTGATGATTTGAAAAAACAGGCTATCGCTGACGGTATGAAAACTCTAAGAATGTCTGCATTAACCAAGGTTGCAGAGGGTGTCACAACTTTAGCGGAAGCAATTAAAAACTCAAGTGTTGATAAATTATAAAAATATAAATGGGTGATATAGATGAGTAGCGATAATACGCAAACAAAAACTAAAACCGAAACAAAAACAGGTGCTATCACGAGTGCGGAGTCTTTGAAGATTCAACAGTTATTTAAGCTGATGGTTGATAATGGTGGATCCGATTTACACTTAACTCCTGGTACAGCTCCTGCAATGAGAGTCAACGGGGATATTGTAAGAGTTAAACTACCGGCCCTTGATGCATCCTCAAGTAAGTCACTTATCTATCAAATTCTTTCTGAAGAACAGAGAAATGAGTTTGAAAAGAATTTAGAGCTAGATCTTGCATTTGGGATAAAAGGCCTTGCACGTTTTAGAGCAAATATTTTTTATTCTAAAGGTGGAGTTGCGGCAGTATTTCGTTTGATTCCAAGTGCTGTTCCTGACTTTAAAGCACTTAACTTACCAAATGTTTTAATGGAAATGACTGATGTTTCAAATGGTTTATTTCTAGTTACTGGGCCTACTGGTTCTGGTAAGTCGACGACTCTTGCAGCTCTTATAAATCGATTAAATGAAATGGAGCCTGCGCATATTGTGACACTGGAAGATCCTGTTGAATTCGTCCATCCTCACAAAACGAGTATTGTAAACCAACGTGAAATTGGACGAGATACTCATTCATTTGAAAATGCTTTAAAAGGTCTCTTAAGACAAGATCCGGATATTGTTCTTGTCGGGGAGATGAGAGACGTTGAGACAATTGAAGCCGCTCTAACGATTGCGGAAACAGGACACTTGGTTTTTGGAACACTACACACTAACTCATGTGTGCAAACAATTAACCGTCTCGTTAACGTATTCCCTTCAGATCAACAGGATCAAGTTAGAACGCTACTTTCATTTGTTTTACAAGGTGTTGTTTCACAACAGCTTTTACCTAAGACATATGAACCAGGACGTGTCGCTTGTTTAGAAATTCTAAGACCTACACCGGCAATTAGAAATCTAATTCGTGAAGATAAGATGCATCAAATTTATTCTCAGATGCAGATTGGTCAAGATAAGACTGGTATGACGACAATGAATCAGTCAATTAAAAAACATGTTGATTCAGGGGCAATTGATGCAGAGACAGCAATGTCGTATTCAACGAATCCGGAAGAACTTGGGCCGCAACTAGGTCTTAAGGAGAGATAGAGTAAGATATGCCAATTTATAAATGGGAAGGACTAGATAAAAACGGAAAGAAGACCAACGGTCAAATACAGGCCAATGATGAAAACGACGCTAAGAAAAGACTTCGCGCCCAAGGAAATCGTGTACGTAAAATTATTCCACCTTCGATCTTAGAATTTGATATTAACACATGGTTAATTGAAAAAGGTATTGGTTCTGCTTTCGGTGCAGCCGAGCTTATGAACTTTACAAAGCAATTGTCTATTATGATCAATGCAGGTGTACCTATTATTTTGGCGCTTGAGATTATTTATAAATCAGAGAAAAATCCTTCTTTAAAGAATGCTGTTAAAAATATTGCGACTGATGTTTCAGAAGGTAATACTCTAGCCGAAAGTATGCGTAAGCAACAAGGCTTTGATAACCTTTACTGTAACCTTGTTAAGGCCGGAGAGGTTGGAGGGATTCTAGATGAGATTCTTTCTAAACTAACAGAGCACTTAGAAAAGCAAGAGAAGATTAAAAAACAAATTAAATCAGCTATGAGTTATCCATTAATTGTTTCAGGTATTGGTGCTTTAGTAGTTTGGGGACTAATTACTTATGTTGTGCCTCAGTTTACTGGAATGCTTGCGGACACTGGACAAGAGCTCCCTTGGATTACTCAATTTGTAATTGATACTTCAGAATTTTTTGGTGAATACTCTGGCAAGATGATCCTAGGTGGAATAGCTTTATTAATTTTTCTAACTTACTTCATAAAAACACCTCAAGGAAAAATTGTATTTGATAAGTTTTCAATGAGTGTACCAGGCTTTGGTATTGTTATTATTAAGGGGAGTTTAGCACAGTTTTCAAGAACACTTTCAACACTGCTTGGTTCAGGTGTAGCACTCATCGATGCCTTAGAAATTTGTGTTGAAACAATTGATAATAGTGTTATCTCTGGTGATATCAAAGAAGTAAGAAAGAAAGTTATTGAAGGTAAAACTCTTACTGAACCATTAACTAAGATTGACTACTTTCCAGAAATGGTTGCTCAGATGATTAAGGTTGGTGAGTCAACAGGGGCAATTGATCAAATGCTGGCAAAGATCTCTGTTGTTTTTGAAGATGAAGTTAATGATGCAATTACTGCAGCAACAAAAATGCTAGAACCTTTAGTTCTTGTCGTTCTTGGTGGAATTATTGGTGGTGTTCTTATAGCAATTTACTTACCAATGTTCATGTCAGCGGGGGCATAAATACTTAAATTGACAAAGATTAGAGGCAAAAAAGTAGTTAAAATTATTTATTGTTTTAAGATAAGGCATTGATATTATTGGGATTTAATTTTTAACTTAAATATGCCGTAAAGTAGTTATAGGGCTGGTTAAATCTTAATTTTAGCTAAGTTCTTAAAGTTATTTAAATTAATCTATCTAAATTAGATTAACGAGGAGAAAAGACATGAAATTTACGAACGAGTTGAAAAACTCAAAAGGGTTTACCCTAGTTGAGTTGATGGTCGTTGTTGCCATCATCGGGATTCTATCTGCGGTAGCAATTCCAAACTTTAAAAAGTATCAAGCGAAAACGAAAACTTCTGAAGCGAAACTTCAGCTAGCTTCAATTTACTCAGCGATGACAGCTATCCAAACTGATTATGATGCCTTCGGTACATGTTTAGGTGATGCTGGTTATGTATCTCCAAATGGTGCATGGGATTCATCTACTCCAACTAGTGGAAGTAACTATTATTCAATCGGATTTAGTGCTGCTAACTCGACACCAAACCAAATTGTTAGAGATAACGGCGGAACTTGTCAGAATATCGAATTTGGGGCACCTGCATTTAAGAAGGTTGGTGGACAGAGAACAACTGTTGCTAACATTTCTACGATCGCTGTTTCAAACATGGGGAATGGTTCACAAACTGCTCCAGGTGTTGATGCTCAAGGTGGTTACTTTGTAGCTGGAGCAATCGGCTATATTGATACAGATAACATTACAACTGCTAAAGCTAGTAAATGGGCAATTGACCAAGACAAAGTACTTAGAGAGATTAATAAAGGTTACTAATCTTTAATTTAATAATCTTGAAAATAGAAGGCCTCATTGATTTGAGGCCTTTTTTATTTCTTCTATTTTCTTAATTAAAACTTCTCGTTCTTTTATATCTTTAGTTCTATTCAATTGTAATTGAAGGAGTTGGAGGTGAGACTGTTTAGACTTACGTTTATTCTTAGCCTCTTCAATTAATCTTGGGAGAATTACAAAGTTTAGAGCATAAGGTGTCTTTTGAATCTTTTGATACATTAATAGGGAATTGTCGTAATCTTTGAGTTGAAAGTGATAGTTAAAGGCGGCATTGTACATAAGTCTGTAATCGTTAGGAAAAACCTCTAAACCTCTATTGAATATTATCTCCGCTCCCAAAATATCATCTTTAATGATTGATAAGTAGATACCACCATGAAGATAATTTTCGTAAAACTCTCTATCTAAATCAGCAATTAGTTTAAACCTATAATATAGCCATGACTTCTCTTGATTCTTTACGTGTTCAATATCTGCGTCAAGAAGCGTTTTTGTCCAATAGTAGCTTGAAATAAAACGGTAGTTTCCAAATGAAACAATTTTTATAAAATCACTATTTAAAGTAGTAAATAACTCAGGATTAACTGGTTTTTTAAATGAGAGATTATAGTTAATTCCTATTAAAAGTATGAATAGGATCAAAGGAATCAATTTATTTGTAAGTTGTGTTTTCTTCATGAGCATATCTGATTATACTAATATTAAAAAAAATAAAAAGGCTTCTATGTTAATTTGTGAAAATATATCAAAATCATTTAAGAAAGATTTTTGGAATAAAGATTTTTTAGCATTACAAGATGTAACTTTTGAACTGAATGCTGGACGAATCGTTGGCTTTCTTGGTGCTAATGGTGCAGGAAAAACAACTCTAATCAAAATTATTCTTGGATTCATTAAGCCGAACACTGGTTCGGTTAAAATCTTGAATATTGATTGGACTGAAGATGAGGTAAGAAAGTTAATTGGTTATATGCCAGAGCGACCATACTATTATCAGAATTTAACAGGTTATGAGTTCTTAACCTATTGTGGAGAACTACAAGAAATTGAGAACGAAGAGATTGAGAAAAATATTGAAAAATGGGCGACTAAGTTAGAGATTAAATTCGCTTTAGACAGGAAGATTAAAGGCTATTCTAAAGGGATGTTACAACGACTAGGTTTTGTCTCAGTACTTTTACATAATCCAAGACTTATTATATTAGATGAGCCACTTTCAGGCTTAGATCCAATCGGACGTAAAGAATTTAAAGACGTTATTAAAGAGGTTAATGAAGAGGGTGTTGGTGTATTCTTTTCTTCACATATTGTGAATGATGTCGAAGAAGTTTGCCACGATGTTGTTGTTCTAGAGAGTGGCAAGATCATTTATAACGGGCCGATTAAAGAATTAGTATCACAAAATACAAGTAATAAATTTATCATTAAGTACAATGATGGAGATAAGGATCATGAATTAGTGGTAGATGAAGATCTGAAAGATCAAAAAATCTTAGAATTAATTGAAGCAGGATTAAATGTTTCAAAACTAAATAGAGAAAGCTCGTCGTTAGAAGAAATAGTGTATCGGTTAAACAAATGAAGAATATATTAACAATCGCAAAGTTTACATTTAAAGATATTGTTAAGAGTAGAGTGCTCTATCTTACTTTTTGGATTGCTCTTTTTATCTTAACTTTAAGTTATATAACTTCAGAATTCTCTTATGGAAACGTTTTAAGAATTTCAATAGACTTTGGTTTAGGGGGAGCTTCATTGGCAGCAAATATTCTTGCAATTTTTGTTGGTGTAAATGTTTTGTCAGATGAAATTGAATCGCGAACTATATATATAACCTTGTCTCGACCTATTTCGAGAGTTAAGTTTTTACTTGGTAAAATCTTAGGAGTCTCGTCTATTCTTGTTTTAAGCTCATTTGTAATATTTGGAACTTCGTTAATAGTTTACTTATTACGTGGTGGTGCTCTTGATGGAGTTATAATTAATTCACTATTCCTAGGAATATTAGAGTCAATTTTACTTTTCTTGATTGTGCTTTTCTTTAGTTTAATAACTTCACGTGCACTAAGTGTTATCAATACTGTCGTTATTTATTTTGTTGGACATGCAATAACTCATATTTCAAGTTTATCTTTTGTAAAGGATAGAGAAGGACTTGAACTAATACTGCGAATATATAAAGCAGTACTCCCAGATTTAAACTTATTAAATTATAAGCCATTCGTATTTAATTCAAATCTTGTGTCAAATCAAAATATCATGAATAGTTATTTATATGGGCTTGCTTATATTTTAGTGCTTTCTTTTATAAATGCATACGTATTCAAAAATAAAGAGCTTAGCTAATGATATTACTATTTAAAATATATGCGTTTATCTTTGGAGCAATGATAGGAAGTTTTCTAAATGTTCTCATTTTGAGACTACCTACTAATGAAAAGTTTTTTATCGATCGGTCACGTTGTCCAAAATGTGGCTTTCAACTTAAGTGGTTTCACAATATTCCAATTTTAAGCTTCATTGGCTTAAGAGGGAAGTGTGCTAACTGTAAGACGAATATTAGTTTTCAATATCCAGTTATCGAGTTACTTACGGCAACTATATCGTTATTTCTATTTGGAGGCGAAATAAGTCTTCATGGATTAACTTCTTATTTATTCTTTTTTACTGTTGCTTGTTGCCTCCTTGTTCATTTTGTCATTGATGTACGTCATCAAATATTACCAGATGTAATTAATGTATATTTGGGAATAATCTTTTTTATCCATGTCGTATTTTTTTATAATTGGAAGCACTGGGTTCTAGGTGGATTAATTGGATTTTTAGTACCTTACTTAATTACTTACCTATTTTATAAAATTAAAGGTGTCATCGGCCTGGGTGGAGGTGATATAAAGCTGTTTGGTGTTCTCGGAATTTATCTTGGTCCATTAGGAATTATTCATAATATGCTCTTTTCATGTATACTAGGAAGTTTGCTAATGATGCCTTTATTACTTTTCAAAGTTATTAAAAGAGACCAGGCAATAGCATTTGGGCCATTTATTATTATTGTGGCCGTTATTCAAATCTACTTTCCAAGTACCTTTAAAATGATGCTGGGCGCATTGTTGTTTTAAATAACTTCTTGAAATGACTGGACTGTGCAGAGTATAATAAAATAATACTTTGATAGGTCACGGATGAAGAAGAATATTGATATACAGGATGTTATATTTAAAATTAGGGAAGCTTTAGGTTTAGTTCCTAAAGAACTTATTGGTGTTGACATTGGTCAAAGCTCAGTAAAAGTCTCTAAAATAGTTACCAAGAATGATACTTATAAATTAGTTAAGTATGCATCTGTTCCACTTCCGGAAGCTGCAATCATAGAAGATGAAATTCAAGATGAAGAAGCTCTAAAAGAAGCTTTAAAAGAAGCTTTTAAAGAAGCGAAAGTCACAGAGCCCTATATTTGCCTTGGTCTATCTGGGCCTAATACAGTAATTAAAAAATTACAATTAGCCGGTGGAGATGATGAAGAACTTGAAGATCAAGTAATTTGGGAAGCAGAGCAATACCTCCCATTTCCGGTTGAGGACTGTAATATCGATTGGTATGTCATCGGTGAAAACATGGGTGGTGGTCTTGATGTTATTGTTTGTGCGGTAAAGAAAGATGTCCTTGAATCATTCAAAACAATAATTGAATCCTTAGGTAAGATCGTAAAAGTCGTTGATTTGTGCTCTATTGCGATTACTAATATCTACGAGCTAGCTTCTGAAGAGGATTTATCATCAGATATTGATGATGAGTCAGAAGATGAAATATTTGAAAATACTTCAAGTACAGATATAAATAAAATTCTAATTCCATCGACATTGCTAATTGATATTGGTTCTCAGGCAACTGTTTTTATCGTCCTTAAAAAAGGTATTCCAGTCTTTGTTAAAGAAATCATTATTGGTGGCGCGAGTATTACAGAAGAGATTCAGAGACAATTAGGGGTAACATTTCAAGAAGCGGAAGACTTAAAGAAGATGTCATCTGGTGAAGGTGTTCCTGATGATGTGTTAATGATTATTAATGAGATTAATGGAACTCTTGTTAACGAACTAAAAAAAGCTCATGACTTTTATATTAATGCAACTTCTGATGATTCTTTAAAGAATATTACAGTAACTGGCGGTTCAGTGCGATTACCTAATTTACTTGAGGAAATCCGATCATCTTTTGGTGTTGATGTTAATGTATTGAATCCATTTAATGAAATCGAATTTAATGAAAATGATTTCGATGATGATGAATTAAATGATATGGCCCACGAAGGTGTTGTTTCATTTGGATTGGCCCTTAGGGAGTTTCCAAAATGATAGAAATAAACTTATTAGAAAAAAAGAAACCTTTAGAGCTACCAGTAATTCTTGGTGTTGATTTTAATAAGGTAAATAAGAAATCGCTTCTTATTGGTTATGCTGTTTATTACGGACTTACATCTGTTCTAATTCCAGGTTTTAAAAATAAAAATCAAGATGTACGTGATGAGATTGTTCAGCAAAAGGCAGTCTTTAACAGACTAAAAAAAGAAGTTGATTCATTTGGTTCTTTAACTGAAGTTATGGATGCTTTTACAAAAAGAATTGAAGAGTTAAAAAGTAGAGAAGCACTTGTAGCGCAAGTTATGTCTAATAAATCTAACCCATATAAAGTACTAAGAGGACTTTCGGGATCATTGAATGATGATATTTGGTTTAACTCTTTAACAATTGACGACAAAAAAGTTATCAAGATTGATGGGGAATCAATATCTTTTTCATCGGTCGGGGACTTTATTAACAACGTTAAAGAACTTGAGTATTTCATACCAAGAAATGGCTACTCTTCTGAAACATTTGGTATGAAAGAACTTAAAGAAACTTCAGATCAGCTTTACGGTGAAAGTGTTACATTACAAAGTTTTTCAATTGAAGGGAAAATCCAATCATATGGAGATCTTGAGTAATGCTATCTCTAATTAATAAGCTATATTTAATCTTAATCGTTTGGGGCGCATTCCAGGCTTATGAAGCGTACAACGAAGTTGAAATTGAAAGAGCAAGTCTTCAAGAAGAAGTTAATATTGTAAACGGTAGAATTAGTAAGAAGAAAAAAGAATTAAAAAAACTTAAGGATTACGAAAGAGACGTTGAGCAAAAGAAAGAAGAGATTGAAATAGTTGCTCAAAAACTTGAAGAGACACAAAGACGTCTACCTAAAGATATTAGTGATAATGAAAGTATTAACTTAATCAAAAAGCTCGGAGAAAGCTTAAAGATCAAAGATGTACAAATTAATCCAAGCGGACAAGAAGAAAATGGATTCTATATTACGAAATATTATACATTTTCAGGGAAAGGGACATATCTACAATTCTTGCTTTTACTAGAAAATATTTCTAAACAAGAAAGAATTTTAAATGTTAGAGATATTAATTTAAGTAAAATTACAAAAACAAATAAGTCTCGTTACGAAATAATTAATCTATACGCTACGATTGAGAGTTATATTTATAATCAAAACCATAGAGAAAAGCGTGGTATTGAAGAAATTGAGCAGAAACTTAAACAAGAACAATCTAAAAAACCTGCGAGAAAGAAAAGAACTAGGAATAAGAATTGAAAAATCAGAGCAAATTAATATTAGCATGCTTATTTTGTTTCTTAGCAATAGGACAAGCGCCTGTTGAACTAGGTTCCGGAAGAAATATTAGAGACCCGTTTAAAGTTAAATATAAGAAAAAAATGGGAAACAAAAAAGCGAGAAGAGAAAAGTTTACTGGTTTCTCTAATAAGCTTACTACAGATCATCTTCGTATTGATCGATTAAGAGTTACAGGTATCTTTTTAGGTAAAGATCCACGAGCGATTATAAAACAAGTTGAAGAAGAAGGATTATCTCAAGCTGTAATCATAAAAGAAGGTATGAAAATCGGCCCAGATCAAGTTGAGGTTAAAGCAATTCTACCTGGTGGGGTAGTATTAGTTGAGAAAATTATTAATGTATACGATGAAGAAGAGTACTTGGAAACAATACTTCCTTTATCAGAGTAGTTCATAATACTTTTATAAAATTCAATTTGTGATATCATAAAAATATAATAATTTTACTTAGGAAGAGTAAAAATGAAAAAAATAGTTATTGCAGTATCAATTCTATACTCATTTCTTGCACTATCAGCAAATTTAACAAAAATTGATTTTCAACAGAAAGACGATTTAAGTTATTTGAATTTCAACTTTGATAAGAACGATTTCAAAATTAAAAAGTTCCAAGTCGTTAAAGACAAACAAGTCATTATTGATATTGAAAATACAGTATCCACTCAAAGAGTTCTTAGAGCTTTTGATACTTCTGAATTTTCAGGTTCGGTAGTATTTGTTTCTGCTTTTAAGGCTCCAGGGAAGTCGCAAGATATTAGAGTCGTCGTACAATTAAGAGATAATGTTCGCTCTAAACTTCAAACTTCAGGAAACCTTGCAAGTATCATATTTGAAAATCGTTACGGAGCATTTGCTAGTTCTAAAGAGGAAGAAGGTGCTTTAACAACAGCTGAAGAAAAGAAGAGTCAAAGACTTCTAAAGCCAAAATCTAAAAGCATGGAAGATATCTTAGAAAACTTAACTCTTTCAGGGCAAAAAAAGTATGTTGGTAATAAGATTTCCTTGAATGTTAAGGATATGAAGATCAATGACATTCTTGATCTTATTGCGGATGCCTCAGGTTTCAACGTTATTATGACAAATGATGTTGCTGAGTTAAAACCATTATCACTTAACTTAGTAAATGTTCCATGGGATCAGGCACTCGATACAGTTTTATCTATTAATAAGTTAGTAGCAGAAAAAAATGGTGCAATTCTAACGATTAAGACACTTGCTCAAGCAACAGAAGAGAAAAGAAAAGAAAGAGAAGCTACGCAAATTAAAGAAGTAGCAGAACCTCTCGTAACTAAAGTTCTTCCTATCTCTTATTCTAAAGCTAAAGACTTAACGACTCTTTTAAAGGACTATGTTACTCCTGCAAGAGGTTCTTTAATTGCTGATGAAAGAACTAATAATTTAATCATTAATGATACTCTTGAGACGACAGAAAAAATTGCAAAGATCGTTGATATTCTAGATCGTCAAACTCCACAGGTTCTTATTGAATCAAAAATTGTTGAAGTTAACGAAGGTTATCAAAAACAAATTGGTCTGCAGAATGGACTCAATTTTGGATATGACCCAATTGGACAAATACCAACTTCTACAGATTTAACAGGTTCGGCCAGTTCGACTAGTATTTCTGGTCCAGGGCTAAGCTTTTCAAGTGCTCCAACAACTGGTGAGAACACAAGGAACTTACTTGGTGTTACAATCTCAAGATTTGGACGCTTATTTGATTTAAATTTTCAGTTACAACTTTTAGAAAGTGAATCAAAAGGTAAGATCATTGCTTCTCCTCGAGTTGTAACTAAACATAACGTAAAAGCAGAAATTATTTCGACAGACACAACTTCTTTTGAAGAAAGAGAAGGGACTGGTGAAGATATTACAATTACATTCAAAGAGACAACTGCCGAGCTAAGTTTGGCCGTTACTCCTCAGGTTGCTAATGATGGGGCAATTGATTTAATTGTCGAACTATCTAAAGAGCAATTTGGTACTGCACCAGCAGCGGGAGCACCACCTGATAAAACTAAAAGACAGGTAAAGACAAATGTACTTGTTGAAAATGGATCAACAATTGTTCTAGGTGGACTTTATAGTTATTCTAAAATTGAATCGCATTCTGGTGTTCCTTATTTAAAGGATGTACCTATTGTCGGTTGGCTATTTAGAACTCCGTATAATCCACAGGTAAGTAAAACAGAACTTGTTATTTTCATTACACCGAGAGTTATTAATCAAGAACGTGCAGGTTTAACAAGTAGCTTGTAGATGAAAAATTACAATAATCTAATCACAAAATATAAAAGTCAATTGGAGAAAGACCCTCGATCGAAGGTCTTTGCTCCTTTGGCCGAAATATACAGAAAAGTTGGAATGAATGATGAAGCATTAGCTTTACTTAAAAGAGGACTAATTCATCATCCTAACTTCTCTGCTGCTATTATTGTTTATGGCCAGCTATTATTAGAGAGGGAAGAGATTGAAGAAGCTTACACTGTATTAAAGCCACAACTTTCTATTAATGGCGATAATATTAAGTTTCTTAAACTTTTTGCTCATTCTTGTTTTAAACAGAATTTGATCCTTGAGGCCCTAAATACATATAAAAGAGTTCTTTTTATTTCACCTAAGGATACTGAAGCAACTGAGTTTATTGTAAAATATGATAATTTTGACAGTATTGAAAATGAAGATCTAACTCAAAAAACTTTTGATATATCGAATTTAGATGATGAAATAGAAAGTTGGAGTACCTTAAGTTTAGTTCCACAAGTTAAAGAAGAGCCAGTCGTTGAAGATAAACCTAAGAGTGAACCAGGACAAATCTTTAGCCATACTCTAGTTGACCTTTATCTAAAACAAGGCGCAAAACAAAAGGCGATAGAAGTTCTTAACAGTGCGCTAGCTGAAAATCCTGAAGATCAACGTATCCAAGATAGACTACTTGAGCTTGAGGGACAAGACGAGATCAGTGAGAGTAAGGGCCGTGAAGACTTAATGGCCGCTTTTGAATCGACAGCTAAGAAATTAGAGCAAAAACCAAAAGTAGAACTGGAAAAACTGACAATGGCCTTTGAGCTATTCGAATCATACTTAAAGAAAAGAAGCAGCGAAGTTTTAAATGGATAAATTCTTAGTCATTAATGGTCCTAATTTAAATTTATTAGGTAAAAGAGAACCATCTATCTATGGCACACTTGATCTTGATGCCATTGAAAAGTACACCAATGAAAAACTCGGGCAGTTCGGGCATAAAGTTGATGTTGAATGGTTCCAATCTAATGGTGAGCAAGAGATCATTGAAAAAATACATGCTGCGTCAGAAAGTGATATTAAAGCGCTGATTATCAACCCAGCAGCTTTCTCTCATACTAGTATTGCTATTTTAGACGCCTTGCGCGTGATGAAATGCCCAGTAATTGAAGTACATCTTTCAAACACAAACCTAAGAGAGGAGTTTAGAAAGAATAAAATTACTGCAAAATCTTCAACAGCTGTGATAGAAGGTTTAAAAGAAAAAGGTTACTTCCTAGCAATATTATCGCAATTAATTTAAAGGGTTTTTATGGAAATATCGACAAACGACTTTAGGAAAGGTTTAAAACTAGAAATCGATGGCAAACCATATGTTTGTATTAAATGTGACTTCACTAACCCAGGTAAAGGTTCAGCTTTTTATAAGTTAAGAATCAAAAACCTAGAAACAGGTGCAGTTATTGAAAGAACTTTCAAGTCTGGTGTAGCAACTGGTGCTCTTAAGCCAGATCTAGAAGAAAAAGAAGTAGAGTATTTATACAATGATCCTGATGGATTTAACTTCATGGACCAATCGTCTTTTGAAACAATTCACGTTGCAACTGAATACATTGATGATGCTGCTAACTACCTACAAGAAGGTATTAAAGTAGGACTATTATATTATAAAGGTAAACCAATTTCGATTGAACTTCCTAACTTTGTTGAGTTATCAGTAACTGAAACAGACCCAGGTCTTAAGGGTGATACAGCTCAAGGTGGATTAAAGAAGGCAATTATGGAAACAGGTCTTCAAGTAAACGTTCCACTATTTATCAAAGAAGGGGAAATCCTAAAAATTGATACAAGAACTGGTGATTACGTCGAGCGTGTAAACAAATAATTTCTTAAATATAAAGGCCCTTTAAAAGGGCCTTTTTCTTATCTCTAATCCATGTCTTTCTGTGGTAAAAAGTACGCTTAACATTAATTAAAATAATTATTTGATATAATAATTTTAGATAGTTAGTTGTATTTATATACCAGAGGAAATGTGTCAAATAACACAACCGAAATGACAAAATATGAATTTGAAAAAGTAATGAGTAATACTCAAGAGCTTATTATTTTTTTAGAATCAAATCGTATTGATAATGAAGAGCAATCTTCAATTGATGTTTTTTATCTAGACTCACTCTCAAAAATTTTATTTTTTCACTCCACTGGAAAAGTTCAAAAATTATTTTTAGAAATTAGTAGCCTCACTACTTACTTGATAAAAAGAAAAAAAATTAATCGCTTAAATGAATTAACAAAAATATTCACGCACTTTGATATTACATATTCAAATGATTTATTATCGTACATTAAATTAATAAGTGGCCAAGAGTTAAAGGAAGATATCTCTAATATCATCACAACAATTACTGCTGTTAAAAACCCTGAAATATATTTTCAAATATCGGCCATTAGAAAAAGGTTAGTGAATGATATTAACTTAATAGATCCTTTGATGTTTATTGAATCCCTATTCAAGATCATTCCTCTATTTTTTGAGTCTGAAGAATTTCAAGATGTTTTATACAACTATGTTAAACGTTCAGACGATAATGATTTGATTAGAGCGATTAATCATTATTTGAAAGATTATACAGGTATAGAAGAACATACTAAGAATACGAAAGAGCACGTATTTAACAGGGATTATGTTGAGGCGTTGTATCTACCTCCAAATAGGAAAGATGAGTTGCTATCGTTAGTAGAATTAAGAGAAAAACTAATTGATGGCTGTGAGTCTAAAACTGAATATGTAAATACTCTATTTGAAATGGCTGCAGCTTATAAGCGACTTGGAAATAATGAACGAGCTTTCTTTATGGCAGTTATTGTTAATCGTTTAAGTCCAGGCTATAGGAATGTTGAGGTAATGTTAAAGAGATGAGATTTGTAAATAAATTTCTGATTATATTTACTCTTGTCTTTGGACTTCTCACGGTAGGAGCCTGGCGTTTTATACAGTCAAAATATGTATCAACATTACTAACAGAGTATATTAATAAAAATGTAATCATTGATTCAAATATGTCTCTTTCTTTCACTAGAGTTTCGGGTGGATTTTTCCCTCCTCGAACTATTTTAGAGGATGTTAATTTCAAAGTAAGAGATGAACTTGAAGTACAGGTAAAGGATGTTTCAGCAGCATTTTCTCTTTTAAGTCTTTTCTCATCAAATATAAGATTTAACTCTGTTGAATTTAGTGATGGTTATGTTGTTCTAGAGAAATTAGAAAAGAGTGAAGATGATAATTCTCAAGTAAGTATTTTTAATACTCTTTCCAATGTTACTAACCAATTACCTTTTAAAATTAACAAGATTGAAATTAAAAACTCTGATTTTTATATTGCTGAAAATAAATTAAATATACCGATCAAGTACCTAGCACTTAGTCCATTTGAGTATAGTTATGACATCCTTCTTGATATTGAAAATGTTAAGTGGGAAGGTGCTGTAGTCGATAATCTTTATCTTGACGCTGAAATTGTTGAAAACAATATTCGTGTCAGAAATGGATATATATTCATTAAAGATTCTAAAATTAGCGGATCAGGAAAATATGAATTTAGTAGTAAGAAAGTTCATTCCGATATCGATTACAAAATAAACTTTGATAGTTTTGAGGACATAAAAAGAAAATACAATATAAATATTGATGGCGTTATAGAAGGGAAATCGACTATCACAGGTGCTGTTGATAAGAAGGATATATACGTTAGTGGTTTTACTAATGGTAGTAATATACATTCTGATTATGTAAATCTTGATTCTTTTAAAACGAAACACTCTTTTCATAATAACAAGTTAACGATTAGAAATTTCACTGGTGAAGTGAATAGTGGAAAAGTTAAAGTAGCTGATGAATTAGTGTTAAATTTTAATTCTGACAAAGTTATAGATAATGATGTCGTTGTTGAAACAACTAATCTTCATCTCAATGATATTTTATATTTTCTAGGCGAGGATTTTGTCCTTTTAAAGGGCCGAGCTAATGGAAAGGTTTTATTGAGAATGAATAATTCTGGTGAAGTCTTAGTCGATACCTTTAAGAATAGTCCTATCTCAATCACTAACTTAGCTTTAAAACCAAGTACTGATAACATTATAAAATTTTCTAACATTAGCCTAGAGAACTTAAATATAGTAGCAGGAAGTGATTTTAATATAAGTGTTAATGCTAAAACTAATAATTCATTGTTAATGGGGAAAGGTTCAGTAATAGGTAATCTTGTTGACTTTGATATTAAAGCAAAGAACTTCTCGATATCAGATCTTGGTGGTGAAATTGCTGGGGTTGCAAAAGGACATGGCGACTTTGATATTACAATAAAGGGAACTGATAATGTTGTAATTGATGTGAACTCATCAGATGTTGAGTATGTTGATGTTTTTGGTTTCTTGCTTGAGAAGAAATCCAAAGCAAATCTTAAGTATTCAATTAACGAAAATATCATTTATGTTGATAGTTTAAATAATACAACAAATGGACAGTCTAATATTTATGGTGTCGTAAATTTAGAAAAAGAAAATGTCGATTTAAATATTAAAATGAAGAGTGTTGACCTAAGTCTTCTACATAGAAATATTAAACCTATATGGGAAGATGTTAAGGTATATACCACACCACTTGAAGGTGTTTTTAATGCTGATGTAAATCTATCTGGAAATTTTTCAAATTTAGTAACTAAGTTGAAAATAGATTCAGATAAAGTAAGTGCCTATAAAGAGCCTATTGATAATATATCTTTAGAACTAATTGTCTCGAATAGGGAAGTCGAAGTAAAAGATGCAATAATAAAGAAGAATCGTTCTAGTGCATCCGCTGACTTTGTTTACAATTTCAAAAATGGATTCGAAAAAATTTCATTCATTACGACTCCAATTAAATTAGGGGATTTATATCGATATCGTGATCTTGGCCTTGGGTATAATGGTTATTTCTCTGCAAGTATTGATGCAAAAAGAAATGGTGTTTTAAAAGGAAAAGGTAACGCATATTTAACGGAAACCAAGATCGGAAACCAAGAAATTGGAGCTTCTGAGTTAGAATTTGAATTCATTGATAAGATCATTAATTTTAATACTAATATTCTTAATCAAGGAATACATATTGATGGTGAGCTAGATTTTAGTAAATCACAACCTAAAGTTATTTTGAATTATGCAGTTGATATGCCTGATATTAAACCATCTCTTGCATTTATTTCTGAGCACAATTCTTTTAACAACGAGCTTAATGGTTTTGTACAAATGAGCGGTCAACTGTCTTATGACTTCAATCCTGATAAACCCGTCAGCTCTATCATGAATTTAACTCAGTTTCATATAAGTAATTATGGAAGATCCTTAACTTTAAGAAGGCCAACTTCAATAGAGATAGAACAATCTGAAATTAAACAATTAGGTCTCTCTCTCAGTGGATCCGGAGGATACTATCAATTGTCAGGAAGTGGTAATGTCGATACTAACTTTCAATTAGTTCAAGAGTTAGATATTAATCTAAGTTATCTAACATTACTTACTAGTGAGATTGAAAGGATTTTAGGATCAATCAAAGGAAAGGGGATTATTGTTGGTAATCGAAAAAAATATGACCTATCACATTCTCTTAGCACTTCTAATTTTGGATTAAAGCTTAAAAGTGTTCCGTTAGAAATATCAAATGCTAATGGAGTTGGTGCATACCGTGATCAAAAAATCCTAATAAATAATTTAAGTGGCGAAATTGGTTCAGGAGATTTTAATCTTTCTGGTTACATTAAGGCTAATTTTCCGTTTCCTGAAGTATATATAACTTCAAATTATACAAATGTAGGTTATCAAGTTGAATCTCGATCTATCGTTAATACAGATGGGAACTTAACTCTGAGTGGAAGAGGTTTTCCTTATTTAATTAAAGGAAGTGTATTTGTTAATGGTGGACTTATTGAAAACGAATTTAATGATTTTAAATCTTCCTCTGAATTCAATAAAAGTTTAAGTAAGTATATCACTCAAAATCAAAGAGGAATTCCAGATCTTATTAATCTCGATATTGATTTAAGTGTAAAGGAAACTGTCCGTTTAAGAAACCGCTTAGCTGATTTACTAATTGCGGGAGACTTACATATTGATGGCCAGTTCACAAACCCGGCTATGCAAGGTCAACTTATCATTGTTCCAGGTCTTAGTAAGTTTAAATTTAGAGGAAATGATTTTATTCTTTCTGAAGGAGTTGTGTACTTTACTAAAGAAGAGAATATGGATCCAATTACATTAAACCTTTTAGCGAATTCAACAATTGGTCAGTATGACATTGAAATGGGAATAACTGGTTCAGTAGATGATATCTCTATTAATCTAGAATCAACCCCTTCTCTTTCAAGAGATAATATCTTCTCATTATTAACTTTAGGTGTAACTTCAGACTTCTCACAGAACTTAGAAGATAGTCAAAGAACAAACTTAACAACAATTGGGATTGGAACCTTTTTAGTTGATCAACTTAATATCAACGAAGGTTTAGATGCTGCACTCGGGTTGAAATTGAGTGTATTACCTGAATTTACTGAAAGTTCGGATAGTCCTATTGAAGAAGCTACAAAATCTGAGCAATCAGTTAAAACTGCTACTAAACTACAGATAACGAAAAAAGTGAATGACAATATTAATTTAAAGTTTTCCAATACCTTTGATAGTGAAAGTAATAAGCAGTCAATTAATGTTGATTACAGCATAAGTGACAAACTTTCGATTGAAGGAATTTTTGAAAGTGAAGATGATACAAACAATAAAGAAGGGACAGATGGCTCTGTAGGAGCCGATATAAAATACAAATGGTCATTCTAAGATTGATAGCCACATTCTTTCTTCTAATCACTCCAGTTTTTGGAGCCGAATCAATTAATATCAAAAATGTTGATATTGATTGTACTGGACGTGAGGAGTGTTTATATATTATCGAAAGCTTCAAAAAGTATGAAGGCAAAGATTTAACTCGTGAGGAGTTAAATAGAGTGATTCAATTTGAACTAGCAAAGCCATACTATAAAACATTCTTTTATGAAGTTAAAAAAGGGCGACTTAATATTGTTGTAGAGACTAAGCCTCGAATTTTATCAGTATATGTTAAGGGAACAGACTCTGTTCTTAATCGTCGTATAAAAAATGATTTTAATTTGAAAGAGGGTGACTATTATGATGAGACTACTGCACAAGAGGGACTTAAGGCAATCGGTAAGGAATACTTTAAAAAAGGTTCTAAAGTAGGCACCATTACTAAAGAGTTAAATCAAGAAGGGGTGAAGCTTACTTTAAATCTTTTGAAGAATGAAATTAGAAGATTAGAAGAAATTAGGCTTAATGGTTTATTTGGCGTGAAGCTTAAAGAGTCAGAAAAGTTCTGGCATCGTATAAGAGGTACTTCTCTAGATTTTACTAATTATAAAAAAATGCTGCAGGAGTACCGTACCCTGCTTATTAGGGATGGCTTTTGGTTATCGCGTGTAAAAGAAGAACTTAAAGTTTTGAACAATGGGAATTATGAGTTAATTTTTAATATCGAACTTGGTTCTAGATTTGGTGTTAATTTTCATAATAATTACCGACTCAATCATAATGATCTACTTTCTCATGTTAAGAAGTATATACAAAACAATAAGGGAAGATTTGATGATATTTCTCTCAATCGACATATTGTAAATTTCTATCGTGAAAATGGTTACTATTATGCAAAGTCTAAACTTACGGAAGCGAAGGGATTTGATTTAAATGGAAATAATATTTTAAATCTATACTTCACGATTAATGAAGGTCGAAAGGTTACAGTTTCACAAGTAAACTTTAACGGAAATCACTATAAAGACAATAAACGACTAAGAAATATTTATTATAAAACAGACTCTGACTTACTCAAAGCAGACTATCTTCATGAAAGAGGACTAGAAAATGCTTCTGAAAAAATAAAAGAGTTATACGTTAAAGATGGATATATTTTTGTAAATATAGAAAAACCTAAAGTTGACTTTATAGATGGTGGCGATGCTGCAGTAGTATCTTTTTCAATCTCGGAAGGTGCACAGTATATTTTAAGTAAGATAAATATCGAGGGCATTGAGGATGAAGAGGCTAAATATTTTATAGAAGATGTTTTAAAAAATAAAATAGGTAAGCCATTCAACGTTGTACATATAGATGAAGATTTGAAAAATGCGCTAATCTCTCTAAAGACAAGAGGTTATTATTTTAGTTCTTATAGTGAAAAGCGACCTAAGAAAATTGTAAATGTTAACTCAGCAACTAATGAAATTGAACTTAATCTCAAGTTTGGCCTAGGTGTAAAAACTTACTTAGGGAATGTCATTGTAACAGGTAATTCAGCAACTAAGGACGTCGTAATTAGACGAGAGCTTCCTCTTGTTCGTGGTGATCTCGTTACACCAAAGGCGATGAATGATTTTATTGCACGATTAAGAGAGTTAGGCTTATTTTCGAACGTAAATATCTCTTCATTTGTTGGAGAGGAAATTTCTCCTACTGAAAAGTATTTGAACTTTGTTATCAAAGTTACTGAAAAGGATTTTGGGCTTGCTGAAATTGCCCCAGGTTTTCGTACTGATCTTGGTCTAAAGTTTTCTTCAACTATTTCGTATAACAACTTTAATGGAATGAACCGTTCTTTTATCTTCAAGGCGCAGACTAACTGGAGAACTGACTTTTCATATCTTGATGACCGTAGAAAACAGGATTCTAGAAAGCTTTTAGAAGGGCTAGTACAGTTTCAATATGTAGAGCCTTATTTATTTTACGATCTATTTAATTCGAAGGTAACTTTTAAGGCCACTGCACGATATGAAAGGAAAAGATATTCTGACTTTGACGCTGATATTATTAGTTTTTCACCTCAACTTATAAAGACATTCTCTGATGTCTTATCGATGAGTCTTACATATGAATTTGATAATATCAGGCAATTTGATGCAACGGATGCTATTGATGAAGATAAGTATATTATTGGTGCAATTAGACCTGAGCTGACTTTAGATTTTAGAGACAATAAAACACTTCCAAAAAAGGGCTCATGGTTTAACTTTTCTTGGGAATTTGCTAATCCTTATTTAGGTTCTCAAGAAAGTGAAGATTTAACGATTGATTACCATAAGGCAGTTGTTAGAAATTTTAACTATATTCCTATGGGTGATATTACTTTAGCGACTTCAATAGCACTTGGATATGAACATAACTTTTCTAGTGACATCGTTAAAGATAGTAGCGGTAATGTAATTATTGATTCAGATGGAAAACCAATGACTACAGGCTATATTCCTCCATTAAAGGTATTTCGTTTAATTGGACGTGATTATTTGCGTGGGTATAGCGATCTAGAGAGTGGAAGACTTAATGACGGTAGTTATATTAATGACACAACAGTTAGAGGTGAGGCATATTTTGTAAACTTCAGACTGGAGCCAAGATATTATATTGGTGACTATTCTGCTATTGCTGTATTTTTTGATGCAGGGCGAGTATTTGTTGATAAAATTGATAATTTTGACTTACTGAAATCTGTTGGTATGAGCTTCAAGTTTTTTACACCAATTGGCTCTCTAGATTTTGACTACGGAGTGAAATTAGATCGCATCGGGGGCGACTCTTTTGGCCGTTTTCACATCACAATTGGCCAATTCTAATAAAAAACGTATTTTCAGTGCCTTATGGCCGAAGAAAATATTACGCATGGCCAAAAAAATAACAATTTCCCATTGTTTTATTGGGACAAATTGTTTAATATCTGCCGAAACCCGTTACCCCACAAACAACGGAATTATGGGCCTTTAGGTCCTTAAGTGTTGTAAACAAATCATTTTATTCTGATGATGCGTTTACGTTTTATTGATTTTTAACATTATTAAAGTGGAAGGTTACTATGTACACTGAGAAATCATTTGTGTTGAAGCCAGCAGACGCTGACAAAAAATGGCACTTAATTGATGCTACTGATATGGTAGTTGGACGTTTAGCAACTGAAATCGCTAATGTATTAAGAGGGAAGAACTCACCAAAGTACACTCCTCATACAGATTCTGGTGATTTTGTTGTTGTTATTAACGCAGAAAAAGTTAGATTTACTGGGAATAAGTGGAACGATAAAGTTTACTACAGACACACAGGGTATGCTGGTGGACTTAAAGAAAGAACTGCTAAAGAACAATTAGAAAGAAAGCCAGAAGCGATTCTTATGAGCGCTGTTAAAGGTATGCTTCCTAAGAATTCTCTAGGTAGAAAACAATTAACAAAACTTAAGGTTTTTGCTGGATCTGAGCATGCACATGAAGCTCAAAAACCAGTAGAATACAAATTCTAGTAAGAGGTTATTATTATGGCTAAAGGAAAAACTTGGGATTCACAGGCAGTTGGTAGAAGAAAATCTTCAGTTGCTAGAGTTTACATGGCTGCAGGGACTGGTAAAGTTGTTGTTAATAATAGAGATATCAAAGAGTACTTCACAAAAGGTACAGATAGATACGTTGTTAACCAACCTCTAAACCTACTTAAGCTTGCAGACAAATATGATCTAAAAATCAACGTAACTGGTGGTGGAACTACTGGTCAAGCGGGTGCTGTTCGTCTTGGTGTTGCAAGAGCAATTCTTAAGATTGATGCTGCACTTAGAGGCGAGCTTAAATCAGCTGGATTCCTTACAAGAGATCCAAGAAAAGTTGAAAGACAAAAAGCTGGTCAGAAAGGTGCAAGAGCAAAGTACCAATTCTCGAAGCGTTAAGATTTATCTTACAATATTTTCGAATATATGCGGGGCCCACTTTTGTGGGCCTTGTTTATTCATGGGCCTACCAAAAACTTTTCTTCTATGCTATAAATCCTTATGGCAAAATCCATTCAGCTTAAAGGCGTAAGAACTAATAATTTAAAAAATATTGATGTTGAATTTCCAATTAATAAGATCACTTGTGTTTCAGGTGTATCCGGTTCAGGAAAGTCATCTTTAGTTTTTAATACATTGGCAAATGAGTCTAAGAGAAGATTTTTAAATTCACTTCCTTCTTCAATGAATTTTTTTGAAAGAGTTCCAACAAGTGCAGAAGTCGATAGTATTTCACCAGTTCTTCCTGTTTGGAGTTTGGCACAAAATAATCCAATAGTTGGTTCGCGATTAAATATGGCCGACCAGTTAGAGATTAGTTACGAATTGGCCCAATTATATTTTGAGCCTTTTTCCACGAAATGCTTGATCCATGGTGATGAGTTTGTTGATGGACTTTCACAAGTTGAGACTGAAATTAATGAATCCGTGAGTGATGACTGTAAAGTCATTCATGTTCTTATTGGCAAAGACCATTATCTTGAGAATATTAATGGTATGCCTGCTAGAAGTTTTGATTCTAAAACTTCAACTATTCGAGAATTTGATAAAGAAGACTCTCAATGGGAAATTTTTAGAATTAAACCGAAGAGTATGAATCAATTTCGTAAAAAGTGGGCTGAGCTTATAAAAAATAATGCTGTATCTCAGTTAAGTGTTTTTCTTGCAGGTCAAGATTTGTTAAAACACTTCAATTTAAACACTAGCGCTTATTGCCCTAAATGTTCGCAAGAAGAATTGAGAAGTGCACGTCAGATTAGTGACTTGCTTCCTTACAATGGTGTTGGTGCTTGCTCTGAGTGTAAGGGTTATGGATCGACACTAAGTTATGACATTAATAAAATTGTTAAATATCCAAAGAAAAAAATATCAGATGGTGCAATAACTTTCTTAGAATACTCAAAATATAATGATCATTATAAATACTTTGTAGCAGAAATTAAAAAAGTAGGCGTCTCTCCTGACAGTCGTTTTTGCGATGTTAAAGAGGAGATCGAAGATATTTTAATGAAAGGAAGTGGACGCTTTTATGGTGTTTTAAACTTTCTTTATGGCCTTGAAGAAAAAAGATACAAGCGTTCTGCTAGAATCTTTTTGAGATCACTTCAGAGTGAAAAGTGTTGTCACTTATGTGAAGGTAGAAGGGTTTCCCCAAGTGCACTTCATCACCGTGGAAATTTACAGAATATAAATTCATATGGAGAATGTTTATCTCTCACTATTGAAGAGCTATATGAAAATATATTCGTGGATAAGAATGAGACGATCGTAAAAAAAATATTGGCCAAGTTAGAAATTGCAATAGAATTAGGTCTAGGGCAATTCCCTTTGATGACAAAACTTAAATCACTAGAAACAAGTGAATATCAAAAATCACTTCTAGTACGCTATTTAAGTTTTCAAGGTAGTGGTTCATTGTTTGTACTTGATGAGCCTAGTCTTGGAATGAATTCTGAAGAGCAGAAAGTTTTATTGAAGTTTCTAAAAAAACTATCTTCAAATAATACTGTTGTAATGGTTGAACATAGTAGAGTCTTACAACAAGGAAGTGACCATAATATTGTTATTGGACCTGGAGCAGGCCATTTAGGTGGTGAAGTTGTTGCTCATAAACTTCCGAAACTAGAAACAGTTAAAAAGAAAGCTTCTAAAAAATCTCTATCTGATGAGGAGATTATCTTTAAAAATATTGAGTTTGAAGGCTTTAGATATAATGAGATCAAATTTCAAGTCGGTACAATTAATCAAGTGAAAACTCAGATGGATTCATTTGATAAGAGACTTGTTATTAATGCACTCTTTAATGAGTTAAATGAAGATATCTTTAATGAAAAATATGACTTTGAAACTTCTTATGAAATAGATGGTTTAAGTTATCCTGAGGGGATTGAAAATATCTTTATTTATGAAACAAGGATTGAAAAATCAACAAGTCGCTCTACTGTTGGAACGGCTCTCGATTTAAGTGGTCATGTCAGAAACTATTTTTCAAAGCTACCTGTCTCTAAATCACTTGGACTAGAAAAAGGTCACTTTTCTAAAAATAGTAAATTAGGACAATGTGCTGTTTGTGAAGGAAAGGGTATTCAAGAAATAGATATGCAATTTCTTGAAGATGTAACATTCGATTGTGATGAGTGTGGTGGAACAGGTTTAAAAAAATTCTACGCAACTATCACTGATGGAAAATATACAATTATTGATGCTTGTAAAACACCCATATCAACTTTGTTTGAGTCAATTCCAACGACGCCGAAAATTAAGAGAACAATTGAATATTTAAAGTTATTAAATCTCGATTACCTAACTCTTGATCGTATCATTCCGTCGCTATCTGGTGGAGAGCGCTTGCGTGTAAAACTTCTTAAGGCCATTGATAAGAAAGTAAAGAATTCTGTTATTGTTCTAACGAATATCTCTTACGGATTATCAATTAATGAACTGAATTCTATCTGTGAATTACTTGAGGGGTTAACAAGACAGGGGAATACGCTAATTTTACTCGATAACCATGAAATTTTTAGTAATTTCAATACGATAGAGCTTGATTAAAATGCTAAAGTATTAAGAGTATTATCCGATAAGAACAGTATGTTAAAGTTCTTGTTGTGCACTATTTCTTTTCTTTTTTCTGTGAATGTTTCGGCACAAGAGTTATTCCAAATTCCGTTGAGTAAGCAACTCTCAGAATCAAATGCGATTATTATGGGAATTTATCAGGGAAGCTTCCCTAAAAAGTTAAGCAACGGCTCCGTTGTTACGAATGTCTCGTTTAAATTAGAAAAATCTGTAGGTTTAGGAAGTCGACAATTGATGAATAAGAATTCCTTCAGCTTTGTCTACGATGGTGGGACTTGGCAGGGGATTGAGTATCCTAATAAATTACGACCTCGTTTCGTTGAAGGTCGCCGTTATATCGTACTCTTGAGAAAAGGCGAATATGACTTTTATCCTCTAAATGAAAGACTTGGTGTCTATAATGTAATTGGACGAAGTGGTGAAGAAGCAGTCATCTCTCAAGCATTTCCTGATAACCCAAAGTTTGGTTCAAATTCATTCAGTACATTTAATCTGTGGATCAGCAGTATTTATGGCGAAGGATTAAAAGGGATTGGAACTGATAAGGATATTTTTCATAAGAAAAAGGGTGGAAGAAAAATAGCCTCACTCAACGACTCTTCAGAATCAAACGAATATAAAATTCACATCTATTGGTTAGCACTTCTTTTTGGATTACTTGGTGCGGCACAGTTAAGAAAATCAAAAGTCTAATTATCTAAATTTACTATTCATTTTTGACGCGCAATTTAGTAAAATTTAACTAATTATCCCATGGAAGGTAAATATGAATCTATTAAAAGTACTTTTGTTAATCACAGTTTTTTCACTGGGTCACAAGGCCTATTCACAAGATTTATTAAACGAAAGAATTCGCAAAATTCCGGATAAGAAGAGATCAATCTTTTTTAACAAAGGAATCTTTCATTCGACAAATAGTAATACCAATTCTGTCTTGAAATCAATTCGTCATGGAAATGGTAGCTCAAGAGGATTTGAAAGATTGGTATTCGACTTTGAAACAAATGAAGCTCCAAGAGTTTATGGATATAAGTCAGAAAAAGAGAATAAGATCTATGTAGATTTTTTTAAGACAAAACTTAATAAGAAAGTTGGTTCATTTGGAACTTCTAAGCTTGTGAAGAAAGTTGATTTTTATCCTGTAGGAGACGATACACTCTCTGCAGAACTTGTTATCGATGGAAAACATTCAATTGATGTTTTTACATTAAAAAATCCAGGTCGATTAGTAATCGATATTAAAAAGTAGGTGTGATTTATTATGAATGAATACGAAGAGTACAACGTGCAAATTAAAGACTCAGCAGGGGATGAAAAATTTCCTGAAGATGTTGTAATCATACCTATTATGAATAGCCCGATTTTTCCGGGAATGATTGCACCAATTATTTTAACTGAAGACAAGTTTACTGCTGAATTAGATGAGTATCTAATCAAGAGTGGTTACCTTGCACTTAACTTGGTTAAAAATGATCTTAAGAATGAAGAAGGAGAGATTGATCCTACAATTCAAGAAGATCTTGATTCAAGAGAAATAACTTCAAAAGATATCTATAAAGTAGGTGTTCTTTGTAAAGTTGTAAAAAGACTAAAGCTGCCAGATGGGTCAGTTAACGTTTTAGTTCACGGTATTAAGAGATATCGTGCATCTAATATCTATGAACAATCACCATTACTACGTGCAAAGTATGAAGTATTTGATGATATTTTAGAGGAAGATGAAGAACTAGATGCATACACTCGTTCTATCATTAATCAGGTTAAAAAGCTTAGTGAAGTAAACGCATACTTCAACGAAGAGATGAAGCTTGCAATGATTAACTCTTCTTCTCCTGGTGCACTTGCTGACTTAGTTGCCTTTGCATTATCACTTGATATTCCAGAAGCTCAAGACTTTTTAGAAACTCTTGTTGTTAAAAAACGTTTTGGAAAACTACTTGTTTATCTAAAGCGTGAAAAAGATGTTGCAGATATTCAAAAGAAAATCTCAGACGAAGTTAACGATAAAGTAAATAAGTATCAGAGAGAATACTTCTTACGTGAACAGCTTAAGGTAATTAAATCTGAGCTTGGGCTTGAAGAAGATGATAAGGCCCGTGATATTAGCAAGCTTAAAGAGAGAGTTCTTGAAGCAAAGCTTCCTGAAGAAGTTCTTCAGTCTGTAAATGAAGAGTTAGAGAGATTAGAAGTAATTCCAGACTCTTCTCCTGAGTATAACGTAACACGTACATACCTAAATTGGATTGTAGACCTTCCTTGGTCTAAGTCTACTGATGATTATGTAGATATGGATAAGGCGCAAAAGATTCTTGAAAAAGAACACTATGGCCTTGAAAAAGCAAAAGAAAGAATCATGGAGTTCTTAGCTGTTCGTAAGCTTAAGCCACAATTTGATGGAACAATTCTATGTCTTGCAGGTCCTCCAGGTGTTGGTAAGACATCTATGGGGAAATCTATTGCTGAATCTCTAGGACGTAAGTTCTATCGTTTCTCTCTTGGTGGTATGAGAGATGAAGCAGAGATTAAAGGACATAGAAGAACTTATGTTGGAGCGATGCCAGGTCGTTTAATTCAAGCAATGAAACGTGTTGAGGTTAATAACCCAGTAATCATGCTTGATGAGATTGATAAACTTGGACAATCTTTTCAGGGTGATCCAGCTTCAGCATTATTAGAAGTTTTAGATCCAGAACAAAATCATACATTCATCGATCATTATCTAGATGTTCCTTTTGATTTATCAAAAGTACTTTTTATATCTACAGCAAACTACATTGGTGATATTCCAGAACCATTATTAGATCGTATGGAAATCATTGAACTTAGTGGTTATACGATGGAAGAGAAGCTTTCAATTGCCACTAAATGGGTAATTCCAAAGCAAATTAAAAAGCATGGTTTAGAAAAGAAAGACATTAGTCTATCAAAAGCTACTCTTAAGAAGCTTATTGAAGACTACGCTCGTGAGCCTGGTGTTCGTGTTATGGAGCAAATGATTGCTAAAATGTGTCGTCGTGCTGCACTTGAAAAAGTTAAGGCAAAGAGACATAAGGTATTCAATCCTAAACCTACGGAGCTAGAAGATATTCTAGGAACTGCTCGCTACCAAAGTGAAAAGGCCCTTAAGAAGCTTTGTCCTGGTATGACTACTGGTTTAGCTTGGACTGGTTATGGTGGAGATATTCTTTATATCGAAACTCTTTCATTGAATGGTAAAGGGTTTAAGTTAACTGGTCAGCTTGGTGATGTAATGAACGAGTCAGCTAACCTTGCTTATAGTTATGTAAAACAACTTCTTCAAAATGAAATGGATGAGTATTTCAAGATGAAACCAAAGAGAAAGGTTTCTGATGAAAATGAAGAAGATGAGATGGAAGACTTCCTTTCTGAAAGAGAAGTTCACCTTCACCTTCCAGCAGGTGCAACTCCTAAAGATGGTCCTTCAGCAGGTATTACAATGGCATTGGCCCTTTATTCTCTGGCACATAATGTGACAATTAAGAGTAATCTTGCAATGACTGGTGAGTTGTCACTTACAGGTAAGGTACTTCCAGTTGGTGGTATTAAAGAAAAAGTATTAGCAGCTAAGAGAGCTGGTATTACAAATATTATTCTACCAATAGATAATGAGAAGGATTTAAAAGAAGTTCCTGAAAGACATAGAAAGGGAATGAAGTTTTATCCGGTTGCGCATTTTGATGAAGTTCTAAAAATTGCGATTCCAAAATTTAAACCAAAGTTTAAGTAATAAAAAAGGCCCTCATGGAGGGCCTTTCTTATATGAAAAAATTTAAATTCAAATTAGAATTCGACTTAGAATTCGTCTGAGTCGTACTCACTTACTGGAGCATGCTTAACTTTACCAGCTGCAATTTCTCTAAGTGCTGTAACAACATCTTTATTTTTACTTTTAACAAGTTGGTCTGCACCATCTCTTAGTTGCTTAACTCGCTTAGCTGTTAGGTGTACTAACTCATAACGGTTTTCAACTTTTTCTAAACAGTCTTCAATCGTAATTCTTGCCATTTTGTGCACTCCGAAAAATTAAATGTGACTTAAGTTATTTTTATAGGACAAAGCGCTGTTTTTGTCTAGAGATTGGGCCTAAATATTTAAAATATTTAGAAATACAGGAATATGTCTCACGTGATTTAAGTAACTTAGGTTGCAATTGTTGAGCATTTTACTTGCAAATTACATTTTATATGAAGAAGCAATTATTTATATTTATTGAACAACAGGCCGTCTCAAAATCTGTTAAACATTATCAAAGAAAGTTCAGTGGCGTCTGTGCAGGCAATATATTAAGAAAAATTGATTTAATTTTTAAAAATGGTCCATGTGATTTGGCAATTGGTTACTATATTTTTAAGATTGATATTATAAAAATTGAATCAAAGACACTTTTTGGTGAAGTGTTAAGTTATAAATATTTTGGTGAATAATGGATAATTCTACAATAGTCGAACTGGCCTTAGAAGAAAGGAAGTTTCTGCACGAAATGTCTAATAAGCTTGCAATCGCGGATGGAATGGCCGCTAAAGTTTTAAAGCTATTAGAAGAGCAAGGCGGAGATGAAGATATAATAAGAAGACAGAAGAAGGCGACAAAGGCGATTAAAGAGCAGATAGAGCTTCTAAAAGAAAGAAGATTTCTGCTCCATGAGCGTTCTAATTAAGGTTTACGTTAACCTGGTCACCAACCATAAAGGCAGGAATATCTAGAATTGGCTGTCTATCTTTGTCATTAAAGTTCTTAGTAATCGCAATAGAAGTATCTGAGTCGTGATGAATTACTTCGAGCTGGCCAACCTTCATTTTATGACGGTAGCGCTTCTCTCGGTCATATGGATCATTTAAAATAACGACTCGGTATACATCGAGTAACGTTCCATTTTTTATACCTTGTTTTTCTCCAAGGTTCACATAGTAGTTCTTTTGAATTTCTTGTACGTCATTGGTCATAGGTAATTCATGTTCCACAGAATAGATCATGTAGCCATTCGCGATAACTTGCGTTTGAAATAGGATTCCGATGATGACGAGTATGAAATGTGCAAGAGTTTTCATTCATTACTTCCTTTGTTGCAGTAGTACACTTTGCAAGCATACTGATCTACTATTCGGAAAAATGAGGTAAAAAATGATAGGGGCGTTTTTAACGGAAATTGGGGGAAATATATTCCCCCAAAATAATTAGCTTATTAACTACTTTAGTCTTAAGTATTTAACTTTATTAACAACTAGGTCGTTATATCTGAAGTTTTTTAGTCGGTTATGGTAAACAATATAATCACGAGAGTAGTACAGAAGTACCCAAGGAAGGTCCTCTAGAACAATATCCTCTACCTGTGACATAAGTAGATATTTCTCATCGCTATCGTTCATTACTTTAATACTTTCAAATTTTTTATCAAAATCTGAATTAGAGTAATTTGATACGTTTGGTCCAGGAGCTTGGTTCTTCGTTGTTAAAAGTTGTAGAACATTTTCGCTATCTGGATAATCAAGAGTCCAACCATCTAGCCATATTTGTAATTTACCTTCTTTTGATTTCTTCAAGAACGCAGGAAAAGTATTCAATTGGATTTTCATTTTAATCCCAATTTTCTCAAGATCTTGTTTAAGAAGCTCTGCTCGTTGTCTTTGAGTTGTAGAAGATGCTCTCGTATCGTAAACTAGAGTTGGAAGTCCTTTTCCATCTGGATATCCGGCCTTCCTTAGATATTCCTTGGCCTTCTCTACGTTATAAGAATATGGAAGTTTTCTTGATGGATCATATCCAGGAATTCCTGGAGGATAAATTGAGTTAGCCTTTAATCCAATATTATTTGTAAAAGTTTTAATATACTTCTCAACATTTACAGCATGTGCAATAGCAAGCCTTAGATTCTTATTTGTTCCAACGATTGGATCCTTCATATTGAATGAGAACCACCAGTATGTGAAACTTGAAAAAATATCAAGAGTGATATTCTTATCACGAAAGTCTTCTGTAAGTTCACCGCTAGGGGATACAAGTGAGTGATAATTATCTTTTGGAACTCTTAGGAAATCTAATTTCCCAGACATAAATTGTAGCCATCTTGTTTGGGCTTCTTTAATGATATGGAATTCAATTTTATCAATGAATGGAATTCTCTTACCTGCATCAGTAAGTAAGTTCTTACTATGAGCGAAGCGGTCACCTTTTCCTGGATAGAATGATTTATGATACTTATCAAAACGGCTCATAAAGAGTTTTGAACCGCGAAACCACTTATCTAGTTTATATGGGCCTGTACCAATGAGCTCATCAAGAAATGTTTCTTTCTTAATAACTTCTGCCGGCATAGGTGAAGTAAAACTCATTGCCAGAGCGTTTAACATTTGTGGATATGGTGCAATTAATTTGATTTGTAATGTTCTTTTATCAATTGCTTTAAGTCCGTCGACATCAGTAGATAGAAGCTTATCAAAATCACTTCCAACTTCTTTTCTAAACTTATTAAGACCGACAACTCTACCGTCGAAGAGCCACCAACCATTACTTCTATATGGAGTAAAGGCGAGGCGTTTAATTTGGTTGATAAAGTCTTGAGCTTCAACAAAACGTGGCTGACCATTGAAAGCAGGATGGTCATGATACTGCACACCTTCTTTGATTTTAATAGTATATGTAAGTCCATCATCTGAAACTTGTGGCATTTCTTCAGCAAGAAGAGGCACAAGCTTTAATGGTTTTCTTAAATAGTGATATTCGAATAATTGTTCATAACCTTGATAAATAACTGACATAGAAACAGAGTCATAGCCATTTACGGGGTCAATTGTTGAGATCGATTCTGTTAGTGGAAATCGAAGTGTATTCTTATCATCTTTATCAACTCTACAAGATACTAGAGGCAGTAACAGAATAATCAGAATAAAATTAAAAAGGGGAGTTTTGCTCATTACTTTCCTCATCATTTTGGACATTTTTAAGTTCAGTATTAATTTTGTCGTATGAATGTCCTTTTGACAAAAGAAAGCGTATCAACTTTTGCTTAAAATTAAAATCTTCGAGGGCCGAAACGCCTTTAGAACGCAATTTCTTATTAATTAGCTCTCTTAGTTGACCATCTTCAGTATATCGATACTCTTCGTATAATTCATCGATCAGCTCTGTACTAGGTTCGACTCGTTCGGCCCTTAATTTATTGAGAATATTTCTCTTACTTAAGCCTTTATACATAAATGTTTTAATACGTGTACGAATGTATTGTTCTTCTTGAAGATATTTAGATTCTTCTAGAAAATCTAGTAGCTGATCTATGAAAGGAGTGTATTTTTTCTCGTATAATTTTTGAGATAATTTATATCTTGAGTAGTCTCTCTTTGATAGAAGCCAGATGCAGTATTGATAAGCTCTTTTAAACGAGCGAATGTCTTCAGACTTCGTTTCTGAGTCGTCTAGAGGTAGTTTTTCAATGGTTTCTTTGAGAGTCATTAGAAAGGGTGCCCCTTAATATTAATATCTATCATTCGATAGGATAGAAACTTAAGGGGCTATATTTGTTTATTGTACTACTTTTTTAGACTTAGATTTTGCCTTCGTCTTCTTTTCTTCAATTACTGGCTCATCTTCGATGATTTCACCAGTTGTTTGATCAACTACAGTGTTACCTTCGATTAGTCCGTGAAGAGCTAGAATCTTATTTTTGATTTCTAATGCAATCTCTGGATTATCAGCTAAGTATTGTTTTGAGTTCTCACGCCCTTGACCAATTTTTGCATCATTATATGAGAACCATGCACCAGCTTTCCCAACGATATTATTTGCAACAGCAAGATCTAGTAGGTCACCTGTTTGTGAAATACCTTGTCCGTACATAATATCAAATTCTACAACTTTAAATGGAGGAGCTACTTTGTTCTTAACAACTTTAACTTTAGTTCTGTTACCGATTACTTCGTCACCATTTTTAATTGCACCAGTTCTTCTGATATCAAGTCTTACTGAAGAATAGAACTTAAGTGCGTTACCACCTGTTGTTGTCTCTGGGTTTCCAAACATAACACCAATCTTCATACGAAGTTGGTTAATGAAAATTACTGTACAATTTGAACGATTAATTGATCCAGTAAGTTTTCTTAGTGCCTGTGACATTAGTCTTGCTTGAAGACCCATGTGTGAATCACCCATGTCTCCTTCAAGTTCAGCTCTTGGAGTAAGTGCGGCAACAGAGTCAACGATAAGAAGATCAACAGCACCTGAACGTACAAGCATATCTGTAATTTCAAGGGCCTGCTCACCACTATCTGGTTGTGAAATAAGTGTATTTGGAATATCAACACCTAGTTTTTGAGCATAAACAGTATCAAGTGCGTGCTCAGCATCAATAAATGCTACAGTACCACCTTGCTTTTGCGCTTCTGCTGCAATGTGAAGAGTTAGTGTTGTTTTACCTGATGATTCAGGTCCGTAGATTTCAATGATACGACCTTTTGGAACACCACCTACACCAAGTGCAAGATCTAGTCCTAAACAGCTTGTTGGAATCGCTGGAATTCTTTCTGGACCATTTTCAGTATCCAGTTTCATAATTGCACCTTTTCCGAATTGTTTTTCAATTGTTGAAAGTGCTAGGTCTAATGCTTTTTGCTTGTTCTCGTTAGATGTTGTGGCCATAAGCTCTCCGTGTTTTTTTATAAGTTCTATCAAATTTATCTTCTATCAGCTAATGCAAAAAGCGGTATTTTTAACTTCCCTTTAAGTGCGGGGATTTAATGAACACAACAAAACTGAATTCCAGTTTTTTACTTTTCGCTTATTAATATTTTTAGCGTAAGTTTTGCGTAAGTCAAGAGATAAATTCTAACAATTTAAAAGTAAGGATGTAGCTGATTCCGGCCATAAGACCCGCTGCAATATCGTCAAATGTCGTTCCTAGAGCGTCTTTGCGATCGTCGAAGTATTTAACAGGTCCTATTTTCCAGATATCGAAAAGTCGAAATAGGGCAAAAATAGCTACGTAACTTACGTAACTTTGGTCCTGTAAAAAAAATGACGCAATCCAAATTCCGATTACTTCATCAATTACAATCCAAGAAGGATCGACACAATCATATTCTTTTTCAATAACACCAGTGATAAACACTGCACCTATTGTAAGTATTAAGAGAAATGGAATGAAGAAGAAGAATGGCGCATTAAATTTTCCGATAAAATAAAGAAGGATAATTGTAACTAAACTTCCAACAGTTCCAGGGGCCTTAGGAGCTAGTCCTGCTCCAAAAAAAGTAAGAAATAGAATTCTTAAGTCAGTTAGTGACTTTAATGTCAGTTTTTTTGTATTTTTTAGCTGATTTTCTGTCTTCATGGGCTTATGGTAGCATTACTCAACGATAGAACAAAGTAACTTTATGAATCGACCTGATTATTTAAAAAATTATATTTTTGACTGGGATGTAATTGATGTTGTTGTTGGTGGTAAATCAGCACTCGACTCAAACTTCTTTGTAGCTAAATTAGATGACATTACAGAAGTAAATAAATTCTTAAAAGGCTACGGACTTGATACTGAAGATCCAGTCTCAAGGGCGGAGTTATTTGGTAATTTTCAAGAGGCCGTCCAATTTATTAAACGTTACTTTTTAAAAGATGGAACACCGGATGGTCTTGATTTAGAGATACCTAATTCTCTTTATACTGTTACTGATATAAGTGGCCTGTTTTTAATGGCAACTGGTAATTCGGATCACACTGTAGAAGAACAATTGTGGGCAGAAATTGTTTTAAAAGTAATGCACACAATTCTGCACGCGGACAAAGACCTACGTTCTAACTACTTTAATCAAATTCAAACTCAAATATTTGATAAATTTTATCGCTACCTTCATCGCGACCAAGAAAATAATCTTTTCTTAAAGTCTGGAGAGATTTCAATTCCTTTAGTGGACTTTGAAACAAAGTCTAAGAAGTCGCGTGATAGTGTAATTATTAAGCTACTCCACAAGGCCGAAAACGTAGCGGAAGAATTATTTGATAGAGTAGGAGTACGATTAGTTACGAAGAATAAATTAGATATTTTAAAAGTGATTCAATTTTTGATTCGTAATTATATTATTACTCCTCACAATATTAAGCCATCAAGATCTCTAAATACAATCTTTGATATTAGTCATTTTAGAACTAAGTACTCAAGCTTAGTGAAGATGGCCTTAAGAAACAATCTTTCTGAAGAAAGATTTGTGTCAGCAGTCAATAGAGAGATTGATGAATGTAGCTTTGATAATTTAAAGAATGAGAATAATCTCCATTCTTCTACAAAGTATCGTTCTGTTCAATTCACTTGTCGCCAACTTATAAAATATAAGAATCCTTTTTTGGCAGAGTTCTTTAAGTTAAGAAAGTTAGCCAAAGAGGAAGATTCGGCAGTTGCAAAGGAATTACTAGGTTTAGACTTCTCTTCTCTTGCTAGAGATATTAGATTTTTCTATCCTTTTGAAGTTCAAGTTGTTGATGAAACTTCTTATAGAATTAATTCTGAAGGCGAGGCGTCTCACAGTGAATATAAGAAAGCACAACGAATCTATGCAATGAATCGTGTTTTCAAAAAACTTCTAATTCACAAAGGTTTAGTCCAAGAATAGATCGATTCGTTCATTGATGAATTCAGGAAAATCTACTTGTGGAACATGGCTTCCATTCTTGATGATATATAGTTCGGAGTTTTTAAGGCTATCATGTAAGATTTGTTGTAGATAATTTGGAATCACCTTATCTTTATCCCCACCAATAATTAGCGTAGGAATTTTAATTTCTTCAAGTTCTTTAATGATCTTTTGATCTCTCATTTGATCAAGGAGTTGGAAGAAGATATCAGGTGAAAGTTCACCAAGTTTCTTCATATAGTATTCAACAAATTCAATATTTGTTTTCTTTATATTAAATCCGCCATTCCAGACTAATGCACTTGCAAGAGGGTTGCGATAAACATTTTTCCAAATAAATTGAAATTGTGACTTCCATCTATCTTTAAGTTCTTTGATATAAGGCTCAGTCATATCAATTATATTAGAATCAAACATGACATCTTGAGGAGGAAAGATTGTTCCAGAAATTAATACAATTTTTTGTACTTCTTCAGGATATTTATGAGCATAGTCGAGTGTTACATTCACTCCCATTGAGTGGCCAATATGGATACTTGTTTTAATATTTAATGCACGAACTAATGAGTTAATATCATTAATAATATTTTTGAAGGTAATTGATTCAATTCCCTGTGTTGTCTCTGACTTGTAATGTCCTCTGTAGTCATGAAGAAGTATTTTATAGCCAAGCTTTTCGAAGTGATCAATTTGGTAAACAAAGTGTCTTACATTACAAACAAGGCCATAGTTAAAAACAATAACTTGATTATGTTCTTCATCTAAGTTTTCAATATTTGTCCAATATTGAATCTTAGTTGTCTCATCAACTTGGTGATACTTCGCTTTATTTCTCCAAGAGGTCATTGTCATATTTTCCAGTTAAAGTTACGTAATGTTCTTCTAGTGATTGAATAAAGTCGTATTTTGCAGGATCTTCTTCTTTAATACGCTCAAGATATTTATAGTAGTCCTGAAAGTCATTTTCATCACTCTTTTGAAATTCTATTATTTGTATCTGTATACCTTGGCATTCAAGAATATCATTTTTTTCTAATCTTATAATTCCTTCAACTGACTTAGAGTTTACTTTGTAAGCTGAGCTTGTTTCAAAAACTAAGTGATGGCCGATGGACTTTAAAACACCAAGCTCTTTTGATAATGTTTTGTCTTCAATAATTAGATTATTGTGAACCGAGCTTCCAATATAAACTCTTGGTAGTTGAAATTGATATTCTCCAAGAGATAGTAGATCGTTAGTTTTTAATACTTTAAGATGAATCATAGCTTTATTTTATACTCGATCTGAGTTTTTTGCTAAGTTAAATCGTAGTGAAAACTTTTTCATCATGGTTCATAAAATTTATGATGGAATCAAAGTCATTAGGGTATTTTTTGATATCTTCAATCGCTTCATAGAGGATATCTTGGTTGAGTACAATATTGGCCAATCTTTTTTGCGTCACAACTCCGGATTGCTCTTGACCAAATAAGTCTCCCTCTCCACGTATTTTTAAATCTTCTTCCGCAATCTTAAAGCCATCAGTATATTTTTCGATTACTTGTAGTCGTTGCATACTGTCAGGAGTTATTTCTCTATCAGTAACAAGAAAGCAGAAGCCTGGTTTATTTCCTCTTCCAACACGTCCTCTCATTTGATGGAGGCTACTTAGTCCAAATCTTTCAGGGCTTAGAATCGCCATTATAGTGGAGTTGATAATATTGATACCTACTTCAATAACAGAGGTCGCAATTAGAATATCAGTTTTATGTTCTTTGAAGTCTGTTATAGCTGCTTGTTTTTCATCTGGAGACATTCTTCCGTGTAAGTAAGCAATTCTAAATTCAGGAAAGTATTGTTTATATAGCTCGTATGTATGTTCAAGGTTTCTGATATCATCATTTTCTGATTCTTCAATGGCCGGAACAACGATATAAGCTTGCTCTTTCATTTCAAGTCTTGTTTTTACAAAACTCAAATAGTTATTTAAGTTGGCATTTGTAACAATCCTTGTTTTCTGCCCCTTTCTACCTCCTGGCATTGTTTTAATTATCGAGATATCGAGATCGCCATACTTTGTTAAACTTAGAGAGCGTGGAATAGGTGTAGCGGACATAATTAAGCAATGAGGATTTTCACCTTTTTTCATTAGCTTGATTCTCTGCTCAACACCAAATTTATGTTGTTCATCAATAATCGCTAATTCAAGATTTTTAAAATTCACGCTATCTTGAAATAAAGAATGTGTGCCAATGACAATATCGCAATCTCCACTCTCTAGTGATTCGTTAATCTTTTTCTTTTCACTGGCTTTCGTGCTTCCAACTAAAAGTTCCACTTTAAATTCATTTCCAAGAATTTCTTCAATTTCACGAAAGTGTTGTAGTGCTAGTGTTTCTGTTGGGCACATGAGTGCTACTTGTCCACCAGTCTTAAGAATTAAGTATGCTGAGGCGACGGCAACTGTTGTTTTTCCGCAACCAACATCTCCTTGAATTAATCGCATCGCTGGCGTTGTTCCTGAAAAGTCAGATACAATATCATCTAAAGCCTTATCTTGATCAATAGTTAACTGATAGGGGTAGAGCGATTTTGCTTTTTGAATCTGATCTAAACTAATCTTTAGGCTTTTCCTCGATAATTCCGTTCTCTTATTTTTTCGTAATTTGATCTTTAGTTGATCATAGATAAATTCTTCATAAATAATTCGACGTTTTGCTTGATCAAACTTGTCTTGACTCCATTCATTAGATGGAACTCTTCCGTGTAGGTATTTAAAGGCCATACTGCGAGAGAGAAGGCCCTTGTCTTCTAGAATATTACTTGGGATTATTTCTGGAATTTTGTCCCAAAATCCATTTGGTAATTTATCGAAAACCTTTTGAATATGATGAGACTTAACACTTTCAATTGTAGGGTAGGTAATACGTAAACCACTTTCGGAATCTGATTTACCAATTTCAAAAAGCTCTGGATTCACAATTTGTAACGAATCATTAAATACAGAAACGACACCTAAGAATTCAAGATGCTTTAGTTGCTCTAGTTTTTTTTGAATCGATTGATAGGCATTAAACCATTTAAGAGTAATATAGTTATCACTAAGATCATCTTTAACTGTAACAGCAATATTTAAAAGAACCGCTCGTCCTTTTCCTCTTGATTTAAAATTAGGCTTGGCCTGCATGGAAACAATCGTTCCACGTCCTCTAAAAAAGTCACCAATATTTGCATATTGAAAATTTGCAATCTCAGGTAACTTAACGATTCGCCTTGGCATCAGCCAAAGCAAATCATTAATTGTATAAATATTTTTTTTATTAAGCGCTTCTAAAGTTTTGGTAGGCTTTGAGTAGAGATCAGAAATTTGAGTAGATAGGATATCCTTATTTGAACTCAATGTTCTCCACCTCATATTCAATATCACCTTTTGGTGCACGAACAACAACTTCGTCGCCTTCTTCTTTACCAATTAGTGCTTTACCTAGTGGGCTATTGTAAGAGATTAAGCCTTTTTTCATATCTGATTCAGACTCACCAACAATTTTAATCGTTTGTGATTCGTCTGTTTCGATATTTAAAATAGTGACAGTTGCACCAAAAACAATTTTGTCAGATTTAATCGTACTTGGATCAATTACTTCACAATGTGCAAGGATACCTTGAAGTTGAGAGATTCGACCTTCTACAACACCTTGTTTTTCTTTTGCAGCATGGTACTCAGCATTCTCTTTCAAGTCGCCTAGTTCTCTTGCTTCTGCAATCGTTACCTTAAGCTCTTCTCTTTCTACTTTGATCAAGTGGTCAAGCTCAGTTTGAATAATATCGTAACCTTGTTTTGTTATTGGATTTGCCATTAATAATTCCTTTATTTAAATAATGCGTTTGCAGCGGCAAGAAGATCATTCTTGCTATCGTCACCATCTCCAGCTCCCTTAAGGACGAAGTAGTCACAAAAATTAGCTTTTTCTTTTTCTACAATGCGATCAGCACTTGATTCACGGCATTCATTATATGCTGTAATGTCGTAGAACTTGCACATTTTACAACAATGAACACTAGCGTAGCAATATGGACACTCCTCTTTTAATGAGATTTTTTGTCCAGGTTCAAGATCTAGTGCCTTATGACACGCATGGCAAGTGATTTCATTATTGTCCAACATTAGAAGCTCCAGCTTTTCTCTATATAAACTTCGGGCGTATTAATTTGGTCATCAGACTTCAAGTAAATTTTTGGCTCTTGTCTCTTATTGTACTCATCAATACTCTTATAGAGTAACTCTTCATTACTTGTTTGAATTGTTTTCGTTAATAAGTAATTAAGAATTAAAACGACGGTACCAGAAGCAATAAGACTTCTCCTGGTATTTGAACTTGGGTTTGTTAGAAAAGCCGATAGGATAAGGCCTGATCCAACAGTACCCATTATTGCAGGACGCCAAATATCTTCTTGTAGCGATTGATAATCATTTAGATAACTTAGGGCCACTTTATCTTTTTCAAGATGGTAGCGAAGACCTTCACCTTTTAAAGATGAGCTTGGGTCAATAAGAATTTCTTGTTGATTAATTACTGCAATGCGCGAGCAAGTCTCATCATTTGCATGAGTCACTAGAGAAAATAAAAGCGATGTAATTATAATAAATTCTTTCACTCTTTATTTTTACCATTTTTCTGGCAATAGGGCTATGCACCTTTTGATTCTATCGTGATAAAATAATAGATATTTTCTAAAGGATATTATGTGGGCCTAATAACGACGAGTTTTAAGATAACGAAAACAATTAGAAATATTTCTCGTTTAAGAGAAATTGCTACTGTTTTTGCTAAAAATGGTCTAGATGAGTTTGTTTCTCAAAACGTCATCAATATTATTCCCAATTTCGTATTTCCAAGAAAGAGTGAAGAGTCTCAAAAAGTATCTGTCCATGATAACTCGTGGGGAGATGTGATGGGCTACCGATTAAAACTTTGCTTTGAGGAGCTTGGTCCTGCGTTTGTTAAGTTTGGACAACTTCTAAGTACAAGAGAAGATATTTTTGATGAAGACTTCATTAAGCATATGAAAAAGCTTAGGGATGAAGTTAAACCGATTCCATTTTCTGGGATAAAGAAAAATGTTGAATCATCTCTTGGTAAAAAAATTGAGGACGTATTTAAGAGCGTTGAAGATCAACCGATTGGAACAGCTTCGATTGGTTTAGTTTATCGAGCTGAGCTTTTAACAGGTGAAAAAGTTGTTTTAAAAGTAAAGAGACCTGGAATTGATCGTATTATCCAAACTGATCTTTCAATACTTATCTTCTTGGCAACTCAAACTGAAAAAGCTGCAGATGACTTTAAGTTCTTAGGCTTTTCTAAGGTGCTTGAAGACTTTGCATTCTCTCTTCAGAGTGAATTGAATTTTAATGTTGAAGCACTTAACTGTGAAAAACTAAAGAAAATAATTGCAAAGTATGACAACTCTGAAATTTTTCATTTACCTAAAATTTATAAAGAGTTTACTTGCCATGATTTATTAGTCATGGAGCTTATTGAGGGAATTCCATTTAGTGATAGTGAAAAAATCAGTGAGCATATAGAAGAGCTTGATTCAAAGTTAGATGAGTGTGTGAAAATTTTTATGCGATGTTTTCTAAATGAAGGTTTTTTCCATGCAGATCTTCATGGTGGGAATTTCTTCTATCTTCCAAATGGAAAGATTGCTCTGATTGATTTTGGACTAGTTGGAAATCTTTCTAAAAATGCTCGTCAAAATTTTATTGCTATTATTTATGCAATTCTAACTCAAAACTTCGAAAACTTAGTTTATGAGTTCTTGGATGTTGCCATCTATGAAACAGTACCGGATGTCGATAAATTAATTATTGATATTAAGAATGCAATTGGTCCGCAAATTGGACTAACAGTTCAACAAACAAATTTCTCTTTAATTATTAGTTCGATCATCACAACCCTAAGAGAACATCATATTTTCTTACCTAGTGAATGGTTTGTTGTCTTTAGAGCTCTAATAACACTCGATGGAGTAGGTCAATCGTTAGATCTTGATTTTGATATCTTTAGCCTTTTAGAAGGAGATATCAATGATATTATTAGAGATAGTTTCTCTACTGATAGCTTTATTGAAGATGGAATGTGGATTGCTAAGGATGTCTTAAGTGCGTCTCGAATTGTTCCAAGACATCTTAAATGGTTTCTCAAAGAATTTGCGAAGAATAACTATGCAGTAAAAATTAGACACAAAGGAATTTGGAAACCAATTGCATCTCTTGCCAGTAGCGTGAGATTACTTTCATTTTATGTTCTTGGCGGTGTTTTCTTTTTTGCTGGGAGGTCATTTGTTTCTGAACAAGATCTTTATAAGGGTGCATTACTCGATTACCCAACTCTTACTATAATTTTGTGGGTGCTTTCAATATCAGCAATTGGCTATGGGACTTTGAAGCACAGAAATTAAATACTATCTGCTCCAGTAATATAAATTTGAGGAATCAACTCTTTTAGCTCGATGGCTTGTTCTGGTCCAAAAAGTAGTGGTAAAAGTTCCTCTTTTTTAAATAAAAAAGATTCTTCGTTGATAGTAAGTGTTACCTTATCTAAATCTGGCTTAAAGTCTGAAATAGACACGGCATTTTTAGTGATGGCCTTTAAAAAATTAGAAAATTCACAAGTATTAATAATTTTACCCCAGGCTAGATGAATAAAAAAAGACTCTTCATCAAGTGGAGTAGGGTTTAATAGTTGAAGTCCTTTAAATTTCTCAAGTTCTTGCCTATTATTTGAAAAAGAACACTCGTGAATAATTCCTTTTAAGTCTTGTCCTTTTTCAAAGAATAGATAATCACCATTATCGTTTGTAAAAGTCTTCATTGAAGATATTTGTTTAATATCGTTCCATTCTTTTAGAGATCTCTGAATTGAGATGGTGTCTTTATAAGATTTATTATATTTTTTTTCTAAATTTTCTTTATCAATTTCTTGAATATTAATTGGCCAGTAACCCCTCTGTCGTATTTTCTCTTCTGTTACTGGAGTATCTCCAATTACAGCAGTTAATCCAAACTGAGTGTAGCCAAGCTTCTTATAGACACTCATATTATCACTCCAAAGAATGACGAGAGAGTAGTTATCTTTATAGATGCTCTTTATGTGATTATAGAGTTCTTTAAAATGTCCTTGTCCTTGGAACTCTTCCTTAGTAACAATTCCACCCAGTAATAATGTTTTTAACTCATGCCCTTTATAATGTAGTGTTACTGGTCTAACACCAATATGCGCGACGATATTTTCATTATCATCAAGAAGCAGATGACAATTGTGATGATTGCTCTCCTTCATTAGTTGATAGAAGTCAGTATTAAAGCTGTTTTCATCTTTATAATGAAAAGCCTTTTCAATTTCTTTATTGAGAGCATTTTTTAAATGAGAATATTGTTCTAGAGTTGTAAATATCATGTCGATTTATTTTACATTTAATTGCAAATAAAATCTTGAATAAAATTATCCAGAATTCAAAAGCCCCATAAACACTGAGGTTAATTCTTAACTAGGCAAAAAGTTTCGTATAAGAAATATACAATTTTTTTCTAAAGAGTTAAGAAATTGGAGCGATAAGGTGGTGTAACAATTGTACAGCTGTATGGATTTCAGCTGACTGACAGGAAGGAATCTTGTCGGTACCCAGTCAAGGAGGATCGAATGGGACTACGAATTAACACGAACGTTGCATCTCTAAACGCACAGAGAAACCTACGTGGAACACGTCTTGGTATGCAACAATCTCTAGAAAAATTATCATCAGGTCAGAGAATTAACAGAGCGGGTGACGATGCCGCAGGTCTAGCAATCTCTGAAAACCTAAAGGCTCAAATTAGAGGTCTTGGACAAGCTGAAAGAAACGCAGAAGACGGTATTTCACTAGTTCAAATCGCTGAAGGTGCTTTAGGGGAAGTTTCAAATATCCTAATTAGACTTAGAGAACTATCAGTACAAGCAGCTTCGGATACTATTGGAGCAACTGAAAGAAAGTTCCTAAACGTAGAATTCGAACAATTAACTTCTGAAGTTGATCGTATCGCTAACTCAACAGAATTCAACAGAGTACCACTACTAAACGGTACAGGTGCAGTATTTGATATCCAAATCGGTACGCGTAATGACCCTATATCAGATCGTTTAACGTTTGATGCATCATCAGCTGACGTAAACGTAGCAGCTCTTGGTCTTAACTTAGCATCAGTTGCTGATAAGATTTCTGCACAGAACTCTCTATCATCAATTGATCAGGCGATTATCTCTGTATCTGGTATTAGAGCGGACTTTGGTGCCCTTCAAAACAGACTTCAGTCAACGGTAAATAATATTGCAACGTCGATTGAAAACTTAAGTGCGGCAAACTCTCGTGTAAGAGACACTGACGTAGCAGCAGAAACTGCAAACTTAACAAAACAAAACATTTTAATGACTGCCGGTACTTCGGTTCTTGCTCAGGCGAACACTAGTACAAACAGTGCACTAAGCTTAATCCAGGCTGCTGCTCAAGGGTAATAATCCCTGACAGCGCCGGATGGCACTAGCATTGTTTAGAAAATTTTAGAGTAAAGAACACGGAGTCAATAATATGCATACTACTGGATAAGTTATGTACGGCAATTAGAGACTGCAACCTTTGATTGCTTGGCAAATATATATAGAGGAATGATTGGTTTATCCGTAGAAGCATTATTTAATTATTAACGAATTTATTGAGCTGGATGCTCAATTATCAAACAGGAGGTTTATATGATGATTAAAGGAGACTAATCATGGGAATCAGAATTAATACAAACGTGGCATCAATCGCAGCACAAAGAGCAATGTCACTTACAAATAAAAGAGTTGGGGACAACTTAAGAAAACTATCTTCAGGTGAACGTATTACAAAGGCTGGAGATGACGCCGCTGGACTGGCAATTAGTGAAAACTTAAAAGCTCAGATCAGAGGTATGAGGCAAGCAAAGAGAAACGCAAACGATGCAATCTCACTTGTCCAGGTAGCAGAAGGTGGATTAAATGAAGTTTCAAATATCATCATTCGTCTTAGAGAGCTTGCAGTACAGACTGCCTCTGACACGATTGGGGATACTGAAAGAGCATTTTCAGACATCGAGTTCCAACAGCTTAAAGAAGAGATTGATAGAATCGCAAAATCTTCTAACTTTAACGGAACACAGCTACTCGATGGAACAGGTGGCAAGCTCGAGTTTCAAGTTGGGATTCACAATGATCCAATGCTTGATCGACTTACTTACGATGCAGCAGGATCAGATGCTACAATCACAGCACTTGGACTTGCCTCAGATAGTGTGTCCACTAAAGAAGGCTCTCAAGCAGTTCTTCAAAAACTTGACGATGCGTTGGTCGCAGTCAACGGTTATCGTGCCAGTATGGGTGCGTTACAGAATCGACTCACATCAACAGTCAATAACTTGGGGATCAGTGATGAGAACTTGAGTGCGGCAAAATCGCGAATTAGAGATGTTGATGTGGCAAAAGAAACTGCCGACATGACTAAAAACAATATCTTAATTCAGGCGGGAGCCTCTGTTCTTGGACAGGCAAACCAAGTGCCAAATGTGGCGTTAAAACTAATCGGATAAACTAATCATATAGGCGACTATGGTCCTGAATAGGACATAGTTGCCTCCTCTTTTTTTTCTCAAAAAACAAATCTTACCTATATAATAGAATCATGACTGAACAAAGAACCAAGACAATTCTAATCTTTGGTATTTCTTCATTTGTGGGCTCATCACTTGCAAGCTTTTTAAAGAAAGACTACAAAATCATTGGTACTTATCATAAGAACCCTGTTTCTATTGATGGCATAACAACTGTTCCATGTGATGTTCACAGTAAGCAAGAAGTTCAGTTAATCATGTATACATTTAAACCAGACATTACAATATATGCGGTAGGTTTATCTTCAATTGTGGATTGTGCACTAAGTGAGAGAAGGGCGGATGCTTTAAATACAAGTGGACTCTTTACTGTGGCAGATGTTTGTCAGCGATATAAATCACAAATTATTTATTTATCTTCAAGTTTCGTTTTCTCAGGTGAATCATCTGAAAATTTTGAGTTAGATATTCCTGATCCAACTACTACTTATGGCAAGACTCAGGCGGCTGCGGAATTTTATATTCAAAAATCCTCTCTAAATTACTTAGTTTTTAGAGTTTGTCGATTATATGGAAGAGGCGGTGTACACGTTCGTCGTAATCTCTTTGAGAAAATTCAAGCAAAGCTTCATGCGCGAGAAGAGATTGAACTTGATGACTATATTAAAACGGGCTTTCTCGATATTGACTACCTTGGAATGGTTATCAAAATTTGCATCGAAAGAGGTCTTAAGAATCGTTTGTTACAAATTAGTTCAAATGATTTTATGTCGACTTATTCTTTTGGAAAACTGTATTGTCAAAAATTTCAAGAACCACAAAAGTTGATTGCATCGGCCAAATGGCCATATCCAATTATGAGTTCAGCAAAGGTTGGAGATAATAGTTCAGGTGTTCTAAATTTTAATATGAATATCACTAATGCTGAGGGCTATCTGCATTTGCGTCTACCAACTGTAGAAGAGTCTTTAGAATATTCAGCTCAAAAGTTACGGGTAGGCCTTGATGCTAAGGAAGCACATGAGTCTAAGGATACAATTAACTATATCTAAATCTTCTTAGCGCGCAGAAAGCTTGATAAATTCGCTTAAGTAGTGTCTTACAAGTGCATCACAATCAACAACTTCATTTTCAAAACGCCATGTGATTTGATTAAATGGCCCGATGTGTGCGCGGATCTCGTGAAGATGTCCACCGCCATGAACTTGAGATTCATTAGTTCTAGCACTAAAGATGTCTTTCCCATTCGCTAAGAAGCCAATTGAAATAAGATCATCTGATTTTCTTGCAAAAATAAGACGAAGTGAATTGCGATAGATCATAAAGTCATTGATTGTATTAGCAATCTTAAAAATTTTGATCGTATTATTATCACCGCGGTATTCATTGAATTTATGGACATAAATCTCAAAAAGATCTCTGAGCTTATTCATGAAGTTAATTGAAGATTCTTCAAGTTGGAATGCTGGATTTAAGTGGTCGTTAAAACTTACAACACCACTCTCGTCCATATTGATCTCTTCGAGAGCAAGATTTTCGATCCATTTTGTTGATACTTCCGTGTTTCTTTCAAATTTTGTAATATCCATAACTTAAATTCTACTAGATATTGATGATTTGAAAAGAATTTTTTGGATTGCGCAATGGAAAGGGCAGTGTGAATGAGCTAGATGAGCGATGAAAGTTTCCGCCCGTCGTACGACAGGGGGATGTAGTGATAATCACTTTAGGCTTCCCACTGATTCATGGGCCTGCTCACCGTGACCAGTGACCACTTCCTTTCTAAGCTTTGTAGGGCGAAACAACTTTATTTGGTGCCCATCTAGCTCACTCATAAATTATACCCGAAAAACGTAAACGGCAACAATAATAGGCATAATTAAAAGCACTTGACGGTAGTATTTACAGATACTTATGAACAAATACACCTTTTTTTTGAACCAAATGCGCGAAGTGTTAAAATATTATTAAGAAAAGTTAAAGCTTTACTCAGTTATTGCCGAAACTTTCAAGTAGTTATTTAAGTTTCAACCCCGCTGAATGGGGGCGATTGAAAGGAGTATGAAATGAAAACCTTGCTAGCGTTTCTAAAAGACGAAGAAGGTCAAACATCAACAGAGTATATCTTACTTGTTGCTGTTGCAGCGATGCTTGTTATGAAGTTTAAGGAAAAGGCATCAGAGGGTATTACAACTCTTACTGATGGTGTTTTCGGGAACACGGATAACCTACTTCGCGAACTACAAGGAAACTAATTCTTCCGCTCTTTAGTTTGATGCGACTATCAAGCACTCTACTCTAGAGAGCGGAGGAAAAACTTTCTCACCAAAACCTTTTGCATACTTAATGTAGAATATTAAGTATGTCACGTCAGTCTCAAAGCGGTCAGGCTTTAATAGAGTATATTTTTATCTTAGCATTCTTTGCTGGTATTTCCATTGCAATGGCAAGGGGAATAGGGGCTTATACTACAGGCTTTTTTAAAAGTTTTGCATTCCATTTATCGCAGGAGCTTGCAACAGGCTCGTGTCCTAATGGCTGTTGGCATTCACCATATGTAAACCAAGATAGGTAGGTTAGAGTGCCCGTTAGTGTCTATGTTTTTATCTTTATTCAATTACTCTATGTTTCTTATATCGATATTCAATCTCGAAAGATTGCAAACGTATGGTCAATTGGAAACATCTTTTTATTTTTAGTTCTCGTATTGTTCTTCCCGAATAACTACATTATTGGAATTGAAACACTTCTTTACCCTCTAGGGATATTTCTCGCAGGTTTTTTACTTTTTATTTTAAAAATTATGGGCGGTGGTGATTCGAAATATTTAGCTAGTTTATTTCTTTTAATTCCAGTCGCTCATCAAGATCAAGCTTTGATCTCCCTTTCTGTTGTAACAGTGATTGTCGGGCTTTCAGTTTTTATTACGAATATTCTTAAAAATCTTGAGTTTATTATTCAGGCTTTTAAAGAAGGTAATATCGTTCAGATTAAAAAGATTTTTGGGAAGAAATTTGCGTTTGCCCCTGTTATACTTATTTCATGGATATTTCTAGGATGGAAAATAAAAAAGCATATATTCTTTTAAATGAAAGGGGACAATCGACAGTAGAGTATATTTTACTTTTTGTTGTTGTGACATCTTTTGCAATGCTAGTCTTCAAAAGTGAAGGTTTCCAAGGCATGATTGGAGAGGGCATGTTTGGTACATTGGCCCGCTCTATGGAATACTCAGCTCGCTATGGTGATAAAGGTAGTGTCGATTCATATGGAAAAACTTATGGAAATCCAGTTCATCCCCTCTATTATAATAATGATGAAGGAAGGTCTCACTTCTTCTCTCCTGTAGGAATTTATGATGAGCAATTATAAGAAGATAAGAAATCAAAATGGGCAATCGACAATTGAGTTCCTATCAACTTTTACTTTTGTGATCGCTTTCTTTTTTGTTTTTGCAAAGATTGCAATTAATTATACAAATACTTATCTTCTTCAATATGCAAATTTTATGGCATCACGAGCGTATCTCGTTGCAGATAATAAAATTCAAAATGACTCTCTTGCACGTCAAAATGCAACGGAAGTTTTCAACTCATATAATGTTGTTAATTGCGGCACTGATTGTCAGATAAAATTTAATTCAAAAACAACAAACCAGTGGTTCTTAAGTGGAACGTATCTAGATTATAAAACAAAATTCTCTGTCATGAAGGTATTAACAGGTGATATTGACTTAGACTTTCGAATTGAATCGTTTCTAGGAAAAGAGCCTACGATAAGAGAGTGTCTTGCTCAAGTTTGTCGAGCTTTTTCTGAGGTTGCCACTGATCTAGGAAATGGGAATTGTTCAAGTACGAACTCAACGATCTATGATAACGGATGTTAACTTGAGTGCAGATCAGAAAAGAACAATATTTAACAATGAAGAAGGACAGGCCTTATTTGAGGCGATGATTTTTATTCCAATTCTTCTTTATATGGTTGTGATGCTCATTACAGTAGGCAACTCAATCAATGCATCGATTAATCAGAATAAAGCAACTCGAACATATACATTTTATATCCTTAAAGGAAACTCTGATGGAATTGGTGGAAATGATATCAGAAGCTTAAGTGGGACGTTCACTGAGGTTGGAGGCTTTATGATTGGTTGGAATAAAACACTACAATCTAATAGTACACCGATTTCATCAAGCTTTAAAATTCCAACTCTTCCTTGGGCCGCAGCTGAAGATGAAAATTGCGAAGAAGCAGGTGATCCAGAGGATACAAATTGTATTAAGGTGTTCACTTTGTTTGGAGTCTGTGGTGAGACCTTCACTAAACCAGGTGATGTTTTATTTAGGGCCAATGATGCCACTATCCTTTCACCGGTCACTTCTTGTAGCTATAAGTAGCCAAAAATGCCTCATTGTAACTAAATGCTTGTTTTTTGTTAAAATATTAAGTGATTACTTAACGAAGTAAAACAGGATGTTTTATGAATACTAGAGCTTTTACGCTGGCCCTTATTATTGCAGGTGTTGCCATGTTTATGGTCCACACTTATATCGAAGATCAACAATCTGCTTTGATTAAAAAGTATGGAACAATGAGTTCTGTTCTTGTTGCTAAAGAAGATATTCGCGAGTTCGATCTACTGGATGAAACGAAGGTTTCAATTATTACAGTTCCACAGAAATTCTTAGCTCCTGGAAGTTTTAAAACAGTAAAAGAAATTGAAAATACAATTGCGACAGTTCCAATTCTAAAAGGCGAGCAAATTACGAAACCACGTGTAACATATCCTGGAGAGAGTACAGGTCTTTCAAGAGAAGTTACAGTGGGGATGCGTGCAATTGCTTTCCAAGTTGATGAAAGAAGTTCAGTAGGAAAGCTTATTCGTCCTGGTGATCGTGTCGATGTTCTAGCACCGATTGATTACACAGGTGGAGCGAGAAAAGATCAAGAAAAAATCGTTACAATCCTTCAAGATGTTCGTGTTCTTTCAACAGGGATGAGTGTTTCAAATAATATTCCTCTAATTGGTGTTAAAACAGAGGAAGTTGTAAGAAAAATGAAACTTAACACTTACTCTAATTATACAACGGTAACGTTAGAGCTTAGTCCATTTCAAGCTCAGAAGATTGCGCATCTTTATGTATTCCAACCAAATAAACCAATTCTGACTTTAAGAAATATTAATGATGGTGAGAAGGCAATGATCGAAGGAACTCGACTCTACGATATTCTTTCGGATACTGATAAGAATGAGGCAAGGGCCTTCTTTAACGAAAAATATAAGAAAAAGAATTAATGAGAATATTAACGTACTTAACTCTATTTATATTTGCATTAACGGCCAGCGCTCAGCAGGCCTCTTCTGGTATTGGGGTATCTGAAGAAAAAGTAGAGGTAGTTCTTGGTATTGATAAAGTTTTACCAATTGATTTCACAATAACATCTCGAAGTGTACAAATTGCAAATCAAAGAATTCTTAAAGTACAACCAGTTAATACTGCGGCGGGAACAAGTGAGCTTGTTTTAAAAGGTGAAGCACCTGGTATTACTTCTGTTACTGTTCGAGATCGCTTAGGTGCTATTAAAAAGCGTTATCTTGTAACTGTTACTGCAACAGAGAAGTCAAAGCTTATTGCAGAAATTAAAGAACAATTGGGACCAATTGAAGGTTTAGAAATAAACTTGAAGGGTGGTAAGGTCTTTGTTGAAGGAAAGATTATTGTTCCTGGAGATATTGGGCGAATTGTAAAAGTTTTAGAAGATTACCCAGATGTTAAGAACCTTGTTGAAGTTTCACCACAGACTTATTTAATTATTTCTCGAGAAATGCAAGAAGGTCTAAGAAGAAATAACTTAAAAGATGTAACAGTTAGATTCTTTAATAATTCATATTTATTAGAAGGAATTGTAAACTCAGAAGAAGAAAGTAACCTTGCTGTTAAAATCGCGGCGACATACTTACCTGATAGAATTCAAAGTTTAGCTAGAAGAACAGATTCTGTTCAGCAACTTGATAAGGGTGAGATTATTAGAAACTTTCTGGCTATCAATAGAAAGCCTCAGCCACCTCAAGCCGCAAAACTTATTAAAATAACTGCTCAATTTGTTGAGCTTTCAAAAGATTATAATCGTGTCTTTGGATTTAAATGGAATCCAAGCGTTGGAACAACAGGTGGACAGATCGTTTTTGGACGTACTGAAAATGGTGGAACAGTAACGACTTCATCTGCTGGTAGTTTTGGTGGAACAATCTCACAACTATTTCCTAAACTGAGTTCTGCTAAAGCAGCTGGTTATGCTCGAATTGTTCAATCTGGGATGGTAATCACTAAAGATGGTGAAAAGGCAAAGTTATCTAAGGGTTCTGAGAGGAACGTTGCGGTTGGTACTGGGGAGTTCCAACAAGCAAAAGTTATCGAAGCGGGATTTAACTTAGATGTAACACCTAAGATTCTACAAGAAGAAAAAATTAATCTTGATATTATTCTTGGTGTTTCTTCTTCTCAAGGAACAGATAAACAAACTAATAATCTCGATACGAAAATTATTGTTAAGTCTCGTGAATCAGCGGTTGTTGGTGGTATTTCAATTAATAAAACTGCTACCGAATATGACAAAGACCCACCTGATGGTGTTTCAACAACTGGTAGTGATGGAAGTGAAGAAGGACAAGTTTTTTCTTTGTTCTCATTTGTACGCTCAAAAGATGTTTCAAAATCTAAAGAGCAATTTGTTGTTTTTATCACTCCTGAGATTATTGAGAGTGCCTCAACTGGTACTGAAGATATTAAAAGAAAATTTAGAAAGAGGGGGCCATAGTGGCCGAAGGTCATATTATTACAGTCATTGGTGGTAAAGGCGGCGTAGGGAAATCCCAAGTTGCTACAAACCTAGCTTTTGCTTTCAGTGGTGAAAAGCGATCTAAGACATTACTTCTTGATTTCGATCAAAGAGCTAGTGGTGACTTGAATTTGTTAACTGGAATTAAAACAAATAAGAACTTAAAAGATCTTTTTAATTTTAATGGAAATATTGATCCACGAACTTTTCAGCCATTCGTAAATATGCACCCAAGTGGTGTTCATTATATTGGTTTACCAAATGATCCTGTAGCAACTGAAGGGATGAGTGTTGATGGAGCTGGTAAGGTACTTAAAGCCGTAAAAAGCATGTATCCACTCACTGTTATTGACGTTGGAACGGAAATCACTGATCTCACTGCAAAGGCTTTAGAGCATTCAACGATGATTTTAGTTGTGATAACTCCAGACCTTCTTGCTCTAAATCAGACTAAGCGCCTTGTTTCAGAATTAATAACAATGATGTTTCCTAAAGAAATGATTCATTTTGTTTTTAATCAGGCGCAAAAAGGTCATCCTGTAACTGCTGATGTGGCCGGGAAATCTGTTGGTCGCCCTGTTTTAGCTCAAATTCAAAAAGATGAACAAACTTGTGCAATGGCCATTAATCAGAAGAAACCAGTTATGCTGGCGGCTAAAAATAGTGCTTTTGCTAAAGGTGTCACAGAGTTAGTTCGTACAATCAATGGAAAGGGAATTCTTAGTCAATTGGCTAAGCTTAATAAACCTAATGATGTTGGTACAAAACAAGAGCGTCCAACTGGTGCTGCTGCAAATGGATGGCGAGATCTAAAACTTAGAATTCATAAAGGTCTTGTTGAAGAAATGGATCTATCTAAAGATGATGATAACGATCCGAAAGCGAAAATTATTCTTAAAGAAAAGACTAAGAAAGTCGTTATTGATTTACTTGGTAAAGAAGATACAAAAGGCATTTTAAACAATCGCGATGATATGAATAGCATTGTTAAAGAAATTCTAGATGAAGCCTTAGGACTAGGGCCTCTAGAGGACTTGCTTGCTGATTCGTCAATCTCTGAAATTATGGTTGTTGGACCTAATAAGATTTACTATGAAGAAGATGGAAAGGTTAAGCTTTCAAAAGTAACTTTTTCAAACGATAGACAGGTTCTTAATGTTATTGAAAGAATTGTTGCTCCAATTGGTCGTCGTATTGATGAAAAGACTCCATACGTTGATGCCCGCTTGCATGATGGTTCTAGGGTTCATGCAATTATTCCTCCTTCTGCAATTGACGGATGCTGTATTACAATTCGTAAATTCCCTGAAGAGAGACTTACTTATAAACACCTTGTTCAATTCGGTTCTTTCACTCAGAATATGGCGGACTTCTTACGTATCGCTGTTGAAGGACATAAGAATATAATTGTTTCTGGTGGTACTGGTTCCGGGAAAACAACACTGGTAAATATTTTGGGAAGTTTTATTCAGGCCAATGAACGTATTATTACTTGTGAAGACTCTGCTGAACTTAGTTTTCCTCAAGAGCACGTTGTTCGTTTAGAAACACGCCCTCCTTCACTTGAAGGCGATGGAGAAATTGATATTCGTTGTCTAGTAAAGCAATGTCTAAGAATGCGTCCTGAGCGTATTGTTGTTGGTGAGTGTCGTGGTGGTGAAACACTGGATATGCTCCAAGCTATGGGGACAGGGCACGATGGTTCTCTAACGACAGTTCACTCAAACAATCCAAGAGAGTGTATTGGACGTATTGAAACCCTTGTACAGTATGCAGGAGCTGGTCTTACTCCAAAAGCAATTCGTGAAATGATTGCCAACGCAGTTCATTTGATCATTCAAGCTTCACGTCTGGATGATGGTTCTCGTAAGATTACACATATTACTGAAATTGGTGGTATTCAGGGAGAGGTTGTTACTCTTCAAGATATTTTCCTCTTTCAACAAAAAGATATCGATAAGAACGGGAAAATTATTGGCTCCCATCAGGCGACTGGTTTTATTCCAAAGTTTATCGAAACCCTTGAAAGACAAGGTTACAATATTCCTCGTGGTTTATTTTCAAATGCTCCTGGTGCTAGTGGTGGGGCCACACCTGCTAACGCTGATAAGAAAGCACCACCACCTCCAAATAAGAGACCTCCACAGCAGGGACAACAAAGGCCACGACCGGGTCAGCCTCAAGCTAGACCAAGACCAGGCAATGGTGCACCACCTGTGAAGAAGAAGGCTTAGGATATAGAGGTATAAATGAGTTTTTTTATTGAACAAATAGGACGAAGTGGATTAATTGGACTTATTGGTTTAATCTTCTTTCTATTTTGTTATCGCTATTCAGTTGGTATTTTTGATTTAATTGAAAAACAAACATTTGGTACTCGAACATATATTTTAGAAAAGTTTGAATTACTTTTTATCGACGTCAAGCCAGATCATGTTACGTATGCACTCCTAGCATTGTCATTTGGACTTGGAACTCTAACTCTTATTACTTTTGGTTTATTTGGAAGTTGGGGTGGTGGAGCGTTTCTTGGCCTAATCGTTGGTTTTGTAGGATTTAAGGCGCCTAAACCTGTTGTTGATTACCTCGTTAATCGTCGTATTTTAGCTTATCAAAACCAGATGGTAGATGGTCTAACTCTGCTTTCAAATGGTCTTAGAGCAGGTCTATCAGTACCTCAAGCTCTTGGTATGGTTGTTGATGAGATGCCTCCTCCTATCTCTGAAGAGTTTAATATTATCCTGCAGCAGAACAGAGTTGGGGTAACTTTAGAGGAGTGCTTCGAAAACTTGGCAGAAAGAATTCCTACTCAAGACAATGATATGTTCGTTTCAAGTGTTAATATTTTACGCGAAACCGGTGGTAATCTTGCTGAAGTTTTTGACACTATTGTCACTGTTATTCGTGAACGCATTAGATTGAAGCAAAAAATCGATACCGCCACGGCCCAGGGAAAGTTTCAGGGCTTCACAATTGCGGCCATGCCCTTTGTAATTCTAGCTATTTTCTCTGCAAATGATCCAACTCTGCTACCAAAGATGTTTTCTTCGGCCATTGGGATTGTCTTATTTGTAGTCGCCTGTGTTTTAGACGGTGTTGGAACCTTCTTCATTCTTAAAATAGTGAAAATTAAAGAATAAAGTTATTATATGTTTAAGTTTTAGTTAAAGGCCTCCGATATGCCTATGGAGAGAATGAAGATTCTTTAACTAAATAAGGATACAAGTCATGAGGATCAGTTTAAAACTATTAGTACTATGTTTGTTTTCACTGGCATCGATTGCTGGTGTAAATCTGAAAAACGGAAATTTCTACATTACGTACACGGATATTATCGTACCTGGTGGTGGGAATGACCTAGTTGTTGAAAGAACGTACAACTCTAAATCTCCTGGAAAGGGGTGGTTTGGTTATGGTTGGGGTTCTGATTATGAAACTTTCTTAGTTGTTTCAGCAGATGGTTCTGTAACAGTTCACGAGAATGGTTCAGGTGCTAAGACTCGTTTCACTCCAAGACAGGCTGTAGATCCTAAAGCAGCGGCAGAGAAAATCGTTGATGTGATGAGAAAGAAAACTTCTCTTTCGACGACAGTTGCAAAGACTCTTGTTACGAAGCTTACAAATGATGCTGAACTTAGACAAGCATATGCTAAGAAGTTCAATGTATCTTCAAACCTTGCAGTGGGAACTGAACTATACTCAAATGTTCGCGGGCTGCAAAAAGTCGTAAAGACAGCCAAAGGTTATATTAGAAAGTATAATGATGGAAAAGAGAACCACTTTGATAAAGAAGGTAAGCTTATTCAAGTAAAAGATAAGAACGGATATGTTGTTAATCTTGATTACACGAAAGAAGGTTCACTAAAGTCAATCAAGGACTCAATGGCCAAGCAAATCTTTTTTAAGTGGTATCCAAATGGTCTTGTGAAATCAGTAGAATCTGGTGCTGGTAAAAAGACGACTTATACTTATGACACAAATTATAACTTAGTAGATGCAAAAGATATTTCAGGGAATCATTTCAAGTATGATTACGATGCTAATCATAATATGACTCTTATTACTTATAAAGATGGATCAACTCAAAAGATTGCTTATGAAAAGAAAACTCAATTTGTAAAAGAACTTACAAAGAGAAGTGGTGAAGTAATTAAGTACTCATATGAGAGTAATCCTAAAAACCCTGATTTCCACTACTGGACTTTAGTAGCAAAGAAATCACCAACTAAGAAAGAAGTTGTAAATCGTTATGAGTACGAGATCAAGAAGAAACCAGACGGATCTCACTATACTTACAGAATCCTTACTGTAATTAATGGGCTTAAAACAGAGACGATTTATACAGAGTGTTGTTCTCTTCCAAAGCAGATTAAGAGAGGAAATCACGTAACTAATTTTGAATATAATAAAGATGGACTACTTGTTAAAAAGGCTTCTTCAAGAGGTGACTTTGTAGAGCTTGAGTATCACAAGCAATTTAAGAAGATTACTAAAGTAGTTAACCCACGTGGTTGGACAGAGTTTGACTATGATAAGAAGGGTAACCTTAAGAAAGCTAATAACTCTAAAGGTATGTCTGTTGTTTTACTTTACGATTCTAAAGGTCGTATTTCAAAAATGATGGATTTAAATAAAAAGACTAAGCAGAAAAGAGCTCTTGAGTTTCAATACAATGCTCAAGGTAAGCCAGTTGAGATTACTATGAATAAAGTAGGAAAGATCAACGTTAAATACGATAACTACGGTGAGATTCTAAAAGTAGAATCGAAAGCAGGACATAAGATGGCCTTACAAGTTACTCAGGCCTTCCAATCACTCTTAGCAATTGTTAAGCCTGCTGGTGTAAACCTAAATATGTAATTGGAGGGATATATGAAGAAACTACTAACGCTTTTATTGGTTCTTGGATCATTTAGTATTTTTGCTGCAGAAAGTGCGGCTACTGGTGAAAAAGATGGTGAGTGTCCAAAAGTTAACTTAGATAACAGAGATACATCACCTACAACTGCTATACCATCTTCATCTGAAGTGCCGGCAACACCAGGTGGAACTACATCTGATCAACAATAAGATTATTTTAAATTTATTATCTTATACTAAAGGGCCCGTTATGAAACGGGCCTTTTTTTGTTAAAAATCTAAACACTGTACAAAATATTACACCCTCTATTGCTCTAACTACTTAAAAAGACATCCGGAAAGTTGGCATTTTCCTTGCTTTATAAATAGCAAAGAAACAAAACCATAATGGGGGAAATTATGAAAAAGTTAGCATTAGTATTTTTATTTCTATTAAGTGTAACAAACGTATTTGCATTAGATGAGTCAGGAACTAGCTGTGATGATATGTATGCAAGCTCTGATAGTGTAGCAAGTGTAGAAGCGGAAGCTCCAGCAGCAGCACCAACATCATCAAGTTCATCAACTCAATCGATTGGACAATAAAATTTAACTCAAACAATTATATTCAACTCCTTAAAAAGCCTGGCCACGTAGTCAGGCTTTTTTTTGCCTGAACTCCTCAAATACAGCTATAATACATTTATGGACAATAATATAACGACTGCATATTGTGCTCAGAAAGGGCGTGAAAATTTAAACTACTATGACCGTATCAGTGCCCTTGAAGCTTTAGAAGCTGAAATAAAGGCCCGTGAGAGGGATATTTTAGCTGCACTAAAAGCTGACTTAAGCAAGAGTGCATTTGAGTCTTATCTTTCTGAAATTGATTTTTGTTTACATGAAATTAAGCTCATAAAGAAAAAGTTGAAAAAGTGGATGAAGCCTAAGAAGGTTTTCTCTCCGCTTCCTTTCATGCCTGCTCGAAGTGCTATACATAGTGAACCGTATGGACAAGTTTTAGTCATTGCTCCTTGGAATTACCCATTTCAATTGGCCATGGTTCCTCTAATTGGAGCAATTGCGGCAGGCAATAAAGTTATTGTTAAACCTTCAGAGTTAGCGCCGGCCACTTCTAAAATAATTAATACAATTATAACTAACGCTTTAGATAGTGAGATAGCTGCAGTTATTGAAGGTGGTGTCGCGGAGACCACAGAGCTATTGAGTTTAAAATTTGATTATATCTTCTATACTGGAAATGGTCATGTCGGTCGAATTGTGATGGCGGCAGCGGCCAAGTTTCTAACACCCTTAACTCTCGAATTAGGTGGTAAATCACCAGCGATAGTTGGAACGAAGAATATCGATTTAGCTGCTAAGAGAATTGTATGGGGGAAATTTTTTAATGCCGGTCAAACTTGCGTTGCTCCAGATTATATTCTTATAAAAAAATCAGATGAAGAAGCTTTTCTCAAAGCGACCCAAAAATATTTAAGAAAATTCTATAGTGATGAAATTAAACAAAGTGGTGACTATGGTAGAATTATTAATGAGAGGCATTTTGATAGACTCTCATCTCTGATCAATCAAGACGACATTGTTATTGGTGGAGATGTTGATAAGGGACAATTATATATTTCTCCAACTTATGTAAGGGCCAACAAAGATAGTGCAATTATGAAGGATGAAATATTTGGCCCTATTATGCCTATTATCAACTCTGAAAGTTTAGATGAGTCAATTGAGTTTGTTAAAAGCTATGATAAGCCGCTTGCTTGTTATGCTTTTCTTGATTCTAATAGCGATAAGAAAAAGGTTATTGAAAGCATTAGCAGTGGTGGAATGGTCATTAATGATACGATTGTACACTTATCAAATGAAAAGCTGCCATTTGGTGGCGTAGGTGAGTCAGGAATGGGGGCATATCACGGTGAGTTCTCATTTAAGCTTTTCTCTCATGAAAAAGCCGTTATGAAGAGAAGCTTTTGTTTAGAAAATGATCTACGTTACCCTCCTTATGAAAAGAAGGTTTCATTTGTCCGTAAAATTATGAATCTACTGTCTTAATAATTTACGGTCATTGAAAGCTTTTCAATACTCAAAAACTTATATTAATTATTAGTATAATAGGGTCATGAAAATGGCCCATTTTTATATTCTTTTATTAAGCTCACTTATATTTGCTAATTCTTCTTTAGCACTAACTATTTTAGATCGTGCTGATATCCCTGAGGTTTTTCAAAGAGAATATATCTATACATCTTCGCAGAGGCATTCATTTGTACAGACATATGGAGTTACAACTTGTGTTGCTGTCGTTATGAGTAATGCAGATGGAAAATCGATATTGGCCCATCTTGATAGTGGGACTAAGTTGAATGGCGCGATTTCAGATTTTGTGAAGATCTTGGGTGATGTTAATTCTATTCGTTTATATGGAGGACAGCCTCCTTATCGTTTAGAAGAAAATATTATTTCTGAATTATCAAAACATAGTTTATACCCAGAGCTCATTATACGAAATGAAAATAATGAATCACTAAATCTTATTCTAGACCTTAGGACTGGAGATGTTGTTGAATATGACGAAATGCATTCATCCACAGACTATAGAGTTGCTAACGAAAAAGTTAAAAGATTGAAGTTCTCTTCCCGTATAAGTCGCCATGAAGAATCCATAGGTGGAGGAGATATAATCGAAGTTGATCAGTCTAGTAATCAATTTGACTTTAATATGTTTTTACTTCCGTAATCTTTCTAACATGCTAGACTTTTTCTATGAAAAGTCTCAAAACAATTATTTTAATCTTAAGCTGTTTTTTATCAATTACTACCCTAGCTAAAGTAGCTGCAAAAGAAGTCTTTAAAACAAATGACATTATTTGGGGACTTACCTTTATCAATGAAAATGAAATTCTTTTCACTGAAAGAGGTGGAAAGATCAAGTATCATAACTTTGAAACTAAACAAACAAAAGACTTACTTGCTCCTAGTGTGAAGGCCCGTGGCCAAGGTGGAATGCTAGATATTGTCTATAAAAAAATAGGTGATAAGTCCTATGCATATTTCACATATTCTTCTGAAGTTAAAGGGGTCGTTGTTACAACTTTAGCTCGTGCGCAATACTCTAAGGCTCAACTGAAAAAGTCTGAAGTTCTTTTAGAAACCAAGATTATAAGTGATACAACTCGCCACTTCGGTTCACGTTTATTATTTAAAGGTAACTTTTTATTTATGACTGTAGGAGATCGAGGAGAAAGAAAATATGCTCAAGATCTCTCTTATCATAATGGTAAAATTCTTCGTTTAAATTTTGATGGTAGTGCTGCAAAAGGAAACCCGTTTGAGAATAAAAGTGGTGCCCTAAAAGAAATTTGGAGTTATGGACATCGCAATCCACAGGGCATTGGGATGAACCAGAAAGGAGATGTCTTTAGCTGTGAGTTTGGGCCGCGTGGTGGCGATGAACTCAATCTAGTAAAACCTGGGCTTAATTATGGATGGCCAGTAATCACATATGGAAAAGAATATTGGGGCCCAAGCATTGGTGAAGAGAAGAAGAAGGGAATGGAGCAGCCCCTTGTGCACTGGACACCAAGTATCTCGCCATCTGGTATGGTTGTATATGAAGGAAATAAATATAAGGACTGGCAAGGAGATATCTTTTTAGCGGCCTTGGGAAGTGAGCATCTCAGAAGGCTTAAAATGGATGGTAATAAGGTTATTGCACAAGAAAGCTATCTTGAGGAGCTTGAAGAAAGGATGCGCCAGATAGCTATTTCACCGGCCGGAGAGCTCTATTTAACGACTGATTCGGGTAAGATACTAAAGGTTGTAAGGTAAGTGTTAAAAATCTAGACAGCAACGAAAAATCGTATACATCTTAAACATTTACTAGTGTTTAAGTTGTTGAAAACACAAGTCCTTTTGTTGGCATACATCATGCATTGAATATAGTGACTACAAAAGGAGAAGTATTATGAAAAAGTTATTTTTATTATCTGTACTAACACTACTATCAGCTCAGGTGTTTGCCGGAGTAAAAGAAGCATCGACTAATACATCTGATGATTCTATTTGTGAAACGAGGGGACTAAACCTCAAACAAAAAATGCAAGAAATTGATGAGTTAATTGCGAGTTCTGGTGGGACAGTTGAAAGAGAGACTGAGTCAAAGTCGATCAATCAATAATCTATTCACTTTCTCGTAATACTTTTAAAAGGGCCTCACGTTCTTCAACAGTGTACTCACCATGTTGATAGTCATCGAGAGCGTCGAGGTCCTGAGCTTTCTTTGCGACAGGCTTCGCAAACCCAGAAGATTCTCGTTTAACATAATCCACTTTTTTTGCAGTATTATTGAATAGCTTTACAGTTATTTCTTTACCTTCACTAAGGCTAGTACTTAGGTAAAAAGCTATCGTTGAGTAAACTTTTTGAGTATAAGGCTTCAAAGGTTTATTTACACTATCAAATACTGTTGAACTTTTAGAAACTGGAAAAGCTAAAATAAGAAAACTAATTGTGAAATAAATTAAAAACCTAAACATTAAATTAACTCGCTTTTTCTGATGCTATATCGTGAGTCAACTTGTCAACTGCTCTAAGTAGATCTTCACGCTTAAATGGCTTTACTAAGAAGTCTTGCGCTCCAGATGAAATCGCTTCAATACAAACAGATTCAATATCAAGTGAAGACATCATCATAATTTTTGCATTAGGGAAGTTATTTGCTACTGATTCAGCTAGTTCTAGGCCACTAATTTCAGGCATAATAACATCAATGATAAATAGAGTTGGCGAAACGTCAAAAGATAGTTTTAGCGCTTCCTGTGCATTTCCAACACAGCCAACGACCTCATATCCTTCTTGCTCTAAAATATCTTTAACAGAAGTTCTAGAGATCTCAGAGTCATCAACAATCATTACTTTCATTTCTTCTTTTCCCATATACATTCCATTTTAAGTTAATGTTGGATAAAAAAAAAGAGGGCCTTGTTGGCCCTCATTATTTAAGCGGCAACGCCTGCTTTTCTTTTTTCTTGATGTTTTTCGTCCACTTTTTTCATTTGAACTTCTTTCTTGTAACCTGCCCAATCTACTAGAGCGATATCAAGAACTTCATCAATTGTTTTAACAGGAACAAAATTAATCTGTTCTCTTAGGTTTTCAGGGATATCAACAAGATCTTTCTTGTTGCCCCATGGGATAACAACTGTTGAGATACCCATTCTAAGAGCAGCTAATGCTTTTTCTTTTAGTCCACCAATTGGAAGAACTTTACCTGTTAAAGTAATCTCACCAGTCATTGCAACATCACGACTTACTGGAACGCCTGTACAATTTGATACTAGGGCAGTTGCTAGCGTGATACCTGCAGAAGGTCCATCTTTTGGAGTGGCTCCAGCTGGTAAGTGTACGTGAAACTCGTGGTTTTCAAAAATATCTTCATCAATTCCCATGTAAAGTGCACGTGATCTGATGTAGTTAATTGCTGTTTTTGCAGACTCTTTCATTACGTCACCAAGTTGACCTGTAAGAGTTAGTCCTTGTCCTTTCATCTTTGTTGTTTCGATGTAAAGAACTTCACCACCATGAGATGTCCAAGCTAGACCAGTTGACACTCCAACTTCATCCTCATCTTTGTGATCTTCTTTTACGAAGATTGGTGGACCAAGGTATTTAACAACAGTATCTTTCACGATGTGTGTTTTTCCCATATCGCCTTTTGCAATTTTCATTGCAACTTTACGACATAGTGTACCGATTCTTCTTTCTAGATTACGAAGGCCCGCTTCAGATGTGTAGTGCTCGATAACACTCTCAACACCTTCATCAGTAAATACTACGTGCTCATCATTGATACCATTTTCATCCATTTGCTTTGGAATGATATATCTCTTAGAGATTTCAACTTTTTCTTCTCTTGTGTAACCAGATAGATTGATTACTTCCATACGATCTCTTAATGGACCTGGAATATTTTCAAGCATATTTGAAGTCGCAATAAACATACAGTTTGAAAGATCAAATGGTACATTTAGGTAGTGATCTCTAAACTCAACATTTTGTTCTGGATCAAGTACTTCAAGTAGTGCTGCTGATGGATCACCTTTGTAGTCACCAGATAGCTTGTCGATTTCATCAAGTAGAACAACTGGGTTGTTTGTTTTTGCTTGCTTCATCGCTTGGATAAAACGACCAGGCATTGCTCCAACATATGTTCTTCTATGACCTCTAATCTCTGCTTCATCTTTTACACCACCAAGAGAAATTCTTACAAACTCTCTTCCCGTAGCACGAGCAATTGACTTCCCAAGTGAAGTTTTACCTACACCAGGAGGACCTTGGAAACATAGGATTGGTCCTTTCATATCATCACCCTTAAGTTGTCTAACTGCTAGGTGCTCAAGAATTCTTTCTTTGATTTGAGTAAGTTCAAAGTGATCTTCATCAAGGATCTCAAGAGCTGAGTCAAGATCAATATGCTCTTCAGATTTTTTACTCCATGGAAGGTCACACATCCACTCAATATAATTTCTCATGATGCTTGCTTCAGATGAATCTGGGTGCATCTTCTCTAGACGTGCAAGTTGCTTTGTCGTTTCTTTAAGAACTTCTTCTGGCATACCTGCTTCTTCAACTCTTTTCTTGAATTCTGCGAATTCATCTTGCTCTGAAGAACCATCACCAAGTTCTGATTTAATTGCCTTGATCTGTTCCTTAAGGAATACATCTCTTTGATTTGCACTTTCAGTTGAAGAGTTTGTCTTCATCTTCTGTTGCATCATTAGGATTTCTAATTCACGATTTAGAATATCATTGATTGCGTGTAGGCGATCAACTGGATCTAATGTTTCAAGAATTGTTTGTGCTTCAGAAACGTGTAGATTTAAGTTTGATGCAATTAAATCCGCTAGTCTTGAGGCATCTGTAATATCTTCTAGAACCATTAAGATATCTGGAGAAAGAACTTTTCCGAGTTGAATAACTTTTTCAAGTTGTTCTTTAATAGTTCTCATAAGTGCAGTCGTTGCAATATTAGAGCTATCAGTCGTAATATCTTCAACCTTTTCAACTTTAGTAATATAGAAAGGTGATTGTTGTTCAAATGAAGTAATTCTAGCTTTTGATAAACCTTGAACTAGAATTTTGATTCTTCCATCAGGAAGTTTTCTCATTCTCATGATCATGGCAACAGTACCAAGTTCATAAATCTCTTCTGGTGCAGGATGTTCCGCAACAATATCTTTCTGACTCGAAAGTAGAATCAGACGATCTGAATGATTAATAGCGTGGTCAATAGCTTTGATTGATGCTTCTCTACCAACAAATAGAGGTAAAATCATAAATGGATAAATAACTAAGTCTCGGATTGGTAAGAGGGCCAATTCTTCCTTAAACTCAATGTTCTCACCCTCGTAATTTGTAACCATAAATCTTTCCTCCAACAGGTCGGCGCAATATAGGCAATTTGTTCTTAATTAACATCGGGCAATAAAAAAAACTCTTTAATAAAAAGAGCGAAAATGCGTGATTTTTTTGAGTTTTTTAACTGATTTTTTTGCTATGATTTAGTTAATGTGTTGTAATCGCATAGAGTGAAAAGAGACCGATATAGTCGGTTATTAGGAGTTTTTATATGTCACAGAAGACAACGAAGAAAGTTGCGGTAGTTGTATTAGCTGCAGGTAAGGGAACAAGACTTAAAATGGATATTCCAAAACCTCTTGCACCTTTACACCAAAATACTTTAGTCGATTATGTCATCGAAACATTTAAAGATTTTGGAGATATCACTTTAGTTACTGGTCATCAACGTGAACTTGTTGAAGAACATGTTAATGAACGCTTTACAGGTATAAATTACGTTTATCAAAAAGAGCAATTAGGGACAGGGCATGCCGTTCAGACTTATTTGAACGATTTTGAAAACTCTCGTGGCTATGATTATACAATTGTGACATGTGCAGATACACCATTAATTACAAAAGAAACAATTAACGCTCTTATTGAAGAGATTGAGAAAGGCTCAAATGCAGTTTGTGCAACTTTTTCAGCAAGTAATCCTACAGGTTACGGAAGAATTATTCGTAAGGGGACAGGCTTTCAGATTGTTGAAGAAAAAGATGCAACTGAAGAGCAAAGACTTGTGACAGAAGTTAACTCGGGTCTTTATATTTTTAAAACACTTTATTTAATGGATCATGTATTCAATCTTTCTGATAATAATAAGTCAGGTGAGTTTTACCTTACAGATACCTTTAACCCAGAAGCAAATGTAACACCACTTCTTTTTGAAGACGCTCGTGAGTTTTTAGGCGTTAATAATCTTATTCAATTGGCCGATGCAGATATCTATCTAAGACGTGCGATTGCAGGTTACCTAATGTTAGAAGCTGGAGTTCGCTTTACAGATCCATCACATACTTATTGCTATTCAAAGAATATTGGTCAAGGAACACACCTTTATCAAAATGCATTCATCGATGACAAAACAGTGATTGGAAAAAATGTTGTGATTGAGCAAGGTGTAACAATTAAGAATTCAATTATTGAAGATGGTGCCATTATTAAGGCCAATTCATATATTACAGATTCAAAAGTTTCTAAAGGTGCTTCAATTGGACCGATGGCGCAGCTTCGTCCAGGAAGTGATATTGGTGAAGGTGCAAAAATTGGAAACTTTGTCGAAATAAAAAAATCTAAGATTGGTAAAAAGTCAGCTGTTTCACACTTAAGCTATGCAGGAGATGCTGAAATTGGCGACAATGTAAATATTGGTTGTGGCTTCATTACTTGTAATTACGACGGGGCCAATAAGCACAAAACAATTATTGGTGATGGATCTTTTATTGGATCTGATTCACAAATGATTGCACCTATTGAGATTGGTAAAGAATGCTATGTAGCATCAGGTTCAACAATTAGCAAAAGTATGCCAGATGGATCATTTGCAATTGCCAGAGGGCGTCAAGAGACGAAAGAAGGCATGGCAAGGCGTTTCATTAGGAAAAAAAGCGACAAATAAGCCTGCAAAAATTTTATTTTCGCCCGCATAATGGTATCTTTCTTTAATTAGTATTTTTTAAACATATAAGGAAGTGACTATGTGCGGAATTGTTGGGCATCTTGGGCCATCAAATTCAGTTGACGTTGTTCTAGAAGGACTTAGAAGATTAGAGTACCGTGGGTACGATTCAGCTGGAGTTAGTTTCATCAGCAAAAATGATGAGCTTCTCGTTTATAAAAAAGAAGGAAAAATTGGAAACCTTGAAGCTGAGCTTGAAGGTAAAGATATTCATGCAAGATCTTGTATTGGGCACACTCGTTGGGCCACTCACGGTGGTGTAACAGATTACAATGCGCACCCACACGTTTCGACTAAAGATGGAATTGCAATGGTTCACAATGGAATCATTGAAAATGCCAATGAAATTAGAAATGAGTTAAAAGGGCATGGAATTTACTTTGAATCAGAAACTGACTCGGAAACATTTCTTGGGCTTTTAATTTTTCATAAGCGCCGAGGTACTCCAATCAAAGAAGCCGTAATTAAATCATTTGAAAGAATTGAAGGATTTTCTGCATTTGTTGTATTAAATCGTGAAACAGATGAAATCTTTGCAATTAAAAAAGGTGCTCCATTAGTATGTGGAAGTAATGAAGTAAATTCTGAAGTATTTGTTTCAAGTGATCCATATGCTCTTGCTGGTATGGCCACTCGAATTTACTTCCCTGAAGATAATGTTCTTTGTCACCTAAGTGTAAAAAATAATCAGCTATTAAATTTTTATGAGCTTGATGGATCTAAGACTCATCGTTATATGTCAAAAGAGCAAACGATCGATCACGATCCTGCATCTAAAGGTGATTTTGAGCACTATATGCTTAAAGAAATTCACGAACAGCCTGAGTTAATTCGTTCTCTAACTCAATATTACTTTCAAGGTGAAGGAAAAGAGAGTTTAGAGTCAGCAATTAAACTACCAATGGATGCAATTAGTATTACAGCTTGTGGTACTGCTTACTATGCTGGTCTTGTAATTAAAGATTACTTCGAATCAAATAATCGCATTAGATGTTTTACAGAAGTTGCAAGTGAGTTCCGCTACCGCAATCCAATTCTTAGTCAAAATGAACTAGCAATGTTCATCTCTCAGTCTGGTGAAACAGCAGATACTTTAGCTGCGCAAACGATGTGTAAAGAGAAAGGAATGAAATCACTTTCAATTGTAAACACTGAAGGATCTACTCTTTATCGTGACTGTGATGTGAATCTTATGATTCGCGCAGGTGTTGAGATTGGTGTTGCTTCAACAAAGGCATTTACTCAACAAGTATTAACTGGAAAGACTCTTTCAGAAGTTATTTCTAATGGTGGTATGTCTGATGATTTAAGAAACTCTCTTTCTTCACGCTATAGTCTTCTTGCTGAAAGAGTTGAGCAACTTTTAGATAATACAAAACCAATTAAAGATGTTGCTGATGCAATTTATAAGTATAAAGGTTTCTTCTATACTGGTCGTGGAGCATATTTTCCAATTGCCCTAGAAGGAGCACTAAAGCTTAAAGAAATCGCTTACGTTCACGCCGAAGGTTATGCTTCAGGTGAGTTAAAGCATGGTCCAATTGCTCTTATTGATGAAGAGAAAGTTAACGTTGCCCTAGTCGGTGAAGATTTATTTGAAAAAACAGTTTCGAATATTCAAGAAATTAAGGCACGTAAAGGTCTTATTGTTTCAATTGGTCCAAAAGGTAAGGAAGATTTAAGAGAGATCTCTGATCACTATATTGAATTAGACTTTGACGGGCTTGGAGACTTGGCACCACTTTACGTAAACGTAGTAAACCAACTTCTTGCTTATTATATTGCGAAGAATTTAGGGACAGATATTGATAAGCCAAGAAACCTGGCAAAGTCAGTTACTGTTGAATAAAAAGAAAAGAGTAAATTAGGAATTTAAATGAAGTTAGATCACCTCAATATTCAACAACGACAAGCCGTTAAAGAGATTGATGGACCAATGATGATCCTTGCTGGTGCAGGTTCAGGAAAGACGAGAACTCTTGTTACAAAGATTGCTTATCTTTTGGAAGAGAAGAATATTTCTCCATTTCAATTATTGGCCCTTACATTCTCAAATAAGGCCGCCAAAGAGATGCGTGATCGTGTCGGGCGTGATGTCAGCTGTGATGTAGGTGCACTTCAAGTAACTACTTTCCACTCTTTTTGTGCAAAGATGCTAAGGTCTGAGGCAAATTACTTAGGCCTTAGTAGAAATTTTACGATTTATGATACTAGTGAGCAAAAAAGTGTTGTTAAAGCGATCTTAAATCGACGTGGAATTTCACAAAAAGAAACTTCTCCATTTGAAGTTTTATATTTTATTGAAGACCTAAAAAATCACGGTCATTATCCTGATCGTGATATTTCAGATAAAGATTATGAAGTAGAAAGTGATGATATTTTCTACGATATGTATCTCGAGTACGAAAAAGAGCTGCACAAAGCTAACGCCACTGACTTCGGTGGCCTTATTTCTGGTGTTATTCAATTATTTGAAAAATTTCCAGAAGTACTCGAAAGATATCAAGAGCGTTTTCGTTATATTCTTGTCGACGAGTATCAGGATACGAACCGTGCCCAATTCGACCTAGTCACAAAACTAGCAAAGAAAAGAAGAAATATTTGTGTTGTTGGGGATGAAGATCAATCGATCTATTCTTGGCGTGGAGCGGATATTCGAAATATCTTAGACTTTGAAGAAGTTTATAGTGATGCTCAAATTTTAAAGTTGGAACAAAATTACCGTTCTTCTAAAAATATTATTGAAGCAGCAGGAGCTGTAATTGCACGAAATACTCAGCGTAAAGGCAAGAGTATGTGGACTGATAATCCAGAAGGTGAATCAATTGAGATCGTTGAGTGCTCTAGTGATAGAGAAGAATCTGACTTTGTCGCAGAACAATTAATCCATCATCATAGTGAAGATGGTGTCAATTACGATGAAATGGCCGTCTTCTATCGAACGAATTCTCAGTCGAGACAAATTGAAGATGCACTTAGAAAATCAAATATCCCATATCGAGTTGTTGGTGGGATTAAGTTTTACGAAAGAAAAGAAATTAAAGATCTAATTGCTTATATTAGACTTCTTGTTAATGACAAGGACTCGCTAGCATTAAGTCGAATAATCAATGTACCAACTCGTGGAATTGGTGCCACAACTTTAAGAAAGATTGAAGAGGAGGCGATTAAGTCAGATAGTTCTCTTTGGGAAGTTGTGAATAGAGTTGTGGATAACCCAGAAGATTTTAAACATATAAGGCTTTCGTCTCGAGTTAAGTCTTCACTGTCTCAATTTGTACATCTCATTACTGAAGCTAAAGTAGCTCATGATGAGGGGGAAGCATTAGAGACCGTATATGAAAAGCTCCTTTATGAATCTGGCTATTGGGAAATGCTTCGAGCTGCAAAGGACTATGAGTCTCAAGCTCGAATGGAAAACCTTGAAGAGCTTGGAAGTGCATTTACACAATTTGAAGATCAGAACCCTAACGGACGTTTCGGAGCATTTCTAGAAACGATAACTCTTGATAACTCAGCAATTGGACAAGAAGAAGAGAATCAAGGCGAAGTTTCTTTAATGACGATTCACGGAGCAAAAGGGCTTGAGTTTGAATATGTCTTTGTGACAGGAGTTGAAGAGACTGTTTTTCCAAGTTATCAATCGATTGAAAATGGAGAAACAGCAATAGAGGAGGAGCGTCGACTTTTCTACGTTGCGATGACAAGAGCGATGAAGAGACTTTATATTACATTTGCCCAAGGTCGAATGTTATTTGGTCAGCTACGCTTTAATGGCTTTAGTCGATTTATCCAAGAAATACCGAATAAATTTTATATATGGAAAAAGCTAGGTGGTGGACGCCAACAATCAATGGATGATGATTGGGACGATCTATGCGATCCAGTTTACGATGATGAACCAGTTTACCGAGTTGAAAAATCGCCAAGTATAAGTGCAAAAAAAGTAACTTATCCTAAGGGTTCAAGGATTGTTCACTCTCTTTATGGAGAAGGAACGGTTTTAGAATGTATCGGACCTTCAGGAGATGAAAAGGTAACGATTAAATTTAATGACGGTGCACAAAAGAAATTTATGGCAAAGTTTGCGCCACTGACTTTAATCTAAAATACCATTGGAGGGTATGTGAAAACTAAGTCACCATTAAAAATAATTTTTTTATTTTTAGCGTTTCTAATTGTTTTTTCTGCAATTATTTTAATTGTTGCTAAACGAAACTTAAAACCAGATGCAATTAGACAAGCTTTTACAACACAGCTGCAAAAAACATTACCTAATGCGGAAGTTTTAACGCAGTCTCTAGACTATTCCCTAGGCCTTAACTCTAAAGTGAATATTAGAGGAGTTGATATTCTCTATCCTCATGGTGGAAGAAAACTACCTCTATGCTCATTTGAAAATCTTCAAATAGAGATTCCATTTTGGACGATGTTAATGGGTTACGGAACAATTTCTGTTAATATTGATAATCCTAAAGTTAGCTATATAGAATTTAAGAAGGGATCAAATTGGGAAAACTCTTTTGCCTCAAAAGCAGTTGTAAGCTTTGAGCAGGAAGATAAAAAATCAATCAAGAAAAAAGAAGAAAGTGAAAATAATGGCCCTGGTCTGGCCGTCTTAAGTTTTTTCTCTGACGCCTCACTAAACTTTAACGTAACAAATATTAATGCAAATTATGCATTAAGAGATAGTGGTTTTGGTGAAGTAAAAATTGAAAAACTTGCTTTAAGAGATATTGGTTTTAATACAACTTCTGTTTTTGAACTTAAGTCTCACTTCATTCTTTCTAAAGGAAAAACAAATGAAACATCATTTGACCTTCTCATTATTGGAGAGACGGTACTAGATAGATGGTTAGAAGAGAAAAAACTGAACTTTAATGCCGAAGTTGATATTAATAATATAAAGTCGAATTTAATTGTTAAGCCATTAAAAAAATTCTCTGTAAAAATGGACGGTGATGTTGAAAAGAAATTGATGTCTTCAAAGGTTGTGGTTGCTCTGGAAGAACATCAGTTCATGAAATCGAAATTAGACTACGACTTAGAAAAGGGAATATTAAAGTTACATAATATAAATTTAGAAAGTAATCTTGAAAATATTGTTTCTTATTTTGTAAACGTTGCAGATTATGGCGTTAAAATTAAAGATGGAAATCTGAGAGTTGAGGGAAGTATCACTTCGAAAAATGAGAAGCTATTCCCAAGTCTTACAACAACAGTTGATAGTAATCTCGTTGCACTTGGAATTCCTGTAAATGTTAATGTGAAAAATAATCTCAATAGCAAGCAAATCAGATCTGCAATTGAATTGAAGTTATTGGAAGGTATTGTAAAAGTAGGTCAGTCTACACCTTTTGTTTTAGGAGTTGACCGTTTCGATTATTTAAAAACTTCTACAGTGAATTTACATTTACAAGATATTCAAATTCCGACAGAAATTAAAGAAAAGATGCCGGAACATAAAACGGTTCGAGATGTCGAAGTAAAAGATGAGAATACTGATATTGATATTTCTAGTACAAGTGGTGAGGTATTTTCAAACTATCCTGTAAAATCAAAGATTAAATTCTCGAATGTTATTTTAGGTGAATCACCGATTAATGGTCAGTTAGGTATAAGTGTAAATAGAAAGAAATTAAGTATTTCTACAAATAGGCTTAAACTTGGAACTGCTCCTTTGAATCTGAACCTTGAGTCTGAGATTCATAAAAAGGGAAAAACGACTGAGCTAAAAGCTTCATTCACTGACGTTGATATTGTAAGCGCTGCTCTTTTTATTCCAAAAGGTATTGTTAAATCAGTTGAAGGTAAAGCGTCGGGTAATTTAGATGGTAAAATGATTGGTAAAGAGTATGACTTCAATGTCGCTTTAAATATCAAAGAAGCTAAGCTGCATAAAATAAACTTAGGTAAGGTCGTTGGAAACTTATTTCAGAAGCTTGATAAGTTAGCGAGTAAAGATATTACAATTAACGGTGACATTAATGAGGTATCTTTCAATGGACGCCTAGACGATCGCTATCATCAATTTAAAAGTTATAAGGTTATTTTAGATGAAGGAAAATATGCTTTAGAAGGCAATGGGAAAATTGATTTCAAGGCTCCAGGTGAATTACTTGGAGCGGTTGTTGTTAATGAAGAAGAATTAAAGCATGATCTGAATAGAGACTATGGAACAGCTAAAATTCCTTTCCGATTAGAAGGTATTGGGTATGCGCTAAATACTGACTATAAATATACTCTCGAAGAGTTAGCAAAGAGTGCCGCAAAAAATTTATTAAAGAAAGAATCAGATAAAGTCCTTCAAAAAAATAAAGGCAAAATTAAAAAATTATTTAAGGGTATTTTTAAAAATGACTAAAAACTTAATTGCTTCGGTCGATATCGGATCGAACTCTACACTTTTGCTCGTTATTGATCGCGATACAAAGGAAATTGTTCAAGAGTTTTCTACAATTACAGGACTTGGACGAGGTTTAGATAAAGAAGGTGTTTTTCAAGAAAAATCAATGGAAGATACTTTTAAAGCTTTAAAAGAGTATAAAGAGGAATGTCTAAGATTAGGTTGCAAAAATATTATTATTACTGCAACAGAAGCTTCTCGTGTTGCTAAGAATGCACCTGAATTTTTCTCTAGAATTAAGTCTGAACTTGATTTGGATATTGAAATTATATCTGGAGAAGGAGAGGCTTTCTATACTGCTTTTGGTATTAATGAAATGATGAAGAAGAAATCCAAAAAACAACTTATTTTAGATGTTGGTGGAGCTTCAAGTGAATTAATTTTAATAAAGACAAAGCCGTTTGAAATAATTGAAACGGTTTCTTTACCAATTGGTTCAGTTCGAGTTGATGACTGGATTAGAGATGGCCAACTAAGAAATAAAATAGCTGAAATTTTTGAAAGCTTTAACCTAGAATCTTATCTTGGACAGGATGTTATTGGTGTTGCTGGAACTCTTACTAGTTTAGCATTAATGTTTTCTGGTGAAGCTTCTTATAATGCGGAAGCTATTAATGAATATTCAATTTCATTAGCTGATTTTAATGAAAGTACTGATCGAATACAATTAGTAGATTCGAAAGCTCTTGGAAAACAATTTGCTTTTCTTGGAAAAAGATCAAAAACAATACAGTCTGGAGCGATTTGTGCACAGACTATTCTAAATAAGATTGAAGCGAAGAATATCCATTTTTCAACTTATGGACTTCGTTATGGTACGGCACTTAGAGGAGAGATCGATGACGTTTACCGCGTATGAAACGAGTAAGGTTGAGATTGAAAGCCTACTTTTTAAAGAAAGTGCAAGTGCTGAATTTGTCTTCCTTGTGAAGTCAGGAACGCTTTTAACTGTAAAAGAACAAAGTGGAAGACTTGTACCAACTGGTACTCATAAGAAAGGTGATTTCTTAGGTGTTTCGGGGGGAATCAATCGTAAGGTTTATGATGAGTCTTGTTTTACAATTGAGGATGTTGAAGTCGTCCCAATTCCAATTACAGAAATTTCAAAAATTATCGACTCAAATGAACTGTGGCTTAAAAAAATTGTTAACACAACAATTGATCGTCTTGATAGTGCTATTAATATTTTAGCAGAACATAAAATATTCGATACAACTAAAAGTAGCGACTTTGTTTTTACTGATGAAGTAGAAGCTAAATTTAGGAAGTTAATCAATGAATAGACTATCGTTATTCTTTCTTTGTGCGTTCTTAATAGGATGTAGTGGCAATAATAATGATTGGCATGGTGGAGCTGATGCTAACTCAAATGGAGTTCGCGATGATATTGATAGCTGGATAGAGAAGAAGGCCAATGGAAATGAGAGACTAAAAAATGCTCTTGTTAATCTTGCTAAGATAAACCCTGCCAAGTGTGAATATTCTATTAAGGCAAAATGTCTTGATCAGTTGAGTGAGGATGGAATACTTCTTCAGATAGAGCTATTAGATCTTCAGTTAAATACAAAAGAGTTGAGGGCAGAATTTGAGGGCAACATTAAGAACTGCCCCCAAATCGATGATCGTAAAATTAATTATAAATGTGATTTATAGACTTAGTCGTCCTCTGTTGTTGAGGGCGACAATAGTATCTGTGACACGCTTTCTTGCTCTTTGAATATCGCGTGCTTCATTTGCACCAAGATTTTTAACTAGGTAAGAGTAGGCTTCTTCTGCCGCTTCTCTAGGTAAAATTGTAAGAACTTTCTTTTGAAAAGATTTCTCACATTCTTTAAGTGCAACACCAATCACTGGTGCCTTAATAAATTTAACTACTTGATTTAAGTCGATCTCATCTAGTGCGTAGATCGTATCGAAAGTAATACTTTCAGCATAAAGTTCTTTAGCAAGTGTAGGATTTCTCATTTGAATATTTTTCAAAAGAGTCGCCCTTTCATCCGCATTCATAAACTTCAGCATCTCAATAATTTGAGCCTTTCCATTTATAAATACACCACCATTTTGCTTATTAGCTTCCATTTACTTTCCTTTGGGAGATTAAGCCTCTTCCCATTTCATTTTTTCTTTCATGTATTTCTCTCGTGCTTGCTCAAGCGTGTCCTTGTGGGACTCATTCATTTGCGAGATCTGATTATCATGAGTTTCTTTAAGTTCTGCAACTCTGGCCTGATGAGACTTTTTCATATTTTCAAGCTCAAGCTCCATGCGACCATGTTCTTCTTTAACAAGTTCAGTTTGCTTGTCTCTAATTTGCTTTAACTTAAGTTCTGTACTGTTTTCAACACTTTTAATTTCTGTTTCATAGTGTTTGTTGAGTCTTTTTAGGTCTGCAAGATGCTTTTTCTCAGTCTTCTGATACTCCTGAGAGTTCTCAAGCTTTGCCTTCTTTAGTTGATAGGAGTGTCGCTTGTACTCTTGCTGTTTGAATCTCTCTAGCTGTTGGCGATTGATTTCTGTTGACATAAATTACTCTTCTTTGACTAGGACATAAAAGCGTCCTAATATATTTTAGTAAGTATTTAACTGTAAGTGAATGGAGGCAAATATGTCCTTAAATAAAGGCCGTCGCGTATTTTTAGTAGGTGGAAAACGAACACCATTTGGTAAATTTGGTGGTTCTTTAATGGATATTAAGCCAGTTGACTTAGCTGTTGCTGCCACAAATTCACTACTTAGTGAAACAGGTGTTAAGGCCGAGCTAATTGATCAGGTAATCCTGGGCAATGTTGTTCCTTCATCAACAGATACTATGTATGGGGGAAGGCATCTCGCTTTAAAAGCCGGTTGCGCTGAAAATACTCCTGGAATTACTATTAATCGACTATGTGGATCGGGTATTCAGGCAATTCTCGATGCTGTTCGTCTAATTAAATTAGAAGAAGCAAGTTGTGTACTTGCTGGTGGAACTGAGAATATGTCGATGGTTCCTCATTTAACTTATGGTTCACGTTTTGGTACGAAATACGGATCATTGAAGAATGTTGATATGCTCCTTGATGCTCTAACTGATCAACATGCAGGTTGCCCTATGGGGATAACTGCAGAAAATCTTGGTTCAAAATATGAGGTGTCTCGTTCGGACTGCGATGAATTCGCACTTTTATCACACCAACGTGCAACTGCAGCTTATGAGGATGGAAAACTTCAAAAAGAAATATGTGAAGTAGAAATTAGAAAAGGTTCAGTTAATAAAGACGAACATTTAAGAGAGGGTGCTTCTCTTGAAGATATGAATAAACTTCGCTCATCTTTTGTAAAAGATGGACTTGTTACTGCAGGTTCTGCTTCTGGTATTGTTGATGGTGCGGCCGTTGCACTTGTGGCAAGTGAAGACTTTGTTAAAGAGCATGGGTTAAAGCCTATTGCTGAAATTATTGATGGTGCAGTCGTTGGTGTTGACCCTACGATAATGGGAATTGGTCCGGTGCCGGCAATTCGTAAACTTTTAGCAGATAATAAGATGGAACTTGATCAAATTGATCTTGTGGAAATAAATGAAGCATTTGCAGCTCAAGCACTTGCTTGTATGAAAGAGCTTGCCCTAGATATAAATAAGGTTAATATTTGGGGGGGAGCGATTGCATTAGGGCATCCTCTTGCGGCATCTGGAACTCGTATTACGACTACTTTGGCAAATCAACTTGCAAGTGAAGGTAAGGAGTATGGAATTGCGAGTGCTTGTATCGGTGGTGGCCAAGGAATTGGTATTTTAATTAAAAGAGTTTAAATGAAAAATATTAACGATGAATTAAAGTTTTTTCATCATGATTATGCATCTTTTCGCGATTGGCTTTGCCTGGATATCCAAAATGTTACTTGGCAAGGAAAGTACCGTGAAGATTTTGAACGTTTTTGGGATGTATTCTTTGATGAAGACTTAACTCTTTTTGAAATTTCAAAAAGATTTTATTATATCATCGACAATATTCACGTAGGTCCACTTGAGTCTTGGTTTACTTGGCTTAGGGATAAATTTATTTGTTTTGTTTTTATTTCTCGAGATATTTCAATTGAAGAGCTTGCTAAAAATTTACACCAAAGTGAGCGTGATACTTCAATTTTACTGCGTAGTTTTTTTGTCGAGGTTTTTCCTCAACATGAAGATTATATAAATGAGCATTTCACAATTAACGATATTCTTTCTAGGAATCGTGATTTTAGCGCCAATAAGTTCGTTACCGAACTAGGTGTTGATCTGACATTTTCAGGAAGCCATAATCACGAAATCTTAACTTCGATGGAAGTTACTCTCTATCAAGAGTGGATTTATTTTGTAAAAAAAATGGAGAAGGATTTTCGTGGAACAACTTTTAATATCTCAAGGTTAAAACTTAGAGATAATTTAAGTGCGAAAATGCAGAGCCTTGCTCAAGTCTTTGCCTTCATTGGGATCGCAATTTTTCTTGTGTGGGCCATTGAGTTTGCAAATAGAACTTATGAAAAATACTTATCAGATAAGATCAGTGTTTACGAGCCTCAGTTTCGTTGGGAAAATGAAGGTTTAAAGTTCACTGATGAAACAATTGCTGATCAAGAGCAAATTGCACAATTTGAATTAGATATTAAAGATATTGAAAATGTTGATGATACTGAAAACTTCCTAGGGGAAACTTTAGAAGATGAAGAACGTGATGAAGTAGAATCGGAAGTTGTACTAACTTCTATTGATACACTTCCGCGTGATATTTCGTCAGCAGATAGAGAGCAGTCTTCATTTGAAGAAGATATTAAAGGTGGTGGGTATCGTGATAGTCGTTACGGTAACACAAAAGTTTATCGTGTTATGATGAACTCCGCTGATACTGATGATACGAGAAAACGTCTTGGTAAACTTCTCGACCTCTATCAAGTAACTCAAGTTGATAATGTAAAGCCTGGGCTAGCGGTACCTGGTGGTTTCTATTACAACCTTTATGTTCCAAGATCTTACTTGAAAGAATTTATGGCCCAAGTTAAAGGGGATGACTCCGTAATTATTTACGAATCAAGAACACGAACACGTCGTAACCCACCTGGAAAAAATAAGGTGTTTATTTGGCTTAAGGCAATTTAGCCCTTCGCGATAGCTACATCTGCCCATCTGGAATACTAAAGCATCCGCAAAATTGATTGGCTAAGGCCAATCTATTGTTTGCGGTGCTAGCCCACTAATCTTTAGCTTTAAAATTATTCGAGAGGAGTGTATATATACACGACGGTTCGCCTCAAGGGCCGACGATTCGGAAAACAGTCGGAAGGATCTACATCTGCCCATCTGGAATACTAAATAGCGTCTTTACTTCACGAAGTAATTGGTGAGTCTGACCAAGGAACCACCATTGTCTAACAAATCCAATCAGCATTGAAGCGATGAACCCATATGCAACACCAGAGTGAGTTGTCTTTTCAACCATATTCGTATCGTGAGCACCACCAAGAAAGAATGCAATCATTCCTAGAATGATCATTAGCATTGTCCAAGGAATAGTTTGTCTCTTTGCAAGGTCAGCTTTGTGAACATATCTTTTAACTTTTTCTCTATAAGGAGTTAAATCACCTGGTGCTTCATCAAAAAGCTCATTTAAATTTTGTTCGCTAGTCACTATTAAATTGATGTTATTAACTAGGCGTGAAACACCGATGAAATAAAACATCACAAATGCTTGTGCGAAGATTGTATAAAGATAGGCTGGAATGGCCAATTTAATGTGGCTAATTCCCACATCAATAAATCCTAGTGCTACGCAAGTTGTTAATCCAATTGCAGCAACCATGATAACGATCAGTCCTCTAAGTAGATAGGCCATAATTTCACCTTTTATAATTGTCAACTATACTCTAATTTGCTAATTCTTATCCCATATTTAATAAAACATTTACTATAAGGCAATTTCTTCGTGAGCGAGAAAAATCAGAACACTAAGTTAGATAAAAAACTACTCGAAAGTAATCCGGTAATGGGCTCTTTAATGGTTCCTATTGCTATCGTACTAGTAGGAGCACTGATCATTTTTGGTGTGACTAAGATGCTTTCTAACGATCACTCTTATAAAGACCTTGTCCACGAGATGAAGTCTAAAACCTTTGGTAATAAGTGGATTGCAGCATTAGAGCTTTCTAAAGTTATCTCTGCTGGAGCAGTAAAAGAAGAAGATATCCCTTGGTTAGTAACAAACCTAAGAGATATTTATAAGACGACAGTAGACCCAAGAACACGTGACTTCATTGTCGTGGCCATTGGTGCCCTTGGACATGAAGGGGGACTTCCAGTTCTTGAGCATGCACTACAAACAAATAATCCAGAAATTAATTTTCATGCGATGGTTGCACTATCAAAAATGCCTAAAGGTATTTCGTTTGATTGGAGCATCGTAAAAAGCTTTATTGAGAAGAATGACGCGGCTATGGTTCAGGTAACAATTCTGACTCTAGCTACTCATAATGTTGATGGTACAGAAGATTTATTTATTAAGAGGCTAAATAGCGACCTTGGTTTCTCTGTGAGATATGCCGCAGCAACAGCGTTAATCGCATATAAGAGTGATCAAGCGATCCCTACTGTAAATGAAATTCTTACTCTAAATGATGAGTCTTTAGGTAAGAAGTTAACGGTTCAGGAGATCAGTGGTCTAAAATTTAATGTACTCACTGCATTAAAGAGAGCGAATTGGAAAAAGATGGCGCCAAGCGTCGAGAAAATGATTAATATTGAGAAAGATATAAAAGTAGTTAGTCTTGCAAAGGAAGTTTTAAATTCGTTGAAATAGTGATAACATCCTTCAAAGTATAAAATGAATTTGCAATAACTTATGAATCATAAATTGGGTCATCGTGACTTAAATTTGTGTATTTATGATTAGAAATAGAGGTTTTTTAAAATGTCTGATGATGTAAAAAAACAGTTAAACCGAAGAGAGTTCTTTAGTTTTGTTACTGTTGGTTGGGTAGCCTTCACTTCTGCGGTAGCAGGATTCTTAACTTTAATTTTCCGTTACACGTATCCAAACGTTAACTTTGAACCAGAAATGGATTTCGTCGCTGGTCGTCCTAACGATTATGAAGAAGGTGTAGATGAGCGCTGGAAGAATGGTTACGGTGTTTGGATTGTAAAAATGGAAGGACGTCTTTTCGCTCTTTCAAATATCTGTACACACTTAGGTTGTGTTCCTAACTGGCTTCCTGCCGAGTTAAAATTTAAATGTCCATGTCACGGTTCTGGTTACTATCAAAATGGTATCAACTTCGAAGGTCCAGCTCCAAGACCGTTAGAGAGATATAAAATCTCACTAAATGCTGAAGGAAAAATCATTGTCGATAAAACAAAAATTTATCGTTATGAGAAAGGTCAGTGGGACAATCCACAAAGTTACTTAAAAGTTTAATTTAGATTAATAAATAGGAAGGAATAACAATGGCTAAAAGAGGTGTTGTTGATTACATTAGAGAAACTCAGGTCTGGAAATCGATCTTCAGACACGGGCCTCCAACGAACGCAAGAAACAGAGCAGCTGTCGTAGCTGGTAACGTGTTTTTACACTTACATCCAATCAAACTAAAAAAATCAGGGGTTCAGCTTGGTTATACATGGTGTATGGGTGGACTTACATTTTTCATTTTCTTAGCGCTAACTGTTACTGGTGTACTTTTAATGTTCTATTACAGACCAACTGCAGAGTACGCATATAACGATATTATCGCACTTAAAGAGCACGTGCCTTTAGGGATTATGCGTGAAATTCACCGTTGGGGTGCTCACGCCATGGTTATTACTGTGTGGCTTCACATGTTCCGTGTATTTATGACTGGTTCATATAAACCACCTAGAGAATTTAACTGGGGTGTTGGTGTTATCCTTTTAGTATTAACTCTTCTACTATCATTTACTGGTTACCTACTTCCTTGGGATCAGCTAGCGATTTGGGCGATTGCCGTTGGTTCGAACATGGCAAAAGCAACACCTTTCCTAGGTCATGGTGGTCCAGGTGCAGCTTTAGCTCAAATTGGTGACTTCGTGATGGTTTCTGATAAAAACGACGTTCGTTTCCAGCTTCTTGCAGGACGTTTCGTTGGGGAACCAGCACTACTAAGATTTTATATTCTTCACTGTGTATTCATTCCACTTGTTGTTGGTGTTCTAATTGCAGTTCACTTCTGGCGTGTAAGAAAAGACGGTGGGATTTCAGCTCCACTTTAGAAAATATATTTTGAGAGAAAGGGATATATAAATGAAAGAACTTATAAACTGGCTGGCCGATCCGATTAGATCATTCCCGATTACGACGGTCCTATTCTTCTTCATGATGAAGTACTATCGTGTAGTAGGAAGCAAGAAATTTGCTAAATGGGCACTTATTGCTGCTGCACCTATTACAGTTTGGTTTTGTATGGATGCAAACTTTAGAGCAATTATCTTATGGCCAGATAATATTCCAATTAACATTATTATCGTTCTTATCGCTTGGCTTACTTGGTATGCACTTTATAGAGCAGCAGAGAATGACAAGAGAATTGAAAATGGTGAGTGCCCAATCGAAGCACTTCCAGAAAATAGAGAAAAAGTATGGGTATGGCCTAACTTAGTATTTACTGAGTTAATGTGTATGATCGGTACGACAATCTTCTTAGTAGTATGGGCGATTATCTTTAAAGCTCCTCTAGAAGAACCTGCAAACACTACTTGGGCACCTAACCCGGCGAAAGCTCCTTGGTACTTCCTTGGTCTACAAGAAATGCTTGTATACTTTGACCCTTGGATGGCAGGGGTTGTACTTCCTGGTCTAATTCTTGTTGGTCTTATTGCGATTCCATATATTGACACAAACCCAAAAGGGAATGGTTATTTCACAATTAAAGAAAGACCAATCGCTATGTGGGGATTCTTATATGGTTGGATCGTACTTTGGATGTACCTAATTATCGTTGGTACTTTCTTACGTGGTCCAAACTGGACATTCTATGGACCATTTGAGTTCTGGGACTTTCACAAGGTTGTTTCTGAGTACAACGTAAACCTTTCAGAATTTGTATGGCTTAAGTGGCTAAATACTCCAATGCCTTCAAATATCGTTGTTAGAGAGATTGTGGGTATTATCCTAACTCTTGTTTACTGTTGTGTACTTCCTGTTGCAATTGCTAAGTCAAAGTACGGGAAGAAGATTATCGAAAACACTGGTCAGATTAGATACTATATTTTCATCATTCTTGTACTTGGTATGACTTCATTACCAATTAAGATGGTTCTTAGATGGCTATTTAGCTTAAAGTATATTATCGCTCTACCAGAGTGGGAACTTAACCTATAAGCGAATCTGGATATAGATATATAAAGATACTTAAAGAAGAAGTAATAAAGGGTATATAAAAATGTCAAAGAAACATGAGCCAGGCATGGCCTATGATATGAAAAAACTGAATAAGATCTTCGCGATCTTTTCACTGGTTCTTTTGGTCACGGTAATATGGGTTTTCCTAGATGATTACATGAGACCTTGGAAAGCAATTCAAATCGAAGCAATGAAAATTGAAAAAGAAAAAATTGCTAAAGATATTGCTGAAGAAGAAGCAAAGATCAGTGCTGAAAAAGTTAAAGTTCTTAATGACGAATTAGCGGCAGCTAAGAAATCAGTTGAAGCTAAGAGCAAAGATATTGCTGCTATCGAGAAAGAGCTTAACCAAGTAATTAAAGATATTAAAAAAGAGCAGATCGTTAATGGTCGTCTAAACTCAGACGTTGCTGCACTTGCTTTTAATTACGGTGTTGCTCACGCAGAACATGCATCGAATGCAGGCTCTTTATTTAAAAAACTTCAAGAGAAGAAAGATCTTTTTGCAAAATCGACTGATAAGAAGAAAGCTCTTCAAGATAAAGAAAAGAACCTTAAGAAACAGCTAGCTGACTTTAATACTGATATTGATGCTATTAATAAGCAAGTGAACGGTATTGTTGGTCGTCTAGAGCTACTTAAGGGTGCTGAAAAGAGAAAAGAAGTTACTCCGGTATTTGCACTGAGAAACTTACCATTTATCGATTTCATGGACCCAACTGTTAAGGTTCAACAAGTAGTATTAGAAAATATTACTGACGATAGATTCTTTCAACACGTACCAAAAGTTGATCGTTGTATGACTTGTCACACATTTATTGATAAGCCAGGTTACGAAAATCAACCAAACCCACATAAGACTCACCCTAACTTAGACCTTATGGTTGGAGCTAATGGTAAGCACCCAATGAAGAACTTTGGTTGTACTTCATGTCACGGTGGTGAAGGGCATAGAGTTAATGACTTCAATGCAGCTGCTCACATGCCTGCAACAGAAGAACAAAAACAAGATTGGATTGCTAAGTACAACTGGCACGAGCCACACAAAGTACCTATCGTACAATTAAGACGTGGTGATTACGAAGCTGGATGTGTTAAATGTCACAGTGGTGTTCAGTATATTCCACAAGCGACTACTTTAAATGAAGGTCGTCGTGCTCTTGAAAAATTTGGTTGTTATGCCTGTCACAAGATTGAAGGTTGGGAGCATAAGAGAAAACCAGGTCCTAGTTTAGAGAAAATAGCTGCTAAGCTTGATAAAGATTTCTTTAAGAATTGGGTTTGGGAACCAAAAGCATTTAATAAGCATGCAAAAATGCCTCAGTTCTTTAATAACGATAATAATAACTCACCAGAGTTTGTTAAAAAGAATATCGCTGAAGTAAACGCAATCGCTGAAGTTATTTACGCTCAGTCTGAAAGCTATAAGCCTTTCATGAAATACACTGGTGGTAATAAAGAAAAAGGTAAGCAACTGGTTGGTGAAATCGGATGTCTTGCTTGTCACGGTGTTAAAGACTTTGCACTTGAGTCTCAAAAAGTTGATGCTCATAAAGGTCCTTACCTAGATGGTATTGGTTCTAAAGTTAAAGATGCTAATTGGATGGCTTCATGGCTTAAAAACCCAAGTCACTTCCAAGAAGATACAATTATGCCTTCTTTCAGACTATCTGATAGAGAAGTTAACGATATTACTGCATACCTAATGAGCCTTAAAAATAATCAATTTGAAAAGCTTAAGTTTGCAGATATGGATAAAGGTGCAAGAGATGAGATTCTTGTAACTTACTTCTCTGCTTTTGATACTGTTGAAGTTGCAAAAGCTAAGCTTGCGACAATGAGCGATCACGAAAGAACAATGGAATTAGGACGTCGTTCAATCGGTAAATATGGTTGTTACTCATGTCACAATATTAAAGGTTTTGAAGATCGTGCACCAATTGGTCCAGAACTTTCAAAAATTGGTTCTAAGCCTCTAACTCAATTTGGTTTCTCTCATGAGAAAGTTGAGCACTCAAGAGAAGCTTGGATTAAAGCGCACCTACTTAACCCAAGAAGATGGGACAATGGTGTTGATAAACCATTTAAAGATCTACTAAGAATGCCTCAGTTCCATATGAGCGAGAAAGATGCTGCTCTAATTACAACAGCTCTTATCGGTCAAGTTGATCAGAAGATTCCTCTTAAAGGTGTTAAGAGATATGATGCTGCTGAAACTGTTGCAAATGAAGGTATGAAGGTTGCTGTTAAGTTTAACTGTATTGGATGTCACCAGATCGATGGTGAGTTCGGTGATATGCTGAAAATTTACGATGATGTAAACGAAGCGCCTCCACGTTTAGTTGAACAAGGGCACCGTGTACAAGCTGATTGGTTCCATTACTTCCTTGGTGATGTATATGAGATCCGTCCATGGCTTAAGTTAAGAATGCCTTCTTTCAACATGAGTAAAGAAGAAAAAGAAAAACTTGTTGATATGTTCCGTGTAAAAGCTGACCAACCAATCTTTGATGAAAATGAAAAAGTTGTTTGGGAAAGTAGTGAAGAAAGACGTGCTGCTGTTAAATTATTTAATGACTTAGCATGTGCTTCATGTCACACAACTGGATTCAATAGTGATCCTGCACTTGCTCCAGATCTTCACTTTGCTAAGAGAAGATTAAGAAAGAGTTGGATTAAGAAGTGGCTTGAAGGTCCAGATAAGATTATGCCTGGTACAACAATGCCTTCTTTCTGGCCAGAAGGAGAGGCTGCGGATCCAGAACTTCTTGACGGTGATGCTAAGAGACAAATCGAAGCAGTTACTAAGTATGTACTTGAGTTAGGAAGTGATTTTTACTCACCAAAAGCTAAGAAAGCTGGAAAGAGATAACGGGAGTTTATAAATGGCAGGACATGCTAATACAAAAGATTTAGTTCATGACGGTGTAATTAGTTATCCAAATGACCCTCAATTTGGACACGCGAGTCCAAATAAAATTGGGATGTGGTTATTTCTTGGAACTGATGCCATGTCATTTTCAGGCTTATTAATTGCTTATGCTGTACTTCGTGCAACTAAGCATTGGCCAAACCCTGTAGAAGCTCTTGGTGGAGTACACCTTTCAGGGATTATGACTTTCATTCTAATATGTTCTTCTGTTTCAATGGTTATGGCGATTGATGCTGTAAAGATGAGACAACCGAAAGCAATTAGAGGTTGGTTACTTGCAACGATTATCGGTGGAGTTATCTTCCTTGGTATTCAAGCTTATGAGTATATGCACCTTATGTCAGATATGGGGATGACATTCTCAACATATGAGCATGGTAATAACTTATTTTCTTCGACATTTTTTGCAATTACAGGTTTTCACGGGCTTCACGTTCTTTCAGGTGTAATATTCCTTATTTATATGTACGTACTTGCTCTTAAGGGACGTTTTGACAAAGGTGACTATGGACTTCTAGAAGTGTGTGGTCTTTTCTGGCACTTCGTTGACCTTGTTTGGATTCTAGTATTTACATTTATTTACTTAATTTAATTAGTGAACAATATGTTGTAAGAAAGGCCCTACCTATGTAGGGCCTTTTTTGTTTTGACCTAAAATAATGGACTAAGCCTTCCGAAAGGTATATAAGGCAATTATATGAAAAGTTTCTTATTACCAATTGGCATATTAATTCTAGTACTATTTTCAGACTACGTTTTTGCGTGTCCTGGTTGTGCTGGATCTATGGATAATCCAAAGGATGCTAGGTTAGTTTGGATTCTTGTGACTTTCATTGGTCTAATCTATATTCCGTTTTTTATTCTTTATAAAACAATTCACAAATATAGAAAAAACTCAGTAGCTTCTAAGATTCATGAAGAAGAACAACAGTAATTTCATCTATACATTACTTTTTATTTTAAGTGGTCTAATTGCACTTTTTCTCGTTTGGTTTATTTACTTCAAACCAGAAGCTGCAGTTAAGTTATGGTGGGTAGATTATCTTCCAATGGTAAACGCTGCTTTAAATACAATTTCTGCGACATTATTATTTGTAGGTTGGAGATTTATTAAAAATAAGAATGTTTCTGCACATATTAAATGTATGTCAGGGGCGACTGCCACTTCCGCTCTCTTTCTTGTTTCATATCTTCTGTATCATCACTTCCATGGGGATACGAAATTTATAGCGCAAGGTTTTGTAAGGCCTGTGTATTTTTCAATACTAATTTCACACGTTTTATTAAGCATTGTTATGTTGCCAATGATTTTAATTACTCTTTGGAATGCTTTGACTGGTAGTTTTAAGAGCCATAAGAAATGGGCAAAGTGGACTTTACCCATTTGGCTTTATGTTTCAGTAACTGGTGTAATGATTTTTTTCTTTTTAAAATATCTTAATTACTAGATTCTTTTTTTGCTTTCTTTCTATCTTCTGCATTTAGTCTTGATTTTGGAAGTACCGCTTCATGTGGTGAAACAACAACTTTTTCGCCAATAATAACATCTCCCATAATCGAGGCTTTTAATCCAACTGTTGCACCTCTCTTAATAACTGTTGGCGCAATAACTAGAAAACCAGCTTGAGCATAATGAGCAAAAATTGTGGCAGAGCCGCCAATTGTCACATAGTCTTCAAGTGTAATCAGACATGGATCAGAAATATTTGTCGTATTGATTACACAATTCTTTCCAATCTTCATTCCCATCATTTTATAAAAAAGAGTGATTATCGGTGTTGCTTGAAAAAAATCTAAAACTGTATAGCGTACTAGTTGTGTTAAAGCATTGTGATAATACCAAGGAAGAGTTTCTAGAGAAATCCAACTCCCTTTAAATGGTTTCATCTTCAGAGGATAAATCCAATTAAAGAATGGTACGATAAAAATTAGAGTTAAAGCGTAGGCTGCATAAGACATAACAAATGCAAATGACATCGCTAGGGCCTGAATAATGAAGTGTTGTCCTGCTACATTTTCATATGCCGTAGTTAAAAAAATGTATCCAGGAGTCAATCCTAGAGTAATACAAATAATATAAACTATAATTGGAGGTATCATCGCTGCCATATATCCAATGGCCTGATATTTTCTAAAAATATTTTCTAAAACCTTAGCAAGACCCTTCTTATTAGAAGCTCCTGATTGAAGTTCTTCCTGTGATTGCTTTTTCTTCTCTTCCATTTTTCCCTAACCAATATCTTTAATAATTTTAATAAGCTTAATTATATCATCACTATCTTGATAAATGCTAAAGCCAAAACGCAAAATATTTCGGCGGTAATCGACATTAACTCTCTTTGTTTTAAGACTTTTGGCATACTCTTCACACTCTAAAGCTGTGGTGAAAATAAAAGCGATAAAGTGTCCTCTATTGGCCGTTGTTACAATTTTATTTTCTAAAGTTGTCCCTTTTATTCCTGACAGAAAGTCAGCTTGGTTTTTTTCAACGTGTAAGTGAATATCATGGACAGTTACCTTTTCATTCTTCCATAGATTTAAAACAGCATTCATACGATAGATTGCCGTGAAATCCATGGTTGATCCAGCAAATCTAAAACCATCATTACTAAATGGAACCTTATCTTCACTAAAATTTGTCAGGTCTCCCATCTGTGCAAACCAACCAGTATTTTTTGGCGTAAGTTTTGTATTTTTTGGTGATATCAGAAAGCAAGATCCTTCTCCTGATCCGCAGTATTTATAACCCCCGGCCATGTAGAAAATTCGATCTTCTATTTCTTTTAGATCTGTTGGGAGGGCCATAAATGCATGGTAGGCATCAATTACAATTTCAGCTTTAGAATTGATTGCTTTTACAAATGAGATGAGATCCTTAATAGCAAAAGAAGAATTAAAAAATACTTGGCTAATAAAGATTAGATCATATTTGTCAGTATTTGCTTCTTGAATAAATCTATCGATAAAGTTTTTATCATTACTATTTTCAATCTTAGTTACATCAAAAATATTTTCTTCTGAAAGACGATTGATTTGACGATCAAAAGAGTAGAACTCACTATCAGTTGTTAAGACTTTTGCTCCATTAGGAAGAGCTGAAAGTATACGATAAGCAAGCTCATGTGTATTCGGTGCAAATGTAATTTGCTCTGGTTTAGAAATATTTAAAACGTTTGCAATATTCTTTTGTAATTCGACAAACTCATTGGAAAAAAATAATCCCCATTTTTCATCAACATATTTAGCGCTATCATCCCAGTACTTGATCTGTGCATCTCTAGTGACATCTGGCCAGTAGTGGTGTGAGTGAGCAGCAAAGTGAAGTTTGCCCTCGTTTGCGTTTAGAAATCTTTTAAAATATTTCTTATACATTCTAATCTCTGTAATTAAAGTTCATAGCTGTTTTTAACTTTTCAGGTAAAATTGGTCTCTGCGATCTTGGAATAATAAAAGTTGATAGATTAAAAAGATCGATGAATGAACGATTGTTATCTGCTGCATCTTTTAAGTATTGATGACCTGAAGATCCACCTGTTCCAATTTTAGTCCCTAACATTCTATGTGCCATAAGTGCATGCTTATAACGCCAAGTCGTAAAGTTCTCATCGATATCCATAAGGTGTGCAAGAACAGTATATGGAAGTGTTAGGATAGGCTCATCTCGATAAAGAAGAACAAAGAGGGCATTTAGAGTCGCTTTTTGAGAAAGCCTTCTTTTTCCTTCTTTTACTAATTTATTATATTCTACAGAATTAAAAAGTGTTTCAAATGTATCGCGTGTACTTTTAAGGTTTGCCTTTTGTATCTCTAGCGCCTTAGGTGGAAGTGTTGCCATATTATCAAGGACAGTAAGTTCGTCACCACATAACATATCTTCAACACATGCCTGATACTCACTCCAGAAATCAAATTCCTCGTTAAAGGTAAATGGCATTCTTTCTAGCCATTTCTCAAGAGCAGAAAATAATGTTGACTCAGCTTCAATTTTTAAAAGCCTTTCTTTATCTTGATCATTCAGTCTTCCAAGGAAATATTCACGATCAACTTCTTTCCTTTGATTTGTCGAAAGTCCAAGCAGAATTTCAATTTCTCTAAATTGAACACTTTGGAATCCTGAAGCAGGGACAAGTAAATCTCTAAATTCAAGAAAATCCATCGGGGTCATTGTTTCCATCACTTCTAATTGGCCAAGAAGTAGAGTTTGAACTTTTTTAATGCGCTCAAGTCTTGAACAAACAGTTGAAAGCAATGATTCTTCAACTTTATCTACTGAGAAAATGTTTTTTATCGAGTGTAGTTCGTGAAGTATTTGTTTGAACCATAATTCATATACTTGATGCACGACTATAAAAAGTGTTTCATCGTGTGCTTCATCTCCATATTTTTTAGAGAGAGGATTTTGTGTATCGAGTAATTTATTCAGTTCTAAATAGTCACCATAATAGACAGGACCGTGATTTTTGTGCATATTGACTCCTATATAGAAATACTATCCCAACACTTTGAAATTGAAAATTATTCATATTTCTAGTTGGGTTAAGAAAGTTGAAATCAAGCTGAAGTTGAAATGGAAAATTCTAAAAAATTACGATTCAAAAAGTTTTTGCCTGTAGTCATAATCACTGTTTTTGCACTTATTCTCATTGGAGGGATGGTAAGAAGCACCGGAGCTGGAATGGGATGTCCTGATTGGCCAACTTGTTTCGGTAAAATTGTTCCTCCTACAAGTGTTGATCAACTTCCAGCTGATTATCAAACTCGTTTTGCAAAGCCTGGTCGCATTGTTGCTATTTTCAATCCTGTACATACATGGACGGAGTACTTCAACAGAATGGCCGGTGTATGGACTGGTATTGCTTCGATCATTTTAGTAGTACTATCATTTGCTTATAAGAAGGATAATAAGAAGGTTGTATGGCTTTCTGGATTGGCCTTGTTTCTAGTTGTTTTAAATGGTGGTGTAGGAGCAATGGTCGTTAGTTCACATCTACATCCAGCTGTTATTACAATTCATATGTTACTCGCGATATTTCTTGCATTTGCGCTTGCCCATTTAAAATATGAGGTAACGGAACTCAAATTTCATCGCAAACACTGCGTTGATCGCTACAAAGACTTCTTGTGGGTTCTTGTGGGACTAGTTGTGATTCAAATCGTTTTAGGAACTCAAGTTAGAGAGCAAATTGACTTGATAACTAATACAGAGCCGAATTTAGCTAGGACAAATTGGGTTGAACGACTTGATATGATTTTTTATATTCACCGTTCTTTCTCAATCTTAGTACTTCTTGGATTTTCGTATACTCTTAGAAAAATCATGGAAGAGTTCAAAGACAATTCATTTGTACAAAAGAAGTGTATCTCAATAATGTTAGTGTTAATTGGTGTCATTACAGCAGGAGTAGTCTTAGCTTATTTAGCATTTCCAGCCTTTGCTCAGCCAGTTCACTTATTATTTGCTATTTTACTTTCTTACTTTATTTATGAGTTATTAATCATTCTTAAAAAATCACAAGAGGTGGAACTGTAATGTATCGTACACTTGCCTTCATCAATATATTATTAACTTTAGGTTTAATTGTCATTGGTGGGTTAGTGAGTGCGGACTTCACTGGCCTAGAGTGTACTTCTTGGCCAATCTGTTATGCAGCTACTGTTGATAAGTCATCAATATATCCAATTCTACATAGAGTTTTTGCTGGAATTATCATTGTTTTAAATACATTTCTTTTTATTAAGCATCCAAAAGAAAAGTCTGTTCGTTTAGGACTATTTCTTTTAATTCTTCAGTCGCTACTGGGTGGAATTAACTTCATTTATAAGCTTCCAACTCTTGTCAGTGTTTTCCACTTAATTTTAAGTTTTGCTTATATCGCAATCTTTTCTCAGCAATTTTATCCTGTTATCAAAAAACAAGAACTGAATTTAAAAGGGTATTCACCTTCGTCGAAAGATCTTGTCTTTATTATGTTACTAATTGCATTTGGACAGTTCTTCTTTGGTGGTATTGTTCATCAAACTGCAACAAAAGATGTGTGTGGAGTAGGGGATAATATTAATATCCTATGCCAAACAGCAGAGGGCCTTCGCTTTTGGCCTACTACTGTAGCAGCACAAATACACTCTCTTCATAAGTATTTAGGAGTCCTGTTTCTAGTAGTACTACTAGCGTTTCTCTTTAGTATAAGAAAAACAATTACTTTATTACATGGAAGAGCATTTAAACAATTCTCTCTTTTATCTGGAAGTTTAGTTGGACTATTTTTAGTTCACTTATTTAATGCAAAGAGATTGTTCTTACTAACTGATACTACTTACTTCCAAGTACTTCATCTTTTATTAGCAATTATCATTACGCTAAATTTACTTTTCTTATTTCAGTGGTTCAAGCGTTTTGAGGAAGTGTTTTTTGGTGGTTATAAGCATACTGTAGCAAGTGACTTGTTAAGCTTAACTAAGCCAAGACTTGGTCTACTCGTTGTTTCGACTATTATTTCAGGAATTTTACTTACTGGACAATATGTTGATTTCTTCTATCTGATTAATGCACTTATTTTTTCAATTTTAATTGTCATGTCTGCAACGACAATTAATTGCTATATGGAAATTGAAGTTGATTCCAATATGGTTCGTACTAAAGATCGCGCCTTACCAGCAGGACGAATAAAACCAATTTATGCTGTTGTTCAAGGATGGCTGCTTTTTATTCTCGGATTTAGTCTAACTTATATTTATGTAAATAAAGTTACTGCGTTACTCGGTGCGTTGGCATTTTTTTCTTATCTTTATGTCTATACTCCGATGAAGAGAACTAGTCCTGCTGCGTTATTTGTTGGTGCACTTCCTGGGGCAATTCCTCCTGTGATGGGGCGCACAATTGTGACAGGTGAAATTGATGGTCTAGCAATTTTATTGTTTGGTATTTTGTTTATTTGGCAAATTCCTCACTTCATGGCCATCTCGATTTACCATAAACAAGATTACGCGGAAGGTGATATTAAGGTTTATCCTCATTACTACTCAATTGCCAAAATGAAGATCTGTATTGCTCTTTGGACATTATTCTTATTTTTATTTAGTAGTGCCGGATATTTCTTTGGTCTCAATTCTTGGAACTTTTTTATCGCTTCATTAGTAGTTAATGGGCTATTTTTTGCGCAGAGTTTGCAAAGTTTTTTTATTCATGATGAGCCGAGTTACGTAGCTTGGGCCCGACAATATTTTTGGGGTTCTATAATCTATTTACCACTCTTGCTATCATTGATGATTTTCCTTAGCTAAATCGTGGAAAATGTTATAAAAAAGGGTTAAAATTTATCAATTCAAATTAATAAAGTATTTCAATAGAAGGAAGGTCTATGGGATTTTTGACACCTGTTTTAGCTACAGTTGTTAGTACAACTTCTAAGCAGATGAGTCTTTGGGAAAGAATGAAACCACCTGAAGATATCTCTGTGCACGGTCACTTGATCGATTGGTTATTTGGCTACACTACTTACATGAACCTCTTTTTCTTTGCATTAGTATGTGCAGGATTATTTGGTTTCTCTTACTTTTATTCAGCTAAGAGACACCCAAAGCCTTATTATACTTATGGGAACAAGAAGATTCATATCATCATTGCGACTGTAATTGGTCTATCGGTATTCCTTGGAATCGATATGAACATTACAAGAATGTCGAATGAGGATTATGTAAATGTTTTTGCTAAGTGGCCAAAAGAGGACGAGAATCCACTTCGTATTCAAGCGCTTGGTCAGCAATGGGCATGGCACTTTAGATATGCTGGTGCAGACAATATCTTCAACACAGAAGATGATGTTGTTCAGTTAAATGACTTAAGACTACCTGTTGGTCGTAAAGTTGTTATTCAAGTACTTTCAAAAGATGTAATTCACTCACTATATTTTCCAAATGCTCGTCGTAAGGTTGATGCAATTCCTGGTCGTTTAACTCGCCTATGGTTTGAACCAACTAAAGCTGGTACTTGGGATATTGCTTGTGCAGAAATGTGTGGAACATATCACTACAGAATGAAAGCTTCTCTAACTACTTATTCAGCTGAGGACTACGCAACTTGGATTGCGGAAGCTCAAGAGAAAGCTATTCATGAGAATGACCCTGAAAACCCTGAATTATTCTGGGGTTGGAAGTGGCAGTACTAATTTTAAGATAACTTTTAGGAGAATATAAAATGGCATTTTTCGAGCAACATATTCACTCAGAGCCAAAGACTTTCATCTCAAAGTATATTTTTTCTTATGATCACAAAGTGATCGGAAAACAATTTCTTTGGTACGGAATCATTGGTCTAGGTTTAGGTGGGATGATGGCCCTTATGATTCGCTGGACACTAGCGTTTCCTGGAGAGGCATTCCCAATTCTAGGTAACTTACTTTTCCCTTCAACAGGAGGAGTTGTTCCACCAGATACGTACGCGATGCTTTTCACTATGCACGGTACGATCATGATTTTCTACGCAATTACACCAATTCTAATTGGGGCGTTCGGAAACTATCTTATCCCATTACAAATTGGGGCAAGAGATATGGTCTTCCCATTACTTAATATGCTTTCTTTTTGGATTGCAGCTGCATCAGCGTTAATCCTTGTTGCTTCTCTGTGTTTACCACTAGGTGCTGCAGCAGGTGGTTGGACTTCGTACCCAACTTTATCAACGCTAATTGGTTCACCAGGGGCCGGGCAAACTCTTTGGACTCTTGCTCTTTTCCTTCTTGGTGTATCTTCAACGATGGGTGCGGTTAACTATATTACAACTGTTATCGTTCTTAGAGCTCCAGGTATGGGATACTTTGATATGCCACTATCTGTTTGGGGTCTATGGCTAACAGCTATTTTAAACGCAATTTTCCTTCCAGTACTTGGTGCAGGTCTTTTACTTCTATTATTTGACCGTGTATTTGGAACAACTTTCTTCCTTGCTGGTGCTGCTGCAACAACAGGAACAGGTGATCCTATCCTTTACCAACACGTATTCTGGATCTTTGGTCACCCTGAAGTTTATATCCTTATTCTTCCTGCGTGGGGGATTGTATCTGACTTACTTTCTTTCTTCGCTAGAAAACCAGCATTTGGTGCGAAAGCAACTGCGCTTTCTATGACTTCGATTACAATTCTTTCAACAATTGTATATGGTCACCACATGTATACGACTCAAATGAGTCCACTTTTAACTCAAACTTTCATGACTCTTACAATGACGATCTCAATTCCATCTGCAATTTTCTTTGCAAACTGGTTAGGGACAATTTGGAAAGGATCAATCAAGTTTGATACGCCAATGATTTTCTCTCTTGGTGTTGTATTCGTTTTTGGTCTTGGTGGTCTAACAGGTCTATATCTAGCAACTGTTACAACTGACCTTTACCTACACGATACATACTTTGTAGTAGGTCACTTCCACTATACGATGGCAGCTTCTGTACTTCTTGGTGGATACGCAGCAATTTATTTCTGGATGCCAAAAATGTTTGGTAAATTCCTGAATGAATTCTGGGGTAAAGTGCACTTCTGGATCACAATGATTGGTCTAAATGGTGTATTCATGGGAATGATGATTGTTGGATACGCAGGTATGCACAGACGTCTTTATAACCCATTTGTTTACGAATTTATGGAAAGACTAATCCCAATTAATGCATTTGTTACTTACTCTGCATTACTAATGGGGCTTGGACAAATTCCATTCGTAATCAACTTTGTTTACACAATTTTCTTTAAGAAAGAAAAAGAGCCAGTATCTGACAACCCTTGGAATGTTGGTACTCTTGAGTGGACAATTCCATCACCAGCACCAGTGTATAACTTTAAAGAGATTCCTGTTGTTAAGTGTGGACCACACGAACTAGGAAACCCAAATCTTCCAGAAGGTAAGGATTTCCAATATCAAACTGAAGAAATAGTTGAGGCATAATTAGAATGAACCAAGTAATGACAAACAAAGATTTTGAAGCAAAACAGCTCACATCATCAATCGCGATGATTGTGCTTCTTGTTTCATTTACAATGCTCTTTGCTACGATGTTACTTGGTTTTTCTGTTTACCGTTTAACTGTTGATGTATGGCCACCAATGGGAATGCCGAGAATTCCTCTAACACTCCCTATGGTCAGTACAATAATAATTGCGTTAAGTTCTGTTGCTTTAGTGCTGTTTGAATCTGCATTCAATAAGCACAATACTAAGGCCATGAGAGTTTATTTCGCATTAACTTATTTATTAGGTCTTGGTTTCATGTTTGTTCAATGGCAACTTTGGAACTCAATGGCAGCGATGGGACTTCAAGCTTCTGGCGGAGTATTCCCATCTTTATTTTATGCACTTACTTGGACTCATGCTGCGCATATTGTTCTAGGTTTAATTGCACTTTTATTTCTTCTTCCTGTTTCAATGAAAGGTTACAGTATGGAGAAAGTAACTTGGGTACAGAATGTATCTAAGTTTTGGCACTTTTTAGGTGTCGTTTGGTTAGTAATGTTTATCGTTATGTTTGTATTTTAAGAGGATAGCTATGAAGAAAATGGCATTAACTTTAACAGCAATGTTTACAATTTTATCTTTGGTTTCTTGCCAGGAAAACCACTTCAAAGAAGATAAAGTATTCGCAGGTGGCCTCTATGTTAAGAAAGATGTTCTTAATAGAGGGAAGCAAATTTACACTGAATACTGTATGCCTTGTCACGGTGTTGACGGTGATGGAAAAGGTGTTGCAGCTAAGGCAATGAAAGTTCCACCACGTGACTTTACTAAAGGTGTCTTCAAGTTTGGAGAAGTTGAAGCGGGAACTCTTCCACACGATAAGCACTTCTACAAAATCTTAGAGAAGGGTCTTCATGGTACGGCAATGCTTCCATGGGATCTAACTGAAGATCAAATGTTTGAAGTTGTTCAATACATTAAAACTTTTGCTCCATCAGTATGGGAAGGTAAAGATAAGGAACTTGGAAAACAAGTTACTCTTGGTAAAAACCCTTACGGTGTAGCTCACGTTAAGTCTGCTATTGAAGAAGGTAAGAAAGTTTATCACGCAGATGCAATGTGCTGGTCATGTCACAGAGCTTACGTTCCTAAGGATGAGCTTGCGAAGCTTACTGGTATGAGCGCGAGTGATTTCTCTGATAGTGATTATCAATCAAAGCTTCAAGAAACAGAGTGGGGATTCAAATCACTTCCACCTGATTTCACTTGGAATACGATTCGTTCGGCAGATACAGTTGAAGAAATTGCTCTTCGTTTAGCTGCTGGTGTTGGTGGAACAGCAATGGCCGCTTGGAAAGGAACACTTACAGATGATCAAATCTGGGCAGTTGCTCACTACGTAGAGTATCTTAAGAACTTAAAAGACACAGAAGCTCGTAAAGAGTTACTTGATCGTATTAAGAATCAATAAGAATCAACAGAGTTAAATAATGACTAGTTTAGGTATAAAAAGATCAAATTCACTAATCGAAACGCTTGTCTCAAAGAAAGCGTTTTGGTTAGTATTTGTTTTATATTTCTTCTCAGTACCTTTTTTCAAATCAGTATTTAGAGAATTACCTCCTGAACTTCCAGTCATGAAACAATTACCAGCTTTCTCACTTACTAATAGTTTTGGAAAAACATTTGGATCAAAAGAATTAGAAGGGCGTGTTTATATAGCAAACTTCATTTTCACTAATTGTCCGTCTAGCTGTCTTAGGTTAACGGAAGAAATGCAAAAGATTCAAAAGAGAGTAAGAGGACTTGGGCAAAAGGTTGCACTTGTATCTTTTACTGTTGATCCTGAAACGGATAATCCTAAAACACTATTTAAGTATGCAAGAAAACATCAAGCAAATCCTTATATTTGGACTTTCTTAACTGGAAAGACTGAAGATATGCAATCTACAATAGTAGATGGCTTCGGTACTCAGATGGGAAAATTACAAGAAGTTGAGGCCAATGTTAACGGTGAAAAGGTAACAATGCTTGATATTGCACACTCTGAAAAACTTGTTCTAGTTGATGGACATGGTAAAATCAGAGGGTATTACGATTCAACAAGTAAAGATATTAATAAGCTAATGATTGATCTTGGTTTATTAGTTAACAAAGAACAGTATTTAAAAAATTAATTAATTATAAATGGAGAATAAAATGGCTGAAGGCGCACATCATTCACACAAGAAATTATATATTTTCATTTTCTTCGTACTGACGTTTTTAACAGCTGTGGAACTAATCATTCCAGGTATGACAAATATTGCAAAGTTTTATCGCGATAGTGCTCTAGTACTTTTAGCTCTTGGAAAAGCTTTCTTAGTTGCTTACTACTTTATGCACTTAAATGAAGAAACTAAATGGACACGTTTTATTGCTGCAATTCCAATTTCAGCAGGTGTTTATGCTACTGTGCTTATTTTAGAATCAATGTTTAGATAATTAGACACAAAGGAGTTTGTATGTCTGAAAACACGAATACGACTACACAACAAGTACCAACTAAAGAGCCATTACCAGTAAAAGATGGACAATTTACTGCGAAAACAAGTTGGATCATTGGATTTTTAATTGTTGGGCTCCTGATTTTAAAAACATTCATTTATACAAAAGATAAAAAAAGACATGGAAAATAAAAAAAAGCCTGCAGAATATGCAGGCTTTTTTTTTAGCTTTTTAAATAAATTGAACAAGAAATCTTTTGCCCTTATTCCTTCTTTCCCAAAAACGAAACAGTTGTTTACAAATACACCGACGCCATAACCCAGACGATTTTCAATCGTAAGAAAATTTAAAAAGCAACTTGAGTGTTTTAATTCTTTATCAGAAAAAAAAATCAAAAAATATATACTGAAATCTTTTGCTAGCTCTTCTTGAGTTGCAATTGATAAAGTTAATTTTATATACAAAAAGCTTTCTTCTTCTTTCGAATGCATTCCTTTATCTCCATGCCTAAACAGTGGTGGAGAAGTTATTCAGTTCTAACTTTATAAATTATTTAATTTATGAACATATTTAGAAAGTGTGTTTGTTAGTTTTAGATTTTTTCTCTTTCAGTAAAGAAGAAATAAAAAATGTAATGATTGTTTTTGTTAAACTATTATTTGTAAAAGTGGTTACGCTTACACATTATCTTATATTACTTATAATAGCTTTAAACCCGGTTTTGTCTGCATTATATAAGTGATAAGAGCAATTTAATTTTTCTAAAATTTAGCTATAATTTCTAAGCAATTAAGTAAAAAAAAACCTGCAAACTGCAGGTCTTTTAAAATTAAAAAAAGTTTTTCTTATTCTAGGTACTCAATACTGATAATTTTATCACCGGCTTTAATCTTTTTTAAGATGTCTAATCCATCTACTACTTGCCCGAAGACAGTATACTTACCATCTAAGTGAGGAAGTGCTGTTAGTGCTATATAGAATTGAGAATCAGCACTATTTTCATCTGTTAAAGTACGGGCCATGGCCATTGTTCCAGCAACATGACTTATATTATTAAATTCTGCCTGGATTTTTTTGCCTGAACCACCATTACCAGTGCCTGTAGGATCCCCTGTTTGTACTACAAAGTTAGGAATTACTCGATGAAAGCCCAATCCATCATAAAAACCACTTTGAATTAACTGAATTAGGCGTGCAACCGTATTAGGAGCCTTTTTAGGATAGAATTTAAAGGTAATATTACCGTGTGAAGTCTTAATAATTCCTTCAGATTCAGATAATCCAGTACGATCTACATTTATTTTAAAGACATCAACCTTTTTGTCCGATACTTCTTCCTGTGTTTTTATATCGCTATTCTTGCTACAACTTAAAAAGATGCATAGAAATAGTGAGATTCTTACAAGCTTTACAATAGTCATTATTGAAATTCTCCTTTGCATAATGAAATTATGATAGGAAATTAAAAAAAATGCAAAAAAAGTAAAAAAAAAGAAAAAACAGTGTTGACATATGAAACGAGGTCACATAAATTACGTTTCACCTTGAGAGATGAACGAAACAAATCAACTGCTTAAAACAGATGATGAGTTATCTTGTGGGCGTGTAGCTCAGTTGGGAGAGCACCTGCTTTGCACGCAGGGGGTCGCAGGTTCGACTCCTGTCATGTCCACCATTTATTTCAAGAGGCTCTTTAACATTCAAATAAAGTAATAAAGATTTGCTGCTTAGGTAGCAAACAAGATGAGAAGAAATCCAAAATAAGTTTTAAACGGTTTTTGAAAGATCT